>NZ_JAKZKX010000035.1 GCF_022808715.1 Fundidesulfovibrio agrisoli
GTTCATCACGGCAAAGTGTGCATGCCAGCCGTTCATGCCGACCATGTGGGCTTCGGCATGCCGGACCGGTCCGAGTAGTTTGACCTTCCGAGCCCCGAGCTTGCCGCAACAACGCGAAGCCGAAGGGGAGTCCAGAGGGCCGAAGGCCCTTTGGCCGCCGGAGGCGTTTCCTAGGCTGAAACCCGAGAGATCAAGATACCTCCGGTGGCCAAAGGGAGTTCCTCCCTTTGGAATCCCATTCCGCTTCGCGTCCGGCGCGGACAAGTGCAGCATCCAGGATATGGAAAACAAAAGCGGGGACGCGGCTAGGCCGCATCCCCGCTTTGAACGCCGAAAGCGGCGTGGGAAGGCTGGGAGCTATCCTTTCAGGTGGGTGATGACGCCGGCCATGTCCAGGGCGCGGTAGGCCACCATGCCCATCATCAGCACCAGGTAGGCGCGCAGGCCGAACAGGGCGATGCGCCCGGAGCGGGAGAGCTTCATGGGCCCCAGGGAGTCGAGGTCGCGCTTGGCTTCCGGGGCGTCGAAGCAGGGGTGGACCACGACGTAGCTTTCCTCAACGGCGGCGATGGCGGCGGGGGAAGTGTTCGTGCAGTTCATGATGGTCTCCTTTTCGATTCCGGTTAGAACGTGAAAATTTCGGGCAGCAGCACCTGGGCCGCAAGGATCAGGGAGAGGCCGAAGAAAACGACGATGATGGTCCAGTTGGCCACGTTGTTCCAGGGCTTGTTCACCAGTTCCTCGCCCATGAGCTCCTTGTCGTTCAGCAGGAGCTGCAGAAAGACGATGGCGGAGGGCAGCATGATCCCGGCCAGCACCTGCACCGAGAGGATGATGACCTGCAGCGGCGCGCCGGGGATGAGCACCAGCCCGGCGGCCAGGCTCACGAACAGGGCGTAGGCCCCGTAGAAGCCGGGCGCGTCCTTGATCTTCTTGTGCAGGCTGTGCGGCCAGCCCTTCACCTCGCCGTAGGCCCAGGCGCTGGAGAGCGAGATGGTGGTGGCGCCCAGGATGGCGGCGTTTATCATCAGCAGCAGGATGGCGTAGCGCACGCCCTCGCCGGCGATCCCGGCCAGTTCCATGGCCAGTTGGGCCGGGTCCTCGAAGGGGATGCCGTGGCTGAAGGCCGCGCTGCCCGCCACCATCATGCTCCCGGCCACGATGATGGTGAAAACCGCGCCAACCAGGGTGTCCAGCCGGGCGAACTTCAGGTCGGAGAAGCGCAACCGCTTGTCCGCCACGCAGCTCTGCTGGAAGAACAACTGCCAGGGCGCGATGGTGGTGCCCACGATGGCGATGACCAGGTAGACCAGGTCGGAGGTCAGACCGCCCGGGGGCAGGGTGGGGGCCACGGCGTGGCTCAGGGCCGCGCTCGCGCCGGGGCCGGTGCGCCAGGCGATGAACAGCCAGGCCATGTCCACCAGGCACAGGCAGACCACGATGCGCTCCCAGCGCAGGTAGCTGCCCGTGAGCACCAGCAGCAGGAGCCCCACGGCCGCGGCGGGCACGCCCCACACCGGGGGGATGCCCAGCTTACCCAGGGCCAGGGCGATGGCCGCGAACTCCGTGACCAGGGTCAGGAAGTTCACGAGCTGCAGGTCGATGAGGGAGAAGTGCCCCCACCACTTGCCGAAACGCTTGTAGATCATGGCCGCGTGGCCCTGGCCCGTGGCGATGCCCAGGCGGACCACCATCTCCTGCACGAGGTAGGTCACGGGCAGCAGCAGCGCCAGCACCCAGAGCAGGTGCAGCCCGTACTGGGCCCCGGCCTGCACGTATGTGGAGACCGCGCCGGCGTCGTTGTCGGCCTCCATCACGATGATGCCCGGGCCGAAGACCATCAGGAAGGTCACGACCTCGCGCATCCATTTCTTCTTGACCGTGACGGCCCCGGCGGGGGCGGCCATGGCCATGGCGTCGTTGGACATTGGCTTGTCCTCCGTGTCGTTGCGCGGTTGACCGCAGGGGCATGACGCGAGGCGTCCGCCTATACGGCTGCAAGTCGGAGGAGAAGGGAACTTGGGGGGCCTTCGCCTGCCGGCTGCTATCCATGGATGTCCGTGGAAGCTGCCGGGGCGTCGGGACCAGGGGAGGTCGGGTCGGCTAGGCGGCGGATTCCACGGAGCGCAAGTGTTCGCAATCGCTACTAGGGTGTGTAGGACCGGCGTCCATTCGGTCGAGCTCCGGTTGAGGTTGCAAAACAAAAAACCCTTTCCCACGGGCACGGGGGAAAGGGCGGAAAATGGCCATCGGGGGCCAGCAGCCGTTTCCCCCTGGTTCAAGCTTCAGCACCGCGCACCGTAAGAGGCGAAAGCCTCAGCCACCTTGGGCAGACCCTTAATCCGGGAATGCCTGTTCTACCCTGCGGACGTCTTTGGACGGGGCAGGGCAGTGGCCTGTGTGTCGCGCGGGAGCCTCACTCACCGGGGAACAAGGACCCTTTCTACCCTGCAGGCGGAGAAGTCAACAAAAAATGTGTCCGGGGGCGGATTACAGAAGCGAAAGTTTCGGTTGGATTGCGGAAATTGTAAAATATGAGCGAAATCAAGGGGGATTATTTGTTTGACAAAAATCCCCTGTCGAAATAGAGGGTGGCGACAATTCAAACAGTCGTTCCGGTGAGAGGAACAGTTCGCCACACGAAGCCACACGGCTCCACCCGCTGCGAAGAGCGGGCGAACAAGCCCCTGGAGAACCGCTTTGAAGAGCAAGGACAATGCATCGGAAACCCTGGCCAAGGGTCTGAAGATACTGGACCTCTTCGGCGTGTCGGACGCAGGGTACACCCTCAACCAAATCGCCGGGCGCGTGGGCATCAACAAGACCAGCGTCTACCGCTACGTCAACACCTACTGCGAGCTGGGCTACCTTCAGCGCGACGAGCGCACCCGCCTCTACAAACTCGGCGTGCGCAGCCTGGCCCTGGGCCACGCCATGCTTGAGAACAGCGAGATCGTCCGCCTGGTCAAGCCCCTGGTGGACGAAGCCCACGAGCGCCACAACGTGCACGTGGACGTGGGCATCGTCTCCGGCGACGCCATCTACCTGATCTACCGCCGGGAATCCAAATACACCACGGCCTTCCGCAGCTTCAGCTACGCCTCCGACCTTTACTACCTGGCCACCGGCAAGGCGGCCATGGCCTACATGGAGCCCGAGGAGCTGCGCCAGTTGGTGGAGCGCCTGGAGCTGCATCCCAAGACCGACAAGACCATCACGGACAAGCAGGAGCTCCTGGAGGAGCTCAGGCGCGTCACCGAGCTGGGCTACTCCTACAACAACGAGGAATCCGTGCCGGGGCTCATCGCCATCGGCGCGCCGCTCTACAGCCTGCGCACCAACAAGGTCATCGGGGGCGTCAGCTTCGACTCCGCCACGGACACCCACACCATGAAGGAGTTCGAGCGGCTCTATTCCACCTATCTGGTGGAGCTGGCCAAAAAGATTTCCGCGGTGGTCTCGCTCTAGGGCGGGCCCCGCAACGGATGCAACCGTTCCGGCCGGAGCGCGCATGCGGGGCATGCCGTCCGCAGGCCGGAAGCAACGTGAACCGAGGAGGAAGTTGGATGAAAAGGATTCTCGCACTGTGCATGGCTGCGATCTTCGGGTTCGCCAGCCTGGCCCTGGCCGCCGACGACACCGTCCGCATCGGCGTTTTCCTGCCCCTGACCGGCCAGAACGCCTTCGGCGGCCAGCTGGAGCTTGAGGGCGTGCAGATGGCTCACAAGGAAGCCGGCACCGTCCTGGGCAAGAAGGTCGAGCTGTTCGTCGTGGACAACAAGTCCGACAAGGTCGAGGCCGCCAACGCCACCAAGCGCCTGATCGAGAAGGAAAAAGTCCAGGCCATCATCGGCACCTACGGCTCCTCCCTGGCCATGGCCGGCGGCGAAGTCTCCGAGAAGGCCGGCATTCCCCAGGTCGGCACCAGCTGCACCAACCCCCTGGTGACCCAGGGCAAGAAGTACATCTTCCGCGTGTGCTTCATCGACCCCCTGCAGGGCGCCGGCGCCGCCACCTACGCCTACAAGACCCTGGGCTTCAAGAAGGCCGCCATGCTGGTCGACGTGGCCAACGACTACTCCGTGGGCCTCTCCAACTTCTTCAAGAAGTCCTTCACCAAGCTGGGCGGCCAGGTCGTGGCCACGCTGAACTACCAGTCCGGCGACCAGGACTTCACCGCGCAGCTGACCAAGATCATTTCCGAGAAGCCCGACGTCCTGTTCATCCCCTCCTACTTCGCCGAAGGCGCCATCATCATGAAGCAGGCCAAGGAGCTGGGCGCCACCTTCAAGATCATGGGCGGCGACGCCATGGACAACCCCGACATCGTGAAGATCGGCGGCAAGGCCGTGGAAGGCTTCGTGCAGACCACCTTCCCCTACGACCCGTCCATGAAGAACATGAACCCCACCGCCAAGAAGTTCACCGACGCCTGGAAGGCCACCCACTCGGCCGACAAGGAGCCCAACGTGAACGCGGCCCTGGGCTACGACGCCTACATGATCATCCTCGACGCCATCAAGCGCGCCAACTCCGCCAAGCCCGAGGACATCACCAAGGCCCTGGCCGAGACCAAGGGCTTCGAAGGCGTGACCGGCGCCACCACCATCAACGAGACCCACGACGCCGTGAAGCCCATCGGCATGATCATCATCAAGGACGGCAAGAAGGTCTACGAAGGCGAGATCACTCCCGAGCTGTAATGTGATCCGGCCTTGAGCCGTTGACGAACCATTCGGACAAGGGGGGGGCGACGGCCCTCCCCGCGTCCGCTGGCGGCACAACAAGAAGGACTTTCTCATGACCCCCGAAATGTTCATTCAGCACGCGCTCAACAGCCTCACCCTGGGCAGCCTCTACGCTCTCATCGCGATCGGCTACACCATGGTCTACGGCATCCTGCGCCTGATCAACTTCGCCCACAGTGAGATATTCATGCTGGGCGCGTACTTCGTTTTCTGGGGCGTCAGCCTCTTTTCCCTGCCCTGGCCCCTGGCCGTGGCGGCCTCCATCGTGTTCACCGCGGGCCTGGGCATCATGGTGGACCGCATCGCCTACCGCCCCCTGCGGGACGCCCCGCGCATCTCGGCGCTGATAAGCTCCATCGGCGTCTCGTTCTTCCTGCAGAACGTGGCCATCGTGTTCTTCCAGGCCATCCCGCGCGGCGTGTACCGCCCCGAATGGATGGAGCAGCCCTGGATCGTGGGCGCGGTGCGCATCCTGCCCATCACACTTTTCGTGCCCGTGCTCTCGGTGCTCTTCATGCTCGGCCTGCTCTACATCGTCTACCGCACCAAGACGGGCCTGGGCATGCGCGCCATCAGCAAGGACATCGAGACCAGCTACCTCATGGGCGTCAACGTGAACCGGGTCATCGCCATCACCTTCGGCATCGGCTCCGGCCTGGCCGCGGCCAGCGGCATCATGTGGGCCCTGCGCTATCCGCAGATCCAGCCGATGATGGGCACCATCCCGGGCTTCAAGGCGTTCATCGCCGCCGTGTTCGGCGGCATCGGCTCCATCCAGGGCGCGGTGGTCGGCGGCGTGGTCCTCGGCTTCATCGAGATCATGACCGTGGCCTTCTTCCCTGACCTGGCCGGCTACCGCGACGCCTTCGCCTTCATCCTGCTCATCGGCGTCCTGCTTTTCAAACCCACCGGCCTGTTCGGTGCTCGGGTGGAGGACAAGGTGTAATGAACCGCGGCACTCTTACCATCCTCAACGTGCTGGCAGTGGCCGCGCTGGGCTTGTTCATCTGGTGGGCCCAGGGCTCGCTGGACGGCTACAAGATCCAGATCCTCAACCTCATCGCCGTGAACATCATCCTGGCGCTGTCGCTCAACCTGATCTACGGGTTCACGGGCATGTTCAGCCTGGGGCACGCCGGGTTCATGGCCATCGGCGCCTATGTCTGCTCCATCCTGATCCTCACGCCGGACCAGAAGGACACGCTCTTCATCATCGGCGGCGCGGCCCAGTGGGTGCAGGACGCCCAGGCCCCCTTCGTGGTGGCCACCCTGGCGGGCGGGCTCGTGGCGGCCCTGTTCGGCTTCATCATCGGCTTCCCGCTCCTGCGCCTCGGCGACGACTACCTGGGCATCGCCACCCTGGGCTTCGCCGAGATCGTGCGCGTGGCCGCCACCAACATGACCAGCGTGACCAACGGCGCGCTCGGGTTCAAGGGCATCCCGGCCTACGCCAACCTCTGGTGGAACTTCGGCTGGTGCGTGGTCACGCTCTACGTGATCGTGCGGCTGCTCAAGAGCAACACGGGCAACGTGCTCAAGGCCATCCGCGACGACGAGACCGCGGCCAAGGCCATGGGCGTGAACGTGTTCCGCATGAAGCTGCTCTCCTTCACGGTGGGCTCCTTCTTCGCGGGCATCGGCGGCGCGCTGCTGGCCAGCCTGCTGACCACCATCGACCCCAAGATGTTCCTCTTCACCCTGACCTTCAACGTGCTGATGATCGTGGTCACCGGCGGGCTGGGCTCGCTCACGGGCTCGGTGCTGGCGGGCATCGGCATCACGGTGCTGCTTGAGTGGCTGCGCGTGGTGGAGAACCCGGTCTTCATCGGCGACTTCGAGCTGGCGGGCATCCCGGGCATGCGCATGGTGGTGTTCTCGCTGGCGCTCATCGTGGTCATCCTCTTCAGGCGCGAGGGCCTCATGGGCATGCGGGAGTTCTCCTGGCAGGCCGTGGGCTCCAAACTCGGCCTCGGCGGAAAGCCCGGCAGCGGCAAAGGAGGCCTGGCCCAATGAACAAGGACATCGTGCTCGAAACCACCGGCCTGACCATGCGCTTCGGCGGCCTCACCGCCGTGAGCGGCTTCAGCGCCGCCCTGCCCAAGGGCAGCATCACCGGGCTCATCGGCCCCAACGGCGCGGGCAAGACCACCTGCTTCAACATGATCACAGGCTTCTACAAGCCCACCGAGGGCCGCAACGTGTTCATGGGGCGCGAGCTCACCGGCCTGCCCCCGCACGAGGTCTGCCGGGCGGGCATCGCGCGCACCTTCCAGAACATCCGCCTCTTCGGCAACGAGACCGTGCTCGAGAACGTGATGATCGGCAGCTACGTGCGCCAGAGGTCGAGCTGGCTGGCCTCGGTGTTCTGCCTGCCCTCCGCCTTCAGGGAGGACAAGGCCATCCGCGAGCGCTCCCTGCAGCTGCTCGACGTGGTGGGCCTGGCCCATCTGGAGAACGAGCAGGCCTCCAGCCTGCCCTACGGCGCCCAGCGCAGGCTGGAGATCGCCCGGGCCCTGGCCACCCGCCCAAGCTTGTTGCTCCTGGACGAGCCCGCCGCGGGCATGAACCCCCAGGAAACGCAGGACCTCATCGGCTTCATCCGCCAGATCAGGGACCAGTTCGACCTCACGGTGCTCCTCATCGAGCACGACATGAAGCTGGTGATGGAAATCTGCGAACACATGTGGGTGCTGGACTACGGCGTGACCATCGCCGAGGGCGCTCCGGCGGCCATCCAGTCCAACCCGAAGGTGATCGAAGCCTACCTGGGAGAGGAGTACGCCTGCGATGCTTAAGATTACCGACCTCCACGTGCACTACGGCGGCATCCACGCCTTGAAGGGCGTCTCGCTGGAGGTGCCCCAGGGCAAGATCGTCACCCTCATCGGGGCCAACGGCGCGGGCAAGTCCAGCACGCTGCGGGCCATCGCCGGGCTGGTGAAGAACAAGAAGGGCTCCATCACCTACAACGGCCGCGAGCTCTTGGGGCTGAATCCGGTGGAGGTGGTCAAGGCGGGCATCGTCATGGCCCCCGAGGGCAGGCGCATCTTCCCGCACCTCACGGTCATGGAGAACCTGCACCTGGGCGCCTACAGCCGGGACGACAAGGACGGCATCGCAGCCGACCTGGCCTGGGTGTTCGAGCTCTTCCCGCGCATGAAGGAGCGGCAGGACCAGAAGGGCGGCACCCTCTCCGGCGGCGAGCAGCAGATGCTGGCCCTGGGCCGGGCCATCATGGGCAAGCCCCAGGTGGTCATGCTCGACGAGCCGAGCCTGGGCCTGGCCCCCCTGGTGGTGCGCGACGTGTTCGAGATCATCAAGACCATCAACCAGGAACGCGGCATGACCGTGCTCCTGGTGGAGCAGAACGCCTTCGCGGCCCTCAAGGTGGCCCACCAGGCCTACGTGCTGGAGACCGGCACCGTGGTCCTGGAAGGCACCGGCGAGCAGCTCATCGCGGACCAGAGGGTCTGCCAGGCCTATCTCGGAGGATAGCTCCATGGACAGTTCGCTACCCGATAACCCCGGGGCGGACGGAAACCGGCAGGCCGGGCAAAGCCCGGCCGAGCACCGGATGGAATCCGACTGCCTCGGGTCTCTGCCCGTTCCCGCGGACGCCCTCTACGGCATCCAGACCCAGCGGGCCATCCACAACTACAACATCACCGGGGTGCGCATCTCGCACTATCCGGAGTTCATCAAGGCCCTGGCCGCCATCAAGAAGGCGGCGGCCCTGGCCAACAACCGCCTGGGCCTCTTGGACGACGAGCGCACCCAGGCCATCGCCTACGCCTGCGACCAGTTGCTGGCGGGCAAGCACCGCGCCCACTTCCGGGTGGACGTGATCCAGGGCGGGGCGGGCACCTCCAGCAACATGAACGCCAACGAGGTCATCGCCAACCTCGCCCTGGAGCGCCTGGGCCATCCTCGCGGCGACTACGCCCGCCTGCACCCCAACAACCACGTCAACCTCTCCCAGTCCACCAACGACGTCTATCCCACGGCCATCCGCCTGGCCCTGGTGTACATGGGCCTGAACCTGCACAAGGCCATGGGCCGCCTGGCCAGGGCTTTGGAAGACCGCGCCCGCCGCTTCGCCCACATCATCAAGATCGGCCGCACGCAGCTGCAGGACGCCGTGCCCATGACCCTGGGGCAGGAGTTCCACGCCTGGGCCATCATGGTCGGCGAGGACAGGCAGCGCCTGGTGGAGGCCCTGGACCTGGTGCGCGAGATCAACCTGGGCGGCACGGCCATCGGCACCGGCATCAACGCCCCGGACGACTATCCGGCCCTGGCCGTGAAGCTGCTCTGCGAGGTCAGCGGGCAGAAGATGATCCTGGCCGAGAACCTGGTGGAGGCCACGCAGGACGCCGGGGCCTACGTGCAGTTCTCCGGCGTGCTCAAGCGCACCGCCGTGAAGCTCTCCAAGATCTGCAACGACCTGCGCCTGCTCTCCTCCGGCCCGCGCTGCGGCCTGGGCGAGATCAAGCTGCCCGAGATGGCCCCGGGCTCCTCCATCATGCCCGGCAAGGTCAACCCCGTGATCCCCGAGGTGGTGAACCAGATCGCCTTCCAGGTCATCGGCTCGGACCTCACCGTGACCCTGGCCGCCGAGGCCGGGCAGCTCGAGCTCAACGCCATGGAGCCCGTACTGGCCCACAACCTGTTCGGCTCACTCATGCTGCTCAAGCGCGGCTGCTTGACCCTGGCCGACAAGTGCGTCAGCGGCATCGAGGCCGACGAGGCCCGTTGCCGGGCCTTCGTGGAGCAGAGCCTGGGCCTGGCCACGGCCCTGGTGCCCCACGTGGGCTACGAGTCCGCCAGCCACATCGCCCGCGCCGCCCTGCACAAGGGCGTGAGCGTGGCCGAGGCCGCCGCCGAAATGCTCGGCTGGAGCGCCGAGCGCCTGGCCGAGGTGCTCGACCCCGGCCAGATGCTGGCCCCCCTGCCTTCGCCCAGGCCCTACTCCCCGGACGGGGAAGAGTGCAGCTGCGGCATCTGATCCATTCCAATCCCGGCCCGCCGCGCGCGGCGGGCCGTCACCCAAGGTAGGCACGCTTTGAACCTGAAAATCTTCTCCATGGGCGGCACCATCGACAAGATCTACTTCGACGACCTCTCCGACTACGCCGTGGGCGAGCCCCAGGCCGGTGAGATCCTCAAGGAGGCCAACGTCACCTTCCCCTTCGAGGTGGAGGAGGTGCTGCGCAAGGACAGCCTGCACCTGACCGACGAGGACAGGCAGCTGCTGCGCAGCCGCGTGCAGGCCCACCCCGGCAGATACGTGCTCATCACCCACGGCACGGACAGCATGGTGCTCTCCGCCAAGGTGCTCATGGACATCCCCGACAAGGTGATCGTGTTCACCGGGGCCATGTCCCCGGCGCGCTTCAAGGGCACGGACGCCGTGTTCAACGTTGGCTGCGCGGTGGGCGCGGTGCAGTCGCTGCCGCCCGGGGTGTATATTTCGATGAGCGGCCAGGTGTTCCGGGCGGACAAGGTCCGCAAGAACCGCGACGCGGGCCGCTTCGAAGCAACCGAATAAAAAGCAGGAGGAGCAAGACATGAACGAGCGCTTCCTGGCCCACCTGCAAGGCTCGCTGGACCAGATCAAAGCCGACGGCTTCCAGAAGGACGAACGCGTCATCGCCAGCCCCCAGTCCGCCAGCATCACCCTGGCCTCCGGGGCGCAGGTGCTCAACTTCTGCGCCAACAACTACCTGGGCCTCTCAGACGACCCCAGGCTCATCGCCGCCGCCAAGGAAGGGCTGGACCGCTACGGCTTCGGCCTCTCCTCGGTGCGCTTCATCTGCGGCACCCAGACCATCCACAAGGAGCTGGAGGCCGCGCTGTCGGCCTTCCTCAAGACCGAGGACACCATCCTCTACTCCAGCTGCTTCGACGCCAACGGCGGCCTGTTCGAGACCATCCTCACCGAAGAGGACGCCGTGATCTCCGACGCGCTGAACCACGCCTCCATCATCGACGGCATCCGGCTGTGCAAGGCCAAGCGCTTCCGCTACGCCAACAACGACATGGCCGACCTTGAGGCCAAGCTCCAGGAGGCCGACGCGGCCGGGGCGCGCTTCAAGCTCATCGCCACGGACGGCGTGTTCAGCATGGACGGCGTCATCGCGGACCTCAAGTCCGTGTGCGACCTGGCCGACCGCTACAACGCCCTGGTCATGGTGGACGACTCCCACGCCGTGGGCTTCATCGGCGCGAACGGCCACGGCACCCTGGAGCACTGCGGGGTGGAGGGCCGGGTGGACATCGTCACCGGCACCCTGGGCAAGGCCCTGGGCGGGGCCTCGGGCGGCTACACCTCCGGGCGCAAGGAGATCGTTGATCTTCTGCGCCAGCGCTCCAGGCCGTACCTGTTCTCCAACACGCTGTGCCCCTCCATCGCGGCGGCCACCCTGGCGGTCCTGAAGCTGTTGGACAGCCCCGAAGGGGCCGGGCTGCGCGCCAAGGTGCGGGACAACGGCGAGTTGTTCCGGCGCGAAATGGCCGCCCTGGGCTTCGAGCTGGCCGGAAAGGACCACCCCATCATCCCCGTGATGTTGGGCGACGCCCGCCTGGCCGGGGACATGGCCCGGGAGATGCTCGCCCAGGGCATCTACGTGGTGGGCTTCTCCTTCCCGGTGGTGCCCAAGGGCAAGGCCCGCATCCGCACCCAGATGAGCGCGGCCCACAGCACGGAGCAGATCGAGCGCGCCGTGGCCGCCTTCGCCAAGACCGGCAGGAAACTGGGCGCCATCTCCTAGCGCCCGCAGCAAAAAGAAAAATAGAGGCGACACGCCATGAAAGCTCTCGTGAAGCAGACGTTCGGCCCGGGCCTCGTGCTGGCCGACGTGCCCCGCCCCGAGGTGGGCCACAACGACGTCCTCATCAAGATCATCAAGACCGCCATCTGCGGCACCGACATACACATCTGGAAGTGGGACGAGTGGTCCCAGAAGACCATCCCCGTGCCCATGCACGTGGGCCACGAGTACGTGGGCGAGATCGTGGAGATGGGCC
Organism: Fundidesulfovibrio agrisoli; assembly: GCF_022808715.1. Lineage (GTDB taxonomy): Bacteria > Desulfobacterota > Desulfovibrionia > Desulfovibrionales > Desulfovibrionaceae > Fundidesulfovibrio > Fundidesulfovibrio agrisoli. The sequence continues at coordinate 11,775 of NZ_JAKZKX010000035.1, forward strand.
AGGAAGTGCGCGGCTTCGCCATCGGCGACCGCGTCTCCGGCGAGGGGCACATCACCTGCGGCTTCTGCCGCAACTGCCGCGCCGGGCGCAGGCACCTTTGCCGCAACACCGTGGGCGTGGGCGTCAACCGCGCCGGGGCCTTCGCGGAATACCTGGCCATCCCGGCCTTCAACGCCTTCAAGATCCCGGCGGACATCAGCGACGACATGGCCGCCATCTTCGACCCCTTCGGCAACGCCGTGCACACGGCCCTCTCCTTCCCCCTGGTGGGCGAGGACGTGCTCATCACCGGGGCCGGGCCCATCGGCGTGATGGCCTCCGCCGTGGCCCGGCACGTGGGCGCGCGCCACGTGGTCATCACCGACATCAACGACTACCGCCTGGACCTGGCCAAGAAGATGGGCGCCACCCGCACCGTGAACGTGGCCCGGGAGAAACTGCCCGAGGTGATGAAGGAACTGGGCATGACCGAGGGCTTCGACGTGGGGCTGGAGATGTCCGGCGTGGCCTCGGCCTTCTCCTCCATGCTCGAGAACATGAACCACGGCGGCAAGGTGGCGCTGCTCGGCATCCTGCCCTCCAACACCGCGGTGGACTGGAACCACGTGATCTTCAAGGGCCTGGAGATCAAGGGCATCTACGGGCGCGAGATGTTCGAGACCTGGTACAAGATGGTGGCCATGCTCCAGAGCGGGCTGGACCTCACCCCCATCGTGACCCACCACTTCCCCATCGAGCAGTTCGAGGCCGGGTTCGAGGTGATGATGTCGGGCAACAGCGGCAAGGTCATCCTGGACTGGCGCTAGAAGGCCTGTGGGCAAGATTATGAGGGACGCCCCATGGGGCGTCCCTTTTTCATTGCGTCGGGCCAATCCGGCCCCCGCCCTTTACCGCAACCGCGTTGCGGGGTATGGGGGCTAACGGCCGGGACCGTCCTGGCCGAAGGCTAAAACCGCATCGAAGGATAGGAACCATGCACACCATCACCGCACTGCTGCGCGCGGCCCTCGCGGCCGCCTTTTGCCTCCTGCCCCTGGCCGCTGGGGCCGCCCACGCCGCCGAGGGCGACATCTACGTGAAGCTGACCACCTCCAAGGGAGACATCGTGCTGGAGCTGAACCGCGCCAAGGCCCCCGTCACCGTGGACAACTTCGTGCAGTACGTGAAAGAGGGCTTCTACGACGGCCTGATCTTCCACCGCGTCATCCCCGGTTTCATGATCCAGGGCGGCGGCATGGACAAGGCCATGAACCAGAAGCAGGGCCGCAAGCCCATCATCAACGAGGCCGACAACGGGCTCAAGAACGAGGCCTACACCGTGGCCATGGCCCGCACCCCGGACCCCAACTCCGCCTCGTCGCAGTTCTTCATCAACGTGGTCAACAACGGCATGCTCGACTTCACTTCCAAGACCCCGCAGGGCTGGGGCTACGCCGTGTTCGGCAAGGTGGTGGAGGGCAAGGACGTGGTGGACGCCATAAAGAGCGTGCGCACCGGCAACATGGGGATGCACCAGAACGTGCCCGTGGAGCCCGTGGTCATCATCAAGGCCGAGGTGGTCTCACGCTAGCGTCGTGTTCATCAAAACAGGGACGCGCCTTCAACGGCGCATCTCTGGTTCTCCCACCGTATGGTCGTGGCGTGTTTGGACGCAATGTGAGCACGCAGTACGGACAGCCAGCCACGGGGACCACACCTGAACGAATGAGCCCCCGCTCCGCGAAACGGAGCGGGGGCTTTTTTCGGCGCCGGTCAGGGGCAGGTGATGGGGGTTGTGGCGCAGGAGCCCGAGTCCAACTGGCCGTGGGTGTAGGTGCAGATGGTTACGGAGCAGCCGCCCTGGGTGTAGGCGTACAGTTTGTAGAGGCCGTGGAGCAGGCCGTTGCTGTCGTAGTTGCCCGACTCCGAGACGGAATAGTTTGCGCCCCGGTACTCCGCGAAGGGGCCGCACTTGGTGCCGTGGACATACGTGTAGGAGGTAAGCAGCCTGCCGCCGTACCAATAGGTGCGGATCAAGCCGTCGTAGAGGCCCGCCTGGTCGTAGAAGTACTGGCCCGTGATGCCGTCCCAGTCGAAGGTCAGGTATTTGCGGAGGTTCCCGGCTGCCGGATAGTAGCAGTACACGGATTTGAGCGAATACAACATCGTGTCCGCGTATACCTGCCGGGCCAACAACGTGCCGCTTGCGGGGTCGCTCCAGGTGATGTCGCTGCCGGGGGGGGAGAACCATACGTTGGTGCCCCGGACGGCATTGTCCGGCACGCCCTCGCAGAACGGGCAGGCCTGTTTCTCTTTGGCCATGCGTAACCGGACGTTGGTGGTGGAGGTGTAGGGCGGGGTTGTGTCGGCGTTTGCCGCGATGACGGCCAGCACGTCGCCCGACGCCACGGTGACCTGCAGAGGTTGGTCGCTGCTGAGGTTGGCCAGCAGGGAGTACGGGCCGTTTATTGCGGCAGCCTTGTAGAGCGAAACCTCCACGGATGGGGTGGTGGTCAGCAGGTTGAAGGTCCAGGTGTCGTTGGAGCTGTCGATGTCGGTGAAATAGAAGTCCCAACGTTGGGCGGAGAAGGGCTGAAGATCCTTGGATATCTCCGTGAGGGCCTGGCCCGAGTAACTGTGCCAGCGGTTGCCCACCGGCACCGCATAGGAGTCTGTAGGCGGCCAGCCGGGGCGCCCGGTGGTGCCGGACAGGAACTTGCCCGCGAAGGCCTTCCAGCGTTGCGCGGTCAGCTCCACGGAGCCCACCCCCGTAAACAGGGCATCCATGTCGCTGTAGCCGAACTGGCTGGTCCCCTGGGCTTTGACGGCGTTCCATATGCCAAGCAGGAGGCGGGTGTCCGAGGCATCGACAAGTTCATGGATGAAGCCCGAGGCCCAGTACCCCATGGACTGCGCATCGGAGAAGCTCGTGAAGCTTTGCAGCCCGCGTTGCACCCTGTCGGTATTCTCCAGGAAGACGCTTGAGACGAAATTCGGATTGGTGACCATCTTGGACTCGAACCACACCGAGGAGGCGTCCATCAGCCATTGGAAATTTGCGGTGGCCAGGAGGTCGTTCAGGCCGAAGCTGCCGCGTGGATCGTAGATGGTCTGTACGATGTGGAAAAACTCGTGGCCGATGGTGGCCGCAAGATCCACCATCTTGTCAGGCTTGCAGAAGGCGTAGTTGAGCGTGATGTACTGGTTGGCCTTGCCGGAGAGCGGCGTGACGCACTCGCCGTATGCGCCGCCCAGGCCGTTCTGGGCGTAGAGGCCTATGGGCATGTTCAGCTCTGAGCTGAACCGGAAACCGTAATCGGTGAGGGTTGTGAAGGCTTTTTCCGCCGCTGCCAGGATGGCGCCGGGTACGGTGGCGTCTTCACCCGGCGCGGCCTGATAGAACAACTCGAAGTGTTCGCTTTGGTACACCGGCACGCCCGAGACAAGTGTGAACACGTAACCCGTCCATGAGAGCGCGGGGGGGGCCAGGGGCAGGGCCGGGGCTTCGCCCCGTGTGGCGGCACTTGCCGAGAGGTCGGGCGCGGGAATCTGGAAACTGAGCGTGCCCGCGCGCACCTGCCCAGTCACGAGCCTCGGGCGATTGGAATAACGCTGTGAGCTACTGTACGTCAGGGATTCGGACAGCGCCACTTTCACGTCCCTGTCAGCACCGCCGTAGCTGGAAACGCGGACAGTCAACGGTCCGGCCGGGGGGGCCGCTCCGATATCCAGGGCGTAGGCGTCCCGTGGAGTGCTGGTGCCGAATACGGCCGTGGGCTTGACCCATTTGAGAAATACGGCGGTCCCGTCCGGGACCGCGCCCGCGGGAAAGCCCACCAGGGCCTTGCCTGCGCGGAGGCTGCCCCCTTGGGAGCCGATGGTGGCCTGGGCCGAGCCCCGTACAGGCACGCGGGCGCCGGCGGTGAGCAAGAGGAGATCGTCGTCCCCGGCCGCAGCGAGGGTGACGGGGCATCCGTAATACAACCCCAACGTCAGGAGAAAAACGGATGCAGCAACCCGAAGAGAGAGTGTCGCCAGCATGGAGCAGCTCCCAGAAAGGTCGGGCCTGGCATCATCGGGCCGGAACCGCCAACATCCAGTTGCAGGCTTTGAAGGGCGCCAGATTTCGGACAACTATCAATATCCGTTTCGGGAGTCCAGTGAAGCTGCCTTGAAGGTGCGCGGGGATGGTTTTTATGATTGGTGGAAATCAAAGAATGCGGCGGCAGGACGTGCCCGTGGAGCCCGTGGCCATCATCAAGGCCGCGATCGTGAAGCGCTAGCCGCCCGGCCGGAAACGTCGAAGGCCCCGCCGCCCCGCCCGGACGCATCGAGCGTCCGGGGGGCGGCGGGGCCTTGTGTTTTTGCGGCCTGGGGGCGGGCTACTGCTCCAGCAGCAGGAGGTCCACGCCGGGGTTTCCGGCTGCCGGTTTCGCGGGCGGCAAGGGCACGTACCACGCGCCGCGGCCGTGGGTGAAGGCGTAGAGCCGCTTGGTCTGCGGTTCGATGACCAGGTTCGCCGTGGTCACGTTGGCGAAGCCGGTGTGCTCCACGGCCCAGTTGGCCCCGCCGTTGTTGGTGACGTACACCCCGATGTCCGTGCCAACGTACAGGCGGCTTGGGTTGTTGGGGTCGGGGGCCACGGAGAGGGCCGGGACGTCGGGCAGGGCGCCCGCGCCGCTGCCGCTGATGCTGCTCCAGGTAGCGCCCGAATCGGTGGATTTGAGCACGTGCGGCTGCCCGAAGGTGGAGCAGGTGGCGTAGAGCGTGGCGCTGTTGCCGGGGGCGTAGGCCACGCTTGATATGTAGCCGTTCACGATCTTGGGGCCGCTCCAGGTGGTTGCCGAGGTGGTGCCCAGCGCGGCGGTGGAGGTCAGCACGTAGCCGTTGTTGGTGCCCACGGCCACCCGGTTGGAGTCGCCCTTGAACACGGCCAGGGCGCTGACCTTGCCGGAGGAGGGCAGCACGGCGCTGGCCTGGGTCCAGAGTCCGGCGGCGTTGGTGGTGCGCCAGAGCTTGGTGCCGCCGCTCCAGAGGGTGTCGGGGGCGTTGGGGTCCATGACGAAGACCGCGATGAAGGGAAACGTGTCCGATATGCCTGTGTAGGCGTTGGAGAAGTTCGCCCCACCGTTGGTCGATTTGCGGATGGATACGTTGGTGTTCTCGACGTAGAGCACCTGGGTGTTCTGGGGGTTGACCGCCACGGAGCCACCGTCGCCGTCCCATATCGAGGTCCAGGCGTTGGGCCCGGCGGCGGTGCTGCCGCGCGGGGTGCCGTTGTCCTGCGTGCCGCCGAAGTACGTGGCGCCGCCGGGATAGACCGCTCCATAGTAGAACTGCGTCACCCCGTAGCCGTTGTTCAGGTTGGTCCAGGTCACGGCACCCGAGGAGGGACATGCCGAAGCGTTAGTGGCGGCGCGGGCCGTGTCGCTGCGGAAGATGCCGCCGTCGTTGCCCACGAATACGGTTGTGTTGCTGGTGCCGTTGTAATTGGGGTGGAAGACGATGGCGTGCTGGTCCGCGTGGGCGTAAAAGGTGTTCTGCGCCGGTGTGGCCCACCAGCAGGAGGCCAGGCCCCAGTTCTGGCCCTGGTCGTCGGAGCGGTAGAGGTCGATGCCGCCCGCCCAGACGATGTTGGGGTTCACCGGGTCCACGGCGATCACGTTGTCGTACCAGCCTTGGTTGTAGTATTTGGCGGCGCCCCAGCCGCACAGGTCGTAGCTGGCGTACACCGAGTTGCTGAGCAGGGTTGTGTTGAGCTTCGTTGGGCTGGTGTTGCGCACCTGGGTGCCCCAGGACGCGCCGCTGTCGACGGAGCGCAGCACGGCCTGCATCCCGTAGGTGTAGTTGCCTCCGGCGTTGGAGCTGACCAACGCGTAGACGATGTTCTGGCTCGAGGGCGCCAAGGCCAGCGAGGTGCGGTCCATGCCCGGCTCGGAGTAGGAGCTGCTCCAGGTGGCCCCGGCGTCGTTGCTGTAGCGGATGGTGGCGGTGGTGAAGATGCCGCAGGCGATGACCACGGTGTCCGGGTTGGTGTCCGTGCGCACCACCATGTCGGTCACGCCGTTGACCGAGGAGGCGTCATACAGCCTGGACCACGAAGCACCGGCATCGGGCGAGACCCACAGGCCGGTGCGCGTGGCCGCGTAGATGCGGTTGTGGTTGTTGGGGCTCACGGCCAGCTTGTTGATGTAATAGAAGTCGCTGGTGGCGGTGCTGGCCAACTGGGTCCAGGTGGCGCCGCCGTCGGCGGTCTTGAAGATGCCCGCGCCGCGCACCGCGTCGGCGTTGAAGTAGCCTTCGCCCGTGCCCGCGTAGAGCACCTGCGGGTTCGTCGGGTCCATGACCAGGCTGCACACGGCCAGGTTGGCGAACAGGTCGCCCTGGGGAGTCCAGGTGGCCCCTGAATCCACGCTCTTCCAGACGCCGCCCGCCACGCCGCCCGCGTACATGATGTTGGGGGACGTGCGCTGGATCACCAGCGCGCGCGTGCGCCCGCCCACGTTGCCCGGGCCGATGGAGGTCCAGGTGGAGAGGGTGCCCGTGCGTTTGGCGTCCAGCGCCTTGATGGAGTCGGCCGAGAAGGACTGGTTCAGCCGGCTGGAGAACACCGGCATCTGTTTCGTGGCGTTGATCGCCTCGATGTACTTCTGCACGGGCAGGCTGGTTTCGCCAACGGGCGCGCGCTGGCTGGCGTAGAACTGCTGGGCCTCGCTGGGCTGATCGAAACGTTTGGGGCCTTTGGCCTCCTTGCGGGCGCGCCGTTTCTCCAGGAACTCCATTCGCTCGGGAGATAGAGGCGACCCGCCAGCGGCTTGGCCTGCATCGGCCAGAAGCACGGGCCCGGCTTCGGCGGTTGCTGATTTTTCCTTGGCGGACTGGCAGCCGGACAACAGAAGGCACCAGGCGGCCAGCACGACCAGGGCGGTTCTCAGACGCGGTGATGAGTACTGCACGGGCGACTCCCTAGGATGAGGGGTTGGCCTGCCGGTAGGCAGCGGGGTGTGTTGTGGTCCTAACTACTCGGGTGCCCAGCACAATGCAAGGTCCGCGCGAAGGCGCTCGGGGCCGGTGCCCGGCGCGTTCGAGCCCCGGAGGGATGTCGCCGAAGACGTATAATTATTCCCGATTGGTTTGATTTATACGATAGGTCCAGTCTATTTCAAACACGTTCCTGGGCGTCACGAAATCACACCAATTTCGTTCCACGTTGGGAAAAAACGCACATTGCCTTGTTTTTCTTGACAATTCGTCACCGCTTCCACATAGAGTTCCTTAACTGGTCTCCCCCAATGGTTTCACAATCCGAGGCGGGTGCGCAATGGTCTTCAGTTGGCTCAATGTGGCGGTCTTCGCCTGTCTCGCGGCCGGGATAGCCTTCGCGGGTGGCCCCCTGCTGGCGGCGTTCCTCTTGGCCCCGCGCACCAGCGGCGGCGCGTTCGCGGAGCCGTACGAGTGCGGCATGGTGCCGCGCGGGCAGGCCTGGACGCGCTTCGGCATCAACTACTCGCTCTACGCCCTGATCTTCCTCTCCTTCGACGTGGACGTGCTCTACCTCTTCCCCGTGGCCACCGCCTACCCGCAGAGCCGGGGCTGGGGGCCGCTGTGGGCGCTGTTCGCCTTCGTGGGGGTGCTCGGGCTGGCGATGCTCTACTTCCAGCGCAAGGGGGTGTTCACGTGGCCCAGGCGCATCCGCTGACCCCGCGCACCGACCAGGTGCTGCCCCCCCGGCTCGATTTCGCCCTGCCGCAGCAGGTTTTCGACCTGTGCCGGGCCATGTCGCTGTGGCCCATGACCTTCGGCCTGGCCTGCTGCGCCATCGAAATGATGGCCGTGACCATGCCCCGCTTCGACCTCTCCCGCTTCGGGGCCGAGGTCTTCCGGCCCTCGCCGCGCCAATCCGACCTGATGATCGTGGCGGGCACCGTGACCCGCAAGATGGCCCCGGCCCTGGTGACGCTCTACGAGCAGATGCCCGCGCCCAAGTTCGTGCTGGCCATGGGCAACTGCGCCATCTCGGGCGGGCCCTTCAAGTACGAGGGCCAATACGGGGTGGTGGAGGGCGTGGACTCCCTGGTGCCCGTTGACGTCTACGTGCCGGGCTGCCCGCCCAGGCCCGAGGCGCTCATGGAGGGCTTGTTCCAGCTGCAGGCCAAGCTGGCCGGCAAACGCTTCTGGCCCGTGCCCGAACTGGTGGAGGGATAGGCATGCCCGAGCTCACTTCACGCCTGCTGCTGGCCATGCCCACCGGGGATTCGGGGCGCGACGCGGCCCTGCACGTCAAGCCCCGCGACATCCGCCTGGTGGCCGAACGCCTGCTCTGCCAGGACTGGTTCCTGGAGGACGTCTGCGGCCTGGACCTGGCCGACGGCCTGGCCGTGCTCTACCACTTCGCGCACTGGACCCGCCCGGGCCGCGTGGTGGTGCGCGTCATGCTGGAGCGCGACAAGCCCGAGTGCCCCTCCATCGAGGGCATCTACCCCGGAGCCTCCTGGCACGAGCGCGAGACCTGCGACTTTTTCGGCATCGAGTTCACCGGCGCGGCCAACACCACGCCGCTGCTGCTGGCCGAGCGCCTGGACCCGGCCCCGCTTCTCAAGCGGCCCGAGCAGCGCATCCCCCGGGGCAGGGTCTGGCCCCAGGGCGAGTGGGTCGGCCCTGCGGGCGGCCACAGCCTGGCGGAGGAGCTCATGTCCATCTGCGGCGAGGAGGGCGAGCAATGAGCTGGCCAGCGGCTGACCCCTGCCAGGGGCTCGAGGGAGACCTCTACGCCCGCGTCTTCGCCGAGGGGGCGCGGGACGACACCCTGATCCTGAACATGGGGCCGCAACACCCCTCCACGCACGGCGTGCTGCGGGTGCTCCTGGAGATGGACGGCGAATACGTGATGCGGGCCGAGCCCGTGCTGGGCTACATCCACCGCATGCACGAGCACATGGCCCAGAACAGGGCCTACGTGCAGTTCTTCCCCAACATGGGCCGCGTGGACTACCTGCACGCCCTGGCCTGGAACTGGGCCTGGGCGGGCGCGGTCGAGAAGCTGGCCGGGCTGGAAGTGCCGCGCCGGGCCGAGTACATCCGGGTGATCTGCACGGAGCTCAACCGCGTCAACTCCCACCTGCTCTGGTGGGGGGCCTACCTGCTGGACCTGGGCGCGGTGACGCCCATCATGTACGCCTTCGAGGACCGTGAGCTGGTCATGGACATGCTCCAGCTCATCACCGGCTCGCGCCTGACCTACAGCTCCTTCCGCTTCGGCGGCGTGCTCACGGACATCGACACCGAGTTCGTGTCCCGCTGCCGCGCCTTCCTGAAGCGCATGCCCGAACGGCTGGAGATGTACCGCGAGCTGGTCACGGGCAACGCCATCCTGCGGGGCCGCCTGGAGGGCGTGGGCGTGATCGACCAGATGACCGCCCGGCGCTACGGGGCCACCGGCCCGGTGCTGCGCGGCTCGGGCGTGGGCTACGACGTGCGCCGCGCCGAGCCCTACGGCCTCTACCACGAGTTCGACTACGCCGTGCCCGTCCACCATGACTGCGACTGCATGGCCCGCTACATGGTGCGCATGGACGAGCTGGAGGCCTCGCTCTCCATAGTGGCCCAGGCCATTGACGGCCTGCCCGAGGGCCACTGCATCCACCCCGACGCTCCGCGCGGCAAGTGGCGGCCCCCGGCGGGGGAGGTCTACTTCGCGGTGGAGGGCGCGCGCGGCAAGATCGGCGTGTACCTGGCCAGCGACGGCACCGAGATCCCCTACCGGGTGAAGCTGCGCTCGCCCAGCTTCTCCAACCTGAGCCTGTTCGCCGAGATAGGGCAGGGCACGCTGCTCTCCGACGCGGTGGCCATCCTGGGCAGCCTGGACCTCGTGATCCCGGAGATCGACAGATGAGCGCCCGCGTCCGCCCGGCCATCCGCCCGCTTGCCCGCCCGGTGATTTGTCCCGCGAACGGCCCAGCCGTAAGCGCCAACGCCGGTGCGGACATCTGTCCAGCCCCCGCAGACCGCATAAGGAGGCCCGGGAAATGAACGGATCGTCCCTCGCCGCCGTGGCCCCGGAGCTCCTGCGCCTGGGCGTGGGCCTGCTGGCCCTCGTGGGCTTCATCGCGGCCAACGGCATGCTGCTGCTCTACGTGGAGCGCAAGGTGGCGGGCCACGTGCAGCGCCGCCCCGGCCCCTTCGAGGTCGGCCCGCACGGCCTGCTCCAGGCCTTCGCGGACGCGGGCAAGCTGGTGGGCAAACAGCTGGCCACCCCGGCCGGGGCCGACGGGCTGCTGTTCTGGGCCGCGCCGCTCATGGCCTTCATGCCCGTGCCGCTCATGTTCATCGCCATCCCCTTCGGGGAGAACCTCTTCGGGCTTCAGACCAACCTGGGCCTGGTGCTCATCCTGAGCTTCGCGGGCTTCAACGTGCTGGCCCTGTGTCTGGCGGGCTGGGGCTCAAACAACAAGTGGTCGCTGCTCGGCGCGGCGCGGGCCGTGTCGCAGGCGGTGGCCTACGAGATTCCGCTTTTGCTCTCCGTGCTGGCCGTGGCCCTGATGTGCGGCAGCCTGGACCTGCGGCAGCTTGCGGGCTCACAGGGCGGCTGGCCCTGGCAATGGAACGTGGCCGTGCAGCCCCTGGCCTTCTTCATCTACTTCGTGTGCGCCGTGGCCGAGACCAACCGCGCCCCCTTCGACCTGGCCGAGGCCGAGTCCGAGCTGACGGCGGGCGTGCACACCGAATACTCCGGCATGGGCAACGGCATCTTCTTCCTGGCCGAGTACGCCAACATGATCGTGGTGGGCTGCGTGGCCACGGCGCTGTTCCTGGGCGGGTCCCAGGGGCCGTTCGCGCCCGGGCCGTGGTGGTTCCTGGCCAAGATGTACCTGTTGGTCACCCTGGTGATCTTCATGCGCTGGACCTACCCGCGCGTGCGCTTCGACCAGCTGCTCAACCTCAACTGGCGCTGGCTCATGCCCCTGGCGCTAGTCAACCTCCTGGCCACGGCCCTCGCCGTGAAGCTGGCCGGGTAGGGGAGGCGCGAAATGGCCATTCTGACAGCACCCGTCCAGGCGCTCGCCGCCGTGTGGAGCATGGTGGTGGGCCTGCGCGTCACCATCACCAACTTCTTCAAACCGCAGGAGACCATCCACTACCCCCGGCAGGAGGTCCCGCCCAGCCACCTGGACAGCTTCCGGGGCCACATCGAGCTGGTGGGCACCGACGAGGACCCGGCCAAGGCCCGTTGCATCGGCTGCGGGCTCTGCGCCGAGCTGTGCCCCTCCTTCTGCCTGAAGGTGGTGGCGGAGGACCTGCCCGCCGACCCCACGGTGAGCTACGAATCCCACAACGGGGCGGACCAGCTCATGCCCAGGCCCAAGTTCAAGGCGCCGCCGCCCAGCCAGGCGCAGCCGCGCAAGCTGCTCTCCTACCATCTGGTCTACCACACCTGCAGCCTGTGCGGCCTCTGCGTGCAGAACTGCCCGGCCGGGTCGCTGCGCTTCTCGCACGACGTGTACCTTGCGGGCGCGAGCCGCGGCCGCTTCGAATTCGACCTCATGGAGCGCCTGCGCGGCCAGGCGGCCCATGGCGGCCCAAAGGGAGGCAAGGCCCATGCGTGAGCTGGTGGTACAGGTATCCTTCGCGCTCTACGCCGCGCTGACCCTGGGCGGGGCGGTCTGGGCCGTCACGGCCAAAAGCCTGGTGCGCGCTCTCCTGGGGCTCACGCTCTCGCTGATGGGCGTGGCCGCGCTCTACGTGCTCATCGCCGCGCCCCTGGTGGCCCTGATGCAGATACTGATCTACGTGGGCGCGGTGGTGGTGCTCATCTTCTTCGCCATCATGCTCACCAGGGCCCAGGCCGAGCAGGAGGAAGCCGGAGCCAGAGACGCCGGACGCACCCTGCGCGCCGGGGCCGCCGGGCTTGTGGTGGCGGGGCTTCTGGCCGCGGCCTGCCTGCGCCACGGGCCGAAGATCGCGGGAACCGCCGTGGAGGTGCCACCCTCCGACATCGGCGCGGCCTTCCTCGGCCCGTACGTGCTGGGCTTCGAAGTGATCTCGGTGGTGCTCTTCGCGGCCATGGCCGGCGCGGTGGTGCTGGCCTTCGAGAGGAGGAAGCCCAGATGAGCCCGCTGCTTCTGTATCAACTGGTGGCCTTCGGGCTTCTGGCCGTGGGGCTGTTCGGGCTGCTCTCCCGTTCCAGCCTGGTGGGCATGCTCATCAGCGTGGAGCTGATGCTCAACGGCGCGGGCCTCTCCATCGTGGCAGCGGGGCAGCTCACGCCCATGCCCCACGAGCTGGGGCAGGCGGCGGCGCTCTTCGTGATGGGGCTCGCGGCGGCTGAATCCACGCTGGTTCTGGCCATCGTCTACGTGGTGCGCAAACGTTTCGGCAGCGCGGCGAGCGACGCGGTGTCGGAGCTGAGGGGGTAGGGCGGAGATGGCCGAATTCCTTGAAAGCCCGAGGCTGCTCATCCCCTTGGCGATCACCTTCGCCGCCCCTTTTCTGGTCTGGCGCTTCGGCAACCGCCCCAACCTGCGCGAGGCCGTGAGCTTCGCGGGGGGCTTCCTGGCCTTCTGCGCAGTGCTCTGGCTGGCCCCGGCGGTGCTGGCGGGCAAGGTCTGGCTGTGGCGGGTGTGCGAGCTGATGCCCGGCATCACCGTGACCTTCTGCGCGGACGGCCTCTCGCTGATCTTCGCGCTGGTGGCCTGCTTCCTGTGGATGTTCGCCACCAGCTACAACATCGGCTACATGCGCTCCCTGGATGAGCACGCCCAGACGCGCTACTTCTTCTGCTTCGCCGTGGCCATCTTCGGGGCCGTGGGTGTGGCCTTCTCGGCCAACGTGTTCACGCTCTACCTGTTCTACGAGGTCATCACCATCTTCACCTACCCCCTGGTGGCCCACCACCAGGACGAGGAGGGCTTCGCGGGCGCGCGCAAGTACATGGTGTACCTCATGGGCTCCTCCAAGCTGTTCCTGCTGCCAGCCATGATCCTGACCTACGTGCTGTCCGGAACCCTGGAGTTCAACCTGACCGACATCGTGCACGGCATGTTCCCCAAGGACGCCAACCCCGTGCTGGTTCAGGTCACCTACTTCCTCTACCTGTTCGGGCTGGCCAAGGCGGCCATCATGCCCCTGCACAACTGGCTGCCCGGGGCAATGGTGGCGCCCACGCCGGTTTCGGCGCTCCTGCACGCGGTGGCCGTGGTCAAGGCGGGCGTGTTCAGCCTGAGCCGGGTGATGCTCTCCGGCTTCGGGGTGCAGGCCCTGGATTCGCTGGGGATCGGCATGGCCACGGCCTGGCTGGCGGCATTCACCATCGTGGCGGCCTCGGTGATCGCCCTGACCAAGGACGACCTCAAGGCCCGGCTGGCCTACTCCACGGTGAGCCAGCTCTCCTACGTCATCCTGGGCGTGGCGCTGCTGTCGCCCCTGGCGGTGTCGGGGGGGCTCGCGCACATCGCGCACCATGCGTTCTCCAAGATCACGCTGTTCTTCGCGGCTGGGTCCATCTATGTGGCCGCGCACGTGAAGAAGATCAGCCTCATGGACGGCCTGGGCCGGAAGATGCCCTTCACCTTCGCGGCCTTCGCCGTGGGGAGTCTGTCCATGATCGGCGTGCCGCCCTCCTGCGGGTTCGTGACCAAATGGCTGGTGGCAGGGGGCGCGCTCCAGGCGGACAGGCTGGCGATCCTGCTGGTGCTGGGGGCTTCCACGGTGCTGAACGCGGCGTACTTCGCGCCTGTGGTGTACCGGGCGTTCTTCAGGCCCGCGCCCGAGGGCGCGGAGCACCACCACGGCGGGGAGGCCCCGCTGACCATGGTGGTGCCGCTGTCGCTCACGGCGCTGATATCGCTGTACCTGGGCATTTTCCCTGAGACGTTCCTGCGGTTCGTGAACGCGTTCGGCGGGTTTTAGGGAAAGAAATTGGGCTGTAGGTTCCGGCGGTGCCCCCCTGGAGGCCGACCCGGAACCCGGCGCGGACCAGCGCGGAAAGTCGGGGCGAGCGGTCGGGTGCAAGAGCATCCGTCCTGAACGCGAAGCAAGATGGGAGTCCAGAGGGACGAAGTCCCTTTGGCCGCCGGAGGCCCTCCTCCCTCGAAGGGCCATCATTGACGAAGGGGAAACGCCTGTGAGCAGCAAGAACTGGAAGATCCTGGCGGCGATCCTGGCCGCGCTGGCGGGGGCCAACCTGCTGGTGCTGCCGCACCATCCGCACTTCGAGGCCGAGGCCGTGCCCGGGTTCTGGGCCGCCTTCGGGCTCCTGGGGGGGCTGGCGCTGTGCGTGGCCGCCGGGGCCATGCTGGGGCCGCTGGTCAGGATCAACGGGAGGGACGGCGATGGCCGCTGACTTGATCGGCTTCGTGCATCCTTCGCTGGCCTTCCTGGGGCTGGCCGCGCTGCTGCCCTTCGCCAGGAATCGGCTCAACTGGAAGCCGCTGACGCTCATCCCTCCGCTGGTCGCGGTGGCCACGGCCGTGTGGCTGAGCTTCTCCCTGGAGGGCGGGCAGGTCGTGCTGGCGAAGATGCACTGGCTGGGCAACACCCTGGTGCTGGCCCGGGCGGACAAGCTCTCCCTGGTGTTCATGCACGTGTTCGCGCTGCAATCCCTGCTGGCGGCGGTGTACGCCCTCTACCAGGACGCCCCGGCCGAACCGGCGGCGGCCGCCCTGCACGTGGGCGGGGCCCTGGGCTGCCTGCTGGCGGGCGACTACCTCACGCTCTTCGTGTTCTGGGAGCTGACCAGCATCGGCTCCACGCTGCTCATCTGGCTCAGACGCACGGACGCGGCCCAGGCCGCGGGCTACCGCTACTTCCTGTTCCACATCTTCGGGGGGCTGCTCCTGCTGTTCGGGCTGATCCTGCGCTACAAGGCCACGGGCTCCCTGGCCTTCGAGCACGTGGCCCCAGGCCCGCTGGCCCTGTACGACTGGCTGATCCTGGGCGGATTCGCCGTGAACGCGGCCGTGGTGCCGCTGCACGCCTGGCTCTCCGACGCCTACCCCGAGGCCTCGGCCATGGGCTCGGTGTACCTGTGCGCCTTCACCACCAAGACCTCGGTGTACGTGCTGGCCCGGGCCTTCTCCGGGTTCGAGCCGCTCACCGTGGCGGGCGCGGCCATGGTGCTCTACGCGGGCGTCTACGCCCTGATCGAGAGCGACGCCCGGCGCAGCCTGGCCTATCAGACCATCGCCCAGGTGGGCTTCATGCTGGCGGGCATCGGCGTGGGCACCGAGATGGCCCTCAACGGGGCCTGCGCGCACGCCTTCGCCCATGTGGCCTACAAGGGGCTCATGTTCATGGCCGTGGGCGCGGTGCTGACCTCCACGGGCACTGCGCGCATGGAGCGCCTGGGCGGCCTGGCCAAGGCCATGCCCCTGGTGGCGGCCTGCTACCTGGCGGCGGCGGCCAGCACTTCGGGCCTGCCGCTGTTCGGCGGGTTCACCACCAAGTCAATGACCATCTCCGCCGCCTCGGGCTTCAACACCTGGCTGGGCCTGGCCCTGGAGCTGGGCGCGCTGGCGGCCATCCTGGCCGTGGGTGTGCGCCTGCCCTGGCTGGTGTTCTTCGCGCCCAAGGGGCAGGCCGAACCGGCTGCCCCGGTGCCGAATTGCATGAAGGCCGCCATGATCGGAGGGTCGCTCGTGTGCCTGGGCCTGGGCGTGTTCCCGGGCGCGCTGTACGCCATCCTGCCCTACAAGGTGGACTTCCACCCCTACACGGCCTGGAGCGTGCTGCAGTCGCTCATGCTCACGGGCTTCGGCGTGCTGGCGTATATGATCGCGAGGAACGTGGTGGCGCCGCTGCCCGGGCGTCTGGCGGATTTCGACATGCTCTACGGGGCCGTGGGGCGCGTGTTCTACAAGCTCGTGTCGCAGCCGCTGGCCTTCGTGGACGGCTTCTGGAGCGAGGTCTACCGCACGGTGGGGTTGCGCGGGCTGATGGAAAAGGCACGCTTCGCGGCCGTGTTCGACCGCAAGGGCATCGACATGGTGGTGGACGGCGCGGCCTACGCGGCCGGGCATCTGGGCGGCGTTGCGGCCACGGCGCAGACCGGGCGGCTGCAGACCTACCTGACGGCCTCGCTGGCCCTGGCCGTGGCGGTGTTCGCGGGGATCTGGCTGTGGCCGTAATTCTCTCGGCCGCCCGGCGCAGGCCTGTCCGAAGGGGTCAGGTGGTAAAATCAGGCCAAAGTGGGAGACGGCCCCTCCGGGTGGGAACCGCCGAAGGCCCCGTGTGACGCCCTCCGGGGCGTTTTTTTTGGCC
>NZ_JAKZKX010000036.1 GCF_022808715.1 Fundidesulfovibrio agrisoli
CCGCCCGATATATTTGAAGAATATCGGGCGGCGCGCTCCGGACCGGGCCTCCCCGACAGACTACACGTCTCATCGCGGCAGTACAAGCAGTACAAACGGTACAAGCGGAGGCAACGCGGACAAGGCGCGTGTCCGTTCCAGGACGCGAAGCGGAATGGGAGTCGAGAGGGAGGAACTCCCTCTCGCGGGAGAGTCCGGAGAGGGCGGCGCCCTCTCTGGCCGCCGGAGGCCTCTTCGTCTACTTGGGCAGCGCGTCGCCCAGGCGGACGATGCGGCCTTCCAGGCGCGGGGAGAGGGGCGAGTGCCCGGCGAAGTGATCCGCGAGGGCGTCGCTGATGGCCGCGCCGAAGGCGTAGACCCGCTTGGCCTTCTCCTTGAGCATGGAATAGCCGTCGCCGCCCTTGAGCAGGTAGCCGCTGGTGGCCAGGGAGTAGGTCTTGTCGGGCTGCACCGGGGCGTAGCCGCCGTCCGTATCGAGGATGTCCGCGGTGACGATGCGCTGGCCCTGGGGGCGGCGGGCGTCGAAGGAGTAGCGCAGCCCCGAGACCTGCAGGAAGCGCCCGGTGCCCGAACCGTCGGGCTTGTCGGCCAGGCTGACGCCGTGCTCCAGCACGGTGAGCAGGTCGCGCCCGGAGAGCTGGAAGGTGGCCACGTTGTCGGTGAAAGGGTAGAAGGTGAGCAGGTCGCCCACGGTCACGTCGCCGGCCTTGAGCCCGGCGCGGATGGCCCCGGCGTTGACGAACGCGGCCTGCACGCCCTGGTTGCGGGCGGACATGCGGATGGCGTCGGCCAGGATGTCCCCCAGGCCGCACTCGCCGAAGCGGCAGTCCGGCAGCAGGTTCTCGGTGACCTTGCCCGCCACCTGGCCCACGTAGGGCTTGAGCTCCTCCTGCATGGCCCGGACCCTGGCCAGCATGGCCCCGTCCTGCGGCTTGGATGCGTCCAGCAGCAGGGGCGCGCCGCTCCAGGAGACGGGCGTTCCCTTGGCGTCGAAGTCCACGCTGAGCTCGCCCAGGTATTTGCCCCAGGCCTCGGCCTGCACGATGAGCACCGGCCTGCCCGAGGGCGACTTGACCACCAGGGGGTAGGGCGCGGCGGCCTTGGGGTCCGTGTTGGAGAGCAGGCTGTGGCTGTGCCCGCCCACGATCACGTCCACCCCGTCCACCTCGGCGGCAAGCTGCCGGTCGCGCTCCAGGCCCACGTGGGTCACGGCGACGACGATGTCGGCCTTCTGGGCGGCCAGCTCCTGCACGGAGCGGCGCAGGGCCTGGGCCGCGTCGTGGAAGGCCAGCTCCGGGCCGGGGTTGGAGAGGCGGGAGGTGTCCTCGTTGGCCAGACCCACGATGCCGACCTTGCGCCCGCCGACGGTGAGCACCGTCCATGGCTTGATGCGGGCCTTGAGCGCCGGGTCGCCCGAAGCGTCCAGGTTGGCGGCCAGCACGGGCGCGTTCAGCCCGCTTAAGAAGGTCTGCTCCAGGTTGGCCGGGCCGTCGTCGAACTCGTGGTTGCCCAAGGTCATGGCCTGGTAGCGCAGGGCGTTCATGGCCGTCTGGCTGGGCTTGCCCTTGAGCGCCGTGTAGAAGAGCGTGCCCTGGAACTGGTCGCCCGCGTCCAGCAGCAGGGTGTTGCCGCCTTTCTTGCGCTCGGCCTCCACGGCGGCCGTGATGCGCGGGTAGCCGCCGAAGCACGCGCCCTGGGCGGATTCGTCCTGGGTGCAGGTCTGGCCCAGGTGGTTGAACTCCGCCATGCGGGCGTGGATGTCGTTGGTGTGTAGGATGGTCAGGCGATAAGGCTTGGCCGTTTCGGCGGCCAGAAGCTGGCCGCCCAGCACAAAGACGGCCGCCAGGGCCGCCAGCAGTCCGTAAAGTCGCCGCATCGCCTCCGCCCCGCGTTATTCCAGGTTTTCCCGTTTCTTGTAGGTGCCGCCGGCGGCCTCGATTTCCTTGAGGGCGAAGGCGCACATCTCGTCCAGGCGCTCGGCCAGCAGGGGGGAGATCTCCACGCTCATGGTGTCGTAGTCCACGGGCTGGATGCCCAGCACCACGCAGTCGGGCTTGTTGCCCACCAGGCCGCAGTAGATCAGGGTGTCCACCAGGTCGGTCTGGTGCATGGAGTCCTTGAAGGCCAGGGACTTGCGCAGGTCGTCGCCGGTGCAGCGGTAGATGGTTCCGGGGTCGCCGCCGCCGAGCACCGCGTCCAGGATGATGGCCATGTCGCAGTTGAGCAGCGGGTCCATCAGGCGCATGCCCAGGGTGCCGCCATCGAGCAGGGTGACATTGTCGGAGAACTCGTACTCGCGTTCCAGTTTCTCCATGCAGCGCACACCGACGCCCTCGTCGGTGTAGAGGATGTTGCCCACGCCCATCACCAGAATTCTGCGGGCATTGTCTTCCATTGATGCTCCTCCGGGTTGAAGTGACCCATCATGCCCTGCAAAGGGCCGGCGGGCAAGGGCCGCGACGCGTTGACGCGCCGGTGTGGCCCTGTTATGTGTTGTGGTATATTTAACTGTAATCAAATATCTTTTCGCCGACGTCAAAGGGGCCGCCATGCAGGATGATTCCACACCGTTGCCGTACTGGACGGAGCGCGGCCGCCGCGTGCTGTTCGTCACCTACAAAGGGGACTGCCGCTATGTCCGCCTGGACGGGCGGGAGCTGCTGTTCTCCACCCACACCCTGGCCGACGTGTTCGCCTGCGTCCGCCCGGGCGACATCCTGCAACTGCTGCCGGGCAAGTACTGGCCGCCCATCCTCTACGACGAGGACTCGGGCGCGCCGCCCTCCTGCCGCCCGGTGAAGATCGCCGACATCCACGGCACGCCGGACATGCCCGTGACCATCCGGGGCCTGGGCGCGGCCACCGCGCTCAACGGCGGGCTGGGCGGCGTCCCGCATGATTCCATGCTGCCGGAGATGAAGCACTTCGCCTTCTTCAAGCTGGCGGACTGCTCCTGGATCGAATTCGAAAATCTTGCCGTGGAGAGCTGCTGGCCCACGTTCCTCTACATGGAGGAGTCGTCCTACGTGAGCGTGCGCAGGGTCCGCGCCACGGACAGCCGGTATCTGGTCTACGCGCGCGGCCTGGGCTGCCACCACATCCTCCTGGAGGGCAACCACTGGCGGCAGGACCCCACCGGGGCCATGTGGCGCGACCAGCTCTGGCTCGACTCCAAACGCAAACGCTACTTCTACTGCAACGGCGGCCTGTTCGGCAGCGTGGGCGTCTCGGGCAGCGTGGTGCTGCGCGGCAACACCATCTGCGACGCCTTCAACGGCATGCGCATGAAGACGGAGAAGAAGAAAGAATCAGTGCAGAACTGCAACGTTGAAATCTACTCCAACACCATGCTGCGCGTGCGCGACAACCCGGTGGAGCCCGAACGGGGGGCAACCAACTGGTGGGTGCACCACAACCGCATCCACAACGCGCACGCCTGGTTCTCGCTGGACGAGGTCGCCGGGGGCTTCTGGTACTTCTTCTCCAACACCGGCTGGATCACGGACAAGCCCGGCACCCCGCTGGACCCCAACCGGGGCGGCAAGGTCTACAAGTACGACGCGGGCGGCCCCATGCCGGATGGGTGCGTGCTCGCGTGCAACAACAGCTATAAGCTCTGCAACAGCCTGGTCAAGGGAGGGGCCACCAAGCACCTGAAACATCGAAACAATGCCGTGCTCTTTGCGGACGAGCCCGTGGAGGGAAGCCCGCTCCAGGACGGCTCCGGCTGCCCCCTGCCCGAGGCCGTGCGCAGACCCTTCGCGGATGGCTGCCAGGGCGATGGCAAGGATGGGGATGACAGATTCGTGGGGGACGGCTTCATGCCTGATGGCTGGGTGGGCGGCGTGAGCTTCGATTGCGACCTCACCAACCTGCCCTGGCCCCGCAAGATCACGGAGAACAACCAGGAGCATGGCGGGGTGGTGGACCGTGAGGCGAGTTTCATCGACGCGGAGCGGGGCGACCTGCGGTTGGTGGGCGGCCCCAGGCCGGGCTGCAGGGTGGTGCTCAAGGCCGTGGAGGACTGGCCCGGCGAGTCTGACTGGGATTCGGGGGAGAACACCCCCATCGGAGCCTACGACGCCGCCGGGCGGCTGGTGGCTGGCCCGCCGTTCGTGTTCCTGCGCCCCAAGGGCGCGGACGAGGAGTATGTGGAGATGCCCAGGCTGGTGCGGCTGGAGGTGGAGGGGGGCTCCGGGGATGCCGCCGATCCGGGCGGTTCAACTGCAGGTGGGGCCGAATTGCGGCTCACCTTCTCCACATCCCTGGCAGAGGGTGAACCAGTGCGGGTGCGCGTGGCCTCGGGCGGGCAGGAAACTTGGGTGGACTGCGCGCGGGAAGGGCGCGTGCTGCGCGGCACTCTGCCCGCCGGAATGGGCGTTGCGCGCGGCCTCGGCGAACCGGAATACGCCTGGGCCGGAGTCTACGGGCTCTGGCTCGATGCAGTGCTGCTGCCCGACGACCTCAAGGGGGCCAACGATGAATACGTCACCCTCTGGGCCAGCGTGTTCCCCGGCTTGGGGTTCTACGCTGCGGGGGATGAACCGAGGGTGAAGCCGCCAAAGCCGGTTTGTTTCTGTAATTGTGGGGAAGAGATTTGATCTGGAACCATGTTGAACGATGATTCAAAGTCATCGAGGAGAGTCAAATGCAATTTTGGTATAATGATCTTGGTCATAGAAGCGGTGGGGAGATCGTTGAAGTGACTTTGTCCGGTGATGCGGCGAATGTCCGCCTGATGGATAGTTCCAATTTCAGTAGTTATAAAAGTGGCAGGCAGCACAGATATTATGGGGGGCACGCCACTAAATCGCCAGTGCGATTGCAAGTTCCTCATTCTGGGCATTGGTATGTTGCAATTGATTTTGGTGGTTACCGGGGGAGTACACGATATTCCGTTAGGGTTTTACCGGGTCATTTGCCCCGATTACAGGAAGTTCCACTTGCTTCAGTTCCGTCTCTTGTTCGTGAAAACCGCCAAGATTATCCTGGTGATCTAGATATGAGTAGCGCGGCGTATGATGTTTTCATTTCTCATGCATCTGAAGATAAAGAAGAAGTGGCGCGGCCATTGGCGTTGGCTTTGCAAAATGATGGCCTACGTGTGTGGTATGATGAATTTGAATTAAAAATTGGCGACAGCTTAAGAAGAAAGATCGATAAAGGGCTAGCCAATAGCAGGTTTGGAGTAATAGTGCTCTCAGCTTCATTCTTTGGGAAAGGGTGGCCAAATTATGAATTAGACGGTCTTGTGACGCAGGCGGTCTCTGGAGACCAAGTGTTGCTTCCTATATGGCATAATGTCACAAAAAAAGAAGTCGTAAACTATAGTCCGTCATTAGCTGATAAACTGGCAAGAAGTACTACTTCTCATACAGTAGAAGAAATTGCTAAAGAAATTAGTTCTGTTGTAAGGGGTGAGTAGCTCTGGTTGTTGTGCAATCCTTTTTGATAATTCCCTCGGTGTGTACTTGCAACTGCTGAAGCACAGTGTGGAGCATGTCAACAGATGATAGGCAAATATGTTCATTCAGTCTCGTCGTCTGTTGTCATGAACCATAAGGATTACCGTAGCGAAACGAGTGAAGAAGGGTTCCGGTACGATGTGTTTATATCACATGCATTTGAAGATAAGGATGAGGTGGCGCGTCCTCTGGCAATTGCTTTGAAAAATGGTGGTCTGAAGGTTTGGTACGATGAATTTGAATTAAAGATAGGTGATAATCTGAGAAGAAAGATTGATAGGGGCTTGGCTGATACTCGATTTGGTGTGATTGTGTTGTCTAGATCATTTTTTGAAAAGGATTGGCCTCGCTATGAGTTTGATTGTATTGTAGCGCAAAGCATTTCTGGCGATTACACTATACTGCCTATCTGGCATAATGTTACAAAGCAGGAAGTTTTAAAATATAGCCCGTCTTTAGCTGATAGAGTTGCTAGGAGTACTGCTGCTTATACAGTGGAGGAAATTGCTAAAGAAATTTGCTCGGTTATTAAAGGATTGTAATTTTTCTGTCGATTTATACTGACTTAATTGGCCGCAACAAAAAAGAGGGCCGCATTCGCGGCCCTCTCTCATTCTAGGCTAGTTCTTCAATGCGCTCTTACAGCACCTTGAAGCTGAGCACCTCGTTGCTCTCCGGCTGGATCACGTGCACGCCGCAGGCGATGCAGGGATCGAAGGAGTGGATGGTGCGCAGGATTTCCACCGGGCGCTTGGGATCGGCGATGGGGGTGCCGATCAGGGCCTCTTCCACCGGGGAGAGCTTGCCGGCCGCGCAGCGGGGTCCGAGGCTCCAGGTGGAGGGCACGACCAACTGGAAGTTGTTGATCTTGCCGCCCTTGATGTCGATCCAGTGGGAGAGGGCGCCGCGGGGGGCGTCCACGAAGCCGACGCCCTGGGCGCTGTCCGGCATCTTCCAATCCTGGTAGAGCTTGGTGTTGCCCTTCTTCACGTTGTCGGCCAGCTTCTTCACCCAGGCTTCCATCTCGGCGGCGATGACCGCGGTTTCCACGCCGCGGGCGGCGGTGCGGCCCAGGGTGGAGAACAGGGCTTCCTTGCCGACGCCCAGCTTCTTGCAGATCATGTCAACGACCTTGACGGTGGGCTTGTGGCCCTTGGCGTAGGCCACCAGGACCTTGGCCAGCGGACCGGTCTCCATGGGCTCGCCCATGTAGCGGGGGGCCTTCATCCAGGAGTAGCGGTCCTTGTCGTCGAGGGAGGTGTACTTGGGATCGGTGACGCCCTCGTAGGGGTGCTTGGCTTCGTCGCCAACGTACCAGGAGTGCTTCACGTGCTCCATGATCTGCTTGGGATCGACAGCGCCGACCTTGCCCAGATCACGCTTCATGATGACGCCGGCGGGGAAGAAGCGGTCGTCGAAGCCGAACTCGCTCTTGGTGGGGAACTCGCCGAAGGTCATGAAGTTGGTGGTGCCGCCGATGCCGGCCCAGTCCTTGTAGTAGGAGGCGACGGCCAGAAGGTCGGGGATGTAGACTTCGTCCACGAACTTCTTGGTCTCTTTGTACAGGCTCACGAACTCGGCGATGCGCTCGGGGCGCAGGGCGTCGTAGTTGGTGCAGCCGCCCACCACGGTGAACTGGGTGTGGGGGTTCTTGGCGCCGAAGATGGCCATGGCGCGGGCGGCCTTGACCTGCAGGTGCAGGGCCTCAAGGTAGTGCGCGGTGGCGATCAGGTTCACTTCCGCGGGCAGGTAGTAGGCCGGGTGGCCGCCCAGGAAGTAGGCGTTGGTGAAGATGCCCAGCTGGCCGGAGTCCACCAGGGCCTTCAGCTTGTCCTGCACGGCCTTGAGGTCGGCCGCGTTGGTCTTGCGGGGCGAGATGTCGTTGGCGATCTTGGCGGCCTTCACGGGGTCGGCCTTGAGCGCGTTCTGCACGTCGACCCAGTCCAGGGCGTGCAGGTGATAGAAGTGCACGATGTGGTCATGCAGGTACTGGGAGGCCATGACCAGGTTGCGCATCAGGGTGGCGTTCTCGGGAACCTTCACACCGACGGCGTTGTCCACCGCGCGGGTGGAGGCCAGGGCGTGCACGTAGGTGCAGACGCCGCAGGAGCGCTGGGTGAAGTGCTGGGCGTCGCGGGGGTCGCGGCCCTTCAGGATGATCTCCAGGCCGCGGAAGAGCTGGGAGGAGCTCCAGGCGTTCTTGATCTTGCCGTTCTCAACCTCGACCACCATGCGCAGGTGACCCTCGATGCGGGTGACGGGGTCGACCACGACGGGGCCGGTGAAGGTGCTCTGAGGCGTTTTCATCACTTGAGGCTTGCTGTCAGCCATAACGTTCCTCCGTGAGGTGTGCTGCGGTTCGGGCTACTGCGCCCTGAGACTAACGGCCTACGTAGAAGGGGCTCATGCTGTCCCAGAAGCCCGGCTCGGAGCAGCCGATGCAGGGATGGCCCGCACGAACCGGCCAGTTGGTCGAGTTGAAGAGCACCTTGGGGCAGTTGTTGTTGGTCTCGGGACCGCGGCAGCCCAGCTCATAGAGGCAGTAGCCCTTCTTGGCTTCCTCGGAGTCGAAGCTCTTGGCGAACTCGCCGGCTTCGAAGTGCTTCAGGCGCTCGCACTGCTCGTGCACGGTGACGCCGTAGAAGGCCTTGGGGCGCTGGAGGGAGTCGAGGTCGATCTTCTCGCCCTTCAGGTACAGCACCACGGCGCCCACGAAGTTGATGGGGTTGGGCGGGCAGCCGGCGATGTTGATGACGTCCTTGCGGCCCAGGAACTCGCTCACGGAGACGGCCTTGGAGGGGTTGGGCTTGGCCGCCTGCACGCCGCCGAAGGTGGCGCAGGTGCCCATGGCGATGATGGCCTTGGCCTTGGCGGCGCAAGCCTTCAGGTTGTCGGCCATGGTGTGTCCGCCGACCTTGCCCCAGGCGCCGTTTTCGATGGTGGGAACCGCGCCTTCCTGCACCAGCACGAAGCCCTCGGGGGACTCCATGGCCTTGTGCAGGGCGTCCTCGGCGGCCTCGCCCGCGGCGGCCATGATGGTCTCATGGTAGTCCAGGCTGATGGTGTCGAGGATGAGCTCGTCGATGAAGGGCTGATAGGTGCGCAGGACAGCTTCGGAGCAGCCGGTGCATTCGGCGCCGTGCAGGTAGATCACCGAAGGACGCTTTTTGGCGGTCAGGGCGGCGGCGACTTCACCCGCGGCGCCGGGGCCCATGCCAAGGGCGGTGGCCACTGCCGCGCAGAACTTCATGAAGTCGCGGCGGGAGACGCCCCTTTTTTCCAAGCGTTTTTCGGCGTCGTCCTTGGCAAGACCAATGGATACGCGCATACGGACCTCCCAAATCGTTACAGGTTGGCTGGTTCTCAGGTATAAGCCTCACTGGAAACCGCGGACGCCGTCCCCCACTGACGGTCGACCGGGCCAAAGTCCTCAAAGGCATCAGCGCCTGACATATCCAGGTGCGCGGGATAGTAGCAGAACTGAGGAACCTTTGCTAGAGGAAATTGTTACTTGTAGAACAAGGCAGGTAAAATCCAATGCGCTGCGGGTGCTGTTTTGCGTCCAAAAGGTGGGTTTCGAGGTTTTCGACTCGCTTTGGAGGCATGTGAAGCGGTGAGGGCACGTTATTTATTATCGTGCCACATTATATTGTGATTTGTTTCACTAGGAATACGCATCTCGGAAGGCTCCTGAAAGAGCGCCCGGTCGCCCAGGCGGCGGCCCAAGGGCTTCATCCGATGCGCAGGCGCAAGGCGGTCAGGTCGTCGTCGAGCACTTGCTGGCCCCGCACGGCCCGGGCCTGGTTCAGCAGGTCGGCCAGTTCCGGCCCCGCTGGGCCGTAGCTGGCGCAGCGCTCGCGGAAATCCTCGTAGCCCTCCATGACGCCGTCGGCCCGGCGCAGCTCGTAGGCCCCGTCGGAGAACACCAGCAGGCTGGCCGGCCCGCCCAGGGCGACCTCGTCCTGGCGGAACTGCGCCTCGGGCATGGCTCCGATGAAGATGCTCTGGCAGCGCAGCTCCCTGACTTTCCCGCCGTCCTGGAAGAGCAGCGGGGGCGGATGCCCGGCCGAGGCGAAGCGCACCACGCGGGTCCGCATGTCGTAGACGCCGTAGAAGATGGTGAAATACAGGTCGTTCTGGCGCGGCATCTGGAACACCGCGTTGAGCCCCGCCATCACTTGGGCGGGCTGGGTGAAGTCCACCCCGGGCAGGGTCTGGGCGCGCAGCACGTTGAGGGCCGAGACCGAGAGCAGCGCGGGGCCCACGCCGTGGTCGCAGACGTCGAGCAGGTAGAAGGCGAAGCGTTCCTGGTCGATCCAGTGGTAGCCCAGGGCGTCCCCGCCTAGCTGGGCCGAGGGCTCGAAGAGCCAGTCCGTGCGGATGGGGCCGTGTTCCAGGGGCTTGGGCAGGAGGTTGCGCACGTACTGCGCGGCCTGGTCCAGCTGGCGGGCCAGTTCGCGGTAGGCGCGGTCGCGCTCCAGCAGGCGGGTGTAGGCCTGGGAGTGGTAGCGCAGCCGGGCAATCAGCTCCACGCGGTCGGGCAGCTTGACCAGGTAGTCGTTGGCCCCCAGGGCGAAGGCCTGGGCCTTGGTCTGGGGCTCCTCCTTGGTGGAGAGCACGATGAGGGGCAGGTCCTTGAGTTTGGGGTGGGCGCGGAAGTAGCGCACCAGGGTCAGGCCGTCGATGTCGGGCATAACCAGGTCCAGCAGCACCACGGTGGGCTCGGCGGACAGGGCGGCGGGCAGGGCCTTGGCCGGGTCCTGCACGCTGTGGAAGTCGATGTCGGCCTCGGGGGCCAGCATGCGGCGCACGGCCTCGGAGACCATGGCCTGGTCGTCCACCATGAGCACGGTGACGCGGTGTTCAGCAGGTACGGCTTCGAGCATGTCGGTTCCGGAGGTGTTTGGCCGCAAGGGCGGCGATTGAGTTGAGCGGCAGCACCATCTCGGCCGCGCCGAGCTCGCGCGCGGCCTTGGGCATTCCGTAGACGGCGCTGGTCTCCTGGTCCTGGGCGATGGTCAGCCAGCCCGCCGAGCGCAGGGCCAGCAGGCCCTTGGCCCCGTCGGAGCCCATGCCGGTGAGCAGCACCGCAACCCCCGGGCACAGCCGGGAGTCGGCCAGGCTCAGGAACAGGGCGTCCACCGAGGGGCGGTAGGGCGTGGCCAGCGGGTCCTGGGTATATCGCAGGGTGCTCACCGGGGAGAGCACCAGGTGGTCGCCTCCTCGGGCCAGCAGCACGCGCCCGGGCAGCAGCCGGTCGCCGTCGCTGGCCACGGCCACGGGCAGCGCGCTCTGCTGGGCCAGCAGCTCGGCCAGGTTGCCGCTGAAGGCCTGGTCCAGGTGCTGGGCCACGAGCACGGCGGCCTGGAGATCCCGCGGGAGGCCGGAGAGCAGCTCGGCAACCGCCGACGGCCCTCCGGTGGAGGCGCCGATGGCCAGCACGGGCGGCTGGCGGCAGGAGCAGCTTGTGTTCATGGCTCGCCTATGAGGTCCGCCACGGCCTGGAGCAGGGCTTCGTCGCGGAAACCGGATTTTGCCAGGTAGAAGTCGGCCCCGGCCTCGAGGCCTGCCATGCGGTCCTCCTGGCGGTCCTTGTAGGAGACGATCATCACCGGTGTCCGGGCCAGGGCGGCGTCCGCGCGGATGCGCCGGGTGAGCTCGATGCCGGTCATGCGGGGCATGTCCACGTCGGTAATGATGAGGTCGAAGGAGCCCATGCGCGCCAGGGCCAGGCCCTCCATGCCGTCCACGGCGGTCGTGGCCCGGTAGCCGCGCCCCTCCAGGAGCTGGCGCTGCACCTCGCGCACGGTGAGGGAGTCGTCCACCACCAGCACGCTCTTTGGCGCGCGCTCGGGCGCGAGGGCCTCGCCCGCGCCGACTCCGGCCAGGCGCCCCTCGGCCAGCAGGCCCTCCAGGGAGCGCAGCAGGTCCGCGTCGTCAAGGATGAGCACGGGGGAGCCGTCATCCAGGGTGGAGGCCGCGGCCACGCCGGGCACCTTGCCCAGGCGCGGGTCCAGCGGGTGGACCACCAGGTCGCGCTCGCCCAGGAAGGCCTCCACGGCCAGGCCGAAGCGCGCGCCGCGATCCTCCAGGAGCATGACCGGCAGGGTGGGGTCGTCCTCGTTGCCCGGGAGGGGCGCGGGCGGCACCCCGAGAATCTGGGCGGCCTGGGCCAGGCCCACGTTCTCATGGTCCAGCCGGAGGTACTGCATGCCGCCGGTGGTCTGCACGTCCTCGGCGGGGGCCAGGAGCACCCGCCCGATGCGCGCCAGGGGCATGGCGTAGGGCTCCCCGCCGATGCGCACCACCAGGGCGCGGACCACGGAGCGGCTCACGGGCAGGCGCATCACGAAGGCCGTGCCCTGGCCCGGGGTGGATTCCACCCGCACCTGCCCGCCGACTTCCTGCATGACGGTCTTGACCACATCCAGGCCCACGCCGCGCCCGGAGACGCTGGTCAGGGCGGCGGCCGTGGTGAAGCCGGGCAAAAAGAGGAATTCGAACAGCTCGGAGTCGGTCATGCGCTGGGCGATGGGGGCCGGTGCCAGCCCCTTTGCCTGCACGGAGGCGCGGATGGCCTCGGGGTCGATGCCGCAGCCGTCGTCGGAGAGGCGCAGTTCCAGGCTGCCGGCCACGTGCCTCGCCACCAGCAGGATGCGCCCCTGCTGGGGCTTGCCACTGCGCACGCGTTCCTCCGGGGGTTCGAGCCCGTGGTCCACGGCGTTGCGGGTCAGGTGCAGCAGGGGGGCCTCCAGGCGGTCCAGGATGTCGCGGTCCACCGAGGCGTTGGCCCCTTCCAGCACGAAGCGGGCCTGTTTGCCCAGCTCCTGGGCCAGGTCGCGCACCAGGCGCGGCAGGGCGCGCGCGCCCTCGCCGAAGGGGCGCATCCTGCTGCCGAGCACCTGGTGGTAGAGCTTGTCGGAGAGGATCTCCATGCGCCGGGCCAGGCCATCCAGCGCGCAGACCGAATCCGAGTGCCCGGCGTGCATGGTGCGCAGCATCCCGGCGGCCCTGTCCAACTGGTCCTTGGCGTCGCCCTCGGGGAGCAAGGCGCGGGTCTGGGAGAGCAGGTCCGCAAGGTCCAGGAAGCCGCGCCGCTGGGCGCGGGCCTGCTCGAACACCCGCCCGAGCTGGCCGGATTCCACGATGCACTGCCCGGCCAGGCCCATGAGCCTGCCCAGCAGCTCGGCGGAGAGGCGCACCACGCCGCCGTCCGGCCCGGCCTGCGAGGTTTGGCCGCCGCCCTGATCCTGGGCGGCGCGGGGCTGGGCCGCCTGGGCCGGGAGTGGGGCCCCCAGAGCGGCAGATGCCACGCCCGGAGGGCCTTCAGGGGCGGCAGGGGCAGCCTGGGAGGTGTCCGGGTGGCCGGCAGGGTGGCCGTCCGGGGGCAGCGCGCGCAGGGCGGCCTCCAGCGCGGCGGCCTCGGCCGCGCCGTCGGCCAGGGCCTGGGGCAGGTCCTTGGGGGCCAGGGCGGCCAGGCGCGCGAAGAAGTCGTTGGCGGCCAGCAGGGCGTCCACTTGGGCCTTGCCCGGAACCCGGCCCTCCTGCTGGGCGGCCTGGAACACGTCCTCCATGGCGTGGGCCAGGCCCACGGCCTGGGGCAGGTCCACGATGCGCGCCGCGCCCTTTATGGAATGGGCCGCGCGCATCAGGGATTCGAGCAGCTCGGGGCGCGGGTCGCCCTCCAGGCCGACGAGCCCGTCCTCGATGGCCCGGCAGTGGGTGGAGAGCTCGATGCTGAACAGCTCCAGCAGGGAGAAATCGGCCAGATCGGGGCTCACGGGCGCAGGCTCCCCAGCAGGGCCGCGCCCAACTCCTCGATGCCGGCCAGCCCGGCGCTGCGGCCCTCCAGCTCGATGACGCCCACCACCAGCGGGCTCGGGGCCAGGGCCACGGTGGCGGGCAATGCGCCCAGTTCGCCGGGCAAGTAGCCGCAGGTGCCCGCGGCCTCGTCCACCAGCAGGGCGAAGCGCCCCTGGGGCACCCGCACAGCCACCATGCGCGGCCGTGCAGGGGCCGGGTCCGCCTGGCCCCCCAGCAGGGCGGAGAGCCGGACGCAGGGCAGCAGCTCGCCATCCACGTTGGTCAGGCCCAGGAAGGCCGCGTTGGAGAGCCGGGGCACTGAGTGCACCGGACCGGCGGGCAGGGCCGTCTCGATCATGGCGGCGGGCAGGCCCAGCCACTCGTTCCCGGCCCGCACCAGCATGGCACCGGAGCGGGGGGCGGTGCGCTCGGGCTTGGGCGCGGCGGTCTGGAGGGTCCACTCCTCAAGGATGTCCGCCGGGACCTCGCGGTCGTAGAGCAGGCGCGCTGTCCTGTTGCCGTCGTCGCTCACGGGCGCTCCTCCCCTGCGCGGGCGGCCCTGCCGGAGAGCAGGGCCGCTTCGTCGGCGCGGCCCTGGGCCTGGCGCAGCAGGGCCAGATGGGTGAGCGCCCCGGCGTGGGCCGGGTCGAGGTAGAGGGCCTTGCGCAGGGCCTGCTCGGCCCTCCTGGTGTGGCCCTGGGCCAGATGGGCCACCCCCTGAAGATAGTGCGGCTCGGCGCTTGGGCCGAACAGAGCCAGGTGGGCCTCTATGGCCGTGAGGGCCTCCTCCAGGCGGCCCTGGTCGGCCAGGGCGCGGGCCTCGTCCAGTGTGGGGGCCGGGCAGGCGGCCTGGCCAGGGGCCGGGTTGGAAGGCTCCACCTGTGGATGGGATTTGGGGACGGTCACCCTGGGCCGAGCGCCGGGCCGCACAGAGCAGGCGGCCTTGGCCCTGGAAGCCGCAGGGGCCGCGGGGGAGGGCAGGGGGCAGGCGCTCCATGGGCTGAGCCCCAGCGCGGCGAAGGCCCCGGCCTCGGCCGGGCTGGTGAAGAGCGCCCCGCCTGGGGCCAGCAGGCGCTCCAGGTTGCGGGCGAGGTTCTCGCGGGCCTCGGGCAGCAGGTAGATGAGCAGGTTGCGGCAGAATATGGCGTGATAGGGCCGCTGGCCCGCCAGAAAAGACGGGGACGTGGCGTCGGCCTCGATGAAGGTGATGCGCTCAAGGGCTTGGGGGGCCAGTCGCAGGCCCTGCTCCGTGGCCTGGAAGAAAGCTTTCGGCATGGCCTGCGCGGCCGGGTCGGACGGGCAGCCGGATGGCGCGTCGGCGGCGGGGCCGCGCTGGCTGGATGGGCCGAACAGGCCGGAGCGGGCGGCCTCCAGGGCCGCGGGGCTGGCGTCCGCCGCATCCACCGCGAACTGTCCGGGCTCCAGGCCCGCCTGGAGCAGGGTGGCAGCGGCCGAGGCGGGCTCCTCGCCACGGGCGCAGGGGGCGCTCAGTACACGGTAGGGCCCGTGCTTGGCCTTCACGTGGGCCTGGGCCATGCGGGCCAGGGCGGAGAAGGCATCCCGGTCGCGGAAGAGCCAGCTCTCCTGCACCACGGCATCGCCCGCCAGCAGGCGGCGGGCCACCGGGTCGGATTCCAGCCTGCGCAGGTAGTCCTGCGCGTCCTTCAGGCCCGTGCGCGCGAGCCCGGCCCTAAACGCCCGCCGGACGGCGTCGGCGCCCACGGCCTTGAGCTCCAGGCCGGAAAGAGCGGCGGCCTGGGCCAGGTCCGCCGGGGACAGGCTCGCCCTGGCGGCGCTCACGCGGCCTCCAGCCCGGCCAGCAGGCGCTCCAGAAGTTCGGCCGGCAGGATGGCCCCAAGCTCCAGTATCTGCACCAGCTCGCCCTCGTGCTCGGCCACGCCGCGGATGTAGGGCGCGGCCGGGGCTCCGGGCGCGCTCACGGCGGCCTCGTCCAGCTCCACGGTCTTGAAGACGCGTTCGGCCATGAGGCCCAGCAGGGCGGGGCGGCCGCCGGCCTTCGCGCCGGGCCGGGGCTCCGCCACGACGATGCGGGTGGAGGCGAAGGGGCGAGAGGGCTTGCCCGCCAGGAGCACATTCATGTCCGCCACGGGCAGGGGGCGGCCCCGGTGGTTCATGACCCCGGCCACGTAACCGGGCGCGCCCGCCAGGGGCGCGAGGCTGACCAGGGGGGTGACCTCCTCCACCATGCGCGCGGGCAGGGCGAAGCGGGTTCCGGCGGCCTTGAAGGCGATGAAGAGCATCAGCGCCCCTGGCCGAAGCCCTGGAGCACTTCCCGGAGGCTTTCGGCCGTGCGGTTGAGCTCCTCCGCGGCCAGGCGGAACTCGGCCAGGGAGTCGCGGGTCTGCCCGGCGTTGTCGGCCAGTTGGCTGATGACCTCGCTGATCTGGTCCGCGCCTTCGGCCTGCATGCGCATGCCCTGGGTCACGGTGGAGAAGCGCGGGGTGAGCTCCTCGCCGGAGGCGATGATGCGCCCCAGCTTGGTGTTGACCCCCCGGGAGGTGTCGGCGGTCTGCTCCGCCAGGGCGGAGAAGCCCTCCATGGCGGCCGACCCGGCCTGCACGGAGGCCTGCATGTCCCGGATGGTGCGCTCGATGTCCAGGGTGGCCGTTGCGGTCTGGTCGGCCAGGCGGCGTATCTCGCGGGCCACCACCGCGAAACCGGGCCCGAACTCCCCGGCTTTCTCGGCCTCGATGGCGGCGTTGAGCGAGAGCAGGTTGGTCTGGGTGGCCACCTTGGAGATGGTGGAGAGCAGCTGCCCGATGCCCGAGGTTTTCTCGCGCACCAGGGCCAGCTTGGCGGTCATGGTCTTGCCGGACTGGTAGAGGTCGTCCATGGCCTGCTCCATGACGGCGAGGCTTTCCCGGCCCTCTTCGGCCAGGGCGGAGCTCTTGCTGGCCACGCCCAGCACCTCGGACATGGTGTCCGCCAGGGAGGCGGCCGTGGCCGAGATCTCCTTGCTGGTGGCCCCGACCTCCACCGTGGAGGCGGCCTGCTGGGTGGCGGAGGCCTCCAGTTGGCGGGCCGTGGCCGCGATGCGCTGGGCCGAGGTCTGGATCTGGCCGCCGGTGGCCGTCAGCGTGCTCAGGAGCTCGTCGAGCCCCTGGATCATCACGGAGACCGCGTAGAAGAGCTGGTTGATCTCGGACTGGCTGCGCCCGCTCTCGGTGTTGCGCCTGAGCACCTTGCAGCCCTTCGAGCAGGAGCGCTCCAGCAGGGCGGAGGCCTCGGCCACGCGCCCCTGGGCGATGAGCGTGGCGATGTTGGCCACGCGCGCCAGGGGCCGCGACACGGAGGTGAGGATGGTCCAGGCCAGCATCACCGCCAGGATCACCGAGCCCACGCACACGCCCAGGGCGGAATACATGCGCAGGCGAAGGTTGGCGGCCCGCTCGGCGATGAGCGTGTTGAACACGCCGTTGCAGGCGTCCCAGAGGTCGGCCCCGGCGTCCCTGGCCAGCTTGGCGGACTTCATGAGGCCCTGCATGTTCACCTTGGATGCGGGGTTGCTCAGTGAGCGGCTGACCTCCAGAAAGGCGCGGCTGGCCGTGGCGTACTCCTGCACGGCCTTGGGCAGGACAGCGAGCTTCTCATCCCCGATGGCCCTGCGGGCCTTGGCCAGCTTGTCAGTGATGCGGTCCACCACGGACTGCTCCCACGAGGCGCTGGCCTCCTCCATGCGGGCGCGCTCCTTCTCGGCGCCGGGCAGGTGCGTGAGCGAGAGGTAGCCCGAGGTGTAGAGCCAGCCCAGGCGCTCCTGGGCGCGGGGGATGTCGAAGAGCAGCAGGTACATCAGGTAGTAGCTGGCCAGCTCCGGGTCCAGCACGAGCTTGCCCGAGTCTGCCACGTACTCGCGCAACTGGGAGAGCAGCTCCAGGGCCGCGTTGTGGTTGACGATGGCCTGGTGCGGGGTTTCGGCGCGGGTGTCCAGCAGCTCCAGGAGGTTCTTGCCGAAATTCTTTGGGTCGATTTTCTCGAGCCCCAGGGGGCCGAGCACTTCGGCGTTGAGACCCAGCTCCTGCCCATGCTGGGCCATGCGCTGCTCCAGCACGCCCAGGCGCTCGCGCAGGCCGCTCTCCAGCTTGGCCGATGCGGGGCCTGCGTCCTCCCCGGCGAAGCCCGCCAGGACGAGGCGCAGGTGTTCGGGCACCGTCTCGGTGAGGTCCTCGATGGGTTCCACCACGGAGATGGCCTTGATCTCCACCTGGGTCAGGCGGATGTTTGCGCTCATCTGCCTGGTGAGCAGCACGAGCAGCATGCCGATGGGCACCAGGAAGGCGATGCCGCAGAGGGCGAGCTTGGTCCTTAAGGTGAGGTCGCGCCACCAGGCGATCATGACGATTGGTCCCCCTTGAGGGTTGGAGCGTCCAGCCCGGCCAGCCCTTCGGCCGTGGCGCGCAGCGTTTCGGCCAGCCCGGGCAGCGCGGCCAGCGCGCCCTGCACCCGGTCGGATGTCTCGCGGGCCTTGGTCAGCACGGGCGGCAGCCCGCGCAGCTCGGGGCCGAGACCCTCAAGGGCCAAGGCCAGCTCCTCCAGGGCGCCGGCGGCGTCCCGCACCGCCTCGCGGCTGGCGCGCAGGCGCGCGGCCCCGTGCCCGGCCTGGCGGGTGAGCGTGTCCATCTCCATCACGTCGGCGGCCACGGCCTGGCGCATGCGCGCCACCAGGCGCTCGAAGTCCCCGGCGGTCTGGGCGGCGGTGTCGGCCAGGCGGCGCACGGCCTTGGCCACCACCCCGAAGCCGCGCCCGTGCTCCCCGGCCTTTTCGGCCTCGATGGAGGCGTTGAGCGAGAGCATGTCGGTCTGTTCGGCGATGTCCGCCATGCCCGCCACCAGGGACTGCGCCTGCTCGGCCGTGTCCGCGATGACGGTGAGCTTGGCCTGCGCCCCGCCCGCTCCGGCCAGCACGCGCTCCATGGCGGCGGCCAGCTCGTCCAGGCTCTGGCCCGCCCTGCGGGAGAGCTCCCTGGCGTGCTCCATGCCTTGCGTGGCGGCCGCAAGGGTCTGGAGGGCCTGCGAGCCGCGGCTTCCGGCCACGCCCAGCTGGGCGGTGAGGTCGAAGGCCTCGTCCCCGGCGCGCCCGGCCCTTTCGGCCAGTGTTCCGGCCAGGTCGCCGACCCGGGCGGCGTGCTCCCCGAGCCTGCCGTCATGGGGCTGGGGCCCGGCGCTGGGCGCTGGTTCCGGCCTGGGCGCGTCGCCGGTGGCGGAGCCCAGCGGCAGCGCCGCCAGCCAGCCCGCGAGGGCGGCCGCCGCGAGGCCCACGGCCAACTGCGGCAGGGCCGAGGCCGCAGGATGGAGGAAGATAAGCCCTTCGCGGGCCAGCCAGGCCAGCAGGGCGGCGCAGGCGCAGGCGACGGGCATGTACAGTCCTGGGCGGGAAGTCATGGATCAACACCTAGCGCGCTTCCAGCCCGGGCGCAACGTACCGGGGGCGGCGGATGTTGCCCGTTGCGAAAAAAAGGGATAATAAATAGCCGTATCATGAGTGAGTCAGGACCGTCGAACCTTCCCCCCGAACCGCCGCGCAGCCCGAAATCCGACATCTGCAAAATCTACGAGGGCCTGTGCGGGAACTTCATCGCCCAGACACTGGACGCGATCCCCATCATCGTCATCGTGCTGGACCGCAACAGGCAGGTGGTGCTGGCCAACGCCCAGACCCTGCACGCCACGGGCCTGCCCATCGAAGAGCTTCTGGGCAAGCGCCCGGGTGAGGCACTCAACTGCGTGCACGCCCTGAGCGCCCCCCGAGGTTGCGGCACCACGCAGTTCTGTACGCGCTGCGGAGCCCTGCGCTCTTTGCTGGCCGGGCTGGAAGGGCGCAAATCCGTGCAGGAGTGCAGCCTGAGCAGGATGGGGACCCAGGGCGTCGAAGCTTTGGACCTGCAGGTCAGCTCCTCGCCCATCGAGATCGAGGGCAGCGCCTATGTGCTCTTCAGCATCCAGGACATGAGCGACCACAAGCGCCGCCGCCTGCTGGAGCGCCTCTTCTTCCATGATGTCCTGAACACGGCGGGCGGGCTTTGCGGCCTCATGGGCATCCTGCGTGCGGAGGTGCCCGAGGATTTGCGCGAGGACGCCGACTTCATCCACGGCTCCCTTGCCGGGCTGGTGGAGGAGATATTCACCCAGCGCGACCTGGCCGCCGCCGAAAGCAACGAGCTTCACCCGAGCTTCGGGCGCGTGCGCAGCACAGAGGTGATGGATGCGGCCATGCGCCTGGGAGCCCCCTACGCCAAGGACGGGGACAAGATGCTGCTCCTGGCTCCGGACTCCCTCGACGTGGAGTTCGTCAGCGACCCCGCGCTCCTGAACAGGGTGGTGGGCAACATGGTCAAGAACGCGCTGGAGGCTTCGCGTAATGGTGGAGAGGTCACCATCGGCTGCGGCCTGGAAAAGGGCCGCGTGCGCTTCTGGGTGCACAACCAGACAGCCATGAGCGAGGACGTCCGGCTGCAGGTGTTCAAGCGCAGCTTCTCCACCAAGGGCCGGGGCCGCGGCCTGGGCACCTACGGAATGAAGCTGCTGGGGGAGCGCTACCTGGGCGGCTCCGTGGGGTTCGCATCCACCGAGGAGCAGGGCACCACCTTCCACATCAGCCTGCCCCTCACGCCCCAGGACAGCCCGGCCTGACATCGTGATCCTGCGCCTCACGCTCACCGACTTCATGGCCCACAAGGCCACCTCGCTCGACCTCGCCCCGGGGCTGAACGTGCTCTGCGGCCCCAACAACACGGGCAAGTCCGCCCTGGTGGAGGCCCTGCGCTGCCTGGCCACCAACCCCTCCCGCCGCCACTGCATCCGCCACGGGGCCAGCGAGGCCCGCGTGGAGGCCCTGCTGGACGACGGCTGGCGCGTGGCCTGGGTGCGCCGCAAGGCCCACGCCATCTACGAACTCTACCCCCCCGGCGTGGCCGAGCCCCAGGTCTTCGCCAAGCTGGGCAAGGGCGGCGTGCCGGAGGAGGTGGCCCGGCGGCTCCGGCTGCCCCTGGTCAGCTTCGAGAAGGGAGAGGACGTGGACGTGCACCTGGGGGACCAGCGCCACCCCATCTTCCTGCTGGACCGGCCCGGCTCCGTGCTGGCGGATTTTCTGGCCTCCTCCACGGAGAGCGCGCACCTCATGGCCATGCAGGATCTGCTGCGCGAGAAGGTGCGCCGCGCCAGGACGGACTCCCGCCGCCTGGAGGAGGCCCTGTCCGGCGCCGGGCAGGGGCTGGACCGGCTCGAGGCCCTGCCCGGGCTCTCCCTGCGGCTGGAGGAGCTGCGCGGCGGCGCGGAGGCCTTGGCTTCGCAGGCCGCTTCCGTGCCCCGGCTGGAGGCCCGGCTGGAGAAGATGCGCGGGCTCTCGGAACGCTCGGGCCTGTTGCGCGCCCGCCTGGGCCTGCTGGAGGGCCTCTCGCCCCCTGCGGCCCCGGCCCCGGCCGCGCCCCTGGCCGAGGCGACCGCGCGCCTCCGCGCCCTGCACCTGCGCACGCGCGCGGCCCAGGCCGCAAGCGCGGCCCTGCGGCCCCTGGCGGCCCCCCCGGCTTTGGCCGAAAGCGGCCCGCTGGCCCTGGCCTCGGCCCGGCTTAAGAGGCTGCGCGCCCAGCGCGACGAGGCCGGCCGGCGCGGGCAGGCCCTTGCGGCCCTGGCCTCACCGCCCCCCCTGGCCGACCCCGCCCCCCTGGCCCGGCTCACCGGGGCCATGGCCACCCTAGCCGCGCGCATCGCCAAGGGCCGGGCCTGGCTGGTCGGGCGCGAGGCCGAGCTTGCCGCCCTGGGGGAACGCATCGCCCTCCGCCTGGAGCAGGTGGGCGAGTGCCCCCTGTGCGGCGCGGACCTGGACGCCGCCAAATTCCTGAAGAAGAGGACGCCGGGTCATGAGCCTGCCTAGAATCAAGGCCGAGGGCCTGATGATCGTGTGCGACCCGCACGTGGCCGCCACCCCGCCCGGGCACCGCCTGGAGGGCTACCGGGAGCAGATTCTGGCCAAGCTGGCGGCCTGCCTGGAGCGCGCCCGCGCCCTGGGCCTGCACACGGTCATCGCGGGCGACCTGTTCCACTGGCCGCGCGAGAACCCCAACAGCCTGGTGGTGGAGCTGATCGAGCTGTTCCGGCCGCACCAGCCCTCGGTGCTGGTGGGCAACCACGACAAGTACCTGGCGCGCTTCACCCGCGACGTCTCCCTGGCGGTGCTGGACGCTGCCGGGGCAGTGCGCCTGATGAGCGAGCCCGGCCCCGCCTTCCTGCTGGAGACGCCCGCCGGGCCGGTGCTGGCCGGGGGCTCCCCCGACGGCTCTTTCCTGCCGCGCCATGTGGACAGGGACGGCGCGGTGGAGACCATCTGGTTCAGCCACCACAACATCACCTTCCCCGACCACGAGGGCCTGGTGCTCGAACCCCGCGAGATCCCCGGGCTGGACTGGCTCGTCAACGGGCACATCCACCGCCCGCAGCCCATGGTCGCGGCCGGGGCCACGCGCTGGTGCAACCCGGGCAACATCACCCGCCTGACCTTCTCGGCCCGCACCAAGGCCCGCGTGCCCGCGGCCTCGGTCTGGCGGCCCGGCGCAAGTGCTCTGGAGACCTGGCCCGTGCCCGCGCTCCCCTGGGAGAAGGTCTTCCCGGACCAGCCCTTCGCCCCGGAGCCGGACGCCAAGGAGCGTCACTCCCTGTTCCTCAAGGGCCTGGAGCGCCTGGCCTGGCGACGCACCCAGGAGGGCCTGGGCCTCAAGGATTTCCTTTCCGCCAACTTAAGCCCCGAGCAAGCGGAGACCCCGCTGATCTGGGAACTCTACGAGGAGGTTGCCGGTGGCAAAGACCGCCCCAAGCGACCCTGACGCCCGGCTGGAGCACGAACTCGGCCAGCTCAAGGCCGAATACGAGAAGCTGCGCGAGGAGCAGGTGCGCGCCGAGCAGACCCTGGCCCACCTGCAGTCCGAACTGGCAACGCTGGAGGAGCAGGCCAGGGCCGACTACGGCACCGCCGACCCGGCCGAGCTGGAGCGGATGCTCGCGGCCATGCGCGCGGACAACGCCCGCCTGGTGGAGGAGTATCGCGGGCACATCCAGTCCGTGCGCGAAGGCCTGACGAACCTCGAGCAGGGCCTGGAGCAGGGGCTGGAGGGGGAACCGGGGGGCGGGCGTGGCTGAGGAGCTGGACGCCCTGCGCCGCGAGCTCGAAGGGCTGGAGCGGCGGGCCGGGCGGCTGGAGGGCCGCGCCGAGGCCCTGGTGCGCGAGCACCAGCGCCTGCGCCGCGAGCTTCAAGCCGTGCGCGATTTCCTGGAGATGGCCCCCAAGGCGCAGGACCGCCTGGAGGACCTCTCCCGCGAGTTGTTCGGGGAGCTCATGGAGGAGGTGGAGGCCAACCTGACCCACGCCGTGCGCGAGATCCTCGGGCAGGACCGCAAGGTGGTCAGCCGCAGGGAGGTCAAGAACGGCAAGTTCTTCATCAACCTGGAGATGGAGCAGCAGGGCGGCACCGAGGACATTCTCACCGGCCAGGGCGGCTCGGTCTGCAACATCCTCTCCGTGGGCCTGCGCCTGATCGGCCTGGCCCAGCTCGACCCCGAAACCCACCGCCGCTTCCTGGTGCTCGACGAGCAGGACTGCTGGCTGCGGCCGGAGCTGGTCTCCAGCTTCGCCCGGCTCATCGCCTCCATCGGCGAGCGCCTGGGCCTGCAGGTGCTCTACATCAGCCACCACGCCGTGGACGCCTTCTACGGCCACGCCAGCCGTGTTTTCCAGCTCTCCCCCGGGCGCGACGGCGTACGCGTGGACGTGCTCACCGACAAGGCCGCCAGCCCGGCCTAACCCGGCACTCCAGAATTTAGAGACTGAGTACAGGGGCGGGCCGGAAATCGCGGCGCGCTGGAGGCGTGCGTCTCAACGACACCAGGGCGCGGTGAACCGCAGTGGGTCCGGCCTTGGGCTCCCGAGCGCCGAACCGGGCGATGTTCTTCAAATACAGCGGACGGTTCG
>NZ_JAKZKX010000037.1 GCF_022808715.1 Fundidesulfovibrio agrisoli
TCAGCACCCCTCACTGGCCTGCCTGGCCATCGTGATCATGGCCCAGGAGCGATGCTGCGCAATCATGCCCTTCGCGATCATCGGAAAGGGAGATTAGCCGAAGACAGCCTTTTGCAACGGGCTGCTAGGCCGCTGTTCTAGTCATGACCCACAAACAAATATGCTGCTTACACAAGACAACAACGCCTGCCCATCAGCATTACGTTGCTAACAGATTCACTACGCCCCCGGCAGCAGCACTTGATCTGATGGCCTCTGGTTCGGCAAGGTAGTTTGCGAAGGAATGCATCACTGTCTTCGACAAAAGCGTCCCTCTGTATCAATGTGGAAAGTCGCTCGCTGTCTCAACACCCAGGCCTCTTCTCCTTCAAGATACGGGCCAAAGTGACGATCACCCGCTCCTGGTCCGCATCGGCCATTTGAGGATACAAAGGCAGAATAATGCCATGGTCCTGAGCCTTTTCGCTCTCCACAAGTTGCGCGCAGCAAAGTGGGTCGCCTCCAGGCTCATCGCCTGGGCACCGCCAGGCCGAACCCATTGGGTGTTCGCGGTGGACGCACATAACCCCGCGCCTGGCAGAGATGGATTCATCCAAGAGCGCCTGCAGGACGTCGCGCTGTGAAATATCCTCCGGCAACCCGACGCAGTAGCTCTGCCAGTTGCTTGTTGCGAACTGCGGTTCAAGGGGCAGTCGCAACCCAGGTATGGCCGAAAGCCCGTGCTGGTAACGCGCGGCTAGTTCACGGCGCCTAGCGATGATGCCCGGCAGGCGCTTCAACTGTTCGCGCCCGACCGCCGCCTGGATGTCCGTCATTCGGTAGTTGTAGCCCAGCTCAGGGTAGCTTTCGAACACCACCTTTCCCGAACCGTGCCGGGCAAGGTCGGAGACGGACATCCCGTGCTGCCGCAGCAGGGCGAACTGGCGGTCGAACTCAGGACTGTTGGTCGTGAGCATCCCCCCGTCTCCAGTGGTGATCACCTTCCGGGGATGGAAGGAGAAGCAGGCTATATCGCCGTGGGGCTTGCCGATGGGCTCCCAACCGCTGCCGAGGTTCACCTCGGAGCCTATGGCGCAGGCGGCGTCCTCCACTACCGGCAACCCTTTGCTTCGAGCCACCGCCAGGATTGCCGACAGGTCGCAGGGCATGCCCAGTTGATGCACGCAGAGGATGGCCTTTGTCCGTGCGGTGATAGCGCGGTCGAGCTGGGAAGGGTCCATGTTCCAGGTGCCTGGCTCGATGTCCACAAATACGGGCAGCGCGCCGCAGTAGCGCACCGCGTTGGAAGTGGCCACGAAGGAGTGGCTGACCGTCACCACTTCGTCGCCCGGCCCCACGCCAACTGCAAGTAAGGCCATATGCAAGGCCGCCGTGCAACTGCTCACCGCCTTGGCATGCGCAGCGCCCACAAAGACCGCGAACTCCGACTCGAATGCGGCGACTTCAGGCCCCTGGGTCACCCACCCCGAGAGGATTGCCCTGCGGGCCGCCTGGGCTTCTTCCTCGCCCAGCAGGGGAAGGGCCACGGGTATGGTGCTCATGATGCGCTCTCCATGATGAAATTCCGGCTGGCAAGGGCCGGGGCCCCGGTCCAGGACCGCCGCCAGGACCAGCGGTCCCGGCAGTGCGTCACGCAGCCCAGGCTCTCCTTGAAGAAGGTCACCCCGGCGTTGAAGTTGCCGTCCCAGCAGGCGGGGCCGAGGTCCAGCCAGCGCACCCCTCGCCTGGCAAGGAGGTCCGCCAGCTCCGCATAGAGGAAGGGCATCCCCCTCTCCTCGGCCAGGGCGGTGCTGTTGCAGATGTAGAAGGTGTAGGCCACAGACTTGGTGAGCATGAACACCAGGACCCCCGCGGCGCACCGCCCATCCAGCATGGCTAGGTACAGTCTGGCCCTGTGCGGGAGGCGGTCCAGCAGCCAAGCGATGTCCTGGGGGGAATGCGTGGCGCTCACACCATGCCTGGCATAAGTGTCCTCGAAGACTTCCAGGAAGTGCGACAGCCCCTCGGCCCCGGCTTCCACCAGGGCCATCCCCTTGCGCCGGGCGGCCCGCACATGCGTGGCCTGGCGCTTGCGGAAGAGCGCCTCATAGCGCGGCTCGTCCGCCTGCTCCAGGTCCAGCATGGCGCACAGCCAACGGTTGGCCATGGTGAACCCTCTGGCGAACAGGGCGAAAGACACGACGTCCGAAGAGGGGGTGGCGAAAACCGCCGGGGGCAAGGTCATGTCCATCCCGGCCCAGCCCCTGGCCTGGGCGTATTCCTGAAGCGTCTGGACCATAGCCAGGCACTGGGCGGTGCGCAGGTACGGCTTCACTGCGGGGCCGCCGAACGAAGCCCCGAGGGGCGAGGTGAAGACCGGCCCCTCTTCCCTGTTCGCGATTCCCCCTGGAATCAGGGCCAGAATCTGCCCCTCCTGGCGCAAGACCAGGTGCTCGAAGCGGAAGCGGCCCTCGGGATGATACGCCAGGAAATCCAGGTCGTGGTACAGGGAGCCCGTCGGCGAGGCGGCCAGGAATTCCCGCCAGAGCTGGTGCTCGTCTCCGCGCAGGGGGCTCACCTGGATGGATGCCTCGCCTCGGTTCACGCCTGCGCCCTCTTCCCCCGCTCGACCTGGTTGATCCGCCCGACTGTGGAAATGGGAATCCCTTTGGCGCCGACACACTCAAGAAGCTCCATGAGCAGGGTCCGGACCCCCCGGCCGGGATGGCGCGCGGCCAGCAGCCGCTGCGGGTCATGATAGAATGCCTTGGTGCCCAGATAGAACGCTTCGTCCGGAGCGTTGGTGAACACGATATTCGGGTGGAAATCTAGCACCTTGAGCCCCGACCTGTCGAGACGTATGCCCCCGGGCTGAAAGCCGGTGGCCTGGGCCATGAGGTCGAAATGGTCACCGTAAAAGGTGGGGATTTCCAGCATGTCCCGCTGCTTGAAAAACGGACGGAGGTTCTCCACCAGGGACATTTGGTGGGTGCAGTCGAATTCCAGCCCGGCCTCGCGGTAGATTCCGGCCAGGGCCGAATCCGAGAACAGGCTGTGCGCCCGCAGGCCCTTGGCCTCGGGGGCGAAGGTCATGCTTCGCTTGACCACGCTGCGGTAGAAGCTCGCCTCGTCCCCGCTGCTGAACACCTCGGGGTCGCTCTCGCGCACGGCCCGGCCCGTGTCGCCCTTCCAGCGGAAGTTAGGGTGCAAGCCCCGCTCGTGGCCCGGCACGCTCACACCCGCGTGGGTCGCGAAGAAGGTCGCAGTGACCCCAGCGTCGTCGAACAGGGCGCAGAGGTCCTCAAGGACGGCCGGATGTGCCCATTCGACATCCACGGTGAAGCATAGGCTGTCGGGATCGTACATCATTTTTGTGCTATGATCACGTGGCTGCGGCGGAAGGAGCCGGCTTCCCCGAGTTTGGCCAGAAGCTCCCGCAGGGCGTCGAGCTCGGCGGGCGCGGCATCCTCCTGGAGGCCCTTGGAGCGCAGAAAGCTGATGATCAGGGACATGGCCGAGATGCCTCCGGAGAACAGGACAGTGAGGTTTTGCTCGGTGATGGCGTCCTGGAATTCGGAGCGGGTGAACGACCTGTTGCGCACCAGGAAATCGGGGCGGCCATCCCAGATGTCCCTGGTGGGGGCGGCATTGAGCAGGCCTTTGAGCCCCCCGAAATAAAATGCCTGCATCACCAGCCCGCCCTCGTAATCCCTGTCCGCGATGAGCAGCTTGCCGCCGGGTTTGACCACCCGCGCGCATTCGGAAAGTCCCAGGGGATAGTCCTCGTTCAGGTAGGCAAGAGCCTCGATGGACAGCAGGCGGTCCGCGAAGCCTGAAGCCAGCGGGAGCGACCGGGAGTCGGACTCCACGAGCAGGAGCCTCTCCAGCCAGGACGGGTCGTGAGCCGCCACGCGCCCGCGAAGCCGCGACAAGGACTCGAACACCGGGTCCACCACGACCACACGGGGGTGGCCCCAGGCGAGCCACGGCCACGTGTTGCGGCCGTCGCCGCCGCCTACGTCCACCACTGCGCCCTGGGGAGCGCCTTCGCGCAGCCGCGCCATGTACCCGTGGTACACCGGCGTGTCCAAGGTGGTCATTGCCAGGGGGACCTGGGAGCGCTCATGAAAATGGGTGCCGCCCACAGAGGTGAAGAAATCTATGGAGGCGTCGTCCTGGGGCAGGCCGAAGCGCACCACTCCCCGGTCCAGCCGGGCGACCGGGGAACCGTCCGGGCCGAAAAAGTCCCTGCCGTCGCGTGTGAGCACATCGCCGCCGGAAGAGCGCAATGCTTCAAGACTCCAAGATGGTATCATATGATGAATGTCGCTCGTCGTGTATCGTGCTGCCGGTTGTAAAGAGATCCAGGCTAGAGGGCATCTGGCCGGAGATCGTACGACGGAGCCCCCGGCCCGCGAAAAGGCTCCCGTGCGCATGCCATGCATGTGATTGAAACTCAAGCAATATGAGGTTACCCCTCTTTTAGTCAAATCGATGACGCAAGCGCTCAGGAGTTACGATGGTGCACAGCGGGGCCTGCGACTACTACGACAGCCACGCTGCGGACTGGGACGCCAAACACGGCATCCACAGGCAGAATCCCTGTTTCGCCCAAAGGCTGCGTGCGATCATGGCCGGCCTGCTGGCCGAAAAGTCGGGAGCGCAAACAGCACTCGAACTGGGTGCGGGCACCGGCCCCTAGCTGGACATCCTCAGCCCGCTATTCGACGCCGTGC
The DNA here is from genome assembly GCF_022808715.1 of Fundidesulfovibrio agrisoli. Lineage (GTDB taxonomy): Bacteria > Desulfobacterota > Desulfovibrionia > Desulfovibrionales > Desulfovibrionaceae > Fundidesulfovibrio > Fundidesulfovibrio agrisoli. Next base: position 4,716 of record NZ_JAKZKX010000037.1, read on the forward strand.
TCGCCACCGATTTGAGCACGAAGATGGTTGAAGGGGCCAATCGCCGCATCCAGGACTGCTGCTTCGGCAACGTTCAGGCCAGGGTTCTGGACGCCATGACCATGGAAGGGGTCGAGGAGGAGAGCATGGATGTGGTCACCTTCGTCGGGCTGCTGGAGACCATTCCCGACCTGCCCCGGCTGTTCCGGAATATGGCCGCGGTGCTCAAGCCTGGAGGCATTGTCGCCGGCACCACTTCGAACGGGAACTGCCCCTGGTACGGCTTGCGCGCCCTTCTCCACAGGGGGAAACTCATGCCCGCACCGGCCATTACGTCACCAGCGGCGAGTTGCATGCGCTCGCGGCCGCCGCCGGCCTCAGGCCGTCGCGGATGATCCATTGGGGAGCCTGCCCTCCCGGCTTGGCGACCCCATTGGCAGGCAGACTGCTGGACTCATGGAGAACCTGGTTGAAACGACTCCCCTTGCCAACTGGCTTGGCGTACTGAGCTTCACGCTGGCCAAGCCCGCCTGATCTGGGCGATCACCGCCCGGACAGCCCGACCGTTTCGCCGTGCCTGCCCATGCGCCTATGCCAGGAACCCGTCCACGGGAGTTTCCCTGTAGCCGATGAGGAAGTTGCACCGCTCCGCCTCGGAAGGGGGGGCGGGCTGGGACGTTGGCCAGCCCAGGAGCGTTTCAAGAACGATGCGCGGCAGGTTGATGCCGTTCATGGTGGTCAGGTAGCTGTAGCCGTTAAGGCGGCAGTTGGCCTCCATGAGCATGAACCGCTCCGTGGACTCGTGGCGCTTGAACTCCAGATTGATGGGGCCGCGCCAGCCCCCGGATTCGGCCACCATGGCCTGGGCCAACTCGGCGAGCCCGGGCTCGTCCACTACCTCCCCGGCGATGCCCCCGCCGCCCCAGGTGAAGAACGTCAGTCGCGAGCGCATGCCCACCGCCGCCACCAACTCTCCCCCGTGCCCGTACACCATGGTCAGGACGTAGGTACCGCCCGGGATGTACTCCTGCACCAGCAGGGCCTGTCCGTAGGCCTGGCGCAGGCGCGCGCGGGCCGACAGGAAATCCTCCCGGGTGCGGCATATGGCCACGCCCTTGCCCCCGCTCATGTTGGAGGGCTTGACCACCACTGGATAGGGCAGGCTGCCGGGGTCGGAATCCGCGCCGAAACTGCGGGGGAGGTTCTTCGGGAATTTGTCTGACAGATGTCTGGCCAGGCGACCTTTGTCACCGAGCCTGCCGTAAGCCTCGAACGGAGGGCTAAAGAGTTTTACCGGCGGCCGCCAGCCCTCCTCTACCCATTGGATCACGGCTTCGACGTCGTAATCCGAGGTGGGGATCAGCGCCTCGATGCCGTGCCTCTCGATGGCTTCGGCCAGGGCAGAGCGGTATGCCCCGCCAGCCCTGGCCGGGGGCAGTGGCACCGGAATGACGCCTGGAACATACAGCCCGGGGCAGTACGGGTCGCAGTCGGAGATGAAGAGCCTGACGCCGGGATCGCCCGCCAGGGATTGGATGTAGTTGATGGCCGAAGCCACACCGGAAAGGACAAGCAGGTTCACGGTTCGAGCCTCGTATAGCTTGCGTAATGGGGCTGGGCCACAAAACATCCGCCGGCCCCGGCTATGGCGGTGCCCGCCGGGTCGAGGAGCAGGTCCGCGCCATGCTCCCGCAACGTGCGCAAGCCCGCGCGGGGCACGGGCCGGAAGGAGCTCAGAAGCGCGCCCTGGGGGGTGTCGATCCAGTTGAAGGTGAAGAAGCCCTCGTAACCGAGCACCTCCAGGGCGCTCAAGGAGCCCTCCTCGATAAACGGGTTCCTGACGGTCTGCGCTGCCTGAATCACGTCGTCGCGGAAAAAGCGTTCGGCGTGCACCCACATGACCCCCAGAGCCGTGCCCCGTGCCGTGCGGCGGCCCACCACCTGGTGATGGGCCGTGACCTGGAGCCGGGGCTGGAAAACCAGCCCGCAGCCGTGCGGGTCGCCTATGTCGGACAAAGCCCGAGCCTCGCCCCATTCGGGCGCGTCGGGACGGTGGAAACGGTCTCCCTTGACCTGCCAGACGCCCTTGGCCCCGGCTTCGGACCGTACGGGCAGCAGGTGCCTGAACCCATTTGCCTCCAGGCGCTGGAACACCGAGGAGATGCTCCACCGCTCCAGGGCCTCAGCGCCGAGCCAGCGGGGGCAGAGGGTTACCGCCTCCTGAGCCGTGGCCGTGGCCGAGTCCGGGCCGGGCTCGCTGAAACGGATTTCCACGTTGGGCAGGTCCCAGCCGTCCACAATCGCCTGATCGCTCAGGAAGGCGAACCGGCGCTCCGGATAGGCCAGGGACATGGACGAGGCGGCCTGGCGATGCGCTCCCAGCAGAGCCAGCGGCTTCAACGCCCTCCCCCTTCCCGCCCCATGGAGGGCTCGGCCAGGCCTTTGGCCCTGGGGAAATCGCCGCGCGACTCCCAGACAAGGTACAGAGGCCGACGGCGCACGTCATCCAAGGTTCTCCAGACGTACTCCCCGAGCATGCCAAGCACCATGAGCTGCACCCCGCCCAGGAGCAACACCGCCACCAGCAGCGTGGTCCAGCCCTGCACGGGTATGTCGTAGAACATACGGTATACGGCGATGTAGAGGGCGTACAACACGGAAACTATGGCCAGGGCCACCCCGGTCCAGGTGGCCATGCGGATGGGCGTGCTGGAGAAGGACACCACCGCGTCCAGAAGCAGCTTAATCTTGCGCCCAAGCGAATACTTGGAGACCCCGTGCCTGCGCTCCTCCCTGTTGTAGGGGATGAACACCTGGCGGTAGCCGGTGGTCAGGATCAGCCCGAACGTCATGCGGTTGCGCTCGGGGTAGCTGCGCAGGGCGTCCATAACCTTGCGGTCCATGAGGCAGAAGCTGCCGGTTCCGTTGCTCGGATAGTCCGGTATGGCGATGCGCCGGATGATCTGGGCGAAAGCCCTTGAGAAAAACACGTCCAGGGCCCGGTCCTTGCGCTCGGCGCGCATTCCCCAGACCACATGGTATCCTTCGCGCCACTTCTCCAGGAAGCGGCCGACCTCGCGCGGATGGTCCTGCAGGTCGCAGGGGATGATGACCCCGGCGTCCCCGGAGGCGTAGTCCAGCCCGACGCTGACTGCGGCATGGCTGCCGAAGTTGCGGGTCAGGCGGACCACCTTGACCCGGGGGTCGATCTCGTGGATGCTTTCCAGACGCTCGAACGTGCGGTCCGAGCTGCCGTCGTCGATGAACAGGAACTCGAAGTCGAATTCCGGGAGAATACCCGCCGCTTCGACGAGGGCCTGGTGCATGAGCAGCACATTGTCCTCTTCGTTGTAGGCCGGGATCAGCATCGAAACGAGTTTTTTGTCGGCACTCATAAGTATTCTGGGTTAAATGCTTGGATCCGGCGGGCCACTTCCCCCTTGCCCACTTCCAGGCGGATGCTCCCACCACGCTCGGCGACAACACCTCCCAGCAGGGGAGACGCAAGTTTCCGGAAGCCGTTGGACTCCGCCGGAGCGGAAAACAGCCCTCCCCCGGCAGCCAGCAGCAGATATTCCGCAAGGTTGCCCACATCGGTGGCCACACCATTGCCGAAAACCACGGTCAATCCCAGACTGACAGCCAGCCGGGCCAGCTCCAGGCAATGCGCCGGGCCGCACTGCTTGAAGAGCTTGAGCTTGACCCCATGCGCGCCCATGGCTGCGGCTCGGCGGACGTGCTCCTCGGAATACACGCTCTCGTCCAGGATGACCGGCACGGGCGAAAGGGCGCATAACCGGGCGAGCCCGTCCCAGTCGTCCCGATGCAGGGGCTGCTCGAACCACAGCAGGCGCCCCGAGTCGTTCTTGCCCAGCCCCCGGGAAAAATCCAGGGCCTGGTCGAAGCTGTAGCCCTGGTTGGCGTCGAAGAGCACGCGGAACGAATCGCCAGGAAGCCCCGCGAGCAGCAGGGGCAGATTGGAAAGTTCGTCGGCCGGATTTTTGCCGACCTTGACCTTGATGAAGCCGTATCCTCGCTCAAGGCCCGCCAACACCTGCCCGCGCAATGCCGCCTCGTGGGCGTCGCCCGCCACCGGCCAGTTGAGCGCGAAACCGTCGGCCTGAGGCGCGCTGCCCAGAAGCCCGGGGAACTCCATGGCCGTCATCACCGCCGAAGCCGCGAAGGGGCTCAGAGGCCACGATTTCCGGCAGCGGTCGGCCAGTTCCCGGAAGGTGAGGCCCTCCGCCCCGGCGCACAACGCGGCCACCGTCTCCAGGATGTCCTCCTGGGTTTCCCAGCCGTACCCGGGCAAGGCGACGGCCTCCCCCAGGCCCACCGAGCCGCTCGTATCCTCGCAACGCACCCAGACCGTGTCGTACCGCGTGAGCGTGACGAACGACAGTTGGTACGGCGCGGCGAGCGGCACCCGGGCCACGCCCCACTCCAGCTTGCGGACGACCTGCTCCACTCACTTGCCTCCGCTTTGCGGCAGCAGGCGCTCGGCCGCCAGTTTGCGCAGCCGCGATTCCCGCTGCGCCACGATCTCCTCCCGCTTCTTGAGCTGCATGTCCTCGCGGGTCTTGTCCGCGCTCAACACGTAGCCCACGGGGTTGTAGCTTGCGGCCGCGTGCTCTCCGGCGCGGGCCAGCCGGCCAGCCGCCAGCTTGGCGGAACGCTCCGCCGCCTCGCGCAGGCCCTCCAGAATCTGCTCCTCCCCGATGACGGCCCCCTGGGCGAGATGCCCGACCAAAGGGCGGAACATCACCGTGTGGTGCCGGATCAGGGACGTCAGCATGCGGATGGGGTAGGTGCTCACCCCGCCCGGCTCCTGGATGACCACCGGGGCCACCAGGGTGTCGGACCAGATGTAGTCCCCCCGGCGGATGTAGCGGGTGCGCTCCATGAATTTCTGGTAGTCGCCCTTGATGGCCGCGGGATTGCGGGATGACACCACCACCGGGATGAGCACGTCGTGGTCCAGAAGCTCCCGGTGCACATCCCCGCCCGCGTCGTTTTTCACCAGGCAGCGATAGAATTCGTCCAGGTCCACGTCCGCCGGGCAGATGTCGCAGGCCATGCACCGCCTGATGGAGAGCTCGGTGTAATCCACCACATGCACGTCGAATACGTCGCCCAGGTGCAGCCTGATCTTCTCGATCATGCCCGCGCCCGCGCCTTCGGCGTCCTGCAGGAGCAGCGCCAAGGCCCTGGGCTTGCCCTTCAGGCGGGCCGGGGACTTCAGCAAGGAGAGCACGGTGGCCATGCGCCGCCCCACCCCCATGGCCGTCTCCAGGCCCAGGGCGTCGCGGCTGATGGTGCCCACGTCTCCGGCGTGGCAGGTGCCGCCGTACTGGGCCGTCGTCTCGGAGTCGTTGCCCACGCCGAGCAAACCCATCTCCAGCATGTCTACCAACTGGTAGATGAGGGTCGTCTCCTGCCCCCCGTTGCGCTTGGCCCCGACGGAGCACCCGCCGTAGAGCTTGCCCCGCAGCCCGCCCTGCAGCTCCGGCGAGGAGGCGATGAAGTCCAGGAGGCTCTTGGCCAGGCTGGATCGGTCGCCGAAATAGACCGGGCCGGAAATGAGGATGCCGTCCGCCCAGAGCAGGCTCTCCCGGAGCAGGCCCTCCTCCACGATGCCCCCCTGGGCGGGGAAATGAGCGGACAACGGGACATGCCTGATCTCGGCGCCGCGTTCGGCCGCGCTCCACAGCGCCGCGGCCAGGGCCAGCTCCGAGTTGGAAAGGCCCGGGGACTTCGCCAGCTTGCGCAGGTTGGCGTAAATCTCGAGGAAGCCCTTGCGCTCGGCTCTGCCCGCCTTGAGGTATTTTTCCAGGCACAAGTCGCCCTGGCGCTTGATGTATTCCAGCAGCGACGCCTTGTCGCCTATGGCCGAAAGGTCGGCGACGAGCGTGCTCTCCCCCGGCCCGGGCCAGGGGTTGCGCGGGCTCGCGGATATGCCGAGCAGCTTGGGTGGTTTCATGGTGTGGCTTCTCGAAAGCGCCTGCCGAAACCCTCATCACGGCCCTTGGAAGAACCCGGTGAGGACGGCACGTAAGAATTTAGAAAAACACCGCCCCGTTCTTGCACCATACCTGAGCCCACGGCCCCTTGAGGGCGAACTCCAGAACGACGCCGAAATCCTGCGGTTTGTATCCATCGAAAACACAGCCAAGGTTCACGTTGTACTGGCTGGCGACATCCGTCCAGGCCCCGTTCCTGCCCGCCATGCCGAACAGCTTGCGGCGGGAGCTGTCCAGCAGCTCGAAAAGCTCGACCCCGCTGTCCGCGCCCGAGGCGCGCGGAAAGATGACGGCTTCGGCCCTGTCCCGGAGCAGTTTGACCCGGAAGCGGGCCTCCCTGGATTTATCATCCGGCGTGAGGACGGTCCACCCGGGATACTCCTCCGGGCGCTCTTCCCTCACGTTCTCGAACGAATCGACGATGACCGTATGGCGGACATTGCTGCATTCCCGAAACGCGACCACTTTCGGCGACCACCTCGCGGCAGGCAGGACGGCGGTGCAGTAGAAGGTGTGCCAGCGTTCGCTCTGGAAATACACAACCGCGCTCATCCCGGACAGCAGCGCCGCGCAAAGAGCCAAGGCATACAGGGCTTTTCTGCTCATTTCTCTTACCAGTACTCGCAGATGAAGAGATCACGTTCGTTGTACTTCAGGCTCACCGGCTTCAGCGGGCGACCCGCAGCGAGGTCCTCAACCACATCATCGGGAAGATCGTAGGTATTGAACAGCCCGCTGCGGCAATGCGCGAACAAGCGGGGGTTCTGCGGGGCCGAGAACCCGCCGGGGGAGCGGATGAACGTCAGCACGAGCTGCATCCGGTCGAAGGTGTCCCGTATCCGCGTGGCGGCCTCCCCCGTCAGCAGTCCAGCGCTCAATTGGGCATCTGTCAAGGCGGTCGCGTCGATGTCGAACGAGGCTTCAAGCATGACGTCGCCGCCCACGAGCCTGATGCCCCGGCTTTCCATCGCCCGAAGGTAGGGGCTTGAGCGCATCTTTCGGACCGCCTCCAACCGCTCCAGCTCATTCAGGCTCTCGCTGAAATCCCCCGGTTGCAACACGGAAGGGCCCTCCCCGGAGCAGGGGCAATCCTGATTGAGGTACAGCTCCCCGCCGGCGGTATGAGACAGAAAGGATATCTTGTTTGAATCGCTGAAGAACTTGACCTGACTGTCGTCCTTGAGCAGCAGGAAGCGAGACTTCGCGGGCGGCACATAGCTCTTGTATATCAGGATGTGGGAAAGCCCTAGGCCAGCGGGCAGCCCCAGATACTCGGTCGCGGTTTCATGGTTGCCCACCAGCACGGTGTTGCACCAGGAGTTGGCCTGCCGGGTGTACGGCATCAGCCGCCCGGCCAGGTTCGAGAACCGGCTGATGCGGAATTCCCTGGCCTGGGGCGCGCGCGCAAGTTCATAGGCGTGGTTCTGCACGGACTGCATGTTCATCGCGGCGGAGGCCAATTGCGCACCGAGCACCACCGCAATCAGGACCCTGGAAACATCCGTGAGGGCCAGGAACAGGAACGAGAAGAAAAAGCAGGGATACAAATGCCGGGGCTCAAGCCCCTGGAGCCCCATCGCGGCGGCAAAGTACCCCAGCAGGATGCCGCCGAAAACAATCGCCACATCGAGCGCCTTTCTTTCGGATTCGAATTTCTCCCGGATGAACCTTCTGTTTATGAAGACAGCCAGTATGCCGGCCAGGGAGAACCCGAACACCACCAAGACGAACGGGGCCAGTTTGATTTGATACAACGCGCCGATGTAATTGTCCGCGATGGAATCGGCTATGCGTTTCAGTATTGCCGCGTACGCAGCCTTGCCGGAGAGCGCCGCTTCGGCGGCGAGCCTTGCGCCGCTGCTGTTGCCGACGAACGGGGGCGCCGTGAATTGGTAGAGAAGATAGTTCCCCACAAAGCACGCGCCCCCAAGCACGAGGGAGAGCCCCCGGAACAGTGGCGCCCCGGGCAGCGCCAGGGTGAAGAACGCGATGTAGAGCAGGCCCCATATCGGCCGGATGAGGGACGCGGCCGCGAGGACGGCGAAGGTCGCGGCGCCCCAGAACCAGCGCGCCTTCGGAGCCCGGGCCAGGAGCATCCGGTAGAACAGCGCGGATAGAAGGATGGCCAGGCTGTAGTTGGTGTTCTCCTGCCAGAATGTGGCCCCGGTATGCAAAAAATCAGGCACCGACACGACGGCCAGCGCCAGAATCCCCACTGTGAACCACCCCGGCCCGGCAAGCAGGAGCAAAACGCCCAGGCACAGGCCCATGAATGTCAGGTTTATCAGGGGGGCCGCCTGCGGGAACGAAGCCCCGGTCAAGCGCGAGGCCGCGCTCATCAGGATGGGATAGGTGAAGCTGTGCGGGCCGAAGGGGGAGTCCTTGAGCCCGGCCTCGACCTCGTTGAAGGTGAAGCGCCCCATGTTGAACCCAGCGGCCGCGAAGCCGCGCGCCTCCAGCACGTAATCGTACGTGTCCCAGTGGGCGTAGGGGACCAGCGCGCCCGGCTTTTCCTGGACGAGCGCATCGTAGGCCGCCGACAGGAACAACCCCGGCAGCAGCGCGACAAGCAGGTAAGCCGCCCACAGGGCCAGCTTCCCGGCAGCGCCCCGCGACACCCGCCCTCCGGCGGCCTGCGCTATCGTTTCGGTTTCATGCATGGCAAGGTTTGCTCGAACGGTTGATGGGAGTTGTCGCTTTTGACGGTGCGCGGCAATATTTGGATTGTCCTCCCGCCGGACCGCCCTGCAGTGCCCCCGAGGGTGTTCAATCCCGGGCGCTGGACTTTTCGAACAGCATCCTCAAGGAGCAGTCGTCATACAGATTGCTGCACCCGGCGCATTCGGCCGGAATGTTCGGCCTGTCGGAGAGCAGCCCGGTTCTCAAACGCCGGAACGCCGGCCCGTTGGCCATGCGCTCCTCGCTGTCCGCGCTGAAGATGTTGCCGAATTTTCCGTCGGGGTGCGCCTGGAACTTGCAACACATCCCGAGGTTCCCCTTGGCGTCCAGATACACCGTGTTCCACGGCACGCTGCACTTCTTCTTCATGCCCTCGGTGCGCCGAAGGACCGGATACGCGAACGAAACCGGCACCTCGGGATATTTCTTCAGCACATCGCCGTAGAACTTCATAAGAAGCGGATTATCGTCATACACGACGTCACCCTCCCCATCCCCGTACGACATGCAATTCGACAGCATCAATCCCCGGCACTGCGGAGCCGTGCATACCTTCAGGCCGTCAAGCAGCTCGTCGTATCTGTTTTCGAGATCCGAGCCGAGCAGAACTTTGGAAAGATAGATCGGCACCCCGGATTTCACGGATGGCAGGAAATTCCCGACATATTCCTCGTTCGTGTCGTACAGGGAGATGATGGCCTGCGACAGGCCCGCCTTTTCCAGGCTTTTCAGGCGATCCCCGGTCAACAACAGGCCGTTGGTGATGATCCGGGAAAAGCGGCCCTTGCTTTTGAGGAAGGCCACGATCCGTTCCAGATCGTTGCAGAGCAGGGGCTCGCCGCCCATGAGCACGTAGGAGAGGTTGATCGCGACCAGGGGATGGGCGAACAGCTCCTTGAAGCGGGCGAAATCGACCTCGAATTCCTTGATCCTGTTCTTGCTTCCGGACAGCTTGTCCACGCAGCAAAAGGAGCACCTGAGGTTGCAGCGCCGCGTGAGCAGGAGGTTGACCTGGACGCACCTGCCCATGGCCCCGGATTTCTTCGAGGCCATCTGGCGCAACACGTTCATGGCGGCCATGGGGGAAACCAGGCCCCGCTGGCGCCGGAGCAGGTCCATCAGGGTTCTGCGAAAATAGCGCGAGGTGCTCTTGGCGATAGCCTTGTAATTTTCCATCGGTGGAGTCTCCTGGGTACGGGTTTCCAGGCCGGGGCCATTGACAGGCCGCCGCCCCCGGAAAGGCGCGCCGCTTTCCGGGCGGCCCGGTTTAACCCGCCTCCCAGGCGGAAAGCCACTCCTCGGCCTGGGCCTGCGCCCAATTCATGGGCTTCATGGACTCCAGCACCTCCGGGGTGGGTTCGACATTGGCCGCGAACCAATTGTAGGTCCTGGCGAGGCCCTCGCTGATGGAGATGCCCGGGGTGTCGCCCAGGATGTCCTTCAGGCGAGAGTTGTCCCCGAAGAGCCTGAGCACGTCGCTGGGGCGCCCCTGGACGTGTTGCGGGGCGAGGTCACGGCCGGAGAGCGTCGCGACCATCTCCGCGATCTGCCGGATGGACACCTCGTCGCCCCTGCAAACGTTCACGGTCTGGCCGGCCGCGCGCTCGGAGGCCATGAGGCGCACGAGGAAGGAGGCCGTCTCGGTTACGTAGGTGAAATCCCGCGTCTGGAGCCCGTCGCCGAAAATGATCGGGGGCATCCCGGCCATGGCCCAGAGGATGAACCGGGGGATGACCTCGCCCTTGTGCCCGAAGTAGTGCTCCCTGGGGCCGTAATTGTTGTGCGGCCGGGCTATCACCGTCTCCAGCCACCCGGCCCGCTGGAAGACCTGGGTGTAGTATTCCCCCGTGAGCTTGGAGGCCCCGTAGACGGTCTCCGGCTTGAAGTGGTAGTCTTCGGGCATGGGGATGACGTCCGCCGTGCCGTTCACCTCGGAGCTGGAGGTGTAGAGGAACCGCCTCACACGGTTGGCGGCGGCCGCCTTGAGCAGGTTCAGGGTGCCCGTGGCGTTGACCTCATGCACCTCGGTGGGGCGCTTGAGCGACAGGCGCACGTTGCGGCAGGCCAGGTGGAACACGAGCTTCTGGCCCTTGAGCAGGCGCAGCATGGCCGCTTCGTCCCGGATGTCGGCCTCGGCCACGGTCAGGCCGGGGTTCCCCGCGTGATGGGCCAGGTTGGCGCGCTCCCCGGAGGAGAAGTCGTCGATGACCAGCACCCGGCAGCCCACGCCGAGCAGCGCGTCCACCAGGTGGGAGCCTATGAACCCGGCCCCGCCCGTGACGACGACCCCCGTTCCGGCGGCGATCACGGCCTGGTCCCGTAGAAGCCGCGCACGGCGTCGATCACCGCGTGCATCTGGGCGTCGGTCATTTCGGGGAACATGGGCAGGGAGATGAGACTCGCGGCGCTGGCCTCCGCCGCCGGGAAATCGCCCGGCTTGCAGCCCCGCCCGGCGTAGCACTCCTGCAGGTGCAGAGGCACTGGGTAGTGCAGGCCCGTGCCGATGCCGAGCCTGGAAAGATGCGCCTGCAGGCCCTCGCGGTCGGGCACGTGCAGCACATACAGGTGGCGCGAGGAGACGTTGCCCTGGGCCATGGTCACGGGGCGCACGCCGGGGATGGCGCCGAAGGCCCTGTCAAAGGCCTCGGCCACTGCGCGGCGGCGCTGGTTCCAGCCTTCCAGGCTGGGCAGCTTCACCCGAAGGAACCCGGCCTGCATTGCGTCCAGCCGGGCATTGGTCCCCTCCAGGGAGTGGTGGTACTTCTTGGCTTGCCCGTGGTCCCGCAGCCTGCGGACGGCGTCCGCCACGGCCGGATCGGAGGTGGTCACGGCCCCGCCCTCGCCGCAGGCCCCCAGGTTCTTGCCGGGGTAGAAGCTGAAGGCGGCGGCCCGCCCGAGCGTTCCGGCCTTGCGGCCGTGCTGGGAGGCCCCGTGGGCCTGGGCCGCGTCCTCAAGCACGTCGAACCCGTACTTCTCGGCCAACTGCCCGATGGCCGCCATGTCCGCGCACTGGCCGTACAGGTGCACGGGGATGACCGCCTTGGGCGCGGGGGAGCGCTTGCAGTAGTCCTCGAGCTTGCCGGGGTCCAGCAGGCAGGTGCCGGGGTCGACGTCCACGAAGGCGAATGAGGCCCCGGCCAGGGAGATGGCCTCGGTGGTGGCGATGAAGGTGTTGGGCACCGTGACCACGGTGTCGCCCGGACCCACCCCCATGGCACGCAGGGCCAGGGCCAGCGCGTCGGTGCCGCTGCCCACGCCCACGCAGTGCTCCGCGCCGCAGTAGGCGGCGAATTCCGCCTCGAAACCCGACACTTCGGGGCCCCCGATGAAGGCGGCCTTGTCCAGCGCCCGGCTGGCCACGTCGAGCAACTGGCTCTTGAGCGGCGCGTGCTGGGCGGGGAGATCAAGGAAAGGAACGGTGGTGGTGCTCATGATTTCTCTGTAAGGTAGCGCAGGATACGGGCCGGGTTGCCCGCGACCACGGCTCCGGGGGGAACGTCGCGCGTGACCACGCTGCCGGCCCCGATCATCGCGTTTTCGCCGATCGTGACGCCGCAGAGGATGGTCGCGTTGGAGCCTATGGAGGCCCTCCGCCCCACCAGGGTCGCTGACTCCTGCCAGTCCCCGGCTGATTTGAGGGTGCCGTCGGAATTGGTGGAGCGGGGAAATACGTCGTTGGTGAACATGACCCCGTGGCCGATGAAGGCCTCGTCCTCTATGGTCACGCCGGAGCAAAGGAAGCTGTGGCTCTGGATCTTGACCCTGCGGCCTACGGCCACGCCTCGCTGGATCTCCACGAAGGGCCCGATGAAGCTCTCGTCGCCGATGGAGCAGCCGTAGAGGTTGACGAAGCCCACGATGCGCACGTCCCTGCCAAGGGCCACATCCCCGGCGATAAGGCTCATGGGGAGGTTCATGCTCAATCCCTCTCGACCTCGACCCGCGAGCCGCCCGCCTTGAGCGAACGCTGCGCGGCCTCAAGGATGCGCACCACGCCGAGCCCGTCCCGACCGGAGCACAGGGGGGCCTCCTCGCCGCGCAGGCAGCGCAGGAAGTGCTCGGTCTCCAGGGAGAGGGCCTCCCGCTGGGACAGCTTGGGGGCGAACATGTCGCCGGTGCGGTAATCCACCTTGATGTTGTGCAGGGACTGCGTGTCGGGGTTCACGGTGATGCCCTTGTCGTACACCTTGACCTTTTCGCCCTGGTCCAGGTCGTCATAGACGATCATCCGCTCGGAGCCGGCGATGAGCGTCTTGCGTATCTTCACGGGCGCAAGCCAGCTCAGGTGGAAGTGGGCGGGGAGGCCGCCGGGGTACTCCAGGTGCAGGTAGACGATGTTCTCCTGGCTGACGCCCGCGTGGCACGCGCCCATGGCCCGCGCCCACTTGGGGGCCTCGCCAAGGAGGTGCCCGACGATGGACAGGTCGTGGGGCGCCAGGTCGTAGAGCACGTTCACGTCGGGCTGGAACAGCCCGAGGTTGATGCGCACCGAATCCACGTAGAGGAAGTCGCCGAGCGCCTTGGAATCGACCAGCTCCTTGATCTTGCGCACTGCGCCCGTGAACAGGAAGGTGTGGTCAACGGCCAGGACGAGGTTCCTGCGCTCGGCCAGCTCCACGAGCTCCAGGGCCTCGGCCGCGGTCTCGGTGATGGGCTTCTCCACCAGCACGTGCCGGCCGGCCATCAGGGCCTGTTTGGCCAGGTGGTAGTGGCACCCCACCGGGGTGGCGATAACCACCGCGTCCACGCCGGTGGCGGCGAGCATGGTGGCGCTGTCGTCGCCGATCCAGCAGCCGGGATGGTCCAGGGCCGCCTGGCGGGCGCGGCCGGGGTTGGCCTCGCAGATCGCGGTGAGCTGGCATCCGGGCTGGCGGGAAAAATTGCGGGCCAAGTTGGGCCCCCAATAGCCGTAACCGATCAAGCCAATTTTGATCATATCGAAACAATACCGGTAGCATGGAAATTTTGCACTGGGAGTTGATATCTAACATGGATCTATTCAACTTGCAACGGCTATGGCTTCCGTATTCACTGCTTTTCAGAGTATGGCGTGAGCTCGCTAACTTTCACCCGAAAGTTAGCGAGTTGCCAGCTGAAGCCAACCAAGCAATAGCGCTGCTTGCCAGCCATTCTGTAGCGGTCCAGGGTTTCTTGGACAGTTAGCCGCCAAAATCAGGCCGCCTTTGCGACCTCCAGTTTCTGTCTTTCCCTCACCTGGGCCGGTGAGCGATAGCCGTGCCTGCCGATGCGCCACTGCCA
>NZ_JAKZKX010000038.1 GCF_022808715.1 Fundidesulfovibrio agrisoli
GTCCGCGCCGTTGAGTGGCGCGGACGGAGGCCCGTTTACTATGTACTTGGGTTTCCAAAGGGAGGAACTCCCTTTGGCCGCCGGAGGCTATTTCCGTTCGTTCAGCCCCGCTACTGCTGCGACTCCTCCGGGTTCTCGCCGTCGGGCTCCAGCCCTTCCTTGCCGCCGGTGGGCGCAACCAGCGTCATGCCGCGCACCCTGTTGAGCAGGATGCGCTCCGGCCCCACCTCGGGGTAGATCTCCCCCACCCGCAACGTGGTGATGACCGCCTTGCCGATGACCCTGCGGCCCTCGGAGCCGTTTGGCTCGATGGTGCGCATGCCCCAGACGTTGTGGAACACGATGGGGTGGCCCTTGTACTGCCCGATGTAGAGCAGGATGTGGCCTGGCATCCAGATCAGGGTGCTGAAGGGCACGCCGTTTTTCAGGATGGCCTGCTCCTTCTCCTGCGGGGACATGCCCTCCAGCGGGATGTACGTTCCGGTGCGGGCCTGGGCGGCGGAGTTGCGCGGCAGCCAGACCCCGAAGGGGGCCAGGGCGTCGCGGGTGGTGGCGGAACAGTCGCGCTTGCCGTCCAGGCCGCCCCAGCCGTAGGCCTGGCCCATCATCTGGTTCAGCGCCACGGCGATGTTGGCCGGTGTGGCCGCCAGGGGCATGAGCGCGGCCTCGCCCTGGGTGAGCCAGACGCTCGCGGTGGAGGCGCGGCCGCCAGCGCCGGGCGCTGGCACGGCAATCTTGAGGCGCACGCCGTCGGTCTCCTCAACGGGCAGCACCGCGCCGACCCCGGCGCTCACGCCGCCGGACAGGGGCACGTTCTCCCTGATGACCGTCGCGAAGGGGCGCGCGGTGTACTGGGCGATGAAGGCGTCGTCCACGAAGGCCAGATCCTGCATGCGCACCCAGCCGGGGGCGATGGCCGTCTCCACCAGGGCCCAAGCGCCGTCGCGGCTCACGTGGTCCACCAGCACCGGAGTGCCGATCCACAGCGCGGAGACCTGGAGCATGTCGAAGGGGTAGCCCTGGCCGGGGCGTCCCGGAGGGCCGAGGCGGTGGTCCAGGGTGGGGATGGCCCGCAGGTTGGTGTTGGCCACCGCGATGGCCGGGCGGCGCTGGGAGCCGAAATAGCGCATGTTGGCGTTCCAGGCGATGCGGTCGGACCAGGGGCGCAGGCGCATCTGGCCGGAATCGTCGTAGCCGGGGTTGCGCGAGTAGGCCGCAAGCGACTTGGTGGCGGACTTGCGCGCGTAGGCCGGGTTGGAGGCGCGCCAGGGGCCGAACAGGCGCTCAAGGTACACGCTGGAGCGCATCCTGGCCGCCTCGGCGGAGAGCAGGAGCTGGTCGGCCTTGGACTTGTCCAGGTAGGCGCCCGCGTCCTGGGGCAGCTCCTTGAGGTCGTCCAGGGGTTTGGCTGCGGCGCTTGCGCCCCATTTCGGCTTCGGCTCGAAGCTGACCCCGGATTCTTTGGGGCCGCAGGCCCCGGCCAGGACAGCCAGCGCCAGAAGCACGAGGGCCGAGGCGCGCACGATGAAACGGCTATGCATGGAAGGTCTTCTCCGGGGAGGCGTCCCCGCACCGGGAGTGCCCCCCAAAGCCTTCAGGGTCAAGGGTTTTGCTAAAAAAAGCGGCCGCCCCACCCGAGGCGGCCGCGTCATGCGTCATTCTGCGGGGATGAACCCGGCTATTCCTTGATGGCCACCACGCTGCGCAGGCGCTGGGCCAGCTCCGCCAGCCCGGCCAGGGCCTGGGCCGAAGCGTCCATGCCCCTGGCGGTGCTGGTGGACACGGCGTGCACGTCGTCCAGAGCCCTGCCGATGTGCTCGCTCACGGAGGACTGCTCCTCCGCGGCGGTGGCGATGGTCCGCACCTGCTCGGCCGTGAGGTGCACCAGCTCCACGATGCGCTTGAGCGAATCGCCGGAGAGTTCCGAAAGCGAGGTGGCCTGGTCCACGGTCTCCACGGCCTTCACGGTGACGCTCAGGTTGTTGCGCGTCTCGGTCTGGATGGCCCCGATGACCTCGGAGACCTCGCCCGTGGCGTGCACGGTCTTCTCGGCGAGCTTGCGCACCTCGTCGGCCACCACGGCGAAGCCGCGCCCGGCGTCGCCAGCGCGCGCGGCCTCGATGGCGGCGTTGAGCGCCAGCAGGTTGGTCTGGTCGGCGATGTCGTTGATGACGGTGAGGATGCGCCCGATGTCCTGCGCGCGCCTGCCCAGCCCGTCCATGTTGGAACGCAGCAGCTCGGTCTGGGCGCGCACGGAGTCGATGACCTCCCTGGCCTGGCGCACCACCTTCTCGCCCTGTTCGGCCGTCTCGCGGGTGGCTTCGGCCTGGGTGGAGGCCTCCTGCGCGCTGCGGGCCGCGTCCCTCGAGGCGGCGGTCATTTCGCCCATGGAGGCCAGGGTCTCCTCCACGCGGGTCTTCTGGACGTCCGCCCCCTGGGACACCTCCTCCACCTGGGAGGATATCTCCTCCAGGGAGCCCGAGATCTCCTCCGCCACGGCGGTGATCTCCGCGTTGACGTGGCGGAGCTGCTCCAGGTGATCCTCCAGGGCCTCCTCGCGCTCCACCATGCCGGTGACGTCCTGGGCCAGCTCGAGGTACCCGAGCAGGGTGCCGTGGTCGTCCGTGATGGTCTTGACGAAGGGGCGCAGCACCACCCGCTTGCCGCCTTTGGTGCATTCGATGCGCGCGGGCCCGTCACCACACTTGTTGTCGCGCTCCTTCCGGATGGGGCAGTCCGGCGTGTTGCAGGCCTTGGTATTGAAAATGTCGGAGCAGCCCATGCCCGCCAGGGCGCGCTGGTCGATGCCAGCGAAATCCGAGGTGGCCTTGTTGGCGAACTTGATGCGGTACTCCTCGTCCACCACGAAGAGGGGGTCGGGCACGGCGTCCAGCACGGAGCGGTTGATGGAGATGAGCTGCGAGACCTTGACCATGAGCTTGTTGAACCACATGGCCAGGCTGGCCATCTCGTCGCGGCTGTCCTCTGGGAGCCTGTCCGTGAGGTCGGCCTTGTCCTCGGTTATGTCGCGGATCTTGCCCACGATGCGGTCGATGGGCCGAGCCACGTAGCGCATGAAGGCGATGCTGGCGATGCCCGTGGGAACGATCAGCAGCAGGGCCAGCAGCCCCGCCAGGGTGTACTTGGCGGCGCTGATCGTGGCCGACTCGCTGGCCGTGTTGATTACGGCCACCATCACGCCGGTCTGCACGCCCTTGTAGTCCTTGATGGGGAACGCGCCCAGGGAGAGGTCCCCCTTGCGCTCCACCACCAGCTCCTTCTGGCCCCGCGTCAGCAGGTCGGCCGTCACGAGCTTCTCCAGCCCGGCGTCCTTGGCGCCGCTTACGCGCACGAATTTGCCGTCCAGCACGGGGTTTTTGGCCGGGTCGCGCAGGGCGGCCGTGATGTTCAGGAACTGGGCGTTCATGTACAGCAGCAGCTCCTGCCCCTCGGAAGCGGCGCCCTCCAGGATGGGGCCGAACTCAGCCAGCAGCTCCACGGAGCCGAGCTGCTTGCCTTGGGCGTTCTTCACGGGGGAGACGCCGCGGATGGCGAAGCCGCCCTCGCCCAGTTCGACGCCCATGACGGGCTTGCCGGTGGCGTTGACGTCCTTCACGGTGGGCCTGAAGGCCGAGATGTCGTCGGAGACGTCGAGCTTCTGGCCGTTGCGGGTGACCTGCTTGTCGCGCCAGAGGCGCACGAGGCTGCGGGCGTTGGGCAGGTGGTAGTGCAGCATGAGCTTGCGGCCGCCGAGCACCTCCGTGTAGCCCGCGGCCACGTCGGCCAGCTCCTTGCGGATGCGCTGCCGGGCGTTCTGGGCCGCGGGGTCGGCCTCGTCGCTTATGTTGCCGGAGAGGGCCTCGTCGTAGGCGGTGATGACGCTGGGGATGCGGCTGAACATGGCGGCCTGTTCAAGGGTCATGCGGGAGACGTTCTCAATGGCGTTCTCCACCTCGGCGGCCTTGCCCCCCACGATGCGCATCACGAACCGCTTTTCGAGGGTGCTGAGCGAGCTGTCCAGAGCCCACAGGCTGACCCCGCCCAGAATGACTACCACGGCTACGAACGGCAGAAACATCTTGCCCCGGATACCCATTATTCACCCCTGCAATGTATAGGAATTATCTATAAGTAACGTTATCGCCGGTCTCTTTAAAAATATACTTCGTGCTCCTGTCAACTTCATGTAACGCATTTGCCGCAAAATCGATCAAAAGATAAATTTCACAAAATGCGGACGTTTTGGCTCAACCGGGACCGCAGCCGCCCTCCAGGGCGTCGAATACTTCGAGTCCCCAACGGGAGAAGCCGCGCACGAGCACCGGGCCGAAGTCCGAGCCGCAGGCCACAAGCCTCCCCTTGCCGCCCGGGTCCATCTCGGCCCGCAGCGCGTTGCAGAACGACGAGGCCTCCGCCGGGCCGAAACTCCCCACGGAGCTGACGAAGAGCAGGTCGTCCCCGTTGTGCCTGAAGTCGAGGTATGCCGGGCCGTAGGCCACCAGGCAGGCCTCGACGCAGGCCCGCAGCCTGTTCTCGACCTCCCCGGCTTCCTCGAAGCTGAGCTCCCCGCCCAGGCGTATCTCCCCCACCAGCTCCCAGTCGCGTTCGTCCATACGTCCTCCGTAAGAATTGCCATGATTCCGGTTGTCTCCGGTCTTACACTGGTTTATGGAATGTATGAAGACCCTGAAAAGCGCGCGAAACCCGGCCGACGCCGCGTACGCGCCAGCCGGAGGAGACAAGCGCGCCTCGTTGCGTTATGAATGCCGCCCCACGAGCAGCCGCTCAAGGGCGGGACATGCCCCCCGGGCCAGGTCCATGGAACGAAGGATGGTTGCCTTATGCTCCACGCTCCCACCGAACCCACCCCTGAAGAGATACTTTCCCACATCTCGCTGCTGCTCGTGGAGGACGACGCGATAACCGCCGAGACCCTGGCGAGGTTCCTCTCCAGGCGCATGGCCACGGTGCTCAAGGCGCGCGACGGCGCCGAAGGCCTCAAATTGTTCCGCGAACACCGCCCCGACATCGTCATGGCGGACATCAACATGCCCGTGATGGACGGGCTCTCCATGGCGGCCATCATCAAGACCGAATCGCCGGACACCCCGGTGATCGCCGTGACCGCCCACACCGAGGACCACATGCTGCGCAAAGCCCTGGAGGTCGGCCTTGAGGGCTACGTCACCAAACCGCTGGAGACGGACACGCTCATCCCCGTGCTCTACCGCAACGCCCGCGTGGTGGCCCAGCGCAAGCGGGAGGACGTGCGCTCGCACATGTTCTCCTACCTGCTCGACATCAACCCGCACCTGATCGTCTCCTGCCAGGACGGACGGCTGGACTACGCCAACCTGACCTTCCTGCAGTACATGGGGCACGACTCCCTGGAGTCCCTGCTGGCGGGCAGGCCAGGGGCCATGCGCGACATCTTCGTGGCCGGGGCCCGCTACCCGGTCACCGATTTCGCCGCCTGGATGGGCAGGCTGCGCGACCCCGACCTCACGGACCGCACCGCGTGCTTCTCCGCCTCCGGGGGCGAGTGCTTCTACGAGAACACCTTCTGGGTGTCGTCGCGCTCCTTCCCGGAGCTCGGGCGAGACATCGTCACCTTCACCGACATCACCCCCCTGGAGCGGGAGCGCGTCCAACTGCTGTACCGGGCCACCACGGACAGCCTCACCGGCGTGAGCAACCGCTACAAGCTCACGGAATACATCAACGCCGAGCACACCCGCTTCAAGCGCTACGGCATGCCGCTCAGCCTCATCATGGTGGACATCGACCACTTCAAGGAAATCAACGACACCCACGGCCACTCCGTGGGCGACGACGTGCTCGTGGAGTTGGCCGGGCTCATGCTGCGCGACATCCGCGACACCGACTCCCTGGGCCGCTGGGGCGGAGAGGAGTTCCTGATCGTCACGCCCATCACCGGGCTGGAGGACGCCGTGGAGTTCGCCGAACGCATGCGCGCCAACATCGAACGCAAGGAATTCCCCGTGGCCGGCCGCGTGACATGCAGCTTCGGCGTGGTGGAACTGGGCAAGGACGAGTCCGTGCAGGAGCTGCTGCAGCGCGTGGACGCCGCCCTCTACAAGGCCAAGAACAACGGCCGCAACCGCGTGGAGACCATCTAATGGGCAACCGTCCCGGCAAGAAGGGCCGCAAGCAGGGCCAGCCGGCCATCGACCAGACGGAGGTGCTGCGCCTGTTCAGGCGCAACGGCACCCCCATGACCCTCAAGGACGTGCTCGCGGGGCTCGGAGCCCCCAAGCTGCACAAGGCCCAGGTGCAACACCTGCTGGAGAAGCTCACCGGCGAAGGGAAGCTCATCCGCCTGCAAGGCGCCTGGGGCCTGGCCGGAAACATGCGCCTGGTGACGGGCAGGCTGGAGGTGCAGCGCTCCGGCGTGGGCTACCTCATCTGCGACGACAAGCGCCGCAAGGACGTGTTCATCAACCCGCGCGACTTCGGCGAGGCCTGGCACGGCGACCGCGTGGCCGCCGCCCTCACCCGCCAGCGCGGCGACAAGTCCGAAGGGCGCATCGTGCGCATCCTGGAGCGGCCCGCCGCCGTGCTGCCCTGCCGCGTGGAGCGCCCCCTGCGCGGGGGCCTGCTGCTGTGCAAGCCCACGGACCCGCGCCACACCCACGCCATGCTGCTGGAGCCGGAGGAAGGCCCCGGCGCGCCCAAACCCGGCGACGTGCTGACCCTCAAGGCCGGGGATCAGATCGACCACCAGCTCTACTCCGGCGAGGTGGTCGAGAACCTGGGCAGCGAGAGCGACATCGCCGTGCAGGAGCGGCTGGTGAAGCTCAACCACGGCGTGCCCGGCCCCTTCCCCAATGCCTGCCTGGAGCAGGCCGCCACCCTGCCCCCCGCCCCGGGCGAGGCCGACTTCCAGGGCCGGCGGGACATGCGCGCCATGGGCTTCGTGACCATCGACGGCGAGAAGGCCCGCGACTTCGACGACGCCATCCTGGTGGAGCGCGACGGCAAGGGCTACCGCCTCTACGTGGCCATCGCGGACGTGGCCCACTACGTGCCGCAGGATTCCCCCCTGGACCGCGAGGCCCAGGAGCGCGGCAACTCCTACTACTTCCCGCAGTCGGTGGAGCCCATGTTCCCCGAGGCCCTGTCCAACGGGCTGTGCAGCCTGAACCCGGCCGTGCCCCGCCTGGCCATGGTGGTGGAGACCGACTTCCGAGCGGACGGCCAGCACGGCGAGAGCCGCTTCTACCCGGCGGTGATCGAGAGCCACGCCCGCCTGACCTACACCCAGGTGAACCGCGCCCTGCTGGACAAGGACGAGGCCGTGCGCGCCGAGATCGCGCCCGTGCTGCCCATGCTGGAGACGGCCGAGACGCTGGCCCGGGCCATCAACCGCCTGCGCGCCGAGCGCGGCAGCCTGGACTTCGACCTGCCCGAGCCGGAGATACTCTTCAACCTGCAGGGCGAGGCCGTGGGCATCCGCCCCCGCGAGCGCCAGTTCGGCAACCAGATCATCGAGGAGTTCATGATCGCGGCCAACGAGGCCGTGGCCCGCTTCCTTACCGAGCATGGCGCGCCCGTGCCCTACCGCGTGCACCCCGAGCCGGACCCGGACAAGCTCCAGACCCTGTTCACCATCCTGCAGCGATCCGACATCACCCTGGTGCTGCCCAAGCAACCCACGCCCAAGGGCCTGCAGGACCTGCTGCGCCAGGCCCACGGCACCGAGATGGAGTTCCTGGCCAGCAGGCTCATGCTGCGCGCCATGATGCAGGCCCGCTACAGCATCGCCAACATGGGCCATTACGGCCTGGCCTCGGAGTGCTACTGCCACTTCACCTCGCCCATCAGGCGCTACGCCGACCTGATGGTCCACCGGGGGCTCAAGGCCGTGCTGGAGGGCCGCCAGCCGCCGCTCAAAGCCGGCAAGATGCAGGCCGCCTGCGAGCACATCAGCCAGCGCGAGCGCGTGGCCATGGACGCCGAGCGCGAGATACTCAAGCGCGCCACCGTGCTCTTCCTGCGCGACAAGGTGGGCGGCGTGTTCGACGGCGTGGTCTCCTCCCTGTCCGACTTCGGCTTCTGGGTGGAGCTCACGGAGCTGATGGCCGAGGGCCTGGTGCGGCTTTCCACACTCACGGACGACTACTACGCCCTGTTCCCCGAGCGGCAGGAGCTGCTGGGCCAGCACACGGGACGCCGCTTCCGCCTGGGCCAGCACGTGCGGGTGGAGCTGACCGACGTGGAACTGGGCCGCCTGGAGGTGAACCTCAGGCTGGCCGACGGCGAGAACGGCGAACGGGGCGGACGCCCCGGCCTGCCGCGCAGGCAGGCGGCCAAGGCGGTGAAGGCCGGAAGGTCCGCCAGACAGGCGAAAGAGGCCAAGGCGGGCGGCAAGCGCCAGGATAAATCAGGGAAGCCGCGCAGGCCCAAGCGCTGAGGCCCTGTGGGGGCGTTGAACCCGCGGCCGCTGTTTCCAACCGGAAGACGTGGACGGATCGCGGCCGGGCCTGCTCCGGCATGACTCAGGAGGCCTCCCCCTGGACCGTCCGCCGGGCGCCCGGTTCAAAACAAAAAAACGCCCGCAGGCTTTGTGCCTGCGGGCGTTTCGTTTCGCTGTCCGATGCGCTCCGGGGAGCTAGTCCTTCTCGGCGGCGTTGATGATGAGCTGCTTCACGCTGCCCGGGTCGAACTGGTAGCGGGCCGTCTTGACCCAGTAGTACTTGCCGTCGATGAACTTGATGGTCCAGAAGTCGAAGTCGTAGTCCTCGCGGCGGTCGCCGTTCTCGTTCACGGCCATCCAGCCCGTGGTGCCGTAGAAGTGTTCCGCCGTGGGGGCCACGGCCTTCTTCAGGGCCGGGAAGTCGTCCCCGGCGTTGAGCCCCATGGAGGTGCACAGCCACACGATGTCGTAGGCGACCAGGGCCTGGGTGTCCACGAAGGCGTTCACCTTGTCCTCGACGCGCTTTTCCAGCTCGCTGTAGAGGGCGGTGCCCGACTCGCCCAGGCGGGCGAAGGCCACGCGCACCTTGGCCGCGAACTTGGCCACGTCCTGGTCCTGGATGATGGCCCCGCGCAGGGCGGCGCTGTCGCTGCCGTACCAGTGGGCCTGGTCCAGCCCGGGCACCTTGGCGGCCTCCCGCAGGATGGAGGCGGTGTGCGTGCCGTTGGCGGCCACCACAATGGCCAGCTTTTTGATATCCTTGACGTTCTTGTCTATCTGGGCCTTCAGGTCGGCCACGTAGCTGGCCAGGCTGCTGGTCACCTCGGGCCGGAAGCGGGTTCCGGGGATGATCTGGCCGCCCTGGTTGGCGAACTGGCCCTTGATGTGGGTGACCACCTCGTCGCCGTAGATGTCGCCTTCCCAGATGCTGATGAGCTGCGTGCAGCCCTCCTGGCTGGCCAGCACGGCGATGGCCTCGGCCTGGTAGGCGTCGGTGGGCACGAAACGGAACAGGTTGTCGCCGGGCCTGGCCAAATAGGGGCCGGCGCTGCCCATGGAGAGCAGCAGGATGCCGTTCTTTGTGGCGAAATCGAGCAGGGCGTCAGCCTCATTGTCGGAATAGGGGCCCACGACCATGCGGATGCCCGCCACGGAGAGCGCCTTGAGGCGCTCCAGGGCGGTGGCCGGGCTGGAGGCGGTGTCCTCGATCTGGACGCTCACCCGGTCGGTGGAGCCCATCTCGGCAAGGTAGGCGTTGACGTCGGAGACGGCCAGTTCGATGGCGGCCTTGCTGGCCTGCCCCTGGGCGGCCTGCGCGCCGCTGAGCGGCAGCAGGGCGCCGATGGAGACCTTGCTGTCCTTGCCTTTGGGGCGGACGGGCATGGCGCTCATCTTGTCGGGGCGGATCGCCGCCGAACCCGCAGTGGCGGGAGCCGCCTTGGCGCCCTTGCCGGGCTTGGCGGCCGGTGCCTGCGCCGGAGCGGCTTCCATCGCATCGCCGGCGGGCTGGGCGGGAGCGGCCTGCGCGGCCGCCGTCTTGGAAGTCTTGGCGGCCGGCCGGGCCGGAGCGGCGGGGGCGGCCGGGGCGGGAGTGGCAGCCGGAGCCTGGTCCGCTGCGGCGACGGGTGCGGCGGCGGGCGCGGCGGCGGGCGCGGCGGCGGGCGCGGCGGCGGGCGCGGCGGTCTGCTCCAGGGGGACGACCTCGCCCGGCTTGGGCAGGGCCCTGGGCGGCGTCTTGGCCCGTTTGGGGGCTCCGGTCGTGGCGGGGGCGGCCTCGGGCTGATCCGAGGGGGAAGTCTGGGCCATGGCCGCCACGCAGGGCAGCAGCATCAGGGCCAGGAGCATGAAGAGGGGTTTGGCAATCTTTCCCGCCGAAAACATCTAGTCGCCTCCGTCTGTTGCGTAAACGCGGGTGCCGAGGAAATCGAGCACCACGAAATAAAGGTCCGCCGGACAGACCTTCTCATCCACTTCGGCCAAATGGGGCAGTTCGGACTCGGAGGCGATGCTCAGCGCCTCGAAGAGGGCAGCCTCGTTGCCGGGCCCGAACAGACCCTCCACGAGACGAACCAACTCCACGAGGTCCTGCGGAGCATCGTCGTCAAGGCGGACGCCCGCGCCTTCTCCGAGGGTCACGGAGAAGTGATCCAGGTAGTCCGCCGCCAAATCCTGCATACCGCAAGCCCCCTCAATGAGTATAATCCGGAGCGTCGAAAAAGGGAACGCCAAAAGGACGCCCCCCGTCTATTTGCCGATGCAGAAACCGTCGAAAATGGCGTTGAGCACGTCGCCGGGGGCGATCTCGCCCGTTATCTCCGCCAGCCGGGAGCAGGCCCCCTCCAGGCGCACGCCCAGCAGGTCCGGCGGCACCCCGGCGCGGGTGTCCTGCGCCAGGGCCTCCAGTTCCAGGGCGGCCAGGGCCAGCAGGGCGTTCTCCCTGTCGTTGGGCACGGGCACGCCCGCGTCCGCCTGGGGGCCGTGCTCCAGCAGGCGGCGGCGCAGGGCGGCGCAAAGCGCTTCAAGGCCCTGGCCGGTGCGCGCGGAAACCTCTAGCACTTCAAGCCCCGCTTCCGCCAGGAGCAATCGCGGGTCTCCCCCGCTCCCGCCCCCGCTCCCGCCCCCGCTTCCGCCCCAGCTTCCGGCGGAGGCCGCAAACGGCAGGTCGGCCTTGTTGACCACGCCCAGCACGCGCGCCGGGTCCAGGCTGACGGGACCGCACTCGCACTGCAGCGCGGCCGGGTCGAAGGGCCGGGAGCCGTCCAGCACCAGGAGCACCAGGGAGCTGCCCTCCATGAGCCGCACGCACCGGGCGATGCCCTCGCGCTCCACGGGGTCCGCCGCCGTGTCCTGGGCCTCGCGCAGGCCGGCGGTGTCGATCAGGCGCAGGGGCAGGCCGTCCAGGTCGATCTGCTCCTCGAGGAAATCCCTGGTGGTGCCGGGCGCGTCGCAGACGATGGCCCGCTCGCGCCCCACCAGGGCGTTGAGCAGGCTGGACTTGCCCGCGTTCACCGGCCCGGCCAGCACCACGGTCTCGCCTTCGCGCAGCGGCCTGGAGCGGGCGTGGGCCGCGCGCATCAGTTGGATGGCCCCGCCGACCTCCGCCAGCACGGCCAGGAAATCGGGCTCGTCCAGGCATTCGCCCTCGTCGTCGGGGAAATCCACGGCCAGGCAGATGCGTTGGCGCAGCGACTCCAGCCGGGCGCGCAGTTCGGACACCCGGCGGCCCATAAGGCCCTCCAGGCGGGAGAGGGCCAGGTGCGCCCCGGCCGTGGTGCGCGCGGCGACGAGCTCGGCCACGGCCTGGGCCTGGGAGAGGTCCATGCGCCCGGCCAGGAAGGCCCGCCGCGTGAACTCCCCGCGCTGTGCGTGGCGCGCGCCCAGGGCCACGGCGGCGTTCACCGCCGCCTGCAGGATGGCCGGGGAGCCGTGGCAGTGGAACTCCAGCACGTCCTCCCCGGTGTAGGAGCCAGGGCCGGGCATGAGGGCGGCAAGCACGTCGTCCAGGGGCAGGCCGCGCTCGTCCAGCAGCGTGCCGTGGTGCAGGCGGTAGGGCTTGAACCCGGTGAACCCCGGTTTGGAGGAGCGGAACATGGCCCCGCCGATGCGCCGGGCCTCGGGGCCGCTCAGGCGCACGATGCCCACGCCGCCGCGACCCGGCGCGGTGACCACGGCGGCGATGGTGCCCTTTGGTGAACTGGCGGCGGGCGTCAAATCCGGCCCCCTGCGATACAAGGGCCTTTGTGGCATGCGAGAGTGATCTTCATGGTTTGAAAAGTGGCTGGCTCGGCCCTATTTGCTGGTGTGCTCGAACACGCAGACCCAGTCAGGGCCGGGGGGGTTGGCGATATAGTTGCGGCAGCGCTCGGCGTAGAGGCCGTAGAGGTCTCCGCCCGGAGCGCGGCCGAGGGCCTCGAAGATTTCCAGGGCTTCCCGGAAGCACCCCTCCCGGTAGCGCGAGAGTCCGTGCGCCCAGCGCTCCAGCTCGTCCCTCAGCTCACCCTCCAGCGCCCCGTCGCGCAGGGTGTGGATGGTCACGGGCTCGTGCTTGCCCTTGACCAGCACGCGGTCCACCTCCTGCCAGGTGAAGCCCTCGCCGGCCGCGTCGCGCATGGCCTGCGTGACCAGCAGGCGCTGGTGGTAGAACTTGGTCAGCCCCTCCAGGCGGGAGCAGAGGTTCACGTTGTCGCCGATGATGGTGTAGTCGAACAGGTCCTCGGAGCCGAAGTTGCCCACGCGCACCGAGCCCAGGTGCAGGCCGATGCCGATGCTGATCTCGAAGCCGTAGCGGGCCTTGAAGCCCTGGTTGAGGCGGTCCAGTTCGCGCAGCATGTCCAGCGCGGTGAGCACCGCCTCGCGGGGATGGCCGGGCACGTCCAGGGGGGCGTTCCAGAAGGCCATCACCGCGTCGCCGATGAACTTGTCCAGGGTGCCGGAGTGCTCGGTGACCAGCCGGGTCATGGGGGTGAGGTACTCGTGCAGCAGGGCCACCACCTGCGTGGGGGAGAGCTTCTCCGAGATGGTGGTGAAGCCGCGCACGTCGGAGAAGAGCACGCTCACCTCCTTCTCCTCGCCGGTGAGGGTGAGCTTGTCGGGCTCGGCCACGATCTGGTCCACCACCGCGGGCGACAGATAGTGGCCGAATGCGGACTGGATGAAGCGCTTCTGGCGTTCCTCCAGCAGGAACTTGAGGAAGGTGAGCAGCGTGAAGTTGACCGCCAGGGCCATGAGCGGGGCCAGGGGCGAGAGGTGGAAATCCATGGCGTTCATGGACCAGGCCGACACCCACCACATGCCCGCGCCCGCCAGCAGGGCCGACGCGCCCACCCACAGGGAGCGCGTGAACATCATCTGCACGGTGACCCACAAGCCGAATAGGCCCGTGAGCAGAAGCTCGATGTACCAGCCGTCGATGGGGTGGCGCAGGAAGCGGTCCGTGAGCACCATCTCGGCCACGGTGGCGTGGGCCTCCACGCCGGGGCAGCTCTGGTCCAGAGGGGTGGCCCGCACGTCCTGCAGGCCCCTTGCCGAGGTGCCCACGAACACGATCTTCCCGGCCAGGGCCTCCTGGGGCACGCGGCCCTGCATCACGTCCGCGGCGGAGATGTAGGGGAAGGTGCGCGCGGGGCCGCGATAGTCAAGCAGCACCCTGCCGTGGCGGTCCAGCGGGATGGAGCGCATGCCCATCTCGCCCAGGTCCAGGCGCAGGGACATGTCCTGCCCGCCGTAGGGGTTCTGCTCCACGAAGAGCACCGCGCCCTTGTCCCCGAAGGCGCGCATGAGCGTGGCCGCGGCCAGGCTCGGGTAGGGCGCGCCCTTGTAGCCGATGGTCAGGGGCACCCAGCGCACGATGTTGTCATGGTCGGGGAAGGAGTTGAAGAACCCTGCCCAGCGCCCCGAGGCCGTGAGCTCCGGCAGGGGGCAGACCGCACCCTCGGCCTGGGATATCTGCAGGGGCCTGTCCGCCGCGCCCGGCGCGCGGCGCACCGTCAGGCGGGGGGGCGGCAGCTGGCACCCCTCGCGGGCGGCGGCGCTGTCCTGCCTGTCGAAGGTGAAGAAATAGCCCAGCACGAAGGGGCCGCCCGCCAGGTTGTCGGCCAGCAGCTTGTCGTTGTCGCGCAGGCCCTCGGGCAGGCCGGTGAAGCCCATGTCCACGCCGAGCGCCCCCAACTGGCGGCGGATGCGCTCGGGGGAGGTCTGGTCCGGCTCGGAGAAGACCATGTCCATGCCCACGGCTGATACGCCGTACTGCTTGAGCCTGCCCAGCAGCAGCGCGGTCTGGTAGCGCGGCCAGGGCCACTGGCCCACCTCGGCCAGGGTCTTCTCGTCGATGTCCACCACGGCCACCCGGCCCGAAAGCGGCGGTTTGGGCCGCTGGCGCAGGAGCACGTCGTAGACCTTGTAATCCAGGAAGGCCAGCCAGCCCGGCTGGCTCCAGTGCACGAAGCACATCCCCGCCGTCACGGCCAGCCCGGGCAGGAACAGGGCCAGCCAGAGCCGGACGTCGCGCAGGCGCGCCCAAAAACCAGTTTCGGCGCCTGTTTTGTGGTTTCGAGACACTTTTCACTCTCCGCGAAATCGGATATGGCCGCGATATGGCGGGCGTCTCCGGTGCCGTGAGCCCAACCCGCCTGAAACGGGACCAAACAGTGAACGCACAGCCCGGAACTCCGGGGCCGATGGCCCGGATACTCTCATGCCTGGACCCGCAGAGCAAACGGCTCCTGCTCGGCGGGGCGCTGGGCTACGCCCTGTGCCTGTGGGTGGCGCTGTGCATGGGGCCGCGCTGGCCCGAGCTGACCCCGCCCCCCAGGCCCGACACCCTGGACATGGCCGGACCCATGCTCAACCCGGCGGTGGCCCGCAAGCTCGTGCAGGGTCTGCTTCAGGACGACAGGCCCATCCCCGGCGAGGTCCGCGTGCGCATCGTGTACAACGCCGTGCGCCGCAGCATCGACATGGACGCCCTGCACCCCGACGACCCGGCGGCCTGGCCCCAGCGCGCGGCCCTGACCCTGTGGGGCAAGTCCAACGCGGTGCGCAAGGGAACCCCCACATACACCATGGCCTGCCTGATGCCCATGCCGGGGCCGGGGTCGAGGCTCTCCCACCAGGCGCCGCCCGGGCTGCTGGCGGCCCGCTTCGAGTCGGGGGATGACGGCGCGGCCAGCGTGGGGCACACCCCCAGGGCGGGCACCAGCTACGGCACCTTCCAGATCGCCTCGGGCACGCCAACCTACGCCAATTTCCTGCGCTACCTCAAGGAGCGCGCCCCGGACCTTTACGACCGCCTCCAGAGCCAGGGTCCGGCCAACACCGGCTCCAAGTCCGGCCCGGTGGCCGAGGAGTGGCGGCGCATCGCCGACGAGAACCGCCGCCGCTTCGAGAGCCTGCAGTACGAGTTCATCCTGACCAGCCACTACCGCCCCGCCGTGAAGGAAATCTTCGCGCTCACCGGGGTGGACGTCTCCGCACTGTCGCCCGCCACCCGGGAGGTGCTCTGGAGCGCGGCCGTGCAGCACGGCGTGGGCGGCGCGGCGGCCATCTTCGCCTGCGCCATCGACGCCGTGAAGCCGCGCATCGTGGAGGAGCGCAAGGTGCACCTGTTCGAGGCCGCGCTCATCGAGGAAGTCTACCGCCAGCGCCTGGCGCTCAAGGGCCACAGCCCGCTTCTGGCCAAGGACGCCATGCTCAACCGCTACATCCGCGAGAAATCCCAGGCCCTGGGCCTGCTGGACCGTCACTATTCCGGAACTTAGCAGCCTGTTGAAAAATTCCCGCTGGCTGCGTTGCCTCGAAAAAGTCAAACCCTCGCGTATGCCAAATACGCTTCGGCCTTGACTTTTTCGTGCGCCTTGCCAGCGAGCTTTTTGAACAGGCTGCAAGAATCGGCTTTTGCTACAGGCTGTTAGGCCCGCTCCAGGTATTCCGGGCCGGGCATGAAGGCCTTGAGCCTGGGGTCCGCGCCTTCCAGGGCTTCGCGGGCGCTGCCCGTGAACACGATGCGCCCCTCGTCCAGCATGGCCACCCTGTCCGCGATGTGGAACACGTCGGGGATGTCGTGGCTGACCATCACCGCCGTGAAACCGAAGGCCTTGCGCGAATCGTCTATCAGCTTGAACACGCCCCATTTGCGCATGGGGTCGAGCCCGGTGGTGGGCTCGTCGAACAGCACGATGCGCGGCTCCGTGACCAGGGCCCGGGCCAGGGCCACGCGCTTCTGCATGCCGCCGGAGAGCTGCGAGGGGAAGTTCTCCCCCGTGCCCTTGAGCTCCAGCTGCTCCATCTTCAGGTTCACCCGCTTGGCCACCTCGGGCTCGGGCAGGCGCAGCTTCTCGCGCAGGGGCAGGGCGATGTTGTCGAACACCGTGAGGGAGTCGAACAGGGCCATGGCCTGGAACATGTAGGACATGACGCCCTTGAGCCCGCCAAGCTCCGCCCTGCTCATGGAGCCCAGGGCCCTGCCCTCGAACCAGACGTCGCCGGAGTCGGGGCGCAAGAGGCCGATGATGTGCTTGAGCAGCACGCTCTTGCCTTCGCCGCTCTTGCCGATGATGACGGTGAGGCCGCCGGCCGGGATGTCCAGGTCCACGCCGCGCAGCACGCGGCGGCCCCGGAAGGATTTGGTGAGGTTCTTGATCTCGATGAGCGGTGTGGACACGGGTTCGCCTCCGGCCTGGGTTCTTACCCCAGCGCTTTCAAATTGCAAGAAGGCTGGCGAAGGGTTTCCCGGCGTCTCTGGTCCGGCCGGGGCCTCCGGCGCGGCGGGCGACCCGCTGTATTTGAAGAACATCGGGCCGCC
>NZ_JAKZKX010000039.1 GCF_022808715.1 Fundidesulfovibrio agrisoli
AAAGAGGGCTCCGCCCTCTCTGCACTCTCCCGCCAAAGGGCCGGAGGCCCTCTGGACACCCATTCCGCTTCGCACCGATATTGAAAGCGTGACGAACCGGACGGTACTGTAGACCGAATACGAAAGCGCCGGACATCCCGAGGGGATGCCCGGCGCTTGTTTTATTGCCCAAACTGAAGGATCAGCGCGCCGGGCGGGAGAGGCGGCGCGCCAGATCCAGCGCGGCCAGGAAGCTGCCCATGTTGGCGCAGTCGCGCCCCACCAGGTCGTAGCCGGTGCCGTGGTCCACGGAGGTGCGCACGAAGGGCAGCCCCAGGGTCACGTTCACGGACTCGCCGAAATGCACCAGCTTGAGGGGGCCGAGGCCCTGGTCGTGGTACATGGCCAGCACGGCCGGGAAGTCGCCCTTCCAGGCCCTGTGGAACACGGTATCCGCCGGGAACGGCCCCGCCACGTCCAGCCCTTCGGCGCGGGCCTGCGCGATGGCGGGTTCGATCACCGTGCTTTCCTCGTCCCCGATGCGCCCGGATTCCCCGGCGTGAGGGTTCAAGCCGCAGACAGCCACGGAGCCGGGCAAGCCCAGAGCGCGCACGAAACCGGCCGTGAGCCGCAGGCAATGAAGAACCTTCTCTTTGGTCACCAGGGCAGGCACATCCCGCAGAGGGGGGTGGGTGGTCACCAGGCTCACGCGCAACGTGGGGCCGCACAGGTGCATGCACACGTCGTGCGGGCCGAGGCCCGCGCGCTGGGCAAGGAATTCGGTGTGCCCGGGAAAGTCGAACCCGGCTGCCTGCAGCCCGGCCTTGTTCAGCGGGCAGGTGACGAGGGCGTCCGCCCGCCCGGAGAGCAGCAGGTCGCAGGCCAGGTCCAGCGAGAGCCCGGCGGCCAGCCCGCCGGAAGCGTGGAACTCGCCGGGGCGCGGGGTGAAGTCGCCGAGCCCTTCGGGCTCCAGCAGGGTCAGCCCGGTGGATCGGTCCTCCAGGCCCTTGCGCCAGCAGGGCTCCAGATTCAAGCGCCGGGCGTGGTGCAACAGGGCCGATTCCGGCCCGATGAGCACGAGGCGCTCCTCCAGGCCCGGCTTTGTGGCCAGCCAGCGGCAGACAAGCTCAGGCCCCAGGCCGTTGGGGTCGCCCAGGGTCGTCAGGATCGTGGGGTGCATCAGCGGAAGGCTCCTCTGCTTTGAAAAATACCGCGCCCAGCGGGGGCAATGTCAGGCGGACCTGGTGCGGCCACAGCCCAAGGCCCGGGGTATGGGCGTCCACGCCGCCGGCGTTGCCCACGCCGGAGCCGCCGTAGCAGGCCGCGTCGGAGTTGAATATCTCGCGCCAGCGGCCGGGGTGGCGACAGCCCAGAGCATACTCCCGGCGCACCACGGGCGTAAAGTTGAACACGCACAGAATCTGCTGGCCGCGCGAGTCCTTGCGCAGGAAGCTGATGACGGAGGAGGCGCTGTCGGAGAGGTCCACCCACTCGAACCCGCCCCACTCGCAGTCCAGCGCGTGCATGGCGGGCTCCCGGCGCACGATGCTGTTCAGGTCGCGCAGGGCGGCCATGAGCCCCCGGTGGTTCGGAAAGTCCAGCAGGGCCCAGTCCAGCGGCTCCCGGCTGGACCACTCGCGCCACTGCCCGAACTCCCCGCCCATGAACATGAGCTTCTTGCCCGGGTGCGCCCACATGTAGCTGAAGAAGCAGCGCAGGTTGGCGAAACGCTGCCAGTCGTCGCCGGGCATCTTGGAGAGCAGCGAGCCCTTCCCGTGGGTCACCTCGTCGTGGGACATGGGCAGGATGAAGTTCTCGTGGAAGGCGTAGAGCATGGAGAAGGTCAGCGTGTTCTGGTGATGGCAGCGGAACACGGGGTCCTTGGAGAAATATTCCAAGGTGTCGTTCATCCAGCCCATGTTCCACTTGAAGCTGAAGCCCAGGCCCCCGTGATCCACCGGGCGCGAGACCCCGGCCCAGGCCGTGGACTCCTCGGCGGCCATGAGCGCCCCGGGGTAGCGGGCGTGGACCACGGTGTTGAGCTCCCGCAGGAAGGCGATGGCCTCCAGGTTCTCCTTGCCGCCGTGCTCGTTGGGCGCCCACTGACCGTCCTCGCGCGAGTAGTCCAGGTAGAGCATGGAGGCCACGGCGTCGATGCGCAGGCCGTCCAGGTGGAACTCCTCCAGCCAGTACAGTGCGTTGGCCAGCAGGAAATTGCGCACCTCGTTGCGGGAGTAGTTGAATATCAAGGTGCCCCAGTCAGGGTGTTCGCCCTTGCGGGGGTCCTCGTGCTCGTAGAGCGCGGTGCCGTCGAAGCGGCCCAGGCACCAGTCGTCCTTGGGGAAGTGGCCGGGCACCCAGTCCAGCAGGACGGCGATGCCCGCCTGATGGCAACGGTCGATGAAGTGTTTGAAGCCCTCGGGCGTGCCGTGGCGGCTTGTCGGGGCGAAGTAGTGCCCGGTCTGGTAGCCCCAGGACTCGTCCAGGGGGTGCTCCGCCATGGGCATGAGCTGGATGTGGGTGAAGCCCAGGTCGGCCACGTAGGGAATGAGCTCGTCCGCCAGCCGCCCGTAATCCAGGAAGTCGCCGTAGCGCGGCCCGCTCCAGCGCCAGGAGCCTGGGTGGACCTCGTAGACGCACACCGGCCTGTCAAGCGGCAGCCCCGCTCCGGCGCGGGCCTGCATCCACTCCTGGTCGTTCCATTCGTAGCCGCCCAGGCCCCAGGCCACAGAGGCCGTGGCCGGACGAAGCTCGGCCCGGAAGGCGTAGGGGTCCGACTTCTGGCGCACATGGCCGGAGGCGTCGCGCACGGCGAACTTGTAGAGCTGGCCCCGCTCCACTCCGGGCACGAACCCGGCCCAGATGCCCGAGGCGGCCACGGGGTGCAGCCTGGCCTCGCCGTGGCGCCAGCCGTTCCAGCCGCCCAGCACGCACACCTCGCGGGCGTTGGGCGCCCATACGGCGAAACGGAAGCCGTCGCGCCCGCCCTCGCTGTGGGGGTGCGCGCCAAGGATGCGGTAGATGTCCCAGTGTTCGCCACGGCCGAAGAGGTAGAGATCGAACGGGGGTATCGCGAGGGGAGTGCTCAGGGTGGCCTCCTAGGGATGAGAGGACGCGCCAGGGCGCTGGCCCGGCCTGGAGGGGCGAGGTCGGGGAGGAAGGTGTGGCCCGCCGGGCGGGCGCGGCTACACGTCTATGCCCAACTCGCGGTAGACCTCGAGGTAGCGCGCGGCGGAACGCTCCCAGGAGAAGTCGGCCCGCATGGCCCGGTGCACGATCGTGTTCCACTCCTCGGGCCTGGAGAACACGTCCACGGCCTGGCGGATGCTCTGCAGGAAGGACTCGGCCGTGGCCTCGGGGAAGGTGAAGCCCGTGCACTGCGGGTCCGGGTAGGGGACGATGGTGTCCTTGAGGCCGCCCCGGTTGGTGGCCACGGGGGGCGTGCCGAAGCGCAGGGCGTAGATCTGCGTCAGGCCGCAGGGCTCATAGCGCGAAGGCATCAGGAAGATGTCGGAGGCGGCCTGGATGCGGTGGGCCAGGTCCTCGGTGTAGCCGATGCGCACATAGAGCCTGCCCGGATAGGTCTCCATCATCTCCATGAGCTGGGCCTCGAACTCCAGGTTGCCCTCGCCCAGCACCACCACGCCAAGCCCCATGCGCATGAGCTCCGGCAGGATGTCGATGAGCAGGTCCACGCCCTTCTGGCGACGCAGGCGGCCGATGAAGCCCAGCACTGGCCTGTTGGCCAGGGTGGGGTCCATGTCCATCTCGTCCAGGAGGTTCTGCTTGCAGGCGGCCTTGTTGGCGATGTCGCTCGCGCTGTAGGTGCAGGGGAGGTAGCGGTCGTTCCCCGGGTCCCAGACGGAGTAGTCGGCCCCGTTGAGGATGCCGCGCAGTGCGTACCTGCGCTTGGAGAGGATGCCCTCCAGCCCGCAGCCATACTCCGTGGTGAGAATCTCCTCGGCGTAGGTGGGGCTCACGGTGGTCACCAGGTCGGAATAGGCGATGCCCGCCTTGAGCAGGTTGAAGTCGCCCCAGAATTCCACGCCGTCCATGTTCCAGGCCTCGGGCGGCAGCCCCGACTCCTTGAAGAGGCGCGAGGCGAAGCGGCCCTGGAAGGCCAGGTTGTGGATGGTGAGCATGGTCCTGGTGTCGCGCCAGAAGGGGTCGATCTGCCGCCAGAAGTGCATGAACGCGGGCACGAGGCCGGCCTGCCAGTCGTGCACGTGGATGAGCCGGGGGGCCATGTCCATGCGCCTGGCCCATTCCAGGCAGGCCCGGCAGAAGAAGATGAAGCGCTCGCAGTTGTCGAAATAGTCGCCGTCGTGGGTGTTGTAGTAGAAACGGCGGTCGAAGTATTCGCCGCGCTGGATGAAATAGACCGGCAGGCCGTGGTAGTCGGCCATGTAGATCTCGGCGGTTATGGGCGCCCAGGGGTAGCCCACCGGGCAGCGCGAGGAGATCAGGCGCAGCTTGAACTCGCCGGTGCTCAGGCGGCCGTAGAACGGCGTGATCACGGCCACATCCACACCCATGCGGGAAAGCGTCAGCGGCAGCGCCCCAAGGACGTCGCCAAGCCCGCCGGTCTTGGAGAACGGGTAAATCTCGGATGCGATGAAGACGACCTTATGATGAAATGGCATTCTGCTCCCCGTCGGATGCTGCGAGACACCTACGGCCAGTTAACACCAGCGTGGTTACGATACCATGAAGCGAGCCGTTATTTCCAGCGCCCCTTTCGGGTGTTGAGCCAGGCGAAGCCGCGCGCGTAGTCCTCCAGGATGCACCCGTGGTCGAAACAGAGGGGGGCGGGCAGACGCTCCAGCGGGAAGATCTGGGCCCTGGCGGCGTCGTCCCCGGCGCCGAGCGCGGCGATGTCATGCGCGCGGGCCGTGTAGACCACGGACATGGTGTGTTGCCTGGGGTCGCGCTCCGGGTCGGAATAGACGCCCAGCAGGCCCGTGAGCTCCACGTCCAGCCCGGTTTCCTCCTTGGCTTCGCGGATGGCGGCGTTCTCGAGGGTCTCGCCGTAGTCCACGAAGCCGCCGGGCAGAGCCCAGCCGTGGGGCTCGTTGCGGCGTTCGATGAGCACCACCCCGCCGCCGGGACAGGCGATGACGATGTCCACAGTGGGGGTGGGGTTGCGGTAGGCCGGCATGGGCCGACCGCAACACGGGCATGTGGAGGGGCTGGCGGATTCCATGGTCAGCGGCGTAACGTCCCTGCCCCGTGGGGGTCGATGCGGCCCCTCCGGCGTGTGGGGCTTTACACGCCAGTCCGGGGGATGCGAAGAGACTCCTGGATGCAATCTATACCCGCCCCCCCCGTGCCTGACAAGGTGATTCTCA
Organism: Fundidesulfovibrio agrisoli; assembly: GCF_022808715.1. GTDB lineage: Bacteria > Desulfobacterota > Desulfovibrionia > Desulfovibrionales > Desulfovibrionaceae > Fundidesulfovibrio > Fundidesulfovibrio agrisoli. The sequence continues at coordinate 5,328 of NZ_JAKZKX010000039.1, forward strand.
TTCATCACGGAGCATTGGGGGACTTCCTACTTTCCTGGCCAGCCGTATTGAGCGTCGGCAGGGCTTTCCCCGATTCGCGGTTATACTGGGCCGGGTCGTCCGAGCGCATGCGCTGGCTTAGGCCGCTGGGTTTCGAACCGTGCCCCCCCGCCCCGCGCCGGGCCCTGGAGCGTATCCACGGGGCGGCCTCCACGCCGGAGGAGCTTGAAGGCTGCCGGATCATCTGGCCCGTGGTGCAGAGAATCCCGGAGGTCGCTCCCGGGCTGGACTGCACGTTCCTGCCCGCCGTCCCTATCGACTCGCCCGGGACGCACGCACGCCAAGCCCAGTTGGCCGCTCTGGACAGGGCCGGGGTCCCGCCAGCCCGGGACTGGCTGGAGGCCTTCCGGGGGTTCTTCGGCGCGACAGCGCAACCGGACGGCCCGGTGCTGCTCTTCCCCGGGGCCGGGCACCCGGCCAAGCAGTGTCCCCTGGTACATTTTCTTGAACTGGCCCGGATGCTGGAGGATCGCGGGCGCGAGGCTCTCTTCGTGCTGGGTCCGGCCGAACTGGAGCGCGGCATGGATGCGGGGCGCGCGAGGGTGGCCGCGCCGCAAAATCTGGAGGAGTTGGAGACGCTCCTGGCCTCGGCCGGTGCGGTCGTGGGCGGGGACACCGGCCCCATGCACCTTGCCGGGATGATGGGCCTGCCCGGTGTGTCGCTCTTCGGCCCCACGGCTTTCGCGCAATGGGGGCCTGTGGGGATGAGGGAGATTTCGCTGGGCCTGCCCTGCTCGCCCTGCACGGCCACCTGCGCGGGCCTCGAATGCGGGCGGCCCGGCCGTCTCGGCCCGGCCTGCCTGGAGGGCATCAGCCCGGAAGTGGTGCTGGAAGCGTTGGAAGGGCTTGGAAATTGTAAAACCGGCTTTCAAGGCCCTGGTATTCCTTGAAAGCCGGTTTTATCAAAAGGAGGAAGAACACCCACCTTTTAGCAAGCGGCGGGCCAAAACATGCCGAAACCGAAAAATTAATAACAAATATTTAAAATAGCTCATGATATTTTTAGGCATCGGCCTTCGAACCCCGTGCTTAATCGTATAGTTTCTTGAACGTCCACCAGCTTGAACCGCTCCGAAGCCCAATCCGGGTTAAATTCCTTGAACGACCCGCGAGCCGGAACCCCTCGGCCAACACAGCACGACAGCGTTCAGACCTCGATTCCCCACTCTCGCAGGGGGGTTGCGATCGGCTGACAGCATAACTCCAGTAAATATCGTGGTCTTTCTGCTGGATTACCAGCCAGCATGGATTGGACAGCCCGCCTTCCCGGCCGACGGCCAAGCCTTACAGCCGGGATGAGGGTTGGACCGCCCCTCCGAATTTCGCCGGGATCAAATTCCCAATGCTGGCCGCTGTCTGGGGCTGCGGGCGGCGCCGGGGCTACCGCCCGTTCAGCTTCTTGAACCGTGCCCGGCAGGAGCGTCCGGGGGCCCCTGCAACCGCAATGGGGCACGCGGGTGATCGAGGGCCGGAGGTTCATTTCCATGAAAGCCCCCAGGAAGCTGGCCTTCATGTCAGGCCACAATGCAAACAACAACCTGTAAATACTGGATATTCAGCTTTTTTGAACCAACCCCGGCTCGGGAGAACGGGCGTATGCCCCCGCGTTGCCATATTCGAGCGGACCGGTGGCCGGGCGTACAACGTCTTGAAGGCGCTCAGGAAGCTGCCGCTACGCACGTTCGAACAATTAATCTAATCCGCGCAGGGCCGGGCGTTCAGATACTTGAACCGTGCATCGGCACGGAGGCAGAGCGTCCCCCCCCACTCCTGCGCCGATTGGGGTTATGCGTGGCATGGAGTGCAGTTTCTTGAACCCAGCCCCGGCGATGAGGTTTGCGCCGCCTCCCCGCGAGCCCGGAATCCGACCACCGCTTGGACGTTGCGCACGGCCGACCACCCACCTCCCCCGTGAGGCCGGGCGCGTCATGCCGTATGCTTCCACAGTGGGAACGAGGCCGGATGTTCCGCCTCCGTGAACCGGTGTGCGCGGCTCGCCGGGCAATGGCCTCACCACCGCGCGACGGGAAGCAAAAGGCTCAAGCAGCGGCAGGCCGCCTGCGCCCAAGCGAAGCGGCGTCCAAAACCGTAGGAAGTGTGCCGGAGAGAAGCTCAGGAGGTGCGGCCGCCCGGTGCCGGGGCTCCAAATGAAGAGCGGCTTTCAAGGGCCTGGTATCCTTGAAAGCCGATTCAGAAAGATTGTTTCTAAAAGGAGGAAGAATGCATTCAATTTAGCAAGGAGCGGGCCAACAGTGACGCGTTGTCGAAATTTTTTATAACATGCTTATTTCAAACAACTTATTGTTGCGAAACCGCTTCTCTCCTCCCTCCCGTTCGTAGAAAAACTTGAACTTCCCCAGCTCCGGCAGCCCATTGGGCCGCCCCGGGGTAAAAAATCCTTTACGCTCCCCCTACTCCTCGCGACGCAGGATGACCCCGGCCCGCTCGATTTCCTCCAGGGGCAGCGCGCCCACCCGGTAGACGTAGGCTTCCCCGTTGGCCAGCGGCCGCACCACCGTGGAGGCCAGCCCGCCCGCCGGGGCCGGGTCGCCCGCCAGCACGTAATCCGCCCCGAGGCACACCGCCGGGGAGAGTCGGCCCACATCGCTCACGGAAGGCTCGCCGCTGACGTTGGCGCTGGTCGCCGCCAGCGGAGAGCCCGCCCGCAGGCAGAGCTCCCGGGCCTGGGGGTGGGGCGTGAAGCGCACGGAGACGCTGCCGCGCCCGTCCAGCAGCTGGGGGGGCAGCCCCTTGGCGGCCGGGACGATGACGGAGAGCGGGCCGGGCCAGAAGCGCTCCATGAGCAGCATGGCCACCGCGTATCCCGGCCAGGAGGCCGCCTCGGCGGACATCACCTGCCCGAGCTGCTCCATGCCGCCCACGATCACCGGCAAAGGCTTGGAGCGCGGCCTGCCCTTGATGGTGTTCACCCGCGCCAGCGCGGAAGGGCTTCCCACCAGGGCTCCCAGCGCGTAGAAGGTCTCCGTGGGGTAGACGACGCACCCGCCTCCCACGAGGGCCTGCACGGCCCTGTCCATCCGGGACTGCGGGGAACAATCATCACGCGCGCATGCCATGACAGAAACCTCCGAAACGTACCTGGGTTGTTTCCCGCCCTTCGAGCCCGCACAACTGGCCTTGCTGCGGGGGCCGCTGCCCACCTGGGGGCTTTCCACCGAAAGCTCCTGGCAGCAGTGGGGCCTCGCGGAAGCAATAGTGCGCTCGGCCCCCGGCAATCAAGTGCTGATGTCTGCCGCGGCGGGCCTGCTCTCCTGGGCCTGGCAGCAGCGGCCGCTCACCGCCACGGTGCTGGCCATGCTCCTGCCCCTGGACGGGGCGCGGGGCTTCCTGGCCCCCGAAGTGCGCCAGGCAATGCTCGCCATCAAGAAAAGCCTGCGTCCCCTGCCGCCCACCCCCCTCTGGGAGGAGGTCAAGGCCACGGCGGACCCGGAGCTGGCCGGCACCTTCCTGGAGCAGGCCGTGCGCGGGCAGGCGGCCCTCTCCTGGCTGGGCGAAGCCTGGGACGAGCTGGTGGCCCTGCCCGACCGCGATAAGGCAAAACACATTCTGGACCAGGCCGGGCTGGACGCGCACCTGAGCGCAAGGCTGACGGCGGAGCTGGACCACGCCCACGGGCTGCCCCCGGCATTCGACGGTGTCGGCCCAGCCTTCGGCCCCTGGCGAAAATTCATGGCCGGCCTGCTGGCCGCCGAAAACGGCAACCCCGGCGCGGCGGTGCGGCAATGGCTCCCCTTGTGGCGCGCCATGCCCTGGCACGCCAACCTGACCATGCAGCTGGCCTGCGCGCTGCGCGCCCCCAAGCGGCCCAAGGCCCTGCCGCCCACGCGCACGGCCATCCTGGCCTACAGTTGGAACAAGGCCGCGCTCATCGCCCAGACCATCGAGAGCCTCTTCGACTCCGACATCGGGGACAACCCCGTGTTCGTGCTGGACAACGGCTCCACAGACGCCACCCCGGACGCGCTGGCCGCCGCCAGGGACCGCTACGGCGCGCACCGCCTGAGCGTGGTCACACTGCCGGTGAACGTGGGCGCGCCCGCCGCGCGCAACTGGCTGCTCTCGCTGCCGCAGGTGCGGGCCTGCGAGCGGGCCGCCTTCCTGGACGACGACGTGATCCTGCCCAAGGACTGGCTGGCCCTGCTGCTGGACGCGGCCCTGCGCCACCCGGAGTGCTCCACCGTGGGCTGCTCCATCCGCGACCACAGCCACCCGCACCGCCTCCAATCGGCGGACTACCACCTGCTGCACCGCCTGGCCGGGCAGGACGCCCCGGAATCCGGCGAGCGCCTGCGCGTGTTCAGCAACTGCACCGGCATGCGCGACTCCGGCCTGTTCGGCTACGAGCGGGCCTGCGTGTCCGTCTCGGGGTGCTGCCACCTGCTGGAGACGTCCCTGCTGGACGCGGTGGGCGGCTTCGACGTGCGCTTCACCCCCACCCAGTTCGACGACCTGGACCGCGACATCCGCACCTGGCTGGCGGGCAAGCCCTGCCTCTACACCGGGCGGCTGCGCATCGACCACGTGCAGAACTCCAGCATGCGCCAGGCCTCAACCCCCGCCCAGGTCGCCCACATCCAGGGCAACAAGATCAAGCTGGAGTCCAAGTACACAGACGAACAGCTCGACGCCTTGATCCTGGCCGACCACGACCTGGCCTGGCGGCAGCTTCTGGACGCCTCGCGCGAGCTGCAGGCCGCGCTCAAGGGCAAGGGCTGATGCCGGGCAAGGGTGATGGCGGGCTCCGCTACTTCGTGATCCAGAGGTCGTAGCGCTCCTGGATCTCTTCCGGGGTGAAGCCCGGCTCGTCGTACATGCCCTTGGTCATGCGCTGGCGAAAGGCCTCGTAGAGGATCACGGCCGTGGCCACGGAGACGTTGAGGCTCTGCACCATGCCCTGCATGGGGATGTAGATGTGGTCCGGGGCCAGGGTCGCCAGCTCCTCGGCCACGCCGTCGTGTTCGTTGCCCATGATGACGGCGGTGGGCAGGCTCAGGTCCCACTCGGTGAGGGGCTTGGCCTGCGGCCCGAACCCCGTGGAGAGCACCTGCATGCCCTTGGCGCGAAATCCCTTCACCATCTCGGCGGCGGACTTGTGGCGCGTCAGCGGCACCCACTTCTTCGCGGATGCCGAACTCTTGTGCCCAAGCGTGGGGAAAGGCGTGTCCGTGTAGAGCAGGTGCGCCTCGGCCACGCCGAAGGCGTCGCAGCTGCGCAGCACGGCGGAGACGTTGTGCGGATCGTGAATGTTGTTGAGCACCACGGTGAGGTCTTTCTGCCTGCGGGCCAGAACTCCCAGGATGCGTTCCTTGCGGTTGTCGGTGCGTTCCCTCATGGATTGTCCTGCGATGTCGGTGGATTCAGCGGGACGGGCCAGACTGGATGCGCCCCGAGAACGCGGCAAGTACGTGATCGTTGACCGCTTGTCCATCCAGCGAGAGCGGAACCGGCCAGCCCCAGCCCGTGGCCCGGATGCGCTCGCCCACGGCGCCCAGGTCGAACCCGAAGGCGCGCAGCCCCGCGCGCCAGGCCTGGGTCAGGGTGTAGCACCAGGTTTCGGGCCACACCGAGAGGAACAGGGCGGCGTGGCAGCGTTGGCTGGCGATGAGCTCCAGGGCCTCGTCCTCGGCGTATTCCCCGGTGATGTGCACCCTCCCCGTGGCGTAGAGCGCGGCATCGTCAGCGCTGAAGCCCACCACCCTGAATTCCAGCGGCAGGTCGCGCCGGGCGGCGTCCAGGGCGCAGGCCTTGAGCACCTCGTAACCCTTGTGCGGGCCGATGGCCCCGATCACGGCCAGGCGCAGGCGGGAGCGGCCGTCCCAGGCGGGGGGCGCGGGGGGCGGCGCGAATGGAGGCTCCCCGTGGGGCACGGCCATGACGGAGAGGCCAGGGAAGTGGCGCATCATGCGCCCGGCGGCGTCCGCGCTGGGGGCCGCCACGCGCCTGGAGCCGAGCAGAATTCTCGAGGAGCGCTCGACCAGCCCCGCCACCCCGCCCTCGGGCCGGAAATCCGCCCCGTTGGCGTCCACACAGCGCTGGCAGACCTCGGGCGAGGGCTCGGCGCAGTGGCGGCGGGTGTCGTCGATGCAGTTGATGCGGGGGCAGAACCAGGCGAAGTCGTGTACCACCGTGTCCTGCGGCAGGCCCATGCGCCCGGCCAGATCCAGCAGCGCGGGCGGCACGTCCATGAAGTGGTGCAGGCGCACCTCCGTGGCCCCAAGGCGCGCCAGGTCCGCCGCCAGCAGGTCCTGCTCCTGGGGCAGGCGGTAGCGCAGGTTGGGGCAGTCCGGGGCTTGCCCGGCCTCCAGGCGCACCCAGTCCGGGCCGCGCCCGCCCTCCCCCGTGTCCGGCAGCAGCGTGGCCGTGGCGAACCCGGCCGCGGCCAGTTCGGCGCGCTCGTCGCGCAGCCTGCGGGCCGTGCCGCCCGAAAGTCCGTGGCAGACCTGCACCACCGTGGGCTGAGGGCGCAGGCGCTCCAGCCTCGCCCTGTCCACGTTGCGGCGCAGATCCAGCAGGGGGTCCTGCCGGTTCCACTCCAGCACGCTGGGCAGATAGAGAGGGAAACGCCGCTCCAGCAGGGCCAGATTGCGCTCCAGCGCTGGTTTGCGCGCCGCGCCGAAGGAGGCCTGCCCGCTGTGGCGCACGAACACGTCCCCGGCCAGCACGTGCCGCCAGCCCAGCCTGGCGGAGCGCAGGCAGAAGTCGTTCTCCTCGGCGTAGCCGGTGCCGAAGGTGTGCTCGTCGAAGTATCCGGCGTCCGCCAGGCAGTCGCGGCGCACGTACATGCAGAAGCCCACGGCCGTGGGCAGGTCGCGCACGGCCCCGGCGTTGCGCGCGGCGAACAGGGCGTCCAGTTCCGCCGGGGAGACGTCCTGCAGGGCCTCGTTGTCCTGGTTGACGCGGGGATAGGAGCAGATGGTGGCGTTGTTGGAGAACGGCGTCGCGCTGCCGATGTCCGGCGCGGAGTGCGCCGCGCGGGCCAGCCTGTCCAGCCAGCCGGGAAAGACCACAGTGTCGCTGTTGAGCACCACCACGTCGCGGTCCGGGTGCAGGGCGAAGCCCCGGTTCATCGTGGCCGGAAACCCCAGGTTCGCGGGGTTGGCCAGCAGCGTGACCAGGCCGCGCCCGGCCAACCCGCGCACGTAGGCGGCGAGTTCCGGCTCAGGCGAGGCGTCGTCCAGCACCGCGATCTCCATGGCGGCCTGGTTCGGAGCCGCCAGCAGCGACTCCAGACAGGCCCTGGTCTCCGCCAGCCCGCGGTACACGGGCACCAGAACGTCAACCACGGGGGGCATGGCCGTCCTCCTGCGCCTCGGCGGCTTTCCGCAGGGCCTCGGCGGTCTGGGTTTCCAGCTCCGCAAGCCAGAGAGCCCCGCGCTCCCGCACGGCGCGCAGGAATTCGCCTCTGCACTGGGGAGGCAGGGGCGGCGGCGCGTCCGGGCTCAGCCCGGCCTGGCGCAGCCAGCCGTTGTATGCCGCAAGGGCCGCTATGGTGCGCCCGGGATCGCAGACGGTGACCGGCGAACCCGGCAACGGCGCGCCCGTGGCCGCATCGCTGACCGAGACGCGGGCGCAGCAGCCGCCCTGCGCGGCGACCTCCCACACCACCTCGAAGCCGTGCGCGCCGTCGTGCAAGCCACGCTCCAGGAGTTCGGGCCGGAACCGGTCCGCCAGCACCTCGCGCACCTGCCCGGCGTCGTCCGCCAGGCGCACCGTGCGCCGACTGCCCGGCTCCGTCGGATGCCACAGATGGCCCACGATGCGGCTCACGGCCTCCACAGCCGCCCTGCCCTGGGCCGCGCCCGCCCCTGCGGGCTTGAGCGGCGAGCCGTGGCAGGCCAGGCCGGAGTCGGCCAGGGTCGCCGTCACCTCCGCGCCAGCCCAGGCCGCCGGCAGGGGCATGCGGAAGGCGTGCCCGTCCGGGAGGGAGGCCAGGGCGAAGGCCGGATGGGTCAGGCCCGCCGGCATCACCCCAGCCGGGGTGCCGCCCACGCTGAAGGCCACGCCCAGCTGGTCCTGGGGCCGCCGAGGGTCCAAGGCCGCGCCGCAGAGGTGCCCGCCTTGCAGCACGGCCAGCCCGAACGCCCGCCCGCCCGAGGCCTCGGCCAGGGTGCGCAGGGCCAGGGCCCAGTCCTCCACGGAATCGGAGAGCGAGGCCAGGCGCACGGCCTCCCCCGTAAGCGATACGGCCGTCCCCAGCGACAACCCGCAGGAGAGCAGGAAGCGCAGGGCCTCGCGGTTGTCCGGCTCCCGCGCCAGCACCTTGAGGCATTGGTCGCGGCAGGCGGCGTGGTCGCGGGCCGCGTGCAGGCAGGAGGCGTGGAGCATCAGCGCGGCGGTCAGGTCCGGGGCCATGCGCGCCACACGTCCGGAGCAGTCCAGGGCCTGTTCCATGTCGCCCAGGGCCGCATGGATCCGGCAGGCCAGGGCCAGGGCCGGGGCGTGGGTCTCGTCCAGGCCCAGGCAGCGCCGGGCCAGGGGCAGGGCTTGCGCGGCCTGACCCGAGGCCAGCAGGTTTTCGGCCGTGCGCAGGTCCTCCCGGGCGGCGCGGATCTGAGCCTCGGCCTCGGCGTCGGGGCGGGAATACGTTGATTTCATGGGCTCTCCAGCACCCGCTGCGCCATACGCAGATGCGCGGGCAGGCAGACGCGGCTGTGGTCGTAGCGGGCGACGGCGGTTTGCCTGGCCGCCGCGCGCAGGTGCGCGTGGCGCGCCGGGGCCTCCAGCACGGCGGCCACCGTGGAGGCCAGGGCCGAGGGATCGAAGAAGTCCGTCAACAGCCCGTTGACCCCGTGCTCGATGGCCTCCATCACCGGCGCGGTGGCGGAGCCCACCATCAGGCACCCGGCGGCCATGCCCTCGATGCAGGACCAGGACAGCACGAACGGATAGCTCAGATAGATGTGGCAGGCCGACACCTGCAGCAGCTTGAGGTAGACGTTGTAGGGCACCGTGCCCAGGAAGTGCACCCGGCTCGAGTCGATGCGGTTCTCGGCCAGGTGCTTCTGCCGCCAGGTGAGCCCCTCGGGCGGGTTGGGGCCGTAACCGGGGCCGTCCTTGCCCACCACGAACACGCGGCAGCCTGGTCTGCGGGCCAGCAGCTCCGGCAGGGCGCGCATGAAGGTGTGGAAGCCCCGGTATGGCTCCAGATCGCGCGAGATGTAGGTGACGATCTCCTCCCCGGCGCGCAGCACGGGCAGGCCCGGCCCCAGGTGCAGCGCGGCCGAGGGGTCTGGGCGCACGAGGTCCGTGTCGATGCCCTCGTGGATCACCTCGATGAGGGGGTGCCAATGCGCGGGGTGGCCCTGCTTCTGCCAGAGGGTCGGGCTCACCGCCCCATGGCAGGTGTTGAGCGCGTGCAGCACGGCCGTGTTCTGCATGGCCAGCACCGCGCCGAGCTCGGGCGGGGCCGGGAACTCGGGATCGAATCCGACGTCGGCCCCGCTCATCCGGTAGTAGAATTCGCAATAGACGATGCGCTTTGCTTCGGGGAAGGCCTGCTCCAGGAACAGGGCTTCGCCCCAGCCGGGGTGCGCGTAGATCAGGTCCGGCACGACTTCCTGGGCGCGCAGGCGCGCGGCGGCCTCCAGCACGGCGGCCCCCCGCCGCACCTGGGCCTCAACGCTGCGGGCGTAGGGGTGGGTGCCCGCCGGGGGCTGCCCCGCCACCTGGTAGGTGGCGTAGTGCACTCCTTCAAAGGGGGCGGAGGCGCAGGCCTGCTGGATGGCGGCCACCCGCACGCCGGGGCGGGCCAGGTAATGGGCCACCAGCCCTCGGAACTGGCTGGGGAAATCGTAGTGGATGAAGAGGACGGTCAGGCCGTTGCGCTGCATCAGCGGGAACCCGTGAGCTTGAGTGGCGGCCTTGGGATACGGAGCGCGCTCTCACGCACGGGATGAAGGCCCTTGCGTCCCGGGCGGAGCCGCCCCCGCGCCAAGGGCGCGGGGGCGAAAAAAGCCGAGCGTGGCCTAGAACGCGCCCTTGGGAACGATACGCACGCGCAGGGATTCGAGTATGTCGCCCGGCTGGACGGACTGGAGGAACTCCCCGTTGCGCACTTCCGCCATCTGCCCGGCCTGGATGAAGGTGCCGGAATAACAGATGTCGTACTTGGCCTCGGTCTGGCCCTTGAGCCGGGCCACAAAGCCGAGCAGGGGCATGCCCATGCCCCGCGTGCCGCAGAACTGGGGAGCCGACGCCCAGGGGGTCAGACGCCCATCGTGGGAGATGGCGGCGTATTCCAGGGCGTCGGAATCCAGGCCTTCGGCCAGCATGGCCACGGCCTCGAGGCGCAGCTTGGAGCCGGGCAGGCCCGCGGGCTGGCCGTCCTCGGCCACCTGGTCGCCGATGTTCTGGATGTGGCAGGCCACGTGCAGCTTGACGCCGGGCGCGGCCTGGGGCTGCTGTCCGTACATCGGAGCTTGGGGGGCCTGAGGGGCCTGGGGCTGGGCGAAAGGAGCGGTCTGAGGCTGACCGAAGGGGGCCGCCTGGGGCTGCTGTCCAAATATCGGAGCCTGGGGAGCATGGGGAGCCTGGGGCTGGCCGAAGGGAGCCTGGGGCTGCTGTCCGAACATCGGAGCTTGGGGGGCCTGAGGCTGGCCGAAAGGAGCCGCCTGAGCCTGCTGTCCGAACATCGGAGCTTGGGGGGCCTGCGGCTGGCCGAAGAGAGCCGCCTGAGGCTGCTGTCCGAACATCGGAGCTTGGGGAGCCTGGGGCTGCCCGAGGAAAGCGCCCTGCGCGGCCGCCTGATGCCTGCGGACCTCCAGGTGCATGCCTGTGGAGGGGTAGTCTCCGGGGCGCAGGGTCAAAAACTGCACGATGGCGCCGCGCTCGCCCACGGTGACGGCCACTTCCTGCCCTGGGGAGGTCAGCCAGGCCACTTCGCCGGATTCGAAAGCCACCGAGCCGGAGCCCATGAGGGGCAAAATAC
>NZ_JAKZKX010000004.1 GCF_022808715.1 Fundidesulfovibrio agrisoli
CGAACTCGGAAGTTAAGCCCTCCTTCGCCGATGATACTGCCAGGACCGCTGGTGGGAAAGTAGGTCGCTGCCAGGATCCTTTTCCCAAACAGAAAGGCCCGTCGAAAGACGGGCCTTTCTGCGTTGGAGCGGCAAAATGAAGGCGCTGGCGCGGTGAAGGCCGCAGGCGGCCGGAACGCTCATGCCGGGTGGCAATGCGGCAGGGCGTCGCCTTTTCCGACCTGCGGGGGCCTTAGTTCGAGCCAACAAAAGTTGGCACCCGCCGCCGCAGGTTCGACAAGCCATTTGATTCCATCGCTACCCATTATTTTTTGTCTTTCTTGCGCTACGGCACCAATCAGAGAAGATTTTCCCGCTTTATCGCCGCCGCGATACTCCCCTTTCCCTTCCCGGGTTAGACGTCCACCATACAAACCCGCATCCGCGGTTCGACAGGAGGTGACGCATGGCCAACGGGTCCGTAGAGACCGTCAATTCGTGCAGGGGAGGGCTCGGGACCTACATATCCGAGAACCTCAGCCAGTGCGGGCAAAGCCCCCTGACCACCTGGGGCGGGTACGCCGCCGCCTGGGTCCTGTTCTTCCTCATCCAAAACGCGCTGCCGCTGCCCGAGGGTCTCAAGCCCGAGGGGATGTCCGTTCTGGCCATCCTGGTCTGGGCTTCCATCATGTGGGTCACGGAGGCCATGCCGGTCGGCATCACCGGCATCTCGATCCCAACGCTGCTGGTGCTCACCAAGGCCCTGCCCTGGAACAACGGCAACCCGCCAATGGGACAGGTGTTCTCGGGCTTCACCACCCATGAGGTCTGGCTGTGCCTGTTCGCCTTCTTCGCCGGGGCCATCATCCAGCTCTTGAGGATGGACAAACGCATCGCCCTGGCCATCCTGGACAAGATCAAGGCCTCCAACGTTGGCCGCATCATCTGGGGCATGTTCTGGGTGAACATCGTGCTGGCCTTCCTGATCCCGGCGGCCAACGCGCGCGCCGCCACGGTGATGCCCGTGGTCCAGGGCATCACCAACATCCTGGGCGACACCCCCCGCGAGCGCGAGGCCAAGAAGGCCATCGTGATCCAGTCCATGGTCTACGCCAGCATGATCTCGGGCATCTTCATCCTCACCGGTCACATGCCCAACCTCATCATGACCGGCCTCTTCGAGAAGAGCGGCTTCCGCAACCTGGGCTACTTCAACTGGATGCTCCTGCACCTGCCCTACATCGGCATGTTCGCCCTGACCCAGTGGTGGGTGCGCTTCCACTTCAAGACGGGCGGCGTGGTCATCGCTGGCGGCCATGAGGAAATCCACCGCCAGCACAAGGAACTCGGCCCCATGACCCGCTCCGAATGGGCCATGCTCGCGGTGTTCGGCCTGGTGGGCGTGCTGTTCATGACCGGCAAGGGCAGCCCCGTGGTGCTGCACGGCTACCAGTTGGGCGTGATCGGGCTGGTGGGCATCATGATCCTGTTCATCCCGGGCCTGTTCCCCTTCAAATGGAAGGCCGTGCAGGACCGCACCATCTGGGGCACTTTCCTGCTCCTCGGCGGCGCCATCACCATGACCGACGCCATGAGCAAATCCGGCCTGGCCGGATGGATGGCCGGGCACATCCACGTGATGGTGGAGGGCATGGGCTGGTGGCAGACGCTCCTGGTTATGATGCTCGGCACGCAGGTGCTGCGCATCGGCATGCTCTCCAACGTGGCCGCCGTGGCCATGCTCGCCCCCATCGTCTTCGCCATGGCCCCCAAGGTGGGGCTCCACCCTGTGGCCTTCACGCTGCTCATCTGCAACGTGGACACCTTCGCCTACCTGCTGCCCACGCAGATCACGGCCGCCGTCATCGCCTACGGCACCGGCACCTTCTCCACGGCGGACTACGCCAAGGCGGGCTGGGTGTGCATCCTGCTGGCCATCGCCTTCGGCATCTGCGTCATGGCCCCCTGGTACGCCCTGTTCGGGCTGCCCGTCTGGAACCCCAACGCCCCCTGGCCCTACTAGGAGGACCCACACATGCCACGCATGGTACAAAATCCCACCAACCTGGACGCCGTCGAAACCGTCCGGGTGGACTGCGACATCCTCATCATCGGCGGCGGCAACGCCGGGTGTTTCTCCGCCGTGGAGGCCGCCAAGATCGACCCCTCGCTCAAGGTTGTCATCATGGAGAAGGCCCAAATCATGCGCTCCGGCGCGTGCTCGGCGGGCATGGACGCCATCAACACCTACATCCCCGAAGGCAAGACCCCGGAGGACCTGGTGCGCTGGTGCCGCTCCCAGGTCGGGGGCGGCCCCATCCGGGAGGACCTGGCCCTCTCCAACGCCCGCGAGCTCAACGAGTCCGTTGACGACCTGGAGCGCTGGGGCCTGCCCATCCTGCGCGACGCCGAAGGCAAGATCCGCTACCGGGGCGGCTGGGACATCTCCATCCACGGCGAGCAGCTCAAGCCCATCATGGCCGAGAAGGCCATCGAGGCCGGAGCCGAGATCTACAACCGCGTGGCCTGCACCCAGCTGCTCATGGACGGCGGGCGCTGCGTTGGCGCGCTGGGCTTCGGCGTGCGCGACGGCAAGTTCTACGTGTTCAACGCCAAGGCCACCATCAACGCCACGGGCGGCGCCGCCGGGCTCTACAAGAGCTACACCGCCGACGCCACGGACAGCCACCACCAGATCTGGATGTGCCCCTACTGCGTGGGCACCGGCTACGCCGTGGGCATCCGCCAGGGCGCGGAGATGACCTCCATGGAGCAGCGCTGGGTCGCCACGCGCACCAAGGACTTCTGCGGCCCCGTGGACACCATCTCCGTGGGCTACAAGGCCCCCATCATCAACGCCAAGGGCGAGCGCATCATGAAGCAGCGCTACGCCCACCTGGGCGCGGACAAGGCCCCGCGCTACATCCGCGCCAACGCCCCCATGGAGGAGTGGCTGGCCGGGCGCGGCCCCACCTACTGCGACACGCGCGGCATGGCCCCCGAGTTGGCCCAGCAGATGATGACCGACTACCTCAACGAGCGCCCCAGCTTCGTGCTCTTCCTGGCCAGCCGCGGCCAGGACCCCGTGAAGGAGCCCATCGAGATCTACGGCTCCGACCCCTACATCGTGGGCGGGCACACCCAGTCCGGCTTCTGGGTGGACATGGAGCGCATGACCACCATCCCCGGCCTGTTCGCCGCGGGCGAGACCGCCGGGGGCAACCCCAACAAGTTCGTGGGCGGCTGCGCGGCCGAGGGCAAGCTGGCCCTGCGCGGTGCGGCGGCCTACATCAAGGGGCTCGAGCTGCCCGAGCCCGACTCCGCGCAGATCGAGGCCGAGAAGGCCCGCGTGTTCGGGCCGCTGCTGCACGGCGAAGGCTTCGACGGCCTGCGCGCCCTGGAGATGGAGGAGCGGTTGCAGCGGCTCATGGACGAGTACGCGGGCGGCACCAGCCAGTTCTACCGCACCAATGAGGAGCGGCTGGACTATGCGCTCAAGCACCTGGTCATGCTTCGAGAGCAGACGAAATACCTGGCGGCCACGGACCTGCACGACCTTATGAGCGTGCACGAGGTCATCGACCGTATCGACGTGGCCGAGGTGCTCTGCCACCACCTGAAGTTCCGCAAGGAGACCCGCTGGCAGGGCTGGCAGACCCGCGCCGACTACCCGGAGGTGGACCCCGCCTACGATTGCCACGTGGAGAGCCGCAGGAACATGGCCACGGGCGAGATAGAGACCTTCACCCGGCCCTACGAGCAGCTGGTGCCCGGCGACCGCTACAAGCCGTAGGAAGAGGAGAGCGGGGGCCAGCCCCCGCACCCCCGCCAGGGGGATGATCCCCCTGGACCCCGCAACAGGGGGCAATGCCACCCGGCGGTTCAGCGGGAGAACCGCGAGCCCAACCAACCGCCGGGGTCTAGGGGGAGGCACTCCCCCCAGCGGGGCATGGGGCGGAGCCCCATCTAGAAACTATCAAGGAGGACGCCATGCCGCCTATTGTCGATCCCAAGAAGTGCAACGGCTGCGAAGGCCGCGAGGAATCTTTCTGCGAGGAGGCCTGCCCGGGCGACCTGATGTACGTCGGGGCGGACGGCAAATCCCATTGCCACGCCAGCCGCGACTGCTGGGACTGCATGTCCTGCGTGAAGATGTGCCCGCGAAACGCCATCGAAACGCGCATCCCCTACCAGCTGGGCTACCACAAGGCCACGCTGAAACCCATCATGGGCAAGAACAGCATCACCTGGAAGTGCACGGACATCCACGGCCAGACCGTGACCTACAAGTACCGCAACCGCCTGGACATCGAGGACTGAGAACGGAAGGGGCCGCCTGCGGGCGGCCCCTTGACCTCCGCAGCGGCGGGACTATGCTTGGCGTATGCCCCCCGACACTCCCCATATGGACTGGCACCTGATAAAAGGCGGCTTCTTCGACGGCCTGGAGCGCGAGTTCGAGGCCTTCAGGGCCTTGGCCGCCACGCGGCGCGTGAAGAAGAACGACATCATCTTCTTCGAGAACGACCGCTGCACCCGCTGCTACTACCTGGACCAGGGCTCGGTGAAGATCTTCCGCATCTCCCTGCACGGCAAGGAGCCCACCTTCTTCATCCGTTCCCCGGGCGAGATGTTCGGCCTGGCCGAGATCGTGGGCGGGGAGACGCGCAAGTGCTCGGCCCAGGCCATCTCCGACGGCGTGATTCTTGAGATCGGCCGCAAGGAGTTCCTGGACCTGATGCTCGAGCACCCGTTGCTGGCCCGGCGCGCCATCGAGGTGCTGGGGCGGCGTATCCGCTACCTCACGGGGCAGCTGGAAAACCTGATGACCTGCGGCGTGGCCACCCGCCTGCTCAAGCTGCTGGTCTGCCTCTCCCACGACGAGATCGCCCAGGCCAAGGGCGGCCCCGTCGATGTGCCAGCCAAGCTCACCCAGGGGCAGATGGCCTCCATGACCGGCTCCTGCCAGCAGACCGTCAGCGAAACCCTCGCCTCTTTCGAGGAGCGCGGGCTCATCAAGGTCACGCGCCGCAGCATCACCCTCCTGGACCCCTCCGCCATCCTGGAGGAGCTCTCCCGCATGGAGAACTGAACCCCGCAAGCCGCTTCCGCCCGTTTCAGCTTCCTTCCCCTCGGGATCGAGACTTTTGCTTGCGCCCTGCCGCCGCGATGCTAGAAGCGGTATAGGTGTCAGGTCATCTTTCCAACAAATGGGGGAAATACCTATGAGCCAGAAGATGAAGGTGCTGTTCCTGTGCACCGGCAATTCCTGCCGGAGCCAGATGGCGGAAGGTTTCGCGCGGGCCTTGCGCGGCGAAGAGATCGAGCCCTGGTCCGCCGGGATCATGAAGCATGGAATGAACCCCAGGGCCGTCGCGGCCATGGCCGAGGCCGGGGTGGACATCTCCGGCCAGGCCTCCAAGACCGTGGAGGAGCTGCCCGTGAAGGAGTTCGATTTCGTGGTCACCCTGTGCGACCACGCCAAGGAGAACTGCCCCATCCTGCCCGGTGCGGGCAGGATCATGCACGCCCAGTTCGACGACCCGCCCTCCCTGGCCGCCGGGGCCTCCTCCGAGGAGGAGGTCATGGGCCACTACCGCCGCGTGCGCGACGAGATCAAGGAGTTCATCCTGAACTTCCCGCCCGCTGGTTGAACCAGGCACGGCCAGCCGTTTGAAAAGCCCCCGCCTCGGGGGCTTTTTCGTTCGGGGCAAGCGGGCCGGCGGCCCACCCCGGCCAGGAGGCCGGGAAAGCCTTGGCGCCGCGTCTTGCCCTGGGCGGTCAACTCCCGTAACAGCCCGGGAATGAGGCTCTTCCGGTCATGAGCACGCGCCCCCGCGCTTCGTCGCCCCGGGCGACCCTCGCCTGCGCCCTGCTGTGCGCCCTGCTGTGCTGCGGCTGCGTGGGGGGGGAGGCCCCGCCCAGAGCCAGCCAGGGCGTGCTGGATCTCTCGGGCCGGGGGCTGGTCGACGGTGAACCGCTCCGCCTGGACGGCGAGTGGGAGCTCTACTGGAACCAGCTGCTCACGCCGGGCGATTTCCGCGAGCGCCCCGCAGGCGCGGCCGCGCCCGCCCTCACGGGCTACCTGGAGCTGCCCTCGGCCTGGCACTCGTTCGAGCTGGACGGCAAGCCCCTGCCGTCGGCGGGCTGCGCCACCCTGCGCCTGGTCGTCCAATCCGGCGCGGCGGGGCGTGAGTTGGCCGTGCGCCTGGCCTCGGTCAATTCGGCGTTCTCCCTGTGGGTCAACGGCCGCCTGTGCGCGCAAAGCGGCGTGGTGGGCCGCAGTGCGGAGGCGGAAGTGGCCACCCCCTCCGTGCTCCTGGCCCCCCTTCCGGCGGAGGGCGGGCCGTTGGAGCTTGTGCTGCAGGTCTCCAACCACAGCTACCGCGAGGCCGGGGTGCTGGCCCCCGTCAGGGTCGGGCAGCGCGCGGCCATGGAGGCGGCTCAGACCAGGCAGTGGTGCGTGGCCCTGTTCTTCGTGGGCAGCCTGCTGGTGATGGGCGTCTACCATCTGGCGCTGTTCTGGTTCCGCCGCTCCAACCGCTCGCCCCTGTACTTCGGCTGCTACTGCCTGGCCTGGATGGTCAACTACGCCCAGTCTGACTCCAGCGGCTGGGTGGCCCGCCTGTTCCTGCCGGGCGTTTCCGCCACCTTGATGGACAGAATCTCCGTGATCGGCTTCATCGTCTCCGTGCCCATCGGCTTCACCTTCTTCCGCACCCTGTACCCTCGGGAGTTCCCGCGCCTGCCGCAACTGGCCAGCATCGCCCTGGCGGCCGTGTTCGCCCTGGCCACCGCCGCGCTGCCCATGATGGCCGCAAGCGCCGTGCTGCCGGCGTACTACTACGTGTCCATAGGGCTGATCCTCTATTGCCTCGGCAGGCTGTTCGCGGCCTGGCGCAGGGAGCGGGAGGGCGCGGCGTTCATTCTGGGGGGCTTTGTGGTGCTCGGTGCGGTGGGCATCAACGACATGCTCACGGACATGGGGCTCATCCGCAGCGTCTACCTGATCCCGGTGGGGATGTTCGTGTTCATCCTGTTCCAGGCCTTCGCCTTGTCGCTGCGGTTTTCGCGGGCTTTCGCCTCGGTGGAGAAACTCTCGGTGGAGCTTGAGCGCAAGAACGCCGCCGTGGAGCGGGAGATGGCCGAGCGCACCCGCCTGGAGCGGCGCATCGTGGACATCAGCGAGGAGGAGCGCAGGCGCCTCAGCCACGACCTGCACGACGGACTCTGCCAGCAGCTCACCGGGGCCAGGCTGCGCTGCGAGGTGCTCACGCGCAAGACCCCGGAGGGCGACGCCGCCATCCCGGAGCTCAGGCAGTTGGCCGGACTGCTTGAAGAATCCGTGAACCAGGCCTACGATCTCTCCAGCGGGCTGTGGCCCGTGGAGCACGGCCCAGGGTGCTCCGGCCCCTCCCTGGAGGAGCTGGTGCGCCGCGCGGCCGACTCCAGCGGCATCGCCATCGAGTTCAGCCAGCAACGCGGCTGCGAGGGGGGATGCCGCGAGGGGCTGGTCACCCAGCTCTACCGCATCGGGCAGGAGGCCATGGCCAACGCCGTGAAGCACGCCCGGCCCGGGCGCATTCAGGTCGATTTCACCTGCCGGAAGGGCGGCAGCGTCACCCTGGCCGTGCGCGACGACGGCATCGGCAGGCAGGCGGCCGCACGCGGCCAGGGCGGGCTGGGCATGGGCATCATGGCCCACAGGGCCCGGATCATCGGGGCGGAACTGACCATCGAGGACGCCCCCGGCGGGGGCACCCTGGTCCGCTGCACGGCCCCGTGCAGGGCGGCCGAAGCCGGGACCGGGGAATGAGCACCCCGGAGCACGTTCAAGAGGGAGCGCAGACGTGGAGATGAAAGCGGCCATGCGGGTCTTCCTGGTGGACGACCACCCCGCGGTGCGCCAGGGCCTGGCCCTGCTGCTGGGGCAGGCGCGGCACGCTGTCTGCGGCGAAGCCGGCGGACGCGCCGAGTATCTGGAGCGCATCGGGGAGTCAGGGGCGCAGGTGGCGCTGGTGGACCTCTCCCTGGGCGAGGAGAGCGGGCTGGCACTGCTGGAGGACCTGCGGCGGCGCGGCATCCCGGCACTGATCTACTCCATGCACGAGGACGCGGAGACCATCGAGCGGGCCTTCGCGGCCGGGGCGGGCGGCTACGTCACCAAGCGCGAGGTGTCGGGCGTGCTGCTGGACGCCCTGGCCGAAGTGGCGGCCGGGCGGCGCTACGTGAGCCCCCGCGCGGGCAGGAGCCTGGTGGAGCGGGTGGCCCCCGGCGGGGACGTCCGTGGCGCGGCCCAGGGCGGGTCCCAAAGTGTGGCCCAGAGTCTGGACGGACTCTCGGAGCGCGAGGGCCAGATCCTCGAACTGCTCGGCAGGGGCGAATCCACCCCCGACATCGCGGCCGCGCTCTCCATCAGCGCCCGCACCGTGGAGTCCTATTGCGCGCGCATCATGGATAAGCTCGGGCTGGGCGGCATGAAGGCCTTGAAGAAGCACGCCATCCAACGGACGAAATGACACTCCCCACCAGTTGAATCGCGCCGGCCCGACCGGCGTTCCGCATCGCCGTGCCGGGGAATACCCCTACGCGGTTCAGTGAATCCCCCCACATACGCGCCCCACGATTGGCGGTATAGCCCCCCGAGCCCGGGCGTTTCCGGAGCGGCGGGGGCTTGCACTCCTCTGCGTCCGAAAACCGGCGGGTCTGTTCGAAACCGCAACATCCGGAGGTTCCATGCGATCCAGTTCAGTCTTGAAAGCAACGGGCCGCGTGGCGGCGCTCCTGCTGCTGGCCTGCTGCCTCGCCGCCGGCTTCCAGGCCCCGGCGAAGGCGGCCTCGAAGATCCCCATCGAGCTCGATATCGACAGCTCCGGAACGGCCGCCGGGGATTTCGGCCAGCTCATAGAGCGCTACATCCGCTCCACCGATTTCTACGTGCTGGACAAGAAGCGGGTGCCCCGGGTGGGGGTCAGCGTCAACGCCAGCAGCAAAGGGGACAATCCCCTGGTCACATACTCCATCGTGCTCACCGTGAGCACGGGCAAGTGCCCGCAGGCCTTCGTGGGCACCATCTTCGGGGACAACACCGGGGAGGAACCCAAGGCCCTGCACATGAAGCTGGAAAAGGCCATCATGAGCATCGCCAAGGAATTCAACCTGTAGGTTGGACGGGGGCGCGCCCCAAATCTGTAACGTTTCGGGCCCGCGGGCGGGCGAGGCCCGGAAGGAGACGGCTGCATGTTCATCAGGTCCTTGTTCCTCACCCTCTGCATCGTGTTTTCGTCCTCGGCCTGCTTCGCCTACTCCGATGTGGTCAACTGGTTGCGGCAGCAGAGCTTCAACAAGTGCAAGAAGTACTACATGGGCCACATCGTGGACAATTTCCTGCAAAACCCCCGCTGGGAATCCGGCGAGACCGCGGACGGCGAAGTGGTGGTCAACGTGCGCGGCAAGATGGACTACGCCGGCAAGACGGTGAACGCCCTGCTGCAGTTCACCATCAATTCCCACAACCGCAGCTGGAACATGAACGCCCTGGAGTTCAACGGCGTCCCGCAGGACAAGGACATGCGCACGGCCCTGGTCGAGGCCATGTGCGAATCCCGTTAGGGGCGGCTTGGCGTTCTCGGGCTGAAGACCGGGCTGATAGCTCCTCGGCGGAAGTCCGGCAGGCCCGGCCCAACCGGCCGCGTCCGCCAGGATAGGGCCGGGGGGGGCCATGGCCGGGCCAGAACCGGGCGGAAAGTACCTGAATAATCAGGGCGGCCAGCGCCCCGCGCACGGCTCGTCGCCCCCTTCAGGATGAAGGGGGCAGCCGCTCTGGCGACGGAGTGCCGTCTCCGATCGTCATTTCCACGGGCAGCAGCCGTGGGTTCGGCAGCGGTGCGCGCCGCGCCGCGTTCCAGGCGAGCCTCCCGCCCGGAGCGCGGCGCACAGCGCGCTCCCGCGGGCGATGGCCGGGGCTGCCGCATGCGCTCTCCCTGGTGCCCCAACCGGGGCGGGCATGCGGGTTTATCGTTTTTTGTTCCCATCTCACTGGATTCGTACTGGAATATCCGCTCTTCTTGCGGCAAGGTGGCATCTTGAGCATGATTCCGCCATTCGCGAGGAGGAAGCGGGCATGGACCATACAAGAGCGACTGAACCCGCGCAGGCGGGCGGGGGCAGGCCGGGCCGGGTGGCCGCACTCATCCTGGCCGCCGGGTTCTCCACGCGCATGGACGGATTCAAGCCGCTGCTGCCCCTGGGCGGGGTCAGCGTGCTGCGCCGTTGCGCGGGCCTGTTCTTCCATGCCGGGGTGGAGCGCATCATGGTTGTGGCCGGGCACCGCGCGGACGAAGTGCTGGCCGAGGCCACGCGCTTCGGCATCGAGGGCGTGCGCAACCCCAACCCGGAGCAGGGCATGTTCAGCTCCGTGCAGGCTGGGGTGGCGGCCCTTCCTGACGATACCGAGGCCTTCTTCCTGCTCCCGGTGGACATCCCCCTGGTGCGCGTCTCCACGGTGAAGACGCTGCTCTCCCGCTGGCGTCCCGATGGCCCCGGCGTGCTCCATCCGGCCGTCAACGGCAGGCGCGGGCACCCTCCGCTGATCTCCATGGGCCACGCCCAGCGCATTCTGAACTGGCGCAAGGGCGGCGGCCTGCGCGCCATCCTCGAGGGGCTCCCCGGGGTGGACGTGCCCGTGCCCGACATCAACATCTTAAGCGACATGGACACCGGGGAGGACTACCGGGCCGCCCAGATCAGGCTGCGGCGCTCGGGCATCGCCACCCTGGAGGAGGCCAACGCCCTGTTGGACATCCTGGGCATGGGCGAGCGCGGCAGGGTCCACGGGGAGGCCGTGGCCAAGGTGGCCCTGTGCTTCACCAAGGCCCTCAACACCGCCGGGCGCACCCTGGACCCGGAGCTCGTCCGCACAGCGGCCCTGCTGCACGACGTGGCCAAGGGCAAGCCCGACCACGAGCGCGAGGGGGGCGTCCTGCTGCGCGGCTACGGCTTCAACGATACCGCGGCCATCGTGGCGGCGCACCGCGACGTGTCCTTGCCCGAGGGCGAGCTGCTGGGCGAGCGGGAGGTGGTCTACCTGGCGGACAAGCACGTGCGCGGCGGGAGCCTGATCCCCCTGGAGGCCCGCTTCCAGGAGAAGCTGGACGAATACGCCGGGGACGAGGCCGCCGTTGCCGCCATCACCCGGCGACTGAACAACGCCAGGAGCGTGCTGGCGGCCCTGGAGGCAGAGGCCGGGCGCGGCGTGGACGACATCCTGGCCGAATGCGGGGTAGGCTCTTAAGGGGAACCGACACTTTCACCCGCCGCATCAAGACCGCCTTGACCCTGGCCCTGACCCTGGAGGCCCGTGCCTGCCCGCCCCTCCGGGCAACCCCGATTTCACTCCGTCTGTACGCTCCTCCGGTCTCACGCGCATGGCGGAGCCCTGAGTTCAGATCCAGCCCCGCTTCCCGGTTGCCTGCCCGGCCCCGCTTGGCTACACCTTGGCCATGCGGATTCTGTGCATCGACGGACACTTCTTCCTGCGGGCCTTCCGCGAACTGGGGCACGAGGTGCTGGGCATCGGCCCATCCTGCCTCATGGACGTGCCGGTTGACCGCGTGCTCTCGCTGAAGGACCTGCACGACATCCTGGACGCCCGGGGCTTCACCCCCGACGCCGTGCTCTGGGCCGACACCTGCAAGCCGCCCCTGGTGGCCGGGCTGGAGACCCTGCCCTGGCCCACCCTGGCCTACTCCATCGACCAGTACCTCAACCCCTGGCATCAGTCCTATTCGGCGGGGTTCGACGCCGTGTTCGTGGCCCAGAAGGACTACCTGCCCATGTTCCAGGCCGAGCACCCCCGCCCGGCCGTGTGGTTGCCGCTGTTCTGCGACCCTTCCGTTCTGGCGGGCCTGGAGCAGGGGGAGCGCGACATCCCCGTGGCCTTCGTGGGCACGCCCGACCCCGGGGCCAACCCGGCGCGCAGGCCCTTCCTGGAGGCCTTCGAGCGCCTGGTTCCGCTCGCCAGGGTCTGCGGGGAGTACGCCCCGGTGTTCGCGCGCAGCAGGCTGGTGCTGAACCAGTCCGCCGCCGGGGAGCTCAACTTCAGGGTGTTCGAGGCCATGTGTTGCGGGGCCGTTGTGCTCACCGAGGATATCGGCAACGGCCTGCGGGAGCTTTTCACTCCGGGGGAGGATCTGCTGCTCTATCCGCGCGGGGACGCGCCCGCCGCAGCCAACGCGGCGCTGGCGGCCCTGGCCGGGGACAAGCTGGAGGGGATCGCCCGTTCGGGCCGGGAGAAGGCGCTGCGCAGGCACACGGTGGAGGCCAGGGCCAAGACCATCCTGGCCTGGGCCGCACGGCTGGCCGCGCAGGGCGCGCCCGCACGCAGGCTGCGCGACATCGCATCCGTGCGTGCGCGCATGGCCAACGCCTACGCCATCCTGGCGCTGGATGAACACCTGCCCCTCACGCCGGAGCACCGTCAGTTCTACCTGGAACTGGCCGGGTCCAACCTGGGCTGAGACGGCCTGAATTCATATGCGCTTCCAAACAGCGGAGGGTTCATTGGCCGCCTGGGCATTCGTTGTCGTGGACCCAAGTCCTGGCTGGCCCTGGAGCGCCGGGCCTGCATTCAAACGCCAGTTTACCACCAGCACCCAGGCAGCCGCATCCCCATGGCCAACAAAACGCCCCGGAAGCACTTCACCGCGTCCGGGGCGCGCTTTTTCAAGCGGCGGAGCGCCGCGTCAGATCAGCGGATAAAGGAAGGACGATTGCATCACCAACGGTGCGGTGCGTGCGCGCACATCGCCCAGGGCCAGAATTGTGTGGTAGTGCAGGGCGATGTAGAGCCGCGCTGCCAACGATTGCTGGTCCCCCAGGTGGGAGGCCACCAGTTCGTGCAGGGCAGCGGCCTGCTGCGGGTCGGGCTCGGAACCGGCGGGGGATTCCAAGGGGTCGAGTCGGGCGACCGTGAGCAGCAGTTCGGCTGTATTGTCGTCCAGGGCGCCCTTGTTCAGGAGCACCTTGACCTCAGCCAGCACCTGGTTGGCAATGTCCTGGGACTGATAGGTCAGGGCCGAAACGGTCTCCAACAGTCTCACGTGCTCTGGTCTTTGAAACATGGTGGCCTCCGGTTGGCTAGGCATGGCGCAGGAACCTCCCTCCGATCGTCTTTGCATAGACCTCGGCGATGACGGCCTCGCCCAGGGGGGACATGTGGCAGAAGTCGAAGAAGTGGGTGTCCTCGGGACCCAGTTCCGCGAATACCCTGGGGAAGTCGATGAACTCATAGCTGCGGATGGTCACGTGCTGGGCGAAGAGGTCGTAGACGTTCTCGGTGGCCCTGATGCTTTGGGCAATGCCGTAGTGGGCGATGATCCGCTTGATTTCCGATGCCTCCAGCTCCGAGAGTGCCTTCTTGTTCCTGCTGATGGGCTGCAGGCCCCATATAACGTGGGCTCCGGCGGAGGCTGCATGATCTAGAAACTGCTTCTTACGCTCCACGTAGGCGTGGATGATGTTGTTTGGCAGGTTGAAATCCGCGAAGGCGACACTCTCCACAGAGGCCGGGCCGCAAACGCTGGGTCCATAGAGCCTCTGAGGCCAGGATTCCATGACGTAGGGGTGCGTCATGCGGTGTTCGCGCAGCAGGTAGGTGTCCGTGACCAGACCGTTGTAGAAATCGTTGAAACCGTCGTGCCCGATGACAACGTCAGGGCGTATCTTCTCGCAGAAAAGCAGGTAGAAGATGTGCTGGTTGAGCACCACTGCGTTGTGGATGCCAAAGTTGAGCACGATGAACTCTGTTATTTCCCCGCGCTCTTGGCTGGCCTGGTTGAGCAGTAGTTCCAACTGGTGGCAGAATGTCTCGTGGTGCATCACAGTGGTGCCCCAGGTTGAGGAACCGCCGAACACCGCCACGACCTTCTGATGGGACTCCCGGGTGCGGAGGGCGTTCACGTCCCGGTCGATGCGGAAGCCGAAGGCGTCTGTGGGTCCGCTGCCCACGGGCTGGGAGTAGGCATAGCCCACGGGCATGAAGGCGAAGCCCGAGTGGGGCGAGGCCAAGAGCTGCCTGCCAAAGGTGTGGCTGGCCAGGGCCGGGGTGTCCTCAGGGTGGGGCTTGCGGTCGGCATGCTCCAGGGTGGCCCGGGTGATGTTGGAGATAATGAAGCACTGGGCCTTGGTCTCTATCTCCAGACCCTCGTCGGGCTGGATCACCACCACGTGGCCGAAGTCCATGCCCGTCGCCTCTTCCAGGCTGGTCAAGGGGTAGGCTGCGGGCAAGTTGCGGTGGATCGCCCGGGTAGTCGGGGTGACGACGAACGTTGCGCCATCCACGGGCATGGCGTAGGCGCAACGCCGCACGATCCGTTCCAGTTCCCCAGGGCTGACCGGGCACGTGGGCATGATGAAGGCTACAGACATATCACGTCTCCTCTACGCAGGAGGAACGGCCCGACCGCGAGGTAGTCGAGGTGGCTCCACGTGAAGGTTCTGATGGCGTCGTAGGGCGTTGCCACGATGGGCTCACCCCGCAGGTTGAAGGACGTGTTGAGCAGCACGGCCACGCCGGTGAGCTCGAAAAAGCGCGAGATGAGCTTATGGAACAAGGGGTTGGTCTGACTACGTACGAACTGCGGCCTGGCCGAGTTGTCCACATGGGTCACGGCCTCTAGCATCCTGCGCCCGTAATCGTTGACGGGCACCACGGCCAGCATGAAGTCCTGCAGGGGCAGCACGTCCAGGCCCTCGGGCAGGTCGAAGTACCTGTGGGCTTCCTCGGCCAAGCAGGCAGGAGCGAATGGCCGGAACGGCTCGCGGTACTTGATCTTCATGTTCACGAACTCCTGCATGCGTTTGCGCCTGGGGTCCGCCAGTATGCTGCGGCAGCCCAGCGCCCGCGGGCCCCACTCGAAGCGGCCCTGTGCCCAGCCGATGGCGTTCTCCTTGGCGAGCAGTCCGGCCACGCAGTCCACCATGTCGTCTTCGCGGGCGAACTCCTTGTAGACCTCGTAACCAGCCTTCTTGATAGCCTCGGCTGCCTCGGACTTGCCGTACTCCAGGCCCAGATAGGCCGAACGCTGGAAGCCGGTGCGCCCGATTCCAAGTATGCCGAAGGCGTGCCACATGGCCGCGCCCAGGGCTCCGCCGGAATCCCCCGCTGCAGGCTGGATGTAGATCCTGCCTTTGAGTGCGCGCTGGAGCTTGCCGTTGGCGCTGCTGTTGAGGGCCACGCCGCCGGCCATGCACAGGTTGGCGGCGCCCGTCTTCTCCAGAGCGGCCATGGCCAAGCGGGAGATGGCCTCCTCCGCCACCAATTGGATGCTGGCCGCCAGGTCAGCATAGCGCTTGCAGCGCTCGGCCCCCGGCCCGCTGACGGAGAAGGGCTCCTCTGGCCTGCGCGGCGTTCCGAACAGTTCCAAAAAGAGTTCCGTCACAGGCAGGTCGCGCCCTGAGGTGAAGTCGAAGTAGCGGGTGTCAAGCTGGAAGGTGCCGTCAGGGTTGTAACGGATGAGCGTGCGTACCGTGTCCGAGAAAGAGGGCTCACCGAAGGCTGCCATGCCCATGACCTTGTATTCGCCCTCGTTGACCTCGAAGCCCAGGAAGGCAGTGAAGGCGGAGTAGAGCAGGCCGATGGAGTGGGGAAAGCGTACGCTGTAGAGCTTCTCAATGCGCGAGCCCCTGCCGGAGTAGACGGCCATGGTCTCGTATTCGCCGATGCCGTCGATGGTCAGGATTGCCGCCTCCTGGAAGGGCGAGGCGAAAAAGGCGCTGGCTGCGTGGGCCTCGTGGTGCTGGCAGAAGTGGATTTTATCCGGCGCGATGCCTAGGTGCCGCCGGACCTTGAGCGCGGGCAGCAACTTGCCGCGTGAAAGCCAAGTGGCCAGTGCGGCTGTGCCGTATGGCCTGTTGGGGTTGTCGGCCACGTAGGTTTCCAGGATGCGGTTCATCTTGCGCAGGGGGTCCTCGTAGAAGACCACGGCGCCCAGCCGCTCCGGCCCAATGCCTGCGATGCGGAGGCAGGCGTCCACGGCAT
This sequence comes from Fundidesulfovibrio agrisoli, assembly GCF_022808715.1. Taxonomy (GTDB): domain Bacteria; phylum Desulfobacterota; class Desulfovibrionia; order Desulfovibrionales; family Desulfovibrionaceae; genus Fundidesulfovibrio; species Fundidesulfovibrio agrisoli. The sequence continues at coordinate 16,019 of NZ_JAKZKX010000004.1, forward strand.
TTTGGGGGTATGAGGAGTCGTTCTTCTTTCGGGTGAAGCGTTCCTCCTCGCAGGCGGCCACGATCTCCCCGCCTCGCAGCAGGGCCGCGGCAGAGTTGTGGTAGTCGAAGGAGAGTCCGAGGATGTAGGTGTTCTCGCTCACGTATGGCTCCCTGTGCTGTTGGCTGCGTGCCGCCGTTTCCGCGGTCCGCTCACGAGGCGGAGGCATCGCCCGCAGCGTCCTGGGCCTCCAACTCCGCCCGGCGCTCACAGAAGTGCTTCTCGTAATCGAAACCGGGTATGTAGAAGTCGATGCCCTGCTGTTCGGTAATCTCCCAGAAGAGCCGCTCCAGGCTCTCGAAGAGGATCTCCGACTTGGCGGTCACCTCCTCGCACTCTTTGATAAGTGGGAAGGTGTCCGGTGGCAGGGTGCTGTAGAGCGCGAAGGTGCGCACCAGACCCATGATCTCCTCGTTGGTGATCTGGGGCATCTTGAGGGTCGGCTGCCAGGAGAGCCTGCCGTCTCGGATGAATCCCGGGTCCAGGTAGCCCTTCTCCACGCAAAGCCTGCGCAACTCAGTGCCCCGGTAGGGGGCGAAGACGTTCACGTTCAGGCTCTTGGCATGACAGCGCCTGGCCAGTTCGATGGTGGCGAAGATGTCGCTGCGGGCCTCATAGGGCACGCCCACGATGATGTTGCCCGAGGTGCGGATGCCGTACTTGTGCATGATCCTGAAGGCCTTGATGGTGGCGTCGCGGGAGGTGCGGCGCTTGTAGACCTCACTCAGGATGCGCTCGCTGCCCGTCTCGATGCCCACGGAGATGGACACACACCCGGCCTCGCGCATGATCCTGATTTTTTCGTCCGTGATGTTGTTGGCCTCGGCCTGGCACCAGAAGGGTACATTGACGCGCTCCAGGTAGAGCTTCTTGAAGAGGGTGAGTTCCTCCACGTTTCGCAGGGTGAAATCGTCGTCAGTGAACTGGAAGAAATTGAATCCGTAAGTGTTCTTCAGATGCTCCAACTCGTCGATGAGCCGCCCGATGCTCTTCTTGCGCAGGTAGTGCTTGATGTGCTTCTTGTAGGCGTCCAGAAACAGCTGGTTGCAGCAGTAGGTGCACCGCCTCGGGCAGCCGCGCTGGCCCTCCACGAAGGTCATTTTGTAGACGTTGCCGCCCATGGGACTGTAGAAATGGCGGTGGTCGATCCCGGAGAGGTCCGGGAAGGGGATGGAGTCCAGGTCCGTGGGCGGAGCCACCTCCCGGCGGATGAAGGATCCATCCGGGGCCTTGAACCAGAATCCGTCCACGTCGTGGAACGCCTCGGCCTTCTGCAGGCGGGCCAGCAGTTCGGGGAAGCAGTTTTCGCCCTCACCGATACAGACCGCATCCAGCGCGGGCTGAGAGAGCACAAGCTCCGGCTCGGTCATACAGAAGACGCCACCCGCGACGAAAAAGGCCTCCTTGGCCGCTTCCCGTGCGGTCTGGAGGCACTCGAAGCCGAAGAGGGAGGTGTCCTCCGTAAGGGTGATGGCCACCACGTCCGGCCTGAACTCCTCGGCCCTGCTGCGCAGGCGGGCCTGGGCCTCGACCTGGCTTACGTGCTCATGCTTTACGCCCCAGGGCTCCAGGTCCAGCTGGCGGAAGTTGAGCAGTTTGCCCCGGATGTTGATGTCGTGCTTCTCTATGTCGATGCCGAAAAACGTCATGTCGAAAAGTTCAACAGTATGCCCGAGCTGCTTGAGGATGGTCAGCAGATAGACGCAGCCGAGTGGAACTTTTTGGTTGCCGGTGTTGTTGGGGTAGACGAAGAGTATGCGCATGTGTCTCTCCTAGTTGAGACCGGTGATGCAGTCGAGGGTGCGTTCCAGGGCGTTGCCGTCGTTGAAGGCGTTGTAGAGTTCCAGGTTGCCGAGCATGCCCACGGCCTTGCGCCGCAGTTCGGAATCGGTGACGAGCAGGCCGATCATCTCCACGCATTCCGCGGGGCTGGAGGCCCCCAGGCAGAGCCCGTCCGCAACGAAATCGATGGGGCAGGGCGCGCCCGAATAGTTGAAGCACAGGGAAAGCTTGCCCATGGCCGCGCCCTCCACGATCAGGTTGCTGCCGAGCGTCACCAGCAGGTCCGAAGTATTTAGAAGGGCCAATACGTCGCATTTGTCAACAACGACTATGTGCTTAGGGTTACCTGCGCGCTGCAGGGCGGGGGCCACCAACTCAGGCGTGTCGGCCGGGTGCAGCTTCACCACCACGAAGAGGTCGTCCCGGCGGGCCAGGGCTTCCAGAGTGGGGTTGATCTCCAGGAGTTGCCGGGGCCTGTGTTCGGTGGCGATGACCACCAGGGGCCGCCCGTCGCGGTCCGGCAGCAAACGCCCGGTGTATTCTCGGTCTGCCTGGGCGTCGCGGGCGGTGCTCCGGTCGAAATAATAGGAGCCAACGTGGCGGATTGACTGCGGCTCCACTCCTGCGCGTATCATCAACTGGGCGTGCTGCGTGCCGTAGGCCAGATGCAGCGCAGTGGGGAACAAGCGGCAGGTGGGGTGATCCATGAGCAGAATCGTGGGCACACCCACTGTGCGCAGGCCTGCTGCCTCTCCGATGCTGGAGACAGCCGAGCATACAGACAGAGATTCGTTGACGCAGGCCGCCGTGGTGACTCCCAAGGCCGCCGCCGTGTGAGCGGCCTTGGCAATCTGGTGGAAAATCGCAAAATAATTGCAGATTGTTGCAACACATGCCAGGGCCACGAGGCCCAGAAACTGTGCTTGCGAGCCCACCAGAGCGTCCGCAGGGGCACTCCAGGGGCCGGGGGGCACGAGCCCACGCCCGGATGCGTCCGCCAGGCTGTCCCGCAGCACCCGCACAGTGTTGGCCTGGGCCAGCACAAAAGCCGCCTGCCCCAGTGCGTGGCCGGGGTCCACGGGGCAGGCCAGCACGCCGATGTCTTCCGGGAAGGGTGAGGGCCGCCCCACCAGGGAGAGGATCAGCACCTTGAAGCCCCGCCGCCTGAGCCCCAGGATCAGGGCCTCGGCCACAGTGCTATTCACGCCCGAACCAGAGTCGTCGTAGCAAACCATTACGGTGCTGCGGTCGCAGAAGCGGGCCAGGGCTTCCGTGGCAGGCGAGGGAGCCTCCTCGGGGCGAAGGTGCGTTGTGGCCTCCCGCAACAGGGCGGGGGGAATGTCCCATATGGAGCGGAATTTCTCGAGGCTCTGCCGCTCGACGGGGAGGATCAGGAGGAGGTCCTCCCCGGGGAAGGCCTCCAGGCAGGCGCCGTGGATGAAATGCAGCATGAACAACGAGGCCACATCGTGGTGCAGGCCGTGGAACGAGCAGCGCGTCAACCCGTCGGCCCCGCAGTGCGCCAGGGTGGTCAGGGCCATGTCGTAGGCGGGTTCCCAATAAGCCTTCTCCTGTTCCTGGGAGAAGATGTCCCGGTGGAAGAGGTGCTCGAACCCCGCTTGGACACCCCTGAAGCCCTCATGGAGGTTGATCACGCGGGCCCGGGGCCGCGCGGCAAGCACCACAGCCGCGTCCTTGAGGACACGGCCGATGGGTTGATTGCCCGCCACCCAGAATGTCTCCGCCATGTAATGCTCCATTCTTGGCTATCACCGGTTCCCGGCGCGTATCGTCAAATTATTGACGTCACCCGGATTGGGCCGCCCAGGTCTATGCAAAAAACGGTGCAGTGTTTGTTTATAATTCGAAATCGCAGGATAAAGGAAAGTGGGGTCTCATACTCAGCATGACCTGAGGCTGCCGCCGAGCAGCAGCCGGGCGGGGGCCAGGCGGCGTGCGGAGACGTTACGCAGCACGTAGCCGAACTCCCGTTCCAGCGCTTCGCTGACCACGGCCACGCCCGGACCCTCGAGGGTTTCATACAGCCCGTAAACGCCCGTGTCGCTCGGCCCCTTGAAGGGCACGTCCACGGCCACCAGGGCGAAGCGGCCCGTGGGATAGAGCGCGGCCAGGGCCTGGGCGCAGGCTTCTGCGTCTCCGGGCAGGCCCAGCACGGGGAGCGGCTCCCCGGCCTGGATGCGGGCGTGGGCCAGGGCGACGCCCAAGGCCCGGCGCAAGGCTTCGGCCCAGGCGCGCAGGGTGTCCGCGAGCCCGGCCAGCATGGCGGATTCGGATTCCAGGTGGAAATATCTGTCCAGCTCGCCGGTGCGGCGAAGCGACTGGGCCAACCCTTCGAGTTCCGGCACGGGCCGCCCGCGCTCCTCGGCCTCGCGGGCAATGCTGGCGGCCGTCTCCACGTCGCGCAGGCGCTCACGCAGGGCCTGGGCCAACTCAGCTGCGCGTACGGGCGGGACGGCCCCGGCGGCTGAGGCGAAATGTTCCCGAAAGGCGGCGCGGTCCAGGTCCGGCAGGGCGGCAAGGGCCTCCAGGCCGCCGGGCAAGAACACGGAGGCGTCCAGGATGCCGGTGTCCGAGAGGCGGTGGAAGCGCATGCCGCGCTCACGGCCCAACTGGCGGGCCACATCCTCAAGTTCGGCGGCGATGCCGAAATAGTTGAAGCGTGTCCAGACCTTGCGCCCGCTCATGTCCGCGATGGGGAATACGGCGTTGGGCTCCAGCAGGTCGGCGTCCAGGCGGTGGCTGCACACCAGGGGCACATCCCGGTGCTCATCCGCTGGGGCCGCCTGCCCAGTGGCTTCGGGCGAATAGTACAGCTCCGCCGAGGCCTCGCCCGGCCAGGAGTGGTCCACCCCGGCCAGGAACACGTCCGGAGCGCCCAGGCACTCGGCCAGCCCCAGGCAGGCGATGGCGCAGCCCGTCCAGGATTCGCGCAGCCGGTAGGGGTCGGGCAGCAGCGAGGTGTTGAAGGCCTCCATGAAGAAGACTCCGGCGTAGTCCCCGGCGGCGTCGGAGATGTTGGCCCCGGAGAGGCTCACCAGCCAGGTGTTCTCGAGCTTGCGGCCCGGGCGAAGCAGGTGCGGGTAGCGGAAATCGGTGTCCAGCTGGAGCACGAAGTCCGGCTCCACGCCGTTTTCCAGGCAGAAGCCCAGCGAGAGCGAGATGCAGCCGATGAGGCAGGTGCGCTTGAGTTCCTCCAGCGCGGGCAGCACCAGGGGCAGGCTGGGCGAGGGGAAGAGCCAGGCCAGGGGCGCGCCCGCCCCCTTGCCTTCCAAGGTGCGGCACAGGGGCCAGCGCAGGTGCAGGGGATGGTTCCGGGCCAGGGCGATCTCGCGGTAGAGCAGCGCCGGGGCGTCGCCCTGGGGGCGCACGCCGAGCTCGTCCGGCACGGAGGGGCTGGTCTGGGGCAGGTAGACGTACTTGAGGTAGCGCCAGGCCAGGTTCTTCTGGATGGCCTCCACCCAGGCCGGGTGGCTGTCGTAGGCCTCGTCTCCCACCACCAGGGTCACGCCGCTCGCCAGCAGGGCGGGGTCCAGCCCGCGAACGGCCTCGAACACGGCCTCGTTGGCGCTCGGGAACCACAGCCGCCGTTCGCGCGGCACGGCCTTGTCCGGCGCGGTCCCCAGAAACACCACCAGGGAGCGGTCCCCCGGGCGCAGGTGGTAGCCGCCTTGCTGCGTGAGGAACATGCGGCCCTAGTTCCCGGACTTGTCGAACACGCGGTAGTAGTCGGTGTGGGCGCGGTCGAAGTCGGGGCGCTGGCCGATGTCCAGCCAGTACTCGTGCACCGGGAACACCGAGGGCTGGTCGCCCTGGGAGAGCAGGGCCTGGAACAGGTCCGGCATGTCGTAGGGCATGCCCCTGGGCACCAGCTCGATGAGCTCCGGGCGCAGGATGTAGATGCCCGCGCTGACGAAGAAGCTCTGCAGCGGCTTCTCGTCCAGTGAGACCATGCGCGTGCCGTCCTTGATGCGCACCACGCCGTAGGGCACCTGGAAGGAGTACTCCTTCACGGCCATGGTGGCAGCGGCGCGCTGCTGCTCGTGGAAGTCGAGCATGTGCCGGAAGTTGACGCGCGTCAGGATGTCGCCGTTCATGACCACCAGGGAGTGCTGGGGCTTCTCCGGCAGCAGGGAGAGCGCCCCGGCGGTGCCCAGGCGCTGCGTCTCCCAGATGTAGTGGATGCTCACGCCCCAGCGGGAGCCGTCCCCGAAATATTCCTTAATCATCTCGCCCTTGTAGTTGAGCGAGATATAGAATCGCTTGAACCCGTACTCGATGAAGTTCTCCAGGATGATCTCCAGGATGGGCTTGGGGCCGACGTTGAGCAGGGGCTTGGGGCAGTCCCGGGTGAGGTCGCCCAGACGGGTGCCCAGCCCCCCGGCCATGAGCAGCACGGAGTTGGGCATCAGGTTCAAGTGCAAAAGGTCCGAGAGGGTCTCCAGGCCGATGAGGGTGCCGTCCTGGTCCACCACGGGGATGTGGCGGATGAGCTTCTCCTTCATCTTGAGCAGCGCGGCCAGGCGGCCTTCATCCTTGAGGATGGTGGTGGGCGAGCCTTCCATGACGCGGCTCACCGGGCTGTCCAGCGGGATGTTGGAGAGGATGGCCCGGCGCACGTCCCCGTCGGACACCGTGCCCATGAGCCTGCCGCTGCCGTCCACCACCAGGGCGATCTGCTGCGCGCCGGACTCGATCTTGCGGATGGCCTCCAGGAAGGGCAGGTCCGGGGCGATGGCCAGGGCGCGCCAGTCGAACGGGATTCTTTCTTGTTCGGGCATCATGGGCTGCATGGGGGGCCTCCGCTCACAGGTCGTGAAAGGTCTTGAATCCGCGCGGGGCTGCGAGCCAGGCCTTCATGGCGGCCAGCATCAGGGCCACGCCGCCCTCGCGGTGATAGGGGTTTTGCACGTTCCGGGCCAATTCGCGCATCTCGGGGCTCGTGGCCCGGCGCAGGGCGCTCTCGATCTGGGTGCGCTCCGGTTCGCAGTGGATCACGTTCTCCGGCCGGATGCGCCCGAGCTGCCGGTTGCCGATGTCCACGGCGGGCACGCCCATGGAGGGCGACTCCAGCAGCCCGCTGGAGGAGTTGCCCGCCACGGCCAGGCAGCAGCGCATGGCCGAGAGGTAGCGCAGACGCCCCAGCGAGGCGAAATGCCGCCAGTTGGCCGGGTGCGCGGCCACGCGCTCCGCGATGAGTCGGGCGTGCTCGCGGCCGTGGGCGTCGGCGTTGACCCCGGTGAAGACCACAGCCAGATCAGGGGCCAGCTCCGGCAAAGCCTCCAGGGCGTCCAGCAGGGCCTCGCACTGCGCGGCGGAGCTGTGCCCCTCCTGCGTGACGGGGTGGAAGGTGACCAGCAGGAAGGGCTGATTCTCCCCGATGTCCAGGGTCTTGGCCACCTCGGCGCGGGTGAGCAGGCTCTCGGGGCGCAGGCCGTCCAGGCCGGGGTCGCCCGTGGTGAACACCGTGTCCGGGTGCTCGCCCATCTGGATCACCCTCCGCCGGTAGGGCTCGGCGCTGACGAAGTGCAGGCGGGAGAGTTTGGTGATGGCGTGGCGGAAGGCGTCGTCCGTGGCCCCGTAGGTCAGCTCGCCCCCGGCGATGTGCGCCACGGGCACGCCCATGACCACGGCGGCGGCCGCGGCGCAGAGCGCCTCGTAGCGGTCGCCCAGCACCACCAGCAGGTCAGGGGCCAGGCGGCCGAGCGCCGGGCCGTAGCCCGCCAGGGCCAAGCCCATGCCCGCGCACACGGCCTCGGGGCTGTCGGCCTCCCCGAGCATCTCCACGCATTCGTCCGGCTCGAAGCCGTCGGCTCGTATCTCGGAGACGGTCATGCCGTGCGCCGGGGAAAGATGGCTGCCGCTGACCAGCAGGCGCAGGGCGCAGTCCGGGTCGGCGCGCAGGGCCTCCAGCAGCGGTTTCAGCAAGCCGTAGTCGGCCCTGGTGCCGGTGAAGACGCAGACGGTGTGCTTGGCGGCGTTCACGGCAGCTCGATCTGTTCGTCGGGTCGGTAGTCCCTGGAGGCCGCGCGCCCGATGACCTCGTCCCAGCGCATGGGGGAGAGGCCCGTGCCGGGGCGCTTGGCGGTCAGGTTCTCCTCCGTGAAGGCCTCGCCCGCGAGGATGGCCCTGGCTGCCACGATGCTCTTGCGGGCCACGGCGCGGTTGGGCAGCTCCGAGGCGGTGGGGCGCTTGCGCCCGTCGCCCATCGCTCGCTCGATGTTGCGGATGGCGCACACCATGGACGCAAGCTCCTGCGGCTCCAGGCTGGCGGCGTGGTCCGGGCCGGGCAGGAACCTGTCCAGGGTGAAGTGCTTCTCGATCACCGTGGCGCCCAGGGCCACGGCCGCGATGGGCACCTCGATGCCTTTCGTATGGTCGGAGTAGCCCACGTTGACCCCGGGGAAGGCGCTGGCGATGGTGTTCATGGCCCGCAGGTTCACCTCGTCCATGGGGGTGGGGTACTGGGTGGTGCAGTGCAGCACGGTGATGCGCGAGAGCTCCACGCCCCGGGCTTCAAACACGGCCAGGGCGGCCTCGACGTCGCCCAGGTCCGCCATGCCCGTGGAGAGCAGCACCGGCAGCCCGGCGTCCGCGACGGCCCGCAGATAGGGCAGGTTGGTGATCTCGCCCGAGGGCACCTTGAAGATTGGCGAGCCCAGGCGGCGCAGCAGGTCCACGCTCTCCAGGTCGAACGGGGAGGAGAGGAAGGCCACCCCGCGCAGGGTGCAGCGCTCGATCAGGGTCTCGTGGGCGGCCACGTCCAGCTCCAGCTTTTTGAGCATCTCCAGCTGGGATTCGCCGGAGCCGGTGCGCTCCTTCTGGTAGGCGGCCTTGGGCGCGGACGCCGCGGCCAGGCGCTCGGCCTTGAAGGTCTGGAACTTGATGACGTCCGCCCCGGCCTCGGCGGCGGCGTCCACCATGTCCAGGGCGCGGGCTATGTCCCCGTTGTGGTTGACCCCGGCCTCGGCGATGACCAGCACGCGGCGGGCAGGGCTGGCAGGCGTGTTCATGACGGCCCCCGGCAGGTTGTGGGCGTGAGGCGGGTTCCGGGCGAAAGCGGGGCGAGCACCTTCTCGCCCATGCCCACGAAGCAGCCCGCGCCGATGGAAATGTTGTCGCGGCAGACCGCGCCGCTGCCGATGAAGCAGCCCTCGCCCACGCGCGTGCCGCCGTTGAGCACCGCACCGGTGGAGATGTGGCAGAAGTCGCCCACATGGGCGTCGTGCTCTATGAGCGCCCTGGTGTTCACGATGCAGTGCGCGCCCACCGTGGCTCCGGCGTTGACCACCGCGAAATGGTGCACCACCGTGCCTTCGCCCAGGCTGGCGTGGGGCGAGACCCTGGCCAGGGGCGAGACCACGGCCGGAAGGGTGAAACCCAGTTCCTTCAAGCGTTCCGCCAGCCATCTGCGGGGCTCGGGGCTGGCGACCTGGCCGATGGTCAAGAGGGCGTTGGGGCACTCGCGAACCAGCCGGGGCAGATCCTCGTCCGTTCCGAGCAGCGGATGGCCCAGGACGTCGGAAAAGCCGCAGCCGGGCCTGTCCACCACGCCTCGGATGCGCCAGCCCGCCGCCTCCAGCACGTCGATGACGGAGCGGCAATGGCCGCCGCCGCCTACGAGCAGGATGGCTTCCGGGTCCGGGGTCATGGCTGGTCCGTTCAAGGTGTTATGTTGCGGAAACTGCTGGGAATGTTCACCAGCCTGTCCGCGATGTCCAGGGAAATGTCCAGGGGGCCGCGCGGGGCCTGGGCGTACATGGGCAGGGTGTGCAGCGGCTCCCAGACGGGGCGCGTCATCACGCCTGAATCGTTGGAGAACTCCAGGAATGCGTCGCGCTGGTCACGGTCCTCCAGGAAGAGGGCGTTGAGCCAGAAGTTGGGCGTGGTGCCCTCACGGGCGTCCACGAAGGCCAGGGGCAGGCCTTTGAAGGCCTCAGCGTATTCGCTAGCCAGGGCGCGTTTGTCCGCCAGGAAGCCGGGCAGGCGCTCCAGTTGGGCGCAGCCCAGGGCGGCGTTCAGGTTGGGCAGGCGGTAGTTGAAGCCCAGCTCGTCGTGGCGGTAGAGCCAGCGGTGCGGCACCTTGGCCGTGGTGGTGACGTGCTTGGCGCGGCGGCCCAGGGCCTCGTCATTGGTCAGGATGGCCCCGCCGCCCCCGCAGGTGACGATCTTGTTGCCGTTGAAGCTGAGCGTGCCCATGAGCCCGAAGGTGCCGGTATGCCGCCCGCCCGAGGCCGAGCCCAGGGACTCGGCGGCGTCCTCCACCAGGGGGATTCCCCAGGCGGCGCAGATTTCCGCGATGGCCTCGATGCGGCAGGGGTGGCCGAAGGTGTGCATGGGCACGCAGGCCGCCACGCGCCGCCCGCTTGCTTTCTCGCGCACCTGGCCGCCCGCGCGTTCGCAGTTGGTTTCCAGAAAATCCCGCAGGGCGTCGGGGGAGAGCCCCAGGGTGTCGGCGTCCACGTCCGCGAAGGCCGGGGAGGCCCCGCAGTAGGCGACGGCGTTGCAGGTGGCCGCGAAACTGAGCGTCTGGGTGAGCACGAGGTCGCCCGGCTCCACGCCCGCCAGGCGTAGGGCCGCGTGCAGGGCCGCCGTGCCGTTGACCGTGGCCACGGCGCAGGCCGCGCCGGTGATGTCGCGCAGCATGGCCTCGAAGCGGTCCACGAAGGCCCCCACGGAGGAGACGAAGGTGGAGTCGATAGTTTGCTGCACGTAGGCCCCCTCGTTGCCCCCGAAAACCGGGGCGTGCAGGGGGACGAAGCCCTCCGGGGCGCGGTGCGCGGCCCGGACGATGCGGACGATCTGCTCGAAGGAGTCCATGGTGTATTCTGTGCGAAACCTTTTGTGTTTGAGGCTTCCGCCCCTGCCTTCGCCGCGCCGGGGACGTGGATATATTTGAAGAATATCCCCGCTCCCGGCGCGGCGAAGGCAGGAGCGGAACCCGGCAAGGTTCACGGCGGGGGCATGGCCCGGCCTTCATGAACGCTTGTGCTGAAATATCCGGCTGTGGGCGCGAAGCGGAATGGGATTCCAAAGGGAGGAACTCCCTTTGGCCGCCGGAGGCATCCCTTTCACCCATCTCATCCCCTAAATATTGTACCTGTCCGCCTTGTAGAGCCGCAGGTTCTCCGGGTCGGTGAACCAGGCCGCGGTCTCGGCCAGGCCGCGCCGGAAGCCCTCCAGCCCGCCGTATTCCGGCTGCCAACCCGCCACGCGCAGGGCCTTGGCGTTGTCCGCCCAGAGGCGCTCCACCTCGCTCTTGGCCGGGCGCAGGCGCTCCTGGTCGCAGAGCACCTCCACGTCCGCGCCCATGACCTCGGCGATCAGGCGCACGGTGTCCCCGATGGAGACCTCGAAATTGGAGCCCACGTTGACCACCTCGCCCACGGCCGCGTCCGCCTGGGCCACGGCCACGAACCCGCCCACGGTGTCGGCCACGAAGTTGAAGTCCCTGGTGGGGTGCAGCGCGCCGAGCTTGATGGATCGGCTGCCGCCCGCGATCTGGGTGATGACGGTGGGGATCACCGCCCTGGCCGACTGGCGCGGGCCGTAGGTGTTGAAGGGCCGGATCACGCTCACCGGGGTCTCGAAGGAGGAATAAAACGACAGGGCGATCTGGTCCGCCCCGATCTTGGAGGCCGAATAGGGCGACTGGCCCTGGAGGGGATGCTCCTCGGTGATGGGCACGAAGCGGGCCGTGCCGTAGACCTCGCTGGTTGAGGTGTGCACCACGCGGGCGACGCCCAGGTCCCGCGCGGCCTGGACCACGTTGAGCGTGCCCTTCACGTTGGTGTCCACGTAGGTGTCGGGCGAATGGTAGGAGTAGGGGATGGCGATGAGCGCGGCCAGGTGCAGCACCACGTCGCAGCCGCGCATGGCGGTGCGCACGCCGTTGGGGTCGCGGATGTCGCCCGCGAACACGTCCAGGCTCCTGCGGATCTCGGCGGGCGAGGAGTCCAGCCAGCCCCAGGAGTTGAAGGAGTTGTAGAGCACGAAGGCCCGCACGTCGCAGCCCATGCGCACCAGGCGCTCGGTGAGGTGCGAGCCGATGAAGCCGTCGGCCCCGGTGACCAGGATTTTCTTGCCAGCAAGCTGCATACGCGTCCCGCCCGTTTTGTGGCCGCCCCCGCGTCCCCGGAGTTCGCCCCAGGGGGATGCGTGCGCCATGAAGACCGTTGAGGGTGATTCCCGCGCTAAAGGGTCCAGCCGTCGTCCACCACGATGTTCTGCCCGTTCACGTAGGCCGAGGCATCGGACAGCAGGTATACGATAGTGCCCATGATGTCATCGGGGTCGAGCATGCCCTTGCTCATGCCGTGGCGGTTGTAGGCCGCCAGGAATGCCTCGGGTTGGGCGTCCAGGATGCCGCCGGGGCTCAGGCAGTTGTAGCGGATACCGTTGCCCCTGAAATACTTGGCGAAGTATTTCGCCAGATGCTGGAGCGCCGCCTTGATGGCCGCGTATTCCACGGGCATGGTCATGGGCGTGCCGTCGTAGATTTCGAAGCGCGGGGCCATCACCCCGTAAATCGAGGAGAGGAACACCACGTTGCCCCCGCCCTGGGCCTTGAAGGCCAGGCTGAAGCGCTGCGCCGCCAGGAAGTAGCCCCCCAGGTGCAGGGAGACGTTCTCGCTGAAGTCGGCGTAGGTGACGTCCTCCAGCTTGCGGCCGTAGTTCTTGTTGCGGGGGTAGGCTGTGCAGACCAGGGCGTCGATGCGCCCGCGCAGGCCTGTGACCTGGGCGACGGCCTCGTCCAGGGAGGTGGCGCTGGTCATGTCCACCTGATGGCAGGAAATTTTGTCCGCTGGAAACTCAGCTGCGACAGCCTCGGCCCGGGCCAGGTCGAAGTCGGCGATGGCCGCGTTGCCGCCTTCGCCCAGCACGGCCGCGACGATCCTGCGGCCCAGAAGGCCCGCGCCGCCCAGCACCACCACGGTCTTGTCCTTGAGCATCATATTGAATCCTTGCTTCGTCTCACGCCGTCCGGCGGAAATTTTACGTATCATGGGCCGAAGGCTCTTTCGGAGCGGTTTGCAACCCCACCCACCGGTTTCGGATTCTTGTTCAGCCGAGCATCACGCGGGACGGGCTCGCGTTCTTGTCCAGCCGCCCCGCCGCTATGAGCCACAGCAGGTCAGGCCATCACGTGGGGCGACTTAGCGTTCTTGTTCAGCCGACCTGCCGCCGTGAACCGCGCTGGCTCCGCTCTGGGCCTGCTCCGGGCCGGGCATGACGATATTCTTCAAATATATCGGCTTGCCCGGCCCGGAGCAGGCCCAGGGCGGAGCCTACAACCAACGGAAGCATCTGCGGTTCCGGTACGGCGAAATAAGTCATCCCGGCGCTGCGGAGGCCCGGCCCGGAGACTACAGCCAACGGGAAGCCTCCGGCGGCCAACGGGCTGCGCCCTTTGGAATCCCAATATATGCCCCGGGGGGCGCGTGCGGCCCCCGGGGCAATAGAAAACCTAGGTCAGCCGCTTGAACCCGGCCTGGATCACCCCGCCCTTGAGGCGCTTCTCCAGGCTGCCGTCCTGCTGGGCGGCGCGCAGCTCCGCGAACACGATGGCCGAGTCGGCCACGAAGCGGTCGATGATGGCCTCGTCGTAGGCGTTGGTCATGTAGACCGCCGCGCCCAGCAGATAGCCCTTCTCAAGCATCTGCTGGGTGTAGAAGGTCTGCGCCGCCGGAGCCTCCGGGCAGGTGAACCCGATGTGCGTCAGCGGCGGGATGCCGTCGATGTGCACGCCCACGCCGGTCTCGGCGGCGATGCGCTCCCAGCCCGCATTGAGCCTGAGCCCCAGCTCCGTCAGCCGCGCGGGCACGTTCAGCCTCTCCATCTTCTCCAGGGTGGCCAGGGCGGCGGTGTAGCCCACGCGCTCCGTCCACATGGTGGAGCTGATGAAGCTGGACTGCGCCGCGTCCATGGCCTTGCGCCTGCCGATGATGGCCGCGATGGGGTAGCCGTTGCCCAGGGCCTTGCCGAACACGGCGATGTCCGGCTCCACGCCGTAGGTCAGGTGGATGCCGCCCATGTTCACGCGGAAACCCGACGTCACTTCGTCGAAGATCAGCACCGCGCCGATGCGGTCGGCGATGGCCCGCACGCCCTCCAGGAAGCCGGGGGCCGGGGCGTTGCCGCGCTGGGGCTCCATGATGATGACGCCGATGTCGTCGTGGCGCTTGGTCAGGGCTTCCAGCTCGTCCAGGCGGTTGTAGTTGAAGGGGAGGTTGCTCTCCTTGAGGCCCCGGAACAGGCCCGTGGGGGAGAGGCCGGGCAGCAGCTGGCCGTCCAGGTTGCTCTCGTCGCCGATGTTGGCGGCCAGGTACCAGTCGTGCCAGCCGTGGTAGCCGCAGAAGGCCACGCGGCCCTTGCCCGTGGCGGCGCGCCCGATGCGCACGGCCACGGCGCAGGCCTCGCCCCCGGTGCGGGCGAAGCGCGCCTGCTCGGCCCAGGGGTGCAGCCCGATGAGCCGCTTGGCCAGGGCCACCTCCTCCGGGGCGTTCAGGGTGCACATGCTGCCCTTGTTCACGGCCTCGATCACGGCGGCGTTCACGTCGTCGTCGGCGTAGCCCAGCACGCAGGCGCCCACGCCCATCTGGGCGAAGTCGTAGTAGTGGTTGCCGTCCAGGTCCCAGACTTCGCAGCCCTTGGCCCGGTCGTAGTAGGCGGGCCACAGCCCGGGGAGGAAGCGCTCCGCGCGCTTGGAGAGCAGCTGGTTGCCCCCGGGGATGATCTGCTTGGCTTCCTGCCAGAGTTTCTGTCCTGTGTTCATGGCTTTATGCCTTCTCGGCGGAGCTCGCGCTTTCCTGTTCGCGTTCGCTGTTGAAGTTGGCCCAGTATTCCTCCACGCGCGTGGCGTTGAGGCGGGTGAGGCCGCCCGCGAGCATGTGCCCCACGATCTCGGCGGCGGTGGCCTTGGCCACGCACGGCCCCATGCCCTCGATCACGGCGCGGAAGAGGTCGGCGTCCTCGGCGTAGTCCAGGGTGAGGCGCACGGCGTCGCTGTTGCCGGGCACGGTGAAGGTGACGGTCTCGAAGCGGTCGAAGTCGAAGATGCGGCCCCAGCCGGTCTCAAGCTGCTCGCCGTGGTGGCCCTCCAGGCTGTCGGCCAGCATGCCGGCCGCGTAGCCCCAGGCGTTCATGCCGAAGGGCAGGCCCTCGGTCTTCACGCCGGGCGCGCCCTGGGCCAGGCCGTCGTACACGGCGCGCATGGCCTCGGGCGCGCAGAGCACGTCGTCGCCGTCCACGGAGACTATCGCCGAGAGCTTCAGGGCCTGGGCCGCCTGCAGGTGGCGCAGGGGGATGTTGCCCTTGCTGCCCGCGAACACCGTGACGCCCTGGGCCTCGAAGGCCTTGAGGGCCTCGTTGTCGGGCTCCGGCGTGGTGGCGATGACCACTACGGCCCGGCCCGTGGCCAGCTCGGAGGCGAACTCCCCCTGGATGCGCCAGAGCAGCCAGTGCAGGAAGGGGCGGCCCCCGGCCTCCAGCAGGTGCTTGCGCTTGAGCCGGGTGGAGCCCAGCCTGGCAGTGACCAGAATGCCGATGGTGCCGGTATTCATGGCTCAGCCCGCGAAGTCGATGGGCACGAAGCGGGATTCCCGGTCGGCCTGTTCGATGGCGAAGAGGGTCTTGAGCACCTGGTGGTCGCGCTCCATGGTGTTCACGAAGGAGCCTTCGCCGCGCACGGCCTTGAGGAAGCAGGCCACCTCGTCGATGTACATGTTCTCGCCGATGTTGGCGTTGTAGCCTTCCTGGGCCTTGCCCATGCTGTAGGGGATGGTCTCCCAGGCGTTGGCGGCGGGGTCGAAGATCTTGATGGCGTTCTCGTCCCAGTCCCAGCGGAGCTGCTTGGCCTCGCCGTTGATGACCATGCGCCTGGTGGCCGCGCGGGAGACAACGTCCACGCAGAGGTTCAGCATGAAGTCGCCGTAGTCCAGCAGGGCGTTGTAGGTGTCGTCGATGCCCTCGGCCCCCTCGATCTCGATGGTCTTGCGGAACATGCCCGCCACGCGCTTGGGGAAGCCCAGCACGTCAACCAACCAGGTCAGCTCGAAGGGCACGATCTCGCGCCCGCCGCCCGTGGCCGGGTTGGAGACGTAGTACTCTCGCACGTGCTCGTAGGTGTGCCAGTCCGGCAGGTACTGGCCGGAGTGGTAGAGGATGTTGGAGATCTTTCCGAGCTTCCCCTCGCGGATGATGGCGGCCACGGTCTGGATGGCGGGGTGGAAGTACAGCGTGGAGGACGGCGCGGCCACGATGCCCGCCTGGTTGCACAGGGCGATGACCTCCTCCATGTCGGTGTCCACCACGCTGGCCTCCACGAAGAAGGGCAGGCGCAAGGCGGCGGCCTTCTTCATGTAGATGTGGTGCGCGTCGGGCGGCACGGAGATGATGAGGGCGTCGGGCTTGTGGGCGGCCACGGCCTTGTCGAAGTCGTCGTAGGTGGCGACGCCGTGCAGGGAGGCGGCCTCCTCGCGGCGGTCCTGGCGG
Organism: Fundidesulfovibrio agrisoli; assembly: GCF_022808715.1. Taxonomy (GTDB): domain Bacteria; phylum Desulfobacterota; class Desulfovibrionia; order Desulfovibrionales; family Desulfovibrionaceae; genus Fundidesulfovibrio; species Fundidesulfovibrio agrisoli. Next base: position 32,351 of record NZ_JAKZKX010000004.1, read on the forward strand.
GTGTCGAAGCCGGCGATGTCCGCCGGGGCGAAGTCGAGGGCCTTGAGGCAGCGGATGCGGCGTTTGCCCATGGACCCCAGTCCGATGACGAGCGCTTTCATGGAAATATCCTCCCTCACGCGGGGTGTGGCGTAAGCGTCGCGTCAGTTGGCGGCGCGACCGCACATGGTGTCGTACACGTTCATGCGCCTGGCCTGCTCCTCGATGGTGCAGAAATCCTCCAGGCGGCCTTCCAGAAAATTGCGGACCTCCAGGTAGAGGCCGGGCTTGAATTCGGTGTCCAGGGCGTCGTCGATCTCCACGCGGTTCACGGCCACGGAGCCGATCTCCTGCACGTGGAGCTGCTCCATGGGACGGAAGATGTAGCGCCGTTTGGCCGTGAGCACCTCCACGCCCCAGCGGCCGGGAGCCGCCCAGTTGGCGTGGTAGGAGAAGGGCGCGCCGCCCTTGGCCAGGCCCGCGCCTGCGAACACGGCGCAGTCCGGGTGCCAGTCCAGCGTGCCGGAGGTGAAGCAGGCGATCTTCTCGGGCGCGCCGCCCAGGAAAAAGGCCGTGTCCACCACGTGGGAGGAGTTGGCCAGGAACCAGTTGGCCATCACCTCGGCGGGCTTCTTGAGGGTTGCGATCACGTGGCTCCACTCGGTGAACTCGAACATGAAAGAGGTGGGGCCGCCGTCCTCCGCGATCATCCTGCGCGCGGCCAGCACCGGGGCGTAGAAGCGCCGGTTGTAGCCCAGCACCACGTCGGCCCGCAGGCTCGCGGCCAGGGCCGCCACCTCGCGCACCTGGGCGGAGTCCACTCCGCCGGGCTTTTCCAGCAGAATCTTGCGCACGCCCGCGCGCAGCAGGGCCTTGGCCGTGGGGGCAAGCTGCTCCACTCCCACGCTCACCACGGCGGCGTCCGGCAGCTTGGCGCCCGAGGCGATATGGGCATCCAGCCCGCCCTGGACCACGGGCACGCCCGTGGCCTCCTCGAAGGCCTTGGCCGAGGCCGCGCCGCGCCCCACCACCGTGGTGGGGGCCTCCAGGGCCTTGAGGGCCTTCATGTAGTCCTGGGCCATGAGGCCCGAACCGATAAGCCATATGGACATGGTGGTTTCCTTCTCGATCAGGTGATGGGGCAGCTCAGGGTGGAGCGGCCGCATTTGCGCAGGTGGCCCAGCAGGGCGTCCAGCATGCCGGTGTGCAGCAAGGCCGAGGCCTCGTAGTCCGGCAGCTCGCAGCGGCCCTCGGCCAGGATCAGTTCCAGGAACAGGTGGGAGAGCTCGCTCTGGTAGGGCAGGCGCACCTCCAGGGCTTCGGGCTTCCAGCCGTTCTCCGCCCGGCGGACCGTGCCGCTGGCGTAAATCTCGTCGATGACGGCCGAGGCGCGCTCGCCCAGGATGTTCAGCACCGGCGGCGCGGAGGAGCCCGCCCGCGCGTGCAGCGCGACCTCGGTGCCCCCGGCGCTTTGGGCCGTGAGCGTGCCGGAGAATTCGATGTAGCCCTTGCGGGAGCTTTCGTGGATCCGGCAATCCAGCCCGGAGGCGTCCCAGGTGAAGCGGGTCTCGCCGGAGAGGTAGGCTGCCAGGTCCGCGAAATGCACGGCGTTGCAGCCCAGGCCCCACATGCCGCCTTGCTGCGCCACGCGCACCGGCCCGCCCAGTATGGGCCTCAGCTCCTTGTAGAGCGGGTACATGCGGCGCGGGCAGTTGACCCAGGCCGGGATTTGCCTGGAGGCCAGCAGCTCGCCCACGGAGGCGTAGTCCTCGATGCGGGTGAAGAGCACCTTCTCGAATACGACGGCCCCCACGCCGCAGCGGGCGAGCAGCTCGCTCGCGACGGCCGCGCGCGGCCCGGAGGAGGTGGCGATCACGGCGGCCTCGTAGTCCTTCCCGGCGGGGATATCCGGCAGGAAATTCGCCTTGGAGGCGCTGGAGGCGGCCACCTCCTGGAAGCGCGAACGGGCCACGTCCAGGGATTCGGGGGAGGGGTCCACCACGTCTATGTCCAGCGCGCGGGCGGAGCGCGCCAGGCCTTGCAGATGCCTGCTGCCCAACTGGCCCGCGCCGATGAGGATTATTTTGTGCGCCATGTATGTGATTCCTGTGTGCTTTCGTTTCGTGAGGAGTGTCAGGCGGCCCCGCCGGTGAATTCCTCGGCCACGGCCTTGAGGCGCTTCAGATAGCCCGGCTCGGTGTGGCCGATCATGGCGGTCAGATAGCGTTGCAGGCGCTTCTGGCCCATGGCCTTGAAACCGGGGGCAAGGGCGCGGGTCAGGGCCTGGTCGAAGTCGTCGCCCCAGCCCAGCATGACGGCGGGGCTTAAGTCGAAAAAGGGGTGGTCGATGGGCGGGTCGCGCAGGATGAGCGCGGGCAGCCCGACCATCATGGCCTTGAGCGAGGTGTAGGACATCACGGAGATGGTGGCGTCCGAGGCGGCCAGCATTTCCTCGTCGGACTCGCCCGGCAGGGAGAGCTTGGCGTTGGGGTGGCGCAGCAGCCCGGCCATGTCCCAGGACTTGTGGCGCGGGTGCGGCTTCACCGCGAAGACGGTGCCGGGGTTGTTCCGCACGGTCTTCTGGATGAGCTGCGCGAACCTGAGCCCGGTCTCCTCGTCGTGGGGCAGGAAGATGGAGACCACCGGGGCTTCCTGGCCCATGCCGGCCCGCTCGCGGAGCTTGGCGGCGAGCTCCTGCCTGCGCTCCATGACCGCCTGCATGCGGTCGAAATCGTAGCAGCCCACAACGCGCATTTCGGCCTTGGAGCCGTTGCGGCGGCAGATGTCGGCCCAGAACTCGCTCCAGACCGCCAGCACGTCGCAGGACTCGGCACCGTAGATCTTGGGGCGCTCCCCTGGGAAGCCCTCGTGCAGGTTCAGGAAGGCGGGCTGCACCGTGAGCAGCTTGATGCCGTATTTCTTGGCCGCTGCCGCGGCGATGATGTGCACGTCCAGGGCGTCGGAGGGCGAAATGAGGATTTCGGGGCGCACGGTGGCCAGGTAGCGGTCCAGCTCGACAAAGAGGGCCTCGGTGTCGTCCATGCCCCTGTAGACGGTGTTCGCTGTATAGAGCGAAGCGCTTGGGTATTCGCCGGGGGGATAGTCCCAGGAGGTGTGGATGCTCGTATCCCGGATGACCAGATAATGACAGGCCACGTCGGTCCATTGGCGGGCCATGTCCACGAACAGCTTGTGGGAAAAGTAGTCGTAGGTGGGTATGAAGGCGACGGTTTTCAAAGTGACCTCGGTGCTTTTCCCTTGGCGGGCCTGCGGCGCTCCCTGTGTGCCCCTGGCCCGTGCCTGTTTACTGGACAAACGGTATCGAATTCATGTGATACAAATAACATGCCAGCGCACGCCAATTCTGGGTCGGGCCGCGCCGGGCTTTGTCCTCAGCCCTTGGGGGCGAACATGCTGCGTGCGTTTTTGAGGTCCTCGTCGAAGTCCACCTCGATGCAGCGGTAGTCGGAGACGTCCATGGGCACGAAGGTCACGCCGCGCTCGATCACCAGCTCCATGCCGCGCTCGAAGTAGTCCTTGTCGCCGCACTCGCGCAGGGCTTGGCGGAAGGCCTCCAGGTGGTGCGCGCCGATGGTGTTGATGCCCACGGCCTCGCCCAGGGGCTCGGCCACGGTCTTGGAGATCTCCACGATGCGCCCGCGCTCGTCGGTGCGGTACTTCACTTCCTCGTCGCCGCACTTCTTGCGGTCCACGGCCACCACGTTGCCGCCCCGGGCCATGATGTCGGCGATGATCTGCTCGTCGAAGACCACGTCGCCGTTCAGCCAGAGGGTGTCCTCGCGCTCGATGTGCTCGAGCGCGCAGAGCAGGCTCTTGGAGGTGTTGGTCAGGTAGAACTCGGGGTTGTACTTGAAGAGGACGCTGGGGAAGTATTCCATGAGGATGGCCATCTTGAAGCCCACCACCACGATGATCTCCCGCAGGCCCTGCTCGCGCAGGATGCGGATCTGCCTGCCCATGATGGTTTCGCCCGTGGGCAGCTCGGAGAGCGCCTTGGGGAAGGGCCTGCCCAGCCTGCTGCCGACGCCCGCTGCGAGAATGACCGCTTTCATAGTTGCCTCGCGAGTTTATGGTTGGAAAATTGGTTCCACGCCGCCGCTCCGGTTCAAGGAGAACGGCTGGAGAAACGGAAGCACTCTGCGATAATGGGGGATTCCAAAGGGCGCAGCCCTTTGGCCGCCGGAGGCCCCCAACTCCTTCATGCTTTCACGTCCTTCCCCGCGAGTTCGCGGGAAAGATCCGTCAGCGCCTCGCACAGCCTGGCCCCGGCCTCGGCGTCGCGGTGGCTGAAGGCCACTTCCGCCAGCTTGGCGCGCTCGGCGGCGTGGGCGTCCTGCCCGGAGAGCAGGGCCTCCATGGCCGCCAGCAGCGAGGGGGTGTCGCGCACCTTGGGGCCGGGGGTGAAGGCCTCGTAATTGTAGAGCAGCTCGCGGTTTCGCGCGACGTAGTTCTCCAGGTCGTAGGGGAAGAACAGCAGCGGCTTGCCCGTGAGCAGGAAGTCGAAATATATGGAGGAGTAATCCGTAATCAGCAGGTCCGCCAGGCGCAGCAGCGGGTAGGGGTCGGACTTGGAGTCGCAGAAGCGCAGGCTGGGCACGTTGCTGCCGGCCTTGATGTCCTCGTAGGGGTGGAACTTGCACACCAGGATGATGTTGCGCTCCTGGGCGAAGGCGGAGAGCTTGCGCAGGTCCAGCGCGCCGTCGCTGACGGCGTTGCCGCCCACGTCGCGGAAGGTGGGCATGTAGAAGGCCACGCGCGCGCCGTTTTTCTTGGCGCGCTTGAGTTCGCTGTACAGGGCCGCGTCCACGTTTATCATGTCCAGCTTGTCCGGGGCGCGCAGCAGGGCGTCGTTGCGGGGGTAGCCCAGCTCCCAGAAGGCATCGGCCCGGAAGGCGCGGGCGAAGGCCGTGCGCGTGAAGAAGGGGGAAGTGGAGAGCACCGCGTTGTACCCGGAGTAGGCCTCCGTGAGCTCCCGGGCCTTGTCCGGGTTCATGTTCACGGAGGACTCGATCTCGGGGAAGCCGATGGCCTTGAGCGGGATGCCGTGCCAGAGCTGCACCAGGAAAGCCCCGTGGGCGATGGCCCCGGCGGGAGTCCGCGTCTTCCACCAGAAGTCGTCGGAGACCACGATGGAGGCCTTGGCCAGGCGGGAGGGGCCGTCCGGGTCCTCGAAGCAGAAGGCGGGCAGGCCGTGTCCTTGCAACTCGCGGGCTTCGGGGCGGTTGAGTGTCATGAAGGTGCTGCTCAGGTGCGGGGCGTGCCTGTGGGCGTGCAGGAAGGCGTATTTGACGTTGTCGATGAACAGGCCCTTGGCCCGGCCCACGAAGACGACGTTGCCCGGCTCCTTGGGCAAGTTGGCTACAACGCTCGTCAGACGTTCCATTGCTGTGGTCTCGGACATGGGCATGTTCCTGTGCGTGCGGCTTTATGGTCGTCAAAATTCCAACGCCGCCGGTGTCGGGCGCTGTTTGGCCGATGCCGTGCAAATGCCGGGCCGAGCGAGATTCTGACAGCCTCCGGGAAGGCGCGGATGCAAAGATCGGCCGAATGCCGTACTGGCCGCTCGGGTCTGTATCGGGCAAGGGCCCCTGCGGCCGCGTCCTAGCGTGGCCCCTTGCGGGCCGCATCGAGGTAGACCTGGGCCAGCGGGGTGTCGGCCAGGGCCTGGCTCCAATGCAGGTAGAGCGGTTTGAGCACCTGGGCGTGGATGGCCCTGGCCTCCCTTCTGCGGCGTTCGAGCAGCTCCGGGGCGGGCTGGCCCGCCAGCCAGGCCGCGAAGGCCGCGGCGCGGTTGCGGGCGCGGTGCAGGGCGTCCACCTTGGCCTGGCCGGCGGCGGCCACGCGCTCGCGCAGGGGGGCGTCGGCCAGCAGGCGCTCCGCCAGGGCGCACAGGCCCTCGAAGTCGCCGGGATCGTAGAGGAAGAGCTCCTCGCCGTGGGTGAACATATCCACCAGGCCGTGCCCGATGCGCGGCGTGAGCAGGCAACTGCGGCAGGCCAGGGCCTCGAAGATGCGGAAGTTCATATCCCCGTGGTCGGAGTAGTTGAACACCAGCCTGGCCGTGGGGAACATGGCGCGGTAGTTGCCGGTGGCGCAGCAAAAACCGGGGAATCGCCGCCGCAGTTCGGCCAGCACGGCGCTGCGCCCGGGCGTGAGCAGGGGGTCGTCCTTGCCCACGAAGATCATGTCCAGGGTCTTTTCGGCGGGTATGAATTCGTCCTCGTCCCAGGCGAAGGGCGGAGACCAGAGCACCCGGGAGGCGTCCAGCCGGGGGCCGAGGAATTGGGGCAGGTGGTCGCGCAGGTTCACCGTGCAGAGGTCGAAGGCCTGGGCGTAAAGCGGATACCAGGAGTGCACGTGCGAATCCACGCAGGCGAACACGGTCAGGCACGGGTAGGATTCCAGCCCCAGCAGCGCGGGCGGGGAGCTGTTGTCCCCGAAGACGAGCACGTCCGGCTGGAACCCGGCCAGGGCGGTGACGTCCTCCCAGGCGAGGATGCGCGGCTTGTGGAACGTGACTACCGTGGTCTCGAATTCGCGCGGTTCGGGCAGGCGGTTGACGATGCTGCCGAAGAGGGGGTTGCCCAGCCAGAGCAGGCGCTTCATGCCGGACACTAGCCGCGCGGCGCGAACAATGTCAAATGTGCCGGCAGCTAATGGCCCGATACTTGCTTTGAGCGGGGGCAATGTGCACGGTGAGCGGGCCGCCATCCAGATTCAGGCCCATGCAGGAGGAGTCAGGCTCATGTCCGGGACGAACAGAACCAAGGCCAACCGCACGGACCGCGAACTCGCCTCGCTGGATGCGGAGGGCGCCTGCAATTACTATCTGAATTTCATCAACAACTTTCAGAACAGCAATGAGATGGCAGCGGCCTTCTACAACCGCGTACTGGCCGATCCGGCGGCCCGGGGGGCCGAGTTTCCGCAGAGCCTGGCGGGGCACGCCCACAAGTGGTGCTCCTGCTTGACCCCGCTGGACGAGGGCGTGCTGGCAGCCCAGGCCTCGCTTGGGGTGCGCCAGGCCCAGATCGCGCTGGAAATCTGCAGGGCCACCAATTCCGATCCGCAATCCCTGGAGGAATTGCGGAGCGCGAATTACAGGCTCCAGGCCGACGAGATACGCGACATCGCCGTCAAGCTGCTCTCGCAGGGTCCGATGAACGTGCTGCTCGCGGACCTGCTCCTGAACCTGGACTTCTGCCAGGGACACCACCCCGACGGTTGGCTGGGGGGCTTCAAGTGCCCCAAGGCCATACAGCCCCTATGGAACGTGCGCCTGTTCCAGCATTACGCCGGGTTGGGGGCGACGGAGCAGGCCATGCGCTTCTGGGACGAGGCCTACGTTGACCGAGAGGACCCCGTGACCCTGAACCTGGCGGCGGAACTCTTCCGCAGGGCCGGGGACACCGGGCGCTGCCTGGGCCTGTACGAGCGCTCCCTGGCCCTGGACCCCCTGCAATACCCGGTGGAGCTGCGCCTACGCGAGCTGCGCGAGCCCTTCCGCCCGTCGCACCGGCTGGTGAGCGAGAAACAAGTCTGCATCTATCTGTACTGCTACAACAAGGCCCGCTCCCTGGCGGAGACCCTGGAAAGCCTGGCCGCATGCGACATCGGGGCCGCGAAGATCAAGATACTGCTCAACGGCTGCACGGACGACAGCGCCGCGTCGGCCGCCAGGGCGACTGAACTCTTCCCCAACAACGAGGTGGAGGTCATCACCCTGCCCGTGAATATCGGCGCTCCGGCGGCCAGGAACTGGCTCATCAGCCAGCCCGCCACCTGGGAGTCGGACTATGTGGCCTTCCTGGATGACGATGTGGAGCTTCAGCCCGACTGGCTGGCCCATTTCCTGACCGTGGCCGAGGCGGACCCCAGCGTGGCCAACGTGGGCTGCAAGGTGGTGTTCCCCGGCGAGCACAGAATGATCCAGTACCTCTACCGGTATGTGTCCGTGGCCAATTCGCAGATGGTGCGCGTGAGCATCCCCACGCCAGGCGTTGTCTTCGATGTCGGCCTGTACGACGTGGTGCGCCCCACGCGGGTGGTGATGGGTTGCCAGCACATGATGCGCGTTTCCGCCCTGAAGGAGGTCCCCTGGTTCGACATCCGCTATTCGCCCTCCCAGGTGGACGACACGGACCACGACCTGCAATTCTGCCTCAAGGGCTATTCCGTGGCCTACTGCGGCACTGTTACCTGCGTGCACAAGCACAGCTCGGGCGTGTCCATGCGCAGCGGACTGGACTATGACCGCCAGGGCAACGTGAACGGCAACGACGTGAAGTTCTTCTATAAATATCTCGGCAGGCTCGCCGAGATGTCCCGGCTGGACAGCCTGAGCCTCAACCGCTGAGCCCGGCGGCCCCGGGCGGGACGCCCAGCGCCGCCCTGACAGCCCCGGTGGGGTCCTCCCGTTCGAGCGCAGCCAGGAAGCGGGCCTCGGCCCCCGAGGCGGCGGCGCATCCGTGGGCCAGTTGAAGCTCCTCCAGCCCTTCCCGAAGCCGGAAGGCGCGCAGGTTGACCAGGCCCAGGCGCAGGCCAAGGCGCCAGTTGTGCCTGTCGTGCAGGGAAAGCTCCGAGAGCAGGGCCAGGCGCGTCTCCTCCACCCCGGAGTAGCCGCCCAGGATCGAATCCACGGCGCGCACCAGGGCCAGGTCCTTGGGGGCGAGGGTGTGGGCGAGCATCAGGGCCTCGAACGCGGACTGGGGCGCGTGGCGCGAGCTGTCGTAGACCATGCCCAGGCGGATCTCGCGGCCGGTGCGGGCCCAGGCGGCCGCCCAGGAGCGCGCCAGCCCGGCCGGATCCTCCAGAAGGGCCGGGGGCTGCCCCGTGGCGCGGCGGTGGCGGTGCCAGAACAGCCGGGCCATGTCCCACTTGCCCAGGGCCAGTGCGGCCAGCGAGGCCGAGGCCTCCACCTCCTGATTACCGGCGAAGCGCTCCCCGGCCAGAATTCCCTCCAGCAGGCTCGAGAGCCCGGCCCTGTCTCCGAAATAATAATGCAGGCGCATGAGCCCCACCGCCGCCTCGGGCATGTCCTGCAGGGCGAGGAGCCCGGAGGCCACGGCCTGGGCGGACAGCTCCAGGCGTTCGGCCTCCAGCAGGTCGAGCAGGGTCAGGTGGAACATCAGCGCGGCCGTGCTCCCCTGGGCGGCTGTGCGCTTAAGGTCCTCCACGCGGCGCATGAGCTCCCGGGCGCGATGGACAGGCAGGTGGCAGGCCAGCACGCGCTCCCGGGCCTGAAGGCCCATGCGCTCCATCTCAGCCGGGCGGGCCAGCCAGTGGCGCAGCCTGTCGTCGAGCTCCAACACGTTGGAGTAGGTCTCCACCTCGCGCCCGGGCTCGAACAGGGTCTCCAGCCCCTCGCAGCGCGGGTTGAGCACCACGCTGCCGTGGGACGCGGCCTCGAAGAGCCTGAAGTTGATCTCGCCGGCGATGGACTCGTTGGGCACGATGCGCGTGTCCCCGAACAGGGCGAGCATCTGCTCGTAGGGCAGGTTCTCCTCCAGGCGGGCCGCAAAGCGTTCGTGCAGGAAATCGGCGAACTGGCGGCGCAGGGGGCGGCTTGGGCCGATGCGCCCGCAGAAGGAAACGTCGTGCCCGCGCGCGGCGAACGGCTTGAACGGCGCGATGCTGCCGAACCAGGGCAGGGGGAACACCTGGGGCAGGCCAAGAGCGCCCAGCCGGTGGACCCAGGCGGGCTGCGTGGTGGCCACGGCGTCGAAGAGCCTGCCGTAGTGGGCGTGCCAGAAGGCGTTGAGGTGGGAGTCGATGGACCAGAAGACCTTGATGCAGTCCAGGTGCTCAAGCCCCGCCAGGATCACCCGTGCCCCCAGCACCTCGGTCTGCACCAGGAGGTCGGGGCGGAAGCCGGACGGCTCCAGGGCCGTGCGGACGTCCGTCACCCCGGGCGCGGGCAGCACCTCCAGCACCTCGTGCCCGAGGTCCCTCAGGCTTGGCCCCAACTGGCCGTTTATCAGGCAGATGCGCATGCGTTGAACCCGTTTGGCGGCGTGGCGTTTCGCACGGGCTTATCGGCCGGACGGCCTGCGGCTTTAGACGCCCGCGCGCCCGTCCAGGTTGGACGGGACGCGCGGGTGAAGTCAAGCGTTTCGGCGGCTAGGCGCGCTCGCCGGTCATCAGGAATATGGTGAAGGTCCGCTCCGCGCCGCTGTCGGTCTTCTTGGCCAGGCGGTGGGCTTCCTGAAAGGCGATGGAAGTGAACCCGGCCTGCTCGAACACGGCCTTCAGGGCCGCGCGCTCGAACCCGGGGTGATGGGCGTGCATGGCCGAGCCGTGGAACTCCCCGCCGTCGGAGTCCAAATCCGCGAAGGCGATGCGCCCGCCGGGCTTGAGCAGGGCGTGGAAGGCCTTGGCCGCCGCCGGTACGTCGGCCACGTGGTGCAGCACCATGGAGCCGGTGATCACGTCGAAGGCGGGCAGGGCGTCCGTGGGCTGGTCAACGCTCCAGCGCACGGGGCGCACATTGGCCGCGCCCGTGGCCGCGATCTTGGCGCGCAGCACCGAGAGCATGCCCTCGGATTCGTCGGCCGCCGTCACGCTGCCCACGTGCGGGGCCAGGGCCAGGCTGACCAGCCCGGTGCCCGCGCCGTAGTCCAGCAGGCTCATGGAACGATCCAGCGGCAGGGCCCGGATCATGGCTGTGGCGATGGCGGCGGCCACGGCGGCCTTGCGCGGGTCTTCGTCCCAGGTGGCGGCTTTGGCGTCGAAATCCGAGGGCATGGGGTTCTCCCCGAAGGCTAGTGGTTGTGGCACTCGTGGCCGTGGGCCATGCACAGCTCCTGGCGGTCCTTGAGCTTGCCGTCAACCCAGGCCGCAACGGCCTCGCGCACGGGGCCGCTGGCGCCGCGCACCACGGCGATGCCGCTCTGGCGCAGCTTCATCACCGCGCCCTCGCCCATGTTCCCCGCGATGAGCTGCTTGACGCCCATGGACGAGAGGGTGCCCACCAGGTTCGACTTGCAGCCGCACTGCGGGGGCGGGGTGAAGCGCTCCTCGGCGGTGATGGCCCCGGTGTCGTCCAGGGTGATGATGGTGAAGGATTCGCAGTGGCCGAAATGTTCGTCCACCATGCCCCCACGGGTGGGGATCGCGACGATGTTCATGGGTTGCCTCCGTTGCAACGTTTGTGTGGCTGTCACAGTTGCCCGTCCTCCCGCCGCTTGGCGCAACAGCCCTGAGCCTTGCTCATGGCGCAGCGAGGGCAGCGCGCCGCCCGGCAGCCCGACTCGGGCGCGGGCCCGGCTATGCGCAGGGTCAGGCCGCGCACCAATGCCTCCGCCACCTTGGACCGGCCGGACGCCACGATGCGCCCGAAGGTCTGGCGGGAGACGCCCATCCTTGCGGCGGCCTCCTCCTGGTAGAGCCCTTCGTGGTCGGCCAGGCGGATGGCCTCGAATTCGTCCGGGGAGAGCAGGGGGCCGTCCGCTGTGGCGGCGGCTTCCTCCACTGGGCCGAAGGCGGCGCAGGCGGACCTCCCTGTGATTCTGCGGCAGCAGCGTGGGCGCGGCATGTGTGCTCCTTGAACGCCAATTATGAGCATATGCCCATAATAGTCAAGGGCGCGCTTGTGTGAACCTTTTGTCACACTCTTTCCATAAGGGTGCGCTGCCTATTCCCCGGCGTTTCGCTTCGTGCTAGAGGGGGGCGTGTCGGAAAAGGAGGCTGCATGAGGTCTTTTCTGGCGGCATGTCTTGTGTTTGGCTTGGCGGGCGCGGCCTGCGCCCAGGGCGGTGACGCCATCGTCGGCGGTGCGGCCTCCGCGCACGGCTACAGGCTCTACGGCAACGACGGCACGTATCGTGGCCGCATCGAATCAGGCAGAATCTACGGCGCGGACGGCACCTACCGTGGCCGCATCGAATCCGGCGCGATCTACGGCGGCGACGGCACCCGGCAGGACAGCCTGCGCCTGACCAGCCGGAGCGCTGCCCAGCCCGGCCCCTCGGGCCAGCAGCAGGGGCGGATCACTCCCGCCATGGGCCGCTAGCGGCCCGGCCATCTCCACGGCCCGGCAACGGCCCGACATCCTTATCCTTAGCCCGCTGGCGGCCCGAAATCCTTCCCATGGCCCGGTACGGCCTGTTTATCCTCCATAGCCTGCTGACGGCCGGGTTTCTGCCCGGAGCCCGCCGGAGGCCCGGCATCTCGTCCTTCCCGGTTCAATCCTCCTCATCCGCATGCGGGTGCGCCATGGCGTAGGCGTCCACCAGCCGGTCGAACTCCTCCTCGTTCACGAAGCCCAGCTCCAGGGCCGCATGCTTCAGGGCGACGCCGCGCGTGTGGGCGTGGTGCGCCACCTGCGCGGCCTTGTCGTAGCCGATGCTGGGCGAGAGCGCGGTGACCAGCATGAGCGAATCCTTGAGGAAGGAGTCGATCCTCGCCCTGTTGGGCTCCAGCCCGTCCACGCAGTATCGGGCGAAGTTGAGGCAGCAGTCCGCGAGTACGGCGATGCTCTGCATCACGTTGTATATCATCAGGGGCTTGTAGAGGTTGATCTCCAGGATGCCGCCCGCCCCGGCGGCGGCCACGGCCGCGTCGTGGCCCATGCACTGCAGGGCGGCCATGGTCACGGCCTCGCACTGCGTGGGGTTGACCTTGCCCGGCATGATGGAGGAGCCCGGCTCGTTGGCGGGGAGGATGATCTCGAAAAGGCCCGCGCGCGGCCCGCTGCCCAGAAGGCGCACGTCCCCGGCGATCTTGCACAGCGACACCGCCAGGGTGCGTATCGCCCCGCTGGCCATCACCAGAGCGTCGTGCGCGCCCATGGCCGCGAACAGGTTCGGGGCCACGCTGAAGGGGTGGTCCGTGAGGGCCGCGATCTCCGCCACGGCCAGCCGGGCATAGCCCGGCGGGGTGTTGAGCCCGGTGCCCACGGCCGAGCCGCCCAGGGCCAGGCGGCCCAACCCCGGCAGCACGGAGCGCAGGCGTTCGGAGGCCTCGGCCAGCATGGCCGCGTAGCCCGAGAACTCCTGCCCCAGGGTCATGGGCACGGCGTCCTGCAGGTGGGTGCGCCCGATCTTCACGATGCCCCCCCATTGGGCCGCCTTTGCCGCCAGCGAGGCCCGCAGGCGCTCCACGGCGGGCAGCAGCCCGCGCTCCAGGCCCAGGGCCGCCGCCATGTACATGGCCGCCGGGAAGGCGTCGTTGGTGGAGTGGGACATGTTCACGTGGTCGTTGGGGTGCACGGGCGCCTTGGAGCCCAGCGGCTTGCCCGCAAGCTCGGAGCAGCGGTTGGCGATCACCTCGTTGACGTTCATGTTGGTCTGGGTGCCGCTGCCGGTCTGGTAGATGCGCAGGGGGAAGTGCTCGTCGAACATCCCTTCCGCCACCTCTTTCGCGGCCCGCTCGATGAGCTCCGCGCGGGCCGCGTCCAGCTTGCCCAGGGCGCGGTTGGCCCGGGCCGAGGCCAGCTTGACCAGGGCCAGGGCGTGGACCACCTCCAGGGGCATGCGTTCCCGGCCGATGCTGAAGTGCTCCAGCGAGCGCTGCGTCTGCGCGCCCCAGTAACGGTCCTCGGGCACTTCCACGCTGCCCATGCTGTCCGATTCGATGCGCGTCGCGGCCATGCGGCTGACCTCCGTGGCGGGATTCCGGTCCATGCCCGCCTTGTCGTCCGGGGCGGGGTTTTCGTCAAGCAGCGCGCGGCGCAGTTGCTTCTTGGGTTCGCCGGGAAAATGGGGTAACAATGCCTGAAAACCGGCCCGACCGGACGGCGGAGGCCGGAGCACCCGAAACGGCAATCCAAGCACAGGAGCGAGCACATGGCGGATAGGGAAGCACGCAAGCAGAAGGTGATCGAGGCGCTGAACACGGCCAGGGCCATGGAGCTCTTCGCCATCACCCAGTACATGAACCAGCACTACAACCTGGACAACATGGATTACGGCGAACTGGCCATGAACATGAAGCTCATCGCCATCGACGAGATGCGCCACGCCGAGCGTTTCGCCGAGCGCATCAAGGAACTGGGCGGCGAACCGTGCAGCTCCTTCGACGCCGTGGTGAACAAGGGGCAGGAGGTTCGCGCCATCTACCCCTTCGACTCCAACCTGGAGGACGACACCATCGACGCCTACAACGGCTTCCTGGCCGTGTGCCGCGAGATGGGCGACAACGTGAGCGTGAAGCTGTTCGACGCCATCATCGAGGAAGAGCAGCTGCACTACAATTACTTCGACAACATCAACACCCACATCGCCACCCTGGGCGACACCTACCTCTCCAAGATCGCGGGCACGCCTTCCTCCACGGGCCCCTCCAACAAGGGGTTCGTGCTGAACCAGGGCGCGGCCTAGCGCCAGCGAGACTGACCCGCCTTGAACCGCAGCCCGGCGCAGCCCGCAAATGCGGGGCGGCGCCGGGCGCGTCTTTTTCAATCGTGGAGACGCGCCGCCGGGGCGCAACGCCCCCAGGCCCGGTTTTCAGGCTGGATTTCGGGTGGCGTATTGGCTATGCCTTGGGAAGAATTTCGCATGGCATTCGGACTACTTCTCGAGGCTTGGAAACCGGTTGCGGCGAATCCGCATCCGCCTGTGTCATACAGCTGTCCCAGGATTCATGATGTTCCGAACCGGCCGTATCGCCTCCATGACCCGCCGTACTCTGCTGACGGGGCACATCGGCCGAGGGCTCTACCTCGTGGCGGCCGTGGCCGCTGCTCCTGCCTTGTTCCTCCTCTTTCTCATCTCCATTGAACAGGTCGAATATTTCACTCAGGATACCCTGCAGGATCTGTATAACGTCTCGGAAGCGGTCGTCGTGATGCAGCGGCAGATGTCCGACAAGACAAAGCATCTGCTCACAGCTATCGACTCCATCCTGAAGTCCGTCGACCCGGACGACGTGGAGCAGCAGAACCAGGTGCTGCGCGAGTTCCTGCAATCCAACAACGAATACCTGACGTTCGCCGTGGCGGACAAGGACGGCATCCTGCGGGCGGGCGCCAAGCCGGTGCCGCAGGGAGCCTCTGTGGCCGAGCGGCTCTACTGGACAACCCTGCGCGAGACCATGGGGTTCAGCGCGGGCGAGTTCGCCTACAGCATGAGCACCAGCCAGCCCTCCTTCCATTTCGCGCTGCCGCGCTTCGACAAGGAAGGGCGCTTCAACGGGGCGGTCATCGCCACGCTGCGCATGGTCCTGCCCGAGCAGTACCTCGACCGCATCCAGCTGCCCAAAGGCACGGCGGTGGTCCTTGTGGACAACAAGGGCATCCGGCTCATGCGCCGCCCGGCCCTGCCCAACCTGCCCGAGGGCACCCCCATCGCGGCCAACATCATCGCCCGGCTGGACCAGGGGGGCTTTTCCGGCGAATTCACGGAGATCGGCGCGGACAACAAGCTCCGCCGCTTCTTCTTCAGACGGCTCTCCCTCACCGACACCGGCCCCTTCTACGCCACGCTCATCCTGGCCATCCCCGAGGCCGACCTGCTGGAGCGCAGCGAGCGCAGCTTCCTGCGCAACCTGACGTTCCTGGCCTGCGCGGCGGCGGTCTCGCTGGCATTGGCCTTCGTGCTGGGACGCTACAGCCTGGGCGGCCCGGCCTCCAGGCTGGTGGGCGCGGCCAGGCGTCTGGGCGGGGGCGACCTCTCGGCCCGCACCGGGCTGGACACCCTCGGCGGCGAACTGGGCGTGCTGGCCGGCACCTTCGACGAGATGGCCGGGAACCTGCTTCGCCGCGACAGCGAGCGCCGGGCGGCGGAAGCTGCCCTGCGCGAGAGCGAACAGAAATTCCGCACCATGTTCGACCACTCCCTGGAGCTTTTCGGGCTGCTCAGCCCCGACGGCAGGCTGATCGCCGCCAACCCCGCCGCGCTGGCCGCGGCCGGGGTGAGCCTGGACGACGTGCGCGGCCAGTACTTCTGGAACACCCCCTGGTGGAGCGACGACCCCAAGAAACAGCTCCAGATGCGCCAGGCCGTCAAGGAGGCCGCCGCCGGCGACCTCGTGCGCTTCGAGACGAGCCATACAGGCCCCGGGGGCAGGCTCCTGCAGGTGGACTTCACCCTCAAGGCCGTCATGAACGACGCGGACGAGCCCGTGCTCTTCATCGCCGAGGGGCGCGACATCACGGAGCGCAACGCCATGGAGGAGCGCCTGCGCCACATGGCCCTGCACGACCCCCTGACCGGGCTCGCCAACCGGACACTGCTGCTGGACCGCATCGGGCAGGCCCTGGCCTGGTGCAAGCGCAACCCCGGGGAGCGCTTCGCAGTGCTCTTCGTGGACCTCAACCGCTTCAAGGTCATCAACGACAGCCTGGGGCACGCCGCCGGGGACGCAATCCTGAAGGAGGTCTCCGCCCGGTTCCGGGAGATACTCCGCGAAGGGGACACCCTGGCCCGCTACGGCGGAGACGAATTCATCGTGCTGGTGCGGGGCATCGCCTCCGCGCGGGAGGCCGTGCGTCTGGCCTTCCGGCTGTTCAACGCCCTGGACGCCCCGGTGCGGGTGGACGGCATGACCGTCTCCACCAGCGCCTCCATCGGCATCGAGATCAACCCCGGGCCGCGCTCCACCCCGGACGAGCTGATCCGCAACGCCAACCTGGCCATGCACAACGCCAAGGAGTCGCGCAAGAAGTGGCCCAAGGTGTTCACCAAGCGCCTGCTGGAGAACATCAACGCCGTGCGCTTCCTTGAGCAGGAGCTGCCCCTGGCCCTGGCAGAGGGCCAGATGCGCCTAGCCTTCCAGCCCATCGTGGACGCGGGCCGGGCCGACCGCGTGGTGGGCTTCGAGGTGCTCTGCCGCTGGCGGCACCCCGAACGCGGCGACATCTCTCCCGCCGAGTTCATCCGCACCGCCGAGGAGACGGGGCTCATCGTCAAGCTGGGGCGCTGGGTGCTGGAGACGGCCTGCGGCACACTGGCCCAGTGGCGCGGCTCGCTGCCGGCCAGCGAGGAGGTCTTCCTCTCCGTGAACGTGTCCCCCAGGCAGTTGGGCGACCCGGGCTTCTTCGGCCTGGTCCGGGAGGTGATCGACCGCTACGGCCTCAAGCCGGGCCAGCTGCACCTGGAGATCACCGAGACCGCCATCATGGACAGCAGCCCCCAGGCGGTGGAGCGCCTGCGGGAGCTCTCCCGCATGGGGGTGCGGCTCTCCATCGACGATTTCGGCACGGGCTACTCCAACCTGGCGCTCATGACGCGCCTGCCCGTCTCCGACCTGAAGATCGACCTCTCCATCGTCATGTCCATGGAGCAGAGCCCGGCCAACCTGGCGGTGGTCAAGGCCATCGTGACCATGTCCCAGGCCTTGGGGCTGGACGTGGTGGCCGAGGGAGTGGAGACGCGCCGCCAGAGCGAGCTGCTGGTGGAATTGGGTTGCGGGCTGCAACAGGGCTACCTGCACGCCAGGCCCCTGGAGCAGGCCAGCGCGCAGGACATTCTGGCAGGGATGGCCGGGTAGGGCTTGGCAGCCTGTTGAAAAATCCTCGCTGGCTGTGTTGCCGCAAAAAAGCCAAACCCTCACGTATGCCAACTACGCTTCGGCCTTGGCTTTTTCTTGCGCCTTGCCAGCGATTTCATTGAACAGGCTGCAAGAATCGGCTTTTGCAGCGGGCTGTTAGCTGGCGGGGGATTGGGAGGAGCGGAACCTGCCCCCCAGCAGGTAGTAGACCGTCTTGGGGAACTCCAGCATCACCATCCGGGCGGACTCCTGCCCGCTCCACCAGGCGGTGCGCAGCGCCTCCTGCGGGGCTCCGGCCACGCGGATCTCCCAGCCGGGAAGCACATCCTTGAAGATCATGCGCGCCCGCCGCACGTGCCAGGGCGAGGTGACGACCAGCAGCTTGCCCGGGCCGGGGCCTATCTGCGCCTGGAGGGCTTCGGCCTCCTGCACGGTGGAGAGCAGGTCGTCCCCATAGTATTCGATGGCCGTGGCGGGCACGCCCTTCTTGCGCAGCACCGCGCGGTAGACCTCCTCCTCGCGGGGGTAGGCCACCAGGTTCTGGTCCAGGGCGCGCTCGCCCGGCTTGCGGTGGGTGCGCCCCACGTAGACCTTGTCCGCCATGCCCAGTTGGTAGAGCTCCGCCGCGTAGATGGGGCGCAGGAAGTCGCCGCCGAGAACCACCATGGCGTCCGAGTGTTCGGGCGTGTCCCCGGCCTGGAGCCAGTACCCGGCGGTGAGCAGCAGGGCCACGGCGGCGATGGCGCCCGCCAGCAGCAGGTGCTCCGCCACGTGGAATACCGCTCGCAGGGCCGGGCGCTTCACTCGGTCCCTCCGCCGAAAACGCCACGCCAGTGCGCGTGGTAGGCCTCGAAGCCGCCCTGGGCGATGGCCTCGCGCGCGCCGCGCGTGAGTTCCAGGAAGAAGTGCACGTTGTGGATGGAGTTGAGCCGGTAGCTCAAAAGCTCCTGGGCCACGAACAGGTGGCGCAGGTACGCGCGGGAGAAGGTGCGGCAGGTGTAGCAGGAGCACTGGGGGTCCAGGGGGGAGTCGTCCTCCTTGAACTCGGCGCGCTTGATGTTGAGTTGGCCCTGGCTGGTGAACAGCGTGCCCGTGCGGGCGTTGCGCGTTGGCAGCACGCAGTCGAACATGTCGATGCCGTTGGCGATGCCCTCCAGGATGTCCAGGGGCTTGCCCACGCCCATGAGGTAGCGGGGCTTTTCGGCCGGCAGCAGCGGAGCGGTGTGGGCCATGAGCTCGTACATCTCGGCCGTGGATTCGCCCACCGAGAGCCCGCCGATGGCGTGGCCCTCGAAGCCCATGGAGCAGATGGCCTCGGCGGAGCGCTCGCGCAGGTCCTTGAAGAAGCCGCCCTGCACGATGCCGAAGAGCAGCTGCCCGTTGCGGCCGGGCTCGTGGTTCTCGCGGGAGCGTTTGGCCCAGGCGTGGGTCAGGTCCAGGGATTTTTCGGTGTAGGCGTGGTCCGCGCCGTAGGGCACGCACTCGTCCAGCACCATCATGATGTCCGAGCCCAGGTTGCGCTGGATGTCCAGCACCTTCTCGGGGGAGAAGAAGTGCTTGGAGCCGTCCAGGTGGGAGCGGAACTCCACCCCGTCCGGGGTCAGTTTGCGCAGCGAGGAGAGCGAGAACACTTGGAACCCGCCCGAGTCGGTGAGGATGGGGCCGTCCCAGCGCATGAACTTATGCAGGCCGCCGCGCCGGGCCACCAGCTCGTCGCCGGGCCGCAGGTAGAGGTGGTAGGTGTTGCCCAGGATGATCTGGGAGCCCGCCTCCCGCAGGTCCTGCGGGCAGAGGGATTTCACGGTGCCGAGTGTGCCCACGGGCATGAAGGCCGGGGTGCGCACCACGCCGTGGGCGGTGTGCAGCTCGCCCAGGCGGGCGGGGCCGTCCTGGGCGTTGACGGTGAAGGTTCCGGGTGTGCTCATGAATATCGCTATTTGGGGTTCACGCCGTTTTTCGGGCAGATGTCGTTGAGTTCACAGGCGGGGCATTTTGGCTTGCGCGCGTCGCAGACCTCCCGTCCGAAATAGACCAGCAGGTGGTTGATCTCGCCCCAGTGCTCGCGGGGGTAGAGGGGCATCAGGTCGCGCTCGATCTTCACCGGGTCGTCGGACTTGGTCAGGCCCAGGCGGAAGGCCAGCCGCGTCACGTGGGTGTCCACCGCGATGCCCTCGTGGATGCCGAAGCTGTTGGAGAGCACGATGTTGGCCGTCTTGCGGGCCACGCCGGGCAGGGTGGTGAGCTCGGCCATGCTGCGGGGGACTTCCCCGCCGAAGTGCTCGGTGACGCGCTTGCCCGCGGCGATCAGGTTCTTGGCCTTGTTGCGGAAGAAGCCCGTGGAGCGAACGACCTCCTCCACATCCTCCTGGCTGGCGGCTGCGATGTCCGCCGGGCCGGGCCAGCGCGAGAAGAGCACCGGGGTGACCATGTTCACGCGGGCGTCGGTGCACTGGGCGGCCAGCACCGTGGCCACCAGCAGCTCCCAGGCGTTGTGATGGTCCAGCGCCGGGACGGTGGAGGGGTAGCGAACGCGCAGGCGCTCGAAAATAATGGGGGCGCGTTGTTTGGCCGTCATGGGGGAGGGGATACCCAAAACCCGGCGCGGGGGCAATGGAGGTTACTTCTGGGGAGAGTTGGCCATTTTAATTGGAAAGCATAGCAGATATGCAGTACCTCTTCGCCGAATAGCGAAGGCGAAATGTCTGACTTGCTTTGGAGGAGGATGACATGGGTAAAGAGCTAATAAGATTGAAAAAGAGGAAATTACTTCAGAAGCAAATGGCCGATATGTTGGGGCAGTCGGATCACGTATTAATTGTGCACTACTCGTGTGAGAGTTTCTATGAAAAAGTTGACGGTGTGTCCCCGCGAGTGACAGCCATAGCTGTGAGGAACTTTGGATCAGGGCAGACGGTTTCTTTTTCATTAACGCTCATCGCAGAGGAAGAACATATTGATTTTTCGTCTATAGATTCTGAATATGACAAGCTTGAAAAGGAGCTACTGCGTAGATTTTATGAATTCATTAAGACGCATCAGCATTGTCAGTGGGTACACTGGAATATGAGAGACGTCGGCTATGGTTTTGCAGCTTTAGAGCTTAGATATAGGGTTCTTGGTGGGGTTCCAGAGCTTGTCGCAGAAGAAAAGAAATTTGATTTGGCTCGCGCAATGGTGAGCTTATATGGAGCTAATTATGTTCAGCATCCAAGGCTGAATTCAATAATTTCATTGAACGACATCACGACAAAAGATTACTTGTCTGGAGCAGAAGAAGCAGAGGCATTTGAGCGGCGAGAATTTGTTAAACTTCATCTCTCAACGCTTCGTAAAGTAGATACCCTCGCTAACTTGTTTGAGCGTGCCGTGAATGGAACATTGAAAACAAATACATCATGGTTCCAACACCATGGATTTACTCCGGAGGTGCTTGTCGAGCTTGTCAAGGATCACTGGATTTACTCGCTGTCTGGCATTGTTCTTCTTGTCTTGTCGTTGTTTATAAAATTCGAAGAGCTGTTTGGTATTATCAAGAAGATGTTGTAGGCTGAATGGAGAGTGTTTCTGAGCCGGGTACCTATTTACATAGTTAACCCTTCCCCCACTTCCGGCGTCAAGAACACCCCTTCCTCCACCCCATGCTTTTTAAGCGCCGCCCGCAAATCCACCAGCGGCTGGCCGATCCCTTCGTCGGTGAGCTTGAACACCCCGTGGTGCAGGGCGATCGCCCGCCTCGCGCCCAGGTCCCGCATGGCCAGCACGGCCTCCTCCGGGTTCATGTGCGCCCCGGACATGAACCATCGGGGCTCGTAGGCCCCAATGGGCAGGAGCGCCAGCCGCACATCCCCGAACCTCTCCCGTATCAGTCTAAATGCCTGGCCCTCGCCGTAGCCCGTGTCCCCGAAGAAGACGAGCGGCCCGCCCGGGGCCTCGATCACGAAGGAGCCCCACAGGGCGTCGCGCCGATCCAGTATGCCCCTGGCTGACCAATGGTGCGCGGGCGCGGCGTGCACCCGCACCCCGGGGGCAAGCTCCACACCCCGCCACCAGTCCAGCTCGGTGCAGTCCATGCCGCCGCTCCCCTGCGCCATGAGCCCGCAGTTGCCCAGCGGCGCGATGAAGCGCGGGGCGTGCAGGCGCTGCAAGGCCGCCAAAGTTTTCAGGTCCAGGTGGTCGTAGTGGTTGTGGGTGACGAGCACCGCGTCGATGGGCGGCAGCGCCTCCAGGGGCAGGCCCGGTTCGCGCGTGCGTTTAGGCCCGAACACGCCCAGCGGCCCGGCGTGCTCCGACCAGACCGGGTCCGTGAGGATGTTCACCCCGCCTGTCTGGATGAGCACGGTGGCGTGGCCCACCACTGTGACGCGCAGGCCCTCACCGTGCACGCGCTCAGGCGGGACGTGCCGCACCCGGACGGGCACCCGCGCAGGCCACGGCACGGACCCGCGCGAGAACATCCAGCGCAGCAGGTCCGGGAAGGAGCGCTCGGCGTCCCCCCAGGGGTTGCGGAAGCGTTTGCCGTCGAAGTGGTCCGTGACGGGCCCGGGCTGGCCGCCCGCACATGAACCGGCCTTGGCCGTGCCGTTCTGGGCCGGGGCCGGGCCGGGCTGGCCGCCCGCACCCGAGCCGGTCTTGGGCGTTCCGCCCTGGGCCGGAGCTTTGGGGCGCTTCAGCCTCCCGAACGGGGTCAGCCGCCCCAGGCGGGCCAGGGCGACCCAGGCGGCGTTCAGCAGGCAGAGGGCGGTTTTCATGGCTGCGCGCTCCAAACGAAAACGCCCCGCGTGTGCGGGGCGTCGTCGTTTAATGGGTTGCCCGAGCCTAGGGCAGGAAGACCACCGCGGAGATGGTAGTGGTCCACATGCCGCTCCTGCCCTGCGTGACGCTGGGCAGCGAGGTGGATTCGATGATCTTGCCGGACATCATGTAGATCTCGCGGCGTTCGTCATAGGCGGACTCGGGGTCGAAGTCGATGCCCATGGTGGTGGCCAGCATGGTGGAGGCCAGATCCTCGGCGAAGTCGCCGATTTCCTTCTCTTCCTTGCCGAAGGCGGTGTGCTCGGAGATGTAGCCGTAGTGGTCCTTGCTGGCGGGGAAGGCCATACCCACGGCGGAGCCGACCAGGCGTCCCTTCTCGTCGGTGGCGTTGCGGGCCATGACGCAGAAGGTGATCTGGCCAGGGTTGAGCAGCGTCACGCCCTCTTCCATGGTCAAAAGGGTGCAGTTGGGCGGGTATATGCTCGACACATAGACCAGGTTCAGTTTTTCGATGCCCGCGTCGCGCAGGGCCAGCTCGAAAGACTGCAGCTTATTTTTGTGACGGCCAATGCCCTTGGTGAAAAAAGCCTTGGTCGGGACAAACGTTTGTCCGAACATTCATCGTCCTCCATGGGAGAGCCTCCCCGCTAGCGGGGGAGCCGTCTCATAAGTTTTTTTTCTCGCGAAGTATAGGCTTTTTTGCGCCCGCCTTATCCAGGGAGGATTTGATCTCGGACTCGGTGCCCTTGAGCGTCGCAACCACCCGCCAGACGGTCTTTCCGCCCACGTGGGCCTCCTGCACGGAGGCCTTCAGGCCCTTCTTGGCGAAGCGGTCGGCTTCCTCCTGGGCCTGGCTCTTCTTATCCATGGAGGCCAGCTGGTAGACGCAGCGCAGCGTTCCGCCCTCGGCCTTGGCGGCCTTCTCGTCCTTGCCCTTGGCCTTCTCGTCCTTGCCCTTCGAGGGCTTCTCGTCCTTGGCCTTGCCGGCCTTCTCATCCTTGTGCTTGCCCGCGTCCATGGGGGCGGCCTTCTTGTCCGGTTGGGCCGGGGCCGTGGCCACCTGTCCCTTGGGCAGGGGGGCGGGGGTCTTCTCCAGGGTGGAGGGCGTGGGCGCTACTCCCGGAGCCTGCGCGGCCGGGGGCTGCGCGGGCTGTTCCGGGCCCTTCTTGGTGGAGTCCACCGTGACGGTCTCGGGCGGCTTCTTGCCCTGGAGGCTGTCCATGAAGCCCAGCTCCTCGGGCTTGAGCACCTGCGGCGGCTCCTTGTTCTCGGGCTGCTGGGCCTGGGGCTGGGCCGAAGGCATGATCTGGGCCACCTGCGGCACGGCGTTCTCCGGCTTGTAGCCGCGCCCCACCAAGACGCCCAGGATGAACACCCAGATGATGCCCAGCCCGGCGACCACACCATAGGACACCAGGCTCGATACCGTGAATTCCTTGACGAATTTGCGGGGGCCTTCGTCCTGGGACTTCTGGGCCTTCATGCGGTCGACGACCTTCATGCAATGCTCCGTCTACATTTTTTCCGGGGCGGCCACGCCAAGCAGATCAAGGCCGTTGCGCACGACCTGGGCCACCGCCGCCAGGATGAGCATCCTCGCGGCCATGAGCTCCTGGTCGGGAGCGGCCAGTACCGGGTGGGCCGTGTAGTATCTGTGCAGCAGGCCGGCCAGCTCGCGCAGGTAGAAGCTCACCACGTGGGGGCTCATGGTCTGGGCGGCGCTGGCCAGGGTGTCGGGATACTGCTCCAGCATGCGCAGCAGGTCAAGGTCTTCGGGGGTGTCCAGCCGGGCCAGCAGCTCCGGGGCGGGTTTGGGCATGGCCACGCCGCGCTCTTCGGCCTTGGCGAACAGCGAGCAGATGCGGGCGTGGGCGTACTGCACGTAGTAGACGGGGTTGTCCATGGTGCGCTGCTTGACCAGCTCCAGGTCGAAGTCCAGGTGGCTGTCTGACTTGCGGGAGAGGAACATGAAGCGCGCGGCGTCCACGCCCGTCTCGGCGCAGACGTCGGCCAGGGTCTCGAACTGGCCCGCGCGCGTGGACATGGCGATCTGCTCGCCCCCGCGCAGCAGGTTGACGAGCTGCACCAGGATCACCTTGAGGTCTTCGGGGTCGCGGCCCATGGCCTGCACGGCGGCCTTCATGCGGGGCACGTAGCCGTGGTGGTCCGCGCCCCAGATGTCCACCACGGTGTCGAAGCCCCGGCGGTACTTGTTGGCGTGGTAGGCGATGTCGGAGGCGAAATAGGTCAGCTCCCCGGTGGACTTGCGCAGCACGCGGTCCTTGTCGTCGCCGAACCGGGAGGTGGCCATCCAGAGCGCGCCCTCCTGGTCGTAGGCCAGGCCCTTCTCGTGCAGTTCGGCCAGGGTGGACTCCACCTCGCCCCCGGCCACCAGGGACTTCTCGGAGAACCAGACCTGATGCTCCACGCGGAACTCGGCCAGATCCTTCTTGATGCCGTCCAGGATGGACTTCATGCCGTACTCGTAGCAGATGTCCTGGGCCTTCTCGGGGTCCATGTCCGCGATGGAGGGCCCGTGCAGGGCGATGACCTCGCGGGCCAGGTCGATGATGTAGCCGCCCTTGTACCAGTCCTCGGGGTAGGTGACGGGCTTCTCCAGCACTTCCAGCAGGCGAACCCAGATGGACATGCCGAGCAGGCGCATCTGGCGGCCCGCGTCGTTGATGTAATATTCGGTGGAGACCTCGTGCCCGGTGGCCCGCAGCAGCCTGGCCAAACTGTCGCCCACGGCCGCGCCGCGCCCGTGCCCGATGTGCAGGGGGCCGGTGGGGTTGGCGGAGACGTACTCCACCTGCACCTTGCGGCCCTTGCCCGTATCCTGCTTGCCGTAGGCGTCTGCTTCCCCGAGGATCTGCGTCACCGTGCTATGCCAGAAGGCGGGGGCGAAGGTGACGTTCAAGAAGCCCGGCCCGGCCACCTCCACCTTGGAGAGCGAGGGGTCGGCCGCCAGCAGGGCCGCGCGCAGCTCCTCGGCAAGGTCGCGGGGCTTTTTGTTAAGCTTCCCCGCCGTGAGCATGGCCACGTTGCAGGCCATGTCGCCGAACTTCTTGTCCTTGGGGGGCTCGATGCTGGCTTTCTCGGGCCAGGCGGCGCCCATTTCGGAGAGAATGGATTCCAGAAGCGACTTGAGATGGGTGATTGCGCGCATGGTGCTCGGTGTCTCGTTGTATGCCCGCGGGGGCGCTCACGTTGTGCGCGCGGCGGGAGCGTTGGCTCCGGCCGCGCGCGGGGCTGCGGTCAATTCCGGGCTGGGCCGCCTCAGCAGGGCTGGTAGGCCTGCGCGGCCTCCAGGCCGGCCACGGAGACGGCGCTGAAGTCGTCCTTGCCCTCCAGGTTGGGCTTGACCATCTTGGTCAGCACGCCCTTGGGGCCGATCTCCACGAAGTGGCGCGCGCCGTCCGCGTAGAGGGCGCCCACGGTGTCGATCCAGCGCACGGAGGAGGTCATCTGGCGGGAAAGCAGGCCCTTGAGCGCCATGGGGTCGGCCTCGGCCGCGCCCGTGACGTTGCAGTACACCGGCACGGAGGGGGCGCGCCAGTCGGCCTTCTCCAGCACCTTGGCCAGCTCGGCGGCGGCCTCGGCCATCATGGGGGAGTGGAACGCGCCGCTCACCGCCAGGGGGATGGCCCGGCCCTTCACTTCCTTGCAGAGCCCGGCGGCCTGGTCCACTGCGTCCTTGCGGCCGGAGATCACGTACTGCCCGGGGGTGTTGTAGTTGGCCACCAGCAGGGTGCCGCCCGTGGCTTCGGCGGCGCGGGCCACGATGGACTCCACGTCGGCCAGCGACACCTTGAGGATGGCGGCCATGGCCCCGTCAGCGCCCCCGGCCTCGGCCATGAGCCTGCCGCGCAGGCTGACCAGCTCCAGCACCTGGGCGGCGGGCAGCGCACCGGCTGCGGCCAGGGCGGCGTATTCGCCCAGGCTGTGCCCGGCCATGCCCATGGGGGAAATCTTCTTGGCCACCGCGCGCCAGAGGTTCAGGGTCGTCACCGTCATGGCTGGCTGGAGGTTGCGGGTGTCGGCCATGGAGGCGTCGTCGCCGTCCCAGTATATGTCGCGCAGCTTCAGGCCGGAGACCTTCTCGGCGGTCTTCCAGAGCTCCATGCTGTCGGCGTCGGCCTCGGCCAGGTCGCGGCCCATGCCTTTTTCCTGGGAACCCTGTCCGGGGAAGAGAACTGCGGTAGCGCAGGGGGTGGTGGTCACGGTTGCAAGCTCCTTGCAGGCGGTGTCGGTCCGCCGCGTTGGTAGAGCATCCTTTGACGGGCGTCAATTCTTGGGCCATACCCCGGCGCATGCAGCATGGCAATCCCGACCCCAGGCAAGTGGCCCAGGCCGCCCAGGAACTGGGCCGTACCCTGGACGAAGCCCAGGCTCAGGCCCTGGCCGCGTATCTCGGCCTTCTGGAGAAATGGAACGCCCGCACCAACCTGGTGGGCCCGCGCACCTGGCGGGCCATGCTGGAGGAGCTGGTGGCGGACAGCTGGCACCTGGCGGATCTGCTGGCCGGGCTCGACCTGCCCGAGAACCCCGTGACCCTGGATTTCGGGGCCGGGGCTGGCATCCCGGGGGTGCCGCTGCGCGTGTTCTGGCAGGCGGGGAGCTATGTGCTCATCGAGCCCAGGGCCAAGCGCGTGGCCTTCCTGCGGCAGTGCCTGGCCATGCTGCGCCTGCCGCGCACCGAGGTGTTCGAGGGGCGCTGCGAGGCCCTGCACCGCGAGGCGGACGTGTGCCTCTCCAGGGCCTTCCAACCCTGGCCGGAGTTCCTGGGCACGGCCGCGCGGCACGCGCGCGGCGGGAAGCTCCCCCTGGTGGTGGTCTTCTCCAATGAGGAAACACCGGACGGCCCGATCCCCCACGGGTACGGGCTGGCCTTGTCGCGGGCCTATCCCAGCCGTGGGCGCACGGGCTACTGCTGGGTCTTCTCGCCGAACATCTCCTGAAGGGAATCCTTGAAGATGAGCTTGGTGGCCAGCACGTCTGCCTGGTCGGCCAGGTTCATGAGCTTTTCCAGGAAATCCAGGATGCGCCCGCGTTTTTCCTCGTCGGCGTATTCGAAATCCATCTCCAGGTCGCCCGAGGCGAAGTAGGCCTCCAGCTTGTCCAGATATTTCGTGTCGAACATGGGCATGGCTGCGTGTCCTTATTCGTGCTTATTTGTGCCTAATCGTGCCTAGTCGTGCCTAGTCGTGATGGTACGGGTGTTTGGCCAATATGGTCATGCCCCGGTAGAGCTGCTCCAGAAGGACCACGCGGGCCAGGTCGTGGGGCAGGGTGTAGGGGCCCAGGCTCATGGTTTCGTCGAAGCGCTCGCGCACCTCGGGGCTGAAGCCGAAGGGGCCTCCCACAACGAAGCAGGGGGCGCGGCCCGGGTCCTCCAGCCAGGTGGAGAGCTTGGCCGAGAGCCCTTTGGAGCCGTGGGCCCTGCCGCCCTCGTCCAGGCCGATCACCCGGTCGCGCGCGGTGACGGATGCGAGCAGGGCCTGGCCCTCGCGGCGCATGCGCTGGGTCTTGTCCTTGGCGTCCTTGACGTCGCGGGTGCAGACCACCTCGCAACGCACGTAGCGGTTGAGGGCCTCGAGGTAGTGGCGGGCGGCTTCGGCGGCCCAAGGGGCCTTGGCCTCGCCCACGAACAAAAGTTTCAAGCGATTCATCGTGTTCAGGCAGGCTATCGCCGCCGATGGCTGTTGTCAAAGCCCGGCCCATGCGCTAGGCAAAGTGGGGGCGATTGCGCCAGAGAAAACCGCGGGAATGTCCATGCGCCGAATCGTGCTGTTCCTCTTCATGCTCATGGTGTCCGGGCTCGCCGCCTGGCCCGTGACGGCGCACGCGCAGCGCATCACGCTCACCAACCTGGTGGTGGACAACCAGGAAGGCCGCGTGAAGGTGCGCTTCGGGCTGGACATCAAGGCCGAGGAGGCCGTGCGCGAGGCCCTCACGCGCGGCGAGGTGCTGGCCCTGGAGTGCAAGGCGGTGCTTGGCCGCAAGCGCGATTACGTCTGGAACAAGGACGTGGCCCGGGCGGAAATGTCCAGCGAACTGGTGCTGCACGAGGGCGGCCCCTACCAGATCGTGCTGCCATCCAGAAGGCAGGAGCACTATCGCGGGCGCGACGTGGGCCTGCTCATGAAGGAGGCCTGGGGCACCCTCTCCATGGACCTGGGCGAGTGGAGCCAGATGGAGCGCGGCTTCACCTATTCGCTCTCCCTGGAGATCCGGCTGGTGCGCCGCGAGGTGCCCGAGTGGGTGAAGAGCACGGTCTTCTTCTGGAATTTCGACGTGGTTCCGCCGGTGAAGTACCAGCTCGACTTCTCCTATTGAGCATCCGGCCCCGAGGGCCGGGCGAGGCGTGGAGGGGCACGGACATGGATGCGAGTTCGAAACGCGTGATCGTAGCCGGCGGCAGCGGCTTCATCGGCCGCGCCCTGTGCGCTGCGCTTGCGGCCTCCGGCTGGCGGGTGCAGGTGCTCACGCGGGGGGCGTCGCGCCCCGCCTCGACCGGCCGCCCGGAATTCGTCACCTGGGACGGGCTCACCGCGAACGGCTGGGGGCATCTGGCGGACGGTGCGGCCGCCCTGGTGAACCTCACCGGCGAGAACGTGGCCGCGGGCCCCTGGACGGCCAAACGCAGGAAGTCCATCCTGGAGAGCAGGGTGAACGCGGGCCGGGCCATGCTCCAGGCCGCGGAGCATGTGAAGCGCGCCTCGGGCGTGCTGCCCGGCGTGCTGGTTCAGGCCTCGGCAGTGGGCTACTACGGCGACACGCGCGATGCGGCGGTGGACGAGTCCCACCCTTCGGGGGGCGGCTTCCTGGCGGAGGTCTGCCGCCAGTGGGAGGCCGCGAGCGCGCCAGTGGAGGCGCTGGGCGTGCGCCGCGCCGTGATCCGCTCCGGGCTGGTGCTCGGGCGCGGCGGCGGCATCCTGGCCAAGATGCTGCCGCAGTTCAGATTTTTCGCCGGGGGGCCGCTTGGCGACGGGAGCCAGGGCTTCCCCTGGATCCACCTCGAGGACGAGGTCCGCGCGATCATGTTCCTGATGGAGCGCGAAGAGGCCTCCGGCCCCTTCAACCTCGCCGCGCCGCGGACCGTCAGCAACCTGGAGTTCTGCCGGGCTCTCGGGGCCGCGCTCTCCAGGCCGTGCTGGCTGCCCGCACCCGCGCCGCTCTTGCGCCTGGTGTTCGGCGAAATGGCCGACGACGTTTTTCTGGCCGGATGCAGGGCCGTGCCCGCGCGGCTCTCGGAACTGGGCTTCACGTTCAAGCATCCGGACCTTGCCCGGGCGCTTAGGGAACTTGCAGGCTAGGAGGCAAAATGGGCAACAGGCGCATCCTGGTCGTCGAGGACGAGGCCATCGTGGCCCTGGACATCCGCAACAGGCTGACACACCTGGGCTATCAGGTGGTGGCCATGGTGGGCACCGGGGAAGAGGCGGTGGCCCGCTCGGGCGACATGCGTCCGGATCTGGTTCTCATGGACATCATGCTTCCCGGCGGCATGGACGGCATAGAAGCCGCGACCCTCATCCGCGAGAATTTCGACATTCCGGTGGTCTACCTCACGGCCTACGCCGATCAGCAGACCCTGAGCCGGGCCAAGATCACCAACCCCTTCGGCTACATCATCAAGCCCTTCGAGGACCGCGAGCTCCAGACCACCATCGAGATGGCGGTCTACAAGTACGAGACGGACTGCAAGCTGATGCTCTCCGAGCGTTGGCTGGGCACCACGCTCAAAAGCCTGGGCGACGCGGTGGTCACCACCGGCCCGGCCGGGCTGGTGCAGTACATCAATCCCGTGGCCGAGCAGATGCTCGGCACCACGCTGGAGCAGGCCGTGGGCAAGTCCGTGCCGGAGCTTTTCAGGCAGGAGGACTGCGCCCTGACCGCCACGGGCAGCCACACCTGCACGCTGAGCTGCGTGGACGGGGCGGAGCTGCCCATAGAGGCCACGGTCTCCCCCATCCTGGACGACTGGGGCGCGCGCATCGGCACGGTCATGGTCTGCCGCGACATCTCCGAAAGGGTTCGCGCCGAGCATAAGATGCACGAGTACGTGGCCTCGCTCAACCGCACGCTGGAGGCCACGGTCTCGGCGCTGGCCGTCACGGCCGAGAAGCGCGACCCCTACACCGCGGGCCACCAGCAGCGCGTCTCCGCACTGGCCTGCGCCATAGCGCAGGAGATGGGGCTCGCGGAGGAGAAGGTGCATGGCCTGCGTGTGGCGGGGCTGCTGCACGACATCGGGAAAATCTACATCCCTGCGGAAATACTGGCGAAGCCCTCGACGCTCACCTCCATCGAGATGGGCCTGATAAAGACCCACGCCGAGGTGGGGCACGAAATCCTGGAACACATCCCCTTTCCCTGGCCCGTGGCCCGCATGGTTCTGGAGCACCACGAGCGCATCAACGGCACCGGCTACCCCTTCGGCCTGCGCGCGGACCAACTGCTCCCCGAGTCCAAGATCCTCTCCGTGGCCGACGTGGTGGAGGCCATGAGCTCGCACAGGCCCTACCGCGCAGCCCTGGGCCTGAACCGCGCCTTGGGCGAGATCCGCGCCAACAGGGGCGAACTCTACGACCCCGAGGCGGTGGACGTCTGCGTGCGGCTCTTCGAAGAGAAGGGCTACACCTTCGACACCGAGGCCGGATGATCGCGCCCGCCGCGCCGTTCGAGCGGGCCTCGGCCCTGTTGCGCGCCGCCCTGGAGCAGGGCGTGCTGGACGGGGAAGACTCCGCCGTCCTGCTCTACGACCTGGACGGCCTGGACGCCCGCCTCCAGGAGCTGGACCTGGCCTTCCCCGCCTCCACCCTGCACGCGGTGGCCGTGAAGGCCGCCCCCTTCCCCTGGCTGCTGGACCGCCTGGCCGACGCCGGCGCGGGCCTGGAGGCCGCCTCCCTGCCGGAGCTGCGCATCGCCCTGGCCAGCGGCTGCCCGCCGGAGCGGGTGGTGTTCGACTCCCCGGCCAAGACCGTGGCCGAGATCAGGGAGGCCCTGGAGCTGGGCGTGGGCCTCAACGCGGACAACTTTCAGGAACTTGCGCGCCTGGACGCGCTGCTGGCGGGCGCGAAGCCCAGGGGAGCCGTGGGGCTGCGCGTGAACCCGCAGGTGGGGCAGGGGGCCATAGCGGCCACCAGCGTGGCCGGGCACTATTCCAAGTTCGGGGAACCCATCGAGAAACGGGCCGAGATCGTGCAAACCTACGCGGACCGGCCCTGGCTCACGGCCCTGCACCTGCATGTGGGCTCGCAGGGCTGCCCGCTCGAACTGATGGCCTCGGGCGTGCGCGCCGTGCTGGACCTGCGCGCGGACATCGAGGCGGTCTGCGGCCAGGGGCGCATCCGCCGCTTCGACATCGGCGGGGGCCTCCCCGCCACCTACCGCCCGGAAAACCCCGCGCCCGGCTTCGCGGACTACGCCGCCCTGCTGCGGCAGCGCTGCCCGGAGCTGTTCACCGGCGAGATGGAGCTGGTCACGGAGTTCGGGCGGGCCGTGTTCGCCGCCGCCGGAGTGGCCGCGAGCCGCGTGGAGTACGCCAAGCGCCAGCCCGGGCACCGCACCGCGGTGATCCACCTGGGCGCGGACATGTTCCTGCGGCCCTGCTATGCCCCTGATACCTGGCATCACGAGATGGCCGCCGCCAACCCGGACGGCTCGCTCAAATCCGGCCCCGTGGAGGACTGGCACGTGGCAGGGCCGCTGTGCTTCTCCGGGGATTTTCCGTCCCGCCTGGCCCCGCTGGCGGAGGTGGAGCCGGGAGACTTCATCCTCATCCGCGACACCGGGGCCTACACCCTGGGCATGTGGTCGCGCTACAACAGCCGCCAGATGCCCAAGGTCGTGGGCGTGGAGGGCGGCAGGGCGCGCGTGCTCAGGGAGCGCGAGACCCCGGAGAAGGTCGTCACATTCTGGAGTTGAGCCTTACGGGCAACCGGCCCCCCCGGCGTCTCCGGATGAAAGGCGAAACCCTCGCGTGCTCCATGCCCGCGAGGGTTTCGCCGTTGCGGCATCAGGCCGGGAGATCCGCAGAAGCCTTTGCGGCTATTTCGAGGGGTTGGCCAGGGCCTGCCTGATGTCCCCCTCCAGTTCCGCCAGTATCTCCGCCAGGGCCGTGTTGTAGGCCCGGGCCAGGGCCGCGGCGTCGTTTCCGCCCGGCTGGAAGGCCACCGTCCTGGAATAATCCTTCTCGAAAAGCACCGTGTAGGCCTCCCCCTTGTTGCTCACCAGGAAGAACTGGATCTCCAGCACGGCCTTGGGGGCGCCCTGGTCCGTGAAGTCGCCGTAGAGGGCGTTGACCATGCCCTCCAGCAGGTGCGTGTCCGCCACCTGGCTGGTGGAATCCACCACGTTGCCGAACAGGCCCGCGCGGCCCAGCCACTGGCGCGCCTGCCCCGTGAGGTTCTGCGCGGGCTGGGTGAAGAAGGTGTTGTAGTAGTCCGAGTCGAAGCGCGAATCGCCCAGGCGGTAGACCATCTCCTTGCCCTGGAAGGCCGGGTTGATCTGCAGGGGGCGCACCTTGAGCACGGTTGAGGCTTTGGGGGCCGGAGCCGTTTCGGGGCGCTGGGCCGAGATGTTGAAGAGCCTGCGGTCCGGGGCAGGGCGGGAAAGGGGCGAAGCCGCGCAGGCCGCGAGCGTCGCGGCCGCCAGGCACAGGATCAGGGCTTTGAGCGGCGTTCTCATCGCTTCTCCGGGTGCACCTTGGCCGGCGGGGCCCCGAAGATCAGGCGCGAGGGGTTGCGCTTGGCGTCGCCGGTGAGGTCGTTGAGGTTTTCCATCATGCGCTTGCCCTGCTGCAGCAGCTCCTGCACCTCGTCGCGCTGGCTGCCCATGAGCAGGCCCAGCTCCCGCAGGAAGCGGCGCAGGTCGGAAACGGCCTGGGGCAGGTTCTGGGTGGAGACGTTCAGGTTGTTGAGCAGCTGCCCCAGGTTGGCCAGGGATTCGCGGGCCTCCTTGCTTTCGATCAGGGCCGCGAGCTGCTGGTTGGTGCCGCGCAGGTCCTGGATGAGCGAGTTGACGTTGCCGGTGAGCCCGGGGACGTTGGCGTCCTTCACGGCCTCGCGCAGCACCACCAGCAGGGAGTTGATGTTGCCCACGGCCTGGTCCACCCCGGCCTCGTCGATCTTGCGCAAGAGCTTGGAGAAGGTCTCGAAGGTCTCCTCCAGGCGGGCGATGGTGCTGGGGGAAGAGGGCACGTAGGGGTATTGCGGGATCCAGTCGATGGGCAGGGGCTTGCTCGCCCCGCTCCTGGCGTAGTCCATCTCCAGGTAGGCGGTGCCCGTGAGCCCCTGGGGCGCGATGCGGATGCGCAGCCCGTTGGCCACCTCGCGATCCAGGGCCTCGCGCAGGTTGGAAGCCCCCCCCGCGGCCAGCGGGGTGCCGGGGTCCAGGGCCATTTCCACCAGCACGTAGCGGAAGGGCACGTCCTTGATGTCGTGGTACTTGTTGAACACGAAGCGCACCCGCTCGATGGAGCCGATCTTCACGCCCTTGAATTTCAGGGGGGAGCCCACGTCGATGCCCTGCACGGACTCGTTGAAGTAGGTCTCCAGCATGATCTTGTCCTGGCGTAGCGCGCCGATCCCGAAGAAAATCAGGGCCAGGACCAGCAGCGTGACCGAGCCTATGACGAACAGGCCCAGTTTGAAGTAGTTGGACGGGGCGCTCATGCTCTCCTCACGGCTCCGGGGTCGGCGTGCGGTTGAAGAATTGACGGACTTTGGGGTTGGCGGACGTGTCGCGCAGCAGCGCCGGAGGCCCCTGGGCGATGACGCCCTTGGCCTGGGCGTCGAGCATGACGGCCTGGTCCGCGATGGCGAAAATGCTGGCCAGCTCGTGGCTGACGATGACGAAGGTGATGCCCAGGTTGCGCGACAGCGAGAGGATCAGCTCGTCCAGCCCGGCCGAGGTCACGGGATCGAGCCCGGCCTGGGGCTCGTCCAGAAAGAGGATGGCCGGGTCCAGGGCCATGGCCCGGGCGATGGCCGCGCGCTTCTGCATGCCGCCCGAAAGCTCCGAAGGCAGCTTGTGCTCCGCCCCGGAAAGCCCCACCTGGGCCAGCTTCACCCGGGCCACGGCCTCGCGGGCGGCCAGGGGCAGGCGGGTGAACTCCTCCAGGGGCAGGCAGACGTTCTCCATGAGGGTCAGCGAGCCGAACAGCGCGCCGGACTGGTAGGTCACGCCGAAGCTGCGCAGGATGCGCTTGCGCTCGCGCCCCCTGGCCGTGGTGATGTCGCGCCCTTCAATGAACACGTGCCCGCTCAGGGGCTGGTGCAGCCCGATCATGTGCTTGAGCAGGGTGCTCTTGCCGCAGCCCGACCCGCCCAGAATCACGGTCACCTCGCCGCGCGCGGCCTCGAAGCTCACATCGCGCAACACGGCTTCGCCGCCGTAGCCGGCGTACAGGTTGGAGACGACGACGGCGGGCGCTTCCATCACCAGCCCAGGGAGTAGAAGGTCACGGCGAACACGCCGTCGGCCACGGCCACCAGGATGATGCCCGCCACCACGGCGCTGGTGGTGGCGCTGCCCACGGAGCTGGCCCCGCCGCTGGTGCGCAGCCCGCGCTGGCAGCCGATGGCGCAGACCAGCAGGCTGAACGCGCAGGACTTGAACAGCCCCCCCATCAAATCGGGGAGATGCACGGACATCTGCACCTGGTTGACGAAGGCCGCCAGGGGATAGCCCAGGGAGAGCATCACCAGGGCTCCGCCGATGAGCCCGGCCAGGTTGAAGAACAGGGTCAGCAGCGGTGTGACGGCCATGGCCGCGCCCACCCGGGTGACCACCAGGAAGCGCACCGGGTCCAGCCCCATGGTCTTGAGGGCGCTGATCTCCTCGTTGACGTTCATGGTGCCCAGCTCGGCCGCGAAGGCCGAGCCGGAGCGCCCGGCCAGGATGATGGCCGTGACCAGGGGGCCGAGCTCCCGCAGCATGGAGAGCCCCAGCAGGTTGGCCACGAAGATCTCCGCGCCGAAGCGGCGCAGGGGCATGGCGGACTGGAAGGCCATGATGAGGCCCATGAGGAAGCCGATGAGCACGATGATGGGCAGGGCGTTGGCACCGGCGGTTTCGGCCACGTGAATGGCGTCGCGCCAGCGCACCCGGCGCGGGTTGGCCAGGGCGGCGGCGAAGGCCGCGCAGAACTCGCCCACGAAGGCCACGATGGAGGCCATGTCCTCCAGGAGCACGGCGGTCTTGCGGCCCACCTCCTCGGCCAGGCCTGGACGCTGGCGCGGGGTCGGCGGCGGCGCCACGTCCGCTGGTGAGAACTGGTCGAACAGGATGCGGAAGCGCCGCTCCAGGCCGGTCAGGGTGAAGGAGGCGCCGTGCAGTTCGGCCTGGCGGCGCAGCTCCAGCAGCAGGGCCAGGCCGGAGCCGTCGCAGAAGTTCACCTCGCTGGCGTCGACGCGCATGACAGAGCCCGGTCCGGCGGCCGCCTGCGCGGCTTTGGTCCAGAGCCGGGCAACGCCGGTTGCGTCCAGGCGGCCTGAAAGCCGCAGCTCGACGCCGCCCGGGATGGCCGCGTGCGTCATGGTGGCGGAGAGGTTCTGGACTGGCATGGGAGGGCTCGGTGGGTGGAAGCGCTGTCACAGGCTTGTACGCCAGGGGCACAGGCCGGTCAATTGAGGAGTCCCCGCCGGGGGCGATTTGCCGCGTGGAATAGTGCTTGCCGCCGGGGGCTAAATTGTGCAGATATTGAAGGTAGTCCCCTCAAACACTCTCTCAGGAGGAACCCGCATGAGAAGCAGATCCATCATCCTGTTGTTCGTGCTGGCCGTTTGCGTGTGCGCCGCGCCAGCGTTCGCCGCCAAGAAGAAGGGCACGATGTCCGAGCAGCAGCAGATGAGCTCGGATTACGCCAAGGCAGTGGAGCTGGTGAACGCCCGCAAGTGGAAGGCTGGCATTGAAGCCATGACCGCCATCATCGACAACCCCAAGACCAGCAAGGACATCCTGCCCAACGCCTACGCCGACAGGGGATCCTGCTACGCCAACACCAAGATGCCCGAAGAGGCCGTGAAGGATTTCGACAAGTCACTGGAGCTGCGCCCGGACGTGGCGAACACGCTGTACAACCGCGCCCGCGCCCTGGCCATGCTCAACAAGCATGACGCCGCCATCAAGGACCTGACCAAGGCCATCGAACTGTCCCAGCCGAGCATCATCCAGGCCGGATACCTCTACAACCGGGGCGTGAGCTACATGGCCGTGGACAAGACCGCCGAGGCCAAGGCCGACTTCAAGGCCGCCAAGAAGCTCAACCCCAAGCTGAAGATCCCCATGAAGGCCAAGGACACCATGTAGGCTCGACCGGGCCCCTCCTGAGAATGGGGGAAGCCGCGCATCAACGAGGCTCCCGCGCCATGCGCCGGGAGCCTTTTTCATTGTCTGGCCTCCCTTTGCCCCGACACGGTCCGGTTTGACCGCCGGAGAAATTTTCGCTCCAGCCTCGAAAAATCCCACCAACGAAAACTGGAGCCCGGTCCCGAGGGAGGCCCCCGGGCTCGGCCGGGCCAGGATTCGGGTTCGCCTCCAACCTGCCGCGAATGCGAAAGGTTCCTGGAGATGCGGCGGCCCGGGCATGGCTTCGCCCGACAATCCATGAAGGGCTCTCTCCAAACATTGGAGGGAGAAGGCCGGAACAATCGCGCAATTCGTTGCGCGATATGGATAATTAATATGTTATTATAGTGTGTTGGTAGTCTCCAGGGGTGCTTGGCATGATGGGTGCTTCATGCCGCTCGTCACCCGGCGGCGGGACTCAGGGCGCGGCGGCGGCACAACCGCCAGCCCTCGGACCCGGAAAGGACCGCCGGTGACGGACTTCATGCCTGTGCCTCTGGAGGTTTCTTATGTTCTCATCCCCCGCCCCCCGCCTGTTGAAGCTCTGCCGCAAAGCCCTGCTCCCCGCCTCGATGATGGTCGCGGTTCTGTTGTTCGGCACCCCCGCCTCCGCGACGGCCATCAGCTACACTTACGACGCCGCCAGCCGGGTGGCCAAGGTCGTCTACGAAGACGGTATCAGCAAGAGCATCGTGTTCGACAGAGAGGGCAATATCGCCAGTTCCACCACCCAGGCGACGAGCGTGCTGCTCCCGGGCATGATGGCCCTGTTGCTGCCCGGCCAGGGGCAAGCCAGCCCCCAGGAGCAGGGTCTGCAGTCTTCATTGCTGCAGTAGCCGCCTCCAGAGAGATACAATACGCATAACGGGCGAAGAGGCCTGAACGACCGCGCCGCCGCCGCCGGATCATCCGGCGGCGGCGGCGCGTTTATTTTCTCGGGAGCCGGCAGGGGCGCGGGCTTCAGCTTGGGGCCTGCTTGCGGCAGGTGACGTAGAAGTTGGTCTTGTCGCCGCTCATGTTGTGCAGGGAATAGACGCCGTCCAGAAAGAGCCTCGCCGGGAGGCTCGATGTGGCCTTCCTGGAATCGTAGTTCTCCTGCACGAGGGCCTCGATGGCGAACCCGGACTGTTCGATGTAGCGTTTTATAGCCAGCTTATTGAAATAATACAGATGGTAGGGGGGGTGAAGCTTGGCCAGCGGGCCGCTCACACCCGCTCTGTGCAGCAGCATGCCCACCCGGTCCAGCACGTTGTCCGTGCTGACGGTGCTCAGGAACAGCAGGCCGTCCGGGGCCAGCACGCGCCAGATCTCCCGCAGGAGGGCCATGGGGTCGCGCACGTGCTCCAGCAGGTCGAAGGCGGCCACCACCTGGAAACTTCCGTCTGGCAGGCCGCATTCCTCAATGGGCTCCTCCAGGACGGCGCAGCCGAATTTCTCCCGGATGGCTTGGGCCAGCGGCTGCGAGAACTCGATGGCCTCCACCCTGAGCCCCCGGGTGGAGCAGAATTCAAGGAAGTGCCCCACGCCCGGCCCGATCTCCAGCACGCTGCCGCCGGGAAAGCGCCGCGAGGCGGTTTCCGCCGCCTGGAGCATGTGCTGGTAATGGTTGGTCTGGAGGTCGTCCTCAAGGCTGAAGTATTCCGCGGCGACATATTCCTGCGCGGCGTAGAGGCTTTTGAGTTCGGCTTTCGTTGGGGTGGGGTCGTACCAGCGCATGCCGCACCCGCCGCAACGCAGCAGGTCGCGTCCGTGCAGCCGGGCCATGAGGTGCTGGTCGCGCCCGCCGCAGAGGTTGCAAGACGAAGGTTTCATACTTGGCCCTGTGGTAAGGTGTGTGCGGTGGCCGCTAGATGTGCTGCAGCAGCTCCACGGGGTGGTCGATGAACACGCGCTGGCCCGCGGCCTCCAGGTCCGCCCGGGGGCGGAAGCCCCAGGTCACGCCGACGCAGGCCATGCCGGAGTTCTTGGCGCAGAGCACGTCCATGGGCGTATCGCCCACCAGCACCATGTCGGCTGTATCGAGCCCGAGGCGGGCAGCAAGTGCCAGGGCTCCGGCGGGGTCGGGCTTCTTGGGGTATTCGCCCTCGCCCAGGACCACGGACCAGCTCCAGCGGCCCAACAGATCGCGCACCACCAGGCGGGTGAAGTCGTCGGGCTTGTTGGAGAGCACGGCCAGGGGCAGGCCCCGGGCGGTGAGCTTGTCCAGCAGTTCGGGGATGCCGGGATAGGGGCGGCTCTTCTCCTTCCAGTTGCGGTCGTATTCGCGGCGCATGTGCTCCACGGCCTCGTCCAGGCGGTGCAGGGCTTCCTGGGGCAGGGCGCGCTGCATCATGGTGCGGATGCCGTCTCCCACGAAGATTTTGTAGCTTTCCAGCGGATGGGCGGGCAGCCCCATGGTTTCAAGGGCCGCGTTGGAGGCGTCGGCGAGGTCCTCCAGGGAGTCGATGAGGGTTCCGTCCAGGTCGAAGACAACAGCGCGTACAGACATCACTCACTCCATATGAACCGGAAGCGGCAGCGCGAGCCCCCGTTGCCCAGGGTCTCGGGCCGTTCCATGCTGATGTGTGGGGAATAGGCGCGCGCGAAGGGCAGGTCGCGCGCGCAGGAGATCAGGCCCGCCAGCTCCTCCGGCAGGCCCATGGCCTTGTAGCGTTCCACGTAGTCGCAGCGCGTCACGTCGAAACGCAGCTCGCGTTCGGATTGCTCCACGTTCTCGATGGCGAGCGCCCCCGAACCGCGCCACAGCCCGAGCACGGTGCAGAAATGACCGAAACTCGGGCCGCCCGGAGCAAGGGCCGCGAACTCGCGCCCGGCCTGGGCCGCGAGGGATTCCACGGCCCCGCGCACGGCCTCGAGGGCCTGGGCCTGGTCCATGCGGGCCAGCAGGCTCCGGTACATGGCCAGAAAGATGCCCGCCTCCACGGCGCGACGGTCCAGCAACGGGATGTTCATGGGGGCTCCGATACGGTGCGGGGGCCTTGCGGCCCCCGTTCGTCGGCTTATTTGTAGTACAGCTTGATCTGGTTTGTGAAGCGCTCGGTCTGGCCCGGAGTGGGCTGGCCCGAGGTGATGACCACCGATTCGCCCGGCGCGAAGTCCGGGCTCTCGGCCACGAAGCGCTCCGCCCTGCGGGAGTGGCTCTCGGCCGAGGCCTCGATCAGCCGCGGCACCACGCCCCAGACGAAGTTGAGGTTGTGGATGATCTTCTCGTCGGGCGTCAGGGCGTAGATGGGCAGCGCGGGCCTGCGGGAGGAGAGCAGCCGCGCCGTGACCCCTGAGGTCGAATGGCTGACCAGGGCCTTGGATTCGGCGTTGTCCGCCAGGATGCAGGCGGAGTAGGCCAGGTATTTCGAGGGGTTCTTCTCCTTCTTGGGAGGGTAGGGCCCCTGGATGCGCTCCAGGTAGTACTGCACGGCGTTGTCGGAGATCTCGCGCATGTACTCCACGGCCTTGACCGGGTGGTCGCCCACGGCGGTCTCCTCCGAGAGCATCACGCAGTCGGCCCCGTCCATGATGGCGTTTGCCACGTCGGTGGACTCCGCCCGCGTGGGGATGGGGTTCTTGACCATGGAGAGAAGCATCTGCGTGGCCACGATGGCGGGCTTCTGGGCGTGGCGGCAGGCCCGGATGATGCGCTTCTGGATGATGGGCAGCTGCGAGATGGGGCACTCAAGCCCCAGGTCGCCGCGCGCCACCATGACGATGTCGGTCAGGGCCAGTATCTCGTCCAGGCGGTCCACCGCGTTCTGGCGCTCCAGCTTGGCCACAACGGGAATCCAGACGCCGTGGCGGGCGATTTCGTCCTTGATGTGGCGGATGTCGTCGCCGTTCTGCACGAAGGAGAGGGCCACCGCGTTGAGCCCGGCGTCGATGCCCTCGTGCAGGTCCACGATGTCCTTGGCGGTGAGCGCCGGCAGGGCGTGGTGCTTGCCCGGGAAGGCGATGCCCTTGCGCGAGGCCAGCATCCCGGCGTTGTGGGCCTGGATCTCGTAGAGCCGGTCGTTCTTGACGGTCCTGGTCACGGTGAACTGGAGCATCCCGTCGGAGAGGTTCACGGGCATGCCCGGCTGCAGGCCCTCCAACAGGGGGGGCACGTCCAGGGGGATGAACAGCTTGTCGCCGCCGGGGTTCTCGTCCGGCAGGCCCAGCAGCAGGGTCTGGCCCTTGTTCACCTGGCGGGGGGCGTTTTCGATCTCGCCGATGCGGGTCTTGGGGCCGCAGAGGTCGCCCAGGGCGGTGAGCGGCAGGCCAAGCTCGGACTCCACCTCGCGGATGGCCTTGATGACCGGCACGAAATCGGCGGCCACGGAGTGGGAGAAGTTCAGGCGGAAGATGGTGGCCCCGGCCAGGGCCAGCTCCTTGATGGACTGCTTGGACATGGAGGCCGGGCCAAGGGTGGCGATGATTTTGGTGGTGGTCATGTGCGCTCCTGGTCGGCGGGGTTCTGTGGCGGAAAGCTACCTCAAGCCCCGCTGAAAGTGTACCGTTAATTGCCTGTTTCCGCCCACTTGGCAAAATGGGTGCAATGGACGGCGCTTTGTTGTAAAAGCCGCCCCAGCGAGGACGCAAGAATGCTCAACAAACCGAGACTGCTGACGCCGGGCCCCACGCCGCTTCCGGAGGAAGTGCGGCTGGCCATGGCCCGCGACATGATCCACCACCGCAAGCCCAACTTCCTGCCCGTGATGGAGGATGTGCGCTCGGGGCTGAAATATCTCTTCCAGACCACCCAGGAGGTCATGCCCCTGGCGGCATCCGGCACCGGGGCCATGGCCGCCGCCGTGACCAACCTTTTCGCCCCTGGCGAGAAGATCCTCTGCATCGAGGGCGGCAAGTTCGGCGAACGCTGGGGCGAAATCGCCGACATGCACGGCCAGGTGCCCGTGCGCCTGCAGGTGGAGTGGGGCCACGCCGTGGACCCCGCCGCCGTCGCGGCCGCCCTGGACGCCGACCCGGAAATCAAGGGCGTGTGCGTGCAGGCCTCCGAGACCTCCACGGGCGTGCTGCACCCCATCAGACAGCTGGCCCAGGTCACCGCCGGGCGCGACGTGCTCCTGGTGGCGGACGGCATCTCCGCCGTGGGCATCTCCCCCTGCCCCATGGACGCCTGGGGCATCGACTGCCTGCTCACCGGCTCCCAGAAGGGGCTGATGCTGCCGCCCGGCCTGGCCTTCGTGGCCTTCTCAGACAAGGCCTGGGCCAAGTGCGACACGGTGCGGCCCTCCAACTTCTATTTCCAGCTGAAGGGCGAGCGGGCCAAGATCGCCGCCAACCAGACCATGTTCACCTCCGCCGTGGGGCTGCTGGTGGGCCTGCGCGAGAGCCTGCGCCTGTTCAGGGAGTTCGGCCTGGAGAACATGATGCGCAAGCAGTGGGCCCTGACCATGATGGCCCGCGCCGGAGCCAGGGCCATGGGCCTGGAACTGCTTGCCAAGACGGACTTCACCTGGGGCCTGACCGCAATCAAGATGCCCCTGGGTGTTGAAAGCTCCGCCGTGCTCAAGTCCGCCTCGGCCGATTTCGGCGTGGTGCTGGCCGGGGGCCAGGGCCACATGAAGAACCAGGTGGTGCGCCTGGGTCACATGGGCTACGTGGATTTCGGCGACGTTCTGGCCGGGCTTGCGGCCCTGCGCGCCGCGTTCACCGCCTCGGGCGGATACGTTGGCTGCACTGACCCGCTGGAGCAGGCCATGGCCGCCTATTCCGAAGCCCTGGCCCAGGGTCCCGCGCTCTGATAGCGCTTACGTGTAAGGAGCATACCCCATGACTCAGGACAACAAGTGCTCGGGCTGCCCCGACGGCCACGCCGATTACGAGGGCATTTGCCTGCCCCAGGTGGATTTCATCACCTTCGCCTACTCCATGGCCTCCGCCGCCATGGTGCACCTGGGCGAAATGCCCGACCCGGAGACGGGGGGCAGCAGCCTGAACAAGCCGCTGGCCAAGCACACCATCGACACGCTCTCCATGCTTGAGGAGAAGACCCGGGGCAACCTGACCCCGGAGGAGTCGAGCCAGCTCACGCAGATGCTCGGCCACCTGAAGATGCTCTACGTGCGAAAAGCCGGGTAGGGCCGGGCCGCACGGCCCGCCCCGCCCGGACGCCACGATGCGCGGCGCCGCCCGCCCCGGCGGAGGCGCGCCCTTTTGTTTCCCACACACTTCGGCCATGAGCGCGGGGCCCGAGCGCCCGCGAGGAGGAAGGACATGTCGCGGATACCTGTCGGCCTGGTCGGCGTCACCGGCTATACGGGCATGGAGCTGGCCAGGATGCTGGCCATGCACCCCGGATTGGAGCTCACGCGGGCCACGTCCCGCGCGGAGGCGGGCAAAAGCCTGGCACAGATATATCCCTTCGTGCGCGGCACGCGCCTGGACGGGCTGACCATCACCGAGCCCGACCCCGCGGACCTGGCCGAGGCCTGCGAGCTGGTCTTCCTGGCGGTGCCCCACGGCGCGGCCATGGACACGGCGGCCAAGCTGCTGGAGGCGGGGCTGCGCGTGGTGGACCTCTCGGCGGACTTCCGGCTGCGCGACCCGGCCGTGTACGCCAAATGGTACGCCCTGGAGCACCGCCACCCCGGCCTCATCGAGGACGCCGTCTACGGCCTGCCCGAGCGCTACGCCGACAAGATCGCCAAGGCCCGGCTGGTTGCCAACCCCGGCTGCTACCCCACCTCGGTGATCCTGGGGCTTTGGCCCGCGCTGGAAGCCGGGCTCATCTCCCCGCAGGACATCGTCTGCGACTCCAAGTCCGGCACCTCCGGGGCCGGGCGCAAGGCCGCCGTGGGCACGCTGTTCTGCGAGGTCTCGGACACCTTCCGGGCCTACAACCTGGGCAAGCACCGCCACACCCCCGAGATCGAGCAGGAGCTCGGCGCCGTGGCCGGGGAGGAGATGGTCGTCTCCTTCAACCCGCACCTGCTGCCCATCAACAGGGGCATCCACTCCACCATCTACGCCAAGCCCAAGGGCCAGATAACGGCGGAGCAGGTGCAGGCCCTCTACGAGAATCACTACGCCGCCCACCCCTGGGTGCGCGTGCTGCCCCAGGGCAGCCTGCCCGAAACCCGCCACGTGCGCGGGACCATGTTCTGCGACATCGGCCTGGTGCACGACCCCAGGACCAACCGCCTCATCGTCTGCAGCGCCATCGACAACCTGTGCAGGGGCGCTTCCGGCCAGGCCCTGGCCTGCGCCAACCTCATGCTCGGGCTCGAGCTGCGCGCCGGGCTCGACCTGGCCCCGCTGATGCCCTGAGCGCTTCCTTCCGTCCGCGCGTCGCCGGGGGGAGGGGCCTGCCCCTCCCCCCCCCCCGCGCAGGGCGCGGCTTTCTCCAGGCCAACAGGAACACACCCGAATTGTCCCTCCTCCGCCCGCACCGGGCGCCGCTTCAGGGAGCCTCCTGGGGGAGAGCGCGCCCTGTGAGCCTGGGCCGGAGTTGCCCAAGCGGCAGTTCAGGCGTAGGCTCACATCGGGCAGACGATCAACAGCCCCTGTGAGCGTATGCAAAAGAACGAGGAACCCGAAACGTCACCCGCCGAGTTGGAGCAGGTATTC
Source organism: Fundidesulfovibrio agrisoli (assembly GCF_022808715.1). GTDB lineage: Bacteria > Desulfobacterota > Desulfovibrionia > Desulfovibrionales > Desulfovibrionaceae > Fundidesulfovibrio > Fundidesulfovibrio agrisoli. The sequence continues at coordinate 76,448 of NZ_JAKZKX010000004.1, forward strand.
GTCGCGCGCCAGCCCATTTTCGACCGCGAGATGAAGGTCTGGGGCTACGAGCTGCTCTACAGGCGTGCCGATGATTCGGCCGAGGCTGGCGTCAACGACGACGCCCTGGCCACCTCCGCGGTCATCGCCGACGGAGTCACCCTGGGCCGCGCCGGCCTTGACCCCCAGGAAAAGACCCTGGTCAATTTCCCGGTGGGCCTGCTCTGCCAGGGCGCCGGGTTCGCCCTGCCCAGGGAGAGCTGCGTCATCGAGATTCTCGAAACCGTCCCCCCCAGCCCCGAGGTGCTCAAGGCCCTGCACGCGCTCAAACGGGCGGGCTACACCCTGGCCCTGGACGACTTCGTGGGCCAGCCCGAGTTGGAGGCCTTCCTGCCCCTGGCGGACATCGTCAAGGTGGACGTGCTGGCCCTGCCCGAGTCGGAGGCGGCCGGGCTGGTGAAGCGCCTGCGCGGCGGCGGGCGAATGCTCCTGGCCGAGAAGGTCGAGGACGAGGCCATGCGCGCCAGGACCCTGCAAATGGGCTTCGAGCTGTTTCAGGGCTTCTTCTTCCAGCGCCCGGAGATCGTCTCGGGCAGCAAGATGTCCACTTCGCAGCTGACGCGGGTCAAACTGCTGGGCGAACTCTCCGACGAGGACTTCGACCCCGGCAGGATTTCCAGGATCATCGAGACGGACCTTTCGCTCTCCTACCGACTGCTGCGCTACATCAACTCCGCCACGTTCGGCAGGCGCGACACGGTGGACTCCATCCGTCAGGCGGGCATGATCCTCGGGCAGCGCAACCTGTCCAAGTGGCTCCAGGCGGTGCTCATGGCGGACATCAACCCCACGCCCAAGGGCCGGGAACTGGTGTTCCAGTCGGTGCGGCGGGCCAAGTTCCTGGAGCTGCTGGGCAAGAACATCGAGCGGCCGCCCGTGCGGCCCGACTCGCTCTTCGTGCTGGGGCTGTTCTCCCTGCTTGATTCGCTGCTGGGCATGCCCATGGACGAGGTGATCTCCGGCCTGCCCCTCGCCCCGGCCCTGAACCAGGCGCTTCTGGGCTTCGACGGCCAGGCCAGGGACCTGCTGCTCCTCGCGGAGGAGATGGAGCAGGCCGACTGGCGAAGCGCGGGGCAGTACCTCACGGAGCTGAAGCTGCCCGCCTCGGCCGCCACCATGCTCAACGCCGACGCCCTGCGCTTCGCCGGGGAGCTCGTGCGCGAGATTCAGGTGCTTCCCCCCAAGGGCCAGGTCCGCCGCTGAGCGGGCCCGTCCCTCGCCCCCGGGCGGAGCGGGGTTGTTTTCCTCAGGGCTTTTGGCTAGTTGCATTATTTGGAAACGTGGTCGGTCAGGGAAGTGCCATCTCTCACATCCAAGCTGCGGGGCGCGGCATGGGAATGAAGACGATCATCACCGCCAGCGTGCTCGCCTGCGTGCTGCTGGCGGCCGGGGCGTATTACCTCAACACCCCGGTGGTCATCGGGTTCAGCGGGCAGCTCACGGGCACCTTCTCGGACCTGGGCGTGCAGGGCCGCAACGGGGCCATGCTGGCCGTGGAGCTCGTCAACGCCGCGGGCGGCATCAACGGCCGCAAACTCAAGCTCCTGGTCCGGGATGATGGCAACACCCCCGAAAAGGCCCTGGCGGCCGACCTAGAGCTCCTGGCCGCCGGCGCCGTGGCCATCGTGGGCCACATGACCACCTCCCAGACGTTGGCCGTGCTCCCCGAACTCAGGTTCGCCGACGCCGTGCTGGTCTCGCCAACCACCGCCAGCCCCAAACTCACCGGCCTGGACGACAACTTCTTCCGCGTCATCCCCGACAACACCAGCTGGGCCCGCACCCTGGCGGGCTACGCCTTCGACGGCCCCGGGCTCCGGAAGGTCCTGCTCCTGGGGGATTCCGACAACGTCGGCTACACCGACACCTTCCTGGAAGGCTTCCGCAAGAGCTTCACCGCACTCGGGGGCGAGGTGCTTGGCGAGGTGGCCTTCTCCTCCCGTTTGAAGCCGGATTGGGGCAGGCTGGCCGCCGACGCAGCCGCCTCGGGGGCGCAGGCCGTCGTGCTGGCGGCCTCCGCGCGGGACGTGGCCGCCTTCGCCCAGGCCCAGGTGCGCGGGGGCTTCCGGCTGCCGATCCTCTGCCCGACCTGGCCCTACACCCGGGAGATCCTCACTGCCGGAGGCTCCAACGTGGAAGGCATCGTCTTCTCCACCAGCTACACCGAGCAGAACGACTATCCCGGGTTCGAGGCGTTCCGCCAGGCCTACCGCAACCGCTTCGGCTGGGACCCGAGCTTCGCCGCGGCATACTCCTACGAGGCCGTCCTGCTCCTGGCCAAGGCCCTGGACGCCACCGGCGGAAAGCGCAAGGGGCTGGAGGCGGCCCTGGCGGGCGCGGGCATCATCCATGGCGCCATCGGCGACTTCCGCCTGGACGCCAACGGCGACGTGGAGCGCGGCAACTTCATCGTGACCATCCGCGACGGCAGGTTCGTCACCGTGCCCCAAGGGGGAGAATGACATGATCCCGGGCTCCATCGCGGTCATCCTCCAGCGCGGGCTCATGCGGCGAACGCTGCTCCCGGCGGTGATCTGCCTGGTGGTCATGGCCCTGGTCATGGCCAAGGGGCAGGAGCAGATGCTGGGCCGCCAGAACGAGGAGCTGGCCAAACGCCTGGCGCACTACGTGGAGCACTACATGGACGGCGTCTGGCGGGGGCTGGAGCACTTCGTCGATACCTCCCCGAAGCCCGGTCATGCGGTGCGCAGGGAGGCCCTGGGAGAAATGCTCGGCCTTGCGGCCCAGTTGGAGCGCGTGTTGCTGGTGGATAGCTCCAACACCGTGGTGGCCAGCGTGCCCCCCGCGCCCGAAGGAGTGGACTTCCCCATCCGCTTCGACGAGGCCTCCGGCCGCAGGCTGCTGCTCTCAAGGCCCATATATTCAGCCCAGACCGCCAAGACCACGGTGTTCATCGGGGTCAGGGCCCTCAGCGGCGAGACCCTGGTGGCCGAGCTGGACCTCTCGGAAATGACGGCCAACATCGAGACGATGGCCGCTCTGGGTCTCGGGGAGGTCGTGGTCTGCGACGCCTACGGCAACGTCATCTCCCACCCGGACGCGCGCCAGGTGGCCACGCAGGCCAACCTGGGCGGGGACCGGCTTTTCGGGATGGACCTCGGCTCCGCCGGATACGCGATCTTCGAGCAGGACGAGGGCATCTATCTTGGCGCGCGCGCCCCCGTGAAGGTGCTGGGCTGGAAGGTGATGGTCAGCACCCCCGTGGGGGAGGCCCTGGCCCCGCTGCTCGCGCCGGTGGTGGGCGCGGCTTCGCTCATGGGCGTGGTCTTCCTGGTGCTTACGCTCATGCTGCGCAGGGAGCTGCACCGCAGGATCGTCCGGCCCATGGCGGCGGTGGTGCACGGCCTGGACGGCCTGACCCCGGGGGCGCAATACCAGCCCAGCGAGAATCCGGCCTTCTCCGAGCTGGCCCGCTTCGAGAAGGCCATCGTGGCCATGGGCGAACGCATCCAGGAGGGCGAGGCCATCCTGCGCGAGAACGAGCGCCGCTTCCGCGCCCTGTTCGAACAGGCCGCCGTGGGCCTCACCCAGTGCACCCTGGAAGGGCGCTACCTGCGCGCCAACAGGCGCTTCCAGCAGATAGTCGGCTACACCATGGACGAGCTCCGGCGCATGACCTTCCGGGACATCACGGACCCGTCCGACATCCCCGCCGAGGAACAGGGCCTGGAGGCACTCCAACGGTCCGGTGAGGCTTTCTTCGAGCAGGAGAAGCGCTACGTGCGCAAGGACGGGGGCCTGATCTGGGTGCATCTGAGCATGTCGGCCGTGCGCGGGGAGGAGGGGCGCATCCTGTATTTCATCGGCGTGGCCGAGGACATCACCGCCAGGAAGACGGCCGAGCAGGCCCTGCTCGCCTCCCTGGCGGAAAAGGAGGTGCTGCTGCGCGAGATACACCACCGGGTCAAGAACAACCTCCAGGTCATCTCCAGCCTGCTCTATCTCCAGTCCGACCACCTGCAGGACCCGGAGGCCCTGGCCATGTTCCAGGAGAGCCGCAACCGCATAGGCTCCATGGCCCTCGTGCACGAGGAGCTCTACCGCTCCGGCGACCTCTCCAGCGTGCCGGTGGAGCCCTACCTGCAGCGCCTTGTGCCGCGCCTGCTGGCGGCCTCCTGCGACGGCAGGGACATTTCCTGCAAGCTCGACGTCGACGACGTGCAGCTCGTGGTGGACCAGGCCATCCCCTTCGGGCTGATCGTCAACGAACTGGTCACCAACTCGCTCAAGCACGCCTTCAAGGGCAGGGAGCGGGGCGAAGTGGCCGTGTCAGTGCGCCTGAAGGGCGGCGAGATCACGTTGCGCGTCGAGGACGACGGTGTCGGGCTCCCGCCGGATTTCGATCTGGAAGGCACGGCCACCCTGGGCATGCAGCTTGTTGTTCAGCTTGCCATGCAACTGCGAGGCAGGTTATGCGTAAGGCAAGGATCCGGCGCCGCCTTCGAGTGCGTCTTTCAGGCTAAGGAGCCAAGTCGTAATGAGTCCCGCGAATGTGTTGATCGTTGAAGACGAGGCGATAGCCGCCATGGCTACCGCCGCCATGCTGCGCAAACTCGGTTTCACTGTCTGCGGCAAGGCCGCCTCCGGCGAGGAGGCCCTGCTCCTGCTCGACGACAAATGCCCTGACCTCATCATCATGGACATCCGCCTCGAAGGCGAGCTGGACGGCATCGAAACCACCCGCCGCCTCAAGATGCATCGCGACGTGCCCGTGATCTTCGTGACCGCCTACACCGACGAAACCACCCGCTCCCGCGCGCAGGAGACCAAGCCCCTGGCCTTCATCAACAAGCCCCTGGACATCACCATGCTGCAGAAGGCCCTGGCCGCCCTGCCCAACTGACCCGCGCCGCATACCGCGCCGCACAATCCCGCCAGGTGGAGCGGGCAAGCCTGCTTTCTCGCCAGAAGGCCCGCGCCGCGTTCCTCTCGCCGCAAACCCTACCTGCCTGATTCCACAAGCTCTTTCTTGGCTTGGCCCCGCTTCTGCCGTACAATGCACGGCACACCCCAGCAAGGAGCCATGCCATGCCGCAGCACGTCGTCATAATCGGCGCGGTGGCGCTCGGCCCGAAGGCCGCCTGCCGCTTCAAGCGCCTCGAACCCGATTCGAAAGTCACCATGATCGACCGCGATTCCATCGTCTCCTACGGTGGATGCGGCATCCCCTATTTCATCTCCGGCGACGTGTCCGACCTGCGGGAGCTGCGCACCACCAGCTTCAAGCTGGTGCGCGACGAGGCCTTCTTCCGCGACTGCAAGGACATCGAGGTGCTCACCCGCACCGAGGCCCTCTCCATCGACCGGGCGGCCAAGCGCGTGCGCCTGCGCAACCTTGACACCGGGCAGGAGTCGGAGCTGGCCTACGACAAGCTGGTGCTCTCCACCGGGGCGTCCGCCCGCAGGCTGAACATCCCCGGGGAGGATCTGCCCGGCGTGCACAGCGTGGGCAACCTGCACGACGCCTCCGCCGTGAAGGACCTCATCAGCGGCGGCCACGCGGGCAAGGCCGTGGTGGTGGGCTCCGGCTTCATCGGGCTGGAGGTGGCCGAGGCCCTGGCGGACATGTGGGGGCTCGAAGTCTCCATCGTCGAGATCCAGGACAGGCTCCTGCCCCGCAACATAAGCCCGCTCCTGGCCCGCATGGCTTCCGAACACCTGACGGAGAAGGACGTGGCCCTGCACTTCGGCGAGAAGGTGCTGGCCATCGAGGGCGAGGGCCGGGTGGAGCGCGTCATCACGGACAAACGCACCATCGAGGCCGAGCTGGTCGTCATGGCCGCGGGCGTGATTCCCAACGGGCAGCTGGCCCGCGAGGCCGGGCTGGCGGTGAGCCCGCGCGGGGCCGTGGTCGTGGACGAAACCATGCGCACCTCCGACCCGGACATCTTCGCGGGCGGGGACTGCGTGGAGGTGCCCAACCTGGCCGCCGGGGGCACGCTGCACCTGCCGCTGGGCTCCATGGCCAACCGTCAGGGCCGCGTGATCGGCACCAACCTGGCCGGAGGGGATGACCGCTTCCCGGGCGCGGTGGGCTCCTTCGCGGTGAAGATCTTCGAGCGCGCCATCTCCGGCGCGGGCCTGACCCTCGAACAGGCCAAACAGGCAGGGTTCGACGCCATTTCCGCCACGGCCATCCAGTTTGACCGGGCGCACTTCTTCCCCGGCAAGGAACTCATGACCCTCGAGGCCACCATCGACCGCAAGACCCGCAGGGTGCTCGGAGTGCAGGGCTTCGGCCCATCCGGCGACGCCCTGGTGGGCCGCGTGGGGGCCGTGGCCGCGCTCATGCAGAAGGGCTGCACCGTGGAGGACCTCTGCCTGCTGGAGTACCCCTATTCCCCGCCCTTCGCCTCGGCCATGGACATCGTGAACACCCTGGGCACCGTGGCGGACAACATGCTCGCGGGCAAGAACCAGGGGCTGGACCCCGCCAGCTTCTGCGAACTGTTCGACGCCGACAGCCAGGAGCACTACTTCCTGGACTGCCGCGAGCCCGACAACGCCGCCCCCTACCTGGAGAAGCACCCCGGCAAGTGGCACAACATCCCTCAGGGACAGCTGCGCAGCAGGCTGGACGAGGTGCCGCGAGACAAGACCGTGGTGCTGGTCTGCAACACGGGCATCCGCTCCTACGAGGCCCAGATCACCCTGGAGCAGGCCGGGTTCAAGGGCGTGCTCAACCTTCACGGCGGCATGGCCGCGCTCAAGCAGAGCGGGGCCGATCCGTTGAAGAAGTAGCAGAAAGAGAAGAGCGGGGCGCCGCCCCGCACCCCGCCAGGGGGATGATCCCCCTGGACCCCGCAATTAAGCCCGGGAAGGCTACGCCTTCCCGGGCTTTTATTATTACAGGGCCACATTGCCTGCGCTCGTGAACGCGAAGCAATTGGGGGTGCAGGGGCATCATGCCCCTGCCGGTGGGGTTCGGGGAGGCAGCGCCTCCCCGAGGCTGTTGTCCGTGTGCGTGGCGCGCTCAGGGGCGCGGCGGCAGCTCCAGCTCGAACTGCCGGATGGGCATGATGCCGGCCTGGGCGGCGTCCACGGAGGCCTCCAGCGTGTGGCCGCCGGTGGTCTTGTCCTGGCTGACGAAGTGGAAGTGCCACCCGGCCACCCAGGCCCCGGTGGGCTGGTCGGGCGCGCGCAGGGCGATGAGGGTGCCGCGCGCGTTCAGCAGTTCCTTCTTGTTCTGCTTGAGCAGGGCCTGCCCCAGGTCCGGGTAGGGCGGCTGGGAGATGGGAACGCTGCGGATGAGCAGGCGGGAGAACGTGCCCTCGATGCGCACGGCCGCGAAGCCGTCCTTGGGCAGCCGGGCGTCCAGGGCCTGGCCCAGCTCCTTGAGGGTGGCGACGCCGGAGAGGTCCAGCGTGGAGGCGGGCTTGAAGAACACCAGGTCCGCAAAGGGGGAGAGCGTGGCCCCGGCCGGACGCGAGAGGCTCAAATTCGCGTCGGCCCGGTAGATCACGCCGTCCAGCACGATCATCTCGCCGTCCAAACCGTGGAAGGTGCCCAAGCCGAAGTCTCCGTGGGCGCGCAGGGCGTCCAGGCTGATGCTGCCCGCGTATTCGCCCGCCGCGAAGGAGTCGAATACGGCGTACTGGTAAAGCGCGGGCGTGGTCTGCTTGGGGGCGCAGGCCGCCAGCAGGAGCAGCAGGACGGGGAGGAGAAGGCGGCGGGCGGATGTCACGGGGCCTCCAGGGGAAGAGGTTGCAGGGGAGGGGCCTCCGGCGGCCGACGGGCTACGCCCTTTGGAATCCCGTCCGGCTCCGCGGGATCATCAGATGATTACGGTCCCGGTAAGCACGGTTGAGCGGCTGGACGCATCTGTGGAATTCCCGCCCAGGCCGTTCCGTTCACTCCGCCGGCCCGGGCCGGGATGGTCAGTCTCACAGCGACCTCTCGGAACAGCAACGGCCCGAAATTCGTCCGCGCAGGCGGTGCTCCAAAGCCTTCCGCACCATATCCCCGCCCTGAGACGGGCTGTCTCCGCCCAGGAGGGCCCCCGGCGGAGACTCCAACACGACGTTCTTTCTTGCCCTATCCGATGGGGTCGCCCTTGGCGAAGCTCGGCTCATGGATCGGCAGCAGGATGTCCGCCATGTCGCGGCATTCCAGCACGATATCGTAGGCCTTCTTCAGGTCCACGCAGGTGGAGGGCGGAATGACCTCCATGCCCAGCCCCTTCACTTCCTTGGGCGGGTAGAAATTCTCCATGATGCAGCAGAACCCGGTGATGAGCGCCTTGCCCTTGGCCGTATCCACCAGCACGCTCATGGTGCCCTCGGTGTGGGCCGGGGTGTGGATCATCTTCACGCCGGGCGCGACCTCGGTGTCCTCCTTGAGGGGGACGATCTGCCCGTTCTCCTCCACGTCCAGGATGAAGTCCTCCTGGTAGCGGTAGTCCAGCGGATGCGGGTCGTGCACCAGCTCCAGCTCCTTCTCGTGCACGTAGAACACGGCGTTCTCGAACTTGTAGTCGTTCTCGCAGTGGTCGCGGTGCAGGTGGGTGTGGATCACGATGTCGATGTCCGCCGGGGTCAGGTTGAAGCGGCCCAGGGCCTCCTCGATGGTTTCGATCTTGCCGCCGATGAACTCCTCGCGGTCGGGGGAGACGATGGGCTTAAGCTCCCCCGTATCCACCAGGATCTTCTTGTCGCCGCCCAGGATCAGCCAGGCGTACAGCGGAATCACGTAGGGCGTGCCCATCTGCTGCTGATAGGTCATGAAGCCTTTCTCGAAACGCTTGCTCCCCACCACGAGGGGGTGGATGGTGTATGTGGCGGACATATCTTTCTCCCGGGGAATTCAAACTGTGTTCACGGCAGGATAGCCACGCCGAGGGCCTGTGGCAAGGCCGGGGCGGGGCTCACAACAGGCCCAGCTGTTTCTCCTTGCGCAGGGTCTTGGCCACCAGGTGCGAACGGCTGGCCTCAACCAAGTCGAGCTTCTTGAGGAAACGGCTGGGCTTGAGCATCAGGAGCCTGCCGTACAGCTCGCGCTTCTCGGCGTGGCTCAGGTACAGGCGGGTCTTGGCGCGGGTCAGGCCCACATAGAGCAGGCGCTCCTCCTCGCGTTCGTCCACGGGGGCGTCCGCCGGGGAGGGCTTGCCGGTGAGGATGCCCGCGCCCGCGTAGGGCAGGATGCCGTCCTCCAGTGCGGGCATGAAGACCACCTCGAACTCCAACCCCTTGGAGGCGTGCAGGGTCATGATCCGCACCTTCTCCGCCCTTCGGCCCACCAGCTCCAGCTCGCTCTGGGCGTTCACGAAGGAGAGCAGCCCGGCCCAGCCCCGGTGCTCCTTGTAGGCGGCGCACAGGGCGCGGAACTCCGGCCCCTGCCAGAAGAGGTGGTCGAAGGGCGGCACGTCGCGCAGGTAGAAGGCGATCTCCTTGGGGCCGCTGGCCAGCACGCGGTCCGGGCAGGCCAGGGCGGCCGCGCCCTCGATGCCCGCCATGCCCAGGAAGCGCCCTGCGGCGTTGAGGATGGCCGTGACCCTTGGGTCGGCCCAGAAGGCCTCGGCCTCGGGCACGGAGCAGGGCACCCCGAAGCGGGTGAGCACCTTGGCGATGGGCTCCATCAGGCCCTTGAAGCGCACCAGGATGGCGATGTCGCCCGGCGAGAGCGCGTGCCCCTGGCCCTTGGTCAGGGTGAGCGAGGTGGGGCCGAGCAGCTTGCGGATCTTTTCGCCGATCCAGGAAATCTCGCGCAGGCCCTGGGGCGCGGTGAACTCCGTGATCTCGCCCTGCCCGGCCGGGCGGACGGCCTCCAGCTTGGGCGAATCGGGGAAGAGGCCGTGGGCCAGGTCCAGGATGCGTTGGCTGGAGCGGTAGTTCTCCAACAGGCCCACGGTCTGCAGGTCGCGCCAGAAGCCCTCCAGGGTGCGCCGCACGCCCTGCACCGCGCCCCGGAACCCGTAGATGGACTGGTTGGGGTCGCCTATGGCGAAGAAGCTGCGCGTGGAGCCGTCGGCCAGGGCGCGGATGATGGCAAGTTGCAGGGGGGAGAGGTCCTGCACCTCGTCCACCAGCACGTGCTTGAAATCGTTCCGGTAGATGCCCGCGTCGATCTTCTCCAGCCAGAATTCCAGCAGGTCGGTGTAGTCGGCCAGGTTCCAGGAGGCCTTCTGGCGGGCGAAGCGCGCGGCGTGGTCCTCGGGCGTGGGGTCGGCGGGCTTGGCGGCCTCGGGCGGCTGGCCCGGGGCCTTGGGCCACACGGGCAGAGGGCGGCGCAGCATGCGCTCGCGGTCGATGCCGAGCTGCTGCCAGGCCTGCTTGAGCTTGGGGCCGGCCAGCTCCGGGTTCACCTCGGCGTAGAGCCTGCGGGCGGCGTCCTCGCTCAAGAGCACGGGCTTCTCGCCGTAGGCCTCGGTCCAGTATTCGTAGGCCAGGGCGTGCAGGGTGTCGGCGCGCACCCCGGCCTGGCCTTCTTTATCGCCCAGGCGCTCCCGCAGCTCCTGGGCGGCGCGCCGGGTGAAGGTGAGCACCAGGATCTCGCCCGGGTCGGCCCCGCCGCCGGTCAGGTGGCGGATGCGGGCCATGAGCGTGTGCGTCTTGCCCGTGCCCGGCCCGGCCAGCACGAGCATGCGGCGGGAGGGGCTGGTGGCGGCGTAGCGCTGGTGTTCGTTGAGGGAGTTCGGCGGAGTCTCGTTCGGGACGGCGGGGGCTGTGGACGGCTGCTGAATCTCGGCGGGGGCGGCTGCGGGCCTCCTGGCGGCGGCGCCCCCCGGCGGGCTGACCAGGGCGGCCCCGCGCACGATGCGGGTGAGCTCCTCCGGGCTGAAGACCCGGATGCGCCCGTACTGCCCGTCGAAGCCGGGTTCGCGGAACACCTTGCCCTGGCGCATGCGCGCGATGGCCTCGGCCAGCACCGGCGAATCCTTGGCCAGGTCCTCCTGGGGGACCTCGGAGAGGATGTGCATCTCCGGCCCCAGGCGGGAGAGCAGCCTGGCCATGTGCTTCTTGACCTTGCCCGTGCCCGCGCCCACGCCGTCGATCTCGCCGAGCACCTCGCCAAGCGGGATCAGCGAGACGAACCCCGGCTGCCCCGGCGGGTTCAGGGGCTGCTCGCGGTCGGCCAGCTCCATGACGCGGTGCAGCACGCCGATGGTCAGCGGCTTGCCGCATACCGGGCAGAGCCCGCCCTTGGCGCGGGTCTCGTGGGGGTCCATGACCACGCCGCAGTCCGCGTGGCCGTCCATGTGGTACTTGCCCTCTTCGGGGAAGAACTCCACCGTGCCCAGGAAGTCGTGCCCCACGCCTTCTCCGCGCAGGGCGCGGTAGATGCCCTCGTAGGAGACCTCGCCCGAGAACAGGTTGGCCTCGCGCCCCAGCTTCTCGCCGGAGTGGGCGTCGGAGTTGGAGATCAGGCGGAAGCGGTCCAGCCCGGAGAGCAGGCGGTTCATGTCCGGGTCGGAGGAGAGCCCCGTCTCCAGGGCGAAGATATGCTGGGAGTAGGCCCCGTAGCACTCCTCCACGGTGTCGAACCCCGACTTGGAGCCGAACAGCGAGAACCACGGCGTCCAGATGTGGGCGGGCACCAGGAAGGCCAGCGGGTCCGTCTCCAGGACCATCTCCAGCAGGTGGCGGCTGTCCAGGCCCAGGATGGGCCGTCCGTCCGAGGCCAGGTTGCCCACGCGCTCGAGCTTGGCGTTGAGCTTGCGGGCCGCCTCGAAGCTGGGCGCGTAGACAAGGTTGTGCACCTTGCGGACTTTTCCGCCGCGTTTGTAGATGGAGCTGATTTCGGCCGAGAGCAGGAAGCGGGTGCGCCCCGGCAGGTGGGAGCCGTCCAGCCAGGGGATTTCGGCCTCCAGGCCGGAGTTGTCCTTGAGGTGGAGGAGGCCGTCGCCGCCGGGGGCGAGCTGCTCCTCGAGTTCGGCCAGCCAGCCGGGGTGCGTGAAATCCCCTGTGGCGACCACGTCCAGGCCTTTGGCCCTGGCCCAGGCGGCGAGGTGGCGGGGCGTCAGCCCTTTGCTGGTCGCCCTGGAAAACCTGGAGTGGACGTGGAGGTCGGCCCGATACTGATCCATCTCGCCCCGTGGGGCGGCTGCGCTGGCGGCCCCGGTCTGTGGCGGCGCTTATCATGAGGAGCGCCCGCCATGGTTTCCGGAGCAGTCTAGCGGGTTCAGGCGTGGGGGGCAATACCCGCCGCGAAACGTTCAAAGTCCCTCAATGCCTGGGACTGGGCCTCCAGGCGCAGGCCGTCGAAGTCGCGTCCGCGCCCGATCAGGGCTGAGGTGACGCTGTGGTCCAGGGCTCCCTCCGCGCAGGAGTTGCCGATGATGGTGGTGATCTGGCCCAGGTCCATACCCTTGCGGTAGGGCCGGTCCTCGGCGAGGGCGGTGAAGATGTCGGCCACGGCCAGCACGCGGGAGGCCAGGTCGATCTGCGAGGCGCCCACCCTGCCGGGGTAGCCCTTGCCGTCGAGGCGTTCGTGGTGCTGGCCCACCCAACGGGCCACGTCCGAGAGCCCGGGCACGCCCGAGAGGGCGTTGAAGCCGTGCTCGGCGTGCTGGCGCATGGTCGCCATTTCGCCGGTATCCAGCGCCCCGGGTTTGAGGATGATCTCCGCGGGCACGGCGAGCTTGCCCAGGTCGTGCAGCTGGCCGGCGATCTCGAGCTGCTCCAGATCCTCCTGGGACATTCCCAGCTCCTTGCCGAGCGCCACGGCGATGGCCGTGACCCCGCGCGAGTGCGTGGCGGTGAACCGGCAGCGGAAGTCGATGATCTGGCTGAAGACCCGCGACAGCGCGGAAACCTCGCCGAAGCTGAGCACGGGGTTGCACTCCGGGGCGATGCCCCATCGGGCGCATTTCGCCGGGCGCTCGGCCATCTCCTCCCAGAATTCGGGGCTTGCGGCCAGGTCCTCGAAGGCGTCCACCCATTCGGGATTGAACATCTTGTTCTTGCCGGAGCGGATGCGCTCGACGACGCCGTCGGGGTCCAGGGGTTGGTCAGGGGAGCGGGGCAGCAGGGTGTCCACCCGGTCCACCAAATAGACCAGGTTGCCCAGCGCCTTGCCGGGGCCGGGGGGGCCGTAGCTGGTGCGCATCCAGGCCCAGGGGGTGTGGTGGGCCTGCACCATCTCCGCCGCGGCCTGGAAGCCGGGGTAGCAGCGCAGCAGGCGGAAGCCCGTTTCTGGGTGGGAGGTGTCGTTGGAGTCGAAGGAGAGGGCGTCCAGCCTGTCCTTGAGGGCGAAGGCGCCCACGTCGTGGAGCATACCTGCAAGACCCAGGTCGGCGATCTGCTGGTTCTCGAGCCCGGCGGCGCGGCCCAGCCTGGCGGCCAGGGCGCCCACCCGGCAGTGATGGCCCACCACGGCGGGGCTGATGAGGTCAAGGGAACCCGAAAGACACTCTGCGAGATCGAACAACCTGATGGTCACGACGTACTCCTGAAACGACCGGTTCAAAAATAAAAGAGTACGGACCGTCTTGCAAGGGGGGACGGGGCTTAAAATCCCGATTTGGTATGAATTGTTTCGTCGGCACCTATCAATGGATCGGGGAGCCGGGCCAAAACGCCGGCCCCCTTCCATCAGGCCCTCGGCCCAGGCACGGAGCGGTTTCAGCGAGCCCGGCTCAGGCCTGGCCGCAGTCGCCGGGGTCGCCGTGTGATTTCTCAAGGGCGTGCTGCATGGCCGGGAGCACGGCGGCCAGGGTCTCGCGCACGCCCTTGGGGGAGCCGGGCAGGTTCACGATCAGGCTGTTGCCGAGGAAGCCCGCCACCGCCCGGGAGATCACCGCGCGCGGCGTGGCCTTGAGCCCGGCCAGGTGCATGGCCGTCTCGAAGCCGGGCAGCCGTTTCTCGAGGACGGCCAGCGTGGCTTCGGGGGTGATGTCGCGCGGGGCCACGCCCGTGCCGCCTGTGGTGACGATGATGTCGAAGCGCTGGGTCAGGGCGAGGTCCATGAGCATGGCTTTGAGCTTGTCCGTGTCGTCGGGCAGGATGTGCCCCTGGATGCAGGAGAGTTCAAGCTCGGCCGCCACCATGTCCCCGATGAGGGGGCCGGAGCTGTCCTGGCGCAGGCCCGCCGCGCCCTTGTCCGAGAGGGTCACCCAGGCCAGGCTGTAGCCGCCAGTCCAGGCGGCGAAGGTGGCCGCGCCCGTGGGCAGGTAGACCTCGTCCAGGGCGTCGGCCAGGAGCACGTCCAGGGCCGGGGCCGCCCCGCCCTGGGGCCAGCGCATGCGGCCAGCCACCTGGAACAGCGGCGTGGAGCGCTGCCTGCCCAGATACGCGCCAACGCCCAGCTCCGGCAGGGCTCCCACCACGGTGAGCAGGGGGGATGCTCCGCCCGCCTCCGCGCCGGAGGCCATGAGCACGCGTTGCCCGGGTTGGATGGTCGTGTCCTGGGCCACGGCGAGCAGCACGGAGTCGGTCATACGCGAAACCACCTTGACTGTTGCAATTTTGGAGGGCATGGGCCACAAAACCTGATTGAAACTCCACTTCCGAGGAAGCGCATGAAAGGCATCATCCTGGCCGGCGGCTCCGGCACGAGACTCTATCCCATCACCAGAGTGGTCAGCAAGCAGCTCCTGCCGGTGTACGACAAGCCCATGATCTACTACCCGTTGTCCGTGCTCATGCTGGCGGGCATCCGGGACATCATGATCATCTCCACCCCGCACGACCTGCCCCGCTTCGAGGAGATGCTCGGCGACGGCTCCTGGCTGGGCCTCAATTTCCATTACAAGGTGCAGCCCAAGCCCGAGGGCCTGGCCCAGGCCTTCGTGCTGGCCGAGGACTTCATCGGCAAGGACAAGGTATGCCTCGTGCTCGGCGACAACATCTTCTACGGCCAGGGCATGGCCAGCGTGCTGCAGCGCTGCGCCCAGCTCGACAGCGGCGGCGTGGTCTTCGGCTACAAGGTGCGCGACCCCGAGCGCTACGGCGTGGTGGAGTTCGACGAGGCCCACAACGTCATCTCCATCGAGGAGAAACCGAAGCAGCCCAAGAGCAAGTTCGCCGTCACCGGCTTGTACTTCTACGACAACCAGGTGGTGGAGATCGCCCGCAACCTCAAGCCCTCCCCGCGCGGCGAGCTCGAGATCACGGACGTCAACAACGAGTACCTCAAGCGCAAGCAGCTCAAGGTGGAGTTCCTGGGCCGCGGCTTCGCCTGGCTGGATACGGGCACCCACGAGTCCCTGCATCAGGCCGCCGGGTTCGTGCAGGCCATCCAGGACCGTCAGGGCCTCAAGGTCTCCTGCCTGGAGGAGATCGCCTTCCGCATGGGCTACATCACCGACGCCGACCTGGAGCACCTCGCCCAGGACATGCTCAAGAACTCCTACGGCCAGTACCTCATGGACGTGGTCCGCGAAGCCAGAGGGGAGGGTTGAACCATGACCAAAGCCGTTCCCGTTCCCAAGGGATATTCCTTCGCCGCCCATGATTCGGGCTTCCGCTACCAGGGGCGCGACGACGTGGCCCTCATCGTTTCCGACCGCCCCGCCGCCGGCGCGGGCGTGTTCACCAAGAACCTGTTCCAGGCCGCGCCCGTCACCGTGGCGCGCCAGAACCTGCAAAGCGGCGAGACCATCCGGGCCTTCCTGGCCAACGCCGGGCAGGCCAACGCCTGCACCGGGGCCCAGGGCATCGCCAACTGCAAGGAGACCCTGGACCTGGTGGCCGAGCGCCTGGGCCTGGAGCCGGAGGACATCCTCCCCGCCTCCACGGGCGTCATCGGCCCGCAGCTGAAGATGGACATCTGGCGCGCCCAGGTTCCCGCCCTGGCGGGCAAGCTGGGCCAGTGCTCGCCCATCCAGGCGGCCAAGGCCATCATGACCACCGACGCCTTCCCCAAGATGGCCTGGGGCTCCGTGGAGTACGACGGCGGCGAGGTCCGCCTGTTCGGCATGGCCAAGGGCGCGGGCATGATCTGCCCCAACATGGGCACCATGCTCTGCTTCATCGTCTGCGACGCCCAGGTGGACACCGAGCGCTGGCAGGAGATGCTGGCCTCCGCCGTGGACGCCAGCTTCAACGCCGTCACCGTGGACGGCGACACCTCCACCAACGACTGCGTGCTGGCCATGGCCAACGGTGCCTCGGGCGTGCGGGTGCAGACCGAAGGCGAACTCGCCGCGCTCTCCGAAGCGTTGCGCGAAGTCTGCCAGGCCCTGGCCTACATGGTGGTGGAGGACGCCGAGGGCGGCACGCGCATCATCCGCGTGCACGTCACCGGCGCGGAGGACAACATGCAGGCCGAGACCTGCGCCCGCGCCGTGGGGCACTCGCCCCTGGTCAAGACCGCCATGTTCGGCCGCGACGCCAACTGGGGCCGCATCGTGGCGGCGGTTGGCCGCAGCGGAGCGGACTTCGACCCGGAGAATGTGACCGTGGCCATCGGCGGCATCCCGGTGTTCGCCGAGGGCCAGCCAGTGGAGGGCGACCTGGACGCCCTGCTGGCCCCGCACATGCGGCGGACCGAGGTGGCCGTGGATATCGACCTGGGCGCCGGGGACGGCGAATACCTGCTCCTGGCTGCGGACCTGGGCTACGAGTACGTGAAGATCAACGGGGACTACCGCTCATAGCGGAGAGAACCGGAACCGAGACGAATAAGGCCCGGGCGCGTGAGCGCCCGGGCCTTTTTTCATTCACGGGGCAGGGATTGCGCGATGGCAAGCGTCCGCCTCCCCGCCCCCTCCGGCGGCTCCCGCAGCAGCGCCTCCAGGTCCTCCACAGTGTCCAGGTCCGCCAGCGGGGGCAGTTGGGCTGGTTCCAGCGGCGTAAGCACCCGCTTGGTGGCCTCGAACACCTCCGGCGTGCTCCAGGGGATGTTATCGAACGCCACGGGCAGGTAACGCGCGGCCTTAAAGCCCACGGTCCAGTAGCCGCCGTCGGGGCTTGGCCCGATGAGCGCCGGTTCCGAGCGCAACAGGCGGCAGAGTTGCGACGCCCTGCGCGCCGTGAGACCGGGCAGGTCCGACCCCAGGGCCGCGGCCGACGCATAGCCTTGCGCGAAGGCCCAGGCGAAGGCGTTGTGCAGGCGCCGGCCCAGATCCGTCCCTTCCTGCGGGATCACCCGTGAGAGCGACGGCAGCCAGCGGCGGACCTCCTCCAGGGCGTCCGCCGGGTCCACGAAGCCGATGACATCCGCGCCGCAGCCGTGCAGCGCCTCCAGCATGTCCTCCACGCAGGCGCGGTACAGGGCCAGCGCGGCTTCGTCCCCCAGATGGGCGGCCAGGCGGGTCTTCACGCAACCTAAACGCGGGGCGCGCAGCATGAAGATGATGCAGAGAGGAGAAGAGGGAGAGGAAGTCAGAAGATGCCTCCGGCGGCCAAAGGAACTTCGTTCCTTTGGAATCCTGTATTGCTTCGCGTTCACGGCGCGAGCGTGTCGCAGGATAGAGAAACGCTGGAATGTATCAAGTCCTGACCGGGCCGAGAGGATGCGGGCTTTGCCTTCAGTCAGCGGGCCGCAGATATTTGCCCCGAGTCAGCGCATCCAATCCTTCGGCAAGCTATCAAAGCGCAGCTTTTCCGGTCGGCCAAGCCCAGACACGCCGCGCGCCTGTCGCCGGTGCGGCACGGCCCGGGCTGTCTTGCGCTGGCGCTTGCGCCAGAGGGCCGAAGGCCAGGCAGCTTGGACAGCCCGGCCGGGCCGCACCGGCGACAGGCGTGGTACAACCCGATTTCTTGCCCGATTTCTTGCCCGATTTCTTGCCCGTTGCTCTTGCCCGGCAGCTTGGGCAGCCCGGCCGGGCCGCACCGGCGACAGGCGTGGTACAACCCAATTATGTGCCCACTGCTCCGGCCAAGCTGTTTGGCCAGCCCCGGGGCGCACCGGCCAGGTGCGCCTCGTCAACGAGTGTTAAGCCAACGCGCCCTTGCAGCTCGACCCTGCCCCGGCGGTGCAGCCCAGGCAGTGCGGCCCCGTGACCACCACGCGTCCGGCCAGGGCGTCCCTGTCGAAAGCGTCGATGTGGTCCGGCGCGCCGTGGTTTATCCGCAGCCCCAGGGCCTGGTTGAAGTCGCAATCGTACAGCGCCCCGTCCCAGCCCACGTTCACCTGGCTGCGGCACATCAGCCCGCCAAGCGTGTCCGGGTTGAACTTCTCGCGCAGCAGGCTCCAATAATCCTTGTCCTGCCCCTTGCTCTCCAACTCCTCCAGGTAGCGGCCCAGGGGCATGTTGGTGATTGTCCGCAGGTTGGAGAACGCCACCCCGTGCAGGCTGAGCGCCTTGCGGTAGTCGCCCTCCAGGGCTTTTTCATCCGGCGGCAGGTAAGGGCCGAGGGGATGGTTGAAGACCAGATCCAGGGCCGGGCCGCCCGGCTGGGCGTAGCCCAGGGCGTTGAGTCTGCGCATGGCCTCGATCACCCTGGAGTGCACGCCCGCGCCGCGCATGGGGTCCACGTTTTCGGCCAGATAGCAGGGCAGGGAGGCCACCAGGCCAATGCCCAGCCCGGCGTACAGCTCATAGTAGTGCTCGAAGCCGGGCTCCGTGAGGATGGCCAGGTTGGTGCGCACCTGCACGGCGAGCCCGGCCCCGCGCAGGGTGCGCAGGAAGCCGGGCAAGCCGGGATTCAGCTCCGGGGAGCCGCCCGTGACGTCCACCAGCGCGGGGCGGACCTCCAGCGCGGCCCGGGCCACCTTGTCCAGGGTGGCCTCGTCCATCACCTCGGTGCGGTGCGGCCCGGCCTCCAGGTGGCAGTGCGTGCAGGCCAGGTTGCACTTGAGGCCCACGTTCACCTGGAGCACGTCCAGGCCCGAGGCCTGAAGCTCGCCCCCGGCCAGTTGTTCGAAAGCGTTCATGAATTCTCCTTCAACGGCCCAGCGGCCCGGTGCAGCGGCGCGAGCCTCTCCGGCGGCACGCCCAGCATATATAATAGGATGATATACCAGTTCAGAAAAGTCCTGCGCCAGATGCCCTCGGCCTCCCAGCGCCTGGACGAGGCCAGGGTGCGCCCCTTGGCGAAGCCGATGCGCAGGCCCGCCCGCCGGGCGCGGACCATGATGTCCACATCCTCCAGGATGGGCATGTCCGCGAAGCCGCCCAGCGCGTCGAAGGCGGCGCGGGTGAAGAATTGGGCCTGGTCGCCGTAGGGGGCCAGGGTCAGCCGGGAGCGCAGGCTGGCCATCCAGGCGATGAGCCGCAGGGACCACTTGTCCGAGCGGATGCCCAGGTCGAAGGCTCCGGCCTGGCGGCTTCCATCGGCCAGCAACTCGTCCATGGCCTCGAAGGCCCCGCCCGGCAGGGCGCAGTCCGCGTGCAGAAAGACCAGCACCTCGCCCACGGCGTGGCGCGCGGCGGCGTTCATCTGCCTGGCCCGTCCGCGCGGCGCGGGCACTGCCAGCACGCCGGGGCGCTCCAATGCGGCCAGGGTGGTGCGCTGCGGGTGGCCGTCCGCCACGAGGATCTCCACGCGCCGCCCGTAGCCCACAGTGCGGATGTGGTCCACCAGGGCGTTGATGCGCTCCTCTTCCCCCAGCACGGGAACGATGACCGAATACGAAAGGGACATGGCTCACGCTGCATAACAGGCCCTGAGCCTTCCCGCAAACGTTGGCTTGGTTGCCTCTTGACGTATTTGCGAAAGCGGTCCAACTCCCTGCCGAGGAGTCTCATATGCTGATCAGAACGTTCGAGCACGAGCCCTTCGAGGGCCCGGCCAACATAGAGGCCTGGGCCGCCAAGCGCGGCCACACCATGGTGAGGACCTTCCTGCACGCCGGGGACGCCCTGCCCCAGGCGCCCGACTACGACATGCTGGTGGTCATGGGCGGCGGCATGAGCGTGCACGACGAGCTTCAGTTCCCCTGGATGCGCGAGGAGAAGGAGTGCCTCAAGCAGGCCGTTGCCAGGGGCCGCAGCGTGCTGGGCGTGTGCCTGGGCGCGCAGATGCTCTCCGAGGCGCTCGGCGGGTTCGTGACTCCAGGCCTTCACCGGGAGATCGGCTGGCACCCCGTGCGGCTGACGCCCTGGGCCGCGGGGAGCCCCGCCTTCGCCGGGCTGCCCAAAAGTTTCATGGGCTTCCACTGGCACGGGGAGACGTTCTCAATCCCGCGCGGGGCCACGTTGCTGGCCGAGAGCGACGCCTGCGCGCATCAGGCCTTCGCCGTGGGGGCCAAGCTGGTGGGGGTGCAGTTCCACTTCGAGACCACGCTTGCGAGCATGGAGCAGTTTCTGGCCGGAGCCGGGGACGACCTGGGCCAGGGCGGCTATGTGCAGACCGCGGAACAGATGCGTGAAGGCGCTGCGCTGCACATGGCCGCGCTGGAGGCGATGCTGTTCAGGCTGCTGGACAACATGGCCCGGGAGATTTGAGGGGAGTTCGGATTTGTTTGGGTTGTAGTCTCTCCGGGAGCGCCCTCCGGCGCGGGACAGGACGATATATTTGAAGAATATCGCCCTGTCCCGGCCCGGAGGGCGCTCCCGGAGAGACAGCCCGTCGCAGCGCGGAATATTTGCGACGATAAACCGTGTATCCCTCCGTGCAACGCGAAGCCGGAAGGGAGTCCAGAGGGCCGAAGGTCCTTTGGCCGCCGGAGGCATCCGGGCGATCCCGTCTCAGCGCGGGAGTGTGGCGGCAAAGAGCCGTAGCGGTCGCCGTGAACGCGAAGCCGAGAGGGAGTCCAGAGGGCCGAAGGCCCTTTGGCCGCCGGAGGCCATCTTCAACCATTTAACGTCCAACAGGAGTCGTCAGTGCGCAAGGCGGAACGCGAGATCAAGGATTTCAAGCTGGTGGAGGCGCTCCTGCAGCGCGCCGAGTACGTCCATATGGCCCTGTGGGACGGCGCCAGCCCCTACGTGATCCCCGTGAGCTTCGGCTACAAGGACCGGGTGCTCTACTTCCACAGCGCGCTCAAAGGCCGCAAGGCCGAGTGCCTGCGCACCTGCGACCGGGTGAGCTTCGACGCGGTGCTGGAGTACGAGCTGTGCCGCCAGTTGAAGTCCTGCGGGTACACGGCGCACTTCAAGTCCGTGGTGGGCGTGGGCCGGGCCAGCCTCATCGAGGACAAGGACGCCAAGCGCGCCGCGCTGGACATCATCATGTCGCACTACGACGGCCCCACGGGCCACTACCCCGACGAGGTGCTGGACGTGACCGCGGTGGTCCGGGTGGACATCGAGGAGCTGACGGGCAAGTCCAACCCGCCCTGGCAGGGCGACGAGGCGCTGGAAGTGGTGGAAACTGTGGGCGGCGAGGGCGAGCGCCTGTCCTCAGCGGACTAGACCGGTTAAAGTTGAGTTTCAACGCCCCGCGACGCGCGTCGCGGGGCGTTTTCGTTTTAGATGCCTTCCAGCTCGGCCACGCACTCCACGTGCGGGGTGTGGGGGAAGAGGTCCACGGGGGTGACTCGGCGCACGGCGTACTTTTCGGCCAGCCGGGCCAGGTCGCGGGCCAGGGTGGAGGGGTTGCAGGAGACGTAGACCATCCGCTTGGCGGCCGAGGCCAGGAGCGTGTCCACGGTCTCGGGGTGCAGGCCGGAGCGGGGCGGGTCCAGCACGATGACGTCCGGGGCGGCCTGTTCGCGGGCCAGGGAGTCCTTGAGGTCGCCGGGCACGAAGGCGCAGTTGAGCAGGTTGTTGGCCGAGGCGTTCTCCCGGGCGTCCTCCACGGCTTCGTCGTTGACCTCGAACCCGGTGACGGCCCGGGCCTTGCGGGCCATGTACAGGGAGAGGCCCCCCGCGCCGCTGTAGAGGTCCCACACGGTCTCCTGCCCGGTGAGGCGCGCGGCCTCCACGGCCTTGGCGTAGAGCAGGGCGGCGGCGCCGGTGTTGGTCTGGAAGAAGGCCTCGGCGCTCACGCCGAAGCGCAGTCCGTCCATCTCCTCCTCAAGGAAGCCGTCGCCCAGGGTCCAGGCGCGGCTCTCGGGGATGGCGTAGTCGCCCCGGTCGCGGCGGATGCCCAGCACCACGCCGGTGAGCTCGTCCGGGAAGCGGTCCATGAGCTCCTTGCCCAGGCCCTGCAGCTTGCCCACGGGGGAGCGCGGCCCCACGATGATCATGGCCAGCCACTTGCCCGAGCTTTCGGAGCGGCGAAGCACCAGGTGCCGCCAGACGCCCGTGCCGGTCTTGAAGTAGAAGGGCGGCAGGGTGGTGCGGGCGGCCAGCTCGCGCACGGCCGCCAGGATGCGCATGGCGGTCTCGGGCATGAGGAAGCACTGGGTGACCTCCTCCACGCGGCCCGGCTCGAAGCGGCGGCGCAGGCCGATGCGCGGTCCGGGGGCGAAGGAGAACTCCATCTTGTTGCGGTAGCGGCGCTCCAGCGGCGAGGCGATGACGGGCTCGACCTCGATCTCGATGCGGCCCAGGCGGCGCAGCTGCTCCTGGACGATCTCGCGCTTCCAGGCCAGCTGGGCCTCGTAGGAGGCGTCCTGCCAGGTGCAGCCGCCGCAGACGCCGAAGTGCGGGCAGAAGGGCTGCACGGCGTGGGGAGAGGGTTCGATCACGCGGGTGGCCACGGCGTGCAGGCAGCTCTTTTCGGTCTTGACCACGCGGGCTTCAACAAGGGAGCCGGGGAGGCCGCCTTCGACGAACACGACGCGCCCGTCCTGGCGGGCCAGGCCGGCCCCGCCGAACGCCGGACGCTCGATACGGATTTCCATGGTTTCTGTCATGCGCAGAGCATGCACACGGAATGGGCGTCTGGCAAGGGCCGGAGAGGCAAACCAGAGTCTTGCGGGCGGGAAGAGTTGGATGTATGGCGGCCCCGGGAGGAACCGCGATGAAACCTATTTTGGCCGCGCTGCTGCTGGCCCTCACGGCTCTGCCCGCCCTGGCCCAGGAGTGGCAGGTGCGCGGCATCTGCGACATGCGCCGAAACCCCGGCCCCGGGCGCGGGGGGGAGTGCGTCCAACTGGCCACGGAGGTGCTCATGCTCCTGCCGGACAAGGCCGGGCCGGACAACTACGCCGTCATCGCGGACCTCGCCGACAATTTCGAGAAGTCCTCCGTCACCTGGGATGCTCCCTGCCCGGACCCAAAGCACTGCCCCGAAGCCGCCTACACCATCCGCTACACCTCTGTTTCAAAGAAAGTGCTGAAGCTGGCCAAAGACCAGATTTACACCGCCTTCGTCTGCCGGGAGAACCTCTCGGATGCGGCGCCGGACGAGGCCGCCTGCAGGCTCAAGCTGCTCAAGGTGGTGCGCGAGCTGGTGAACAGGGCCCGCAAGGAGGGGGCGCTGCTGGCCCTCATCAAGTGCGGCGGGCAGGAGAGCGAGGCCATCCGGCCGGACGGCGCGGGCGCGCGCGGCTACGAGCTGATGTACGCCTTCGTGCAGTTGCCGGACCTGCTGCCCATCGCCGGGGACGACCCCAAGTCCGCGGCCAGACAGGCCATGAACCAACTGGTGGAGCCGGATAAGGGACAGGCCAAGGCTGCGGTGCAGCCCGTATCCAAGCCCACGCCGGCGGGCCAGGGAGTGAAGGCGGCGCCCGCTTCCGCACCGGCTTCCGCCAGCGGCGCCGCGGCAGGCGCGGCCACGGGGTCCGCCGGATCGGCCGGGTTCACCACGATAGGCACCGTGACGGCCGGGCCGGGCGAGATCGTGCTGCAGGTGGCCTCGCTGCCCAACCTGGTGCAGGCCGAAACCCTGGCGGACCGGCTCTCCCGGGCGGGCATCGAGTCAGGGTTCGAGCACGCCGAGGTCAACGGCCGGGAAGTGTACCGGGTGCTGGCCAAGGGCAGGGGTGCCCCCGAAGCGTTCCGCCAGAGGCTGGCGGAGATGGGTTTCCCCGGGGCGATCCAGAGAAGATAGACCTGCCGGGCCGCGTTCGCGGCCGGTTCATGCCCGCTACGGCCCGTCCGCGTTCGCGGCAAGACGCCGGGCATCCCTCCCCTCGTCCACGACAGTCATGATGGAAAAAGACCTGTAGGCCACGGTCAGGAGCCTTGGATCGTCCGGGGCGAATTTCATGTTGCGCCCGTTCCATTCCGAATACTGCACCTCGATGATGTTCAGTCCCTGTTCACCATCGAACTCGAAAGAATGGTCCTGGGCGCACATGGTACAGTCTTTCCCGGGCGGATTATAAACGCTCGCCTGCAAACCGTTGACGACGTATCTGATGGAAAGCCCGGGAATGGGGCTTTCGAATGATGCCAACATTCGCAATTTTGTCCGTTGCTGCAAGTTGACGCAAATGACACTAGTGGGGCCGATGCCCCATAAGAATGGTGTCTTGTTGCGGCCGTCCAGCTCTACAACTCCAAATCCAGCTGTTTTGTATCCTGGCTCCGCCCGTTGTTCTTTGAACAGGTCGATGACCGTTCTGGAATACATTCTGTCGGTAATCGCATGGAAATTTATGGCGAGCAGGGCCACGGCGACAACGAGCGGGGCAATGGCGAAGGTGCGCGCCCATACGGGAGAACGGAACATTGCGGTGATTTCCGCGACGGCCGCCGCCATCAATTCCTTCGAGGGTCTTACCGTCCAATTTCCCTGCCGTATGGCCCTCCTGACTTGCTCCACGGGTTCCTGAATGAAATGGTTGAGGGCAATGGATAGGATGATCGACAGCAGTACGGAGACAACGCCGTATGCATTATGTTGCTGGAGTATTTTTGCGATTGGAAATTGCACGATTATGTTGGCTACCAACATGTGGCAAATGTAGATGGGGTAGGAGAGTTCCCCGATGGCCCTGTCAAACACCAAGTTTTTTGAATGGCGGAATGCGAACGGAAGCGAGATTATGAATATGGTCAAATAGGCAGAGTACAAGGTCTGTCTGCCAACAGGGAGGGTGCAGAGCCAGAGGGTCGCTGCGATCAGGAGTATGGAGCAGAATTTTGAAATTGTGTCCAGCAGCGCGCTCTCCTTTGTCAGGTATGCCCTATAGAACCTGTAGAGCAGGCCGCCTGTGACGAAGAAGATGAGTTCCGAAGGAAAGAAACGTTGGTCCCAGACGTCGCCGTGCAACCCCGACCAGGAGACCGCCGCCCGGGCGAGCAGCGATAGTGCGGCTATGGCGGCCAGGGTCGCGACGCCCTTTCTCGCGAACAGCGGCACGATCAGGTAGAAGGAATATTCAAGGCCCAAACTCCACCCCTGCGGGACCATTAGAAAATTGGCCGCCAGGGGGGCCGGCAGGTCGGGTGAGAAGAAAAGCCTGCCTGTGTCCGGGGCGATGCTGAGAAACAGCCCGACGTCAATGAAAAGCGCAGTGAGGTTAGAAACAGCGAGATAGAGTTTGGTTACAATGTCGAATTTGGTCCACTGTGAAACCTCCGCTGCCATGACGATGCCGTATTTCGAATAGATGACGGCGCTGGCCAGGGCGACAGTGAAGTAGATCGGCAGAAGCCTCAGAAATCTGTTGAGGTAGAACGAACCCGGGGTCGAGTATCCTCCCTCAAGGATCATGAACATGTAAAAGCCCGAGATGATGAAGAAGGCTTCCACCGCCAGCCCGCCGTCGACACCGTTGATTCCCGGAATGCCCTGTGTATGGCTGATAACCACACATATGGCCAATATCGATCTGAGGAGGCCAAGCCCGAACGGAAAGGTGCGTGACATGCGCGGTGATCTCATGTGGCGAAGGGTATTGGTGCTCTTGTGATGCCTTCAAAAAACTGCCGGTTTTGACCGCGCCGGGCGTGCGAGGCCCTCCGTCGGGGATGCGGTCAGCTAGCCGAGCCCGGCCGAAACTGTCAACGGGTGCGAAAAAACGCGGCCGTTTCCGGCCGCGTTTTCATTTGCTGACTGGCGAGTTCGAGAACCCTATCCCTTGGCCCCGCAGCACTTCTTGTACTTCTTGCCGCTGCCGCAGGGGCAGGGGTCGTTGCGGCCGACCTTGGGCGCGGCGCGCTTCTTGGGCTGGGGCTTCTTCTCGGTGCCGTCGTCCGCGCCGGAGTAGTTGACGTCCGCCGGGACCTCGCGGTGGGTGAACTCCTCCTCGCGCAGCTCCGCCTTGATCTGCAGGCGGGAGAGCTGCTTCACGGTGGACTCCGCGATCATGTCGAGCATGCCCCGGAACAGCTCGAAGCCCTCGCGCTTGTACTCCTGCTTGGGGTCCTTCTGGCCGTAGCCGCGCAGGCCGATGCCGTCGCGCAGGTGGTCCATGTTGAGCAGGTGCTCCTTCCAGTGCCGGTCCAACGCCTCAAGCAGGAAGTAGCGCAGGATCTCGGTGTACTGCTCCGGCGCGACGGCCTGCAGGGCCTCGAAGCGGCCCATGATGGCCTTGCGCAGCTCTTCCTGGGTGGGGAAGCCCTGGGCCACGTCCACGCGCAGGGCGAAGGTCTCCTCCAGGCGGGCGGCGGCGATCTCGATGGATTCGGGGTCCGGGCCCTGCTTGGAGAGGGTCAGGGGCTGGTAGATGTCGTCGAGCAGGTCGTCCACGAACTCCTCCAGGGACTCCTGGGGGGAGACGGCCTCCATGTAGTGGCGGCGGCGGGAGTAGATGACCTCGCGCTGCTGGTTCATGACGTTGTCGAAGTCCAGTAGCTGCTTGCGCACCTCGAAGTTGTGGCCTTCCACGCGCTTCTGGGCGTTCTCGATGGCCTTGGAGACCATGCGGTTCTCGATGGCCTCGCCTTCCTCCATGCCCAGGCGCTCCATGATGCCCTTGAGCCTGTCGGAGCCGAAGAGGCGCATGAGGTCGTCGTCCAGGGCCAGGTAGAAGCGGGATTCGCCCGGGTCGCCCTGGCGGCCGGAGCGGCCGCGCAACTGGTTGTCGATGCGCCGCGACTCGTGGCGCTCCGTGCCCAGGATGAACAGGCCGCCCAGGTCCGTGACGCCCTCGCCCAGCTTGATGTCCGTGCCGCGGCCGGCCATGTTGGTGGCGATGGTCACGCGGCCCTTCTGGCCGGCCTCGGCCACGATCTGGGCCTCGCGCTCGTGCTGCTTGGCGTTGAGCACCTCGTGGGGCACCCCGGCCTTCTTGAGCATCTGCGAGAGCATCTCCGACTTCTCGATGGAGATGGTGCCCACCAGCACGGGCTGGCCCTTGGCGTGGAGGGCCTTCACGTCCTGCACGATGGCGTCGTACTTCTCTTTCTGGGTCTTGTAGATCATGTCGGCGTGGTCCTTGCGCACCATGGGGCGGTGCGTGGGGATCACGGACACGGTGAGGTTGTAGATCTGCCGGAACTCGACCGCTTCGGTGTCGGCCGTGCCGGTCATGCCGGAGAGCTTCTTGTACATGCGGAAGTAGTTCTGGAAGGTGATGGAGGCGAGCGTCTGGTTCTCGCTCTCCACCGTGACGCCCTCCTTGGCCTCCAGGGACTGGTGCAGGCCGTCGGAGTAGCGGCGGCCGGGCATCAGGCGGCCGGTGAACTCGTCCACGATGACCACCTGGCCTTCCTTGACGATGTAGTCCACGTCGCGGGCGTAGAGGTGGTGGGCGCGCAGGCCCTGGAGCACGTGGTGCTGCAGCGAGATGTTGGCCGGGTCGTAGAGGTTGTCGACCTTGAAGATGTCTTCGCAGCGGGCCACGCCCTCGTCGGTGAGCATGATGGTCTTGGCCTTCTCGTCCACGGTGAAGTGCTCGTCGCGCTTGAGCATGGGGATGAGCGCGCTCACGCGGGAGTACAGGGCGGTGGACTCCTCGGCCGGGCCCGAGATGATGAGCGGGGTGCGCGCCTCGTCGATGAGGATGGAGTCCACCTCGTCCACGATGGCGAAGTTGAGTTCGCGCTGGACCAGCTGCTCCTTGTAGAACTTCATGTTGTCGCGCAGGTAGTCGAAGCCGAACTCGTTGTTGGTGCCGTAGGTGATGTCGGCGCCGTAGGCGGCCTGGCGCTCCTCGTCGGTGAGGCCGTGCACGATGGTGCCCACGGTGAGGCCCAGGTAGTTGTAGATGTGGCCCATCCAGGCGGCGTCGCGCTTGGCCAGGTAGTCGTTGACGGTGATGAGGTGCACGCCCTTGCCGGAGATGGCGTTGAGCACGGCGGGCAGGGTGGCCACCAGGGTCTTGCCTTCACCGGTCTTCATTTCGGCGATGCGGCCCTGGTGCAGAACCATGCCGCCCACCAGCTGCACGTCGAAGTGGCGCATGTCCAGCGTGCGCTTGCCCGCCTCGCGCACCATGGCGAACACCTCGGGGAGCATCTCGTCCAGGGGCGTGCCGTTCGCGGCCTCCTGCTTGAGCTCGGCGATGCGCGCGACCATCTGCTCCTGCGTGAGGGCCTGCATCTGGGGCTCCATGGCGTTGATCTTGTCCACGGTGCGGGCCAGACCCTTGAGGTAGCGTTCGTTGCTGGAACCCACGATCATCTTGATGATGCTTGAAAACATGCTGTCTCCTTACTGACGTCGGGGGCGCGCGGTGCGCGCCGGGCGGGGGCCTGGGCCCCCTCGGGCGGTATGGGCCCGTTCTAGGAAATGATCTCCAGCCAGTGTCCCACGCCGATTCCGGCCGGGGCTCCGGCCCGCAGTTGGATCACGCAGCCCGCGCAGCCGGAGAGCATCAGCTCCCCCTGCTCGGGCGCGTAGAATTCGAGGCAGCGCTTGGCCACCTGGTCGGACAGCTCGGGGGCGGAGAGCTTGAGCGATCCGCCGAAGCCGCAGCAGAGGTTCTTCTTGCCGCGCGTGGAGAGCCTCTTGCCCAGGAGCCCGCTCAGGAACTTCTGGTCCTGCCCGGCGCCCGCGCCGTGGCAGGGCGCGTGGTAGTGCACCTTGTCCGGGGCGTTGTCCCGCACTTCGTACACGGCCTTGCCCGCCAGGGAGGAGAGCGGGGTCAGCGCGTGGACCCAGCGCTCGCGCTCGCCCAGCTCCCAGCCGAGCTCCGCGTCGGCGTAGCCCTTGAGGCCGCATCGGCAGGTGGCGCAGAAGACCACGATCTCGGGGCGCCCAGCATCGCGCCAGGCCTGCACGTTCTTGAGCTGCATCTGGCGCTGCGGCTCCTTGAGCCCGGCGTGGCCCAGGGTGCAGGCGCAGCAGGTGAAGCCGGGGTTGGGCAGCAGGTCGAAGCCCATGCCGCGCAGCATCTTCCCGGCCGTCTCGTTCCACTGCGGGCGCACGTGGCTGGCCACGCAGCCGGGGAACACTACGGCCTTGCGCCCCCGGCCGCAAGCCTCGAAAGAAACGGCCTTGACCCACGGCTCGGCGGCCTTTCCGGCGTCCAGGGCCTTGAGGCCCGAGAGCATGGATTCCAGCCTGCCGTAGCGGAAATGCGGGGCGAAGCGCGAGAGCGTGGCCATCATGGGCCAGAGCACCTTGGCCTGGCCCACCCACAGGCCCCAGAGCACGGAGCGGATGTTGGGGTTGGCGGCGCGCATCTCCGTCACCAGCCTGGGGGCGCAGAGCTTGTTGGGGCAGGCCTTCTCGCACTTGCCGCAGCTCAGGCACTTGCCGGTGAGACGCAGGGCGGCCTTGGCCGCGATGTCGTGGTCGGGGTCGTCCAGGGCGGTGTTCAGGGCGAACTTGGCGCGGGGGCTCAGTTCCTCTTTTCCGGTGGCGGCGAAAAGGGGGCAGACTTCCAGGCAGCGCCCGCAGAAGACGCACTTGGGCTCGCGCGGGGCCTGGGAGGCGGTGGTGTCGGTGCTCATTTAGTATCCCTTGCCCGGGTTCATGATCCCCAGGGGGTCCAGGGCGGCCTTGACCGCGTGCATGGCGGCCAGGGCGTCGGGGCCGACCTTGCGGGCGATCCAGCCCATCTTGGAGAGGCCCACGCCGTGCTCGCCGGTGATGGTGCCGCCCAGCGACAGCGTCAGCTCCAGCACCTGGGCCTTGGCGTCCTTGATGCGCCTGCTCTCGTCCTGATCGGAGGCGTCGAACACGTAGTTGACGTGGATGTTGCCGTCGCCCAGGTGGCCGTAGGTGATGATCTTCACGTTCAGGTTCCTGGCGATCTCGCTGATGCGCTTCACCGTTTCGCCCACGCGGCCGCGCGGCACGGCGATGTCGTCGGAGCTCTTGTCCGGCCCGTAGACGAACACGGCCTGGTTCACCTGGCGGCGGTGGCTCCAGAGGGCGTCCTCCTCTTCGGGGGTGCTGGCCTGCTCCAGCAGGGAGGGCGCGTTGGGCTCCACGGCTCGGCGCACGCGCTCCAGGTCGTGCTTGAGGGCCTCGCGCGAGCCGTCGATGGAGATGAGCAGCGCGGCCTTCGATCCCTCCGGCCAGGGCACGGAGCCGAGGCGGCCCAGGGCCCAGAGCACGTCGCCGGACATGAACTCCATGGCAGTGGGCAGGATGCCCGCCCGGAACACGTCGCGCATGGCGGCCAGGGCCTGGTCGTCGTTGGGGAACACGGCCAGCAGCGTCGCCTGGGATTCGGGCAGGGGCAGAAGTTTGAGCGTGGCCTCGGTGATGAGGCCCAGGGTGCCTTCGGAGCCCACGAACAGGCGGGCCAGGTCCAGCCCGGCAACGTCCTTGTGGCAGCGCGAGCCCAGGCGCAGCACCGTGCCGCCGGGCATCACCGCCTCCACGCCAAGGACCCAGTCCCGGGTGCAGCCGTACTTCACGGCGCGCAGGCCGCCCGCGTTCATGGCGATGTTGCCCGCGATGGAGGAGAACTGGGCGCTGGCCGGGTCCGGCGCGTAGAGCAGGCCCTTGGCCTTGGCGGCCTCCTGCAGTTCGCCGGTGACCACGCCTGGCTGGCACACGGCCACGAAGTCGTCGCCGTCGATATCCAGGATTTTGGCCATGCGCGCCGTGCTGACCACGATGCCCGGGGTGGTGGGCACGCAGCCGCCGACAACGTTGGTGGCCCTGCCGCGCGCGTAGATGGGCACGCGCCACTCCTGCGCGAGGCGCAGCAGCTCGGAGCACTGTTCGGTATTTTCGGGGCGCACCACGGCCAGGGGCTGGGCGAACTTGCGGCTGGCGTCCTTGCCGAAGGTGAGGGTCTCCTCCTGGCCGAGGATCAGGGCGTCGCCTGGGAATACGGCCTGCAGCGAGCGCAGGAGCGAATGGGGCAGGGTGGACATGCTCGGTGGGCCTGTAATCTCTTGTGGATGTTGGGAATTTGTCCGGGAACGGCTGGGGAGGGCGCGCGCCTGGAGCGGCCCCCGGGCGGCCGCCGTATTTTTTCAGGATCACTTACATCAGAAATCCCGCTAGTCAAGGCCGCAGGAGCCCGAAAAGCGTGGCTGGCCCTTGCCGCAAACGCCTTGCGGGGGTATCGGGAAGGTTGGCCCGGGAGGGCCGGAACCGGAGTCCGGCGAGGGGGAGGGTGTTATGAAGCCTTTCGTGCGATTCGTGCTCATCATCGTGCTCACGGGAGCCTATTTCTGGCTGGCCGTGCTGGGTTGGGGCGGGGCCGGGGCGTTCTTCGCGCAACCGGCCATGTGGGCGCTGGCGGCGGTCACGATGTCGCTGGCCGTGGCCTCCTGCTTCGCGGGCGGCAACGTGAGCCCGGGCGTGAAGGAGGACAAGGGCAACCGCTGGGTGCTCTGGGCCTTCATGGTGCTCGGGCTGCTGGACGGCTACCTGCCCGCGCTCACGGACAGGCTGGATGTGCTGACCCTGGGCGGCGACGGCGTGCGCTGGCTCGGCCTGGCGCTGTACTGCGCGGGCGGGGCGCTGCGGCTCTGGCCGGTGTTCGTGCTGGGGGACCGCTTCAGCGGGCTGGTGGCCATCCAGCCAGGGCACAGGCTGATGACGGGAGGGATTTACAGGGTGATCCGCAACCCCAGCTACCTGGGGCTGCTGTTGAACACTCTGGGCTGGGGGCTGGCGTTCCGCTCAGGCGTTGGCGTGATGATATCGGCGCTGATCGCGGTCCCGCTGCTGGCCAGAATCAAGGCCGAGGAAAGGCTGCTGGCCGAGACCTTCGGCGAGGAGTACGAGGCGTACCGCAAGCGGACGTGGCGGCTGGTGCCGGGGGTGTATTGAGCGGGGCTAAAACCTATCCATCTCCCTCGCCGCCTCTCTATCCAAATCCCTTTCCTTCAGCGCATCTCTCCTGTCGTGCACGTTCTTGCCGCGCGCCAGCGAGATCTCCAGCTTCACCCGTCCGTGCTTCAGATACAGCTTCACGGGCACCACGGTGAGGCCCTTCTGCTCCACCTTGGCTTTCCAGGCTCTGATCTCATGCGTGTGCAGCAGGAGCTTCCGCTCCCGCTCGGGGTCGTGCTGGGCGTAGCCCGCGTTTTCATAAGGGCTGATGTGCACGCCGCACAGGTAGGCCTCGAACGACGAGGTGAACTTCACGTAGCCGTCCTTGAAGTTGACCTTGCCCGCGCGCAGGCTTTTGACTTCCGACCCGGTGAGGGCCAGGCCCGCCTCCATGGAGCCAAGCAGCTCGTAGAAGTGGCGGGCTTTCTTGTTGATGGCGATGATCTTGACGGCTTCGCCGGATTTGGCGCTCACTGCGATGGGCCCTCCTCGGAATCCAGCAGGGAGAAGAAGAACGACAGCTGGTCCGGGAATTTCTGGAAGATGGTTTCGCGCACAAGCTGGTTGGTGCGGGCCACGGTGGGGCTTTCAAGCACCTGCTTGAGCAGGTTCTTGCAGTCGTCCATGGTGGTCTGGCGCACGATGTGCTTGATGCCGGGGATGGTCTGGGGGTTGAGGCTCACGGCGTCGATCTGCATCCCCATGAGGATGGGCATGCAGAACGGGTCGGAGGCCATCTCGCCGCAGAGGTTGCATTCGATGCCGGCCTGGTGGGCGGCGTCCACCACGTGCTTGATGGAGCGCACCACGGCCGGGTGCAGGGGCTGGTACAGGTAGGAAACGTGCCTGTTGGTGCGGTCGATGCCCAGGGTGTACTGGATGAGGTCGTTGGTGCCGATGGAGAAGAAGTCCACCTCGCGGGCCAGGGTCTCTGCGGTCATCACGGCGGAGGGCAGCTCCACCATGATGCCCACGGGCATGTCCGGGTCGTAGGGCAGGCCCTGGCTGCGCAGCTCCTGCTGGCACTGGCGCAAAAGCGTCATGGACTGGCGCAGCTCCTTGAGGCCGGAGATCATGGGGAACATCATGGAGATGTTGCCCACCACCGAGGCCCGCAGGATGGCCCGCAACTGGGTGCGGAACAGCTCCTTGTTGCGCAGGCAGAAGCGCACGGCGCGCAGGCCCATGGCCGGGTTCTGCTCCTCCAGGCGGCCGAAGTGGGCCATGAACTTGTCCGCACCAAGGTCCAGGGTGCGCAGCGTCACCCGCTGGGGCGAGAGGATGTCCGCCAGGTCGCGGTAATGCTCGAAAAGTTCGTCCTCCGTGGGCAGGGCGGTGCGGTTGAGGTAGGTGTACTCCGTGCGGAACAGGCCGATGCCGTCCCCGCCGTTATCGATGACCTGGGCCACCTCCTCGTAGAGCTCTATGTTGGCCTTCACCTTGATGCGGTAGCCGTCCAGCGTCTCTCCGGGCAGGTGGCAGTTGCGGATGATGGCCCCCCGGTAGGACTCGAACTGGTATTTGAGGTCGCCGTAGCGGGCCAGCTCCTCCTCGTCGGGCTCCACGATCACCTGGCCCTTGAGGCCGTCCACCACCACCAGGTGGCCGTCCTGCACGGCGGCCTCCATGCCGCCCACGCCCACCACGGCCGGGATGCCCAGGGACTTGGCCAAAATGCCCGCGTGGGAGGTCTTGCCGCCCTGCACGGTGGCGAAGCCCATGATCTTGTCCACCTGGAGCTCCACCGTGTCGGCCGGGGTCAGGTCGTTGGCCATGAGCACGGCGCGGCTGCCCAGGGTCTTGAAGTCGACCTTCTGGCCCATGAGCTTGCCGCGCACGCGGTCGGCCACGAGGCGCACGTCCTGCAGGCGCTCGCGGAAATAGGGGTCGTCCAGGGCGTTGAAGGCCTCCTCCAGGTCGGCCACGGCCTTCTCCAGGGCCCATTCGGCGTTGATGCGCAGGCCCGTGAGGTGCGTAAGCGCCGAGCCCATGAGCTTGGGGTCGCTCATGATCATCAGGTGGGAGTCGATGATCAGGGCGTGGTCCTTGAGTTCGGCGGGCACGCGCTCGCGGATGGCCGCCAGCTCGCGCTTGGCCTGCTCGAAGGCGTCGCGCAGGCGCTGGGCCTCCGGCTCGACCTGCTCGCCCGGCAGGGCCAGACGGGGCACCTGCCCGAACTGGGAGCGGTTGAGGAAGAAGGCCTTGCCGATGGCGATGCCTGCGGAGATTGGTATGCCCGTGAGGGTGGCGAGGGCCATGGGGGCGCCTTATTGTTGGAAGCGTTTCTTGAACATGTCCGCCAGGCAGTCCAGGGCCTCCCGGGCGTCGTCGCCTTTGGCGCGCAGCTCCAGGTTGGCCCCGTGCCGGGCGGCGAGGGTGAGGATGTCCAGGATGGACTTGGCGTCCACCTGCTGGCCGCCCTGGATGATGGAGATGTCCGCGGAGAACTTCTGCGCCTCCTGCGCCAGACGGGCCGCCGGGCGGGCGTGAAGGCCCTGCTCGTTGAGCACGCAGACGATGCGCACGTAACCGTCCGTGGAGGCGTCGGATTCGGGAAGAGATTGTGTGTCGGACATGTTGTTCACCGGTTAAAACCAATCCATTATAAACGAATCCACAAAAAAAACAAACCCGCGGCTATTCCCGCCCCCACGAGAATCTCCCGGTTTATCCTCAGCCGTCCGGCCCCGTAGGCCAGGCCCAGCACCATGAGCACGCCGCTCGTCCAGGCCATGGGGTCGGTCTCCCTGGGCCAGACGATGGCCCAGAGCAGCACCAAGAGCGCCCCGTTGAGCACCTTGAGCCGCCGGGCCCAGTTCACCAGGTCCCAGCCCTTGATGCGCGTGAGCGCGGCGAAGCCGTGGCGGTAGCCCATGATGAAGGTCGCCAGTTTGAAGGCGTTGAGCGCCGTGAACAGCGCCAGGGCCAGCAGAAAAGCCCCCACGGGCTGGCCCGAGGCCAGCAGGCAGGCGGTGGAGAGCGCCCAGAAGCCGATCAGGCTGCTGCCGAAGAACGAGTCGCCCACGGCCGAGAGCGTGAAGACCACGGTGCTCTTCACCTGCTCCAGCATGGCCTCGGGAAACTGCTTGCGCGCGATGCGCGACTCCAGGGCCAGGAACACCCCCACCAGGAACGGCGTCCAGAAGGGGTGGGTGTTGTAGAGGCTGGTGTAGCGCTTCCAGGCGTGGCGCAGCTCCACGGGGTCGGGGTAGATGGCGTTGAGCCCGGGCTCCATGGCCAGGGCGAGGCCGACCGTCTGGAGCCCGCGCGTGTTGAAGGCCGCCCCGACGAAGTAGGTGCGCAAGAAGGTTCGGATGAGCAACGACGCGTTGAGCGTGCCTGGGGTAGCCATAGTGTGCGTCCGGCGGAAGCTCGCGGGCCTCCGTCCCGTCGTTTGTGGCAAATGCCGAGGGAAATGACAAGCACGGCCAGCGGGCTTGCCCTGCACGATGTACCGGCCTATAGTGAATTTTATTGCCATTTTCCTGCAGGAGCTGAGCATGAGCGGGGCGAGCGCCAAGTCGGTCAAGGAAGACATTGCACGAGCCGTCGGGTACTCCAGGCGGTTCATGGCCACCAAGGCCCTGGCTGCGGGCAGCAAGGCCTTCGAGGCCTACGCCACCAGCACGGCGATCATGGGCAGGGCCAAGTTCGAGCTGGAGATCCTCCTGGCCGACATGCTGCGTGAGATGGAGCTCGTGCCCGACATCAAGGCTCAGTTGCGCGGGCCCTTCATCTACAAGCGCGGCAGCGAGAAGCAGTTCTCGCAGGCTTTGGCCGGGTTGTGCGCCCACCTGGAGAAGCTGGAGCAGGCCGCGGCCGAGAAAGTGCTGAGCGACCGGCAGGACCGCATCGCCACCTTCTTCGAGAAGGCCGCCGAGGCCCTGAGGGAGAAAAACCTGCCCGCCACCAGGCGCCTGCTCAACAACGTCTGCGAACAGTATCCGGACGAGCCGGGCATCTTCAGCCGGGCCGCCAGGATGCTCGCGGACGCCAAGCTGCCGAGCGACGTGATCCCCTTCACGGAGCGCGCCATCGAGGTCAACCCCAAGGACGCCGCCGCCTACGGCATGGCCGTGGAGGCCTGCCAGGCCATCGGCGAACTCACCATGGCGGAGAAATTCCTGCGCGAGGCGCTCAAGAACTTCGGCGCGCACCCCAAGACCTACGTGACCCTGGCCAAGGTGCTCTACAAGATGGGCCAGTGGGACAAGGCCTACGACGCGGCGCGCTCCGCCCTGGACCGCGACCCCAAGCTGGCCGAGGCCAGGGAGGTGGTGGAGCTGACCGAGAAGAAGGTGATGGGCTAGGCGTTTTTTCATCGGCGCAAAGCCCGTGCGGCCCTTCATCTGGAGGGCTGCACGGGCTTTTTCGTATCTCGCGGTGAGAGGGGCGATGCGTTGCGCCAGGCCCGCGATGGCGCGGCCGAAGGGCCTGGGAGCGTTCGAGCCTACTTTATCAGCCGTTTCCTCATGGCCTCCACGGCGAGCGGATAGAACACCACCGTGAACAGGGCCAGGTACCCGGCATTCCACCATATCTTCGCCGTGGCCGTGCCCAGGCACAGGGCGCGGCTGGCCTGCGTCAGGTGGTAGAGCGGCAGGAGCTGCGCCAGGGCCGAGGCCCAGGCGGGCAGCCCGTCCACCGGGAAGAACGCCCCGCTGAACAGGAACATGGGCGTGATGAACAGGAAGATGGGCAGGTTGAACATTTCGATGGTGGAGGTCTGCCCGGTGAGCCACATGCCCACCGAACCGAAGGCCAGCCCCCCCAGCGCCGAGAGCGGGATCAGCCAGAGCCCCTCCGGCAGGGAGATCAGCCCGAAGCAGGCGATGACCGTGCCCATGAGCAGCGTGCTGGCCACCGCCTTGGTCGCCCCCCAGACGATCTCCGCCGTGATGACGTCCTCCAGGGAGAGGGGCGTGGCCAGCATGGCGTCGAAGGTCTTCTGGTAGAACATGCGCACGAAGGACGAGTAGGTGTTCTCGTAGAAGGACTGCCACATCACCGATGCCGCGATGAGGCCCGGCGCGATGTAGGCGGTGTAGGGCACGGTCGCGCCGTCCACGCGCACGCTGCCCACCAGCCCCCCGATGCCCGCGCCGAAGGCCAGGATGTAGAGCACCGGCTCGGCCATGGGCGGTATGAAGTTGATCTTCCAGGTGCGCATGTAGACCAGCAGGTTGCGCGCCCAGACCCGCCACAGGCGCGAGGAGATTCTCGAGAGCATTTTCATTCGCGCAGCTCCCTGCCGGTGAGGCGCAGGAAGACGTCCTCCAGGGTGGAGGGGCGCAGCACGTGCTGCCCGGGCGGCAGCGCGGCGCGCAGGGCCTCCAGCTCGGAAAAATCCTCCGCGAACACAATCACGCGCCGCCCGAAATCCTCCGTATCCATGCCGGAAGCCTCGGCGGCGGCCCGTGCGGCCTCGCTGGGGTTGGTGATCTCCAGCACGGCCTTGCCCGAGTGGGAGGCGATCAGCGCGGCCGGGGTGCCCCGCACGAGGGGCTTGCCGTGGTCCATGATGAGCAGCTCGTCGCAGAGGGCGGCGGCCTCGTCCATGTAGTGGGTGGTGATGAAGATGGTCAGGCCCTGGGCGCGCAGGTCCAGCAGCCTGTCCCAGAGCTGGTGGCGGGACTGCGGATCCAGCCCGGTGGTGGGCTCGTCCAGGATGACGAGCTCCGGGGCGTTGACCAGGGCGCGGGCCAGCATCAGCCTGCGGGCCAGGCCGCCGGAGAGGGCGCGCACGTCGTCCTTGCGGCGTGTTTCGAGGGAGAAGAATTCCAGCAGCTCGGCGGAGCGCGCCCGTGCCGCGGCTGCGTCCATGGCGAAGTAGCCCGCGAAGGCCAGCATGTTCTGCTCCACGGTGAGGTCCGGGTCCAGGGTGTTCTCCTGCTGGCAGACTCCGATGCGCGCCCGGATGGCGCGCCAGTGGACGTCGATATCCTGCCCGAACACGCGCAGCTCGCCCCCGGTTTTGGGGCTGAACCCGTAGACCATGCGGATGGTGGAGGTCTTCCCGGCCCCGTTGGGCCCCAGCAGGCCGTAGACGCTGCCGCGCGGCACCCGCATGTCCAGCCCGTCCACGGCGGCGAAATTGCCGAATTTCTTGCGCAGGCCCACGGCCTCGATCACAGCTTCCATTGCCGCTCCATAACAGAGGCGGCCTGCCTGCGCCAGTGGCCGGGCCGGAACCGGCCAGGTAGGTTGTCAGTGGGGGAGGAAGGTGCTAGATTCCTAATAGGAATTGTCCCGACCAGGTTGCGTTTCCGCCTCAGGGATTTTCGGCTGCGGAGGTGCGCCCTTGATCTGCCCGCGAACGAATCCTCCCATGGTGCTGAGGGAGATGCAGGCCCGCCACCCGGACGCGGCCACCGAATACCTCAAGGTGGCCGAGGGCGGGTTGTTCATGTCCCCGACCATCGTCCAGACCGTGCTGGGCTCCTGCCTGTCTGG
This sequence comes from Fundidesulfovibrio agrisoli, assembly GCF_022808715.1. GTDB lineage: Bacteria > Desulfobacterota > Desulfovibrionia > Desulfovibrionales > Desulfovibrionaceae > Fundidesulfovibrio > Fundidesulfovibrio agrisoli. Next base: position 114,697 of record NZ_JAKZKX010000004.1, read on the forward strand.
CGTGTTCTATTCCCCGGCACGCCGCGCCGGGGCCATCTTCCACGCCTTCCTGCCCTACCGCGCCGACTACAATGAAAGAGGCCGGCACACCGTGTTCAAGTACGTGGATACGGCCATCGCCCACATGGTGGAGCAGTTCCGGCTCCTGGGCGTGCGCCCGGGCGGCTTGCGCGTGGCCCTGGTGGGCGGCGCCAACGGGATGGTGTCGGACGACACCTGCGGGGTGGGCCGCAAGAACGCGGATTGCGCGCTGGAGGTCTGCCGCGCACTCGGGCTCAGGCCCGAGTCCATGGACTTGGGCGGCGCCAAGGGCCGCAAGGTCTTCTTCGAGACGCACACCGGCGAGCTGCACGTCCATCCCCTCAGTTCGATGCCCCCAGCCTGAATCGTACGCTCCTTCCTCCTGTATCCTGATGGCGGCAATGCCGCGCATCTGGGGCGCACGCGGCGGCCCGCCACGATCCGCGTCAGGATGGCCCCCGCGTCGGGCTCCGGGCCGGCCATGCGGCCGGAGCGTTGCCGTCGGCGGGGTTCAGACCTTGCCCGCGTCCATGGCCCGGGCGTCTTCCACGACGGCCGTGGCGAAGGCGCGCTTGTTGACGTAGGCCATGGCCCCGATGAAGCGTTCCGCTCCGTCGAGGTCGGGCGTGGCGTGCAGGTGCACGTGCCTGCCGGAGAGGTGCTCATTGTTCTGATAGAGCAGGACGTAGTAGATCAGGTACTGGCTCTGGGTGCGGAAGAGGGCGATGGTTTCCAGGTGGGTCTGGTTCTGGGCGGCGGGCTCCAGGCAGTCGTCCGCCGCGTGGTAGAAGGAGAGGAGCTTGCCCGTGAAGCGTATGTGGGTGTCGCCCCGCTTGAGGCAATAGGTGCGCTGCTTGCCCAGGCTGGTGGAATTGATGTCTCGTTCCCGATGCGTAAAGAAGCGTGCGAACATGGATTCTCCAACTTGGCATGAAAGAGGCCGTCTGCCTTTGTAGCCTGCGACTGCCCGGGTGGCAAGCTCACTTCGAGTCTTTCGCGTCGGAGGATGCGGCTTGCCAACCCCAGCGCCATGGGCCATCATGTGGCATGAAGCCCGTCGATCCAGCAGGCGCGCCTCCGCCCCCGGGCAACATCGAGCGCCCTGTCACGTTCCGCCACCAGCCGCCGCCTTCCGGCGCGGAAGCCGCGGGAGCACCATCCCCGCAGTTGCCGCGCCATACGGATTTTCCCCAGCCAGCCGAACAGGCCCTCAAGGGCCGCATCGTCAACGCGCAGGCCTGACCCGTCATGCCGTTTTTCCCGCAGGCTCCCCGAAAGCCCCGCCCGTTCGGTCCGCTCCTGGCTCTGGCGGTGGCCCTGGCCCTGCTGGCCGGGGCCTGCGACAAGCCCGGGGGCACCGCCCCGGCCGTGCTGGAGTGGGGCGAGGCCACCGTGGGCGACGTGCTGCGCGTCATCGAGGCCCCGGGCGTGGTCAAGGCCAGGCCGGAAGGGCTGGTGCGCGTGGGCAGCAGGCTCAAGGGCCAGGTGATTCTGCTCACGGTGCGCACCGGGGACATCGTGCGCAAGGGCCAACTGCTTGCGCAACTCGACAACCGCGAGCTCACGACCCAGCGCGATCAGGCCAAGGCCCGCCTGGATGCGGCCGTCAGCGAATACGAGCGCACCGAGGCCCTCTTCGCCGGACGCCTGGAGGAGGCCCGCGCAGCCATCGCGGCGGGGCGCGGCAAGCTGGACTACGCCGCGCGCGGCCGCGAGCGGCGCGACGCCCTGCGCAGCCAGGGGCACATCTCGCAGGATGCCCTGGACGCCTCGCGGCGCGACGAGGCCGTGGCCGCGCAGACCGTGCGGGCCGGGCAGGCCGCGCTGGAGCGCATCGGCAGGGAGCGCGACGCCGAACTGGCGCGCACCCGCCGGGAACTGGAGGCCACCAGGGCCGAGCTGGAACTGAGCGAGGTCTACCTCTCCATGACCCGCCTCGAGAGCCCCATCGACGGCATTGTGGGGCAGGTGCACACCCAGGAGGGGGAGCAGGTGGTGGCCGAACTGGAGACGGTGAACATCGTCACCGTCATCGATCCGCGCTACCTGGAGCTCTGGGTCTACATCAACGAGGCCGAGGCCGCGGCAATCCGCAAGGGCACGCCCGTGCGCTTCTTCCGGCCCGCGCGCAAGGAGCAGGTTTTCGAGGCCAGGGTGGAGCGCGTCTCGCCAGCGCCGGAGACCGTCGGCAAGGTGCTCTATTACCCGGCCATCGTGCCGCTGGCCCCGCTGTCGTCGCTGGAGCTGCGGCCGGACATGAACGTGCAGTGCCTGGTCAAGATGGAGGAGGCCGGGGGCGATCTCAGCGTGCCCAACGAGGCCGTGGTGGCGAGGGGCGGCAAACGGTTGATTTACGTGGATGACGGGCGCGGCGGCGTCAAACCCGTGGAGCCGCAGCTGGGCCTCAAGGGCAACCAGCGCACCCAGGTGCTTTCCGGCCTGGAGCGTGGCCAGCGCGTGGCCCTGAAGCTTGCCCCCTGAAGTCCGTGCTGGTGTCAGCGCGGCAGTAAGCCCGCCTTGCTGGACGCGTTTGCCGTCCTGTGGCAGTATGAAGCGTCTTCCGTACGCGGTGGCAGTTTGCCGCGCAACACCGAAACAGGGGTGACCATGTTCAACGATATCGAGCGGGAAGAGAAACTGGCCAACCGCAAGTTTGCCGCCATGCGCGGCAAGGAGCACATCCCGGCCCAACTGCTCGGGCTGGTGGAGGCGGTGTACCGCATCCAGAACGAAGCCCGCGCCGCCTGCATCGTGCAGGAAGTTCCCGCCGGGGAGCTCTCCAGCGTGGACCAGGTGATCCAGGGCAAACCCCTGCTGGCTCGGGAACGCTTCCCCTATGACGCGGCCCAGGCCGAAGCCCTGTTCAAACGCTTCGCGGACCTCCTGACGGACCTGGGCGGCCCCATGGCCCAGGCGGCCGACGTGATCCGCGCCGAAGGCGACGAGCTGATGCGCGCGGCCCACGCCGCCTTCCTCGCCGGCGACCTGGACTTCTTCAAGAATTTCGCCGCGCGCACGCCCCAGGCTCCGCGCGCCCTGGCCTTCCTGGCGCAGTCCAGCATGACGCCCTCCCTGATGGCCCTGGCCTCGGTGCTGTCCCTGGCCCTGCCCCAGGACAGGAACTGGGACCATGCCGCCTGCCCGATCTGCGGCAGCCTGGCCTTCCACTCCTCGCTGCGCGGCAAGGAGGGCGTGCGCGTGCACTGCTGCTCCTTCTGCCGGGCCGAGTACCGCACCTTCAGGCTGCAGTGCGCCTACTGCGAAGAGCGCGACGCGGCCAAGCTGCCCTTCTTCACCGCCGACGAGGAGCCCGGCTACCGGGTGGACGTCTGCGAGAGCTGCAAAGGCTACATCAAGACCACGGACTTCCGCGAGCTGGACCGCCCCAGCCTGCCCGCCCTGGACGACCTGGAATCCCTGACCCTGGACATCCTGGCCATGCGCAAGGGCTACTCCCGGCCCACGGCCTCGGCCTGGGGGTTCTAGGAGGCCGGGCCCAGCCCGGGCGGCCATGGACAGCCAGCCGCAGTCAGCCCTTTCCGACGATCAGGCGGCCAGGGAGCGCATCGTCTCCCTGTGCCGCCAGGCGGGGGCTTGGGGCTGCCCGCGCTGCCGGAGCGAGAAGACGTACAGGCTGGGCTCCGGGCGGCTGCGCTGCCCCGGCTGCGGCTACACCTTCCACGAACTGACCGGGCGCTTCATGGGCGCGGGGGGGCTCCGGCCCGCGCAGTGGCTGCGCATGGCCGAGCTCTTCGCCGGGGAGACCCCGGTGAAGCAGAGCGCCGCGCAGCTCGATATCTCCTACAACACGGCCTACAAGGCCATGGACGCCCTGCGCCAGGCCATCCTCTCCCAGGCCACGGACGCGCGCCAGATCAAGCGGAGCCTGGCCGAACGCGACGCCGAGGAGACCCCGCCGGTGTTCGGCGTGATGGAGCACGGGCGCTGGGTCTTCGTGGACCTCCTGCCGGACGTGGAAGCGGCCGACCTGACCCTCTACAAGAGCAACTTCCGGCTCAGGACCGCCAGGGTGGGGTCGGTGGTCTACACCGGCCCCGTGCGCGGTTATCTTGGGCTGGTGTGCTGCGGGGGGCCGCAGTGGGTCTCTTCGGCCCTGAGAGGCCGCAACGGCGGGCTGGACCTGGGCGGCGCCAACCCCTTCTGGGGCTTCCTCATGGAGCGCCTGGCCCGGCTGCAGGGTGTTTCCCCTGAAAAATTTCCGTATTATCTCAAGGAATTGGAGTTCCGCTGGAACCATCGCGGGCAGGATCTCGCCGATCTGGTGACGCGCCTCGCCCTGGCCTTCTCGCCCGGCCCCGAGGAGTGAGCCGCGCACGAGGCGGGCAATAAAAAACGGCCCGACTCCGTGAGGAGGCGGGCCGCAAGGTGATGCTCTGGGGAGCTTCTACCAGCGTCCGGCCGGACGGCGCTCGCGGGGGCGGGCTTCGTTGACCTTCATGGTGCGGCCGCCGTAATCGGAGCCATTGAGGGCCTCGATGGCCTGCTTGGCGCCGTCGCCATCCATTTCCACGAAGCCGAAGCCGCGGGGGCGGCCGGTCTCGCGGTCATTGATGAGTTTCACGGACGTAACCTGGCCGTACGTCTCGAACAGTTGGCGAACCTGGTCTTCGGTGGCGCTGAAAGGCAGATTCCCGACGTAGATGTTCGTCTCCATACTCGCAAATGCTCCTGCAAGAGGTTACCACAATCGGCGGGCGCCGTTGCCCGGCCGTTTCATCCCGCAAGGCACCGCATCGGATAACCTCAAACGCGCCCCGCAAGTAGGTTCGATATACCGGGCCGTACCCCCGCATGAACGAGGCCCGATATATGAGATGGCATTTAGGCGGCCGTATATGGGAATCGGAAGTGTGTCAACAGGAAAAAAGTAAGTGGTTTGGAGTCGTTCCGAACAAAGAAAGTGCCGCGAATAATATCGCGTTCCCGGGGCGGGGCGGAAATGCGCTGATTGTACGAAAAAGCAAAACCGCGAGTAAGGCAATTTCCGGGCGATCCTGTCCAATCCCCCGATGTGACTGCGAAAGTCAAACCAATTCAGCGTGTCCCGCGCGGGCGGACCGGGAGGCGGCGAGGCCCTAGAGCGCCAGCGCCTGCCGGGCCTGCTCAGTGGTCTCGTGCACCTGGGCCAGGGCGGCGATGCCCGCGGCCTCGAACACGCGGCGGAAATTCAGCGGCTTGCAGGCGATGGCCGCGACGCCGTGGCGCAGCTTGAACGACTCCAGGATGGAGGCCAGCCCGGAAATTGCGGCCCCGTTGAGCGAGGCGAACTCCCCAACCGCCACCAGCAGCTTGCGCAGTTGCGGCGCGTCGGCCAGTTGGGCGGCGACGTCGTCCATGTTGCCGGAGTTGGCGCCTGTGATCTCCAGCACGGCCAGTTCCCCCTCCATGCGCAGGAAGGCCGGGGCCGCGGCGCTGGCGCTGCGGCTCAGGCGTTCGCTGGCCCGATGCAGGGCTGTGGTCAACGCCGACTGCGAGATGGGTTTGTCTATGAAATCGGTGGCCCGCAGGTTGAGCGCGGCCAGGGCCAGCTCCACGTCGCCGTGGCCGGTGATGACGATGATCTCGGTTTCCGGGCGCATGGCCTTGATGCGCGAGAGCACCTCCAGCCCGTCGATGCCCGGCATCTTGATGTCGGTGAGCACGATGGGGAAGTCGCCCTGGGCGAAAATCTCCAGGCCCTGCTCGCCCGACTCGGCCACGGAGGGCTCGTAGCCCATGGCCTGGAGCAGCAGCTCGAACATGGCCAGGGTGGGCTTTTCGTCGTCGATCACCAGAACGCGCGTCATAAAACCTCACCGGTGCGGGCAGGGGCCGCAGGAGGGAAAAGCAGCCTGAACGTGGTGCCTTTGCCCACTTCGGTCTCAACCTGGAGCTCCCCGCCGTAGTCCTTGATGATGCCGTAGGATATGGCCAGGCCCAGACCCATGCCTTCGCCCGCCCGCTTGGAGGTGAAGAAGGGCTCGAAAATCTTCGTGACGTCCTTGGGGGGGATGCCGCACCCGTTATCCGTCACGGAAACGACCAACTGGCCGTGTTCCATGAAGGATCGTATCAGGATAGTCCCACCCCCCCGCTTCAGGGCTTGTATCGCATCGCGGGCATTGGCCACAAGGTTGAAAAACACCTGCTCCAGCCGGTTGGCGTGGGCCAGCACAAGGGGCAGGCCCTCGGCCAGTTCAAGCTGCACGCCGATGTTTTGCAGGGCCATTTGCTGCCCGATGATGGCGAACACGCCCTTGATGGGCTGGCGGATGTCCACCTGGTCGGGCATCAGGTCGGACTGGCGCCCGAACTCCCGCAGGTGGGAGATGATGGCCGCGGCGCGGTCCACCTGGGCGCTGATCTCGTCGGAGACCTGCTGGAACTTCTCCATGGGCAGGGCCTTGTCCATGCCCGCGGCCAGCTTGAGGAAGTCGCTGCCGAGCTTGATGGCGTTGAGCGGCTGGTTGAGCTCGTGGGCCATGCCCGCGCTCATCTCGCCCAGGGTCTTCATCTTGCTGGCCTGGATGAGCTGGGCGTCCTTCTCCACCAGGTCGGTGACGTCCGTGGCCGAGAAGATCACCACCACGCGCTCGCGGTAGGGGGCCATGGTGGCGTGTATGTTCACGTAGATGGTCTTGCCCGAGCGGGTGATGTGGCCCACCTTGGCGTAGAGCACGTGGTCGCCGGAGGTGCCCTCGGTGATGAAGCGCTGCACGCCCTGGGGGGTGCCCAGGGGCTCGATGGAGCCGATGGTCATGTCCTGGAGCTGGGCCAGGGTGTAGCCGTAGAGCTCCTGGGCGCGGGGATTGGCGTCCAGGAAGTAGCGGGTGGCCACGTCCAGCACCAGGAAGGGGTCCGGGTTGGCCTGGAACAGGGGGCGGTAACGCTCCTCGGATTCGCGCAGCCTGTGCCGGTACAGCCGGATGGACCAGACCATGTTGGCGAAGGCGTCGGCCAGTTGCACCACCTCGTCGCCGTGGCGCTTGCGGTAGAACTTGCAGGGGTTGCAGGTGCGGGGGGGCATGTCCTCCCCGGGGGCCAGTTCGTCCAGGTGCCAGCAGGGCAGATCCGTGTCGGAGTAGGCCGGGCATTCCCCGGGCTGCGGGGGGGTGCCGCCCAGGTCCAGGGGCTGGTCCAGCCGGCCCCGGCTGATGATCTCCGCCGCGCTGGTCAGCTTGCGCAGGGGCTCCACCACATAGCCCGAAAGAACCAGGGCGATGAGGAAGATGATGACCACCACCAGGGAGATGAAACCCAGGAAGGTCAGGCGCAGCTTGGCCACCAGGGCGTCGATGTGGCTCTGGCGCAGGCCCACGTGGGCCCGGCCCAGGGTGTAGATGCCCTCCTGGATGGGCACGGAGATGTCCACCACGTCGGAGTTCTCGATGCGCAGGGGGCGCACCAGGGTGTCCTGGCTGTCGGCCGGGGCCACCACGTCCAGAAGCTCGGAGGGGAAGGGCCGCACGAAGGTGTTGGCCAGGAGCTTGCCGTCCACGTCCATGACGAAGCTGTAGGCCACCAGGGCCTTGCGGTCGCCCAGTTGGGAGACGTCGAAGAGCAGGGCCACCAGCTCTTCGGGGCGTTTGTCAAGGATGAAGCCGCCCGCCCGCTCCGCGATGGACTGGGCGATGGCGATGCCGCGCAGCTCCAGCTCGCGGTCCAGCGTGCCCACCAGGATGCCCCGCGCCAGCAGGGCGATGGCCCCGCTGATGAGCAGCACCACTCCCACCGTGGACAGGAAGATCTTGTTGCGCAGGCTGAGCGTGCGCACCCTGTTGAGCATGGCTTGCGCCCGGCCGGCGGACTGCGAGGCGGCGTTCACTGGCAGGCGCTGGGGGCGAAGGGTTTCTTCCAGTCGGTTACCAGCACGAAGCGGCCGTCCTCCAGCTTGGTGAAGTAGACGCGCTGCAGGCCGCGGTGGTCGTTCGGCCCGTAGGTCAACGTGTTGGCCAGGCCCAGGGAGAAGTCATGGATGTCCTCGATGGCGTCGATGAAGCGCTCGCGGGTCAGGTCCGGCCCGGCCCGGCGCAGGCCCTCCACCAGCACCTTGGCATTGATGAAGCCCTCCAGGCCCACCGAGGTGGGGCTGTACCCGGGGTAGGCGGCGCGCAGCAGCTCGTCGTAGTCCTTCACGCCGCTCAGCAGCCCGCGCGTTTCGGGCAGGTCCGGCGGGGGCATCACCTGGGAGACGAGCACCCTGGCCTTCTCGTCGGGGCCGAGCATGCGGGCGATCTCCTCCGCGCCCACGAAGGAGACGGCGTAGAACACCAGCTCGGGGTTCTTCTCCCTGGCCAGCTTGATGAACTTGGCCGAGGGCGCGGCCGAGCCGATGATGACCACGGCCTGGGCGTCGCTTTCGGTGATCCTGGCCAGGCCTTCCTCCACGTCCAGGGTGCCGCGCGCGTAGGAGCCCCGTGCCACAGGGGCCATGCCGTAGCTGCGCAGGGCGAACTCGGTGCCCTTGAGGCCGTCGAAGCCGTAGGCGTCGAACTGGTAGAACACGCCGATGCGCTTGAGGCCCAGGTCCCCCACGAGGTGCTCAACCGCGGCGGCGGTCTCCTGGTAGTAGGAGGGCCGCACGTTGACCACATAGCGCTGGAAAGGGTCGCGCAGGTCGTTGGCCCCGGTGAAGGCCCCCACCAGCGGGATGCGCGCGCCCACCAGCATGGGCAGTATCCTGGTCGTGGTGGGGGTGCCCACGTAGCAGCTCAGGGCGAAGACCTGGTCCTCGACGATGAGCATCTGGGTGTTGGCCACGCAGCGGGGCGGATCGTAGCCGTCGTCGCGGGTGATGAGCGTGATCCTGCGGCCGTGCACCCCGCCCTGGCTGTTCACGTGGTTGATGTAGGCCATGGCCCCGCGCAGGGTCTCCTGCCCGAGGTGGGAGGCGTGGCCGGAGAGCGGCAGGCTGGCCCCGATGCGTATCTCGCCGCTGGTGACGCCGATGCGCCCGGTGTCGGCCTCCTTGGGCGGCGGGGGCTCGCAGGCCGCCAGCAGGGCCAGCGCGAGGAGCGACGCCGCCAGGGCAGTGAGGCGAATGAAGGGGGAGCGGCGGTTCATTGCAGCTTGTCCAGCTCCTTGGCCAGGGCGCCGAGGTCGGGGCGGGCGTTGATGTCGTGCACGTCGATGAAGCGGATCACGCCCTGCTTGTCGATGAGGAACAGCGCCCGTTCGGACACGCCCTCGGGGCGCAGCACCCCGTAGGTGGCGGAAACCGCCCCGTGGGGCCAGAAGTCGGAGGCCACGGTGAACCACAACCCTCCCATCTCCTTGACCCAGGCGTGCAGGGTGGGGACGTTGTCGCAGGTGATGCCGATGAGCACGGTGTCATGCTTCTCGAAGACTTCGCGGGCCAGGTTGTAGCCGGGCCACTGCCCGGAGCAGACCGGAGTCCAGGCCGCGGGCACGAAGGTGAGCAGCACGTTCTTCTTGCCCGCGTACTGGGCCAGGCTCACCCGGGAGCCGGCGATGGTGGGCAGGGAGAAGTCCGGGGCCTTGTCCCCCACGGCCACGCGCAGGGTGCTGTCCACGGGTTTGAGGGTGCCTGGGTTGAAGATCAGCTCGGGCGGCACCTGCGTCTGGCAGAGCCCCGGGGATGCCGCGAACAGGCCGGGCAGAAGCGTGGCCAGCAGCAGGCCCGCGAACCACAGACGCGCGGAGGGCAGGGCGGTGGCGATCATTTCTTCTTTCCCTTGGCCTTGGCTTCGGGCTTCGTGTCCTGGACGGGGGCCGGTTTGGCTCCGGTCTTGGCCTGGACGGAGTCGAGGAAGGCTTTGGGGGAGGTCATGCAGCCCAGTGACTCGTCAACGATGGTGAAACCGTCCGGCCCGCGCGAGAGGATGTAGTAGAAGGGCGTGCCCACCTGGCCCAGGGACTTGTAGGCGGTGAAGTCCTTGTCCTGGAAGAGTGGGAAGTCCACCTTGAACTTGTCGCGGTAGATGGCCACCTCGAAATCGGAGTTGCCCGCCCCGAGCCCCACCATGGCCACGCTGCCGGCCAGGCCCCGCTCGCGGATGAGGGCGTTGGCCTCCACCAGGGCCGGGCCCTCCTTCTGGCAGAAGGGGCAGTACATGGAGAAGACCACCAGGACCACGGTGTCGGCCTTGATGTCGGCCAGGCGGAAGCTTTTGGCCCCGGGCTTGAGGCCCAGCTGCGCGGCCTCCTGGGGCGTGAACGGCCCTTGGAGCACCAGGTCCGGGAAGGCCTGGCCCACGGGCAGGGGGCGCATCTCGGGGGATTGCGAGGCGTTGGCGGCCCAGGCCGCGCCGTTTGCGGCCATGGCCGCAAACAGGGCCAACACGGCCCAGACGAGTGTGCTGCGGAAATATTTCATGGAGTCACCGTCCCGGTGGTTTTTAATATAATAACGGAACAGGCCCGAAGCTTCCACTGGGATTTCTCCGTGTTGTGAAACGGCGTCACGGAGAAAGTAAGGCGGCGCGACCGCCTGCTGGCGAAAACCGGTTGGGAGGTCCAATCCTGCCGGAAACCGCCGCAGAGCGGGCACGCCGCCTTTTGTAAAAAAAACGCCGGCATCGCCCCTGCGGGAGGGGTGAAGCCCCGGCCGCGCCCCGTCGGGCGCGGCCGGGGAAACCGGCGTTTTGCTTGCATCGCCGGGAACAAGTGGGGTGTTCCCGGCGGTCATGCCGTCATCGGCTTCCGGGGGTTAGCCCCGAGCCTGGTTGCGCAGGCCCAGCACGGCGTCCAGGGCCGCGAAGCGGGTGACGGGGCCGGCGCTGTCCGCGTCCGCCATGAGCGTGGCGTGGTAGAGCCGGGGTTCGTGCTCGGTGAGGAACACCACGCGGACCTGCTCCCAATCCACAAGGACGGCCTTGGGGTTGGTCTGCTTCAGGGCCTCGAAGCGCTTCTTTGCCATGGCCAGCATCTCGTCCCGCTCACCGAAGTTCATGGCTCCGGTGGGGCAGGTCTTGACGCAGGCGGGCAGCATCCCGGCCGTCACGCGGTCGTTGCACATGTCGCACTTGGACATCACCTTGGTGGCGGGGTCCTGCCGGGGGATGTCGTAGGGGCAGGCACCGCGCACCACGTCGAAGGGCAGGCCCTTGGTCTTCTCGGTGAAGACCACGGCACCGGTCGCCTTGTCCTGGGTGATGGCGTCCTTGACGATGGAGTCGGCGGCGTCCTTGCAAGGCGGCTCCACGCAGTGCCGGCACTGGTCCGGCAGGAAGAGCCACTTGAAGTCGTCGCGCGAGCCCACTTCCTTCATGCGCACCACTTTGAGCGTCACGAAGGACATGTCGGGCGGGTTCTGGTGGGAACCCGTGTTCTTGGTCTGCTCCGCGGGGAGCTGCTTCCACTGTTTGCAGGCGATCTGGCATCCGCGGCAGGCGGTGCAGCGGGAGAGATCGACGAAGAAGGTCTTGCCTGACATGGTCGATTACCTCCCTAAGCCTTTTTCACGTTGACCATGAAGGCCTTGGTCTCGGGAATGCCGGTGTTGGGGTCGCCCACGGAGGCCGTGAGCAGGTTGGCGGAGTCGCCGCCGTCCTTGGGGTAGACCCAACCGAAGTGCCAGGGGATGCCGACCATGTGCACGGTCTGACCCATGACCTGCATGGGGCGCATGCGCTCCGTGACGATGGCGATGGCCCAGAGGCTGCCGCGCGCGGACTCCACGGTGCACTTGTCGCCGCCCTTGATGCCGCGCAGTGCGGCCAGCTCGGGGCTCATCTCCACGAACATCTGGGGTTCGGCTTCCAGCAGCCAGGGGGTCCAGCGGGTCATGACGCCCGTCTGCCAGTGCTCGGTGACCCGGTAGGTGGAGCAGATGAACGGGAAGCGCGGGTCGCAGGAGGCGTGGCCTTCCCTGTTGCCCGTGAACTTGAGCGCCGTGGGGTTGTTCAGCACCTTGGAGAACGGATGCTCCGGAATGGGGCATTCCATGGGCTCGTAGTGCTCGGGGAAGGGGCCGTCGTTGCGGCCGGGGCCGTAGAGCTGGGCGAAGCCTTCGGTGGTCATGATGAAGGCGTACTTGCCCTTCTCGTCGGCCATCGGCGGCCACGGGCCGTCGGGCACGTCGCCCACCCACTTGCCGTCCTGCCATTCGATGACCGGCTTGGTGGGCTGGTAGGGCTTGCCCTGCGGGTCCACGGAGGCGCGGTTGTAGATGATGCGGCGGTTCACCGGCCAGCACCAGGTCCAGCCCGGGTACAGGCCGATCTTCTCCTGCATGGGGGTCTGGGTCTTGTCGCGGCGGGCGGCCATGTTCTTGTCGGTGTAGGAACCGGCGTAGATCCAGTTGCCGGAGCAGGTGGAGCCGTCGTCCTGGAGCAGGGCGAAGCTGGGCACCGGGTCGCCGGCCTTGTAGGTCTTGTCGCCGATGGTCTTCTCGCTCAGGAAGTAGCCGTTGATCAGCTTGGCCACCTTGTGGGGGTCGAAGACGTGATTGGTGGCGATGTCCCAATTGAGATTGACGATGGGATCGGGGAAGACGGCCTTTTTGTCCTTGGCGTACAGGCCCTTGATCTTCTCGAAGAGCTCATAGATCAGGTCGCCGTCGGGCTTGGTGCCGCCCAGCGGCGCCGGGCCGGGGTAGCGCCACTGCATCCAGCGGCCCGAGTTGGAGATGGAGCCTTCCTTCTCGATGGAGACGCAGCAGGGCAGGAAGAAGACCTCGGTCTTGATCTTCTTGGGATCCATGCCAGGGCCCTTCCAGAAGGAGGCGGTCTCGGTGTCGAAGATGTTCACCGTGACCATCCAGTCCAGCTTGGTCATGGCCTCGCGCACCTTGCCGCAGTTGGCGGTGGAGGCGGCGGGGTTCTGGCCCCAGGCGAAGAAGCCCTTGAAGGCGCCCTTGTACATCTCGTCGAAGAGGGTCAGCCAGGAGTAGTCCTTGCCGTCTTCGACCTTGGGCAGCCACTTGTAGGCATCCTCAGGCTTCTGCTTGGGGTAGATGGCCTTGAGGTAGCTGGCCAGGTACTTGGGCCTGTTGCCCCACCAGTTGATGGACTTGGGGTCCTTGCTGACGGGGGTGTTCTTCTCGTTGTAGGTCTTGAGCTCCTGCATGGAGGCCGCGGGCGTGGGCACGTAGCCGGGCAGGATGTGGAAGAGCAGGCCCTGGTCCGTGGAGCCCTGGACGTTGGCTTCGCCGCGCAGAGCGTTGATGCCGCCGCCCGCCACGCCGATGTTGCCCAGCAGCAGCTGGATGATGGACATAGCGCGGATGTTCTGCACGCCCACGGTGTGCTGGGTCTGGCCCATGGCGTAGAGCATGGTGCCGGTCTTCTCGGGCGCGCCGGTGGCGCCGTAGAGCTTGTAGCACTGCTCCAGCTTGTCCTGGGCGCAGCCGGTGATGTCGGAGACGGCCTTGAGCGTATAGCGCTCGTAGTGCTTCTTCATCAGCTGGTAGACGCAGCGGGGGTTCTGCAGGGAGGGATCCTTCTTGACGATCCCCGCCTCGTCCTTGGCGAAGGCCCACTTGGACTTGTCGTAGGCCTTCTTCTCGGCGTTGTAGCCCGAGAACATGCCGTCCTTGAAGTCGTAGGCGTCGCCCACGATGAAGGAGGCGTTGGTGTAGTTGACCACATAGTCCTTGAACATGAGGTCGTTGGCCAGGATGTAGCTGATGAAGCCGCCGAAGAAGGCGATGTCCGATCCGGAGCGGATCGGGGCGTAGAAGTCCGCCTTGCCGGCCGTCTTGGTGAAGCGGGGGTCGACGCAGATGAGCTTGCCGCCCGCGTCCTTGGCCCGCATGATCCACTTGAAGGAAATGGGGTGGTTTTCGGCGGGGTTGGAGCCGATTACAAAAATACAATCACTGTTCTTAAGGTCGATCCAGTGGTTGGTCATCGCACCGCGTCCGAACGACTCTGCCAGAGCCGCTACAGTTGCGCTGTGTCAGATACGGGCCTGATGTTCGATGTATGTAAGGCCCAAGGCACGGAGCATCTGCTGGTAGATCCAGCACTCCTCGTTGTCCATGGCGGCCGAGCCCACGGAGGCGATGGCTTCCAGGCGGTTGACGGTCTGGCCTTTGGCGTCCTTGGCGATGAAGGCCGCGTCGCGCACTTTCTTCACGCGCTTGGCGATCTCGTCCAGGGCCCACTCGTAGCTCTTCACCTGCCACTTGTCCGAGTTGGGGGCGCGGTAGAGCACCTTGGTGATGCGCTTGTCGTTCTCGGTGAGCTGCCAGATGGAGGCGCCCTTGGGGCACAGGGACCCTTCGTTGATGGGATGGTCCGGGTCGCCTTCCACGTTCACGGCGCGGCCCTTGCCTTCCAAGCCGGTGGAGACGATCAGGCCGCAGCCCACGGAGCAGTAGCAGCACACCGAGGTGGTCTGCTTGCTGCCCTTGAGCTTGGACAGATCAGCCGCCGCCTGGACCGTGGTCAGGTCCAGGCCCAGACCGCCGAAGGCGGTAAAGGCCACGGTGGCGGCGCTCAGTTTAAGAAATTCTCGCCTTTCAAGAGACATACTCTCCCTCCTGCCAAGAGGTTGCATCAGCCTGCACGGGTCTGACGGTTGAGGGTAAGCTGAAGCTCGATTCCCCAGGGACGCACGGGATCGCAGACCGCAGGCGGCTTGTCCGTTGCCCGCCGCGCCCGGGTGGGCGCGAGAGCGATGCGGGCGGCACGGAACAGCGCCGCGTCCACGCCGAGGCCCAGGCCGCAGAAGGCCGGAAGCTCACGGGAGGACTTGGCAGCGGTGTGCCTGTCTGAATCTGGTTTCCTCATAGTCCATGTGGCTATGCATAGATGGAAGAAAGAACAACCCGTGCCGGGCTTGCTCACGTTTTGACACCAAACGGTCACGGAGGGGAGAGAGGCGAAGGGGCTTGCGGCTTTGGGGGATGCGGGTCAGGCCACGCCGGCCTCGGCCGACGCCACGCGGTTCCTGCCGTCGGATTTGGCCTTGTAGAGCTGGCGGTCGGCCAGGGCCACGAGATCCTTCGGGGAGCCGTCCCCCGTGCAAAGGGCGGTGACCAGGCCGATGCTGGCGGTGATGCGGTCGGCGCTGCGGGACATGTCGTGCGGGATCGCCAGGCCCCGGATGGCCCGCAGAATCTCTTCGGCGATGCCAAGGGCCCCCTTCGGGTCCGTGGCGGGCAGGATGCAGGCGAACTCCTCGCCGCCGTAGCGCGCCGCAAGGTCATCCGCGCGTGACGCGCAGGCCGTCAGGACGTCGCCGATGCGCCGCAGGCAGTCGTCGCCCTCGGGGTGCCCGTAGCGGTCGTTGAATTCCTTGAAGTGGTCGATATCCAGGATCAGCAGGGAGAGGGGGGCCCCTGAGCGCGTGTGGCGCGCATACTCCCTGGCCAGCGCCTCCTCGAAGTGGCCCCTGTTGGCGATGCCCGTCAGCCAGTCGGTCCTGCTCAGGGCCGCGAGCTTCCGGTTGGATTCCTGGAGGTCGCGCTGGGCCATCATGAGTTCGTAGTCGCCCCTCTCGCGGGAGAGCAGCACCAGGCTGAACCCGCTGGCGAGCATCAAGCTGTAGATGGCGGGCTGCACGAACACTTCCAGGAAGGAGTGGAAGGCGGGCATCCCCTGGCCGTCCGGCATGAGGGCGAGCACGGTCAGCCAGAGGAACATGGCCGCCAGCATGGCGAAGCCGGCGCCCAAGGTGCGGCGCAGCCCGTGGCCGAACCGACCCGGACGCAGCAGGGCGGCCGCCGGAATGGCGTAGAAGACGACATGCAGCAGGAAGACGGTGGCGGTTCTGCCAGGGGGGGGCAGGAACCAAGTGGCGGCGCAGGCGGCGAGAATGCCCGCCAATGCGGCCAGGCGCAGGCGGCGCGGCGAGTCGGAGCCGGTGATGTGCAGCACGGCCCAGGCCTCGTAGGCGCAACCCGCGAGCAGAAGGCTGTTGGCCGTCAGCACGGTGAAATAGTCCGGGCCGGGCCCCAGCTTGCCAAGCAGCAGCGACCCGGTGCCTTGCAGGGCTTTCGCCGTGACCAGGTACGGGATGGTTTGCTCGCGGGGCTTGCCGTACTGGAAAATGACGAGCAGCAGACAAAAGACGTACGATCCAATTGCCAGGTGCGATATCATTTCTTGGTTCCGATGGGGCGCCGAAAGCCTCCGTTTCAGGGGCGGACAGTCGCTTGGCGGTCAGTTCTTGCCGGGGTTGTCCAGCAGGGCCTCGATGGCTTCCAGGCGGGTCATGAATTCGGCGAGGGCGCTCTGGCTGTCGGCGTCCTCCTCGTCGAAGCGGGCGCTCACGAAGCGGCCCTGGCCCTGGTCCTGGATGTTGACCACCTCTGTGCTCAGGCGCAGGGGGGTGAGCGAATCCAGCGAGATGCTCAGTTCTGCCTTGTCGCCGGACATGAGGTTCACGATCTTCTGTTTCTGGAACATGTCCAAGAGCAGCCTGCACCCGCCCCGGCTCACATCCACCATGAAGGCCTGGGAGTTGAAGAAGTCGTTGCCCAGGATGCCGGGTATCAGGCAGCGCACGCGCTTGTGGCTGCGAAGCTGCAGCCGCTCAGTGGAGGTCGGGTAGGAGAGCACCAGCAGCGGCGCGGGCTTGAAGATGGCCGAGATGACCTCGCAGCTGAAGCCGTAGAGCTCCCCCTCGGACTCCATGCGCAGGGTCAGCACGGCCCCCGCCGTGGCCATGCGCAGGATGCCCGGCACCATGGGCAGCTTGAGGATGAAGCAGTCGTAGGGGTCGGTGCCGATGATGCGGCCCCAGTAGCGCTGCGGGTCCGTGGGTATTTGCACCATCACGGACTGCCCCGGCTTGAAGGCAAGGAACATGCCCAGCTCGCGCTTGCTGCGCCTGGGCTGCCGGAGGGCGTTGTCGGTGTCGGCCATGGCGCGCAAGGTAGCCAAACTGCCGGTGGGCGCAAGTGTTTTCCGTTGTGGTCCGAGAAAAGAATAGTGACGGTTCTGTGGCGGTTATCGGGCATTCCGGGAGGAAATCCAGCCCGGCAACAAAAAAGCCCGGGGCTTTCGCCCCGGGCTTTGGTCGTCTGTAACGCGGAAAGGCCTACAGGGCTTCCGCGGGGGGCACAGAGGCGATGTTGAAGGCTTCGCCCACGGCCTTGTAGGTGAGCAGGCCCTTGTGGGTGTTCAGACCGGGCAGCAGGCTGGAGTCTTCGCGCAGGGCGTCCAGGCCCTTGTTGGCCAGCTTCATGGCGTAGGGCAGGGTCTGGTTGGTCAGGGCGAAGGTGGAGGTGCGGGGCACGGCGCCGGGCATGTTGGCCACGCCGTAGTGCACCACGCCGTCGATGACGTAGGTGGGGTCGGAGTGGGTGGTGGGCTTGATGGTCTCGACGCAGCCGCCCTGGTCGACGGAGACGTCGACGATCACGGAGCCTTCCTTCATCACCTTGAGCATGTCGCGGGTGACCAGGTGCGGGGCCTTGGCGCCCACGATGAGCACCGCGCCCACCACCAGGTCGGCCTGGGCCACGGCTTCCCAGATGTTGGGCTCGGTGGAGGTGATGGTGGTCAGGCGGCCGCCGAACACGTCGTCCAGATACTGCAGGCGCTTGTGGGACACGTCCATCATGGTCACCTTGGCGCCGAAGCCCAGGGCGATCTTGGCGGCGTTGGTGCCGACCACGCCGCCGCCCAGCACCACCACGTTGCCGGGGGCCACGCCGGGCACGCCGCCCAGCAGGATGCCGCGGCCGCCCTGGTACTTCTCCAGGCAGTGTGCGCCGACCTGGGGAGCCATGCGGCCCGCCACTTCGGACATGGGGGTCAGCAGGGGCAGGCTGCCGTCGGGGAGCTGCACGGTCTCGTAGGCGATGCCGGTGCACTTGGAGTCGAGCAGGGCGCGGGTCAGGCCCTCGGCGGCGGCCAGGTGCAGGTAGGTGAACAGCAGCAGGTCGGGGCGCAGGAAGCCGTACTCGCTGGGGATGGGCTCCTTGACCTTGACGACCATCTGAGCGCCCCAGGCCTTCTCGGCGGAGACCAGGGCGGCCCCGGCCTTCACGTATTCCTCGTTGGTCAGGCCGCTGCCGATGCCCGCGCCTTCCTCGACCAGAACGGTGTGGCCGGCGCGCACCAGGGAGGCGACGCCGCCAGGGGTCATGGCAACGCGGTTTTCCTGCGGTTTGATTTCCTTGGGGATGCCGATGATCATGGAAGTGAGTCCTTGTTGAGGGTTCCTGCCTGAAATTCGCCCGACACGCTTCGGCGGGGGTGCCCCGGCCGGTGAAAATGACATGTTTGTCGATCCGGACGAGCTGATTGATGACCGGAGCCGGTGGCAATGTCAACGAACAAAATGAGCGTGAATCCGGTTTTAGCGTTCCGCTCACAGGATTATTCGCCATTGCGAAGAGTTGCGCCCGGAGTTGGCGCGAAAAAAATTTCCACCGTGTTCGTGAATGGTTAGCGTTCCGCAGAGCGGAACGGGGCGCGGTTTCAGCCTGGGCCGCCGCGTTTGAGCCGCGTGGCTATTGGTACGGGCGGCAAGCGCCGTCTCGCCGAGTGCCTTCGTGACGCGAACGACGTTCGGGGGCTGTGGGGCCGAGAAGGCGAAGCAGGCAAAAAAAAGCGCCCCGGTTGGCGGGGCGCTGTCGCTTTGCGGTGAGGGTTGCCGAGGCGATGGCGTAGGGCGGGGGCTCAGGATTTCCTGTGCTTGCCCTTCTGCTTTCTGGGTGTCGGTGCGGGCGCGGTTGCGGTGTCGGTGGCGGCCTTCTCGAAGCCGTAGTCCAGCAGGCGGGTGGTCTCCACCTGGCGGGCGATGGGGTTGCGCGCGCCGAGCACCACCGCGATCAGGCGCGTGTTGCCGCGCTTGGCCGTGGCCGTGATGTTGTAGCCCGAGGCGCAGACGAAGCCCGTCTTGAGGCCGTCGGCCCCTTCGTAGCAGCTGAGCAGGGAGTTGGCGTTGTGGTGCGTCTGCCCGTGGTAGGTGTGCGAGGTCATGGAGTGGATGGCCAGGGATTCCGGGAAGCGCCGCAGATAGGCGGCAGAGAGCGCGGCGATGTCGTGCGCCGTGGAGAACTGGCCCGTGGCGGGCAGGCCGTTGGGGTTCTTGAACACGCTGCGGCTCATGCCCAGGCTTCTTGCGGTGGCGTTCATCTGGGCCACGAACTTCCGGGAGTCGCCCTTGCCCATGTATTCGGCCACGGCGATGCAGGCGTTGTTGGCCGAAACCACGCTGATGCCCCGGATGATCTCGGAAAGGGGAACCTTCTCCCCCTTGTACAGCGACATGGTGGACCCGCCCGTGCGGATGGCCAGGGCGGAGACCGGTATGGGGGTGCTGTCCTTGATGCGGCCCTGGGCCAGGGCTTCGCGGATCAGGTAGAGCGTGAGGACCTTGGTGATGGACGCGGGCGGGATGCGTTCGTCGGGGTTCTGGGTGTAGTAGACCTTCCCGTTGCTCATGTTCATGAGGTAGGCGGCCTTGACGTTCAGGTGGAAGCCTTGCTGGGCCGAGGCCGCCGCCGCTTTCCGGGATGATTTGGAGCGCTTGCCCTGTTTGCCGCCGGATTTGGCCTTCGTGCGGGACGCACTCTTGGCCTCATGGGTGGCATCGGCCTGTTTGTGTTTCGATTTCGAGGCCGCGAAGCTTTCCGCGGGATGCCAGGCGGCCAGAAGGAAGAGGCACAGAACCAGGCACAAGAGTCTGGCCGGAGATGCAATGAAGACTGTACGCTGATGCATGGGTCGAGAATACGGTTAGGGCCCGGTTTGGTCAATTAAGGAAAAGCCGGAATGCTCTAAGGCTTCGGCGGCCCGGCCACGATCATCTCGGCCAGGGTCATGTCCACCTTGGGGGCCTGGTTGCGCCTGCTGCCCAGGAATTCCATCTCCAGCGCGGCCAGCTCGCGGTAGAGCGGGGTGCGGTCCATGCGTTCGTGGGCGCTGTCGCCGATGGCCTCCATGCAGACCGGGCAGCCGGGAAACTGCCTGATCCCGGAGCGGGAGAGGAACATGTTGGGCACGCCGTAGAGCCTGCAGATCATCAGGCGGTGCTGGTAGATGCCGCAGCGGCCCTCGTCGTTCACGGGGCACATCACGCGCGGAATCTCGCCCGCGGCCAGGGCCTGCCCGGCTTGGAGAACGTTCTCCCGGGCGCGCTGGATGTAGAGGGCGCGCTTCTCTTCCGGCAGGGCCTCCAGGCCGTCCCAGAGGTAGCGCCACTCGATGTGGGTGTGGTGCTGGAAGTGGCTCACGCAGCAGTTCTGCGTGCAGCCTTCGCAAGTGAACCCCTCCGGGGAGGAGGATGCGTAGGCCTTGGCCATCTGGTCGTAGAGCGCGGCGAGGCGCTTGAGCAGCACGCGCTTGCTGGTGAATTTCATACGTTTTGAGACCTTGCGGCGGACTGGCCCGCCGGATGGGATGTTTGCGGGCGGGAAGATACAAGGATGGGGCCGGGAATGGAAGGGGTTTGCGCGCCGCACGCGGCAACGGACGCACGCCGGGCCTTTGCGGGCGGCTCTGCCCGGCCCGGCTCGATCAGGCACGATCAGGCAAGGATCGGCCTGACGCGGGCTGATCTGGGCAGGCCAAGCCCGGGCTCAGTCGCGGGCGAGCAGGGCGGCCAGCTTCTCCACGCAGTGCTCCACGCAGGCGTTCACGTCCAGGGCGTCGGTGCAGACGTGGAAGTCGCAGGCCGCCAGGTACAGCGGCTCGCGCTCTGCGTACACGTCCGCCAGGGAGAGCCCGGCCGGGCGCACGAAGGCCCTGCCCGAGGCGTCGCGCACGCGATCAAGGAAGGTGTCCAGTTCGATGCGCAGGTGGATCACGGGGCCAAGCGACTTGAGGCGGGCCATGGCGGCCTTGCTGTAGACCACGCTTCCGCCCGTGGAGATGACCGTGCGCTTGACCCCCAGCGTGGAGACCACGGCCTCCTCCACGGCCATGAAGCCGGGGAGGCCGCGTTCGTCCAGAATGGTCTGCAGGGGTTGGCCCCAGGTGGATTCGATGAGCCGGTCCGTGTCCAGGTGGGCCCAGTCCAGGCGCGCGGCCAGGGCCTCGCCCAGGGTGGACTTGCCCGCCCCGGCGATGCCGATCAGGCTCACGCACTGCTCGTCGGTAATGCGCCCGATGGGGGCGAATTCCGCCATGGATCACCCGCCCAGGTAGGCTTTCTTCACCTCGGGGTTGTCGCGCAGTTCGTCGCAGGGGCCCTCGGCCACGATGCGCCCGGTGTCCAGCACGTAGCCCCTGTGGGCGAAGTCCAGTGCCAGGCGGGCGTTCTGCTCCACCAGGAGGATGGTCATGCCCTGCTGGTTGAGGCGCTTGAGCGAGCGGAACATGTCGTACATCAGAAGCGGGGCCAGGCCCATGCTGGGCTCGTCCAGCAGGATGAACTCCGCGCCGCTCATCAGGGCGCGGCTCACGGCCAGCATCTGCTGCTCGCCGCCGGAGAGCGACTCGGCGCGCTGCTTGCGGCGCTCGCCCAGGCGGGGGAACAGCTCGAACACGAAGTCCAGGTCGCGGGGGAGGTTCTCCTTGTCCTTGCGGGCGTAGGTGGCCAGGGTCAGGTTGTCCATGACCGAGAGGTTGCCGAAGATGTGGCGGCCTTCGGGCACCAGGACCATGTGCAGGTTGGCCACCACCAGGTGCGCGGGCATGTTGAGCAGGCTCGCGCCGTCGAAGGCGATGTCGCCCTGGATCACCTTGGGGCCTTCGGGCGGCCCCAGGCGGGCGATGGAGAGCAGCGTGGTGGTCTTGCCCGCGCCGTTGGCCCCGATGAGGGTGACGATCTCGCCCTTGTTCACGGTGAAGGAGACGCCGTGCAGGGCCTCGATGTTGCCGTATTTGACCTTCAGATTCGTGACGGAAAGCATCAGATGGCCTCGTCTCCCAGGTACGCCTTGATGACCGTGGGATTGTTGCGGATGTCCTCGGGGGTGCCCTCGGCGATGGTGGCGCCGAAGTCGATGACCTTGATCCACTGGCACAGGCTCATGACCACCGTCATCTGGTGTTCGATCATCCAGATGGCCAGGTCGAACTCCTTGTGGATCCATTCGATGAGCTTGATGAGCTCCACCACGTCCGTGGAGGGCAGGCCCGCCGCGGGCTCGTCCAGCAGGAGCAGCTTGGGCTTGGTGGAGAGCGCGCGGGCTATCTCCACCTTGCGCTGGATGCCGTAGGAGAGGTTGGGCGGGAACTCGTTGGCCAGGTCCTTCATGCCCATGAACTCCAGGAGCTCCATGGCCGTGCGCTCGATGGCGGCCTCGCGGTCGGCGTAGCGCCGGGTGCGCAGCAGGGCGTCCGCCAGGGAGTAGCCCAGGCGGTAGTGCTGGCTGACGCGGATGTTGTCGAGCACGGTCATGTCGTTCCAGAGCCGGATGTTCTGGAAGGTGCGGGCCACGCCCAGGGAGGTCACCTGGTGGGGCTTCATGCCCCGGGTGTCCACCCCGTTGATCGTGATGGAGCCGGTGGTGGGCTGGTAGAACCCGCTGACCAGGTTGAACACGGTGGTTTTGCCCGCCCCGTTGGGGCCGATGAGGGCGTTGAGCTCGCGGCCTTCCATGGTCACCGAGAAGTCGTTGACCGCGATGAGCCCGCCGAAACGCTGGGTGAGATCTTTGATTTCGAGCAGGGCCATGGCTATTTGAACCTATAGAAGCGCTTGAGTTTGGGGAACACGTCGGAGAGCTCGCGGTTGCCCATGATGCCCTCGGGCCGGAACTGCATGAGCAGGATCAGCAGAAGCGGGATGGCGACCCACTTGAGCTGCTCCAGCGGCTTGAGGAACTCCAGCAGGATCGCGAACACGATGGCCGAGAGCACCGAACCCGAGAGCGAACCCATGCCGCCCAGGTAGACCATCACCAGGCACTCCGTGGAGCGCAGGATGGTGAAGGAGGCCGGGTTCACGAAGCTGATGAGGTAGGCGTAGAGCCCGCCCGCCAGCCCCGCCAGCCCCGAGGAGAGCATGAAGGCGATGAGCTTCATCTTGTTGGTGTTCACGCTCATGATCTCGGCGGCCACTTCGTCCTGGTGGATGGCCATGACGCCCTTGCCGTAGGTGGAGTACACGAAGCGGCGCAGGATCCAGATGGTGAAGGTGACGCCAAGGAAGATCCAGACCAGCATCCAGGGGATGGGGGCCATGGAGTCCATGCCCTGGACGATCTTGCCCATGCCCGCGAAGCCTCTGGGGCCGCCCACGGCTTCGACGTTCTCGATGGCGCTCTTGATGATGTAGCTGGCCGCCAGGGTGATGACCGCCAGGTAGTCGCCGCGCGTCTTGAAGGAGGGGACGGCCACCACCAGCCCGGCCAGCGCCGCCGCGATGAAGCCCGCGGCCAGGATGATCGGGAAGGCGAAGGGCGTGAGCGCCATGGGCAGCCAGGGCTGGCCGAACACCTGGTCCGGCACGAAGAGGAAGACCCCCGCGACGGACGAGGTGTAGGCCCCCACGGCCATGAACCCCGCGTGGCCGCAGGAGAACTCGCCCATGTAGCCGTTGACCAGGTTCAGGCTGGCTGAAAGGATGATATAGATGCCCATCGTGCACAGGAATGTGACGCCGTACTGGCCCAGCAGGCCTACGTGGGGCATGGCCACCATGAGAAAGAGCAGGGCGCAGAGCGCCGCGGGTACTGTGATGCGGTTTCCCATGGCTATATCTTCGTGGTTTTGGGTTTGCCGAAGAGGCCGGTGGGCTTCCAGGTCAGGATGCCCAGCAGGATGGTGAAGCTGATCAGGTCGCGCAGCTCCGAGCTGAACACCGCCGCCACGATGACCTCCAGGAAGGCCAGCAGGAACCCGCCGACGAAGGCGCCGCGGATGTCGCCGATGCCGCCCACCACCGCCGCCACGAAGGCCTTCCAGCCCACCAGCGCGCCCATGAAGGGGTCGAGCACGGGGAAGTTCATGGCGTAGAGCATGCCCGCCATGCCCGCCATGGAGGAGCCCAGGAAGAAGGTGAACACGATCACCGCGTCCAGGGGGATGCCCATGAGCGGCACCGCGAACTTGTCGTAGGAGACGGCCCGCATGGCCATGCCCAGCTTGGTGCGGGTCACGATCCATTGCAGGAGCGCGAACATCAGGAAGCTCGCGGCGATGGCCGTGAGCTTGGTGATCGAAATCTTGGCCCCGGCCACGTCGAACACGACGCGCGGCAGGAGCGTGGGGTAGGAGAGGCGGCTCGTGCCAAGCAGCGAGAGGTTGCCGTACTCCAGGATGATGCCCATCATGAGCGCCGTGATGACCACGTAGAGCCGGTTGGCGCCCTTGAGCCTGAGCGGCTTGTAGGCCACGCGCTCGATGAACACTCCCACCACCGAGGTGAGGATCATTGTCAGGGGCATGGTGACTGCGAAGACCAGGATCTTGTCCGCCCCGGTCTCGAGCTTCATGCCCTGGCCCCAGTAGTAGATGGCGGCCGTGACGGTGATGAAGATGCCCCCGAGGATGGCGGGGTAGCTGTAGTTCTTCCGCCCGGGGGCCTGCGGCTTCTTCTTGATGGCGAAGGAGACCGCGGCCGTGACGATGAGGGCGAAGAACCCGGCGAACACCAGCTTCACCATGATGGGCGAGTTGGGCGGGATCAGCGCGTGCTGCCCCATGATGTAGGTGGCGGCGAAGAAGGCGATGTAGGCCCCCACCATGAAGATGTCGCCGTGGGCGAAGTTGATGAGCAGCAGCACGCCGTAGACCAGGCAATAGCCCAGGGCGATGAGGGAGTAGTAGCTCCCCAGCTGCAAGGCGTTGAGCGCCTGTTGGATGACGGTTTCGAGCATGACCTGTCCCGAGGCTGACGGATTATGGGCCGAGGATGCAGTGAACAACAAAAACGGGCGCGGGGGATCGCTCCCCCGCGCCCGTGCGGGGCGGTTACGGACAGACGGACTCGTGGAAGGTGAATTCACCCTTGTCGCTGATCTTGACGATCACGGCGCACTTGATGGGGTCGCCGGTCTTGCCGTCGAAGCTCATCTTGCCGGTGATGCCGGCGTAGTCGCGCATGGTGGCCATGGCGTTGCGCAGGGCCTCGCGGTCCTTGGGGAGGTCGCCGGAGATGGCGCCCATCTTCTGGATGGCGGCCAGAACCATGCCGGTGGCGTCCCAGGTCAGGGCGCCCACGTCGTCGGGGATCTGCTTGAACTTGGCGTTGAAGGCGTCGATGAATTCCTTGGTGGCGCCCTTTGCGCCGGCGGCGGCGTAGTGGGTGACGAAGTACTGGCCTTTGCAGTCGTCGCCGCACAGGGCCATCAGCTCGGCGGAGCCCCAGGAGTCGGAACCCAGGATGGGGCCGGTGTAGCCCAGCTCGCGGGCCTGCTTAACGATCAGGGGCACTTCGTTGTAGTACTGGGGGGTGAACAGGACGTCGGGCTTGGCCTTGATGATCTTGGTCAGCTGGGCCGAGAAGTCCACGTCCTTGGTGGTGAAGGTTTCATAGGCGACCACGGAGCCGGGGCCGTTCAGCTTCTCGAAATCCTTCTTGAAGAACTCGGAGAGGCCCTTGGGGTAGTCGGAGGCCACGTCGAAGAGCACGGCGGCCTTCTTGGCCTTCAGCTGCTCGGTGGCGAACTTGGCGGCCACGGGGCCCTGGAAGTCGTCGAGGAAGCAGGCGCGGAAAACGTAGGGGCGGTCGAGGGTGGTCTTGGGGTTGGTGGACCAGCCCGAGATCATCACGGTCTTGTTGTTGTTGGCCACTTCGGCGGCGGGGATGGCGCGGCCGGAACCCTGGGGGCCGACCATGGCCAGCACCTTCTCGCCCTCGATCAGCTTCAGAGCGGCGTTCACGGCAGACTCGGCCTTAGCCTCGTTGTCCACGTAGACGAAGTCCAGCATGTACTTCTTGCCGCCAACGTCGAGGCCGCCAGCGCCGTTGACCTTCTCCTTGAGCATCTCGGCCGCGTCCTTGCTCATCTCGCCGACCTTGGGGATGTCGCCGGTGAGGGGGATGTTGAAGCCGATTTTGATGGTGTCGGCGCCAAAGGCGGCAGCCGGGAAGGCGAATGCCGCGACCAGCAAGGCAACGAGGAGTTTTTTCATTGACCGCTCCGTAGTTGAGGTTTGCGGACGTCCTCGGCGGGAGGACAACACCCCGGGCACACGCCACCCGGTTGGCCGAATCTCAATATCCGAATCGCACAAGGAAAAAAAGTACAAAAATGCAAAAAACCCCTGATTCCCGGGATGCAGACTTTCAAAAATGCGGCAATGGCCAGCTGCGGGCCAGGATGATGAGACAAAATCCAATAGCCCGGATTGCCTGCCAAAGCAACTGGCTGTAGGGTGGTTCGGCGTTGTCTTCCGCGCGCCTTTTGGTTACCACCACACCACCCGACGAACCGGACGGCCAGGAGGTGCCATCGTGACAGCAGACGCCCTGGAACTGGTCCTGGAACACGCCCGCGAGGGGGCCGAGCTGCGGGAGCGCTTCTTCCGCGACAACGCCCAGGCCGTGGTGGCGGTGGGGCGCACCCTGGCCCTGTGCCTGGCGCGCGGCGGCAAGATCCTCTTCTGCGGCAACGGGGGCTCCGCCTCCGACTGCCAGCACCTGGCCGCGGAGTTCGTGAACCGCTTCCAGCTGGAGAGGCCGCCCCTGCCCGCCCTGGCCTTGACCACGGACACGTCCATACTTACTGCCATCGGCAACGACTACGGGTTCGATCTGGTTTTCGCCAAGCAGGTGCAGGCCCTGGGCCGTGCCGGCGACGTGCTGGTGGGCATATCCACCTCGGGCAACAGCCCCAACGTGCTGGCGGCCATGCGCGCCGCTCGCGAGAAGGGGCTGACCACCGTGGGCATGGCCGGGCGCAACGGGGCCATCGTGGGCCTTTCGGACCACGCCCTGCTGGTGCCGCACACGGTGACGGCGCTGATCCAGGAAGTGCACATCGCCGCCGGGCACATGCTCTGCAAGCTGGCGGACCACTATCTTTTCGAAGCTGTGGCGGAGCTTAAGCCCTGGCTGGACCAGAAGGCCTGAGCGCGCCGCCAAGGAGAACACATGCCCATCTATGAATATCGCTGCGAGGACTGCGGCTGCGACTTCGAGGAGCTCGTCTTCGGCGACAGGAAGCCTCCGTGCCCCAAGTGCGGCTCCGCCAACACCGGCAAGCTCATGAGCGCCTGCCGCCACACCGCCGGGCACAACCCCGGCGGCTACCAGGGCAACACCGTGCCTGCCTCGGTGCCTTCGGGCGGGGGCTGCGCCGGATGTTCCGGCGGGAGCTGTTCGACGTGCAAATGACCATCACAATTGCCACCAGGGGAAGCAAGCTGGCCCTTTGGCAGGCCAACCACATCAAGTCCCTGCTGGAGGCCGAACACCCGGGCCTCACGGTGGAGCTGCTCATCCTCAAGACCCAGGGCGACAAGATCCTGGACGTCCCCCTGGCCAAGGTGGGCGGCAAGGGCCTGTTCGTGAAGGAGATCGAGGAAGCCCTGGCCGACGGCCGGGCCGACCTGGCCGTGCACTCCATGAAGGACGTGCCCGTGGAGCGCCACGAGGGCCTGGTGCTGGACGCCATCCCCCAGCGCGAGGACCACGCGGACATGCTGCTCTCCGTGCATTACGCCAGCCTCGAAGCCCTGCCCCGGGGGGCCAGCGTCGGCACCTCCAGCCTGCGCAGGCAGGCCCAACTGCTGGCCATCCGCCCGGACCTGGACATCCGCATGCTGCGCGGCAACCTGGACACGCGCGTGAACAAGCTGCTCGAGGGCCAGTACGACGCCATCGTGGTGGCCGCCGCCGGGCTCAACCGCCTGGGCATCACCGCGCCGCACATGGTGCGCCTGGGCCCGCCCGAGTTCCTGCCCGCCGTGGCCCAGGGAGCCCTGGGCCTGGAGCGCCGCGCTGCCGACGAGCGCGTGGCCGCCCTGACCGCCTTTCTGGACCACCCCGGCACCCGCGACGCCGTGCTGGCCGAGCGCGCCTTCCTGGAGCGGCTCCAGGGCGGCTGCCAGGTGCCCATCGCCGGTTCCGCCCGGGTGGAAGGGGACCAGCTGGTGCTGACCGGGCTGGTGGCGGACCCCGAGGGATCGGCGCTCATCCGCGCCGAGCTCTCCGCCCCGCGCGGCGAGGCCGAGGCGCTGGGCCGGGCCGTGGCCGAAGAGGTGCTGGCGCGGGGGGCGGACGAAATCCTGGCGCGCATGTACGAGGCCGG
The DNA here is from genome assembly GCF_022808715.1 of Fundidesulfovibrio agrisoli. Lineage (GTDB taxonomy): Bacteria > Desulfobacterota > Desulfovibrionia > Desulfovibrionales > Desulfovibrionaceae > Fundidesulfovibrio > Fundidesulfovibrio agrisoli. The sequence continues at coordinate 142,727 of NZ_JAKZKX010000004.1, forward strand.
GGCCCCGGCAGGCAAGTGAGCCGCCCCAGGGCTGACGGAACCCGCTGACCCATGCGACCCAATCCCCTGACGCGCCTGCTCTGGCTGGCGGCCATGTTCGCGACCATGGCCGTGGTCTGCGCCATGAGCTTCGTCAGCGCCTTCAACGCCCACCCTGACGAGAAGGACCACGTGGGCGCGGGCCGCTATTACATGGAATACTGGGACCCCCCGAAGGTGGGCGACGAGCGCGCCCGGGGGGCCTACAGCAACTACGGCGTCTCCTACCTCAACCAGTTGGACGCCGTGTACTTCTTCGCGGGCAAGTTCGCCCGCGCGGTGGTGCCTCTGGCCGGGAAGGACTACCTGGCCCTGCGCCTGTTCAACGTCTGCCTGCTGGGCTGGCTGATGCTGCTGTTCTGGCGGCTCACGCCGCCGTACCGCGTCAGCTTCCTGCCGCTCTTCATCTCGCCGCAGATCTGGTACATCTTCAGTTATTTCAACGGCGACGCCCTGCCGTTGGCCCTGAGCTTCCTGGCGGTGTTCCTGGTCTGCCGCCTTCTGGAGCAGACCGACGCCCTCTCGGGCCTGACGCCCGGCGCGTTCGAGGACGTGGTGGCCTCCCACGCCCAGATGATGAACGTCACGGGCGGCAGCCCGGACGCGGGCGTTCGCACCGGCACGCTGGTCAAGCTGGGGCTGGTGCTCGGGCTGCTGACCGTCTCCAAGCAGAACTACTACGTGTTCCTGGCCTTCTTCCTGTGCTTCTGGGCGGTGGCCGTGGCGGCGGCGCGGCGGCCCGCGCTGGGGCTGCGCCAGGCCCTCCTGGTGGTCGCGCTGCTGGCGGGGGTGCTGGGCCTGCGCCTGGGCGTGGACGCCTGGGTGGTGGGGCACCAGCCGCCGGACGCCGTGTACAAGGCCGCCGAACAGCTTGCCGCCGAAGACTTCAAGCCCTCCAAACAAGCGGAGGGGAAGGGCTTCTGGGGCATGAACATGCGCGCCCAGGGCCTGAGCTTCCAGGAAATGTTCACCAAGTGGAACTGGCACATCTGGACGCAGCGCACCAGCTTCGGGGTCTACGGCTACATGAAGATCTACGCCCCGCTGCTGTTCTACCGCTACATCACCTGGATGCTCTACGCCCTGCTGGCCGCTTCGCTGCTGCCCGCGCTGCTGGCCAGGCCCGCTGGCCCGGAGCCCGACAGGGCCAGCCGGGAGTCGGGCCTCATGGCCATCCCCACGCCGGACGTTCCGGCCGGAGCCGGGCAAGGCAGGCTCGTCCGCTGGGCGCTTGCAGGGGTGTTCCTGATTTTCGCCGGGCTGACCGTGGCCCAGTCCTTCTGGCACTCCTGGACGGCCGACTTCCAGGCCCAGGGACGCTACTTCTTCCCCATCCTGGGCATGCTGGGCAGCCTGCTGGCCTGTTTCGCCGTGCCCTACCGCCGCTTCCAGCCGCTGGTCTGGATCGTGGGGGCCTGCATGTGGGGCATGTCCATGTGGAGCTTCGTGACCGTGGGGCTGGAGCGCATCGCGCGCTGAACCGGAAAAACGGGGGGAACCGAGGCGGGAAGGCGTCTGGCTAGACGATTTCGTTGACCACGTGGCCCACGATGTTCTCCTGGAGAACGTGGATCACCTGGTCGGCGGGCGGGGTGGGCACGAGCACGTGCCCGGCCGGGGCGGCGAAGAATTCGCCGGCCGGGTGGGCCGTGATGGCGTCCGGCGAGTGCACCAGGCCGTCGTAGGTTGCGAAATGGACCAGGCCGTCGTTCATGTCCGGGCTCCGGTTCGAATTGCGGACGATAGAAGGGACGATCCCCGTTGGGGGCCGTCCCTTTCCATATAGGGCCTTCGCCCGGGTTTGTCATCCCCTCGCCGGGGCTGGCGCTCAGGCTTCCGAGGTGCTCACCCCGGCCTGCGCGAACGTGGCCATTTCGTTGTAGATTGCCGCTCCGGCCCGCAGCACGGTCAGGGCCAGGGCCGCCCCGGTGCCCTCGCCCAGGCGCAGGCCCAGGTCCAGCAGGGGGGATGCGCCCACGAGGCGCATGATCTTCTGGTGGCCCGGCTCGGCCGAGGCGTGGCTGAAGAAGCAGTAGTCCAGCACGGCGGGGTTCATCTTCCAGGCCGACACAAAGGCCGCGGAGGAGATGAAGCCGTCCACCAGCACGGCCATGCGGTTGGCCGCCGCGCCCAGGATCAGGCCCGCCAGGCAGGCGATTTCGCAACCGCCCAGCGCGGCCAGAATCTCCACGGGGTCGCCCGAGGCCAGGGCCTTGGCGTTCGCCTGCATGCTCTTCTCGATCACCTGGGCCTTGCGGGCCACGCCCTCGGCGTTCAGGCCCGTGCCGGGGCCGGTGACCTCCACCGGGGCCATGCCCAGGAAGGCGCAGTAGAGCGCGGTGGAGGGGGTGGTGTTGGCGATGCCCATATCCCCGGTGCCCAGCACCCGGTAGCCCGCCGAGGCGGCCTTTCCCGCCAGGGAGGCGCCCAGCATCAGGGCCTGGAGGCACTGCTCCGTGCTCATGGCCGGGCCCTGGGCCATGTTGGCGGTGCCCTGCATGACCTTGGCCTGCAACAGCATGGGGTGCTCGGGGAACTCGCCGCCCGCGCACCCGGCGTCCACCACGCGCAGCTCCGCCCCGGCCTGGCGGGCCAGCACGTTGATGCCAGCGCCGCCGCCCACGAAGTTGAGCACCATCTGGCGGGTGACCTCCTGCGGGAAGAGGCTCACGCCTTCGGCGGCCACGCCGTGGTCGCCCGCGCAGGTGAAGATCACGGCCGGGTCGGCCTTGGGGGCTTGGCCGCCCTGGATCAAGAACAGGCGGAGGGCCATCTCCTCCAGGCGGCCGAGGCTGCCCTGGGGCTTGGTCAGGCTGTCCAGATGGGCCTGGGCCTTGGCGGCCAGGGCGGAATCCACGGGGGCGATGCGGGCGAGCAGGGCGTCGAAGTCGCTGCGGGAAGTCATGGTCTATCCTTTGATACCGGCTGATGCCGGGTTCGGGAAAACAAAAAATCCCTTGGCCCCGGTAAGGGGTCAAGGGATCGCCGTTGCCATAGGTCCAATCCGCGAAACAAGTCCGGCCGTCCGTCTTCAGGCTCGCGCGTCATCCTCCGCCCGCCCTTCCCATCCCCGAAGGGGACAGTGGTTCGCGAGCATCGTCTTCGCTTACTGCGGCGGGACCGCCACGGATTCGCACCGTGTTCCGTAACGGCCGGAGATGGCAGGGCAAGGGCTATACGCCCCGCCCTCGGCTGTCAAGTGCGGGCCGCCTTTCAGACCGGGCAGGCGCAGGCCCCGGGCGCGTTCACCACGCGGTTCTGGCCCGTGGAGTCGAGCACCTGCTGCCAGAAGTTGGAGGTGAGGTCCATGAGCTTTCGCTCCACCGTGACCAGGGGCAGGGGCACGTGGGCCGGGATGTCGTGGATTTCCGTGACCATCAGTCCGGTCTTGCCGGCCATGCCCGCGTGCACGGCCATGGTCCCCAGCATGTTGCAGTGGGCCCGGTCCGAGGCCCCGGCGGGCACGGAGCGGATGATGTAGCTGGGGTCGATGAATTTCACGGACATGGGCAGGCGGTCCTTGAAGTAGCGCTTCATCTCCTTGAGGAGCAGGCCGCAGATGTCGCCCAGGATGCGGTTGCCCGAGGCGTCCGTGAGCCCGGATTCGGGCAGCAGGTGCTGGCCCGCGCCCTCGGCCACAACCACCACGGCGTGGCCCCGTCGCTTGAGCCTGGCCTCCAGGGTGGGCAGGAACCCGGCGGGCCCCTCCAGCGTGAAGGGCTGTTCGGGCACCAGCACGAAGTTGACCTCCTTGATGGCCAGGGCCGCCGCCGCTGCGATGAAGCCGGACTCGCGCCCCATGAGCTTGACCATGCCCACGCCGTAGGGCGCGCCCAGGGCCTCCACGTGGGCGCAGCGGATGGCCTCCACGGCCTTCTCCACGGCGGTGTCGAAGCCGAAGGTGCAGTTGACGAAGTGGATGTCGTTGTCGATGGTCTTGGGCACGCAGACCACGGCGATCTTCAGCCCGCGCTTGGTGGTGACCCCGTGGATGGCCTGGGCCGCGCGCATGGTGCCCACACCGCCCAGCATGAAGAGCACGCCCACGTTGAGCCTCTCCAGGGCGTCCACCACGTCCTCGGGGTTCTGCGGCCCGCGCGAGGAGCCGAGCACCGTGCCCCCGAACTCGTGGATGTCGGCCACGTTGGCCGGGGTCAGCTCCATGACGTCGGGGCTCGATTTGGGGATGAAGCCCGCCAGGCCGTAGCGCACGCCCAGGATGGCGGAGATGTCGTAGCCGTGGTGCGCCTCCATGACGATGGAGCGGATCACGTCGTTGACGCCCGGGCAGATGCCCCCGCAAGTCACCACCGCGCACTTGGTCTTGGGCGGGTCGAAATAGATGTTGGCGCGCGGCCCGCCCTGCTGGAACACGGGGGAGGTGGGGTTGGTGTCGCCAGGCCTGTAGGCCACGTCCAGCAGGACCCCGTGGTCGTCGCTGACGAACAAGGAGCCCTTGCGCGGGTTGGGGATCTTTGCGGGGCCGAGCGTGGGGATGCGGGTGTCGTCGGCGGAGAGGCTGGGCCACGGCTGGCCGAAACGGTCGCATTCGTGCATGGTGGGCCTCGTCGTCGTGGTTTGGTTCGGGTCCGTCCAGTCAATACCCCGGGGTAACAACAAGATGCAAGCCAAACGCTCCACCACATTCTTCTTCATCCCCCCCGTGCGCAAGCCCGCAGGGGGCGTGGCGGTGATCTACCGCATGGCGGCCTTCCTGCACGAGGCCGGGCACGAGGTGCGCCTGGCCCTGCGCGAAAAGGCGGTCTGGCGGCCCGACGCGCCCGACCTGCCCGAGGTGGATGCGGCCGATAGCGGCGTTGGCCCCGGCGACGTGTGGGTGGTGCCCGAGGGCTGGGTCAACGGCCTGGCGCCCGGGCTCGCGGCAAAGGCGCGCTGTTTCTCCTACGTGCAGAACTGGGCCTACCTGTTCACCGGCCTGCCCCCGGGGGTGGACTGGCGCAGCCTGCCCGTGGAGTTGCTGGCCGTGTCGCGCCCCGTGGCCTGGTTCATGCGCGAGGCCCTGGGGGTGGACGCCCCCATCCTGCGCCCGGGCATCGACCTGGAGCTGTTCCGCACCCCGGAGGCCAAGCCAGGCAAGCTCACCGTTGCCTGGATGCCCCGCAAGAACAAGGCCCTGGCCGAGCAGGTCCGCGCGGTGGTCCAGGCGCGCGGCCACACGGACCCGGAGTGGCTGGAGATCGGCGGCATGGATCAGGCCGGGGTGGCCGCCGCCCTGGGCCGCAGTCACGTCTTCCTGGCCTCGGGGTTTCCCGAGGGCTGCCCCCTGCCGCCGCTGGAGGCCATGGCCTGCGGGGCCATCCCCGTGGGCTTCGCGGGTCTGGGCGGCTGGGACTACATGCGCCAGGCCGGGGAGGGCGGCTGCCCGCCCCCGTGTCCCGTGGACGACGTGCCCTGGGGCGGCAACGGATTCTTCGCCTACGACAACGACGTGATGGGCGCGGCCCTGGGCCTGGAGAGGGCCCTGAACCTCTGGCGCGCTGGCGGGCCGGAGCTGGCCGCCGTGCTGGGCAACTGCGCCCGCACGGCCCGCGCCTACGGGCTCGGGCCGCAGCGGCAGGCCGTGCTCGATTTCTGGGACGGCCTGCGTTAAAAGCCCCTGGCCCATGCGACGCAACACCTTCACCACCAGCCTGGCGGCGGCCTTCCTGGCCGTCAACGCGGCGCTTTCCGGCTTCCTGCTCTGGGACATGGGGCCGCGCGTGCGTCTGGCCGCGCTGCTCTGGGCCGCGGCCTGCGCGGCCTGCGTGCGCTGGAGGAGCTTGGCGGGATACCTGACGGCGGCCCTTGGCGCGGGGCTGATCTTCTTCGGCTATCAATCCTATTCGGCCCACGCCCAGGTGCTGCACTTCCTGGTGAGCTGCCTCGCGCTCGCCCTGCTGGCCCAGCCCGCCTCGAACGTTTCCTGGGGGCCGTTGCGCGTCTGGACCGCGGCCTTCGCCGCCGTGATGCTCTGCGGCGTCCTGACGCTGCCCCTGGGCGAGCTGGCCCGCGCGTTCATCGACTTCGGCCCAAAGGACTGGGCGCGGCTGGTGTTCTACAGCACGGCGGACAGCAGCTTCTACGCCTTCGCGGCCATGGACCGCCTGGCCGTGTACACCCTGTTCGCCTGGGCTCTCTCACGCCTGGAGGACGCCGGGCCGCAGACGGCGCTGCTGCGCGGCGTGGCCGCCGGCATCCCGGCGGCGCTGGTCTTCGGGCTGGCCGAGTTCTTCCTGGCCAAGGGCCGGGCCTTCGCCATGAGCGACAGGCTGACCTCGCTCTTCCTCAACCCCGGCTGGTTCGCGGAGTACGTCTGCGTGGGCTTCCCCTTCCTGCTCCTGCTGGGCAGGAAATGGGGCAGGTTCGTGCTCTACGGGCTCCTGGCCCTGGCCCTGGCCGCCATGGTGCTGACCATGGCCCGCGCGGCCTGGCTGGTCTCGGGGCTGCTGGCCGTGGCGCTCATCGTGGCCGACACGGGCCGCTTCGACCTCTTCGCCCTGCATTACAAGCGCATGCTGCGCGGCGCTCTGCTGGGCGTGGCCGTGGTGGGCGTGGTGGCGGCGGGAGTCTACGGCTTCCTGGCGGCCACCAAGATATCGCTGCTCAACTTCCCCCTGGCCACCATGATAACCCAGCGCCTGGAGCTCTTCCTGGACACCCCGCGCCCCACGGTGTTCCGCAGCGGCCTGCTCATAGGCCAGGAGGCCCCCCTTGCGGGCATGGGCTATGAGACCTACGCCTGGCACTATCACAAGCTCATGGCCGTGGAGTCGAGCGCCCTGGCCAAGGCCATTCCGGCGGACGCCGAGGCCTTCGAGGCCACCCACAACCTCTACATCCAGATTTTCGCGGGCGGGGGCGCGCTGGGGCTTGGCCTGTGGCTGCTGCTGGCGTTCAGGGCGGGCCGGCTGTGCCTGATCCGCCACCGGCGGCGGGCCGACCCGGCCAGCCTGGCCGCGCTGCTGGCCCTGGGGGCCTTCCACCTGTTCGGCTTCTTCCAGGAGATGATCTACATTCCGGCGGTGTGGCTGCTCTTCTTTGGCGTGCTGGCCTACTGCCTGCGCCTGGAGGACGAGGAGGGCGGCTGGCTGGCGGAGTTCACCGCGCGCCGGGGCCGCGATCTGGCCGCGCTGGCGGTGTGCCTGGCGCTGCTGGCGGACCTTTTCAACGCCGGTCAGGCGGTCACGGCCGCCCGCTACGGCCTCGGCGGCTACGCGCAGGCAGGGCCCGCGCGCCTGCAAGGGCTTTCAGCCCCGGAACTGGTGGAAGGGCGCACCGTGCGCTGGAGCTGCGGGGCCTCAACTTGGCCCCTTGCCGGACCTGGGCCCTGGACTTATCTGGTCGGGACGCCGCACCCGGACCTGGCGGCCAACCCGGTGGGCGTGGAACTGCTCGCGGGGGGGCGCATTGTGGCCAAGGCGGTGCTGGACGCCTCCACCGGGCGTCACGCCAGCCTGACCATCCCGGCGGGGGCGGCCAAAGAGGGTGAGATTGTGGGCGTCCGGGTTTCCAGACAGTATTTCCCGCTGCAATCCGGCATCAAGGACCACCGCGCCCTCGGCGTGTGGATCGGCGGACCGGGCCTGTGAGTCCCAAAGACGGGCGCTAGTCCCTCGGGCGCACCGCGACGTTGCGGGCGAAGACCCGCAGCTCGTTGAGCAGGCGCAGGCCCGTCTCCCGAATGCCGGAGCTGCGCGTACTGGAGCTCAGGTTCTCAAGCATCTTGAGGTCGGTTTCGAGGTAGAGGCTGGTGTAGGCCTGTGTTTCGGCAAGCCTCTGGCGCGCCAGTGATCTGTCCTCTGGCTGTCGGATCTGCGCGGCCAGGTCTGAGAGCTGGGCCAGGGCGTGGGCGCGCACGGCGTAGGTCATGGCCACGGCGGTGAAGTAGTTGCAGGCGTTGATGTCGCTGGTGCTGTCCGCCTCACGGGCCATTCGGGAGGCCTTGTCGGCAAGTTCCTCGAAGTGGCGCTGCGAGACCTGGTAATGCTTGGGCTCCGCGTGTGCCTGGGCTGCCAGCCCGATGGCCGCGAGCGCCAGGGCCGCTGCCAGATACATTCTGGGGTGCTGCATCGTGTTTCCCCGCTTAAGCAGCGGACGGGACTGCCGCTTCCGGGGAGTCTCGCCGCGATGACAAATTATTTCAGATAGATAGTGTGAGGCAGCCGACCGGAGCCGGCGGCGCGACACTAACAGGTTGCCTGGAGGGGTCAAGCGGCTGCGGGCCGCAAGCCCTGGGTGGTCGCAAAAGCACAGTGATGTAAGCTGGTTGGCCGCTCGCATTGATTTCAGGACCATTTTGTTGTATCGGACGTCCGGGGAAGACACCTCGGACGTCGCCCAAGGCTGTATCGGGTCCAACCTGGTCCGGCATTTGCATATGAAGCGGCGAGCCTGCGCCGTCCCCGAGTTCCTGGGGCGGCAGCGGGTACCGCAACGGAGTATTGGACCATGCAACGACGTAAATTCCTCGGTGCGCTCGCCGGGCTGACCGCCGCGCTCGGAACCGGCCTCGCACCCGGCGCCATCACCGCGCCCTCCGCCCAAGCGGCGGAGTCCCGTCTCCCAAAAGGAATGATGACCTTCACCTTCGACGACGGCATCGTGACCAACTACACCAAAGCCTTCCCCATTCTGCGCAAGCGCAACCAGCTTGCCACGGTGGGCATCGTGGCCAGCAGGGTCACATCGGGCAACAACGACTACATGGACATCTCCCAGGTGCGGGAGCTGCAGGAGGCAGGCTGGGAAGTGGCCTCCCACAGCCTCACCCACACCCGCCCCATCTCCATCCCCAGGACCTACGCCCAGGAGCGGATCCAGGGCTGGCACCTGGACGCCAAGCGGGTGGACCACTACCAGGCCCAGTACGAATACGACCTCATCTCCGGGATCTATCAGGACGAGATGCCCCTGACGCCGGTGGAAAGCGCGGACCAGGTGGACGCCAACAAAGGCTCCTACTGGTACGACAGGACCATCGCCGAACTCCACGTGCACCCCTACCGCGCCCTGCCGGCCCAGTCGCTGGACATCCGCGCGGGCTCCTACCAGCGCGAGCTGGAGCAGTCCCGGCAGATCCTGCGCGAGGCGGGCTTCAACGTGGACACCTTCATCGCCCCCTACAACTACTGGACCGACGACGTGGAGGCCATGAGCGTGGACTACTACGCCAGGGCCTGCACCGGGCGCGACTCCGACAACCGCCCGGCCACCTTCGATCCCTACGCCATCAAGCGCTTCATGGTGCACGAGCACGACACTATGCAGTCGCTCAGCCACATCATCAGGGACCACTGCCTGCAGTACGGCGGGTGGGTGGTGCTGTGCTTCCACGGCGTGGGCGAGTCGCTCGGCTGGGAGCCCTATTCCCCGGAAAACCTCGATGCGCTCTGCCAGTGGATCAACTCCGAGGGCATCCCCGTGGTCACGGTGCGCGAAGGCGCCCGGATCATGCAGGAGCTCCAGCGCAAGAGCGGGCAACGCATCAAAACGGTGAGCAAGAAGGATTCCTAAGAGGATGCGCAAACTCAAGGTGGTGGTCGGCGGTTATGCTGTCGGGTTTCCCCTCGGCGGCCAGGTGTGGATGCTCATGCACATGCTCAAGGGGCTCAGCCGCCTGGGGCATGAGGTCATCTTCCTGGAAGACACGGCCGAGTGGGCGCTGCCCTTCGACCCCAACCGGGGTTACGCCTCGGCCGAATCCAGCCACGGGCGCAAGGTTCTCGCCGAGGCCATGGAGGCCATCGGCCTGGGCGGGCGCTGGGCCTACAACTCCATCTTCGAGAACACGCTCTGGGGCATGGAGCGCGGAGACCTCGAGAGCTTCTGCTCCAGCGCGGACCTGTTCCTGAACGTCTCCGGCGTCATCCCCCTGCGCGATGCCTACATGAAGGCGAAGGTGCGGGCCATCATCGACACGGACCCCATCTTCACCCAATCCAAGATCGCGGGCGACGACTGGACCAGGGACTACTACAAGCGCCACGACGTCTTCTTCACCGTGGGTTGCAACATCCCCACCGGCTCCACCGGCGTCGACCTCGCGGGCATCGACTATGTGCCCCTGTGCGTGCCCGTGGTGCTGGACATGTGGCCCATGCGCGACACCCCGGGCCAGGCCTTCACCACCATCGGCAGTTGGGACGCCCAGGGCCGCGACATCGTGCACGAGGGCAAGCGGCTCTCATGGCGCAAGTGCGAGAAGTACGAGCGCATCATCGACCTGCCCGGCACGCTCCCCGGCGTGGTGCTCGACCTGACAATGAGCGGCATGAAGGAGGACGCCCGGCGCTTCGCTGAACACGGCTGGAACGTGCGCGACGCCCTGCTGCTCTCCAAGGACATCTGGGCCTATCACGACTACATCCTCGACTCGAAGGGCGAGTTCACAGTGGCCAAGGAGCAGAACATCCAGCTGAAATCCGGCTGGTTCTCGGACCGCTCCGCCACCTACCTGGCCGCCGGGCGCCCCGTCATCGTTGAGGATACCGGCTTCGGCACCTACCTGCCCGTGGGCGAGGGGCTGGTGACCTTCGACGGCGTGGACAACGCCAAGGCCGCCATCGAGAACGTGCTGGCCGACTACCCGCGCCACCGCGCGGGCGCGAGGCGCATCGCCGAGGAGTTCTTCGATTCCGACAAGGTGCTCACCGGGTTGCTCGCCGCCTGCGGCTTCTGATCCCGGACCTCTGAAAACCATCTGGCCGCGACGCCCAAGGCGTCGCGGCTTTTTTGTGGTTTTTCAGGGGGCAGGGCGGTTGCCTCCCTGGACAGCCTGGAAATCGGGCTTATATATAAAGCGTGAGGCCGTCAGCCTCCAACAGGTAACGGAGGGGTGAGCGAAATAACCAGTTGCTACCATACCAGCGCACAGAGGCGCATTGGAACCGGGAAGCAATAATTCGCACTGATAAGAGCCACACCTGAAGGTAGGTGAGCATGTCGGCAATCCGACTCCGGCGCTAACAGCTTCCCAGGGAATTTCCGAAAGGGCGACCACAGAATGGCCGCCCTTCTTTTTTGCGTCGATGCGGGCTTGGTCGCTGCCCCGCGGAGGCCGCTGGCTGCTCCCCGGGCGCCATGAGGCCGGGCGATGCGGCGGGGCGCGCACCGCCGCCGGGGAATCCTGTTACAACCAATGTTTGAACATGATGGAGAAGGACTCCTTGAGGCGTTCGCCCTCGGGCCTCGTTTTCCATGCATCGAGGGTTATCTCGTCGGACTCGCCCAGGTCCTTCTCGAAGACATCCTGCAAAGCGTCAGCGAAGTCCTTCCCCAGGATGATCGCATTGACCTCATCGTTCTTCAGCAGGCTCAACGTATCAAGGTTGCTCGACCCCACGGTGGACAGGACGTTGTCGAAGACGGCCGTCTTGGCATGGAGCATCCTGTCGCGGCGCTCGAACAACTGGACGCCGGCTTCAAGCAAACGTTGATAGTAATGCCTGCTGGCGTAGTAGGTCATCTTTGAATCACTGATGTGCGGGAGGAGGATCTTTACATCGACGCCGCGGCTCGCCGCTTCCGTGAGCGCCTGCAGCATCTGCTTGTCGATCACGAAATACGGCGTGGTGATGTAGATCGAGTTGCTGGCATGGGCGATCGCTGAAATGTACATCAGGTAGATGAGTCTGTTGTTCTCTCCTGGCAGGCTGCCGATGACCCTGACAAGCGTCTTCCCGGCCAGTTTCATGTTCGGGAAGTAGTTCCTCTCCGGGAGGGCCGGCCCTTCCTCGCGTTCCCAACTCTGGAGGAACAGTTTCTGGACCTGCGACACGGCCGGTCCCTCGATCTGCAGGTGGGTGTCCCGCCAGGGGCCGCCTTGTCTGCCGTTGCTGAAGAAGGTGCCGGAGTAGACGTTGCTGATGTTGACCCCGCCGGTGAAGGCGACGGTTCCGTCCACGACGAGGATCTTGCGGTGGTCGCGGTGGGTCGGCTGCCAGGATCTTCCGGCATGCACCTTCCCCGGACTCATTGGGTTGAATTCCAGCACGAGGATTCCGGCGTCCCTAAGCCGCTGGAAGAACCCAGGAGGCGTGTTCCTTGAGCCGTAGCTGTCGTACATCAGGTTGACCTGCACCCCTTGGGAGGCCTTGCGCATCAGGGCGTAGGCGAACGTCGCGCCGATCTCGTCGTTGTCGAGGATGAATGTCTCGAAGTTGATGCTGTCCTTGGCGTTCTCGATGGCCTTGAGCATGGCCGCGTAGGTGGCCTCGCCGTCGATCAGCAGGGTGACCTTGTTCCCGGCTTCCAGCGGGATGTCGCTGATGGACTGCATCGACTGGATGTGGCGCTGCAGTATCTCCGTACCGTCGACCTTGTTCTCCATGCTCCTGATGATGGCCTTGCTTTGCCTGGGCGGGAGTATCTTTTGATTCTTCTTGATTATCGGCGTGACATCGTCCTCAGGGTCGTCAGCGTGCAGCACCTTGTTGGCGTCAGGCAGGGAGGCGCATCCGCACGTCGCGGCGACGCACAGGATCAGGCAAATATTGCGGAGATACATACAGGTGGTCGCAAGGGATGCCCTGGTTGCACAGATCATCGACAGTACCTCTGGCCGCCGCCGGCGCGGCGGTGTGCTTGGAAGCTGACTAACCAATTGGAAACTTTGCTGATGATAACAGTTTGATCCATACCCGGATATTCAGTTGATTACAACAACCACCCGGGATTTTGCTGCTTCGCGAGTTCAAGCCGTTCCCGGGAAATGAAAGACGGATCTCGTTGGACCGCGTGGCGGCGCTCCGCTTCCAGGCTGAAAGGGCTTGGCGATGGGGCGCGCTTTCCGGGGATTTGGCTGGTGTGGAGGATGGCTCGGCTTCCAGTCCGACGGCCGGAGTCGGGTGCACGCGCCCTTGGCCCGGCACGCCTGGCAGATGCGCCTGTTCCCTTCCCGGACCTCGTATTTTCGCGGCGAGGCGGTCCGCCTGGCCCACGTGGGGTCATTCTCCCCGCTGGGGCCGCCGCGCACCCCATCCCCCACCAGACTCCCGGTGCATGCGAGTGTAAAAAACGTAATCGGCGTGGTTCATGAAAGTGAAAAAAACGTACTTTCGTATTCGCCTGGAAAAAACATCGGCCAAAATGGCCTGTTCGCGGGAGTTTTGAGTTTGGCACGGTTGATGCTTTATGCTGTGCGTTCGTGATTGCGGCTCATAGTGAGCGGCGGCGAACTTAATAACAGTCTACAATCTGGAGTCTGAGTCATGAAACGCATTCTTGCTTGCAGTGTTGCCTGTGCCATGTTGCTGAGCGCCCCTGTTGTTTTCGCCGCAAACGACGCCGCTGCGCCTGCCGATGCGTCCAAGACGGTGAAGCAGGAGGCCTCCGTGGAGGCCAAGAAGACCGTGGACGTCAAGCCCGCGACCGCTGCGGAGAAGAAGGCCGCGCTTCCTGTGGAGACCAAGGCCGCCACGCCCGACAAGGCCCCGGCGAAGACCGAAACCACCAAGGCCGTGGAGACCAAGGCCGAGACTCCGGCCGTCAAGGCTCTGGAGGTCAAGACCGTCAAGGCGGAGCCGGTGAAGGCCCCCGAGGTCAAGGAGACCACGGCCGCCCCGGTGAAGGCCGAGAAGGCCAAGACCGCCAAGACCATGGAGACCAAGGCCCCCAAGGCCGCGCCTGCCAAGGCCCCCGAAGCCAAGGCCGAAACCGCCAAGACGGTGAGCGCAGTCCCCGCCGACAAGGCAATCAAGACCAACTAACGCCCAAAACCACTGCCGGGCGGGTTCACCACGAACCCGCCCGGCGGCGGGAAGGCATAAAGGGAAACGCCGGAGACTCCGATAAGACCGGCAGGAACGGGCGGCAGCCGGGGAGGAACCCCGGCACGCCGCATGCATTTCCGGGGCAAGCCCGGGTGATCGACGGAGGCAGCCATGAAAGCCGTGAAGCTGCGCAACTACCTGCAACACATACTTAATCCCGCACACGTCTATTGCCGCCTGCGCGACCTGGGGCTGGGCCGCGTCAAGGCCCGTAGAATGACCAGGGTCTACGCCCGCATCTACTCCCTCACCTGGCTGGCCTGAGCCCCCTCCCACCCGGGCGGGGGCCGCATCATCCCCTCACCCTTGACCTTCCCCCGCATTGCCTCCAGAATGCGCCCGCACCTGACGCCCCTGCACGGGGCTTCACGGTTTTTGAGCGCCTTGTGCGATCCCGGAGGATCTTCATGTTTGCCGGCCTTAAGATGCGTAAGGATTTCAGAACGATCAGCTCGCAGGCTGCCCTTTCCGAGGCGGCCAGAATGTTTGAACGCGAGCGCATTTGGGTGGTGCTCGCCATCGACGAAGGCCGCCTGGTGGGGTATCTGCGCCGCGAGGAAGTCAGCGCCGCGCTCCCGGCCCAGCCCGCCGGGGCGCGCATCGTCGAGGACAGCTTCCAGGCCCGTCGGCTCACCGTGGCCATGGCCATGCGCAAGAACATCATGCCCGTGCTCCCCGAGACCGAGATCGAGGCCGCCGCGCGCATCATGCACGACAGCGGCCTGGCCGCGCTCGCGGTGGTGGACGCAAAAGGCGAGATGCTCGGCTACCTCAATCACGAGGTCATGCTCGAGGTGCTCGTGGACGACATGGGCGGGGCCAAGGGCGGCTGCCGTCTCGTGTTCGAAGCCGAGGATAGGCCCGGCGTGCTGCACGAGGTCGCGGGAGTGGCCTGCAGGCGCAACGTGAACATCATTTCCACCAGCGTCTTCCGCCACGGGGACCGCAGCATGGTCGTGCTGCGCCTGGACGGCGGGGACGACGACCGGCAGGTCCGCCGGGAGATAGAGTCCCTGGGCTACAGGCTGGAGAACCCCGGGGACTTCACCTCCGAATGGACGCAGGAGAACATCCAATGAGACGAGCCATCGCATCGGTCCTGGCCCTGATTCTGGCGGCCGCCCTGGCCCTGCCCGCCCAGGCCGCCATGCGCGACGAACCCAAGGACTTCCGGGGGATCCCCTTCGGCAAGCGCTTCAACCCCGGCAACACCTTCGCCTGCGAGATGGACTCGGAGGAAGGCCTGCGCTGCACCCGCGCCGGCGACGACAAGCACCTCTGCGGCGTGCCGCTCAAGTCCCTGAGCTACCTGTTCATGTACCACTACCTCTTCACCGTGGACATGGAGGTGGACGGGCAGGAGGGCTTCGACACGATCGTGAAGGAGCTGACCGCCCGCCACGGCAAGCCCACCCCCCAGAGCGGCGGAACCAGCATGATAACGGGCAGGAACGTGGACATCATGCTCTATTACGACGCCGCCAGGCACACCGGCGAGATCGGCTACGTGTTCAAGAACCTGCCCTGCCCGGTGGAGTAGGCGGCCATGCTCCGGCTGCTCGCGCGTGACAAACTGCTCTGGGCGGCCGGGGCGCTGATCGCCCTGCTCATCGCCG
Organism: Fundidesulfovibrio agrisoli; assembly: GCF_022808715.1. Classification (GTDB taxonomy): domain Bacteria; phylum Desulfobacterota; class Desulfovibrionia; order Desulfovibrionales; family Desulfovibrionaceae; genus Fundidesulfovibrio; species Fundidesulfovibrio agrisoli. The sequence goes on from NZ_JAKZKX010000004.1 coordinate 158,151, forward strand.
GAGCCGTGTTGCTCAAGCCTTCCGCCCCGGACATCGGGAGCGATGTCCCGCTGGCGGGCAGGCAGGCCCAGGCCGAGCCCGGGCAGGACCCGGCCCTGGCGGCGGTGGTCAACGGCACTTTTCCGGCGCTTGACGCCGATTTGACGTTGGGCAAGGCCTTCGCCGCCTACCGTTGGTTCTCGGGCGAGCCCAAGTGGCTGGCGCGCGGCGCGGCCGGGAGCAGGCTGGTGGGTGTCACGGCCGTGCTTGAAGTCCCCGCCGCGGCGGCCAGATTGGGCGTGGGCTCCAGCGCGGCGGCGGTGCTCTACGTGGCCGAGTTCGAGGTCTCGCCGGACGGCGCATCCTTCAGGCCGGTGCTCTCCGCGCTGGAGGTGCGCGACGCCTCCAACAGGCTCCTGACGCGCTTTCCTGACCCGGAGTTCGTGCTCGTTCGCCGGGTGATGCGCGGGCTGGAGCCCGCCCTGGACCTGCCCGGCCAGCACAGGAAGGCCCCATGAATTCGATCCTCTGCCTGGATATCGGCAGCGGCACTCAGGACGCGCTGCTCTACCGGCCCGGCATCCCCCTGGAGAACTGCCCCAAGTTCGTGCTGCCCGCCCCGGCCCGCATGGTGGCGGCCCGCATAGCGGAGCTCACCAAGCGTGGGGCGCCCCTCCACCTGCACGGGCGCAACATGGGCGGCGGCTTCTTCAAGGCCGTGAAGGCCCACCTGGCCGCCGGACTGGCCGTGAGCGCCCACCCCCGTGCCGCCCTGGCCCTCACGGACGACCCGCCCTCCCTGGAGCGCCACGGCATATTCCTGAGCGACCGCTGCCCGGCCGGGCACGTGGCCGTGCACCAGGCCGACTACGACCCCGCCTTCTGGCAGGGCCTGCTGGCCCAGGCCGGGCTGGAGCCGCCGGACCTGGTGCTGGCCTGCGCGCAGGACCATGGGCACCACCCCGGTCAGTCCAGCCGCATCGGGCGCTTCAGGCTCTGGCAGGGCGCGCTGGAGCGCACCTCCGGCAGGCTGGAGGACATGCTCTACGCCGTTCCCCCCGCCGAGTTCACGCGCCTGGCCGAAGTGCACGACGCCACAGGCGGAGGCCCCGTGATGGACACGGGGCCGGCCGCCGCCCTGGGCGCGCTCTTCGACCCCGAGGTGCGCAGCAGCTCCGAGGAGGAGGGCGCCCTGATCGTGAACATGGGCAACAGCCACATTCTGGGCCTGCTGGTGTACCAAGGCCGCTTGTTCGGCGTGTTCGAGCACCACACGGGCATGCTTCCGCCGGATGAGCTGGTGCGCCACCTGGAGCGCTTCCGTGCGGGCGAGCACATCCACGAGGAGGTGTTCTCCTCCGGCGGGCACGGCAGCGCCGTGCGCGCACTGCCCTCCACGTTCCGGGCCACCTACGTCATCGGGCCTCGCCGCGCGGACATCCCCGGGCTGAAGGCCGTCCACCCCGCCCCCGGCGGGGACATGATGCTCACGGGCTGCTTCGGCCTGCTTGCCGCCTGGAAGCACACCCGGGGCGAGGCTCAGGCTGGCTGATCCCCGGATCTTCCAAAAAGTGAAAACGCCCCCGGCATCTGGCATGCCGGGGGCGTTCGACGTTTGTGGGCCGGCTCGGCGGGGCTACTGCCGGGCGGGAGCGCCGGGCAGCGGCAGGTCCGGGAAGGCCGGGTCCGAGGCCAGGAGCTGGCTGGTGCCGGGGGGCGTGCGCTCCCAGAAGGTTCTGTTCAGGGGGAGGCGCATGATCCAGGGCCGCTGCGGGTCGCCCCAACTGCGCACCATGAGCAGCGGCGGGCCTTCGGTCGGGATCTCGGCCATGAAGGCCGCCAGGGTCCGGGTGGAGGTGGGCTTGGAGCCGGTGCGGAAAACGGAGTCGTCAGGCCCTTGCGAGGTGTCCATGCCCAGGCGCTCGAACTCCTCAAGGCTGTGGCTCTTGGAGCGGGCCAGCATGGCCTTGATGCCTTCCAGCCGGGCCGTGCTGCTGCGGCCCACCGTGACGTTGGCCGAGGCCAGCTCCGGGGCCAGGAAGTGGTTGGTGTGGATGAGCGTGCCGCCGCGCATGGCGGGCCCCCGGCCCGTGGGAACGTTCTCCCGCACGGCCACGGCCCCTTCCGGGGCCACCTCCACCCAGGCCGTCTTGGTGGAGTCGGCCAGCATGTAGATAACGGGGGCGTGCTCCCCGAACCATTCCCGGTTGGCCAGGGCCTCGCCCACGGACCCGCAGCCGTTCAGCAGCCGGGCGGTCAGGGCCTTCACCCCGGAGGGAACCTTGCGCTGATCCTTGGGGACGCTCCCTGCCGTGGCGCTGACGATGGCCAGCCCGGCCTCGTTCATGCCCGCCACCAGGGTCTGCCTGCCGTCCACCAGGGCGTAGAGCCCCACATAGGCCAGGCCCCGGTCGGGGCGCACCAGCACCAGGCGCGACCAGGAGTCGGGCGCGAAGTCCCGGTTCTTGGCCAGCAGCGAACCGCCGCCCGGGACGTCGCCCACGGCGGACCAGAGCGTGCAGGCCCAGCCCCGCGCCGGGAGCGCGCACAGGGCCAGCGCGGCCAGCAAGAGCGAACAGAGCCCGCGCCGCGAAGGACGCGGGCGGGCCGGCCGCACTTGCGGGGACAACGTGAAGTCGCACACGTCAAACGCCTCCGCTGTCTCCGGGGAAAACCCGGGATGGTTGGTTCGCATCCGCCGGGGCGGTACGGCGCTAGCCGAAGATGCAGACGTACTGGGCCAGTCCTTCCTCGACCACCATCTCGAAGGAGGTGTTGGCCGGGATGGAGAAGGACTGCCCGGGGCCGTAGGTGCCCCATTCGTCCTCGCCGTCAACCTTGGCCCGGACGCTGCCCGCGATGATCTCCATGATCTCGGGGTCGCCGGTGGTGAAGGTGTAGCTGCCGGACTGGCACACGCCCAGGGAGCGGCGCACGCCGTTTGCGTCGGTGATGGAGTGGCTGACGACCTTGCCCTGGAAGAAGACGTTGGCCAGGGCCTTGGCGTCGACATTCTTGAAGATCTCGGGGGACTGCATGGTGCTGGGGCCTCCTGTAGGTTGAGCGGACGGTCACATGCCGCAGTTGTAGCTGATGGGGCCGAGGATATCCATGAGCAGCCTGCCCACCTTGAATTCGTGGCCCTGCATCGGGAACTCCTCGACGAGGTCGGTTCCGAAGGCCACCTTGCCCGGCGGGAAGGAAATCCGCAAGGGCACGGTCTCCTGAACGCGCTCGTCGCAGAGGCTGGGGGTGCGGTCCGGGGCGAAAGTCCTGGTGGAGCCGTCGGGCAGGGTCACCTGCACGGTGTTCATGGGGGCGGCGATGGATTCGACGGAACCGTCGGGGGCGAAGCACAGCGAGTTGCAGTCCCCGTGGATGCCCAGGGCGTCGGGATCGAAGGCCTCGATCCTGCCGATGGGCGTGGGCACGCCGAGCATCTTCTCCGGCTCGAAGGAGCGCAGCTGCCCGCCGGGGTGGAAGGCGATGCCCACCCGGACGCGCTGGCGGCCGACAGGGGTGTCGATCTCCACCGCCTCGCCGGGCCAGAGCGTCACGCTGCGCAGCTGCCCGCCGGGGTGGAACTGCACGCCCACCATGCGCGCGGTGATCTCGCCCGCCGGGGTCTGGAGGGTCAGGGGCTCGCACAGGGCGGCCTCCTCCTTCTCGGTCCAGTAGCCGGAGAGCTTGCCGTTGAGCGGGAAGACGCGGCGCAGGCTGCCGTCGGGGTAGAAGTTGAGCATCTCGGCCAGGATCTCGCCCAGGGGCGTGGCCACGGGCGTGCGGGTCTCCAGGGCGACGCCGCGCAGGGTGCCGTCGGGGTAGAACAGCAGGGGCTCCACCTTGGGGCGGCGCATGTCGTCCGTGGAGTGCTGGGGCGTGAGCCTGCCCCAGGGAGTGTCCAGGGTGTTGGGGCCTTCGGGAACGCAGGAGATCACGGCCCCCTGCGCGTCGGTCTCAATATGGGTCACGGAGTTCAGGACTCCGTAGCGCGTCTCGATCTTCATGGGAGTCACCTCTCGGGCATGATCGTGCAGGTTGCGGAAAATGTCAAAATATGCCCGGATCGGGGCCTGCGCAAGCCGCCTGTCGGCCCCTGCCGGGAGCTCCCGGGCGGCTGGGTGATAAATAGTGAAAAATCAAGCCAAAAAGCACACGGTACGCGTTGAAATGCGTTTGACTTGCGGATAAGAGGCTTTCATGCCGGGAAAGACGATACTCTTCGTGGCCCAAGCCCACACCATCACTCCGCTGTTCGGGCATTTCAAGGATGCCGGAATGGAGGCGGGCATTGCGGACACGCTCTCCGGCGCGCTGGCCTTCATCCGCAAGTCCGGCCCGTGCCTGGTGTTCAGCCAGGCCAAGATCGGCGGGGCCTACAACGCGGGGGCGCTGCTGGCCGCCGGGCGCGACGCGGACGAATTCCCCCCCGTGATCGTCTTCTCCGACCGGGGCACCGCCCAGGAGGCCCAGGCCTTCATGGAGCAGGGCGCCCGCGACTACTGGCTGGAGCCCCTGCTCTGGGAGAAGATCCTGGCCGTGCTCCCCGGCGTGGAGACCTGCGTGGAGGACGCCGCCGATACGGCGGTTCAGGCCCAGGCTCCCCTGGCGGCCGCCGCCGCCATGTCGCAGGTCCAGCAGGGCATGCCCCAGGCCCATACGGCGAGCCCTCCGCCTGCGCAGCCCGCGCCCGCCCGGGCCGCATCGCCCGGTGTGGTGGGGGAGCGCTTCGCCATCATCGGCGGCCACCCGGCCGTGCTGCGCGTGCTGGCCCTGGCCCGGCAGGTGGCGCGCTCCAAGGCCACGGTGCTCATTTCCGGCGAGTCCGGCACCGGCAAGGAGATGTTCGCCCGCTTCCTGCACGCCCACTCCGACCGGGCGGGCAAGCCCTTCGTGGCGCTCAACTGCGCGGCCCTGCCCGAGCACCTGCTGGAGAGCGAGCTCTTCGGCCACGAGAAGGGGGCCTTCACCGGGGCCATCGCCAAGAAGCTGGGCAAGTTCGAGCTGGCCGCCGGGGGCACCATCCTGCTCGACGAGATTTCCGAGATGGAGCTGGCCCTGCAGGCCAAGCTGCTGCGCGTGCTGCAGGAGGGCGAGTTCGACCGCGTGGGCGGCACCGAGACCGTGCGCGTGGACGTGCGCGTGCTGGCCACCACCAACCGCCGCCTGGAGCAGTACGTGGAGGAAGGCAAGTTCCGGCAGGACCTCTACTACCGGCTCAACGTCATTCCGCTGAAGCTGCCGCCCCTGCGCGAGCGCGGGGAGGACATCCTGGCCCTGGCCGCCTTCTTCGTGGACAAGAACTGCAAGGCCTACGGCCTGCCGCGCCTGGCCTTCTCGCACGAGGCGCGGGACTGGCTGCTTGCCTACGAGTGGCCCGGCAACGTGCGCGAGCTGCAGAACCTGATGGAGCGCGCGGTGCTGCTGGCCGGCAACGGCCCCATCGAAAAGGTGCACTTCCTGCTCGAAGGGGACGACTTCCCCCTGGCCGAGGAGCCGCCCGTGACCATGGAGCGGGTGACCTCCCTGATGGAGCCCGCCGCCTCCCTGCCGGACGACGGGGGAAGGGGCATGCCCCCGGGCATCGTGCCCCTGGACGTGCTGGAGCGGGAGATGATCCTCAAAAGCCTGGACCAGACCGCGGGCAACAGGACCCAGGCGGCCCTGCTGCTGGGCATCTCCGTGCGCACCCTGCGCAACAAGCTCTCGGAATACCGCCAGCAGGGCATGGAAGTCCGCTAGGCTCCGCCGGGCGGCCTCTTTGCTTCCGGGCCTCCACCCCTGACCGCATCATGTTCCGATATCCGGGTGAGCGGAGCGTGCGATGTGAAGTGCGCGTGCCAGCAGTTCACGAGGGCGGTCGTTTTATCAAGCGAACCACGCGAGAACCGTAACGCGCCAGCTGTTTCCGATGCCTGACCGGCTGAGTCTCCCCCCCCCGCCTGACACCACCACGCCCGTAAAGGCACCGTGCAGCCGGTGCTTCCGGCGCTGGAGCGCACCACGTAAAATCGGTGAATTTCTGTTGTGAAAGCGGGTGAAGGCGCTTCACCCGTGAGTGCTAGAACCCGGCGTAGCCATGGCTCCCGCGCGAGCGGACCCGCCGCACCATCTCCAGCGCCTCCTGGGCGGTGAGCGGCCTGAGCGAGCCGTCCAGCGCCCCTTGGCCAAGCGGCCCCTGCGGGCCGAGAACGGCCTCCCTGCTCAGGGTGTGCTCCTGCGCCTCCAGGCCCAGGGAGTCGGCCACCTTTCGCAGGCAGGCCGCCTTGACCTCTTGGTCGGCCTCGGGGGAGGCGGCGTCCTCGACACAGGGGTCGATGCGCATGCTGTCGATGAGCTCCGGGTGCTGGCCCAGGAAGCTGAAGAAGCGCTCCCCGAAGTCCCCCACGCAGAGCCTGACCCCGAACTTCTTCAACCGCCTGAGCTGCTCCGTGAGCCGCTCGGTGGATTCGAGCAGGCTGTGCTCGGGCACCTCCAGGCGCAGGGCGCTGCCGGGGAGCCCCAGGTTCTGCAACGTCTCCTCCACTGCGTCGGGTATGCCGGAGCGGGGCACCAGGGACCGCCCCAGGTGCATGGTCAGGGCCAGGCCGCCGCAACCTGATTCCTCCCGCCAGGTGGCCAGTTGGGCCAGGCCTTCCGAGAGCGTGCGCTCCCACAGCTCCCACTCCAGGCTGGAGTGCTTGGCCAGGTTCCACAACTGCTTGCCGTAGATGAAGCCGCCCTGGCCGTCGTCCCAGGCGGGCACGGCCTCGAACCCTGTAAGGTTCGGCCCCTGCGCCGCGAAGGTTGGCACGAACAGCGCGGTGGTGCGGCCCGCGTGCAGTGCGCTGCGCAGCCGGGCCACGTGGGTGGTTCTGGATCGCTCCAGGGCGCGAAGCGCCTTGCAGTACACGCGGATGCGGTCCCGCCCGGCCTGCTTGGCGGCCTGCATGGCCACGTCGGCCTGCTCGATGAGCTCCTCAGGGGTGCTCAGGGAGCTGGGGCCGAAGGCCAGCCCGAAGCTGGCGCTGATGCCCAGGGAGAAGCCCTCCAGGTCCAGCGATTCGCCCAGGTTGGCGCGCACCCGCTTGATGATGCGCACGGCCTCGCCGGGGCTGGTGAGGTCCTCCAGGAGGATGACGAACTCGTCGCCTCCGATGCGGGCCACGGTGTCCAGCTCGCGCAGGCCCTCCTGCACGCGCCTGCCCGTCTCCACAAGAAGGGCGTCGCCCGCGGCGTGGCCCAGATGGTCGTTGACGAGTTTGAAGCGGTCCAGATCCATGAAGGCGACGCAGAAGGCGGCGTTCTCCTGGTTGCGGTTCCGGCGCATGCCGCGGCGGATGGCCTGCATGATGCGGTCGCGAATGAGGGTGCGGTTGGGCAGGCCGGTGAGGGCGTCGTGCAGGGTCTGGTGCTTGAGCTGCTCCTCCACGGCGCGGCGGCGCTCGATTTCTCGGCGCAGGCTCCGCCGGGAGCGCTCCAGGTCGCGCACGCGGTCCTTGAGTTGGGCGTTGGCGGAGCGCCACAGGCTGTAAAGCTCCACGCTCTCCAGCAGGGCGGCTGTGTTGCGCAGCACGATGGTCACCAGCTTGAGCGGGGCGTCCTGGATGGTCTTCACCTCCTGGTCCAGCAGGCCCAGGAGGATGCCCCGGATGCGCGAAGGCGTGCTCAGGGTGTGCACGAAGAGCTCGCCCTTGCCGGACTTGGGCGTGGTGAACACGGGCCCATCGCGGTGCAGGGCCCAGGGCGCGGACCCGGTTTCGGCCAGGTGGGCCATCTCCCGCTCGAAGAAGCGCCTGCGCGAGGGCGGCCAGCACTTGGCCAGGTTGAAGCCGCCGCCGGGTTCGCGGATGAGGTAGTAGGCAAGCGCCTTCATGGGCACCAGGCCCCTGACGCGCTGGGCGGAGTCGGCCAGGACCTGGGCCGGGTTGTGCATGGAGCGGGGTGTGGCCCCGACGCCCATGGCCGTGGCGAGCTCAAGGGCTTCCATGGTCAGGCAATATGCCTGCTCCATGGCTTCGAGGCGTTGTTTGGGGCTGGCCCTGCGGGGTCTGCTCTCGGCCTGGCTAGCCATGTTCGTCGAGCAGGATGTGCCCGATGTCGTCGAGTTGGCGCTCGCCTTGGGCTGCCGCCGCGCCGAGCGCCGAGAGCGGGATGTTCATCTGCTCCCAGGCTTCGGGGATCAGGGGCGGGGCGGCCGGAGCGCCGCTTGCGCCCATGTGCAGGGTGTGGGCCATCAGGTCGGCCAGGTGCACCAGGGCGGCGTCCTGGCTGCTGGTGCGCGGGTCGTAGGCGTGGTGGTCCGCCACGGCGTGCTCCAGGGCCGGGGGGAAGCGCCAGGCCTGCAGCAGCCTGGAGCCGAGCGCGGCGTGGTCGAACCCCCAGGCCTCGCGTTCGGCTTCGGCCAGGGAGATGTCCTCCTCTTCGGCCAGGGCGATGGCCTGGGCCACGAGGGCCGGGTGGTTCTTGAGCATTATCAGGCGGCCCACGTCGTGCAGGAGCCCGGCCACGAAGCAGCGCTCCTCGTTGGGGTGGCCCGCGGTCACGGCCAGCAGGCGGGCCAGCACCCCGCAGGAGAGGCAGTGCTTCCAGAAGGAGCGCATGTCCAGGATGTCGCGGGGAATGTCGGAGAAGTAGCTTATCATGGAGACGCCCAGGGCCAGGCTGGTCAGGCGGTTGGCCCCCACCACGGTCACGGCGCGGTCGATGGTCTCCACGGGCTCGGGGAAGCTGTAGAGCGCGGAGTTGACCAGCTTGAGCAGCTTCGCGGAGAGGGCGGTGTCCTTGCCGATGATGGAGGCCACGTAGCCGTAGGAGACGTTGGGGTTCTTGAGCGCCTCCAGGGTCTGGATGACCACCTGGGGCAGGGTGGCCAGCTTGCCGGCGCCGCTGGTGAGCTTGGCGATGCTCGGGCGCTTGCGCGGGTCGGGGGTGCGGGCCGCCGCCACCGGTGGGGTGGGCCTGGGGGCGCTGAAGGAGCCCTGCGGCGCATGGCCGGACTGGATCATCTGGATCACGGCCACGCGGGCCAGTTCCTCGGCCGCCGGGTGGGCCGTGCCGCTCAGGCGCAGGCGCTGCGCGGCCTCGCGGGTATAGGCCTGGGCGCGCTCGGGGCCGAGCAGCTCAAGGCGCTTGCGGTCCAGCTCGGCCTGGCTCTGGCCCTGGATGGCGACCTCGGTGACCCCCCAGAACTTGAGCGTCTGGATGGAAAGCTCGTCGAGCCCGATGCCCTCGGAGAACAAAAGGCGGCCCTGGCGGCTGCGCGCGTCGGACGCCAGCACCATGCCGGGTTGCAAGTCCTCGATGTAGACCGTGCCCATAGTTCTCCTGCTTTCAGCCTATTGCGGTTCTCCGTTCATTTCCGATAGCCCACATGGGCTTCGCATGCAAGATTGCCCCCGAAAATCGCGGAAGGTTCGCCAGGGTTTGCAGCGGCCTGGTTTTGGGGTATCCAGCCTCGCATGGCGGCGCCCACGACCTTCAACATACTGATGTACTCCCACGACACCTACGGGCTCGGGCACATCCGCAGGACCATGGCCATAGCGAGCCACCTGCGGCGCACGGGCGTCAACGTGCTCATCCTCACCGGGTCGCCCCTGGTGGGCCGGTTCGACTTCCCCGAAGGGGTGGACTTCGTGCGCATCCCTGGGATGATCAAGAAGACCAACGACGAATACCTGCCTCTTTCCGTTCGCATGAGCGCGGCCCACGCCCTGAACATCCGGCGCAACATCATCGTTGCCACGGCCAAGGCCTTCCAGCCGCACCTCTTCATAGTGGACAAGGCCCCCCTGGGCCTCAAGAAGGAGGTGCTGCCCACGCTCAAGTGGCTCAAGCGCCGCCTGCCGCAATGCCGCACCATCCTGGGCCTGCGGGACATCATGGACGACGCCGAGTCCACCAGGAAGGACTGGCGCGACAAGGGCATCTACGACGTGCTGGACCGCTTCTACTCCGAGATATGGGTCTACGGAAACCGCGACTACTACGACCCCATCGCGGAATACGAGATCCCCGAGGCCGTTGGCGCCAAGATGTTCTTCACGGGCTACATCCCCCGGGCCCTGCCCAAGCGGGGCAAGATGCTGGAGATGCGCCAGGAGGAGCACCTGCACCAGAAGGAGCGCCTGGTGCTTGTGACCACGGGCGGCGGCGGCGACGGCTACCCCCTCATGGACGCCTACCTGAGCATGCTCGAAAACATGGAGAACCCGCCCTTCCGCTCCATCCTGGTCTCGGGGCCGTTCATGCCCAAGCCCATGCGCGAGGAGGTGCACCGCCGGGCCAAGAAGCTCAAGGCGCACTTCTACCACTTCCACAGGCGCATGGAGGCGCTCATGGGCCTGGCCGACGTGGTGGTCTCCATGGGCGGCTACAACACCACCTGCGAAATACTTTCCCTGCGCAAGCCCTCCCTGGTCGTCCCCCGCGAGGAGCCCCGGCTGGAGCAACGCATCCGGGCCGAGGTGTTCAAGAGCCACGGGCTCATCGACTTCCTGCCCTGGGCCGACCTGACCCCGGAGAACCTGGGCCAGAAGGTGGGCGCGCTCATCGCCAACCCCCAGTCCTGCTGCCGGGGCATCGAGGGCTTCACGTTCACCGGGCTGGAGGCCATCTCCTCCCGTCTGGCCGAGTTCAGGGGGCTGCATCCATGAAGCGCCCCGTTCTGGGGATGATCCTCAAAGGCTATCCGCGCATTTCCGAGACGTTCATATCCAACGAGATCGAGCTGCTGGAGGCCCAGGGCTTCGACATCCGCATCCTCTCCATGCGCCACCCCCGCGAGGACTTCACGCACGAGTCGGTCAAGCGCATCAAGGCCCCCAGGCACTACCTGCCCGAGACCATCCAGGGCAACGCGGGCAGGCTCCTGGCCGCCAACCTGCTCTGCGCCCTGCGCTCGCCCGCGCGCTACGCCAGGGGCCTGGCGGAGATGCTCAGGCGCATCGTCCGCACCCGCAAGGCCACCACGGCCAAGCACCTGCTCCAGGCCGGGTATCTGGCCGCGCGGGTGCTGCCCGGCTCCGGGGTCACGCACCTGCACGCGCACTTCGCGCACTCGCCCACCTCGGTGGCCGTTTTCACGTCTCTGCTTACGGGGCTGCCCTACAGCTTCACCGCCCACGCCAAGGACATCTACACCCAGGACCCGGCCCGCCTCACCGAGAAGATCGCCGGGGCGCGCTTCGTGGCCACCTGCACCGGCTACAACAAGGACTACCTGGCGAAGCTCAATCCGAACGGCACGCCCATCCACCGGGTCTACCACGGCATCGACGTGCGCCTGTTCTCGCCCGTGGCGCATAGGCACAAAAGCGGCGAGGCCTTCGAGATACTCACCGTGGCCCGGCTGACGCCGAAAAAAGGCCTGCCCACGGTGCTGCGCGCCGTGGCGGAGCTGGTGAGGCGCGGCCACCCCGTGCGCCACACCATCATCGGCACCGGCGAGGAGAGAGAGGCCCTCCAGTCCCTGGCCGGGGAGTTGGGGATCAGCGATGCGATCGACTGGCTTGGCGTGCAGGCCCACGAGGTGGTGGTTGCGCGCATGAGCCGGGCGGACCTGTTCCTGCTGGGCTGCGAGGTCAGCGGCAACGGGGACCGCGACGGCATCCCCAACGTGCTGGTGGAGGCCATGGCCATGGGCCTGCCCGTGGCGGCAACCGCCGTCTCGGCCATCCCGGAGCTGATCGTGGACGGCGAGCACGGGCTGCTGGTCCCCCCCGGGGACCACCTGGCCCTGGCCGATGCGGCCGAGCGCCTGCTCACCGACGAGGCGCTGCGGGCCATAGTGATCCCCGCCGCGCTGGAGCGCGTGCGCGAAAATTTCGACAACCGCAGGCTCGTGGGCGAGCTGGCCGCGATCTTCCGCGCAGCCATGTCATGAAGGCCGCCTTCTATTCCCCGTTCAAGCCCCTGGACCACCCCCGGCCCTCCGGCGACCAGACCACGGCGCTGGGCCTGACCGCGCACCTGCGCGCCAAGGGCCACACGGTCGAGGTCGCCAGCCGCTTCCGGGCCCGCCACCTGGCGGAGCGCCCCTGGCTGTGGCCCCGGGCGTTCTGGGAGGCCTGGCGCGCGGGTAAAACACACGCGGACGTCTGGCTGACGCACCACGCCTATTACAAATCCCCCGACGTGATCGGGCCGTGGGCCGCCCGGCGCATGGGCGTTCCCTACGCCGTGTTCCAGGGAATCTATTCCACCAAGCGGCGCAAGAATCTCACCACACGCCTTGGCTTCGAGCTCAACCGCCGCTCCCTGCTGGCCGCTGACGTGGTGTTCTCCAACCGCAGGCTGGACGTGGAGAACCTGCGCCGCCTGCTGCCCGAGGAGAAGATCGTCTACGTGGCCCCCGGCATCGACCCCGAGGCCTTCCGGCGCGACCCGGGCGCGGGCGCTGCGCTGAGGGAAAGCCTGGGCGCGGGCGGCAGGCCCGTGATCGCCTGCGTGGCCATGATGCGCGACGACGTGAAGGCCCAGGGCCTGCGCTACCTCATCACCCGCTTGGGCCGCCTGGAGCGGGATTTTCTGCTGCTCTTGGCGGGCGACGGTGAGACCCGCCCCGAAATGGAGGCCCTGGCCCGGGAGCATCTGCCCGGCCGCTCGGCCTTCGTGGGGCAGGTGCCGCGCGGCGAACTGGGCCGGATCTACAGCGCAGCGGACCTGTTCGTCTTCCCCGGCATCCGGGAGAGCCTGGGCATGGTCTACCTGGAGGCCCAGGCCGCCGGGTTGCCCGTGGTGGCCTTCGACAACGGCGGCATCCCCGAGGTGGCCGCCCACGGGGAGACGGGCTTTTTGACTCCTCCCTTCGACGACGAGGCCTTCCTGAGCGCGGTGGCCCGCCTTCTGGACGACGCAGCCATGTGCCAGGCCATGGGAGTGGCGGCCCGGCAATACGTGTGTGAAAAGCACGACGCCCGCCGCAACTTCGACGTGGTGGAGGAGCGCCTGCGCCTGCTGGTGGAGGAGCGCCGTAACGCCCGATATCCGGGGGGCAGGGCGTGAGCGCGCTCATCGCCCTGGTGCGCCACGGCCGCACCGCCTGGAACGAGGAGCGCCGCATCCAGGGCCGGGCCGACTCCCCGCTGACGGAGGATGGCGCGCGCGAGGTGGCCGCCTGGCCCGCAACCCTCGCGGGTTACGGCTTTTCAGCGCTCTATTCCAGCCCCATCGGGCGCGCCGCGCTCACCGCCGAGGCCCTCGGCCGGGGGCTCGGGCTTTCGGTGCGCATGGAGCCTGGGCTCGTGGAGCAGGAGTTCGGCTCCTGGACCGGGCTTACCGTGCCCGAACTGCGCTCGGCCGGGCTGCTCGCCCCGCAGGAGGCCGCAGGCTGGGCCTTCACCCCCCCGGGCGGGGAGGCGCGCACCGAGGTGCTGGCCCGCTCCTGGGAGGCCCTGTCGCGCCTTGGCCGCGCGCACGAGGGCCGGTCCATCCTGGCCGTGACCCACGAGGGCGTGGTCCGCGCCGTTCTCTACGCCCTGCTCGGGCGGGACTACCTGCCCACGGAGCCCAAAATCCTCGCCCCGCGCGCCCTGCACCTGCTGCGCGCCGAGGGCGGCTGCCTGGCCATCGAGGCCATGAACCTGCCGCTATGAACATCGTCTTCTACTGCCAGCACGTGCTCGGCCTGGGGCACTACATGCGCAGCCTGGCCATCGTGCGGGCCCTGGCCCCGCACCGCGTCGTCTTCGTCACGGGCGGGCCGGACGTGCCCGCCGGGCTCGGCCCGCATGTTGTGCACGAGCGGCTGCCCGTGCTCAGCATGGACGAGGAATTCTCGCAGATGCTGGCCCAGGGCGACCCCGAGGCCGTCAAGTCGGAGCGCCGCGAGCGGCTGCTGGCCATCCTGGAGCGCGAGCGCCCGGACGCCTTCGTGGTGGAGCTCTATCCCTTCGGCAGGCGGGCCTTCGAATTCGAGCTGGTCCCGGCGCTGCAGGCCATCCGGGAAGGCGCCTTCGGCAGGCCCCGGGTGCTGTGCAGCCTGCGCGACATCCTGGTGGAGAAGGCCGACCCCGGGAAGTACCAGGCCCGCGTGCTCAAGCGGCTCGAGGAATTCTTCGACGGCTTGCTGGTGCACTCCGACCCGGCGCTCTTCCCCCTGGAGGAGACCTTCCCCCGCGCCCGTGAGATTACCATTCCGGTTGAATACACCGGGTTCGTGGTGGAGCGGCCCACCCCCGGAGCCCGGGAGCGCGTGCGCGCGGAACTGGGCCTGACCATTGGGGATACGCTCATCGTGGCCAGCGCCGGTGGCGGCAAGGTGGGCTCCGAGCTGCTGTTCTCGGCGGTGGCCGCCTACCCGTTGCTTACGCTTTTCCCGGAACCGCGCCTGGAGGTTTTCAGCGGACCGTTCCTTGACGAAACGGTCTATAAGCGGTTAGGGGCCGATGCCTGCCCGCACTCGGGCATCCGGGTGTCCCGATTCGCCGGGAACTTCCCCGACCTCCTGGCCGGAGCTGATGTCTCCCTGTCGCTGGCCGGATACAACACGACGATGAACGTCCTCGCTGCCGGGGTTCCGGCGCTGGTCTGGCCTTTCGCCCAGAACCGTGAGCAGTCCATGCGCGCGCTGCGGTTGCAGTCCATGGGCGCGCTGGGCGTTCTCGGGCAGGCCGACCTGGAGCCGGCCCGCCTGGCCCGGCTCGTGGAGGCCCTGGCCCGCGGGGGCCGCCCCGAAGGGGGCTGCCCGGTGCGCCTGGACGGCGCGGAGCGGGCCGCGCGGTTGATCCTCCACGGACAACGGCGGCTGTAACATTCTAACCAACGGCATCTCAGGTTTCCATGATCGTCTCCAACAATGTCTCTCCCATTTGGCTGGCCATCCCCGACAACTACCGCACCCGGCTGATCCAGGCCGCCGAACTGGGCCTGTCCCAGGCTCCGGGCGGACGCGCCCAGGTGTTCTTCCGCGCCGACGACGTTGCCGTGCCCGGCAACAGCTTCACCAAAATGGTGGGCATCTTCCGCGAGGGCGGCGCGCCCCTGTGCATGGCCACGGTGCCCTCCTGGCTGACGGTGAGCCGCTGGCAGGCCCTGCTCAAGGAGGCCCGCGAGGACGAACTGTTCTGCTGGTGCCAGCACGGCTGGAGGCACATGAATTTCGAGCCCGTGGGGCAGAAGAAGCGCGAGTTCGGCCAGGCCCGCCCCGCCAAGGACAAGCGCCTGGACCTGACCAAGGGCTTCAAGCGCCTGGGCGAGATCATGGAGCAGCGCTTCACCCCGGTGTTCAGCCCGCCCTGGAACCGTTGCGACGGCGAATCCATGGCCGCCATGCCCGCCATCGGCTTCAGGGGGCTCTCCCGCACCGTAGGGGCCGGGCCCAACCCTCCCGAAAACCTGCCGGACTTCCCCGTGCGCATGGACCTGCACACCCGCAAGGAGCCCGACCCCCAGGCCTCCCTCGAAGCCATGCTCGATGAAATGCGCCAGGGCCTGGCCAGCGGCCGCCTGGGCGTCATGCTGCATCACCAGCGCATGAACGACGCGGCGGGCGTGTTCCTGGCCGCCCTCATCAAGGAGCTGGGCGCGCTGAAGGTCGATTTCACCGATTTCAGGCGGCTGCTGGCCGCCAGCTAGAGCCTAGCCTCCCGGGCTGCCAATGGCTTCCGCCATGATCGCGAAGCCGTGAAGGATTCCAAAGGAACGAAGTTCCTTTGGCGGGAGAGTGCAGAGAGGGCGGAGCCCTCTTTGCCCGCCGGAGGCGTCATTTCATAGCCGGTAGGCTGGTGCTGCGAGAGCCTCCGGCGGCCAAGGGGAGTTCCTCCCCTTGGAACCCCAATCGGGAGCCCCTCATGCGAAACGCCTTCATCCTCGTGGCCTTCGTGGCCGGGGCCCTGGTGCCCATCCAGGCCGGGCTCAACATCCAGCTGCGCAAGGTGCTGGGCGACCCCGTCCAGGCCTCCTTCATCTCCTTCCTGGTGGGCACGCTGGCCCTGGGCGTCTACAGCCTGGCGGCCAGACACACCTGGCCCTCGCTTACGGAAATGGCCTCCACGCCGCTGTGGCTCTGGACGGGCGGGCTGATGGGCGCGGCGTTCGTCACGGCCACGATCCTGGTTGGCCCCAGGCTTGGGGCCGCCTCCATGACGGCCTTCATGCTCATGGGGCAGCTGGTGGCCTCCGTGGTGCTGGACCACTACTCCTTCGTGGGCTACCCGGAGCACCCCGTGAGCTGGGCGCGCCTGGCGGGCGTGGGGCTGTTGGCGCTGGGGGCCTGGATGATCAAAGCATTCTGATCTGGAGAGCGGTCAGCGCCGCTCGAACAGGGCGTCGGCCGCGCTCAGGTTCCCATCCTCGTCGAACCAGGGGCGGTAGAGCCCCCGCACCCTGAAGCCCCGGCCCTCCATCCAGTCCATGAGCTCGCCCGCCAGGGGCTGGCCCTTGTACATCCCCGCGAAGGAAACCTCGCACAGCACCCCCCGCACTCCGCCCAGGAGGCCCTCCGCGCCGCGCAGGGCCTCCAGTTCGTAGCCCTGCAGGTCCAGCTTGATGAGCTGGGGCGAGTCGCGCAGATCCTCGTCCAGGCGCACCACCTGCACCTCGACGCGCCGGGCCACGCCCATGGGTTTGTCAGGGTGTTTCTGCAGGATGGCGTCAGGCTCCAGCAGGGAGGAGCACGTCGCGCTCTCCAGTTCGTTGATGACCAGGCGCGCGGGCGCGGAGCCCAATGCCGCCTCGCGCAGGCGCACCCGGGCGTCGTCCTTGAAGCGCTTGCCCAGTTTGCGGGCCAGGCGGGGCAAGGGTTCGTAGGCCACCACGGAGCCCAGCGGGAGCAGCTCCAGCAGGCGGGCCACGGTGCGGCCCTTGTTGGCTCCGCCGTCCACAATCAGGGGGCTGGCTGAACCGGCCAGTGCGGCCAGGGCGGGGAAGGGGTCCTCGACGGGGAAGAGGGGCCAGGTCGTGCTGTTCATGGCGGGGGAGAGTAGATGCCTCGCGGCCTGCGGGCAAGGGGAGAGGGAAAATCAATTTTGATATTGACAATGAGAATCGTTTTCAGTTAACCATGGCCAACGGGACACGGAAAGGGCAAGGCCCGAGGCGCACGCCAGGTCAGCCCTCCGCCCCAGCAGACGAGAGGAGTACCGCCATGACAACCAGATCATCCATCGGCTCTTCGGAGCGCCCACGGGATATGTTTTCGAGCATCCTCAAGCCCCTGGCCCAGGCCCAGAGCGATAGCTGCGGCTGCGGCGGCGGATGCCGGGCCAAGGCCATGACCCGCCTGAACCGCGAGGGCATGGAGGCCTGTCAGGCCGGCGACTTCGCCGGGGCGGACAAGCTGCTCTCGCAGGCCATAGGCATGGCCCGCAAGGCCGGAGTGTCCATGTACGAGGCCAAGATGCGCAACAACCTGGGCCTGGTGCACCTGCTGGCCAGCCGCCCGGACGACGCCCGGCGCGAATTCGGAGCCGCGCTGGACCTGGTGGCGGGCAAACTCGGGCGCGAGAACCCGCTGTACAAGAAGATCGAAGGCAACATGAGCCAGACCCGGGCCGCCTGAGGGCCGTAGCAAATTCCCTCCCACCGCCTTGCCGTAGGCCGGGTTTCGCGCGAGCCGTTCGCGCGGGGCCCGGCCGAACATTTCTGGAAAAATGAGAAACGCGCCCGGCTCAACCCGTGGGGTTCGAGCGCTCCGGGTGGCCCCGATGGGCGCGCTGCACGCTCATGACGAAGCAGGCCACGTTGTCCTTCTGCTCGAAGGTCAGCGAGCCGCCCATGGTGCGCAGCAGCCTGTGGCAGAAGGGCAGGCCGATGGTGTCGCCGCCTTCGTCGAAGGGCAGGAAGACCTTGTCCACGTCGGGCACGGGAGTGGCCTGTCCGCCGCAGACCTCCAGGTGCAGGAAACGCTCGCTCTCGAAGGTGCGCAGCCACATGCCGCCCTTTGGTGGCAGGTTGGCCAGGGTGGAGCGGATCAGGTTGATGACAACCTGTGTGAGCAGCTCCGCGTCCTCCTCCACTGTGGCCGAGGCGATGTCCTGGAGGAACCGGGGCGCGACGCCGTTGGCCTCCAGCTCCGGCGAGAGCAGGTCCAGGCATTTGCCCGCGATGGCCCCCAGGTCGCAGGGCTCGCGGTGGAGCTTCACGGGGCTCAGGTAGTCGCGGATGCGGTCCAGGATGCGCTCCAGGCGCTGGGCCTCGTCCAGGATCACCTGGGCCTCGGCGGATTCTGGCTGCTTTTTGACCAGCCTGCGCGCATACCCCGCGATGGAGACCAGCGGGTTGCGGATCTCGTGCGCCACCTCGGCGGAGATTGCGCCCAGGGTCTTCACCTTCTCCTTCTGAACCAGATATTTCTCCAGCATCAGCCGGTCGGTGATGTCGAGCACCACGCCCTCAACCTGGGGCCGCTCGCAGGTCGCGCCGCAAGGCGGCGTGGGAATGCTCTTGATGATGCCGTGCACCACCCGGCCGGACTTGCGCAGCATCCGGCAGGTCTTGGAAAAGGCGAAGGCCCCGTCCTGCAGGCGCTGGTTCAGGCTGCCCCGCACGCGCTCGCGGTCCTCGGGGTGGATGCGCTCCAGGAACCAGCCCTCCCGGGTGCGGGCCTCTTCGGGGGTGAAGCCCAGCATGCCCATGCAGGCGCTGTTCACGAACTGCACGTTCAGGTGGTCGTCCAGGCTGAAGATCATCAGCGGGATGTTGTGCACCAGGTTGGAGTAGCGGGCCTCGGCCCGGCGCACCTGGATGGTCAGCTCCCGGCGCTCCAGCACGGCGGACACCGCGTGGGCCAGCAGGTCGAAGCTCTCGATGGGCTTGATGATGTAGTCCCAGGCGCCGAGGCGGAAGGCGTGGATGGCGTCCTGGATGTCGGCGCGGCCGGAGATCACGATCACGGGGGTGTCGTCGCCGATGCGCCGTTTTTCCTCCAGGAAGGCCAGGCCGTCCATCACCGGCATGCGCAGGTCCAGCAGAACGAGGTCGGGCTTGGTGGCGCTGAGGGCCACCAAACCCTCGATGCCGCTGCCGGCTTCGACGGCCTTGTAACCGGCATCCTCTATCCAGGCCACGAGGGTGCTGCGGACGGCGATGTCGTCGTCCACGGTGAGGATGATGCGGGGGCTGGCTTCTTGCTGGGTCATGTGCGTCCCCTCGGAAGAGGCTGACTCCATCAATGGGCGAAATCGGGGGTTATGGCAAGAGGCGCACATAAAAGGGGGGCCGGATGGCCCCCCTTTGTGCGTCAGGCGGGATGCGGCTCGACCTTAGACCGCGCTCTGTCCGGATTCGCCCGTACGGATGCGGACGACTTCCTCCAGGCTGAAGATGAAGATCTTGCCGTCGCCGACGTTGCCGGTGTGGGCGGTGGTCTTGATGGCCTCCACCACCTTGGTGGCGATGTCGTCGTTGACCACGATTTCGAGCTTCACCTTGGGGATGAAGGACACCTGGTACTCCGCGCCGCGGTAGTGCTCGGTGTGGCCCTTCTGGCGGCCGTAGCCTTTCACCTCGGTGACGGTCATGCCCAGCGCGCCGACCTTGTCCAGGGCTTCCTTCACCTCGTCGAGCTTGAAGGGCTTGATGATGGCGGTGATCATTTTCATGGCGTTCTCCTAGCGGTGGGTCTTGTTCACGGAGAAGTCGGGGTAGGCGGTGACGCCGACTTCCGCCTCGTCCAGGCCGTCGCGCTCGATCTCGGGGCTCACGCGCAGCTTCACGAACACGTTGAGCACCTTGAAGAAGACGAAGAAGGCCACGAAGACGAAGATGAAGTTGGTCAGCACGCCGATGCACTGGGCCATGAACTGGCCGGAATCGCCGTAGAGCAGGCCCTTCACGGTGCCCTCGACGGTGTTCAGGGCGTCGCCGTAGGTGCCGTCCGCGAAGATGCCCACGGCCAGCAGGCCCCAGGCGCCGTTGACGCCGTGCACCGAGATGGCGCCCACGGGGTCATCCACCTTCAGGGTGCGGTCGACGAAGAAGACGCTCACGCACAGCAGCACGCCGGCGATCAGGCCGATGATGATGGCCGAGGAGGCGTTGACGAAGGCGCAGGGGGCCGTGATGGCGACCAGGGCCGCCAGCAGGCCGTTGGCGGCCATGGAGGCGTCGGGTTTGCCGTAGACGAGCCACATGTACAGCAGGGCGGAGAAGGAACCAGCGGCGGAGGCCAGCATGGTGTTGGTGGCCACGATGCCGATGCGCAGGTCGGAACCGGCCAGGGTGGAGCCGGCGTTGAAGCCGAACCAGCCGAAGGCCAGGATCAGGCAGCCGGCAATGGCCATGGGGATGTGATGGCCGGGGATGGCGTTGACCTTGCCGCCGGGGCCGTACTTGCCGAGGCGGGGTCCGAGGCAGATGGCGCCCGCCAGGGCCGCCACGCCGCCGGTCATGTGCACGACGGAGGAGCCCGCGAAGTCGACGACGCCGTGGCCCAGGCTGAAGTTCTTGCCCAGCGTGGAGAGCCAGCCGCCGCCCCACACCCAGTTGGCGTACAGGGGGTAGATGAACATGGACATGTAGAAGCCGTAGATCACGAAGGATTTGAAGGTCCAACGTTCGGCCATGGAGCCGGTGGGGATGGTCACGGCGGTGTCCATGAAGACCATCTGGAAGAGGAACATGGTGAAGATGGCCACGTCATAGGCGTCGCCCCCAAGCAGGAAGCCCTTGAGGCCGAAGAGGCCGAAGTCCTTCCCGAAGAGGGTGATGGCGAACTCGGTGTCCATGGTGCCGCCGCCGCCCAGGGTGACGAAGGGGCCCGCGCCGCCCATCTGCAGGGCGTAACCGGTGAGCCAGTAGCCGAGCATGCCGATGCCGTAGACCATGAAGTTCATGGTCATGGTGTGGGCGGCGTTCTTGGCGCGGGTGAAGCCGGTCTCGGCCAGGGCGAAGCCCAGCTGCATAAACATGACCAGGAAGCCGCAGACCAGCGTCCAGACGAAGTTGATGGAGATCTTGTTCTTGCCCGCAGCCTCGGCGGCTTTGGCGGCAAGGGGCTCCTTCTCGCTCATGGCGGCGAGCTCTTCCTTGGTGGGCGCGTTGGCCGCGTAGCCGATGATGTCAGCGGCGGTGCCGAGGGTGGCGCCGGTCGGATCGGGCTTGGCCGGTTCGGCGGCGGCCTCGGCGGCGGGGGCTTCAGGTTTGGCGTCCTGGGCCATGGCGGCCAAGGGCAGGCACGCCAGGCTGAACATTACGCTCAGGACGAGGCACGAGAGGAGCTTTTTCATACCTTACCTCCAAACAATATACTCAATGGATTTACGCTTTTGTCCAAGTCGGCATGTTGAGTCGAACGATTTGTTCAACATTCTGTTATTTATGAAGAATCTATGGGTGCGAGCATGTGATTCCCCCTTGTCGAACCAGGGCGCGGCTTCACGCTGCCCTCCCAACGCGCCTCACTGAGGCAAGTCGTCCTTCGGAGCGGTAGCCGAAAAAAGCAGTTGGTTTGTGTCTATATCGTTAAGATGCTCAATTCAAGACTAAATTACCACTTTTGTAAATTTCAAAAAGGAAAGGTAAGCGGGGTGACACAAAGGACATGGGGCATCGCCCGGGTGGCGGATTTCCTGGGAAATCGGCGGCTCTGCGCGCAAATTATCAGTCTGGACGATGAGTTGTTTCGAGGTGGTCAGGAGGGGGGATCACCCGGATGGCATGCGCGGAGCGCCCTGGGCAGCCCAGGTGCATACAATTTTGAATGAGTTTTGAAAATTGAGCGAAGCTTACAAAAAATACTTGCAAAAGTGTAAAAACAGCTCTAGTCATGAAGCCGTGCAGCCGACCGGGCGGAACAGGCAGGAGCGTCCGGTAGGGAAAACGGCCAGCGCAGGTCCCCGGCAGGACAGCCCTGCCGGGGGGCCACCCACGAAAACAGGAGGACATCTATATGAACGCGGCGGACACTGCATTTATCCTCGTATCGGCAGCCCTGGTGCTGCTCATGACCCCGGGCCTGGGCCTGTTCTACGGCGGCATGGTCCGCTCCAAGAACGTCCTGGCAACCTTGATGCACAGCTATGTGCTCATCGCCCTGATCTCCATCGAGTGGGCCATCCTCGGCTACACGATGGCCTTCGGCTCCGACATCGGCGGCCTGGTGGGCGGCCTGGACTACCTCAACCTGGCGGGCATGGATAAGCCCAACGAACTGGCCAAGACCGTGCCTCATCTGGCCTTCATGGCCTTCCAGATGATGTTCGCGGTCATCACCCCGGCGCTTATCTCCGGCGCGTTCGCCGAGCGCATCAAATTCAGCGCGTTCCTGATCTTCAGCCTCATCTGGGCGGTCTGCATCTACAACCCGCTCGCCCACTGGGTCTGGGGCGGCGGCTGGCTGGGAACCCTGGGCGCGCTCGACTTCGCCGGCGGCGCGGTCGTCCACATGAGCTCCGGTGCTTCCGCCCTGGCCTTCGTGCTCTTCCTCGGCAAGCGCAAGAACTACGGTCGCGAGCCCTTCATTCCTCACAACCTGCCCATGACCATCCTCGGCGCGGGCATCCTGTGGTTCGGCTGGTTCGGCTTCAACGCCGGCAGCGCCCTCTCCGCCGGCGACCTGGCCTCCTCGGCCTTCGTCACCACGCACCTGGCCGCCTCCGCCGCCGCCCTCTCCTGGATACTGGCCGAGTGGGTGCACCGCGGCAAGCCCACCACCCTGGGCCTGGCCTCCGGCGCGGTCGCCGGCCTGGTCGCCATCACCCCGGCCGCCGGCTTCGTCACCCCCATGTCCTCCATCGTGATCGGCCTGGTGGGCGGAGTGGTCTGCTACATGGGCGTGAACCTCAAGCACATGTTCCGGTACGACGACGCCCTGGACGTGGTGGGCGTGCACGGCCTGGGCGGCACCTGGGGCGCGCTGGCCACCGGCCTGTTCGCCACCAAGGCCGTGAACGATGCCGGCAACGACGGCCTGCTCTACGGCAACCCCGAGCTGCTCTGGAACCAGTTCGTCTCCGTGGTCGCCACCTGGGGCTTCTGCTTCGTGGGCACCCTGGTCATCCTCTTCGTGGTCAACATGATCGTGAAGGTGCGCGTCACCGAGCAGGACGAGGACAAGGGCCTGGACGTGAGCCAGCACGGCGAAACCGGCTACCAGAACTAAGGAGCGACCCCCATGCGCAAGATCGAAATCATCACCCGGCCCTACAAGCTGGAAGACATCAAGAAGGCACTCACCGACGCGGGCGTGAAGGGCATGACCGTCTCCGAGGTCAAGGGCTTCGGCCGCCAGCGCGGGCACAAGGAAATCTACCGCGGGGCGGAGTACCAGGTGGACTTCGTACCCAAGATCAAGATAGAGCTGGTCATCGACCAGGCCATCGTCCCCGCGGTGCTCAAAGCCGTGGAAGGCGCCGCCCGCACGGGCGAGGTGGGAGACGGCAAGATCTTCATCACCCCCGTGGAAGAAGTGGTGCGCATCCGCACCGGCGAAACGGGCAAAGACGCCATCTAACCGAACCAACACGAAAAGGGGCCGGACATCCGGCCCCTTTTTTCATTTTCGTATGGCAAAACACACACCCGGCGCTTTCGAGACGCTCAAGCTGGCCCGCCAGGAGATCCTGGCCCATCCGGACGCCACACTCTGCAGCAGGCTCAGCGAGGCCTTCGACGCCTATTTCAGGGCCCGGGTCGGCGAGATCCCGCCCCAGCGCACCCCCTTCGCGGTCATGGCCGTGGGCGGGTACGGGCGCTCGGAGCTCTGCCCCCGCTCGGACATCGACGTGCTCATCCTCTATAAGAGGTCCGTGCCGGGCGAAGCCAAGGAGCTCTCCCAGGCGGTCTTCTTTCCCCTGTGGGATCTCGGGCTGGAACTGGGTCACGGGGTGCGCTCCATTTCGGACTGCATCGACCTCTCCCGCAAGGACTGGCAGGTCTTCGCCTCCCTGCTGGACGTACGCCTCCTGGCGGGCGACGCCGCCGTCTTCGAGGAGTTCGTGGCCCGGCGCGACAAGAAGCTGCTTCCGGGTTCGGCCAAGAATTTCAAGCAGTGGCTTGAGGCGCAGAACGCGACACGCTCCTCAACCTACGGCGACGCCTCGGGGATGCTGGAGCCCAACCTGAAGGAGGGCATGGGCGGCCTGCGCGACGTGCACCAGGTGCGCTGGCTGGATTTCCTCTCCCGGCGGGAGGGGGAGGGCCTGCCCCAGGACGACCTGGCCGTGCTGGATGCGCACCTGCGCTTTCTGCTCACGGTGCGCAACCACCTGCACCTGCTGGAGAGCCACAAGACCGACCGCCTGGGCCTGGACGCCCAGCGCGAGCTGGCCCAGCGCCTGGGCTTCGTCGCTTCCGGCGAGATCCTGGCCGTCGAGGCGTTCATGGCC
Organism: Fundidesulfovibrio agrisoli; assembly: GCF_022808715.1. Classification (GTDB taxonomy): domain Bacteria; phylum Desulfobacterota; class Desulfovibrionia; order Desulfovibrionales; family Desulfovibrionaceae; genus Fundidesulfovibrio; species Fundidesulfovibrio agrisoli. Next base: position 182,378 of record NZ_JAKZKX010000004.1, read on the forward strand.
GAGCTGCACCGGGTCATGGCCGAGATACGCACCCTGCACCGGGCCACCTGGCCGCTGCTGGCCATGGAGCCGGGCCGCAAGCGCGCACCCCAGGTCGCCCTGGGCGGCTGCGCCGTCATGGGGCAGGAGGGCCTCGGCTTCGACCTGCCCCCGGGCAAGGGCGTGAGCCCGGAACAGATCCTGGAGATATTCGGCTACGCCTTGCGCCACGGCAAGGCCATGTCCCTGGCCGCGAGGCGCGCCATCGAGGCCGGGCTGCCGGACCTGGCCAGCTTCGCGGCCACGGCCGAGGGCGCGGCCCACGCCCGCGAGTTGCTGACCCGGGCCATGCTCCATCCCGGCAGCGAGGCCGCCCTGACCGACATGGTGGAGACCGGCGTGCTCGGCGCGCTCTTGCCCGAGTTCGCCCGCGTGCGCGACATGGTGCAGTACGACGTGTTCCACATCCACCCAGTGGGCCGCCACACCCTGGAGACCATCTTCGAGATCAAGCGCCTGGCCGACCCCGCCAGCCCCTACCACGCCCATTACGCTGCCCTGCCGCACCCCGAGCGGCTTTTCTGGGGCGCGCTCTGCCACGACATCGGCAAGGGCCTGGGCGGGGCCCACTCCGAGAAAGGCGCGGACATCGTGCGCGAGATGCTCGACCGTCTCGGCATGGGCGACGAGGCCCTCTCGGACATCTGCTTCCTGGTGCTCCGGCACCTGATGCTCGCGGACACGGCCTTCCGGCGCGACATCTCCGACCGCGACATCCTGGCCGAGTGCGCCCAGCGCACAGGCTCCGTGCAGCGCCTGGACATGCTCCTGCTGCTCACCGTAGCCGACTCCATGGCCACCGGGCCTTCTGCCTGGAACGACTGGAAGGCCAGCCTGCTGGGGGAGCTGTACGGCAAGGTGCGCGCCGCGCTCACGGGCGGCAAGCTCTTCGACCCCTCCGACGCCCAGCACATGATGGTGCTGCGCGACCACCTGCACGACAAGGCCCGGGGCCTCTTCAACCCCGAACGCCTGGAGGCCTGCCTGGACGCCATGCCCCCGCGCTACCTGCTCAGCCGCAAGCCCGAGAACATCCTGGGCGACCTGGCCCTGGTGGCGCAGCTGGAGGCCGACCTGGAGGATGACTTCCGGCAGCGACCCTCCAGCGTGGCAGGGCGCGGCGTGGCCGTGGTGGAAACGATCCCCTATCCCGGCGGCGACGGCTGGAAGGTGACCCTGGCCGCCAAGCACCAGCCCTCGCTCTTCGCCACCGTGGCGGGCGTGCTGGCCCTGCACGACGTGAACATCCGCTCGGCCGAGTTCTTCCTCTGGAGCGACTCCACCGAGCTGCACGCCTACCAGACCTCCAACCCGCCGGACACCCTCTTCTCCGACGAACTCTGGGCCAGGGTGCGCCGGGCGGTCCGCTACGCGCTCACGGGAAAGCTCTCGCTTGATTACCGCATCCAGCAGAAGCGGGCCTCCCCCCTGACGCCCCGCCAGCCGGACATGGGCATCACCCCCGGCGTGGTGGTGGACAACGACGGCTCGGACTCCTTCACCATCATCCAGGTGCGCGCGGGCGACCGCATCGGCCTGCTCTACGACATCGCCGTGGTTCTGGATTCCCTGGGCCTGGACGTGCGCATGGCCAAGATCGACACCCAGGGCCTGGACGTGTTCGACGTGTTCTTCGTGCGCGGCGAGAAAGGCCGCAAGATCACGGAAGGCGCCAAGCTGGAGGAGATCCGCCTGGCGCTGCTGGCGGCGGTCTCCTAGCGTCGGCGCGCCATGGGGGCGGGCGGCCTGCCGCGTGTTCCGCCAGGCCCCGCCGTTGGTTTCCAGCAGAAACGAAAGGGCCGCCCCTTGCGGAGCGGCCCTGGCCGTGCGTGCGGTAGGGCCGCCCTTGCGGACGGCCCATGGCAGTGGTCGCCTTACGCGGCCTGTTTCTTTTCCCAGTCGCGCAGGGCGATCTTGAGCGCGCCAACCACAAAAGTGTCGCAGTCGTACTTGGGGTTGACCTTTTCGAGCTTGCTGCACAGATCCTCGTTGGTGATGGGGTAGGCGTCGTAGATCGACATGCCCTTGACCATCTTGACCAGGGTGGTCAGGCAGGCGCGGCTGTAGCGGCAGCCGTCGACCTGGCCCCCGGCGTCGACAATGGTTTCATCGACGATCAGAAGCTGCATGCGGATGGACTTCTTGCAAGTCGTGCAGCCGTGAACGCCTTCGCAATTGTAATTATCGAGCAAACGAAGTTCGCTGGAACAGGAGTTCCCGTGGACAGTGTCCATAGAAGACCTCATAGTATATGGAAAAATAGTTCTGGATATGCCGCCGTCGCGCTGAACGCATGAAGGGCGGCACGACAACGCATGCCCGGAGGTGATGGGGTTAAATGTCCGGTGCGGAATGCGTAGCCGTCGCCTCAACCACTGCCGAGGCCGAGATACGACCGAGCGGCTGTGATCGTCAATAAAAAAGTGCCCACTGTGCGATTATTTTCACAAGCCACTCGCGGGCCGATATCGGCTGTGACCACGCAACCTGGCGTCATGACGAATGATTCACCTGGAATGTGCGGCGCCAGGCCGGGTATTCGGCCAGTTCCCGAGCGGGGGGGAGCAGGCCGCGGGAGTATTGGGTGGCCCAACTCAGGGCTCCGGGCAAAGCTTTCGGGCGATATGTTTTCCTGGCGGCGAGCCTCTCCGGGGTTGCCAGAGCGGGCCTGCGGTCATAATGGCAGTGCGGAGGCTCAAGGCGACACCGTGACCACAACTCCCGAATCATACGTCTGCGCCCAGTGCGCCGGGCTCGGCCCGACCTGCTGCAGGCTCGAACCCGGCCAGGAGGAGCTCTGCTTCCCCGTGTCGGAGCTCGAGCGCCAGCGCATCGTGGACGCCGCCCCCACCCTGGGGGGGCTCACCGGCGCCCCCAACACGGGGCCGTTTCTGGCGCACATGATGCGGCTCTTCCCCAGGGACAGGGCGCACATGGCCTCCCTGTTCCCTTCGCACGGGTCGCACCTGCGCCTGGCCACCAGGCCTGACGGCAGCTGCTCCTTCCTGGCGGCGGAGGGCTGCATCCTGCCCCGGGAGGTGCGTCCTTATTATTGCCGTCTGTTCCCGTTTTGGGTATCGGCAGGGGCCGTCGCCGCCTTTGACGCATCCGGGTGCCTGGCCTGCAAGCGCAGCAAGGGCGTGCGCGAGCTTCTGGCCCAGTTGGGCGTGAGCCATGCCGTGGTCCTCGACTTGCATGGGCGCATGCGTCTGGCCTGGGGAATGACCCCCTTCGAAGACGGCGAACTGCCCGCAAGGCTGAAGGATAGAGTGGGGAAAAATGCGTAAAGCACTGTTGATATTTGCGATTCTTATCGTTCTGGGCATCCTGGGCGCCGGCCTGGGGCTGGTGGGCGTCTACTTCTGGGCCGCCAGCGACCTGCCGGGATTTAAGAACCTCACGGAATACAAGCCTCCGGTGGTTTCCACCGTCTACACCCACGACGGCAAGGTGCTGGGCAACCTCTTCGCGGAGAAGCGGTTCCTCTCCTCCCTGTCGGAGATGCCCCCATTCCTACCCAAGGCCTTCCTGGCCGCCGAGGACTCCTCCTTCTATCAGCACGAAGGCGTGGACCCGCTGGCCATCTTCCGGGCCTTCATCAAGAACGTGCAGCACGGCGGCATGCGCCAGGGCGGCTCCACCATCACGCAGCAGCTGGTCAAGCGGCTGCTGCTCTCCCCTGAGAAGAGCCTCAAACGCAAGATCAAGGAAGCCATCCTGGCCTACCGCCTGGAGCGGTACCTCACCAAGGACGAGATCCTCACCATCTACCTCAACCAGATCTACCTGGGCTCCCGCGCCTACGGCGTGGAGGCCGCGGCCCGCACCTACTTCGGCGTGCACGTGGGCCAGCTGACCATCGCCCAGGCCGCCATTCTGGCGGGCCTGCCCCAGGCCCCCAGCCGCTACAGCCCCCTGCGCGACTTCGAGGCCGCCAAGGCCCGCCAGCGCTACGTGCTGGGCCGCATGCTGGAGAACAACTGGATCACCCAGCAGGAGCACGACGCCGCCCTCAAGGAGCAGCTCGTGTTCAAGAGCATGGACGACCAGCCCTCCTGGGGCGTGGGCGCCTACTACCTTGAAGAGGTGCGCCGCTGGCTCCTGGACAAGTACGGCGAGGACATGGTCTACACCGGCGGCCTCAAGGTGGTCACCGGCTGCGACCTGGTGCATCAGGAGGCGGCGGAGAAGGCCCTGCGCAAAGCCCTGGTGGATTCCTCCAAGCGCCGGGGCTGGAAGGGCACCCTGGACACCCTCACTCCGGACAAGTGGGCCGAGTTCCTGGCCCAGGACGTGAACCCTGAGCTGCTCAAGACCGGGCATTGGATCAAGGCGCTGGTCACCGAGGCCTCGGCCAAGGGGCTCACTGTCAAATACGGCAAGAGCGTCGGCTTCATCGACGCCAAGTTCCTGGGCTGGACCAGGGGCAAGGGCCCCAAGGCGGGCGAGGTGGTCTTCGTCTCGCTGGCCCCGCCCGACCCCAAGGCCAAGGCACCCAACCCCAAGGCTCCCAAGGCCGGGGAGGACCTCATCCTCCAGCAGGAGCCGGACGTGCAGGGGGCCTTCGTCTCCCTCGACCCCCGCGACGGCGTGGTGCTGGCCTGCGTGGGCGGCTTCTCCTTCGAGAAGAGCCAGTTCAACCGCGCCACCCAGGCCCTGCGCCAGTGCGGCTCGGCCTTCAAGCCCATCGTCTATTCGGCGGCCATCGACGAGGGCATGACCCCGGCCACCGTGGTCATGGACAGCCCCTTCGTCTACGAGGACCCGGTCACCCACAAGATCTGGAAACCCGAGAACTACGAGGGCGGTTTCCAGGGCCCCATGACCCTGCGCGCGGCCCTGGCGAAATCACGAAATCTCGTGACCATCCGGGTGGCCCAGCAGATCGGCATCCAGAAGGTCATCAAGCGCGCCAAGGACATGGGCATCGACACCGAGCTGCCGCCCTACCTGCCCATCAGCCTGGGCGCGGCCTCCGTGCATCTGATAAACCTTTGCCAGGCCTACACCTCCTTCCCCAACGGCGGGCAGCAGGTGAAGCCGCGCTTCGTGATGAGCGTCCAGGGGCCCGACGGGCAGGACCTGTACCACTCCGAGCCGGAGTACCACGAGGCCATGTCGCCCCAGACGGCCTTCATCATGACCTCCATGCTGCGCGAAGTGGTGCGCGCGGGCACGGCCGGCAAGGCCATGGCCATCGGCAAGCCCATCGCGGGCAAGACCGGCACCACCAACGACGAGCAGGACGTCTGGTTCATCGGCTTCACCCCGTACCTGCTCTCCGGCGTGTACCTCGGGTTCGACCAGCCCCAGTCCATGGGCAAGGGCGAGGCGGGCGGCACGGCGGCCCTGCCGGCCTTCGTGGAATACCGCATGGCCGTGGAGCCCTATTACCCAACGGTGGACTTCGTCGCGCCCCCGGGCATCGTCTGGGCCAGCGTGGACGGCGTCTCCATGCCGTTCAAGGAAGGTCAGGACAAGTCGGCCTTCGCCGGCATCATCGGCGGGGAGGGCAACGTGAACTTCTCAGACCCCAACGCGCCGCTGGCCACGGGCGAGCAGCTTCTCAAACAGATGTACTAGCCCGCACCGGGCCACGGAGACGAAGCCGGACATGACGCACAGCATCGGAATGACCAAAGCCCTGAAGCTGCTGGGGGACACCGCCGCCGACATCAGGCGGCTGGAGGCGGAGGCCGCCGAGGCCCTGCACGGGCGCGCCGACAAGACCGCGCACCGCGAGCTGATGCTCGAAAAGTGCGAGCTGCTGGCGGACCTGCCCGAGAACGCCCAGGACGCCCTGGGCGCGGAGGCCTCCACCCCTGAGGGCCGCCGCCTGCTGACCGGGGCCGAGGGCTTCGCCCGCCGCGCCAACCAGGCTCTGGACCTGGAGAGCATCTTCTACATGTCCGCGCTGCTCTATCCCGACGACTACCAGGACGGCGACCCCAACGATCTGGAAAGGTTCATCGCCACATTCAAGGGGTAGGCCCGGGAGACCAGCCCCTCCACGAGGACGAGCAGGGCGCTCCGCCGCAAGGCGGAGCGCCCTTTTGCCGTTGACGCTCCGGGCGCGGTCAGCCCCGGCGGGTCTGTCTGGCCGAGTCCTCGCGCGCCCGGGCAAGGGGCGGTGCGGGCGCGGTGTCGCGCGCCTAGCCTGCTGATAGCCAAAATATTTGCAATAAGAGATGGGTGCTGTTAATAATCAGCGTTAGCCCGTAATCAGTTTGATTGGCATTGCTACGCATGCCGGACGCTTTTCGCGGATACAGACGTGCTTCGTTGTTGCACAAATCACATCAGAGGTGCGTGATGGATCATGTTTGTGACGAAATCAAAGAACATTGCGACATCAAGAGGCTCTGCTCGTCGTTGGCCAAGGCGGGTACGCCTCAGGAACTGCGCTGGAAGTCGCTGTTCCTGTTTGTGTCGTTCATAAAGGAAATCCAATTCTTGTCGCCTTCCCAAAAGGAAGGCATCCAGCTTATCGCCTTGGAGGCGCTGAAATCCCTGAAGTTCGACAACGAGTCGTTTTCCGACGTTTCCAGCAGGATCGGCGCGTGTGTCACATCGGAGTCGATCGACAGCGTCAACAAGATGTTCGACGAGATCGTCCAGGCCATCAACGCCTCGAAGGAAGTCATCAAGAAGCGGTGCAACAACCTCGTCGACTTCAACAATGAACTGTCCAACGACATGCACAAGTTCAAGTCGATCGAAGAGGCGGTGCAGTTCGTCAACAGAAACGTGTCCGAGTTCGCGGACCTGCTGGCTCAGGATGCGGAAAGCCTGGACGCCATCTGCAACCTGGACCCGCTGACCGGGCTGAGAAACCGCAGATGCTTCGAGCTGACCATCGAACAGCTGGTCAAGGAGACGTTCGAGGAGAGCAGGCCCGCGTATGTCGCCATGCTCGACGTGGATAACTTCAAGAAGTTCAACGACAGCTACGGCCACCTCGTGGGGGATCAGGTGCTGCGCGAGGTGGGCAGGCTCCTGAACGAGGTGGAGGCCAAGGCCAATTCCAGCGAGGGCGGATTCCTCTCCGGGCGGTATGGCGGCGAGGAGTTCGTGGTGTACCTGGACGGCGTCGACGACGAGAAGGCCTTCGGGGTGTCGGAGCACATACGGCGCTCGCTGGAATCAAAGAATTTCGTGGCCCGCGACGTGGACGGGGCGCTTTTGTACGGCGGGCTCAAGATCACGTGCAGCATCGGCCTGTCCAAGATCCGCAACGATGGAAGCATGCAGAGCTACCTGACGGCTCTCAAACGCGCGGACGAGGCGCTGTATTTTTCAAAGAAGAACGGCAAGAACAGGACGAGCGTGCAATAGGCGGGCGCTGTTCCGGCGGACGCAAGGCCGGGCTGATGGGTGTGAGCGGGCTCCACCTGTCGAGTGCATGAAAAAAAGGGCTCACATTGTGAGCCCTTTTCATTTGTGGTCATCAGCCTGAACAGAGCGCTTCTACAGCACCCCGATATCCCAGTTGAACACGCAGCCGCGATCCTTGCGCTCCATGCCCTTGGGCAGGGGCTCGCGCATGTGGATCATCTGCATGAACCCGGCCTTGCAGAGGCTGTCCTCCTTCTCGGTCAGGTCCAGCTCCCAGTTGGGGTAGATCCAGAAGTTCTGGCCGTAGCGGGTGGCGAAGCAGATTTCGCCCTTGGGGCTGGTCAACGGCTCGCAGGACTTGATGTCCTGGCTGAGGGTGCGGCTGATGCCCAGGGGCCACAGCCCGAAGGTGACCACGCCCAGGGGCAGGGGGCTGCGCTTGGGCAGGGACATGACCTCCTCGCCGGAGAGCTCCGGGGAGATGATCGCGCCGTCGAAGCCCATGTCCTTCAACATGGAGAGGGCCAGGGGGTTGCTCACGTTGCAGAACGGCCCGGCCCACAGCTCCATCTCGCGGCGCTTGCGCAAGAGCCCGACCTGCCAGGGCGCGTTCAGCACGAAGCGCTTGCCGCCGCGCTTGAGGATGACCTCCAGGATGTCGGCGAAGTCCTTCTCCTCGTTGGGCCAGATGACCGGGGGCAGCCACCACCAGGTGGATGCCGCGCGCCCGAGCGGCAGGTGCTGCGTCTTGGTGGCCGAGACCCACACGCCAGCCGCGCCCTTGGCCGGGCCCTTGGGGGGCTGGCGCCAGATGTGCACGGATTCGCAGCGCTCGCCGCGCGCGGGCTTGTAGGGCTTGGGCATCACCGGCGCGTATTTCGACTCCACGGAGTCCAGCTCGGGGATCTTGTCCAACTGGGCCTGGAGCGCCTCGATGCGGCGCATCAGCTCCGGCTCGCGGCGGTCGATCAGGAACACGCTCATGCCCGCGCGCGGGCGTCCGGCCGCCGGGTTCACGGTGAAGTCGAAGCGGCCTCCCTTGGGCACGGAGCGGGTCACCCGCGCGACCTGGTGGCCGGGTTCGTCCTCGTAGCCCAGGCGCAGCAGGTCGCCCGCCAGCAGGGGCTGGCGCGGGTTGACGAAATACTTGCGGCCCTCGCGCAGGTTCACGCGGCCCACCAGCATGCCGGAGCCGGTCTGGCTCATGGCGTCCACGGGGTTGCGGGCCTTCTGCGGCAGGAAGCCGTAGTGGGTGCTGGGGCGGCCCAGGGCCTGCTCGATGTAGGAGAGGGCGGCCTTCTTGGCGTTGGGATCGTCGGGCGAGTCGCGCAGCACGCGGTAGGCCGTGGTGGTGTAGTAGACGTAGTGCGGGCCTTTCTTGCGGCCCTCGATCTTCCAGGCCTTCACCTGGGGGATGGTCAGCAGGGCCTTGGCCAGAATATCCAAAGAGAGATCCTGGCAGGAGAAGTAGCGGCCGGGATGCCCCTTGCGGTCGAACACCCGGCGGCAGGGCTGCACGCAGCGCCCGCGCAGGCCGCTCTTGCCGCCCAGGAAGCTCGACCACCAGCAGCGGCCCGAAATGTTGTGGCAGAGCGCGCCGTGCACGAAGGCCTCCAGCTCCACGCCTTCGGGGCAGGCGGCGGCCATGAGGCGCATCTCGTCCACGTTCAGCTCGCGCGGCAGCACCACGCGGCTGATGCCCAGCTGGGGCATCACGGCCAGGGCCGAGGGGGAGGAGACGTTGGCCAGGGTGGAGAGGTGCAGCTCGCCCTTGTATCCGGCCTGGCGGGCCACCACGGCCGAGCCCAGGTCCTGGATGATGAGGGCGTCGGGGTGCACCACGCGGGCCAGGCGGTCGGCCAGGCGGCCGGCCTTGCCTTCCTCGCCGGGTTTGACCAGCGTGTTCATGGCCACGTAGACCTTGCGGCCCATGTCGTGGGCCAGGGTGGTCAGGCGGGCCAGCTCCTGGATGGAGAAGTTGTCGGCCTGCATGCGGGCGGAAAAATGCTTGAGCCCGCAGTATACTGCGTCGGCTCCGGCGGAGAGGGCGGCCAGGAAGGATTGGGCGTCACCGGCTGGAGCGAGGATTTCGGGGGTGTGGTTCATGGTGGAACGATACTCTGCTGCAAGAGTTGGAAAAAATCCGCCGCTGTCGACGGAAGCCGGTGCGCATGATGTGCGCCCGCCGGAAAGCCCGGTGGGCGGTTTTCAATGAAGGCGAGAGCCATGTAATGCTTCGGGGCGGGCTTGGCAAGCTTGAAGTATGGGCGCTTGGAGGGTAGAAGCAGGGTCCCCCGCGTTGGCGGGCAACTCTCACCGGGAGCGGATCATGAGCTTGTTGTCGAGCGAGATTTCCGAGGCCTTGGGCAAGGGGTCCTGGATCAGGCGCATCTTCGAGCAGGGCGCGGAGATGAAGAAGATATACGGCGAGGACAATGTGTACGACTTCAGCCTGGGCAACCCGGACCTGCCGTCGCCCGGCGTGGTGGGCGAGTGCCTGGCCGAACTGGCCGCCCGCGCCACCGAGCCCTTCGCCTTCGGCTACATGCCCAACGCGGGCTACCCCCACGTGCGCGAGGCCCTGGCCGCCCAGGTGGCGCAGGAGCAGGAGGCCCCGGTCACCGGCGCTGACCTGCTGCTGAGCTGCGGCGCGGCGGGCGGCATCAACGCCTTCTTCCGGGCCGTGCTCACCCAGGGCGACGAGGTCATCTGCCCGCGCCCCTACTTCGTGGAGTACGGCTTCTACGTGGGCAACCATGGGGGAAAACTGGTCACCGTGCCGACCCAGCCCGACTTCGACCTGGACGTGCCCGCCCTGCTGGCGGCCATCACCCCCAGGACCCGCGTGGTGCTGCTCAACTCGCCCAACAACCCCACGGGCGTGATCTACTCCGAGAAGACCATCTGGGCCCTGGCCCACGGACTCACGGCCGAGAACGCCAAGCGGGAGAAGCCCATCCTGCTGCTGGCCGACGAGCCGTACCGATTCCTGACCTACGACGGCGCGCGCGTGCCCTCGATCATGAACATTTACGCCTACACGGTGGTGGTCAGTTCGTTCTCGAAAAACCTCTCCCTGGCGGGCGAGCGCATCGGCTACGTGGCCCTGGCCCCGCAGATGCCCGGCAAGGAGGAGCTCATGGCGGGCGTGGTGTTCGCCAACCGCATCCTGGGCTACGTCAACGCCCCGGCCATCGGCCAGGCCATCCTGCTCAAGGCCCTGGGCCAGCAGGTGGACGCCTCGGTCTACGCCGAGCGCCGCGACGCCATGGCCAAGGTGCTTAGCGACGCGGGCTACGAGTTCGTGATGCCCGCCGGTGCGTTCTACTTCTTCCCCAAGGCCCCGGGCGGCGACGACGTGGCCTTCGTGGAGAAGCTCTGCAAGGAGCGCGTGCTGGCCGTGCCCGGCTCGGGCTTCGGCATGCCCGGCCACTTCCGGCTGACCTTCTGCGTGGGCACCAAGGTGATTCTGGGCGCGGCGGAAGGGTTCAAGAAGGCCATCGTGGGCTGAACGGCCCGGAACGGGGCGCAATTCATTCTTGACAGGCCCTCTCGCCTGCGGTAGGCGAGAGGGCTTTAATTTATCCGGCACAAGAAGGGACCATGTTCGAGAGCCTGCAAGACCGCTTAGAGTCCGTATTCAAGAAGATACGCGGCCACGCGCGCCTGGACGAAAACAACGTTCAGGAAGCCCTGCGCGAGGTGCGCCTTGCGCTCCTCGAAGCCGACGTCAACTTCAAGGTGGTCAAGGCCTTCATCGAGCGCGTGCGCGAGCGCGCCCTCGGCCAGGACGTGATGAAATCCCTCACGCCCGGGCAGATGGTGGTCAAGATCGTCCACGACGAAATCCTCGCCCTGCTCGGCGGCGAGGCCCAGACCGTGGACTTCCGCGCCAAGCCCCTCATCATCATGATGACCGGCCTGCAGGGCTCGGGCAAGACCACCACCACCTCCAAGCTGGCCCTGTGGCTGCGCCGCCAGCACAAGCGCAAGCCCTACCTGGTCCCGGCGGACGTCTACCGCCCCGCGGCCATCGACCAGCTGCACAAGCTGGCCTCCCAGCTGGATTTCCCGGCCTATCCCTCCACGCCGGACATGAACCCCGTGGACATCTGCCGCAACGCGGTGGAAGAGGCCGCGCGTCAGGGCCTGGACGTCATCATCCTGGACACCGCGGGCCGCCTGCACATCGACGAGCCCCTCATGGCGGAGCTGGCGGCCATCAAGGCGGCCGTCAACCCCAACGAGATTTTGTTCGTTGCCGACGCCATGACCGGCCAGGACGCCGTGACCGTGGCCGAGAGCTTCAACGACCGCCTGGACATCACCGGCGTCGTGCTCACCAAGATGGACGGCGACGCGCGCGGCGGCGCGGCCCTCTCCATCAAGGAAGTGACGGGCAAGCCCATCAAGTTCGTGGGCATGGGCGAGAAGGCCTCCGACCTGGAGATCTTCCACCCGGACCGCATCGCCTCGCGCATCCTGGGCATGGGCGACATCCTCTCGCTCATCGAGAAGGCCCAGGAGGAGTTCGACGCGGGCGAGGCCCAGGAGATGGAGCGCAAGCTCCGCCAGGCCCAGTTCACCCTGGACGACTTCCGCACCCAGATGCGCCGGGTGAAGAAACTCGGGTCTCTGGAGTCCATCCTCAAGATGATCCCGGGCATGGGCAAGCTCACCAAGCAGCTCGGCGACATCCAGATGCCCGAGAAGGAGATGGCCCGCCTGGAGGCCATCATCGGCTCCATGACCAAGCGCGAGCGCGTGGAGCCCAAGATCATCAACCAGAGCCGCAAGGAGCGCATCGCCAAGGGCTCCGGCGTGCAGGTGGGCGACGTCACGGCGCTGCTCAAGAATTTCGAGCAGATGCGCATGATGATGCAGCGCATGATGGGCGGCGGCAAGATGCCCGCAATGCCCGGCGGGCGCATGCCCATGGGCGCTATGCCCGGCATGGCCGGCATGGCCCAGGCCATGTCCGGCAAGGGCAGCGCCACCAAGAAGAAAAAGAACAAGGACAAGCGCAAGAAGAAAAAGCGCTAGGCGGCCTGCCCGCGCGCCGGATCGTCGCCGTGGCGGGCTTGCCAGAACTCTAAAACACGTTACATATCCTCATCGGGGGTGAATGAACCATGGCCATGAAGATCAGACTGACCAGAATGGGCAGCAAGAAACGTCCCTTCTACCGCATTGTCGCAATGGACAGCGCTACCCGCCGCGACGGCCGCGCCCTTGACTACGTGGGGCACTACAACCCCATGGTGGAGCCCGCCGAAGTTGTGGTGGACGCCGACAAGCTGAAATACTGGGTCGAGCGCGGCGCGCAGCCCACCGACACCGTCAAGGCGCTGCTGCGCAAGGCCGGCTCGAGCAACTAGTCCCAGCGGGCATGCGGCGCCGGGACGCGTGACCAACACGCGGAGGTGCCACGATTATGCTGAAGGATCTCATAGAGTACGTCGCCAAGTCGTTGGTGGATAACCCGGAACAGGTCCAGGTGAACGAGGTCGAGGGCGAACAGACGTCCGTCATCGAACTCAAGGTCGCCAAGGAGGACCTAGGCAAGGTTATCGGCAAGCAGGGCCGCACGGCCCGCGCCATGCGCACCATACTCGGCGCGGCTTCCACCAAGGCGCGCAAGCGCTCAGTGCTGGAAATCCTGGAATAGGCGGAGCCCCTCCACCCGGAGGGGCTCGCTTTCCCTTTTTCTTTCTGGAGGCTCCCGAATTGGCCGCGAAAGACATGGTGGTCATCGGCGAGGTCGTCAAGCCTCACGGAATCCGGGGGGAGTTCAGCGTGGAGAACCACGCGGACTCCCCTTCGCTCTACGCGCCCGGCGGCAAGCTGTGGCTGCGCCCCGCCAAGGGCGCGGACCGCGTCGTGGAGATTCTCACGAGCAGGCCTCACCAGGGCAGGATGCTGCTCACCATCAAGGGCGTGGCCGACCGCGACGCCGCCGAGGCCCTGCGCGGCTGCCAGGTGCTGGTGCGCGCGGAGGACCTGCCCGAACTCGATGACGACGAGATCTACCTGCACGAGATCGTCGGCTTCGACGTGGTGCTGCCCGGCGGCGAGCCCGTTGGCGTGCTGGAGGGCTTCATGGACCTGCCCGGGCAGGACGTCTGGGTGATCCGGGGCGAGGGCGGGCGCGAGATCCTGCTGCCCGCCACCGAGGAGACCGTGCCCGAGATCGACGCCACTGCCCGGCGCATCGTCATCGACCCGCCGCAGGGGCTCCTGGAGCTTTCGCAGCCGGGGGAATGAATCTAACGGGACTTGCGTTGGGCTCACAAAGGGCAGGCAGGCTTCCCTCCGGGTGCCTCCCCGCAATGGCGCGATGAACCACGTCGGGTCCGGCCCTGGCTTCAGCGCCGCCGAGCCGGGCGATGTTCTTCAAATACAGCGGACGGTTCGGCGGCGCTGAGGCCAGGGTCGGACCCTATTGCCAAGAGAGGCCTCCGGCGGCCAAAGGGAGTTCCTCCCTTTGGAATCCCATATAATTGTACGGCGAACGGCATGCGCTTCAACATCCTCACCTTGTTCCCGGAATTCTACGATTCCCCTCTCTCCTGCGCGTTGCTCGGCAAGGCGGTGGAGCAGGGCATCGTGGACTTCAACCTGGTGAACCCGCGCGACTTCGCCACCAACAAGCACCGCACCGTGGACGACCGCCCCTACGGCGGCGGCCCCGGCATGGTCATGATGCTCGACCCCCTGGCCGGCGCCCTGCGCTCCCTGGAGGCCCCGGGCCGCATCCTCATGCTCTCGCCGCGCGGCAAGCCCATGAGCCAGGCCCTGGCCCGCGAACTGGCCGCCGAACCGGCCCTGACCGTGCTCTGCGGCCGCTACGAGGGCATCGACGAGCGCCTGCTGGAGCTTTTCCCCATCGAACTGGTCTCCGTGGGCGATTTCGTGCTCTCCGGCGGGGAGTCCGCTTCCCTGTGCCTGATCGAGGCCGTCTCGCGCCTGCTGCCCGGCTTCATGGGCAAGGAGGAGTCCGGGGAGGAGGAGAGCTTCTCCCACGGGGTGCTGGAATACCCGCACTACACGCGCCCCGAGGTCTACGAGGGCCTGGGCGTGCCCCCGGTGCTCCTTGGCGGGGACCACGCCAAGGTGGCCCGCTGGCGCAGGGAGCAGTCCCTGGAGCAGACCATGGCCCGGCGCCCCGAACTGCTGGCCGAAGCCCGGCTGGACCCGCGCGACAGGGCGCACCTGGCCGCCATGCGCCGCACGCTGCCCGGCAGAAACCTGCACGTGGCCCTGGTTCACGGCCCCGTGATGAACAAAATGGGCCACACCGTCACTGTTTCCTTGACCAACCTCGACCTCCACGATATAGCCCGCATTTCCCGAACGTATGGTCTCGCGGGATTTTTTGCGGTCACTCCTTTGGAGGATCAGCAGGCCCTGGCGGCCACTCTGCTCGGTCACTGGACCGGCGGGGCGGGCGGCAAGGGCAACCCCGACAGGGCCGAGGCGTTCGGGATGGTCCGGGTGGTTTCCACCCTGGAAGACGCGGTGGCGGGCGTGACCGGGTCATGCGGCCAGGAGCCGCTGGTGCTGGCCACCAGCGCCCGGCCCGATGGCGCGCTGACCCCCGGCGGGGTTCGCGAGGCCCTGGAGGAGCGCCCCGTGCTCCTGGTGCTGGGCACCGGGTCGGGGCTGGCCCCCGAGGCCCTGGCCCTCACCCACGGGCTGCTGGCCCCGGTGAGGCCCTACGGCGGCTACAACCACCTGCCGGTGCGTGCCGCCTGCGCCATCCTGCTGGACCGTATTTTGGGCGACATTTTTTGAGCTTCCCCGTGAAGCCAGTCATAAGGAGACAGGCCATGAGCAACATCATCCGTCAGATCGAATCCGAGCATCTCCGCCTGGATATGCCCTCGTTCAAGCCCGGCGACACGGTGAAGGTGCATTTCCGCATCCTCGAGGGCGAAAAGGAGCGCATCCAGGTGTTCCAGGGCGCCGTGCTGCGCCTGCGCAAGGGCACCACCAACTGCACCTTCACGGTGCGCAAGGTCTCCGACGGCGTCGGCGTGGAGCGCGTGTTCCCCATGTACTCGCCCTTCATCGAGCGCGTCGAAGTGGTGAACGAGGGCAAGGTCCGCCGTTCCCGCCTGTACTACCTGCGCAAGCTCAAGGGCAAGGCCTCCCGCATCAAGTCCAAGAACGACTGGAACAACTAGGCCTTCGGCCAGCCCCTCGCGGGCGCGGCCTCCTTTGACTGCTCGGCGGCCCAGGCCGCCTTCCAGCTTCGAAGCCGACAGGGCAGGACCCCCTCCAGGGGGTCTTGCCCTGTTTCCGTTGCCTAGGAATGATTCCTCAAAAAGCGATTTCCCTTGCGCCTGCGCCACGTTTTCGGGCACATTTCAGCAAGAGAACAGGGGGAGACGTGAAAAGCGGACGGATCGGAGCGGGGTTGTTCGGCGCGTGGTTCGTGCGCCTTCTTGTGGCCCTCGCGCTGGCGCTTGCCGCTCTCCAGGCGGCATCCCCGGCCCTCACCGCCTATTGCGCACCGCAAAGCCAGGCTGCCAAGCCGAGGCCCGCCTCCATCACCGTCGTCATGGACGACAACTATCCCCCCTTCATCTTCCGCTCCAGCAGCGGGGAGCTCCAGGGCGTTCTGGTGGACCAGTGGAAGCAGTGGTCCGAGGCCACCGGCGTGGCCGTGAACCTGGTGGCCACCGATTGGGACAAGGCCCAGCAGATCATGGCCGAAGGCCGGGCGGACGTCATCGACACCATGTTCGAAACCGAGGCCCGGTCCAGGGTCTACGACTTCACTCCGGCCTACTTCCAACTGGACGTCCCCGTCTTCTACCATAAGACCCTGAGCGGCATCACCAACCTGGACTCCCTTCAGGGCTTCACCATCGGGGTCAAGGCCGGGGATGCCTGCGTGGACGTGCTCCGTGGGCGCGGCATCACCTCGGTGAAGGAATTCAGCAGCTACGAAGATGTCATCAAGGCCGCCCGCGACGGCGTGGTCAAGGTCTTCTGCGTGGATAAGCCCCCGGCGCTGTACTACCTCTACAAGTACAACCTGGACGACGATTTCCTTTTCGGCTTCACCCTGTACTCGGGCGAGTTCCACCGGGCCGTGAAGAAAGGCCGGGAGGACCTGCTGAACTTGGTTGAGAGCGGCTTCGAGAGGATTCCCCGCGCGGAGCTCGAGGCCATCAACCACAAGTGGATGGGCGTGCCCCTCTACAACTCCCGGGTGCGCAGCATGATCCGCTACGCCATGGCCGCAGTGGCGGTCTGCCTTGGGATATTGGGCGGGTTCAACGTCGTGCTCAGGCGCCGGGTGCGCGCCAAGACCAGGGAGCTCTCCGATCTGCTGGAGGCCCTGCGCATGAGCGACGAGCGCTGGCAGTTCGCCCTGGAAGGGGCCGGGGCCGGCGTGTGGGACTGGAACGTGGCCACCGGCAAGGTCTTCTTCTCGGACCGCTGGAAATCCATGCTCGGCTTCGCGCCGCACGAGCTGCGGGACAACTTCGAGCAGTGGCGGGAGCTGCTGCACCCCGAGGACCTGGAGCACGCCGAGCGGACCGTGCAGCGCTATCTCTCCGGCGTGAGCTCCAGCTACGTGCTGGAGCACCGCCTGCGCTGCAAGGACGGCCGCTACCGCTGGATTCTGGCGGTCGGCAAGGTGATGGAGCGCGACCCCGCAGGGGCGCCCCTGCGCATGATCGGCACCCACACGGACATCTCCGCCCGCAAGGACGCCGAGGAATCCCTGCGCCGGGCGCTCACCTTCAATGAGATGATCCTGGAGCATTCCCCCGTGGGCGTGCTGCTCTACGACGGCGCGGGCGGCGCATGCGTCATGGCCAGCCGCGCGGCGGCGGATCTGCTGGGCGTTTCCAAGGCGGAGCTGCTCGGGCGCACCCTGCATTCCGTGGAAGTCTGGAACGCGGCCGACCCGGCCTCCCCGGCGGGCAGGGCCCTGGCGGGGGAGGGCCTGCAGCGGGCGGACCTGCGCCTGCGCCGCACGGAAGAAGGCAGGGGAAAGGCGGAGTGCACCTTCTGCCGGATAGAGGTTGCGGGCGCGCCTTACCTTCTGGTCATCGCCGTGGATATTGACGAACGCGTGCGCATGTACACCATGATGGCCGAGACGGAGAAGATGATGTCCGTGGGCGGGCTCGCAGCGGGCATGGCCCACGAGATCAACAACCCGCTGGCGGGCATCCTGCAGAGCGCGCAGAACCTGCGCCGCCGTCTGGAGGCTGGCATCCGGGCCAACGAGAACGCCGCCGCGGAGGCGGGCTGCGGCCTGGACGCCATCCGGGACTATTGCTCCAGGAGGCGGGTGTTCGAGTTGCTGGACGCCGTGCGCGAAGCCGGGGAAAAGGCCGCCAGCATCGTGGCCAACATGCTCGAATTCAGCCGCAAGCCCGGGGCGGGGCACTTGCCGGTGGACATCGGCGTGCTTTTGGACAAGGCCCTGGAGCTCTGCGCCAACGACTACGACATGAAAAAGAAGTATGATTTCCGCAAGGTGGAGATCGTGCGGGAATACGCTCAGGGTATGCCGCATGTGCCCTGTTCGCCCACGCAGATCGAGCAGGTGGCCATGAACATTCTGCGCAACGCGGCCCAGGCCCTGACCTTGCGACGCGGCACGCCGGACGAGCGGCCGCCCAGGATAGTGCTGCGCACCGCGGTCGAGGCGGGCATGGCCCGCATCGACATCACGGACAACGGCCCCGGCATGGAGCCGGCCCTGCTCGGCAAGGTGTTCGAGCCCTTCTTCACCACCAAGGAGGTGGGCGAGGGCACGGGGCTGGGCCTTTCCGTGAGCTACTTCATCGTCACCAGCAACCACGGCGGTTCGATCCAGGCCAGCTCCACGCCCGGCGAGGGCACCACCTTCACCATCCGGCTGCCGCTCGGCGCACAAGGGCGGGAGGCTGCGGCATGATCGTGGGCATCGACGAGGCGGGGCGCGGCTGCCTGGCCGGGCCGGTGGTGGCCGGGGCGGTGATATTGCCTGAGGCGTTCGACCTGCCGGGCCTCACCGACTCCAAGAAGCTCACCGAGCGCGGGCGGCTGGCGCTGGAGCCCGCCATCAAGGCCCAGGCCGTGGCCTGGGGCCTCGGCGTGGCCTGGGCCCCGGAGATCGACCGCATCAACATCCTACAGGCCACCTTCGTGGCCATGGCTCGGGCCTTGGCCTTGCTGGGCTCGCGGCCCACGCTCGTGCTGGTTGACGGCGACAAGATCATCCCCAGCCGCCTGCTGCACATCCACACCCTGCGCCAGCGGGCAGAGGTGGAGGGCGACGCGCGCATCCCGGCCATCTCGGCCGCGTCCATCCTGGCAAAGACCTTCCGCGACCGCATCATGACCAAGCTGGAGAACCGCTTCCCCGGCTACGGCTTCGTGGAGCACAAGGGCTACGGCACCAAGGTTCACCGCGAGGCCATCCTGCGCCTGGGGCCGTGTGCGCAGCACCGCATGACCTTCAGGGGCGTCCGCCCCGAGCCCAAGGCCGTTCTCCAGGAGCGCCCGTGCCTGCCGGGCATCTGACCCTGGGCCGCGAGGGCGAGGATGCCGCCGAGAGCCTGCTGCGCCGGGCCGGGATGCGGGTGCTGGAGCGCAACTTCCGCTGCCGCACCGGCGAGCTGGATCTGGTGTGCCAGCACGGGGACACCATCGTCTTCGTGGAGGTCAAGACGCGCGGCCTGGGCAGCCTGGGCAGCGGGACGGACGCCGTGGACGGGCGCAAGCGGGGCAAGCTGATCCGCGCGGCGAGCGAGTTCCTTTCCGCCAGGGGCTGGTGGGAGAGGCCCTGCCGTTTCGACGTGGTGAGTGTGGTCTCCGACGGGGAGCGGCTCACGGCCGAGCATGTGCCGGACGCCTTCCAGGCGGATTTCGCGGCGGACGGGAAGGGCAGGGGACGGGGCGGAGGATGGCAGCCCTGGTAAGGCTGTGACCGCTAGATGACCACGTTGCCGATGATGCGCCCCTTTTCGGTCTGCTCGAAGGCGTGGCTCCAGGCGTTGACCGAGACGGGGGAGGGCGGCAGCGGGGCGCGCTCGAACCTGGCCACGGCGGCCTGCTGGGGGTCGCCCTGAACCAGGCCCCCTGCGTTGGCCATGGAGATATAGCCCGTGGAGTAGGCCGCGTCGCGTACGCTGTCGGTGGACATGGCCCTTCGATATCCCCCGCGCCATGGCCAGTCAAGCGCACTTGCAATCGGGGTGCGCGCATGTGATAAATCACCCATGAACGATTCCTCCGGGACACTCTGGATCGTGGCCACCCCGCTGGGGAATCCGCAGGATTTCTCCCCTCGGGCAAGGCAGGTCCTGGAACAGGCCGGGATGATCCTCTGCGAGGACACCCGCCGCGCCGCGCGCCTCTTCGCCGCCCAGAACATGGAGCAGCGCCGCTTCCTCTCCCTCTTCGACCACAACGAGCAAGGCCGCGTGCCCCAGGTGCTCGCCCACCTGGAGCAGGGCGGCGACGCCGCGCTCATCTCCGACGCGGGCACGCCCGTGCTCTCGGACCCTGGCTTCCTGCTGGTGCGCGCCTGCCGGGAGGCCGGGCACCCCGTGCGCCCAGTGCCCGGGCCGTCGGCGGTCATGGCAGCCCTGTGCGCCTCTGGCCTGGCCCCGCAGCCCTTCACCTTCCTGGGCTTTCTGCCGCGCAAGGCCGGGGACGTGCGCCAGGCCTTCGCCCGCTTCGCCTCCGCCGGGTGCACCCTGGTCTTCTTCGAGCGCAAGGACAGGCTGGGCAAGTCCCTGGCGGCAGCGCTGGAGGCCCTGGGCGAGCGCGAGTGCGTCATCGCCCGCGAGCTGACTAAGACCCACGAGGAGTTCATCACGGGCAGGCTCTCCGAACTGGCCGGCAAGGAGCTGGACCTGCTGGGCGAGCTCACCGTGGTGCTCGGCCCCGCGCTTGAAAGGGGCCAGGCTGCGGACGAGGATGTGGAGAGCGTGCTGGCCGGCGAGATCGCCGCCGGGGGCAAGCCCAAGGAGGTGGCCCGCAGGGCCGCGGCCCGGCTCAAGGGCCTCACGGTGAAGGAACTCTACGAACGCGTGCTGGCCGCGCAGGGGAGGGCTGGCGATGGGTGACCGGCTGCCCGAGGGCTACTGCCTGTGGGAGATGGAGGATGTGGGCTTCAGCGTGGGCCTCATCGGCACGGGGCCGGGCTTCCGGGCCATCCTGGACATCGTCTGCGGCCAGACGGCCGCCGAATTTCTGCCGCCCATGACCCTCACCGCGCTCTCGGAACCTGGCCCCGAGACCGAGAAAATGCGCGACCCCCGTGTGGCGGGCCTCCCCGTGTACCCCACCTGGCGGGAGATGATGGCCGCCCACCCAGACATCAACCTGCTCATCGAGCTGGCGGGCAAACGCCACACGGTCAAGCAGATCGTGAGCGAGCTGCCCGACGGCGTGGCCTTCATCGACCACACCGCCTCATTCTTCCTCTGCGCCCTGGAGAAGTTCGCCGAAGTCAACGCCCGCTGCCAGGCCAGCCTGGACAGCCAGCGCGTGCTGCTGCAAGCCATCGTCAACGAGGTGCCTGAGGACATCCTCCTGCTGGACCGACAGGGCCGCGTGGTGGACGCCAACCGCAACGTGGAGGCGCGGCTCGGCCTTCCCAAGGAGGCCTTCCTGGGCAAGCCCTGCTACGAGGTGCAGGCCGTGCGCGACGACATGCCCTTCTGCGATCCGGGGCAGCACACCTGCCCGTTCCACACCGCGCTCAGCACCGGACGGAAGGCCGAATCCCTGGAGACCCGGGTCAGCAAGGACGGGCGCATGCTCTATTTCAGGGAGTACGCCTACCCCATCTACGACGCCTCTCGCTCCATCGGCCACGTCATGGTCATGCGCCGCGACATCACCTCGCGCACGGAGTACGAGAAGCGGCTCCAGCAGAGCGAGAAACTCGGCGTGGTGGAGCGCCTCTCCGCCTATCTGGCCCACGAGATCAGGAACCCGCTTTTCGCCATCGGCGGGTTCACCAACTCGCTGCTCAAGTCGCCCAACCTCTCGGAGCGGGAGCGCGAGAAGGTGAAGATCATCCTGGAGGAAACCGCCCGGCTGGACGTGATCCTCAAGGACATCATCGGCTTCGCCAGGCCGGGGGCAGACGTGCCCGGCGAGGTGGACGTCTGCGCCGTGGTGCGCGAGGCCCTGGGGGTGATGCGCCAGGGCTTCATGCCCAAAGGCGTTGCCCTGGACTCGGAGGACCAATGCCGCGTGCCCAGGGCCGTGGCCCACGAGGACGTGCTGCGCCGTGCCGTGATGCACCTGGTGGCCAACGCGGTGGAGTCCATCGAGGGCGAGGGCAGGGTGGTGGTGCGCGTGGGCATGGACCAGGGCTTCGTGCGCATCGCCGTGTCGGACACGGGCAAGGGCATGCCCCAGGAAGTGCTGGAGCACGTGTTCAGCCCCTTCTTCGGCACCAAGCACAAGGGCTACGGCCTTGGCCTGGCCATGATCCGCAAGGCCGTGGAGGACTGGGGCGGCCAGGTGGAGATCGCCAGCCGCGAAGGGCACGGCACGGATGTGGTGCTGCGCCTGACGCCCGTGCCCGCGCTCGTCGGCGACGCGCCGGAAAAGAGTTGATGCGCCCGCCCGGCTTCACTATAGAGCATGTCCATGACGCACGCCGATCTTCTCAATCTGCCCAGGCTGTTGGAACGCCTCGAGGACGACAGGGAACTCCTGCTGGAGATATTCGACGTCTTCATCGAGGAGACCCCGGCCCGGCGGGAGCGGATCGGCGAGGCCGTCCAGTCGGGCGACCTGACCGCCGTGGTCCAGTGGGCCCACGCCCTCAAAGGCACCAGCGGCACGCTCCAGGCCGTGCCCCTCAACGAGATATGCTACAGGCTCGAAATGGCCGCCCGCGCGGGCGACGCCCCCCTCGCCCATTCGCTCATCCCCGTCGCGGTGGACCTGCTGGACCGCACCGCCGCCCACATCGCGGAGCTTCGCGCCGAAATGACCTCCTGACGGCCGGTTGCAAAATCCCCGCTGGCTGCGCTGCCGCAAGCTAGTCTGGTTCTCGCGTATGCCAACTACGCTTCGTTCTTGATTTTTTCATGCGCCTCGCCAGCGTGTTTTTTTGAGCAGGACGCGAATTCAAACCGTATCAAGGCCTGTTGGCTCCTTCCCCGCGTTCCCATCCGTTTTGCTTCGATTCCCTCAATTCGCGTCAAGGGAAATTATCGTAACCGGTTCGTGCGCAATTTTCGTAACCGGCGCATTGTTTCGTCTTCACCATCGGCGCGGGGCGCGGCTTCCCGGCCCTGGCGGGCCATGGCATGCTCATTGCTTTAGGCGTCTGCGCGCAAACGCGCGCCCCTGCCGGGCAAATGGGGACAACCCCCTCCAGGGCAGGCACAACTACGCGATATCCCGGCGAAAAGATGCCGGAAAAGGTGAGGAAGCCATGTTTCAGCTAGAAGGCGGAGCAGCAGGTCAGGGCATTCTGGAGCGTCCTCGCGTACACGGGCGTTTCCTGTTCCTCGGCGACAAGAAGTTCTTCATCAAGGGCGTCACTTACGGCCCGTTCCCCGAGAACGAGAACGGCGAGCCCCTGCCCGAGCCCGAGCGCGTGGCCGAGGACTTCCGCCTGATGCGCACCATCGGCGTGAACACCATCCGCGTGTACTACGTGCCGCCCAAGTGGTTCCTGGACACCGCCGCCCGCCTGGGCATCCACGTGATGGTCGGCATTCCCTGGCCCCAGCACCTCTGCTTCCTGGACCAGTGGGAAGTGAAGGAATCCATCAAGGACACCATGCGCGAGGCCGCCCGCGCCTGCGCCGGGCACCCCGCCGTGCTTGCCTACCTGATCGGCAACGAGATCCCCAGCCACATCGTGCGCTGGAGCGGCGCCAAGAAGGTGGAGAAGTTCCTGGGCAAGCTGGCCGCCATCGTCCGCGAGGAGGACCCCTCCGGCCTGGTGACCTACGCCAACTACCCCTCCACGGAGTACCTGAAGCTGCCCTTCCTGGACTTCCTGTGCTTCAACGTCTACCTGCACAACGAGAAGAGCTTCCGCGCCTACGTGAAGCGCCTGCAGAACGTGGCCTGCGACATGCCCCTGGTGCTCTCCGAGTTCGGCATGGACTCCCTGCGCCACGGCGAGGCCGCCCAGGCCGAGTTCCTCGACTGGCAGGTCATGGCCGCCTTCGAGGAAGGCGTCTCCGGCACCATGGTCTTCGCCTGGACCGACGAGTGGTACACCGGCGGGCACCTCATTGAGGACTGGAAGTTCGGCATCGTCGACGCCGACCGCAAGCCCAAGGCCGCCTTCGAGGCCGTGGCCAAGGCCTACGCCAACCCGCTGCCCCCGCTGCCGCCCAAGCAGCCCATGATCTCCGTGGTGGTCTGCGCCTACAACGCCGACTCCACCATGGAAGGCTGCCTGGCAAGCTTCCAGCATGTGGAATACCCCAATTTCGAAGTGATCGTGGTGGACGACGGCTCCACGGACAAGACCGGCGAGATCTCCGACAAGTACGCCGCCAAGTTCCCCTTCATCCACGTGATCCACCAGCCCAACCTGGGCCTGTCGGCCGCGCGCAACGTGGGCATGTACGCCGCCAAGGGCGACATCGTGGCCTACACCGACTCCGACTGCTACGTGGACCCCCACTGGCTGACCTACATGGCCTGGGCCTTCCAGGACGAGCGCTTCGCCGTGGTGGGCGGCCCCAACCTGCCCCCCATGGAGGATAACCGCACCGCCGCCTGCGTGGCCGTCTCCCCCGGCGCGCCCACGCACGTGCTGGTCACCGACGAGATCGCCGAGCACGTCCCGGGCTGCAACATGGCCTACCGCAAGGAAAACCTGATGGAGATCGGCGGCTTCGACGCGACCTACCGCGCCGCCGGCGACGACGTGGACGTGTGCTGGCGCCTGATGGACATGGGCCACCTGATCGGCTTCCACGCGGGCATGATGGTCTGGCATCACCGCCGCAACACCATCAAGGCCTACATGAAGCAGCAGAAGGGCTACGGCCGCGCCGAGGCGCTGCTCATGCCCAAGCACCCGCACCGCTTCAACGTGCTGGGCAACTCCCGCTGGGCCGGGCGCATCTACGGCGACATCTCCGGCGCGCTGCTCTCCACCCGCCCGGTGATCTACCACGGCGTGTTCGGCTCCGGCCTGTTCCAGACGCTCTACGAGCCCAAGGGCAGCCTGACCGCCTACCTGCCGCTCTCCTTCGAGTGGATGATGGCCGCCTTCGTGGTCCTGGCCTCGGGCTTCCTGTTCGCCCCCATGTTCGCCCTGGGCGCGCTGATGCTCGGCACCACCATGGCCTTCGTGTGCCACCGCGCCGCCCAGGCCAAGCTGCCCAAGCGCCACGACACCTTCTTCTCCCGCGTGATCATCGCCCTGCTGACCTTGGCCCAGCCCTGGGTGCGCGGCAAGGCCCGCTACCAGACCCTGATGGACCTGCGCCGCGCGGGCCGCAAGGGCGCCACCACCGGCAACATGGCCGTGCTCGGCCTGCCCGAGGAGGCCGCCCTGCCCAAGTACACCTTCTGGCAGAAGATCAAGGACACCTGCTCCATCTTCCGCCGGGGCCTGCGCTTCCACCGCTTCTTCTGGAACATCAAGTCCCTGGAACGCGAGGACGTGCTGGAGCACCTGCTGCGCGTGCTGCGCACCCTCAACGTGAGCCACACCACTGACTCGGGCTACGCCTCCTCCACCGCCGCCCCCTGGGACCTGCGCGTGGAGCCGGGCCTGATGGCCTCCATGAAGCTGCGCGTCACGGTTGAAAACCACGGCGGCGAGAAGCGGTTCGTGCGCCTGGCCGGGTCCATCGCCCCCACCGCCTTCGCCGTGGCCCTCACCGGCCTGACCCTGGCCGCCGCCGCGGGCTGCCTGGCCTTCGGAGCGCTGATCCCGGCCGCGGGCTGCGCGGGCGCCTCCCTGCTGTCCATCCTCTGGACGGCCAAGGGCATGTCCCACGGGGCCTCCATGGTCACCAAGCTGACCCAGCACCTGATGACCTGCAAGGCCGGCTGCTCCATGAGCGAGCCCGAGCACGCCAAGCCCGAGGCCGCCGAGGCACCCAAGGCCGAATCCGAGGCCGTGGCCGTGAAGCCCGCCCGCGAGCAGGCCGAAGCCGCCGAGAACGCCGAGGCCGTCCTTGTCCGCGAGGAGGCCGAGCCCGCCGCCGCCCGGACCACTGTGGACGCCCCGCTTCAGTAGATGACATCCTAGACGCTTGCGCGTATGACCCGAACCGGGCCGGAGGGGGACGCCCCCTCCGGCCCGCATGCGGTCAACCCCAACCTCCCGACATACATATATGGCCGTTTTCCTGAAGCTTCTGGGATATCTCGGGCCCTACAAACTCCTGTTCGTGTTCTGCCTGGCCCTGGTGGGCGTGCAGAGCGCCCTGGAGCTGCTCAAGCCCTGGCCCCTGAAGATCTGCGTGGACCAGATCATCGCGCACCAGCCCCTGGAGTTCTGGGGCTACTCCCTCTCACCGGATGTGGTCTCCGCCAGCACGCAGTTGGCCATCGTGGCCCTCTCGCTGGTTGGCATCCACTTCCTGGTGGGTTTCGTGCAGCTCGCCAACAACTACCTGACCATCCGCATGGGGCAGGACATGGTGCAGGACTTCCGCTGCGAGCTGTTCGACCACCTGCAGCGCCAGTCCCTGCTGTTCCACCAGACCCGCCCCACGGGCGACCTGCTCTACAGGCTCATGGGCGACACCTACTCGGTGCAGACCCTGCTCATGAACGGCGTGTTCACCACGCTCACCAGCCTGGTGCTGCTGGGCGGCATGTTCTTCGTGCTGCTGGGCATCGACTGGGAGCTGACGCTCTACGCCATGGCCGTGGTGCCGCTGCTGATCCTGGCCATCGCCTCGGTGACCAAGAAGATCGGCAACCTGACCTACGAGACCCACATGAAGGAGTCGCAGGTCTATTCCACGGTGGAGAACATCTTCAACTCCATCTCCCTGGTGCAGGCCTTCGCCCGCGAGGACGAGGAGCGCAGGCGCTTCGTGGCCGAATCCCGCCACAGCTTCGACCGCAAGCTCTCGCTCTATTCGCTCCAGACCGCCTACGGCTGGATCATCGGGGCCATCACCGCCGCCGGAACCTCCTACGTGCTCTACGTGGGCGCCACCCACGTGCTGGAGGGCGTGCTGACCACGGGCGAGCTGCTCATCTTCCTGGGCTACCTGGCCTCGCTCTACACGCCGCTCAACTCCATCGCCAACACCATGGGCGCCATCCGGGGCTCCCTGGCCCAGGCCCGGCGCGTGCTGGACGTGCTTGCCGAGGACAAGTCCGTGCCCGAGGCCCACGACGCCAAGCCCCTGGAGATCAGCTCCGGCCGGGTAGAGTTCTCGGACGTGACCTTCGGCTACGACCCATCCCGCCCGGTGCTGAACGATGTCTCCTTCTCCTGCCCTGGGGGCTCCACCGTGGCCGTGGTGGGGCAGACCGGCGCGGGCAAGACCTCGCTCATCAGCCTGTTGCTGCGCTTCTACGACCCGCAGAAGGGCGCCATCACCATCGACGGGCAAGACCTCAGGTCCGTGACGCTCAAGAGCCTGCGCCAGCAGATCGCCATCGTGCTGCAGGACACGCACCTCTTCCCCATGAGCGTCCACGACAACATCGCCTACGGCAAGCGCACCGCCACCCGCGAAGAGGTGGTCCGCGCCGCCACCCTGGCCAACGCCCACGAGTTCATCGAGGCCATGCCCGAAGGGTACGACACCAAGCTCGACGAGCGCGGCTCCAACCTCTCCGGCGGCCAGCGCCAGCGCATCTCCATCGCCCGGGCCCTGCTCAAGAACGCGCCCCTGCTCATCCTGGACGAGCCCACCTCGGCCCTGGACGCCGGGACCGAGGCGCTCATCATGGAAAGCCTGGACCGCCTGATGGAGAACCGCACCACCTTCGTCATCGCGCACCGCCTCTCCATGATGCGCCGGGCGGACCTGATCCTGGTCATCAAGGACAAGAAGGTCTGGGAGATGGGCACCTTCCAGGAACTGCTGGACAAGGGCGGGGAATTCGCCCGCCTGCACAGCCTGCAGTTCGCGCCCCTCAAGGAACGCGGCAAGCCCGCCCAGCCCGCGGAAGACGCCTTCTAGGCCCGCCCATGCCCCCGGGACCCAAAACGCCGTTTCGCATTTTCGCCGCGCTCGCGGCCGTGCTGTGCGCCGCGCTGCTCTCGGGCTGCGGCTCCACGAAGTACACCATGCGCCTGGAGGCCGACGCCGAGAAGGTGGACTTCGGCAAGAGCTACGTGATCCTGCCGGGCATCATGGAGACCAGGGCCGAAGACCCGCAGTTCAAGGCCGTGGCCGCCGCGCTGGACAAGATGCTCCAGGCCAAGGGCTACACCAGGGCCACGGGCGTGGACGCCGCGGACCTGGGCATCTACGTGGAGTTCGGCGTGAAGGAGACCATCGGGCCGCCCATGAGCGGGGGGGCATTTGCCGCCCCGTCGATGCCCGGGTTCGGCCACCCCTTCGGCCTGTTCGGCGCCGGGGGCATGGAGCGCGTCTTCAGCCGCTGGCTCACGGTCGAGGCCGTGGATTTCGCCCGCTACAAGGCCAACGACCCCAAGAACGTGGTCTGGAGCGTGAGCGTCACCAGCCGGGGCAGCACCGCCAGCCTGGAAAAGGCCATGCCCTTCTTCGCCGCCGCCATGGACGCCTATATCGGCCGCAAGGCCCACGTCACGCTGGAGGTGGACTCCCAGGCCAACGTGACCGAGGTCAGCTTCCCGCAAAAACACCATCGGAGCCGCTTCCCACAATGAAAAAACGCACCGTCATCGTCTCCGGCCTGGCCTGCACCTATCCCCTGGGCGGCGTCGCCTGGGACTACATCCAGTACCTGCACGGCTTCCACAAGCTCGGGCACGACGTCTACTACCTGGAGGACACCGGGGGCTGGGCCTACGACCCGTTCAACGTGACCTTCACGGAAGACTACTCCTATCATATCAAGTACCTCACGGATTACCTCACCGCCCTTGACCCGGATCTGGCCAAGCGCTTCTGCGTGCGCGACCCGGGCGACAACTTCCACGGCCTGAGCCGCGAGCAGCTGGCCGACGTGGTCAAGCGGGCGGACGTGGTGTTCAACATCTCCACCACGCTCTGGATGCGCGAGGAGTACCAGACCATCCCGGTGAAGGTGCTCATCGACTCCGACCCCATGTACACCCAGGCGGGCATCCCCGATTACCTGGCCGGGACCGCTTCCGAGAAGGACCGCAAGAACATCGACCACATGAAGATGCATGACCGCTTCTTCAGCTTCGCCGAGAACTTCGGCGGTGCGGACTGCATCATCCCCAAGGGCGTGTTCGACTGGCGGCCCACCCGCCAGCCCATCGTGCTGGACTGCTGGACGCCCCCGCGCAAGCCCGCCGGGGAGGCCTTCACCACGGTGCTCTCCTGGCAGCCCACGGAGTCCGGCCCGGTGATCGGCGGCGTGAAGTACGGGGGCAAGAACATGGAGTTCGCCCGCTTCATCGACCTGCCGCAGAAGACCTCCGCCACTTTGGAGCTGGCCCTGGGGCAGGGCAGGCCCCCGCGCGAGATGCTCATGGAGAAGGGCTGGAAGCTGGAGGACGGCTTCGCCAAATCCACCACGCCCTGGCTCTACCGCGACTACATCTGGGACAGTTTCGCCGAGTTCAGCATGGCCAAGAACGCCTACGTGGCATCGCGCAGCGGCTGGTTCAGCTGCCGCAGCGCCTGCTACCTGGCGGCGGGGCGGCCCTGCGTGGTGCAGGATACGGGCTTCAGCTTGTTCATGCCCACGGGCGAGGGCGTGCTGGCCTTCTCCACCGAGGAGGAGGCCCTGGCCGGGGTCGAGGCCGTCCGGTCGGATTGGGACAGACACTCCAAGGCCGCCCGCAAGTTCGCGGAGGACTGGTTCGACTCGGACAAGGTGCTCTCCAAGCTCCTGGGCGAGGCCCTGGAGTAGCTCCGGGCCGGAGCGTTTCCGCTGTCCGCCGCTCCGGGGGGCCGCTCCTGGGCTCAGGCAGGGGGCGCGGCGGGATGACGCGGGGCAGGGCGTCACGCCAAGCCCGACAGCGTCTCAAGCCGTGAACGCTCATTGCGCCGAAAGGTTCAACCATGCCCTTCCAAGCCAACGCCGACCGCTTCCTGGGCCTTGGCCAGGTCTACGACGCCCACCGCCCGGCCATGCCGGTGGCGGTGGCGGACCTGCTCTGCCGCTACACCCGGGTGAAGCGCCCCGCGCTGGTTGCGGACCTGGGCAGCGGCACCGGGCTTTCCAGCAGGGTCTGGATCGGCAGGGCGGATAGGATCGTAGGCATCGAACCCAACCCGGACATGCGCCGCCAGGCCGCGGCGGCCCTGCCGGACCTGCCCTGCGACAGCGAGGTGGAGTTCCGCGAGGGGCACTCCTGGGCCACGGGACTGGAGGATGGTTCGGTGGACATCGTGACCTGCTCCCAGAGCCTGCACTGGATGGAGCCGGAGCCCACCTTCGCCGAGGCCGCGCGCATTCTGCGGCCGGGCGGGGTGTTCGCCTCGGTGGATTACGACCAGCCGCCCAGCTTCGACTGGGAGGTGGAGGCCGCCTACCAGGAGATGACCCGGCGGGTGAAGGATTTCGAATCCCGCCCGGAATACTCCCGGGCCGTGCGCTGGGCCAAGTCCGGCCATCTGGAGCGCATCGCTCAGAGCGGCCGCTTCCGCTTTACGCGGGAGGTGGTGCTGCACGGCATGGAGCGGGGCGGGGCCGCGCGGGTGGAGGGCCTGGCCCGCAGCCTGGGCGGGGTCTCCACGCTGCTGGCCGCCGGGTTGAGCGAAGAGGCCCTTGGCCTGGCGGAGCTGATCGACACCGCCAAGCGCGTGCTTGGCGCGAACGTCATTCCCTGGCTGGTGGGCTACCGTATCCGGCTGGGGATCAAATAGCCTTCAACTTGATTTTTCATACCTTACCGAACACGAGATCATGACTACATACGCCCGAAGCATCATCGCCACTATTGCGGGGTCCAGGGGGATCATCCCCCTGGCGGGAGAGTCCAGAGAGGGCAGCGCCCTCTCTGGCCGCCGGAGGCCTCTGCCTCTGCTGCCTCTGCTCTTCATTCTTCTCCTTGTCCCTTCCCTCTCCCACGCCCGGGGCTGGTCCACCGCCACCGACGCGAACGGCGTCAAATGGCTGGTCACTCCCGAGCGCGCCCAGTTCTTTTCCCTGGGCGTGAACACCATCCACCCCGGCTCAAACGACGCCAAGGCGCAGGCGAACCAGGCCTACTACTTCGCCCACACCTATCCCGACAAGAAATCCTGGGCCGAGGCCGCTCAATCCCGGCTGACCTCCTGGGGCTTCAACACGGCGGGGGGCTGGTCCGACCCGACCCTGGACATGAGCCTGCCCATGATCCCGGAGATCGACCTGGGCCGTAACTCCAAGCTGCACTGGTACGACATCTTCGACCCGGCCATGCAGCCCACCGCCGACGAGGTGGCCGTGGAGATCACCGCCCCCTACAAGGACAACCCGCGCGTGCTGGGCTACTTCACTGATAACGAAGTGGGCTGGTGGAACGCGCCGCTGTTCCTGTGGCACCTTGAGCGCGGCTGGGCCTTCAGCTCCAAGCGGGAGCTGTGGCGGCTGCTCTACGACCGCTACGAGGGCAAGTGGGAGAAGCTGCTGGCGGACTTCGTGCCCGCGCCCGGCTTCGACAGCTTCGAGAAGCTCAAGGAGAGCGGGGCGGCCCTCAAGCTGCGCCCGGGCGGCAACGGCATCAAGGTCATCGGCGAGTTCACCTATAGGATCGCCCGGCGCTACTACGAGCTGGCCTTCCTGGCCATGCGCAAGGCCGACCCCAAGGCCCTGGTGGTGGGCGACAGGCTGCCGCTCTACTACAACCAGGACGCGGTGCTGGCCCAGCGCGGCTTCGTGGACGTGCTCTCCACCAACTACAATGTGGACTGCGAGGACGGCTGGGTGGCCCCGTACTACTTCGAGGGCCTGCGCGAGTTGAGCAACGCGCCGGTGCTCATCTCGGAGTTCTTCTTCGCCGCGGAGGAGAACCGCAGCGGCAACGCCAACAACGGCCACCTCATGCACGTGAAGACGCAGGAACAGCGCGCCAAGGGGGCGTCGGCGGCCATGCGCAACTTCGCCTCCTTCCCCAACGTGGCGGCCGCGCACTGGTTCCAGTTCGCGGACGAGCCCACGGGCGGGCGCAGCGACGGCGAGGACTTCAACATGGGCCTGGTGGACATCCACGACAAACCCTACGAACTGCTCACCGAGGGCTTCACCAAGACCAACGCGGCGGTCCCGGCCATCCATGCGGCGAGCCGCTGGGAGCGCGCCCCGGGCAACGGGCTGGAGACGGTGATCCTGCGCACGCCCGAACCCAAGAGCGTCACGGACGGCTCACTGCTGGACTGGCCGGACAAGCGCGGCACGCGCCTGCTCGGCTTCACCGCGCCCAAGCCCTACGTGCCCTTCGGTGACTTCCACCTGGCCTGGGGACCGGAGGGGCTCTACTTCGTGAACATCGCGGGCAACTACGTGGACCTCTCCCTGCTGGACTATCAGGGCGAGTTCCCCTTGAGCGAAACCTACCAAATCATTATAACTGCGGATGCGGGCGCAGGCCCGCGCAGCTTCGGGGTGCACCTGGCGCCCAGGCCGCACAGCGTCTGGCCGGGCCGCTACGAGATCACGGCCCAGCTCTGGCGCTACGAGGACGGCAAGCCCGTGGAGCGCCTCGGCCCGGAGCTGGGCAAGGCGCAGGGCGGCGAGCTGGTGCAGGCCCTGGACAAGCCCCTGCCGCACATCCAGGTGGAGGGGCTCCTGCCCGCGAAGCTGCTGGGCGTGGAGAAGCTGGAGCCGGGCCAAAAGATGGCCCTCTCCATCCGGGCGACGAATTTCTACCGGGAACTGACCATGACCTGGAACGGGCGCGAGGTCGTGCTCGGCCAGGCCGAGGATAACGCGGGAGCCACGCAATGAAAGGCAACATCCTGGTGACGGGCGGCGCGGGCTACATCGGCTCGCACACCTGCAAGGCCCTCAAGCAGGCCGGGTACGAGCCCATAACCTACGACAACATGGTCTACGGCCACGAGTGGGCCGTGAAATGGGGGCCGCTCATCAAGGGCGACATCCTGGACGGCGAAAAGCTCGACCAGGTGTTCAAGCAGTACGAACCCCTGGCCGTGCTGCACTTCGCGGCCTTCGCCTACGTGGGCGAGTCCGTCTCCGACCCCGAGAAGTACTACCGCAACAACGTGGCGGGCACGCTCTCGCTGCTCTCGGCCATGCGCCGCGCTCGCTGCAAGAACATCGTGTTCTCAAGCACCTGCGCCACCTACGGCGTGCCCACGGAGCTGCCCCTGCGCGAGGACCACCCCCAGAAGCCCATCAACCCCTACGGCTGGACCAAGCTGATGATGGAGCAGACCCTGCGGGACTTCGACCACGCCTACGGCATCCGCCACGCCTGCCTGCGCTACTTCAACGCCGCCGGGGCCGACCCCGACTGCGAGATCGGCGAAGAGCACGACCCGGAGACCCACCTGATCCCCCTGGTGATCCAGGCCACCCAGGGCCTCAGGGGCCACGTGGAGATCTACGGCACGGACTACGACACCCCGGACGGCACCTGCATCCGCGACTACATCCACGTCACCGACCTGGCCGTGGCCCACATCCAGGCCCTCGAGTACCTCCAGGACAAGGACGAGAGCCTCATCGTGAACCTGGGCACCGGCAACGGCCAGACCGTGCGCCAGGTGATCCGCGCGGTGGAGAAGGTCTCGGGCAAGGTGACGCCCGTGAAGGAAGGCCCGCGCCGCCCCGGCGACCCGCCGGGCCTCTACGCCTACGCGGACAAGGCCTACAAGCTGCTGGGATGGAAGCCGCAATACGGCGACATCGAGACCATCGTGGGCACCGCCTGGAACTGGCACGAGAAGAAGCGCTGAGGCCTGCGGCCAGCGACGCGAAGCTATGACAAGGGGAGGAACCTGATGGTTCCTCCCCTTTTTTGCTTCCGCACGGCGGGGTATTGCCCGCAAAACGCTTGGGTTTGTTGCTGTTGTGCCGTATATCTCCCAAGAAGCGCGAACTTATCCGATACGGAGGCGTCAGGGATGTCGAAGCCCGAAATGAGCGTGTGCGGCGTGGACGTGAGCAAGATCCGCAACAAGAACGAGGCGCGGGTCGCCAAGCTGCTGGAGAAGGTGCTCTCCGAGACTCCCGGTTACCAGCCGGACCCCCTCGACGTGCAGGACATCTTCGCCCTGGCCCTGAACCTGCTGCCCTCGCGCTACAGGCAGTTCGGCACCATCGTGCTCTCCGAACCCGTGAAGGACTCCCACATCGAATCCGCCATCAGGCGCTCCATGCGCACCGTGCAGGAGCGGCCGCGCCACTAGGCCGCCCGGTCCGCCCGCACCTGGAGCTTGACCACGAGGGCCAGGCGCACTATGCCCCGGCCTCTTGATTACGGAGGTGCTGCCATGCGCGGCGACGATTTCAGGCGCGGCTCCTCGGGCTGCGACGACGCTTCCGGCGAGGACGCCGGCGAGACCACCCGGCCGGAGCTCATCCCGCAAACGGGGCGCGACAACATTCAGATGTTCTGGGAGTCCATTGGCATGAAGCCCGGGGACGACTGGAAGAACGAAGCCGCCGACGGCGAGGGCGACGCCGGGAAGTGATTCCGGGGTCGGCGGATTCCGGGATCGAACCCGGCAGGCGCGGCCCGCCGGGGGCTGGCCTCGAGGCCGCCGGGCTGGATTTTCGCGCGCCGGTGTGGAACAGTCCTTGGGCCGCCGGATACTTGGCCTCGGGCGGCCGCTGCCTATGAGCACCCTACCATCAGACACTTCTCCCGCCGGCGGGGTGGCCCGCGCCGTCCTGAGGGCGACCATCCGTTCCCGCCGCGTGCGCAGGGTCATCCTGTTCCTGGCCGTGGGGGCGGTGGCCGGGCTGCTCGCCGCGGGCTACTCCCACAGCCTGGACTGGCTCACCGTGCGCCTGCAGGGCGGGCTGGCGGGCGTGCGCGGCACCGGGCATCCCGGCGAATCCACGCTCCTGCGCCCCTGGGTGCTGCCGCTGATGACCACCTTCGTGGGCGCGCTCACGGGCTGGCTGGTGAGCCGCTTCGCGCCTGAGGCGGCCACGGCCGGAACCGACGGCACCGACGCCATGATCCGGGCCTTCCACCAGGGCCGGGGGCGCATCCGCCCGCTGACGGCCGTGCTGCGCACGGTCACCTCCATCCTGACCATGGCCTCGGGCGGCAGCGCCGGCAAGGAGGGCCCCGTGGCCTTCATGGGCGCGGGCTTCGGGGCCTGGGTGGCAGAGCGCATGGCCCTCACGGACAAGGAGCGCCGCATCCTGCTGCTGGCTGGCGCCGCGGCCGGGCTCGGGGCCATCTTCCGCGCCCCCCTCGGCGGCGCCCTGACCGCCGTCGAGGTGCTCTACTCGGAGGATTTCGAGGGCGAGGCACTGCTGCCGGCAATCGTCAGCTCGGTCACGGCCTACACGATCAGCTCACTGTTCATGGGCACCTCCCCCCTGCTGGAGGACATGGAGCTGGTGCCCATGTCCCTGAAGGACGCGCCCTTCTACCTGCTGCTGGCCCTGGCCTGCGCGGGCAGCGCCTGGCTGTACGTTCGCAGTTTCTTTCTCATCAAGTACAAGGTGTTCCGCAAGATCTCAGGCCGGGTGGGGCTGCCCCTGTGCACCGCGCTGGGGGGGCTGCTGATGGGCTGCGTGGGCGTGGCCTTCCCCGAACTGCTGGGCGCGAGCCACCCCAGCCTGGAGCTGGCCGTGCTGGGCAAGCTGCCCGCCGCGGCCCTGCTGGCCCTGCTGCTGGGCAAGGTGCTGGCCACCTCGGTGACCATCGGCTCCGGGTTCTCCGGCGGCATGTTCGCGCCGGGCCTGTTCGTGGGCGGCATGACCGGCGGCCTGGCGGCCAAGGCCTGCGAGGCCCTGGGCAGGGGAGGGCCGGAGCTTTCCGGCTCCTTCGTGCTGGTGGGCATGAGCGCCTTCTTCGGCTGCGCGGCCAAGGCCCCCATCGGCCCGATCATCATGGTCTGCGAGATCACCCAGGGCTACGTGCTTTTGGCCCCGCTGATGCTCTGCACCGCGGTCTCGCTGATGCTCTCCGGGGCGTTCTGTCTCTACGAGAATCAGGTGCGCAGCAAGTTCGACTCCCCGGCGCACCGCGACGGCGCGGTGAGCGCGGCGTTGCAGCAGTTGACCGTCGGCGACGTGTTCATGCGCTGCAAGGCCGTGGCGCTGGAGGAATCCACCACCCTGGAGGCCCTCTCCGACATCGTCTCCAACACGGAGGACGTGGCCTTCCCGGTGCGCGGGGCCGACGGCTCCATCACCGGCCTGCTGGACGTGCGCGACGCCCGGCCCGTGCTCTTCGAGAGGGCGCTCTATCCCCTGCTCGTGGTGCGCGACCTGGCGCGCCCGCCGGTGCTGCTCGTGCCCGAGCAGGACCTCCACCAGGCCCTGATGGCCTTCGTCGAATCCCGCACGGACCAGTTGCCCGTAGTCGATCCCGACGACCGCTCGAATATCCTGGGCTTCCTGACCATGCGCGCCCTGCTGGCCGCCCCGCGCGACGAGGAGGGCTGACGGCCCCCGCCGTCCGTCCCCTGTCCGTTCCCTGTCCGGCCGCCCGTCCTGCCTGCCAGGCAGCCTACAGCCAATACTCCGGATAGCGCCTGTGCTCGGCCAGGTTGTTCACCAGCAAGGCCACCGCAAGAAGCACGAGCGCGCCCGCTCCCGCCGGGATGAGGGCGTAGGTGAAGCCCAGGGCCGCGATCTTCGGGCCGCCCGCCACGGCGATGAAGGCGGTGGCCCCGCCGGGCGGGTGCAGGGTTCCCGTGACCTGCATCAGGGCGATGGCGCAGGCCACGGCCAGGGCGCAGGCCAGCCACGTGGGGCCCGGCAGGCAGAGCCTGACAGCCACGCCGACCAGCGCCGAGAGCACATGCCCGCCCAGCAGGTTGCGGGGCTGCGCCAGAGGACTGCGGGGAGCGGCGTAGAGCAGCACCGAGGAGGCCCCGAAGGAGCCGATGAGCAGCGTGAGGTCCGTTCCTGCCACCAGCAGCGAGTCCATGAAGCCCACCGCCCCCATGCCCAGGAAGGCCCCAAACCAGGACCAGGCCGCATCCTTCAGCGGCGGCAGCGGAGGCCCTTTGCCGCTGCCCTTCATCTTGGCGAAAAACGCTTTCATTGGGCCTCCTCCAGGAGATCGCCGAGCGCCCGGACCAGGTCCGTGCGGGTCACGATGCCGACGAGTCGCTCACCGTCGAGCACGGGTAGCCTGCGCAGGCCGTGCCCGGTCATGACGCGCGCCGCGTCGGCGGCCGCCGCGTCCACGGGGACCGTCCTGGCGGGGGAGGTCATGACGTCCTTCACCCGCAGCTCTTCCGGTATGCCGGGGCAGGCCTTCCCGGCCAGGACCCAGGCCACCAGGGCGGGCAGCGGGGTGCTCCTGTCCAGGCCGATCAGAGGCAGGAGGTCCTTGACGGACATCACGCCGAGCACCCGGCCCTCTTGGACCACAGGCGCGCCGGAGACGCCCGCCTCCGCCAAGGTGGCCGCGGCCTGGAGCACGCCGGTGTCGGGGGCGAGCCCGACGACCTCGCGGGTCATCACCTGGGCCACGCTCGCGCCCGCCCGGATGCGCTCCCGGGCGTGGCGGCTGGCCACGGCGAAGAGCTCGCGCGCGTCGGATGGGGTTATGTCCAGGAAGGAGCCCATCTCCCGCATGGCCAGATAGAAATCGTCCGACTGAGGGTCGCCCGGATGTCTGTTCATGAAGCCTCCCGTGGCACGGGCCGCTCTTTCGTGTTGTGCGGCCGGGTGCATCTTGGCGGATTTCTATATGAATCACAGCCTTGCGGCAACGGCGGCGGGGCCGGGCCGCAGGCGGAGGCGATGCGGCCGGCTGGTTACAAATTTGGAATGGATCAGCCGGGAAATGCAGCCCGCAACCTCTTCCCGTTTGCCGTTGATAGGGATATATTGTTGTTCCCAAAAGTGAACATCGTGATCTGTCGCTTTGGCCCTATCTCTGGATGAAATCGGGAGCCCGATGAGTCGTATCGTTCCGAACCTGCCCGCCCGCGCCGCCATATGGCTGCTGATCGCCTTGCTTGGCGGGCTGACCCCTGCGGCCCTCGCGGCGGAAGACGGGAAGGGACGGCGGCCCTACAGGGTGCTCGTGCTGCACAGCTTCAGCCACGGGGTGTTCCGTACGGACGGCCTCTCCCGAGGAATCACGGAGCAGTTCAACAAAAGCCCCCGCCCAATCCAGGAGATCGTCGAATACCTCGACGTGTCCATCTTGGAGAAATCCCCGGAATACGGGGCCTACCTCGACGGCAAACGCGACTCCATCAGGGCTCTGATCGCCTCCGAGCCTCCTGACGCGATCCTCCTGACTGACTGGAAGGCCAAGGATTTCTGGGTGCAGAACTACCAGACGTTCGGGCCGGACCTGCCCGTGGTGTTCTGCGGCGTGGGGGACAGCCTCCCCGATGATCTGCGTGTTCTGAAACGGGTGACTTGCGTGCTGGAGCGCCCCGGATTCAGCGAGGCCATGCTTGAGGCCTCCCGGTTGTTCCCCGAGGCCGGGAAGGTGCTGGTCGTAGGGGATAAGGGGCTCCATTCCCAAACTGTTCGCGAAATGCTCCACAAGGACCTGTCGAATCTTTCGCCACGTCTTGCCGTTGAATATTTGGATGACATGGAAATCTCGGCCATCGAGAAGCGCCTGTCGCAGCTCGGCCCCGATTGGGTTGTGTACGTGGTGGGCAGGCCCGAGCAGAACGGAAAGGTCATGCTCCAGTCCGAAGCGTCACCCAGGATTTCCGCGGCCAGTCCGGTGCCGGTGTTCATCACCTGGGCTTCATGGATGGGCTACGGCCCGGTGGGCGGCAAGATCATCGTGCCGGAGGAGCAGGGCAAAGCGGCGGCCAAGCTCGTGCTGGATATGCTCGACGCCGGATCCTCCTCGGGCGTCCCCCCCAGAATCGAGGCCAACGGGCGCTTCATGTTCGACCACAACGCGCTCGTCCGCTTCAATATCGACGAAACCAGGCTCCCCTTGGGCAGCATGGTCATCAACAGGCCGGTCTCCATTCTCGATTCCTATAGGCATCTGGTCTGGACCTACGTGGCGATCATGGTGCTGCTGGCCGCCACCTGCGGCA
This sequence comes from Fundidesulfovibrio agrisoli, assembly GCF_022808715.1. Taxonomy (GTDB): domain Bacteria; phylum Desulfobacterota; class Desulfovibrionia; order Desulfovibrionales; family Desulfovibrionaceae; genus Fundidesulfovibrio; species Fundidesulfovibrio agrisoli. The sequence continues at coordinate 220,978 of NZ_JAKZKX010000004.1, forward strand.
TCCTTGCGCTGCACGTCGCCAGCAGGCGCAGGCTGCAGAACAAACTGGGCGAGCAGGTGAACTTCGTGGGCTCGCTCATGGAGGCCATGCCCACCCCCGTGTTCTACAAGGGCGTGGACGGCAAGTACCTGGGCTGCAACCCAGCCTTCGAAGACTTCATGGGCATGACCAGGGAGCAACTCATCGGCCACACCGTGTACGACCTCTACCCCGAGCCCGAGGCGGACATCTACAAGGCCAAGGACGACGCGCTCTTCGCGGCGGGACCCGTGCAGATCTACGAGTACGAAAAGGTGACTCCCTCGGGCCCGCGGCAGATACGCTTCCACAAGGCCCTCTACCACGGCGCGGACGGCAAGACCGCGGGGCTGGTGGGCGTGATCGCCGACATCACCGACCTGCGCCGCGCCGAGCGCGAGTTGGAGAACACCCGCAATTATCTGCAGGCCATCATCGACTCCTCCCCCTCGGCCATGCTCTGCATGGACACCGAAGGCAGGATAACCCACGCCAACGCCAGGGCCCGTTCCTCCTGCGTGCTGGCCCCCGGCAGGGATTCGGCCTTCAACCTGCCCTGCGTGGGCGACCTCTCCGCCCAGGTGCGCGCCTCCATCTCGGAGGGCAAGCTGGTCAGCATGCCCCGGCGCATCAGCCAGGAGGGCGGGCGCACCAAGGTGGAGGACGTCATCATCTACCCCCTGGCCTCCCTGGGCTTGAGCGAGGCCGTGGTCCGCATCGACGACGTCTCAGAGCAGCACCGCCTGCAGGAGGTGCTGATCCAGTCCGAAAAGATGATGTCCGTGGGCGGGCTCGCGGCGGGCATGGCCCACGAGATCAACAACCCCCTGGGCGGCGTGATGCAGAGCGCCCAAGTGATCGCCAACAGGCTGCGCCCCGAGCTGGAAGTCAACCGCCGGGCAGCCGAGCTGGCGGGTTGCAGCATGGACCACGTGGCCAGCTACCTCCGGTTGCGCGAGATATACCCCCTGCTGGAAAACCTTCGCGATAGCGCGAAGCGCGCGGCGGGCATCGTCTCCAACATGCTGGAGTTCAGCAGGCGCAGCACCTCGGCCTGGCTCCCCGCCGACCTGAACGACATCGTCGAGAAATCGCTGTCGCTGTGCCAGCAGGACTACAACTTCTCGAAGCACTACGACTTCAAGAAGATCAACATCGTCAAGGAGCTGGACCCGGACAGCCCCTTCGTGCCCTGTTCCCCCTCCCAGATACAGCAGGTGCTCTTCAACCTGATGCGCAACGCCGCCCAGGCCATGAGCCAGGGCCAGACGCCCGAGCCCGTGCTGGTCCTGCGCACCCGCGTGGAGGGCGACTGGGCCGTGATCGAAGTGGAGGACAACGGCCCCGGCATGGAGGAATCCGTACGCCGGAAGGTGTTCGAGCCCTTCTTCACCACCAAGAGCCCCGGCCTCGGAACGGGCCTCGGGCTTTCGGTCTCCTACTTCATCGTCCGGGAAAACCACCGAGGGGAATTCGACGTGGTTTCCGCTCCGGGCGAGGGCGCGCGCTTCATCCTGCGCCTGCCTCTTCACCCCAAGAAGGAGAGGCGTTGATCCGAAGGGTCAGCGCAACCCAGTCGTAACCCCGCCATGATACTCGATCTCTTCAAGAAGAAGACCCCCAAGCTGGACAAGGCTTCCGCCGAAATCCTCGACCAGGCGCTCGTGCAACGCGCCCGTATGGACATGGATTTCGAGGAGGGCGTCACCAGCATCAAGGGCCTGAGCTGCGCGCTCAACTCCATCGGCGCGAACACCCTCATGCTGGATGTCTACGGCCTCAAGGCCCCCGGGAATTTCACCGGCTCCACCTTCACCTGTCACTTCCGCATCCGGGAGGGCAAATCCGGGGTGGGGTTCTACGGCTTCCGCTCCCAGGTGGAGTCCGTGCGCCAGGCCAAGGCCGGCGGCATCGTCTTTGTCGTCTCCGTGCCCGCGCGGGTGGAGCGCTCCCAGCGGCGCAGGAGCGTGCGGGTGCGCCCGGCCCTCTCCTGGTTCGAGGAGCTGCTGATCTGGCGGGGGGAGAAGCTCATCCAGGCCGACCAGGCAGGCATCCTGGCCGGGCTCAGGGAGTTCAACCAGGGCAAGGTCTGCCGACTGGAGAACATGTCCGCCGGGGGGCTGGGCCTGCACCTGACCCACGAGTTCTGCAAGCAGGCGGAATTTATCCCGAACATGCACGAGCCCTTCACGCTCTACATGCGCTTCGCCCACGACGTGCGCAACCAGCCGCGGGAGCTGTGGCTCTCCGGAAAGGCCGTGCGCACCCTGCAGGACCACGTCTCCCGCGATGTCGACCTGGGCCTCATGTTCGATTGCGTGGGCCGCAGGCACCCCGAGAACGGGGAGATGGTCTGGCTGCCCATCGAGGAGAACGTGGCCGAGGAGCTGCTCACCCGGGTGTTCGAATGGCACGCGGAGCTTTGCCGCACCCGTTCCGCTCAGGATTGAGAATCGGGGACATCCAGTAATTTTTCCTCCGCATTGCGCGCCGTCACGAGATGGTCTACTAGGGAGCGTAGAAACTCCCCAGGAGGCTCGAACGCCATGAACATGAAGGAAGTCAGGGACAAGGCCAGGGAACTGGGCGTCAAGGTGGCCGTGGGCTGGACCAAGACGACCGCCATCCGCGAGGTGCAGCTCGCCGAAGGTTTCGATCCCTGCTACGGCCGGGGGCTCTACGACGTTTGCGGGCAGCCCCATTGCTGCTTCCGCTCCGACTGCGAGAAAATCCCCGCCAAGAACTAGCGCCACCCAGGCATCGTTCTCTCGCCCGTCCGGCTCGCGCGGCCCCCTTGGGCGCTGCGCATCCGCCCCTTGCAAGCGGGGCCTCTAGCCTGTATGGCTGCCGGGGCCACAGGGCCCAATCCCCCGCCAAGAGGACCGCATGGAGTTCATTTCCCAATTCATTTGGATGCTCGGCCACGTCGACGAGGCCCTGCGCATGATAATAGGCAGTTACGGCACCTGGACCTATCTGGTGCTGTTCCTTGTCATCTTTTGCGAGACGGGCCTGGTGGTCACGCCCTTCCTGCCGGGCGACTCCCTGCTGTTCACCGTGGGCGCGCTGTGCGGCGCGGGCTTCCTCGACCCGGTGCTCACCGCCGGGCTGCTCATGGCCGGGGCCATACTGGGCGACAACACCAACTACTGGATCGGGCGCGTGGTCGGCCCCGCCGTCTTCAGCCGCGAGGACAGCTGGCTGCTCAACAAGAAGCACCTGAACAAGACCCACGCCTTCTACGAGAAGCACGGCGGCAAGACCGTGGTCATCGCCCGGTTCATGCCCATCGTGCGCACCTTCGCCCCCTTCGTGGCGGGCATCGGCAAGATGAGCTACGCCCGCTTCCTGACGTTTTCCGTGGCGGGCGGGCTGTTCTGGATCTGCTTCTTCATCGGCCTGGGCTACTTCATCGGCAACATGCCCTGGGTGAAGCGCTACTTCAGCGTGGTGATCTACGGCATCATCCTGCTCTCCATCATGCCCGGGATCATCGAGTTCATGCGCGCCCGGCGCGCCGCCGCCCGGGAAGCCGCCCAGTAGAGGGAAGAGAAGAATAGGGGAGAGCAGGGAGAGAGGAGCGCCTCCGGCGGCCAAAGGGACTTCGTCCCTTTGGAATCCCACACGGCTTCGCATTGTTATTGGATGATTTGGTCGGTTCTGGCGCGCCTATCAGGTTCGCGTCGGAACCGATCTTTTTTTGATACGGGCGTACTGATGAGGCTGGAACCGTTCGCGGTCTATGCGGAGCTGGGCCGGTGGCGTTCCGCGCGCAACGTATCCTGCGTTGCCGCGATTGTTGTTTACTGTTTCAGGTAAGGATATGGCGCGGCCGACGCCATGGTGATTCTGAACCAGTTCTTCTCGATAGTCAGAGACGAAATTCCAGACTTCGCTTCGTTCCAGCCGTTCCTGAGCTGTCCGAATCCATCCAGGACGATCAATAACCCCTCGAAGTTCACCCGGTTGTCATTTGAGTCGTATTTCCATTTGCCGCTGGTGGTGACTTCTTGTTGGCCAGCGACAGCGACAGTCTGGATGAAATCTCCGGACGACTGCAAGATGATGGTTTCCGTGCCGAAGGGGTATACCGCTTTGTAGGTTCCGTAGATCTTGTCGACGGGCACATTGCCTGAGCAGCCAAAGAGGATGAGCGTAGCCAGGACGGCAATGATGGAAGTGATTTTCGTGTGCATCATTTCCTCGCAGCGATGTGATTCGGTTGGATCCGTCCGCTGAAAGTACTGATAAATGCGGTTCACTACTCCATTCGGGCTACTTCAATTAAAAAGCGCGAAAAAGCAACCGGTTCAGCTTGAAGCGTTCGTCCTATGCGCCCAGGCGGCCGCCCGGGCTCGGTAGACCATATCCGGCAACGTCCTGTAGCGCATGGCCAGGGCCGGGTCGTCCAGGGCCAGCTCGGGCTGGCGGGCCACCAGCTCCGGGTTCTCCAGCAGCAGTTCGTAGGCCTCCTCGTAGTGGAGCACCATGCGCTCCTCCCGCCAGTGGCGCTCCATCCACTCCCTGGCCTGCGCCCCGGCGTACTCCACGAGCGCGGGCTGGCCCAGCAGCTCCTCCAGCACCTGCCGCGCTTCCTCCAGGCGCACGTTGAGGAAGGGGTGCCCGTGCGCCCCCGAGAACCGCTCCAGCAGCATCAGCGAACGCTCGTCCAGGTGGGCGAGCACGCACTTTCCCTGGGCCGCGCCCTCCAGGCCCGTGAGGTGGTAGCTGCCCGTGACCAGGTCATCCACCACGATGCGGCTCCGGCGCTTGAGTTCCAGCGCTTCGGCCAGGGGCAGGCCCGTGACCACCTTGGCGCGGCAGCCGGTGCGCTCTGCCGCGCGGGCGATGGCCTCCGAGGCTTCGGGCATGGCCTTGGTGCTCCAGCGGTCCTCCCAGGCGCTCATGGCCTTGGTGGGGCTGAAGAACACGTCCCACTGGGGCGGTTCGCCGGAGGGAAGGTAGGCCGGGTCGTGCTCGGGCACGAAGTTGGGCACCACGCGCGCCCGGGGGAAGAGGCGCTCGGGGTATTGGGCGATGGCCAGGGCGGGCAGGGGCTGCTCCAAAAGCTCGTGGACCCCGATGCCCATGACCCCGGCGATCAGCTCCGGGCTGGAGTGGAACTGGCGGACGAAGGCCTTGCCCGCGCGGGCCAGGGCGCGGAAGTCCACGCCCTCGAACTGGGTGGAATCGAGGTCCAGGTAGTTGTGCAGGTGGATGACGTCGGCGCTCCAGGCCAGTTCGCGGACCTCCTCGGGCGACTCGGCGTGCACGAGGTCGTGGTCGTAGAGGCCGAAGCGCTCCAGGTCGGCCAGCCGGGCGTCGATGCCGGTGTGGCGGCGCAGTGCCTGGACCAGCCGGATGGGCATCCCGGCCAGGGGCGTGATGGAGAAATGGATGACGCGCATGGTTCACCCCCCGAAAGGGATTCCAAAGGGGGGAACTCCCTTTGGCCGCCGGAGGCTTCTCTTGGTTATAGGCTCCAGCCCTGGCCCCGGCGCCGCCGAACCGTCCGACGTATTTGAAGAACATCGCACGACTCGGCGGCGCCGGGGCCAGGGCCGGACCCAGTTCGGTCCGCCCGGCCTTGAAATCCGGCGTCCCAGCTAGTCCGAAACCGCCGCCCGGGCCACGCCCACAGCGTTACTCCCTCCGTCTTTGGCGTCAAGGGCCAGCTCCCAGCGGAACTGCTCGTCGTGGCGCACCGGGGCGGCCAGGGTCAGCCCCACGGCGCGGTCCCAGTGGATGGGGCTCACGCCGTCGCCAGGGCACTTGGCGGCCAGGTCGGCCTCGGCGAGCACGTGCCCGGCGGGCAGGTCCCTGGCGAAGACGATGGACTTGCGCAGCTTGAGCGATGCCGAGAGCTCAGTGCCGGAGACCTCCTTGCAGCTCAGGCGCATGGCCGCCTCCGCTTCATTTACCAGGCGCACCAGCTCGGCCAGGCCCTGCGGGTCCAGCGAGGCCTGGTGGTCGGTTCCGCGCATGGCGCGGTCCAGGGTGAAGTGGCGCTCCAGCACGCAGGCCCCCAGGGCCACGGCGGCCACGCTGGGGCCGAGCCCGCGCTCGTGGCCGGAGTAGCCCACGGGCAGGCCGTGGCGCGCGGCCAGGGCCGCCATCACGGGCAGGCCCACCAGCTCGTCCGGGCAGGGGTAGGTGGAGTTGCAGTGCAGCAGCACGATGCGTTCGTGGAAGCGGCGCAGCTCGGCCACGGCGGCGTCCACGTCCTCCGGGGAGCTCATGCCGGTGGAAAGTATTAGCGGGATGCCCGAGGCCCCGGCCTTGCGCAGCAGGGGCACGTTCACCATGTCGGCGGAGCCGATCTTGAGCAGGGGCACGCCCAAGCCGATCACCTGGCGCAGGCTGGGCATGTCCCAGGCGGAGGCGAAGAAGACCAGGCCCAGGGATTCGGCCAGGGCCTTGAGCTCGGCCATCTGCTCGATGGAGAGCTCCAGGGCCAGGCGGTGGCTGCCGTAGGTGGGGCCGAAGCAGTTGGGGCCGGAGCAGGGGGCCTGGCGGCCCGCCTCGGTGAACATGGCAGCCATGTCGCGCTTCTGGAACTTCACGGCGTGGGCCCCGGCTGCGGCGGCCTCGCGCACCATGGCCCTGGCCAGCTCCATGTCGCCCTGGTGGTTGTTGCCTATCTCGGCCACGATGAAGCACGGCCGGCCGGGGCCGATGGCCCTGCCGCCCGGCAGCGTGATGGTTTGGTCCGGCTTCATAGGCGCACTATCTCCACGTTGTTGCTCCGGCAGAGCCCTGCCAGTTGCTCGTATATCTCCTCCTGGCGGCCGAAGGAGGTGATGACCACGGCCTGGGGCCTAAGCGACTCAAGCGCCACCGGGGGGGAGATCACGTGCCCGCCCAGGGTCTTGCCCGCCTTGTCCGGGTCGTTGTCCACCAGGGCGACCACCTCGAAGCCTCCGGCCGCGCGCAGGGCCTGGAGCACCACCTCGCAGGTCTCGGAGGCGCCGAACAGGGCCAGCTTCTTGAACCCCCTGGCCTTGAGCCCGGCCAGCCGGGATTGGATGGCGGCCTTGAGCGCCGTGTATATCTGCACCGTCTCGCTGGAGAAGCTGGCGAACATGGCCCGCCGGGAGGCCTCGCCCGACTCGGTGAGGCTGTAGCGGAAGCTCTTGCCGTTGACGGGCTCGTAGCGCACGAGTCCCTCCTCCACCATGAGGCGCAGGTACTGGTTGACCATGGCCCCGGAGAGGTTGGCGCGCCGCCCCAGCTCCTTCTGGCTGACCTGACCGTCCTGGGAGAGGGCGTCCAGGATGGCCAGCTGGCGTGCCTCCTTGCTGGGGCGGTAGAACGTCTTGTTCACGAGAAACATGGGCGGCTCACCGTTTGGTAAGGGGATGAACGGACCTCGCGCGGGCGCGATCCCTGGCATGCCCCTTGGATACGTGCTTTCGCAAAGGATAACAAGCGGTTGCCATTTGTCGGCTTCGCCGTGGATTCCCCCGGAATTTCAAGATGATGCCGCCGTTGCCACGCCGATTGTTCACAGGCCAAACGGTCCGGCGGCAGCATTTGCCCGGCTAAACCGCACCCCCCGGGGCGTGCAACCCTCATGCCTGTTCGGCATGGGAATGCCCTGTTTGCCTGGTCCGGCTGGGGCCTCCGGCGCGGCGGGCGGCCCGATGTTCTTCAAATACAGCGGGTCGCCCG
>NZ_JAKZKX010000040.1 GCF_022808715.1 Fundidesulfovibrio agrisoli
CAAGTGGCTCTGGACTTACAACAACGAACGGCCCAACATGGGCATCGGCGGCATCACTCCGAGGCAGAAACTGAGAACGGCTGCATAGCCCTACTTTTCAGACAGCCTAAAAAGGGGAGGATTACCGAAGACCTTGTCCTGGTGGTAGCACCAGCGATTTCAAGAAATTCCTTCTTCTCAGTCATGAGCCTCAGAAGGTGATTATTAAAAGTAGGAACGCTCTTGACATCAAGGGCAACCATGATCTCTTTCATGGTCTTTCCGTCTTTGATCAGTGCATAAAGTTTTTCGGCGTCGTATTTAGCTTCGATTTTCTGGCCTTTGATAGCGGGCATGTGATCTCCTTCGAAATAACTATAGATTGCCAGCGCATATGCAGCTTGAAGATTAATGTCAAGCTATGTCGAGGATTAGCCTTGATTTATGTTTGATTGTTTCTGTGAAACCGGCCCTTGTTTAATCCCTCACACCTGCATTGGTATTAATTCTTGATTTGTCTTCGATTTGCGATTGGTAGTTGATCGGGTTAGCAGGGTTCAATATTAATTCTGAGGCTATCGATTAGGGCGAGTTTCCCGATGCTGCTTAGCCTGAGCGGAGCTCGGTCTCGGTGTCACGTCCGTTGAGCTGAGATCACACGACCAAGAACAGCTTTCATAAAAGATCTGGTCGGCCGCGTTGCCCAACCAGAGTGAACCCCAAGGGCACTCCAGCAACTGTCAAGCATTACTGGTCATAGCGCACTAGGCACCCAAGGAGTCCAACTCGGTGACCAGCTTCGTGCGATTCCGATCATTTTTTGGAAAAAATCCCCAGCACCCTCTCGACATCCGTCCTGGGGTGGTTATATGGCTCCTTCGAGCGCTGTTGATAAGGTTCTTTGACAAGGCCACGGCGGGTTTTGCGCCCCTGCTAATCGGCAGGGAAACCGACCTGCCGAGAACTGGCACCGCCTCAAAGCGGCGAAAGTGTGATGCGACTTACCCCTTCGGCATAGCATTTATGCTGAAGAGAGGCCGCAGTCTTTTGCTCGCTGCGAGTTGCACGCGTTAGGTCAAGCTTCTTGTTCTCACCCCGTCCTTTTGGTCTCGCTTTTTCGCAGGAATTCACTGCCCGTTACATGCTACTTTTCAAAGGTCTGCCGACGCTTCACACCTCTTAGTGGCGAATCAGCCACACTATTATCCAAACAAAATTGTTCATTTTGCGACCACTGTTTCCTTGATCTGCATCACCGCACAGCGCGCGTAAGTTTTTATTGTACGCTTGCGCTTGTCACTGTTTTACCTCTCAACCAGAAGAAGTGTCCCCAACACCCTCTGTGCGGCTTCCACTCCTGACAAGCGGAAGCTGGAATTCCTTCACCGAGGAGAGATCATTCTCCTTGCACGTCGACATGAGGCATGTGGCACGATCCACTGTGGGTCGCGCCCAAAACCATAATGAGAACAGGAGGTAGCCGATGGCTACGAAGATTTCGTGGACTGATGATACCTGGAACCCCGTCACAGGATGCACGAAGCACAGTGCCGGGTGTGACAACTGCTACGCGGAGCGTATGGCCCCGCGTTTGAGAGGCATGGCAAACCAGAATGGGAAGTACCGGAACGGTTTTGAAGTGACCTGCCACCCCGAGGTTCTCTCGAAACCGCAGAGGAGCCACGTAAGGCGCATGTTTGTAAACAGCATGAGCGACCTCTTCCATAAGGATGTCTCGCTGTCGTTCATCACCCAGGTGTTTGAAGTCATGGGGCAGGTGCCAGCGATAACATTCCAGATCCTGACGAAACGCGCGGAGCGCTTGGTGGAATTGGCACCTCAACTTACTTGGCACCCTAATGTTTGGATGGGGGTCACGATTGAGGCCGACGACTACGCCTTCCGTGCCGACTTGCTGAAGCAGACTGCGGCAGCGGTCAAATTCGTTTCACTTGAACCCTTGCTGGGTCCCTTACCAAGTCTTGATGTCGCTGGCTTGGACTGGGTGATCGTTGGCGGAGAAACCGGACCCGGAGCTAGGCCAATGCTTGAGCCTTGGGTGCTGGACATCCGTGATCGCGTTGTCAGCGCAGGTACCCCATTCTTCTTCAAACAGTGGGGTGGCCGCAACAACAAGGCTCTTGGAACTAATCTTCAGGGACGGACTTGGCATCAGTTCCCTAGGCAACTCACGTAAGGAGGGTAGGTCGTCTACTCGGTAATGGATAAGGCGGTTCGCAACGCCACGTCAGAAATAACCTTTAAGTTGGAGACTTACAGGATGGAAAACACCAAAGTAAGGAGTAAGGCCGCTTGCGAGTTTGCTGATAACGCTCGCGTCTACAATGCGATAGCGGAAGAAAGCATCGACCACATGAGGATGTTACTGGACGACGTCATCATCATGAAGAACCTCCAGAAGTGCATTGAGACACGCATGGAGTGTATGACTTCCAGGTGCGTGCAAGCCATCGACATGATGAACATGCTGAGCAGCGAACTTAGGAATGTATCCATGGGCAATGAGGAGATTGGGGAATAGCCATGTACGCTGTTCTCTCCGCAACCGACCACATCCATGGCATCCCCGTGGACATTATACATACCATTATCCGTTGCAACGGACTCCCACATTATTTGTTTGCTGGCCAGACGGCCGTCTTGGTCTCTGATGTCGTCGAGTACGTAGAAGCCCACAAGCTTGTTCCATCTGGCACTACCCTCGATGAGAACGGCGATCTTGAGATTTGTTATAACTATTCTCACCCCATTAAATAATTAGGAAACCAGGGGGAGGCCAACGCCTCCCCCTTTTGGAGCATACCATGGCCAGAAAAACTTCAACATCGCAAGCGTTTGATACAATCATGAAGGGCATCAAGCTTTTCCCGGATAGGTCTGGAATGGTCTACGCGAAGGCATCTGTTCATAATGCGATAGCGTTCATGGACGTTAACGGCGAACAATTTGAGAATTATCTCAACGCCGAGCTGTATACTGCGACATCGGAATTCCCAGCCCCCACATCGGTGAAGTCTGCAATACGGATCGCTACTCACCAGGGTAAAGCGAATCCACCCGAGGACGTGTTCCTGCGCTTCGGCGTGTTGAACGATGTCCACATGCTGGACCTCAGAAGCAGTCTCGGTATGGTGGCAGAGGTCTCTCCTACTGGATGGAAGCTCACCACTACCCCGCGTGTCAACTTCCTCCGCCCCGATGGCGGACTCGAGATCGCCGCGCCTTCATATTCTGGAAATTACCTGCGGATCCTGGATTATTTGAATCTCGACGAGGATGGTAAACTGCTTACCTTACCCAGCATGCCGGTGCTGATGATGGTCAACCTCGAACGTCCCATCATTCAGTTCATCGGCAAACACGGGTCAGGAAAATCAACAGTGGCCAAGCGCTATCGGAAGCTGATGGACCCTGCGTGTCCTGAGGTCAACGACGCGAAGGCTGAAAAGCGTGAGCTTGCCCTGCTGCTCAACGATAATGCGATGCCAGTCCTGGACAACCTCACATCCCTTCCGAAATTCGTGAGTGACTTCTACTGTGCAGCGTTCTCAGGTGGAGGCGTACAGTTCCGTGCTCACTATACCAACGCCGGAGTCTACCGCTTGCACTACAGGAGGGGGCTGGTCATCACCGCCATGGAGTTGCCGACGCTGGCCCCCGATTTCCTTGATCGCTCAATTATCGTGGATATGAATCGCGTGAAGGTCTTCGAACCGGGTTCAGGGGCAGAACTTGAGGACATGTTCGAGCAGGATCGTCCGAAGATCTTGGGGGGTATGCTTGATATCTTGGTCGAGGCCAAGAAAATGCTCCCGAAGGTGACGGTGAAGAACCTTCCCCGCTTTACGGACTTTGCCCGCTACGGTGCTGCGATTGCGGAGATATTGGGCTATGGCGGTCAACGGTATGTCGACGCGATACATGCTTCGAAGCAGGGTCCTACTCAACAAGCTCGGGCCAACGCTGACCCCGTTGCCGCCGCGTTCATTGACTTGGCGAAGTCTGGAGTGCCCTTCTCTGGGGGGAGCGAGGATCTGCTCTCCGCATTGGGTAGGTACAAGCCCCGCAGCATCTCGAGCCGTGCGAAATGGCCGGAGAATGCGATCCAACTTGGCAAGGCCATCCTCGACGTCAAAGATGAACTCGCAGAGCAGGGGGTCCTCCTGGAGACCAAGAACTCCAAAAAGGGCAGGCGTTATACGGTCGATTATGTACCGCCAGCGCCAGAGGCCGATAATATCGGGGCAACCGAGCCCAGCGAGGCTGATGCCCAGCAGCCTCAAGGAATCGAGGTTGTAAACCCGGTCACGGGCGAGGTCACATGCCCCCCCGCACCGATGCCTTGGGTATCGCCTGAATCGCCGGATTACGTCCCACCGGCTCCATTCGGTCCTGAGGTGTCTTCGGCGGCCCTGGATGCCTTCTTCGTCGACGGCCTTAGCTTTGAAGCATCGTTGGGTCTGAACCGTGTCCCAATGGCCCCCTTTGCTGTCGTGTCCACTCGCGAACGTCCAACCACAGATGACGTCTGGAGTTACGAGGAAGTTCTGCCTCTCTATGCACAACAGACTCATCCGGGGTCCGGGAGCCATGTGCCATTACCCACGGGCACAGCGGCACCAGATAACATCGCTACCGCTGAAAATGGCGGGGTGATGTGCAAGGGGTGTATGTTCTACTGCCCCAAAGGGCAAACTTGCTTTGATAAAGGCGAGAAGAAGCCTATTTCAAGCCCGTTTGAGTTTCGTTTCTGCGAGAGGCACCGCAGCACTGAGACATATGACAGGGAAGAGGCAGAGAGGAAGCTCGCTGAAGCTGAGATTGCGCATCAGAAGAACGTTCAGGACCTTCGGGATCAGCTTGCTGAGGCTGAAGAGAGCCTCCGTCTTGCACTGATGACCGAAGAGGAAAGGCGTGCAGAAATTGATGCGTCGTTCGGTTCTGACGGGATCGACTTTTGATGGTTATCCTGGCTTCGCAATGTGAGTGACCATCTGAAGCCTTATGCTGTCCCATGGGGGGAGCCTTCTCCCCCCTCTGGGATGCCAGGGGACAGGTGTGGGTTGCCACCCTTCACCCAGTTCAAATATCTAACTTATTGAAATATATAAATAAATTTCCGAGGTGGAGGGTGAAGGATGAACAATGGTATTTATTATTTTATTCAAAATAAATATATAATATTAAATTCAACCCTTCACCCTTCACCGTCCACCCTGTAAAAATGAAAAATCTATGTTAACAATCCACGTAATGTTATGGATTCGAACAATTTGATCTTGAAGAGGGGCTCTATTGTTTGACTCTGACTACTAGGACAACTGATCTGGGTACAATACTACGAACGAGTTCAATCTGACGACTTGATCAATATTTATGTAGTTATCAAAAAATCAGACGAAATTTGTATGGCTCGGATTTCCATGTTTTGATAGCAATAATTACGTTGGTCTTGCCAAGTCTATCTGGTTGTATATTCTCAGGTTATATAGACAAATTATAATACCGTACAATCTTGATTTTGCTTAGCAAATCTTTCAAGAATATATTTTCAATAATACAGGTTCAATTGCTATGGGAGCCTTAATATTTGTCAACGTCAAACGCTACTGTTTTGTGGACGTAGTCTCTCGAGATTGCGAGGTCGAAAAATACTGTAGTCTTTAGATGAAATAATGTCTGATCGTTTCCATCGAATCAATATTCTGAAGATGAGCCTACTTGGTACTGTGTAAACAGGCCAGGGGAATTGGCTGAGACCTGCGAGACAGCCCGTAACATTCTGCTTAGGTAGATAGTGAAGCCAAGGTGGCGCACACGTAGAACGATGTTCATAGCAAACAGAAGTTTAATATACGACACGTGTGTATGCGATTAGGCGCGGGATGTTTCTGAAGAACGATGACAAAGAACGAAGGGAAGTGATATATCAGTTCCACGTGCAAACCATTTGGGGGCTCTTCTGGAAGAGGGCTCAATGATTATCATGGCTGCGTTTCGTAAGGAAACATCGTAAAGTGTGCAAGGAGATATATTGAGAGATTTTGCCGCGCGAAAATCAATCAAGATTGTCATTCAATAACAACAAACAACATTAACAATAAACATTAAGCACATTTTACGATTTCGCCGGATTCGGGAAAACCGAACGTCCGGTGGAGACGGGCGCTGAGACTGGTGACAGAATCTTCGACCCTATCTTGAACCACCCAGTCGGGTCAGACATCTATTCTGGCCAAGCTGGGTGCTTTGAGGGCCTGTATCTCAGGAGGCTGACCGCATCTGCGGCTGGCCTCCTTTTTTTGCGTGTGGCTCCATCTCGCCCTGGAGGCACCGGCAGAGATCACCACCGCCCAATTCCCATCCCGGGGGGAACCCTTCCCCAAAACGGCCCCCTACCGCTCCCAACTGGGCCGGGCCAGGGTTTCCCTTCCCCCGTGACCTTGGACCCAGGAGGGGGCAAATATGGCCCAAAGACTGAATTTTAGGACCGGGAGTGGACACTAATTCTGATGAAATCGGTGTTTTCTGCGCTTTGTTTGCTGTTTTTGCGGCTACAAATGAACTTTCAACGCAATTATAGAGAAATATGGTGATCAATTACCAAACATCATCACATGGAGCATGTTATGGCAAAGAAGAAGAACCAAGACGGAAGTGAAGGTTCATCCGGCATCCCTGAATCCAGGTACAATGCCAGAGCTCTTCGTGAACTCATCCACGCTGGCGACAGCGCAACTGAGATCATGGAGAAGCTGAACATTCGGCACAAGCAGACTTTGAGGCAACACGTTCTCAAGCTTATCAGCGATGATAAGCAATACTACGAAGTTCGAGGTTTATATATGAAGTCCTCTTCAAGACCCAAGGTCAAGAAGAACGGGGTTCTCTGTATCAACCTGAGCGGCGTGAAGTTCGACGGACGTGACGTTGTTGAAGGAGACGAGTTCGTTGTGAACATCGAATCCGACCACATAGTCTTGCGCATGTAATGATGAAATTGGAACATTGTGGGTCTCGTTGAAAAACGAGGCCCTCTTTTTGTTTTTAGTGGTCTGCATGTTTTGAATATTGCGTAACTACATAGAGAAATCATCACATTAGGAATGTACGTTTTGTACTAGAAACGTACATTCAGGGCATATCTTGGACTAAGGCTACTGATTCTAACGGCTTACTATGTGTTCTCTGGCGGGAGTCCCGGAAGCTGACGTTTTCAATGTCAGTTTCCGGGGCTTTTCCAATTGTAAACATGCATTGGAGGTTATGATGAAAGTCGAACCGTTCATTGAACTGAAAGATATCAAGAGCATCAAGCGGATGCTCAAGGACAATCCTCGGGATTTTCTGCTCTTCGTCATGGGGATTAACTCAGGACTGCGAGCACAGGACCTTCTTCAACTTCGCGTGCGAGACATCCAAGACGTTAAGATTGGGTCGCGCATTTCGCTAAAGGAGAAGAAGACGGGCAAGGAGAACGTCTTGATTATCAACCACGAGATCAAGGCCGCTGCCGATGCCTACTTGGGGACAACCCAGACAGAGCCAGAGCATTTCCTGTTCAAATCCCGCAAGGGAAAGAACTATCCGCTGACCACCTTCGCGGTGACCAAGTACGTGAAGACCTGGGCAGCCGCGCTGAACCTGAAAGGCAACTTCGGTGCGCATACGCTGCGTAAGACCTGGTGCTTCCATCAACGTAAGACCTATGGTGTTTCCTGGGAGGTCCTCGCCAAGCGGCTGAACCACTCGAGCCCATCAATCACCCGCCGGTATCTCGGCATCCAGGAAGAAGAGGTCGAGGAGATCTTGCTCAACATCATCTGACCATCGGGGGCCAACCGGCCCCTTTTTTCGCGGAGGGGCTTTACATTTCCATGGAGGGCGCATAAAAAGCTTGTCCACATTAGCCACGTCGGCAGTGATTCAACTATCATATTTGCATATTCAACCTCACCCGAGGTGGATATGTCCCCTGCTCCTGCTTTCCTGACCCAAGCCCAAGCTGCTGAGTACCTGAGCTTCGCGCCCCGCACCTTCCGCGACCTGTCAAAGAAGTATCTCCTGCCGACCTACGGCCCTAAGCGCAACCGCTTCCGCAAGGAAGACCTGGAAGCGTTCATGTCCAATCCCGTGATTTTTCTGGAAGAGTCGGTGACCATACGCCGTTCCAGAAAAGCTATCATCTAAGGGAGATGGACCATGATACGTCAAAAGGGAAACTCCTGGTTCGTTCGCTGGCGCGAGAACGGTGCCCAGAAGCAGAAACACTTCGGTATCGGCCCTGACGCGAAGCTCAAGGCTGAGCTGTACGAGTCCGAAATCAAACTGGCCAAGAAGCGCGGCGAGGATCTGGCCCAGAAGCGCCACCGCCAGGGTCTGTTTTTTAATGAACTGGGCCAGCTGTACGTTGATAACTTACGGGCAACTGGCCGCTCCGAAAACCACATCAAGAACATGGTCACGCTCCTGAACAACGTGTTCGTCCCATTGATGCCGGACAGGCCGGTTGCGGAGCTGACATTTGAGCACCTGCTTACGTTTGCTGGAGAGTTTTCCGGGAGGGCTCAATCGACCCGGAACCGGTACATGGACTACATCAACGCCATCTTCAATTTCGGCGTGGCGCACAAGCTGATCACCGAAAACCCGATGGCGAATTGGAAGAAGACCAGGGAGGCTAAACGGGACGTCCAGCTCACGGTTGAAGATCTGGGCAGGATTATCCAACAAGCAGACCCACATTTGGCATGGGCGCTTGAGGTGTCTTTCAACCTCGGCGTGCGCACCGGAGAGAGCGAACTGCTTGCTCTCCAGTGGCGGCAGGTTGATTTCGACCGGAGTGAGATCAAGGTCTATGCGCCAAAAACCAAAACTTGGCGGATCATTCCGATCAACCCGGAGTTCCTTGAGCGGTTGCGCGCGAAGAACGCCGCTTCGGTATCGAGTTCAATTGTCGAGTACAAGGGCAAGCCAGTGAAATCGTTACGCCGGTCCTTCAGGGGCGCCTGCGATAAAGCTCGCATCGATTACCCTGTCCGGTTCTATGATGTGAGACACCTGTTCTGCTCCACCATGCTCAGCAAAGGTGCTGGCCTGCCTGCAGTCAGTGAATTAATGGGCCATGGGAATATCAAAATTACGAATTCGTACGTTCATACTCAACAAATTGAGAAGACCCGTGCAGTGGGCCTCCTCCCCAACATTACAAGCGTTTAGGAGGATATCTCTATGGCATGGGTAAAGATCAAGAAAGGCTCTTTCGATCGCGCTTCGGAATGTCGCGTGAGCATCTCCAAGGGCGGGATTTTGTCCGTGGGCAAGGGTGCCATGAGGCAGTTTGGAATCACCGGCGGTAAGATCGAGATGATCGCTGACGACGAGAACCCGGACAGGATCGGTTTCAGGTTCGTTGAGGAAGCCGATGATGAGGCGGATACCGTTTCGTTCCGGGAACTCAAAAAAGAGGATGGCCAGATCACGGGCTATTCAGCGTCTATCGGGTCGTTCCTGTCGGAGCTGGACAAGTTTAAGGTCGAAGAGACGATGAGCTTTCCGCTCCTCAAGGATGAAGCCGAGTGTGTGTTTTACTTCCTGAGGAGCCAGGGTTTTGCTAACTCGCGGAAGAAGGTGGCCGCGCCGGATGCGGAGAGCAAGGAGGGCGAAGAGGTGGATATCGTCAGTGTCGAGGCTGGCGGGCAGTTGCAGTAAGCGGAAGTGAAGACAGCAGGGCCGGGGGGTGACTCCCGGCCCTGCTGTGGTCCTTTCGGGTATTCCGTGGGTAGGAAGCCAGCCATCGTTCTCCGTGAAGGACGCTCCGAAGAACACGTACTCGTACTCTCGAATCCTCAAGGTTACCGGGCCATGGTCTGTTGAAACGGTTGCACTAAGCCCGGCTGAAGGGCGAGTGGACATTCGCAGAGAGCATGGCTCTGATGTCGTTGGCCCCGTCATGCATGTGGCTGCGATGCTGGATTGCCGGGATCATTCCGATCTTCGGATCTGGGGTTATCTGTCCGCCTGCCTTGCCAATTTTGCCCAGTGTTTTATGCAAAAAAATCAATTAAAAAAAGTATATATGTCATATTATGCAACTTGTATAAAAAATTAGTTGCTTAACAATTGACACGGTTGTCTGGTAGTCATAGTTATCTCCGAAAGGAGACCGCCATGACCACAAACATCTCGTGCCCCCAAACGGCCGTCCGTCTCTTCAGCCAGATCAACGCCTCCAGGCTCGACAACAAGAGCGTACGGGTCTCGTTTAAGTTCACCGATGAGGGACTGGGGAGCCTGGACACGGTTCTTGCCCTGAACCCGAAGCTTACCATCAAGAAGTTGTTCGACCGAATCGCCGTGGAACTCATCACTGACCTGAGCACCTACCACAGGCTTCGTCATCTGAAGGACGAGGCAATTTTCACCGACACTCCCATACTCAAACACATCGTGACTCAGGGGACGTTGTCTGTGCCCAAAAGCGAGCAGACCTTGACCCGGAAGGTCGTGGTCATGACCCGGTTCGCTGATAAGTTCCTGACTGCGGCTCAGACCTGCCTCGGCATCAAGAAGAGCGAGATAATCGAAAAGGCGCTTAGGTACTTCATCGAAACGTACGCCGAGTGCCCCCAAAAGCACCTGCGAGGCCTGCTGGACACGGTCAGGATGACTGATGACCTGTACTCTCTTGCCACTGACCTCCAGAACAGGCCTGGTCTCGACAGTCTGTTCCGGAGCGAGACTGATCGAACAATCCAGAGTTTGGAAAATATCATTAATGGGATAAGCGAAGTCGGATACGACCTTAGGAGCACCTGCGAGGCGTACAAAGCCAAACTTCTGACCCACCCGGGGGAGGAGGTGGAGGCATTTCTGGGCTCCCTGACCGAGGACCAGCGGAAAACGTACGACGATATTATGTAGCGGAGGGGTGACATGAAACAGACGAGACACTTCCTGAAGCGGCACAGGCAGAGAGGGTTCCACGATGGGGACGAAGAACTGCTCATGAACTTTGGTTCTCCTCAGAAGGCACCCGGAAAAGCCTTGAAGTTCACCCTGAGCGGCGGTGCCTACACCGAGGCGATCCACTACTACAAGGGCATGATCGCTACGATCGAGAGGCTGAAAGGACGGAGCGTAATCGTGTCCGAGGACTGCTCGGATTTGGTCACCATCTACTGAAAAAAGGAAATGTTATGACCGTCGGAAGAAACAAGGCACAGGACGTCTTCAATACCAACGAACTGTTGGCTGGAAGATTTTACTACGACAGGATTGGGGCGGTGAGTTGGCTCGGGCACAGCAATAAAGCTAAACTCCTTGACGAGATGCTCCTTGACGGAAGTAGCAAAGAGGAAATGGGAAAAATCCGTGGGGCCGTTAACAGGCATATCGACCATCTAAAGGTCGAGCATGGCCTCAGCGTCTGTAAGGTCAATGGTATCTTCAAAATTTGCGTCTCGCCAACAATGGTCGATTCACCCCCTAGCACCTTGGAGGCGAGTGAGGAGAAAAGGCTAAGATCCCGGAGTGCCGAGAGGAAAGGGTTTATCCTCGAGGTGGACATGGAGGATAAAATCGCAGCGAACCCCGCCCTACACCTAGGAGAGGAAGGCCTGACCCTTGTTCAGCGGCAGTACCGGATCGGCGGATACATCTTCGACATGCTCTTCGAGGATAGGCACGGTAGCAAACTGATCGTCGAAATCCAGAGGGGGACGTTGGACAGAAACCACACCTACAAGATTTTCGACTACTACGACGAGTATAAGGAGCAGAACCCTAGGGAGTTTGTGGAGTTGATGGTGGTTGCCAATGTCATCCCGAGGGAGAGACAGAAGCGGCTGACATCCCGTGGGGTGAGCTGGAGGGAAATTCCCCTGGAGGCGTTCCTGGGCAACGAGTAAAGGTTTTCGATATCACGTTCATAGCCCGGGCCAGTCTTAGGTCCGAAACGCAGAGCATGGACGCGATCAGAGCGAAGTCGGAGACGGGTTTTTTACGCGGGGGACAGGGAGGGGCGAAGCACGGTCAGCTCGTGAATGGTGAAGTATGGCGGCAGAACTACAATACCCTGCGCCCACTATGTTCCCTTGGCGGAATGAGCCCGGATGAATACAGAAGAGCCTCAACATGGGAAATTCTAAACACCAGAGTCCGAACTTAAGCGCGGTATACCCGGGGGGGTAAGGTCAGACAATGCCCACAAGTCATCCGAATGGACAACGGACCGGAATTTACCAGCAAGGCCCTGGATCGATGGGCTCACGAGTATGGCGTACGCCTGGAGTTCATCCGTCCGGGCAAGCCGACGGACAATTGCTTCATCGAAAGTTTCAACGGGCGATTCCGGGACGAGTGCTTGGATGCAAACCTGTTTACAAGTCTCGCAGAGGCCAAGAAGGTTATCGAGGAGTGGCGGCAGGACTACAACGCCTTGCGCCCTCACAGCTCACTTGGCGGAATGAGCCCGGATGAATACAGAAGAGCCTCGAAAGGGAAAAACCTGAAAGACCCGAGTTCGAACCTATCCGTGGTATACCTGGAGGGGTAAGGTCACCCACCCGCTTGTGGTTCCAGGTCGGCTGCTGTCTGCGCACCAGGGAGAACAGCCTGCCGAAACCATATCGTGGAAACTTCTCGGCCAGGCTGACTAGCGTTTCGATCACCAATCCATCATCTGAGTCCTTCGGCTGATAGCTGTAGACGGACCTACTCAGACCGAAGGCGTGGCAGGCCCGGCGTAGGCTCAGCCCATGCTCGAGGCGGACGTAGGTGATCAACTCGCGCTTGTCGGCCGGCCTCACAACTTTTTTGCGATCACATCCTTCAGGGCCTGGTTTTCCAGGCTCAGCTCAGCAAACATCTGCTTCAGCCTGTTGTGTTCGGACTCAAGCTCCTTCAGGCGTCGCACATCAGACGCCTCCATGCCGCCGTATTTGGCCTTCCACTTGTAGAACGTGGTCGAACTGATTCCGTTCTCACGGCAAATGTCCGAGGCTGGCCGACCAGCTTCGGCCTCGTTGAGCTTCCTGACGATCTGAGTCTCTGAAAAACGAGATTTCCGCACCGCGCCCTCCGGCGGCTGCTTTGTCAGAAATCTCAACCTTTGGCTGGGCCTATTTTATGAGAAGGTTACACTGCAGGGAGCATCTCACTTTTTCCGGAAGGAAGTGGTGTTGGAGAAGAGAAATGCTGTGTAAGTATCGACAAAAAAATACTCAACCGTGCAGGCTGTCGAAGAATTATTCTGCATGTGTTCTGGTGACCCTCCCCGGCATGGCCGGGGAGGGGGGGGAATCCTTGAGCGACTTGGACCTAGCGGATGGTGGTGCCGCCGACGCCGATCAGGGGGCCGAACAGCATGATGTCGATCAGGGCGTAGAACTGCGAGAACGCCTGGAAGGTCTGCAGGTTGGAGCCGGTCAGGCCACCGGGGGCGGTGCCGCCCAGAGCGGCGTACAGGCCGTAGGTCTGGCCGACGTAGAGCTGGCCGACGGGGCCGAGCTGGTTCAGGGTCACGGCACCCGAAGGGATCAGCCCGCCGGACAAAGAAACCAGTTGGGGGTTACCAGCAAAGGACTGTACAAACGATAGCTGACTAAGGCCTCCTCCGATTGTAGCCATAATAAATCCTCGATTTCTGCTGAGGTTGATCCAATAATGTCACGATTCATCCTATGGCTGGCAACCGCACAAATGTTACATGTGCTAAGTTCACATGTCTGTTGCCGCCACGCTGCCCATTCATAAAAGGCAAAGACGCATTAAATATTATCATTAAAAGGGAGCCAACCTTTGCCAAGCAGCCTCTTGCGAGACTGGGCATGCTAATTCGCCTGGCCGCGAGCAGTATTTTAAGACTGTAGATAATGTCATTCATAAACGACATTTTATCAAAACTAAAAAGTTTCCAAGCGCGTGTCAAGTATAATGGATGTGATCACCGTAATAGTAGGAATTCACGCGTCATTTTGGTAGGGTTGTTGGTATTGCGGACATGCCATAATTAGTTTACAAAATAATATTATTTAGAATCGTGCATGCTCGACATGTTGACGAACGTGTGTTAATATCTAGTGGTCGTTAACGACGGCTGGCATAAAAACAAGCGGCTGGACTGTCTGAGCACTTACTCGCAGTACTCGGTGTTAAAACGTGCCCGTGGGGTTGAAACACGGAGCTGATGCAGGGAGTGTTGAGGTTTGTGGCGCTGCTTATGTCCTTGTAATTCGATCAAATATTGGTTGTATTCCCATGGCACAGTTTCAGCTTAACAGCGGCCTGATCTGTTATGTTCTTGTGGCCAGACACTTTCACGAAGACATCACGCCTGAAAGCATCGTCCACAAATACTCCATCGTAGAGAACGACCTCGACCCCTCCCTGCTGGTGCGCATCGCCCGCGATGGCGGGTTCAAGTGCAAGATGGCCTCACTCGACTGGAACAAGCTCTTCCGTGTCGGCGAGGCATTCCCGATCGTCGCCCGCTTCAACGACGGCCGCTACGTCATCCTCTCCGGCGTCCGGGGCGAGGCCCAGTCGGGCGACGTCGCCCTGATCGACCCTTCCTCCGGCAATTACCAGTTCCAGTTCTACACCCGGGAGCAGCTTGAGGCGGCTTGGTCCGGCCAGGCGATGATGATCA
>NZ_JAKZKX010000041.1 GCF_022808715.1 Fundidesulfovibrio agrisoli
CGATAGCTTCGCGTTTGTGATGGGCCGCTGGTTTCTGGGGACACCCTTTAAAAGAACAAGACCCCTGCGGAGCGGCGTCAGCCGCTCCGCAGGGGTCTTGTTCTTTTGGGGCGATGCTCCGCCGCACCTCACGATCGACAGCGTCAAACTATTGGGGGGTGCAGGGGAGTCACTCCCCTGCCGGAGGGGTTTGGGGAGGCGGCGCCTCCCCAAGAGTCTGACAAAAAAAGGGAGCGGCCGAGGCCGCTCCCTTTGGTTCCGTCAGAACGGGCGTTACTTCTTCTCTTCTGCTCCGGGCAGGGAGGCGGCGCCAGCGCCGAGGACGTCCTTGTTCACCAGCCGCAGCGGGGTCTTCTCATACAGGTACTGCACGTAGCTGCGGAAGGCCTGCTCCTGCTGGAAGGGCAGCGCCTGGGACATGATCCTGGGCTTGTCGCGCTGCCAATCCGCCTCGGAGGGGAAGGCGCGCTCCTTGAGCTTGGCGACCACGAAACCCTTGCCCACGCCGTAGGCTTCGGGCAGCCAGCCCGGGCCCTTGGCGGCGAAGGCGGCCTCGGCAAGCGCGGGAGCCTGGCCGAGATCGGGGCCGACGCCCTGGCGGGTGAAGGGCTGGGCGGCCTTGACGCGCCCGGCGTACTCCAGCTCCACCTTGGCCTGCCCGTCCGGGGTGGCCAGCATGGCGGCGACTTCCTTGGCCTTGGCCTCGGCCAGCTTCATGGCCTCCTCGGCCACGATGTCGGCCTTGATCGTCTCGGAGATCTCCTCCAGGGCGGGGATGGCCTCGGGCTTCATCTCCACGACCTTGGCCAGCAGGTAGCCCTCGCCGGCGGAAAGCGGCTGGGGCACGACCTTGCCGGCGGCCTGGGAGAACAGCACCGTGAGGGACTCGGGGGTGAGGCCCAGGTCCGCGGGCGGGCGCTGGCGGTTGAAGAAGTCGGAGCTCTTGACGGACAGGCCCTTGGACTGGGCCAGCTTGGCCATGTCGGCGCCGCCGATCAGCTCCTCAAGCAACTGGTCGACGGTCTTGCCGATGGTCTCGGCGGCCTTGTCCTCGGCCATCTCCTTCTTGATGTCTTCCTTGGCGTCCTCGAAGCTGGTGACTCCCTCGGGCTTGCGATCCTGCACCTGGATCACGTGCAGGCCGTACTGGGTGCGCACCGGGTTGGAGACTTCGCCCTTCTTCAAGGCGAACACGGCGTTCTCGAACTCGGGAACCATGGTGCCCTTGCCGAACCAGCCCAGGTCGCCGCCGGCGATGGAGGGCTGGCCCGGGGTGGCCATGACCTTGTCCAGGGGCTCGCCCTTGCGCAGGCGCGCGGCCAGGTCGTTCAGGCGCTTCTCGGCGGCCTTGATGTCTTCGTCCTTGGCGTTCTGGGGCAGCATCACCAGCAGGTGGCCCGCCTTGATCATCTCGCCGTGTTTGAACTTGTCGGTGTTCTCCGTGTAGTAGGCCTTGGCCTCCTGGTCGGTGACGTTCTTGGGGTCGGCCAGGTTGGCGGGGGTGAGCTCGATGTAGTCGATCTTCACCTCGGCGGAGCGTTTGTACTTCTCCTTGGAGGAGTCGTAGACCTGCTTGATGCGCTCCGGGCTCACCTCGACCTTGGAGGCGAAATCGGCCCCGAGGAAGGGCACGTAGTCGACCACGGCCTTTTCCTGGGCGAAGTTGTAGATGGAGCGGACCTCCTCCGGCGTGACCTGCACGGGCAGGATGGAGTAGTACACCATCTTTTCGTACAGCAGGTCGCGCTTCTGGTCGGTCTCGAAGGTGTCGGGGGAGAGGCCCACGGACTTGAGCTTCTCGCGGTAGAGCTCCAGGTCGAACTGGCCCTTGTCGTTCTGGAAGGCGGGCACGCGGGCGATCTCGGCCTGCAGTTCAGCCTGGGAGACGCTCACCCCGAGTTTCTCGGCCTGGTCGAACAGCAGCACGCGGTTGACCATCTGCATGAGCACCTGGTTCTTGAAGCCGAAGCGCTCCAGGTCCTCCTTGGAGAGGTTGGGGTTCTGGGCCTGGGCCTGGCGCAGCATGCCCTCGTATTCGGCCATGAAATCCTTCACGAGGATGGGCTTGTCGCCCACGTAGGCCACCACCGCCCCGCCGGGGCGCTGGTCGCGGAAGGAGTAGATGCCGAAGAACACGAACACGGCGATAATGACGCCGAACACCGCCTTGATGAACCAGGACTGTGAATGCTGTCGAAGGACGTCCAACATGTAACGGGGCTCCTTGGATAACTTGGCCTGCCCGGGAAAGGGCCGGGGGCAATAAAAAACGGCCGGAGGACACAACCTCCGGCCGTTGTCGGCGACAACCGGCTCGGGAGCTAGTGTCCGCTGCCACCCACGGCGTTCAGCAGACCGCCAGCCAAAATAATGTCGAGCTCCTTCGCGGTCAAATCATTTGTGAGCTTGATCTTGGCTTTTTGATCCACCACGGCCTCCACGGGCTTGCCGGGCTTCATCTTGGCCACGGGGATGGCGATCTCCGAGCCCTGGGCCAGCTTGTCGTAATCGTCCTTGTCCACGAACAGCAGCGGCAGGATGCCGAAGTTCACCAGGTTGGCGCGGTGGATGCGCGCCAGGCTCTTGACGATGACGGCCTTGACGCCCAGGTGCCTGGGGGCCAGGGCCGCGTGCTCGCGGGAGGAGCCCTGTCCGTAGTTCTCGCCGCCCACGATCACGCCGCCGCCCATCTGCTTGATGCGGGGCACGAAATCCTTGTCCACGTTGATGAACACGTGCTCGGAGATGGCCGGGATGTTGGAGCGCAGACTCATCACCTGGGAGCCGCCGGGCAGGATGTGGTCGGTGGTGATGTCGTCGCCCACCTTGAGGGCAACCTTGCCGGACACGGCCTCGGGGGCCTTCTCGAAGCGCTGCAGGGCCACGATGTTGGGGCCGCGGCGCACCTCGATCTTGGACCCGACCTCGGGCGGGAAGATGAACAGCTGGCGGATGGAGGGCACCTTCTTGGGCATGCTCACCTTGGCCGGGGGCGTGCCCCAGGTGGCCGGATCGGTGAAGTGGCCGGTGAGGGCGGCCATGGCTGCGGTCTGCGGGCTGACCAGGTAGACCTTGGCGTCCTGGGTGCCGCTGCGGCCCTCGAAGTTGCGGTTGAAGGTGCGCGCGCTCACGCCGCCGGAGGTGGGCGAGCCGCCGATGCCGATGCAGGGGCCACAGGCGCATTCGAGCATGCGCGCGCCCGCGTCCAGCAGGGGCTCGATCAGGTTCTCGGCGGCCAGCATCTTCACCACCTGCTTGGAACCGGGGGCGATGAGCAGGTCGGTGGAGGGGTCGATGCGCTTGCCGGCCAGCATCTGGGCCACGGTCTTGAGGTCGGAGTAGGAGGAGTTGGTGCAGGAGCCGATGGCGGACTGGTCCACCTTCATCCCGGCCAGGCTCTTGATGGTGGCGGCGCGGTCCGGCATGTGCGGCTGGGCGGCCATGGGCTCCAGCTTGGAGAGGTCGATGACGATGACCTCGTCATAGGCGGCCGAGGGGTCGGCCTTGAGGGCCACGTAGTCCTCGGGGCGGCCCATGGCGGCCAGGAACTTCTTGGTCACCGCGTCGGAGGGGAACAGCGAGCCGGTGGCCCCCAGCTCCGCGCCCATGTTGGTGATGGTGGCGCGCTCCGGCACGGAGAGCGTGGCCACGCCGGGCCCGGCGTACTCGAACACCTTGCCCACGCCGCCCTTCACCGTGAGCATGCCCAGCAGGTGCAGGATGATGTCCTTGGCGGTGGCCCATCCGGTGAGCTCGCCCTCGAGCTGCACCTTAACCACCTTGGGCATGGTGATGTAGTAGGGCTCGCCCGCCATGGCCAACGCCACGGAGAGGCCGCCCGCGCCCATGGAGAGGCTGCCCACGCCGCCCGCGGTGGGGGTGTGGGAGTCCGAGCCGATGAGGGTGGCGCCGGGCTTGGCGAAGTTCTCCAGGTGCAGCTGGTGGCAGATGCCGGTGCCCGGGGGGGAGTACACGGCGCCGTACTTGGCGGCCACGGTGCGCAGGAACTGGTGGTCGTCGGGGTTGCGGAAACCCTGCTGCATGGTGTTGTGGTCCACGTAGCTGACGGAAAGCTCGGTCTTCACCCGGGGCACTCCGATGGCCTCGAACTGAAGCCAGGCCATGGTGCCGGTGGCGTCCTGGGTGAGGGTCTGGTCGATGCGCAGCCCGATCTCGTTGCCGGGCTTCATTTTACCGCTCAGCAGGTGCGCGGCGATGATCTTCTGGGTGATGTTCTTGCCCATGGGTTGTCCTCGCTAACGTGAAAGTTGGCACATGTGCCTTCTGTTTTCCCGAAATGTCAAGGCCGGCCACTCCGGACCCCACCCGGCCACGCACCCTCCCGCCTTTGCGGCGGACACGCCCTAACCGAAACGCAGGCGGTTGATGCGGCCCTTGCGGAACTTGATCTCGAATTCCAGGCGCAGCCTTTCCTGCCTGGCGGCGTGGATCTCGCCCGCGTGGGACACCCCGGCGGCCGGATCCTCGTCGGCCATGAGCCGCTTGATCTCGGCTGCCACCGTCTCCATCTGAACCTGGAAGGAGGCGATCTCCCTCTCGGCTTCCGCTATCTGCTCCCTGACGTCGTCTTCCATGATTGCCCCCCTGGAATGAAAAAAGGGAGGCGCCGATTGGCGCCTCCCCGGATTCGGCGTGAGCCGAAATCGACTATTTCTGCTTGGCGTGGTCGCCGGAGGCGGCGCGCTGCATCTTGACCTCGACCTTCTCGGTCAGGCCTTCATAGTACTCGCGCAGGATCACCAGGCACTCGTCGCGGCCGAAGTGATCGGGGATGGCTTCGCCTTCGGACAGCATCTTGCGCAGCTTGGTGCCGGACAGGATGACGCGGTCTTCCTTGGTGTGCGGGCAGGTGCGCAGGGAGGCCATGCCGTCGCACTTGAAGCAGTAGAAGGTCCAGTCGATGTTCATGTTCTGGCAGAGCAGGGCCTTGCCGGGCTCGACGGCGCAAGCGGCCTCGGGGGTCGCGTAGGGGATGCGCTTGAAGATCTCCTGAGCCTCGAACATGCCGTAGAAGTCGCCGACGCCGGCGTGGTCACGGCCGATGATCATGTTGTTGATGCCGAAGTTCTGGCGGAAGGTGGCGTGCAGCAGGCCTTCGCGGGGACCGGCGTAACGCATGTCCAGGGGGTAGCCGGCCTGGATCACGTGGTCCTTCACGAAGTAGTGCTCGACCAGGGTGTCGATGGCGCGCACGCGCACTTCGGCCGGGATGTCGCCGGGCTTCAGGTTGCCGATCAGGGAGTGGATGACCACGCCGTCGCACACTTCAACGGCGATCTTGGCCAGGAACTCGTGGGAGCGGTGCATGGGGTTGCGCAGCTGCAGAGCGGCGACCTTGCCCCAGCCCTTGGCGTCCATCTCGGCGCGCAGGTCGGCGGGACGCTTGTACACGCCCTTGTACTTGGTGGGGTAGTTGCCCTCGGAGAGCACCTTCACGGGGCCGGCCAGGTTCACGGGCTTCTGGCCCATGACCATCTGCACGCCGGGGTGATCCTTCAGAGCGGTCTCCCAGAAGCAGTCGTCGGCGGAGTCGGGGCCGGCGCCCTTGAACACCTGGTAGCACTCCCACTTCTTCTCTTCTTCGGTGAGGGTGTACTGCTCGGTGACGGTCATGATCGCCATGATGGTGCCGTCGGCGGCTTCCAGGGCGATTTCCTGGCCGGCCTTGATGCCAGCGGCGTCTTCGGCGGAAACGGAGCAGGTGACGGGAACGGGCCAGAAGGTGCCGTCCTTCAGGGTCATCTTCTCGCACACGGACTTCCAGTCGGCCTTGTCCATGAAGTAGGTGATCGGCGAGAAACCGCCGATGCCCATCATGATCAGGTCGCCCTTCTCGCGGGGGGAGATAACGACTTTCTTCAGCGTGGCAGCCTTCTTCAAGGCCTCTTCGCGCTCAGCGCCTTCCAGCAGACAGATGGTGAGGCCTTTGCCACCATGCGGGGGAACCAGTCTGGACATGTTCGTTTCCTCTCCTTTACGGATAGTGTGGTTTTCTACGATGCCGCCCAGGCCGCGACGCGGCCGTCTCGCGCTCGCTCCCGGGAGGGTTCGAAACGCTATGATAAAAAATTCACGTGCAGTTCGTATTGTGAAAAAAATGGCGATTTGTCAACCGGAATCGATCCACCCTCGCCAGCGTGTTTCACCGGCCCTGTGTCGCACACATCCGGCCCCGGGTACAAGCGACTTTTGCGCTTCGAAGAGCCCCTTGGGCGCAAGTTTCTGCTTCAACGGGGGGTTTTTTCGCAGCGCATCTCCACCACGGGCTCCTCGTTCAGGGTGACGTAGGCCATGCAGGGGCTCTGCTGCGAGAGGCTGCCCGGGTTGACCACCAGAGTGTCGCCGAAGCGGATGTTGGTCTGGCGGTGGGTGTGTCCGAAAAGTATCAGGTCGAACCCGGGGCCGAAGGCCTCGGGCAGGCGCGCGGGCAGCGTGGGCCTGTCGCCCCAGCCGTGGGTCACGCCCACGTTGAACCCGCCCAGGTTCAGGCGCAGCATGGCGGGCAGTTCTTGCGAAAGCCGCCACTCGCAGCAGTTGCCCGCCACGGCGTGGAAGTTGGGGTGGTTGCGCTCCATATAAGAGTACATGTCCAAGCCGACGATGTCGCCGCAGTGGATCAGGGCGTCCGCCTCACGCAGATGGCTCTCGAAGAAGTCCATGAACCAGGGAGTCGGCGCACTCAGGTGCGTGTCGGATATGACTGCCAGCCGCACGGGGCTACTCCTTGCCGTTTTTGCGTTCCCACCAGCAGGCCTCGGGCCCCAGGAACCACCAGTCGGTGTGGTCGGTGGTCATGATGGCCTCGGCCAGTTCCCTGCCCTGGGGGGTGCGCAGCCGCTGCGCGGCGCACTCCAGCCATTTGATGGCGTAGGGGTTGCCCAGATCCTTGGCTTCCTTGAGGTTGACCATCAGGTCGAGCTGGTCCGCGTCCTGGGCCAGGGAGGCTTCCAGGCTCCGGGCCTCCTCCAGTTCGTCGTGCAGTTCGAGCACCGGACGGGAGAGCCCCGTGCCCTTGAGGCCGTCGGCCAGAGCGCGGCGCGCGTCGTGGGTGTTGTAGAGCTTGTTCACATAGTTGAAGTCGCCGGTGCGGGCCTCGTGCACGTCGTGGAAGAGGCAGAGCAGCACGGTCCTGCCCGGGTCGGCCCCGGCCATGCGCGCCAGGGCGTAGCCGATGACGGCCGCGCCGAAGGAGTGCTCGGCCACATTTTCGGACCCGGAGCCCAGGAACTGGTACCCTGTGCGCGGGGTGCGCCTGAGCATGCTGACTTCGAACAGAAAGTCCGCCAGGCGCGTCATGCGCTCGCGGTCGGACATGTCCACTTCGGGGGGGGGTTGCTTTTTCATCTAGGCTCCCGTGGGTAGGGGCCGGGCCCCGCTGACGGACGGCCCCGCTCCGCGCCCCAAGCACAGCGAGGGAACGCTCTCGCGTCCCCTCGCGGGTTGAGGCGTATACGGCCTCGGCTGCTTCGCGCTGGGCCCACGCTACATGGCGAGGCCAGGGCTCTTGCGGCCGATGGAGTAGTTCAGGTTGGCGATGGCGATCTGGTAGTCGGTCAGGGCCTGGGTGAGCTGGAACTCGGCGCGCGACACGCGGGACTGGGCGTCCAGCACGTCGGTGTTGGTGCCCACCTGGGCCTGGTAGCGGGCCACGGCCATGCGGTAGCCCTCGTTGGCGGCGTTGAGGCCGACCTTGGCCACGTTGATGCGCTTGGCCGCGTCCTGGATGTTCAAATACTGGGTCTTCACTTCCGCGCCCACGTCCAGGCGCAGTTTGGCCAGGTCGGCCTGGAGCCTCTTCACGTTGTCGGTGGCCTGACGGTAGCTGAAGATGGTGTTGCCGAAGTCCCAGGCTTTCCAGGTGAAGTTGATCTGGAACTGGTGGCTGTCCGTGAAGGAGACGTTGCGGTCGCGCAGGTCCCAGGTGTCGCCCTGCTTGATGTAGTCGTAGCTGGCGGAGAGCTGGGGCAGCGCGCCGCTCAGGGTGATGGTGGCGTCCTTGTTGGCGATCTCGACCGATTTCAGGGCGATGGAGATGTCGGGGCGCTGCTTGTAGGCCTCGTCCAGAGCCTGCTGCAAGGTGTAGCCGAACTTGATCTGGGTCAGCTCGCCCAGGTAGTCCACCGGCTGGTCCAGGGGGATGTTCAGCAGGGCGTTGAGCTGCGCAAGCTGGGTCTCCACGGAGTTCTGTGCGGCCAGCAGGGCCTGGTCGGCGCTGGCCAGGTCGGCCTCGGCCTGAAGCACGTCCAGGCGGGGGCGCAGGCCCACGTCGTAGAAGGCGCGGGTGACCTTCAGCTGGGACTGCAGGCGGGCCACCGAATCCTGGTTGGACTTCACGTCCGCCCGGGCCTTGAGCAGGTTCAGGAAGGCGGTCTGCACGGAGCGCGTCAGCAGGAGCTCGGTGCGCAGGAACAGGGCGTCGGCCTGATCCTTGGAGAGCTTGGCCCGCTGGTAGCTGGAGAGCAGCCTGAAGCCGGTGAACAGGGGCTGGTTGATGTTGAGGTCAAGCGTGGCCAGGTACTTGTCGCCCCAGCGCGCCGTGGTGCCGATGGCGGTGCTCTGCCCGTTGACGGACTGGGTCACGGTGACGGGGGTGCGGCTGGAGCTGGCCGTGGAGACGTAGTTCACCGTGCCGGTGGGGGCGAAGGCGGCGGTAGCGGCCCGGACGCCCTCGACGGCGCCGTAGATCTGCTGCTTGGCGGACTGCATCTGGGGGTTGGCCTGCACGGCCCGGTTGACCGATTTCTCCAGGTCCATCCGGGAATCCGCCGGGGGAGCGACAGCCGCCGGCCCGGAGCCAGGCGTCTGAGCCAGGGCGCCGCTGGCCAGGGTAGTCGCCAACATCGCAAGCGCGAGAGCGCGAAGAATCATAACGGAGGCCCTCCATCAGGGAACGGTTGCCAATACTCCCGGGAGGTGTACCTAAGTTCGACCCAGTTGAAAAGGGCAAATTATGCCTGGAAGGGCCTCCGCATGCGACGCCTCAAATGGTCGCCGGGCTAAACATCAAGCAGAACAACTTCAATCTGACGCTTGCCGAACTGCAACGCCCGGTCATGGTCGTTCATGAAAATGTCCACGCTCTTGTTCTTGCTGCTGCCCATCAGATCGGTGATGACAAAAACACCATGGTTTTTGATGTAGACTTTCTTGCCGAACACCCAGCCTTGCTTGAACAAGTCGCGGGATACGGCCACCGCACCCTCCTTCGGCTTGCTCAGTGAAGCCGTCAGCAACTGCTGATCTTCCGACTGCGTGAGTTCCACGGCTGTATACGCTGTAACGGTCAGCAGCTTGTTCGGGATTGGGTCGGCTATCTTGGCCATATTGGCCAAAACAACCATACGAAGCAGGTTGGACTCGTCCCGCACCTTGTCCATGCCGAGACGCATATCCGCTTTTTCTTTCTCAAGCTGAGAGAGCACTGATTCCATGCGGATTGTCTCTTGACGCCAATGATACGCCCCCAGGGCGATACACGCCAACAGTACAATGTTGATACATTTTTGCATAGATCCCTCCAACAACGCGCCTATACGGTTTTCACTTCTCTGGGTTTGATCCCGGAATGTCCCGGGGTCTTGATGGTCACGTGCCTAGCAGACATGGATTTGCCCCGCAACCTAAAATTTGTTCATGAACCGAGGTTGCCTGGAACGGGTCGAAGGGCTAAAAGGCCGGAAAAAAGGACATCCCATGCCCCTGAGGGACACCCTCCCCCCCGGTTCGGAGCCGCTCTACCTGATCGATGGATCGTCCTACATCTATAGAGGGTTTTACGCCTTCTCAGAGATGACCCGCTCCGACGGGTTCCCCACCAACGCCCTTTTCAGCGTGCTGCGCCTGGGCCTCAAGCTCATCCGCGAGGAGCGCCCCGCCTTCGCCGCCTTCATCGTGGACGGGCGCGGACCAGGCTTCCGGCACGGCCTCTTCCCGGCCTACAAGGCCCAGCGCGAGAAAATGCCCGAGCCCCTGGCCGCCCAGCTGGCCCCCATCGCCGAGGGCATGCGCCTGCTCGGCTTCCCCGTCATCTCCGAGGAGCACGTGGAGGCCGACGACACCATCGCCAGCCTGGTGCAGCGCTACAAACACCGTGGTCCGGTGGTCATCGTCGGCTCCGACAAGGACCTGCGCCAATGCCTTGACCGCCAGGTTCTGCTCTGGGACCCCTCGGTCAAGCAGGAGAAGCTCACCTCCCTGGAGGACTTCCAGCGCGAGTTCCCCCCCGGCCCGGCCCACTGGCCCGACTTCCAGGCCCTCACCGGAGACTCCTCCGACAACATCCCCGGTGTGCCCGGCGTTGGCCCCAAGACAGCCGCCGAGGTCATGGAGCTCTACCCCACCCTGGAGCAGCTGCGCGACGGGCTCGACCAGCTCAAGCCCGCCTGGCACAAGAAGATCGCGCCGCATATCGAGGACGTCTTCATCTACAGGGAACTGACCCGGCTCAAGACCGACGCCGCCGTGGACATCACGCTGGACGACCTTCGCGTCTCGCCCGCGCCGCGCAAAGACATCGCGGATTTCCTCCAGAGCTACGAATTGCGCTCCCTGGTGCGCGAGATCGGCAACGGCCTGGCACCTTCCCAGCCTGCCGCGGCCTCCACGCCCCCGTCCGCCGCGCCCGCCCCTTCCGACGGCGGCCAGCTTTCGCTGTTCGGCTCGCCCGCGCGCCCCGCGCCCGAGCCCGCCCAGGCCGAACTGCCCCCCCTCGTCAAGCCCGGGGACCTGCCTTCCCTGGCCGGACGCCAGGCCGCCCTTCTCTATATGGAAGAGGCCTGCATCCTGGCCGTGGATACGCGGCAGTACCGCGTGGACGCCGAGCCAGGAGAACTGGCCCCCCTGCTCGCCCCTTTGCTGGCCAAGGCGGAATCCGTGGCCACGCCCTCGGTGAAGGAGCTGCTCGCAGCCCACGACGCCTGGCGCGCGCTGCCCGTCGGCGTCTGGTTCGACCTGGGGCTGGCCGCCTACCTGCTCAGCCCCGAGGAGCGCGTCTACACCTGGGAGCGCATTCTGGATTCGCTCTGGACCGACCCCTCCTTCAGCCCCGAGGAGGCCCCCGGCGGCGCGCCCGGGCTGGCCGCCCTGGCCCTGGCCAAGCGCATGCGCTCCCGGCTGGATCAGGCCGGGCTCATGGAGCTGATGCGCACCCTGGAGCTGCCGCTGATCCCCGTGCTGGTCGACATGGAGCGCCGGGGCATCGGCATCGACATCCCGGCCTTCACGACCTTCGCCGGCGAGGTGAACAACCGCCTCGAGGCCTTGGTGGAGCAGATGCACCGCCAGGCCGGGGTGCGCTTCAACGTGCGCTCCAGCCAGCAACTGGCGGACGTGCTCTACAATCAGCTCGGGCTCAAGGCCCCCGGTAAGACGCCCGGGGGCGCGGCCTCCACCTCCGCCGAAGTGCTGGACCGGCTGGCCGGGCAGCACCCGCTGGTGGATACCGTCCTCGAATACCGCAAGCTGGAGAAGCTGCGCTCCACCTACCTGGAGCCCCTCCCCGCCCTGGCCGACACGGGCGGACGCATCCACACCACCTTCAACCAGCTCACCACGGCCACGGGCCGCCTCTCCTCAAGCGCTCCCAACCTGCAGAACATCCCCGTGCGGGGCGACCTGGGCCGCAGGATGCGCTCCCTGTTCATCGCAGGCCCCGGCAATGTCCTGGCCTCGGCCGACTATTCGCAGATCGAGCTGCGCGTGCTGGCCCACTTCTCGGGCGACCCCACCCTGCTGGCGGCCTTCCGCGAAAGCCAGGACATCCACTCCCGCACGGCCGCCCTGCTCTTCGACAGGCCGCCCTCGGCCATCACTCCGGAGCAGCGCCGCCAGGCCAAGACCATCAACTTCGGCCTGCTCTACGGCATGGGCCCCCAGAAGCTCGGGCGCGAGCTGGGCTTGAGCCTGGCCGAAGCCAAGGACTTCATAGCCAAATACTTCGAGCACATGGGCACACTCAAACACTATTATCAAACTGTGGTGGAACAGGCCAAGGAACAGGGCTATGTGACCACCATGGCCGGGCGGCGGCGCATGCTGCCGGACATCCACTCCCGCAACACCCAGCTCGAAGCGCAGGCCAAGCGCCAGGCGGTGAACACCGTGGTGCAGGGCAGCGCGGCGGACATCATCAAGATCGCCATGCTCAAGGCCGCCGCTGACCAGCGGCTGGCCGGGCTCGGCGCGGAACTTATCCTCCAGGTGCACGACGAACTGGTCATCGAGGCGCCCTCGGAGAACGGCCAGGCCGCGGGCGAACGCCTGGCCGAACTGATGACCGGCGTCGTCACCCTGGACGTTCCCCTCGCCGTCGACATGGGCGTCGGTCGCGACTGGGGCGGAGCACACTAGGCAGGAGCACGATGAACATCACCCCCCGCAACATCAAGGAAGAGCTGGCGCGCTGCAAGGCGGCCTACCTCAAGAACGAAGACCTCCGCGCGCTGGGCTGCCTCGCCTCCGCGCTGAAGTCCTTCTGCGCGGTCAAGCTCGGCTCGCAGGATCGCACCGAGATCGAAGGCCAGTTCCGGGAGGCCTTCTCCAACATCAGCAAGACCCCCAGCGTGGCCAAGGTGCTGCCCAAGGGGCTGCCCTATCTCAAGGGGCAGGAGCCCAAGCTCTTCCAGTACGTTGCCGCGGTATACAAGAAGGTGAAGGCCGAACTGGACAGCGAATCGCTCGACCAGATGCGCCAGCGCAAGCTCAGGATCGACCAGTGCATCCTCAAGGGACAGAAATTCCTGGATGAAGGCAACCTGCTGGAGGCGCAGCGCAATTTCCGCGAGGCCGTGTCGTTGCGGGTGGACGAGGACGGCCTCTTCCCCATGCTGGGCACGCGGCTGATGGAGAAAGGCCAGTACAAGGCGGCGCTTGAGTACCTTCGAGGGGCCATCGAGACCAGCCCCGACAACCCCAGGGCCTACGATCTGTTGGTTGTGGCGGCCGGGCGGCTCAAGGATATCGAAGCCGGGCTCAAGGTGCTGGCAGAAGCCCGCAAGAAGGCCGGGGACAATCCCCTGCTGCTCTGCTGCACGGCGCAGTTGCTGCTCAAGGCCGGGAAGCTGGCCGAGGCCGGGGAGTACGCCAAGAAGGTGCTGGCGGTAACGCCGGATTCCGCCGAGGCTTTGAAGATTCTCACGAAGGCCAAGGCCGCGGCCATGTAGCCGCCGGGAGGCAGGGGATGCCTCCGGCGGCCAGAGAGGGCGCTGCCCTCTCTGGACTCTCCCGCCAAAGGAACTTCGTTCCTTTGGAATCCT
>NZ_JAKZKX010000042.1 GCF_022808715.1 Fundidesulfovibrio agrisoli
CGGGGAGCCTGCCGATGGATTTGAACAACATCGGCCGGCTCCCCGCCGCGCTGGCCCCTCCCCAAGGCTGCCTGGATACCGTGCCGAGGTGGACGGGCCCTCCAGGCCGCACTTGATTTTTTCGCCAGTGGGGCTACACCCCGAAAGCCCCGCGGGGCGCAACCACTCACCCAAGGAGACCGCAATGGCCCGCAAAGCCTTATTGACCGCCCTGGCCCTGATCCTCGCCCTGGCCGTGCCCGCCTTCGCCCAGCAGAAGGGCGGGGACAAGAAGGCCGCCGCTTCGGGCGCCTCTTCGAGCGCCGCTTCCGCCGCGCCTCGCGCCACCGTGAGCAACTTCGGCCAGCGCTGGAACGGCATGACCGACAAGGAGCGCGAGCTGTACCTTGAGGGCATGGCCTTCGCCTTCCGCACGGTCTGCATGAGCGCCGTCATGACCCTGGACTCCGCCAAGACCAGCCCCCAGGAAGCCGACAAGACCTTCCGCGAGTGCTTCAGCAGCTGGTTCCCCTATCGCCCCTACGAGGTGAAGCAGGCCATGACCGCCATCTACCAGGACAAGGCCAACAACATCATCCCCTTCGACATCGCCTACGGCCAGGCCCTGCTCAAGGTGAAGGGCGACTCCATCGAGGACAACCTGACCAAGCTGCGCCAGGATCTGGCCAGGCAAGCGAAATAGCCGAAGGCCCGCAAACCGTGACCGCGCTGGATCTGCAGGTGGGCCAGGCCCTGGGCATCAGGCCCGAGGGTGAAGGCCCGGCCCCGGTTCTGGTGGGGGGCGGGTTCGAGGTGTTCTTCTTCTACGGAGGCCTCTCGCGGGAGGAGGTGCAGGGGTTCGCCACCGGCGCCGTCTCCTGCGGGGTCTACGTGGAGGACGCCATCCCCGTGCTGGTGCTGGATATCGAGAATTTCGGCGGGTTGGAGGTCGCCTTCAACATCTTCGTCGAGCCCGAGGAGAAGCGCCGCCAGTTCTTCGAGGCCGCTCCCGGCGGGAGCACGGCGCACATCGTGCTTTGCGACCATCCCGGCTCGGTGGTGCAGGCCGTGCGCCTGATCCGCCCCGGTGTCCAGGTCATCTCCGAGATCAAGAAGGCCTGCTTCGACCAGCTCACCCTCTACAGAAACCTCTCCCAGTGCTTCCAGGCCATGGCCCGCATCTACGACGCCATCAGCCCGGAGGAGATGCGCCGCATGGTGACCATGCGCCCGGCCTAGCTCAGGGGCCGGGAAGCCCCAACCCTGGGTTTGACGGAAAAGAAATTGACCCGGTGCGGCCTTGGGCCGCACCGGGTCTTTTTTTGTGCCGGATCAGGTATGCCGCGTCCCGCGGCTTGCGCTACGCTCCGCCCTGGAACCAGGCGGGAGGCCTGTTGGTCGTCGCGTTGCGGTCTTCGCCCCGTGGAGCGGCGCCGGATTTGTGCGCCCGGTCGCGGCGAACCGGTAACCGGGAGCGCCCTTTGCCGCGTCTTCAGGGGGCAAGGGAGCGGCCGGGCTACTTGCCCTTGTAGTTGCGGAGCTGCTCGTGCAGGGCCTCGCGCATCACGTCCTGGTTGACGCGGTGCTCCTCGGCCTCGCGCACCAGGGCGTCGAACTTGGCCTTGTACTCGGGGGAGTTCTTGTCCATGCCGCTGTTCTCAAGGGCGTGGAGGCGACTCATGGCGTCGTTGTAGCTGGCGCGCTCCATGCGGATGGCCGCCTCGATCTGGTCGGGGAGCATGGAGGAGTAGTCCACCTTGTCGGCGAAGGCGGCGGTGGAGAGGGCCAGAGATGCCGCGACGGCGGCGGCGATGAGCAATGTTTTCGCGGTGCGCATGGTATCCTCGTGAATTTCGAGCGGTGCCCCGTACTACCAGACAACAACCTGCTCGGACAATGCGTTTTTTTCGCGGGGCGCGGCCCAGCGTCTGCGTCGTCCGGCAGGTAATTCGCCTCTTGTCCCAAAAGATTGCCCCGAATCCGCCCGGCATGCTACCGGGAAAACGCAGTCCGAGGAAAACACGCCGTCGAATATGACGTGGAGGTATTCATGCATCGTTTCATCGCCTGCCTGCTGCTGGCGGGGGCTTGCGTCCTGTGCTGGGCGCAGCCGCCGGGCCATGCGCAGAACCGCATCACACAAGACGAGATCGCCAGGCTGGCCGACAAGGTGAAAGCCCAGCGCGACGCCTACCTGAGCTTCGAAAACGCCGAGCAGGAGGCCAACCAGGACGGAGCGTCCGAGCGCGCGGCCGTGTTCCGCGAGGCCAAGCTCAAGGCCAAGATGAAATTCCTGGAGCTCGACGCCGACCTGCAGAAGGCGCTCGCAGCCAAGAGCGCCCAGGACAGGGCGGACCAGCAGGCCGTCATCGAACACTGAACCAGCCCGCCGGGCGGGAAGGCCAGTCCCCGCCAGGCGGCGCCCATCCCCCCCTCGTCTCCCCTCGACCCTCTTCCCGCTCCGGGGAGCGCCACGCCTGGCGCGACCCGGCAGCCGCGCAACGCGCCCCCCCGTGAGGCTGCGCTTTCGCCACGGCCCTGGCCTCAGCCAACTGCCGCAGGAAGGGTGCGCGAGGGTTGTGACGCCTCGCGTGTGCGTTGATTTTAC
Source organism: Fundidesulfovibrio agrisoli (assembly GCF_022808715.1). GTDB lineage: Bacteria > Desulfobacterota > Desulfovibrionia > Desulfovibrionales > Desulfovibrionaceae > Fundidesulfovibrio > Fundidesulfovibrio agrisoli. Next base: position 2,588 of record NZ_JAKZKX010000042.1, read on the forward strand.
AATTATAGGAATGCAAGGCCGTGGGGCGGGGATGTTCCGCCGGCCGCCGGTGAAGCGCGCGCATGCGACGGTGCGTCGATGCAGGCTGCGCCCACTGTTTTTGCGAACGTTTCGTGATACGCATGTTTTCTCTTGCGTCCGTGTCGCTGGCTGGTAATAGTGTCGAAAACATGTTTGATTGCAGACAACTATACCCGTCCGGCGGGAAATCGCGACGTATTGTTTTCTCCCCGTTTGTGATCCAGGTCACATTTTCCAAGATGTCCTTGAGCTAGTGTGCATGCCAGTAGCAACCGCCCGGGAGCTCGTCCGGGCAAGCCCACAGGAGGACGCCGCATGAGCAATTCCCCGCCTAAACAATCAGGAACCACAAACTGGTTCGCCGTGGCCATGGTGCTGGCGGCGGTCATCGTTCTGGGCGCGGGCGGAGCCTACACCATGCAGACCACGGACACGGCGGCGTTCTGCTCCAGTTGCCACACCATGAGCGAGGAGGCCTGGACCTACCAGAACTCCGGGCATGTGAAGGTCACCTGCAACGACTGCCACGCCCCCAACAACCTTGCCGCCAAGATCCCCTTCAAGGCCGCCGCCGGGGCCAGCGACGTATGGAGCACCGTGTCCAAGAACATCCCGGACGTGATCCACGCCAGCAAGCTTCACAAGGACGTCATCCAGGCCAACTGCCTGCGCTGCCACGGAGCCACCGTCTCCACCGTGGCCATGGACTCCAAGCCCTACTGCGTGGACTGCCACCGCTCCGTGCCGCACAAGTCCCGCACCCCCATTTCCACAAGGAAGGTCGCCGATGGCTAAGAACAAGCTTTTGCTGGCGTTGCTCGCGGCTGCGGGCCTGAGCGTGATCCTGGCCGGTTGCGGCCAGCAGGCCGAGGCCCCCAAGCCTCCCGTGTATAAGACAGGGCTCAAGAGCGACGAGGTCTCCAACAAGGCCTTCGAGAAGATCTTCCCGGCCCAATGGCTCACCTACCAGCGCAACAACCAGGACGACCTCAAGCAGCTCACCGATTACGGCGGCCCCGTGCCCTGGGACAAGAACGACACCGTGCACCAGCCCCCCAAGGGCAACCCCAAGGCCGGGCAGCCCTACCTGAAGAACCTCTGGCTGGGCTACCCCTTCAGCTTCGAATACAAGAAGGCGCGCGGCCACACCTACGCCATCCAGGACATCGAGAACACCGACCGCATCAACCGCTACTCCGAGCAGGCGGGCCTGCCCACCACCTGCTGGAACTGCAAGACCAACAAGATGGCCGGGTGGGTGCAGGAATACGGCGACAAGGTCTGGACCATGGAGTTCAACTCCTTCCGCCAGAAGCAGGACATGAAGGACAACACCATCGGCTGTCCCTACTGCCACGACCCGGCGGACATGAAGCTGCGCATCTCCTCCGTTCCGCTCAAGGACGCCTTCGAGAAGCTCGGCGTGGACCTGACCAAGGCCACCCGCAACGAGATGCGCTCCTACGTGTGCGCCCAGTGCCACGTGGAGTACTACTTCCAGGAGGCCAAGTTCGGCGCGGCCAAGAAGCCCGTCTTCCCCTGGACCTCCGGCGCCACCCCGGACAAGCCCTTCGCCGGCGTGGACCCCGAGAACATGTACGAATACTACAAGGACCACGGCGTCGTGGAAGACAAGGGCATGGAAGGCTGGTTCGCGGACTGGGTCCACCCCGTCTCCAAGACCCCCATGCTCAAGGCCCAGCACCCCGAGTTCGAGACCTTCATCAACGGCCCCCACGGCTCGGCCGGAGTTTCCTGCGCGGACTGCCACATGGCCTACACCCGCAACGTGGACCCCGATAAGAAGAAGATCAGCAACCACCAGTGGACCTCGCCGCTGCTCAACATCGACGGCACCTGCAAGCAGTGCCACCAGGACAAGACCGCCGAATACCTCAAGGGCCGCGTGCTCTTCGCCCAGACCAGGGTGCACGACCAGCTCAACAAGGCCGCCGAATACGTGATCCGCGCCCACGAGGCCGTGCGCCAGGCCGGCGAGTACAAGGGCGACAAGAACGCCGACGCCGCCAACCTGATGATCCAGGCCAAGGAGAACCTGCGCCACGCCCAGTGGATGTGGGACATCATCTCCGCCGAGAACTCCATGGGCTTCCACAACCCCGTGAAGGCCCTGGACACCCTGGCCCGCTCCCAGGAGTACGCCCGCCGCAGCGCGGACCTGGCCCAGCAGGCCACCAACTACGGCATCAGCAAGACCCTGGAAGGCGACATCAAGACCCTGGTGCCGCCCATCCTGGAGTGGAGCCGCAAGATGCAGATGGATCCGGAGAACCTGAAGAAGTACACCTGGACCACCTACCTCAAAGCCCTGCCCAAGACCGACCAGGTCTGGGACGGCGACAAGAAGCTCACCGCCAACTAGCCACGGCGGGCAGCAGCGAACCGAGGCCCCCCGCGAAAGCGGGGGGCTTTTTTCGACTCTTCAGGTCGACAACGGGGCGCAAAACAGCCATAGTCGGTGGGAAGTTCCCGCGCCCCGTGCCGCATGGCGGGCGCGGCCCCGCAACGCATACGCCGCAGGCAGGCTCACGGATGGAAAACAACGCGTACTCGCCCCGCCTCTGGCTGGGATACCTGGCCGGCTCGGCGCTGCTCATGCTCTACGGCGGGCACGTCTGACCGTTCATGGAGTCTCTGCCCCCCGTGGAGCTGGGGGCGATCATCTTCGGGGCCTACGCGGCCGTGCTGAGCGTGCGGAGCCCGCTGCTTCGGCTGTTGGTGGACAGGCGGCACATCTTCGTCCAGGTGGGCTGGCAGTTCGGCGTCGATTTCTGCCTCGGGCTGGCGGCCGGGCTCCTGGCCGTGGCCTTCAACAGCGTGGTGCACGGGTTCCCGTTCTTCAGCGGGGTGAAGCTCTTCCTGGGCATGACGGCCGTGGCCTTCTTCCTCTCCATGGATGCGGCCCTGGGACGCCAGCGGGCAATCATCGCCACGGCCTGCCGCAAGAGCTGGCACAAGCCCCCGGCGCAGGTGCGCCCCCTGGCCCGCAAGCTGGCCGTGGTGGCCACGGGCTCCACCCTGCTGGTGGCGGCGCTGCTCACCCTGATCCTGAACAACGCCGTGGACTGGCTGGCCACGCACGCCAGCGGGGCCCAGGCCCTGGGCGAGGCCAAGCGCTCCGTCATGGTGGAGGTGGTCTTCGTGACCACTGTGCTGGTGGGCGGGGTGATCGGGCTGATCCTGCGCTACTCGGAGAACCTGCGCAGGCTCCTGCAGGAGCAGACCGTGGTGCTGGACGCGGTGAGCCAGGGCCGCCTGGACCGCTTCATCCCCGTGGCCACGGCCGACGAGTTCGGGGTGATCGCGGCGCGCACCAACTCCATGATCGAGGGCCTGCGCCACCGCGTGAGCCTGATGAACGCCCTGGACCAGGCGCAGGCGGTGCAGAGGAGCCTGCTGCCGGGCAAGCTCCCCGTCCGGCCGGGGCTGGATATCGCCGCGGCGGCCGTCTATTCCGGCCAGACCGGGGGCGACTACTACGACTTCCTGGAGCTGGCGGGCGACAGCCTGGCCGTGGTGGTGGCGGACGTCTCCGGCCACGGCATGGATTCGGCCCTGCTCATGGCCTCGGCCCGGGGCTTTCTGCGCCAGGCCGCGCTGTGTCTCTCCGACACGTCGCGCATCGTGACCACCCTCAACCGCCACCTGGCGCGCGACGTGGCCGGGGCCGGCCACTTCATCACCATGTTCATGCTCGTGCTGGACCCGGCGCGCAAGACCCTGGAGTGGGTCCGGGCCGGGCACGACCCGGCCATTGTCTACAATCCCGACACGGACGCCTTCAGCGAGCTCAAGGGCCGGGGCCTGCCCCTGGCCGTTGACCCCGAAAGCGCCTACCTGCCTGAGCGCATGCGGGGCTGGCCTTCGGGCTGCGTCATGGTGCTCGGCACCGACGGCCTGTGGGAGGCCTTCGGCCCGGACGGCTCCATGTACGGCAAGGACCGCCTGCGCGCCGTGATCCGGGCCAACGCCACACTGCCCGCCCAGGCCATCATGGAGGCCATCGCCGAGGACTGGCATCTCTTCCTGGACGGCGCTCCCCAGGAGGACGACGTGACCCTGGTGGTCATCCGCTTCGTCCCCTGAGGGCGCGGCCCGGCAAGGCGGGCGGCCTATCTGGTCAGGCGCAGCCTGCCGTGGCGGAAGCGCTCCACCACGGCCTCCACGTGGGCCGGGCTCTCGGGCTGCTCGAAGAGGATCTCCACCCGCCTCTCCCCCATGCCGTAAGCGTCGAGCAGCGAGTTCAAACCTTCCACGTGCAAGGCCGAGAGGCAGCTTTCGCGCCCGTATTCGCAGTCGTGCGGCGGGCAGGCGAAGATGAGCACCCCCTTGACCCCCGCCAGCAAGAGCGAAAGCAGGGTGCGCGCCCCGATGCGCCCGGTGCAGCGCACGTCCACCAGCCTAACACCCTGGGGCAGCCTCACCCGCGAGAGCTGCGGCATCATGCGCACGGCCGTGAGGGGGGTGTTGAGCCCAAGGGCTTCCCCCTGCATCGGGGACGGCTGGGAGAGGTTCAGCTTGCGGCAGAAGAACACCAGGTGCTCCTGCCGGGCCTCGCTCATCTGTTGCACGAGCCCCTCGAACTTCTCCTGGCTGATGGCCCCGCTGCCGCACACGGAGCTGCAGCGCCCGCAGTGCACGCAGTGGGTTTCATCCAGCACGGGGTGCTTGTGCAGGGCGCCGTCGGCGGCCCTGGAGGCGTCGATGGTGATGGCCCCGCGCGGGCAGACCTCGCCGCAGAGGCCGCAGCCGTAGCAGAGGTTGAAGTCGTGGATCAGGCGGTCCATGTCCATGGACTGAGCCGGGTGTGCGACGAGGTTCATTGCGTGCTCCTTTCAGACGGCGTGCGGCACAGCGAGACGATGGCTTCCTTGAGGGCGGGCAGGGCGGCCAGGGCCTGGGGGCTCAGGCCCTCCTCCATGAGTTCGGGTATGCGCGCGGCCTGCACGGAGAGCACCCGCACCTCGCAGCGCAGGCGGTCGCGCATGGCGCGCAGCAGGAAGGGCGTGGGCGCCTGGTGCAGGCTCATGGCCCGCTCCGGCAAATCGGGTTCGGGCGGCCCGAGGCGCAGTTCGCTAAGCGCCCCAGGCTCAAGCCCGGAATCCCGCACCACGTCCACCACCACCAGCCTGCCGGGGGCCTGGCCGAGCAGGAGCAGGTCCGCCAGGAGGGAGCGGACGCTGGTGCCCGCGTCCACGAAGGCCACATCCCGTTCGCGGCCCTCGTGCTCGGCGGCCAGTTCGGCCACGGCACGGGGGGCCAGGCCGTCGTCGCCGAACAGGGTGTTGCCGCAGCCGAAGACCACCACCGGGGCCTTGAACATCCGCGACCAGTCCATCAGCGGCCGCCCATCTCGTCCAGAACGTTGCCGGAGGCGTCCAGCAGGCGCAGGGACACGTCGACACCGCCATCCAGGCGGTGCGTGGCGCAGCTCATTCACGGGTCGTAGGCGCGCAGGCTCATCTCCACGGTGTTGAGCAGGCCCTGGTCGTACACGCCGCCCTTGATGGCCGACCTGGCGGCCTGGCGCGCCGAGAGGTTCATGCCCGCGTTGTTGTGCGTGGTGCCCGCCAGCAGGTTGGCGTGGGTGACCATGCCCTCGTGGTCGCACTTCAGATGATAGATCAGGGTGCCGCGCGGGGCCTCAACGCAGCCGACGCCCTCGCCCGCGCGGGGCGCGATGGGCAGGGTGCGGATGTCGCGGCCTAGGATGGCCGGGTCCTCCAGCAGTTCGATGGCGCGCTCGCAGCAGTAGACCAGCTCGATGAGCCGCGCCCAGTGGTAGAGGAAGGTCTGGTGGGCGGGGCGGCCGAACTCCCGGCGGAAGATCTCCAGCTCGGAGTGCGCCAGGGGGGTGGAGATGCCCTCGCAGACGTTGACGCGGGCCAGGCAGTTGGTGCGGTACAGGCCCACGGGCTCCCGCTCGTCCAGCACCAGGCGTCCGGCGCGGCGCATGTAGGGGAACTTGAGGTAGGTCCAGGGCTCGACCTTCTCGGCCAGGTGCGACGTGTAGTCCGAGGGGTGGAACTCCTCGTGGGAGCCGTCCTGGTCCATGAGGCGCAGCACCCCGTCGTGCAGGGCCAGGGAGCCGTCATTGGGGTCGACCATGCCCAGGTAGGCGCTGGGGTATTCGCCCAGCTCCCGGAAGCGCTTGACCAGCGGCGGCAGCAGGGTCTCGCGGGCCAGGCGGACGCTCTCCAGGCTGAAATCGAGGGCGTCGCGGGTCAGGGCCAGCAGCTCGGCGCGCTCATGCTCCAGCAGCGGCTTGGAGAAGCCGCCCACCAGCACGGCAACGGGGTGGATGACCTTGCCCGCGAACTTCTCCAGCCCCATCTGGGTGCGGTAGCGCATCAGCGCGGCCTTGCGGGCCAGCTCAGGCGCCGCGCCCACCAGGCCCGCCACGTTGCGCAGGGCGGGGTCCGCGCCGGGGCCGAGCACGAAGTCCGGGGCGGCCAGGAAGTAGAAGTGCAGGATCTTGTCCGGGATGCTGGCCAGCATCTGGCACAGCTCGCGCAGTTGGGCGGCCGTGGGCGTGGGGGCCACGCCCAGGCAGGCCTCGGCGGCCTTGGTGGAGGCGATGTGGTGCTGCCAGGGGCAGATGCCGCAGATGCGCGTGACGATGCGCGGCACCTCCTCCACGGGGCGGCCCATGAGGAACTTCTCGAAGCCGCGCAGGCTCATGACGGTCATGCGGGCGTCGGCCACGTCTCCGGCCTCGTCCAGGTGGATGTCCAGGGCGGCGTGGCCCTCGATGCGGGTCAGGGGGGCGATGCGTATGGTGCGGGGCACGGGTTAGTCCTCCAGCTTGCGGATGATCGTGTGGGAGCCGTTGAAGCGCGAGAGGTAGCCGGGCTTGTCTGGCATGTCCGCGTAGGACTGGCCCACGGCGGTCAGCGCGCCCACGTAGTCCACGAAGGGCAGGCTGTGGGCGTTCACCGGGCCGTAGCAGCCCCGGCAGGGCACCCTGGCCGCGATGCAGCGGGGCGCGCCCTCGCGGCCGCCGCAGCCCCTGCGCGTCACGGGGCCCATGCACATGAAGCCCTGCTCCAGCAGGCAGCGCATCTCCTCCAGGCCCTTGTCGGGGTCGAAGGCGGGCTGCTCCAGCAGGCGGTGCAGGGTGCCGCCCGCGCCGGCGCAGCCGGAATCCGGCCCGAGGCGGCGGGTGGGGCAGCCGTCGCACACGGAGCGCTCGGGCATGGCCGGGGCGCGGCCTTCCAGCAGGGAGACGATGGCTTCGGCGATCCAGTCCGGGTGCGGGGGGCAGCCGGGGACGCTCAGGTCCACCTTCACGTGCTGGCTCACGGCGTCGCAGGTCTCCAGCATGGCCGGGATGTGGTGGCGGGATGGGTCGGGGTCGGGGCCGGGCACGGTGGAGGGCTGGCCCCGGTAAACGAGCTCGCGCATGGAGGCGGCCGAGGTCTGGTTGGCAAGCGCCGGGATGCCCCCGGCGGTGGCGCAGGTGCCCAGCGCCACGAGCACGTCCGTCTTGGCGCGCAGCTCGCGCAGCACCTCCAGATGCTCCTCGTTGCGCACGCCCCCGGAGACGATGCCCACCACGGCCCTGGGGATGGTCAGGGCGTCGCGCTCGCCCGTCTGGCCGAAGTACTTGTTGTCCGTCAGCACCGGCAGGTGGACGAACTCCAGTTCGGGCAGCAGGGTCAACAGCGTCTCACCCAGGTTCAGGATGGCGATCTCGCACCCTGAACAGGAATTGAGCCACTCTCCGGCGATTTTCACCACGGTCGGCACCTCTTGGCGGCTGCCCTTGGGCAGGTTTGCAGCGACGCGACGCCGGAACGCCCCGCGGGGGGCGCAAGACAACGGCCCGAGTTTCAGGTATCCTATCGCCGGAATGGAAAGGCGGATGCTTACGAGAAAGACGGACGGGACGCGGCTGGCATGCGTGGTCGGCTGGTTCTCCTGAAAACGTAATGCTTCCGGCCCGCTACCGTAAGCTTGGGAGGCGGCGGCGGACCAGCGTCCAATCCGATACGCAGGTCGGCGATAGTTGGCAAGAAAATCAGTTATTTGTTGAAATTTTCACATATTCGTCAAGTCGGGGCGCACGCGTGCCTCCGAAGTCCCAGGAGCGCCAGCGTGAAGAAAGACATCCCGCAACTGCATTTCATCCGCGCCTTCGCCATGATCGGCATCTTCCTGCACCACCTCTTCCAGGGCATCGGCCCCCTGCGCGAGGCCTACGCCGGGACGCTCCTGGGCGAGCTGTTCGTCGACCTGGCCCTTGGCGTGGTGGTCTTCAACGTGATGACCAGCTTCCTGCTGGCCATGCCCTACGTGGGGGAGAACCCGGCCCCCATACCCACGGTCAGGAGCTTCGTGCCCAAACGGCTCTGGCGGCTCTGCCCGCACTACTACGTGGCCGTGGTGCTGGTGGTGCTGGGCAACGCGGTGGTCTACCGGGTCACCAACCCGGCGGACTGGCTGCCCTCGGCCCTGTACCACCTGTTCTTCCTGGACCCGCTGCGCACGCAGTCCTTCATGTCCAACACGGCGGCCTACTGGTGGCTGGGGCTGCTCATGCAGTTCACCCTGGCCTGGCCGCTGATCCTCAAGCTGGCGCGGCGCTACGGGCTGCCCAAGCTGACCATCTGGGCCACGCTCGTCGCCTGGCCGCTCACCGAGGCGCTCAAGATGTGGGGCAGGGCGGCCCCTGGCGGGGTGGGCGACACCCTGGCCTTCCTTTCCAGCTTCAACCTGCCTTCGCGCCTGCCGGAGTTCCTGATGGGCATGTGGATGGCGCAGCTCTGGAAGGAGCGGCCGGGGCGCATCTGGATCGTGGACAAGCAGCTCGGCGGCTTGATCTTCGGGGCCTGCGGGCTGTGCCTGGTGTGGGCGCTGATGGGCTGGACGAGGCCCTGGTTCGCCTCCCTGGCCTGGACCCTGGCGCTGTTTGTGGCGCTGTTCGCCACGCCGATGGCCGAGCGCGTGGGGCAGAAGGCCTGGGTGCTGTGGCTCTCGGGGGCGTCGTACGCGATCTATCTGGTGCACCAGCCGGTGCTGAGCTACCTGGATGTGGCCTTCGCCTCATTCACGCCGTGGCTGAAGTTCTTCGCGCTGGGCGCGGTGGGCTGGGTGCTCAGCGTGAAGGAGGGTGCCTACGTGGACAAGGCCGCCGCGTGGCTGACCGCCACGTTCGAGCCGAAGATGGCGCGCTAGCAGCCTGTTGAAAAATCCTCGCTGACAGCGTTGCTTCGAAAAAGCCAAACCCTCACGTAGGAGAACTACGCGTCGGGCTTGGCTTTTTCTTGCGCCTTGCCAGCGAGTTTTTTGAACAGGCTGTGAGAATCGACTTTTGATTGGAATGCTAAGGCGCAGCTCCCGCGCGTATAGACGGGGCGTCCTTCGATCAGGCCTTGGCGGCCGGGGCGATGGGGAGGTCGGGGTCCTTGGCCTTCTTGTTCCAGTGGTCCTTGACCAGGCGGCAGGCCTCCTTGGTGAGGGTCCGCTCCATGAGTGTGAAGTAGCGCGAGCGGAACACTGCCAGTTCGTGATAACTGGAGGCCATATCGATGATGGTCATGAAGTGGGCGGCATTTTGCGTTTCTTCCATGTCCGGGCGATATCGCAACCGGCGGAGCAAAGCAACCGTCCGATCAGGAAGCTCTTGAATTGCGGGGCGTTCTTGACTAACTTCCCCGGCCTGCGGCATATGTGCTGCGACCGGTTGGTTTTCTCTCCCCCTATTTATCGAAATCACGGCGGATGAAGATGCGTATCCGAAATCATATCGCCCTCCTGGCAGTGCTGTTGCTGATGCCCGCCCAGGGCCGGGCGCAGCAGATCTACGTCTCCGACGTGCAGGAGATAACGGTGCGGACCGGGCCATCGCTGGACAACAAGATCGTCCAGATGGTCAGGAGCGGCACGCGCATCGAGAAGATCCGGGACGAGGGCGAGTGGGCCATGGTGCGCACGGACACCGGCAAGGAAGGCTGGGTGCTCAAGCGCTACCTCTCGGCGGAGGCCCCGGTGAAGGTCCAGTTCGAGGATTTCAAGGCCCGCAACGCCGACCTGGTGGAGAAGGCGGGCAAGGTCGAGGCGATCATCGGCAAGTACGAGGAGGAGAACAAGAACCTCCAGAAGAATCTGGCCGCAAGCCAGACCGAGGCCGCCAAGCTCAAGAGCGAGTACGAGACGCTCTCCAAGGCCAACGCCAACGTGGCCGAGATGACCAAGAGCTTCCAGGAGATGCGCGCCGCCCACGACGCCGCCAAGCAGGAGATGGAGCGTCTGCGCCGCGAGAACGAGACCCTGCGCGACATCTCCGACGTGAAGTGGTTCCTGGCCGGGGCCGGCGTGTTCTTCGGCGGCTGGCTGTTCGGCTACCTTTTGGGCCGCTCCGCCAGGAAGAAGGCCAACCGGGCCTACCTGTAGCTCATCCCTGGAGGCCGCGAACGCGGCCTCCGTTCTCTGATTCGACCGGGGCCGCAGCAATGCGGCCTTTTCTTTTTGTCCGGGTTTCACCCGGCGAGTTGCCGCGCACACGCCTCTCCAGGGGGGGCGCGAAAACAAGACAGTTGCCCGCCGGAGCCTTCCGTCTGTCCTGGCTCCAGGGTGGCCCTCCGCGAGGCGACTGCACTGATATATTTGAAGAATATCAGTGCAGTCGCCTC
>NZ_JAKZKX010000043.1 GCF_022808715.1 Fundidesulfovibrio agrisoli
CTGAGCCCCGGCCGTCGGACATATCGGAAGAATATCCTCGGCCGGGGCTCAGCAGGGCAGGCCACACAGCCAATATGGTTCGACGCGGGAGTGTCGCCAAGAAATCAGGATGGTTTCGCCACAAACGCGAAGCGGAAATGGATTGCAAAGGGAGGAACTCCCTTTGCCCGCCGGAGGCTATTACCTCCCGGCGCTTCTCCCTCTACAGGGCGGATTCCGGCGCGGCGAGTATCCTCTTGGCCAGCCGCACGTCCTCGGCGATGCGCGCCTTGAGCTCGTCGATGCCGGAGAACTTCTTTTCGGCGCGCAGGCGCTGGACGAAGTGCAGGTCCACCTCCTTGCCGTAGAGGTCGCCCGCGTAGTCGAAAATATGCGCCTCCACGGAGAGCGCCCCTCCGCCGAAGGTGGGGTTGGTGCCCAGGTTGGCCACGCCCGCCCAGACGTCCTCCCCGCGCGTCACCCACACGGCGTACACGCCGCCCTTGGGCAGGAGCTGGTCCCTGGCGTTGACGTTGGCCGTGGGGAAGCCCAGGAGCTTGCCGCCCCGGTCCGCCCCGTGGATGACCTCGCCGCGCACCCTGTGGAAACGGCCCAGCAGGGGCTTGGCGTCCCAGACGTCGCCCGCGCCCAGCATGTCGCGGATGCGCGTGGAGCTGACCACGGCGTCGTCCACCAGCACGGGGCCGAGGCGCTCCACGGCAAAGCCCAGCTCGCGCCCCAGGGCGGAGAGGGTGTTGTAGTCGCCCTTGCGGCCCTTGCCGAAGGCCCAGTCGTGGCCGATGATGAGCTCGCGCATGCCCAGCTCGCGCACCAGGCAGTCGCGCACGAAATCCTGCGGCTCCAGGGCGGCGAAGGCCCGGGTGAAGGCCAGGACCATGCAGGCCTCGATGCCGGTGGCGGCGATGAGCTCCAGCTTGACCTCGGGGGTGGTCAGGCGCGGGGGGTCGTTCTTGCCGAGGAGCACGCTGCGGGGGTGCGGCTCGAAGGTGAGGGCCAGGCTGACCACGTTCAGGGCCTTGGCGCGTTCGCGGGTGCGTGCCAGAAGCTTCTGGTGCGCCACGTGGACGCCGTCGAAATTGCCGATGGTGAGGCAGCATCCGTTGAGGACGCCTTCGAGTTCGTCGAATGTGCGGGCTACGATCATGGGGGGTTCCAGAGGGGCGGGATGCCCGCCCCTGGAGGTATCCGAAACGTGCGGCGGCATCAACCGAGTAAAAATCGCAAGGGCATAAAAAAGTGCTTGCCAAACACCCCGGAGGCGCATAGAAGCGTCTCTCCCGTGCCGAAGTGGTGGAATTGGTAGACACGCTAGGTTCAGGGTCTAGTGGGGGCAACTCCGTGGAGGTTCGAGTCCTCTCTTCGGCACCACCCTTTTCAGGTAAGGCCAGGCAGAAATGCCTGGCCTTCCTGCTTTTGCGGGGCAGGAAAAAATCGTCACAGACCCTGTGATTTCCTCTTGCCCCTCCCGCCCCTCGCTGATAAAAGCCTCTCTCCCACGCCGAAGTGGTGGAATTGGTAGACACGCTAGGTTCAGGGTCTAGTGGGGGCAACTCCGTGGAGGTTCGAGTCCTCTCTTCGGCACCAAGGAACATGCAAGGCCAGGCAGAAATGCCTGGCCTTTTGCTGTTGCGCCCCGCGAACCTTCAAATGTCACACGCGGCGCGGCCCTCGTCACACTCCCGTAACCACGCCCAGTGCCGGATTCCGTATCGTGCGCGCATCGTCAGCCCTGGGGAGGGATGCCATGCGCGAGTTTTCCGAGCCCGAAACCCTGCTGTTGCGGGTGGTGGACCAGTTCGACAAGGTGAAGAAATATCAGGGGATAACCCCCGAGGAACATACCGTCTTCCTTGACGGGAAGGCGGCTGAAAGGCTTCTGAAGGAAGGCGTGCTGGAGAAGGTGAAGCTCCGCTCCTTCGGGCAGAAGGTCAAGGGCGTGCGCTTCAGCGAAAAGGGCCGCCTGCTGTGGCAGGCCACCACCCAGGAGGAGCCGCCGTACCACCCCACGGCCACGGACAAGCTGGTCAAGGACGTGTACCTGGCCTCGCGCCTCTCCTTCATGGGGGAGGCTGTGCCCAAGTCCTACATTCTCAAGCACCACGCCAGGGCCAACCTGTACGACGCATTCGCCTCCGGCCTGGTGGCCAAGGTCCGGCTCACCCAGCCCCAGCGCGACGTGGTGCGCGGCTACGTCTGCACCCCGGCGGGCTACGCCTATCTGCGCGGAAACGACCTGCTCTAGCCGCGCCGCGCCAGGAGCGCGTTCATCCGGCCGTCATCAGCCACATCGGGTTGGCGGGCGTTCGTCTGCCGCGGCAGGCGCGGTCTGGCCTGAGGCTCCGGCCCGGGCGGAACGCCCCGGGCTGCGGGGCTAGTGCCTCGCGTAGCCCTTGGCCCGCATGCAGGCGTCCAGCAGTTCCTGAAGCCGGTCGGAACGGCCCTTGTCAGGCATGTTGCCGGTGGCCTTGGCCGCCTCCCAGGCGCAGTCGGCGTTGTCCTGCTCCTGCTGGGCGGATGTGGCCCCGGCGCGCTCGTAGCGGGGCTTGCCGCCGCAGCCGCCTGCCAGCAGGCAGGCCAGGAGCGCGCCTGAAACCATTGCCAGTGTGACCGGCCTGCCTAGCGCCATGTGAGCGCCAGGATGTAGATGGCCATGCCCGCCAGGGCGAAGATCGTGTCCGCACGTTTCATGCAGCATCCCTCCTTTTGGATTGTGAAGCATACTCCCTGCCCTGCGACGTATCAAGCGGTGCCTCGCCGCCGTTGCCCAAGCCCCAGGGATGCGTTATGCCATGAGCAAGCTCGCATAAGGATGCCGCCATGACCCGAAAGTTCGTCATCCTCGCCACGACGGCGCTCCTGATCCTGGGGGCTGTCATGTGGTGGATCGGGCAGCGGGCCCAGAACGAGCTGCAGGCCGTGGCCACGCGGCAATTCAACAACCAGCAGCTCATCCTGGCCCAGAAGGTCGCCCAGGACATCACCCAACACTTCGCCTACCTGCAGGGCAGCCTGCTGGAGCTGGCCAGCATCGGCCACAAACACCCCGAACTGTTGCGCACCCCGGAGCGGGCCATCCCTCCCTTCCTGGAGATCCTGCGCTCCAGCGACGTGCTGGCCATCGGATACTCGCCGCCCGGCTCCCAGGAGGTGACCCTGTTCGACGCGGACGGTCCGGTGGAGGCCCCCCTCGTGCTGGACTACGCCCCCTTCCTGGATTGGGCGGACGGCACCGCGACCACGTTCAAGGTGCTCTACGGCCCCTGCGAGGCACCCACTGCCGGGCCGTTCAAGGGCAAGACCATCGTGCGCATCGCCACGCGGTACTGGCCCGTGGGCACGACCCCCGACAGGCCGGGCACCCTGTTCATGGTCGTGGACGCCATGAGCGTGGCCCAGCGCTACGCCCACGACGTGCGCTCCGGCGAGACCGGCTACGCCTGGGTGCTGGACCAGCGCGGCATCTTCCTGGACCACTTCATCGCGGAATTCATCGGCAGCGACGCCGTGCAGGCCCGTATCGGGCGCGACCCGAACCTGGACTACTCGCGCATAGAAACCATCATGCGCGACCACATCCTCAAAGGGCAGGAGGGCGTGGACTGGTACGTCTCAGGCTGGCACCGCGGCGCGCGCGGGGAGGTGCGCAAGCTCATCGCCTACACCCCGGCGCGCATCGCGCCGGACCAGCCCCGCCCCCTGGTCTGGGGCGTGGCCGTGGTGGCCCCCGTGGAGGAGGTAGAGGGCATCATCGGCCAGGCGACAAGGCGCGAGATGCTCATGGTGGCCGCCTTCCAGGCCGTGGTCTTCATGGGCCTGGCCGTGACCATCTATTTCTCCATGCGCTGGTCCAGCGAGCTCAAGTCCGAGGTGGAAATCCGCACCAGCGAGTTGCGGGAGGCCCGCGACAAGATCACCGAGAACCTGCGCACCCTGCTGGACACGCAGGAGCGCCTGATCCGCTCGGAGCGCTTCGCCGCCATCGGGGAGGCCGCCTCGCACATCTCCCACGAGATCAAGAACCCGCTGATGCTCATGGCCGGGTTCGCCCGGCAGGTGCGGCGCACCCTGGACGCGGGCAGCAAGGAGCACGAGAAGCTGCGCATGGTGGAGGAGGAGGCCAAACGCCTGGAGACCCTCCTGATGGAGGTGCGGGACTTCACCCGCCCCTCGGCCCCCAGGCTCGAGCCGTTGGACCTGAACGCCACCGTGGCGGACACGCTCAAGCTCATGGAGACGGAACTGGCCGCGCGCGGGGTGGAGCTGCGCACCGAGCTGGCCGAAGGCCTGCCCCCCGTGCTGCACGACCCCGGCCAGTTGCGGCAGGTCATCATCAACCTGATCAAGAACGCGGCCGAAGCCATGCCCGAGGGCGGGCACGTGGCCGTGACCACCAGTCGCAACGGCGGGTCGGCCGAGATCATCGTGCGCGACTCCGGCCCGGGGCTGCCGCCGGAGCAGCTCAAGCTGATCTTCAACCCCTTCTACACCACCAAGGAGCGCGGCACGGGCCTGGGGCTCTCGGTGTGCTACCGCATCCTGCAGGACCACCAGGGCGACATCCGGGCCGCGTCGGAACCGGGCAAGGGCTGCGAGTTCACGGTGAGCCTGCCGGTGGGCTGAGTGAGTTGCGCGGAGGAAAAGAAAAAAGTCGTCACGGTTTCAGAAACCCCTTGACTTCGGAGCCGGGTTTGGGCATTTCTCACCTCCCTGCAGGACCGTAGCTCAGGGGGAGAGCACTTGCTTGACACGCAAGGGGTCAGGAGTTCAAATCTCCTCGGTCCTACCATTGACCTTAAGGGAGGCCCCGCCTCCCTTTTTTTCGACTTGGGAAGCCGTACGCCTCCCGGGATGGAGCGATATCGTGAACGTCCGCGTCGGTGATCAGACTGTTGAGGCACAGGCCGGCCAAAAAGTTGGGGAAGTGCTCGCCAAGGCGCTCTCCGGCAAGGCCTTCAAGAACACTGTGGTGGCTCGCTGCGGCGAGGCGCTTCTGGACCTCTACGCTCCGCTGCCCGACACCTGCACCGAACTGACTCCCATCCCCGCCGACAGTCCCGAGGGCGTCGAGGTCATCCGCCACTCCGCCGCCCACGTGCTGGCCGAGGCGGTCAAGTCGCTGTTCCCCAGCGCCCAGGTGACCATCGGCCCGGCCATCGAGAACGGCTTCTACTACGATTTCGCCTTCGAACGCCCCTTCACCCCGGAAGATCTGGAGCGCATCCAGGCCGAGATGGAGCGCCTGGTGGCCCAGGGGCACACCTTCTCCTGCCGCACGGTCTCCAAGGCCGAGGCCGAGGGCGTGTTCAAGGGCATGGGCGAGGACTACAAGCTCGAAGTGCTGGCCGACATCCCGGCGGACACCGTGTCGCTCTACACCCAGGGCGCCTTCACGGACCTCTGCCGCGGCCCCCACGTGCCCTCCACCAGCTTCCTCAAGGCCTTCAAGCTGACCCACGTGGCCGGGGCTTACTGGCGCGGCGACGAGAAGCGCCCCATGCTCTCGCGCATCTACGGCGCGGCCTTCGCCGACCCCAAGGAGCTCAAGACCTACCTCCAGCGCCTGGAGGAGGCCAAGAAGCGCGACCATCGCCGCCTGGGCGTCCAGCTCGACCTGTTCAGCTTCTCGGACGAGGCCGGCGCGGGCATGGCCATCTGGCACCCCAAGGGCGCGCTGGTGCGCACCATCATCGAAGATTTCGAGCGCAAGGAGCACCTGCGCCGCGGCTATCAGATCGTGCAGGGCCCGCAGATCCTCAAGCGCGAGCTTTGGGAGCGCTCCGGGCACTACGACAACTACCGCGAGAACATGTATTTCACCGAGATCGACGAGCAGGCCTACGGCATCAAGCCCATGAACTGCCTGTCGCACATGCTGATCTACAAGTCCCGCCTGCGCTCCTACCGCGACCTGCCCCAGCGCTACTTCGAGCTGGGCGTGGTGCACCGCCACGAGAAGTCCGGCGTGCTGCACGGCCTGCTGCGCGTGCGCCAGTTCACCCAGGACGATGCGCACATCCTCTGCCGCCCGGACCAGCTGCAGGACGAGATCATCTCCATCATCACTTTCGTCAAGGACGTGGTGGGCCTGTTCGGCTTCGAGTTCGAGGCCCAACTCTCCACCCGCCCGGAGAAGTCCATCGGCTCCGACGAAGCCTGGGATCTGGCCACCAACGCCCTGATCCAGGCCATGAACGCCGCCGGACTGCCCTACACGGTCAACGAGGGCGACGGGGCTTTCTACGGACCCAAGATTGACATCAAACTCAAAGATGCTTTAGATCGCCGGTGGCAGTGCGCTACGATCCAGTGCGACTTCACCCTGCCGGAGCGCTTCGACCTGACCTACACCGGCCAGGACGGAGAGAAACACCGGCCGGTCATGCTGCACAGGGTCATCCTCGGCGCGGTCGAACGGTTCCTGGGTGTGCTCATCGAGCACACGGCGGGAGCCTTTCCCACGTGGCTGGCCCCGGTGCAGGCGAGAATCCTCACCGTCACCGACGCGCACGACGCCCACGCGCAGTTCGTGCTGGAGCGCCTGCGGGATGCGGGCATCCGCGCGGAGGCCGACCTCCGCAACGAGAAGCTCGGCTACAAGGTGCGCGAGGCCCAAATGGAAAAAATCCCCTACATGCTCGTCATCGGGGACCAGGAGCTCGAAGCGCGCGGCGTCAACGTCCGCCTGCGCTCGGGTGAGAATTTAGGACTTATGGGAGTGGACGACGTGGCCTCGAAAATCCTCGAGGACTGCCAGGCCCCATTCAAACGAGGAGGAATGCGCTATAACTTCTGCCAGTGACGCCGCACGCTGCAACCATCAGATCCGCGCGCGCGAAGTGCGGGTGATCGCCGACGACGGCTCTCAGCTGGGCATTCTGCCCACCAGCGAGGCCCTTCGCCTGGCCCAGGAGAAAGGCCTGGACCTGGTCGAGGTCGCCGCTGCCGCCGATCCTCCGGTCTGCCGGATCATGGACAATGGTAAGTTCAAGTACCAGCAGCAGAAGAAGATCCAGGAAGCCAGGAAGAAGCAGACGGTCATCCAGGTCAAGGAAATCAAAGTCCGGCCCAAGACCGACGAGCACGACTACCAGACCAAGCTCAAGCACATCCGCCGCTTCCTGGAAGCCGGCGACCGCTGCAAGGTCTCGGTGTTCTTCCGGGGGCGCGAAGTGGTCCACAAGGACCGCGGCGCCAAAATCCTCGAGCGCATCGTGGTGGACCTGGGCGAGCTGGTCAAAGTGGAGCAGGAGCCCCGCTTCGAAGGCCGCGTCATGAACATGATGCTCGCCCCGTCGGTGAAGAAGAAGCCATAGCGCATCACATATCACGCAGGTTACGGCGTGCCGCCCGCTGCGGGTAGAAAAAGCCCGGAGCGGGCAGTATTTTCAGGAGGACGACAATGCCTAAGATGAAGACCAACAAGTGTGCCGCGAAGCGCTTCAGTGTCACCGGCACCGGCAAGTTCCGCCGCCGCAGGCAGAACAAGCGCCACATCCTGACCAAGAAGACCGCCAAGCGGAAGCGCCAGTTGTCGCCCTCGGCCATCGTCGACAGCGCCAACGAGCGTGCCTGCCGGCGGATGATGCCTTACGCCTAGCCTGAAGGCCGCCAACGGACGCAGGGCCGCCCCTGCGACTGGCCGGACTCGTCCGGCTGGCCTGAGGGATATGGCTGCTTCGGCATCGGCGGCTTCGAGAGCTTTTCAATTTCGGGAGACGGCCCGTCCGGCGAACACGCCGCGAGCCTTGCTCCAAGGAGGACGAAACCATGCGCGTTAAACGCGGATTCGCTGCCCACAGGCGGCACAAAAAGTATCTGAAGATGGCCAAAGGCTTCGTGGGCGCCCGTTCGGTGCTCTACGAAACCGCCCGTGAGAACGTCGAGCGCGCCCTGGCTTACGCCTACCGCGACCGCAAGGTGAAGAAGCGCGAGTTCCGCAAGCTGTGGATCATGCGCATCAACGCCGCCGCCCGCGAGAACGGCATGAGCTACGGCAAGTTCATCCACGGCCTGAACCTGGCCGGGATCGAACTGGACCGCAAGGTCCTGGCCGACATGGCCGTGCGCGAGAAGACCGGCTTCGCCAAGCTGGTCGAGATGGCCAAGGCCAAGGTGAACTAGTGAGTTCAGGCCAGGCCCTCATCGAGGAGCTGACCGCCCTGGCCGGGGAAGCCAAGAGCATCCTCGGCCGGGCGGATTCCTTCGATCAGCTCGAAGAGCTGCGCGTCCTCTTCCTGGGGCGCAAGGGTCGCCTGGCCCAGATCATGGCCAAGCTCCCCGGGCTCACCCCCGAGGAGAAGCGCGACGCGGGGCAGGCCGCCAACTCCGTCAAGGAGTCGCTCACCGCGCAGTACACCCTGCGCCTCGAGGCCCTCAAGCGCGCCCAGGACGAGGCCATGCTCGCCGGGTTCGACCCCTCCCTGCCGGGACGCGCGCCGTCCTTGGGGGGGCTGCATCCTCTGACCATCGTGTCGGAGGAGATCACCAGCGCCTTCCAGAGCATGGGCTTCGAAATCGTCTCCGGTCCCGAGATCGAGACGGATTTCTACAACTTCGAGGCCCTGAACTTCCCTCCCGAGCACCCCGCCCGGGACATGCAGGACACCCTCTACATCGGGGACAATGTTCTGCTGCGCACGCACACCTCGCCCCTGCAGGTGCGCACGCTGCTCTCCCGCAAGCCCCCCGTGGCCGCCATCGCGCCGGGCAAGGTCTACCGCCGGGACTCCGACCTCACCCACTCCCCCATGTTCCACCAGATCGAAGGCATCCTCGTGGACAAGGGCGTGACCATGGCCGACCTGCGCGGCACCCTGACCTTCTTCGTGCACCGCATCTTCGGCCCCGACACCCTGGTGCGCTTCCGCCCGAGCTTCTTCCCCTTCACCGAGCCCAGCGCCGAGGTCGATATCTCCTGCGTCATGTGCGAGGGCAAGGGCCACGTGAACGGCCAGGCCTGCCGCGTGTGCAAGACCACCGGCTGGGTGGAGATCCTGGGTTGCGGCATGGTGGACCCCAATGTGCTGAAGGCCGTGGACATCGACCCCGAGGTCCATTCCGGCTTCGCCTTCGGCATGGGTGTGGAGCGCGTGACCATGCTCAAGTACGGCGTGGGCGACCTGCGGCTCTTTTTCGAAAACGACGTCCGTTTCCTGGGCCAGTTCGCCTAGCGGCCTTGGCGCGCCATGCGCCACTCCGAAGGCGGGCTTACTCGATCATGATGGCTGGATAGGCCGGAACCCGACGATCGGGCCGGAGCTCTCCGCCGGAGGCTTTGCATATGCTTCTCTCTCTGAACTGGCTGCGTGAGTTCGTCCCCTACGAGGGCCCCGTCGACACCCTGGCCGACAGGCTGACCATGCTCGGCCTCGAAGTGGAGGGCGTCAGCCGTCCCTTCTCCGCCGCCGCCGACGTGGTGGTGGGCCACGTGCTCACCCGCGAGAAGCACCCCGACGCGGACAAGCTCTCCGTCTGCACCGTGGACGTGGGCGAGCAAGCCCTCCTGCAGATCGTCTGCGGCGCGCCCAACGTGGCCGCCGGGCAGCGCGTTCCCGTGGCCAGGATCGGCACGGTCCTCCCCGGCGGGCTGACCATCAAGAAGAGCAAGATCCGCGGCGTCGAATCCTTCGGCATGATCTGCTCCGAGTCGGAGCTGGGGCTGGCCGAAAAATCCGAGGGCATCCTGGTGATCGAGGGCGAACCCGCTCCCGGCATCACCCTGGCCCAGGCCATGAACCTGGACGACACCATCCTGGAGATCGGCATCACGCCCAACCGCGCGGACTGCCTCTCCATTCTGGGCCTGGCTCGCGAGACCGCCATGGCCTTCGGCCTGCCGCTCTCCATGCCCCGCTTCCAGCTGAACGAATCCGGGGAGGACGCCACCTCCCTGGTCTCCGTCAGCATCGAAGACCCCAAGCTCTGCCCGGTCTACCGCGCCCGCGTGCTCAAGGGCGTGGCCATGGGGCCGAGCCCGGCCTGGATGCGCTACCGCCTCACGGCCATGGGACAGCGCCCGGTGAGCAACATCGTCGACGTCACCAACTACGTCATGCTGGAGCTGGGCCAGCCCCTGCACGCCTTCGACCGCAACCTGCTTGCGGGCGGGCGCATCGTGGTCAAGCGCGCAACCGACGGCATGCGCTTCACCACCCTGGACGGCCAGGAGCGCACCCTCACCGGCAGCGACCTGCTCATCTGCGACGCCGAGAAGCCCGTTGCCCTGGCGGGCGTCATGGGCGGCGAGAACACCGAAATGAACGCCGCCTCCACCGAGGTGCTGCTGGAGTGCGCCGTGTTCAACCCGGCCACCATCCGCAAGACCGGCCGCCGCCTGGGCATTTCCAGCGAGTCCTCCTACCGCTACGAGCGCGGTGTGGACCAGCCTGCATCCCTTTTCGCCATGAACCGCGCGGCCGCGCTCATGGCCCAGGTCTCCGGCGGCACGGTGCTCCCCGGCGTGGCCTGCGCCGAGCCCGCGCCCTGGGTCAGCACGCCCCTGGGCTTCCGCCCGGCCCGCGCCACCGCCCTGCTGGGCGTGGAGGTCACCCCCGATTTCTGCCGCAAGACCCTGCTGGGCCTGGGCTGCGAGCTGGAGGCCAAGGCCTCCGAAGCCTGGACCGTCACCCCCCCGCCCGCCCGGCTCGACCTGGAGCGCGAGGTGGACCTCATCGAGGAGGTGGGCCGCGTCTACGGCATGGACCGCATCCCCGCCGTTATGCCGCGCATGGTCAAACAGCTTCAGATCACCGACACCCTCGGAGCCGAGGTGCCCTTCCTGCGCCGCGTCAAGGCCTGGGCCGCCGGCGCCGGCCTGCGCGAGACAGTGAACTACTCCTTCGTGGGACAGCAGGAGCTGGACCTCCTTGGCCTGCCGGACGAGGGCCGCGTGCCCGTGGCCAACCCCCTCTCGGAAGACCAGAACGTCATGCGCACCGCGCTGGCCCCGGGTCTGCTCAAGTCCGTGCGCCACAACCTGAACCAGGGCAACATGAACCTGCGCCTGTTCGAGGTGGCCAAGGTCTTCCAGGCCGACAAGGCCAGCGAGACCACGGTGCGCGAGTCGCACCGCCTGGCCCTGGCCCTGCACGGCGCGCGCTTCGCCGCCTTCCCCTGGCCCGAGGAGAAGGCCGACTACTCCGACTTGAAGGGCCTGGTGGAGAACCTGCTGGGTTCCCTGGGCCTGGGCGCGCCTGTGTGCGCGGTCAAGAAGGATCACCCCTGGCTGGCCCCCTGCGTGGAGATTTCCTACGGCGGCCGCGCCATCGGCGAGATGGGCCGCGTGCTGCCCGACGTGGCCGAGAGCTTCGGGGTCAAGGCCGAACTCTGGATGGCCGAGATCGACCTGGAGGCCCTCATGGCCCTGCACGAGGGTCGCTCCATCCGCTTCCAGGGCCTGCCCAAGTTCCCGCCCTCCCGCCGGGACATGACCCTGGTCATGCCCGCCGCGCTCTCCGTGGCCTCGGTGCTGGACGCCGTGGCCGGGCAGAAGGTCGCCATCCTGGAGGACGCGGCCGTGGTGGACCTGTTCGTGCCCGAAGGCGGCGCGGAAAAGAACGTGACCTACCGCGTCACCTACCGCCACGCCCAGCGCACCCTGACCGACAAGGACGTGGACAAGGCCCACAAGGCTCTGTGCGACGCGCTCACCGCCGCCCTGCCCGTCAGGTTCCAGCAGTAAAGAGGATTATTTCGCCTCCGGCAGCCAAAGGGCTGCGCCCTTTGGAATCCCATACCGCTTCGCGCTGGCTGCGAAACAATGACAAATCAAAGGACCGGATGGCTGATCGCCACCCGGTCCTTCTGTTTTCCTGCCCAGCTTCAGTGACGCGTCTGACGTGGTGGATGCCTCCACCTCGCCAAAGCGTCTTCCTGATTTAGGGTCTCCAACCGCCCTGAGACAGTGTGTCAGCGCCCCAGCCCTCCGCGCGGCGCGGCCCCCGGATATTCTTCCGATATGTCCGGGG
>NZ_JAKZKX010000044.1 GCF_022808715.1 Fundidesulfovibrio agrisoli
AGCCCACCGCCCGCGAGCTTCGCCGCCGTGGCCCTCAAGGCTTCTTCACGGACGCGGAATTGCTGGAGCGGATCAGAGCGGTCCTGGCGGAAAGCCCTTTCACCGGCGAGGGATACCGCAAGGTCTGGGCCATGCTGCGCGACAAGGGAGTGCGCACGTCCAAGGAGCGCACGCTACGCCTGATGCGAGAGAACGGGCTGCTGGCGGTCAAACGCCCTGGTCGGCCTCATGGCCCGAAGGCGCACAACTGGACGATCAGGACTGGACGCGTGGACGAGATGTGGGGCACGGGCATGACCACAACCATAACCCTCTCGGAAGGCAACGCCTCGATATTCTTTGCGATCGACCGTTGCTCGTTGGAGTTGGTGGGCATCCATGCCGCCAGTCGGGGCACCAGGTTCGAGGCGCTGGAACCGATCCGGCAGGGCGTGCGCCATAGCTTTGGATCGTTCGGCAAGGAGGTGGCGTCGGGCCTGACCCTGCGCCACGATCACGGCAGTCAGTTCATCTCGGAGGACTTCCAGCGGGAAATCGCCTTCCTGGGCATCAAGGATTCGCCGTCCTACGTGCGCGAGCCCCAAGGCAACGGCATTGCGGAGCGTTTCGTGCGCATCCTCAAGGAAAATCTGCTCTGGGTGCGCCGATTCCAGGCGTTCGAGGATCTCCGCCTGGGCCTCCTGGCCTTCAAGGACACCTACAACCGGCAGTGGCGCATCGGCAGGCACGGCTATCGCTCACCGGCCCAGGTGAGGGAAAGACAGAAACTGGAGGTCGCAAAGGCGGCCTGATTTTGGCGGCTAACTGTCCAAGAAACCCTGGACCTCTACAGGTGGGCCGACGCCTGGTTTGCGTTAATCTGGACGGATCAGCACCCCTCACTGGCCTGCGTGGCCATCGTGATCATGGCCCAGGAGCGATGCTGCGCAATCATGCCCTTCGCGATCATCGGAAAGGGAGATTAGCCGAAGACAGCCTTTTGCAACGGGCTGTTATGTCGTGGCGTCCAGAAGTGGCCATTATGTTGCCAGTATTAGGAGGATTCGAACGCCTTCAAGTTATAAAAAGTAAGTCGGACTACCCTTTTGACGGTTAATGTGATAAGAATTGAGCGAGGTGAAATTTCTGGCGCTTGTAGATTGTAATGTCATGTGGCATGTGGTAAAATAAATTGAAAGATTTCCATCCAAACTTTTCTGGATGGGATTTAAATGATTCTTTTTAAAATCTCCTGAGTAGTTACTAGAAAGTGATAACACAATAAGGAATCGTTATGTCGCACTCCAGTCAGCAATGCGTCATAGTGTTAGGTATGCATCGAAGTGGTACGTCTCTGTTGGCCGGCTGCCTGGAGGCCCTGGGGGCAAGCCTAGGTTCCAATATCATGATGAAAACAGATATGAATCCTAGGGGCTTTTTCGAAAATACTGATATCGTTTCGATCCATGACATGCTTTTACAGGAACTCGGTTGCCGTTGGGATAATATTGGAAATTATCCCTTGCGATGGCTTGAAACAGATGCTGCGAAGGTTGCTCAAGGCCGTATTAGGCGGATAATTGAACGTGATTTTGCTGATAAAGAATTTTTTGTTATTAAAGACCCTCGGATGTGTCGCTTGTTTCCTCTTTGGTCAGACATATTGGAGACTAAGCATATAAAGCCTAAAGTTGTATTGATCGTGAGGCATCCTTTCGAAGTGGCAAAGTCGCTACAAAAGCATCATGGATTCAGCATGCTAAAAGGGCACTTGCTGTGGTTAAATCATATTCGCGATAGCATTTTTCATAGCGCTTCTTTTCATAGAGAGTTTATTAGGTATGATGATTTATTGGCAGAGCCATTGCGTTGTCTCAATAAAATTATTGGCGGACTGAACTTAGCGCCTTTGGTTTCGCAGAAGTTTGCATACGAAGCTGTTGTTGATATCGTTAAACCTGATCTTAAGCATTTCAAGCGTGACAGTGGCGCTGCTGTAGAATTTTCTCATTACAGTGTCATATATGATGATATTATACAGAAGTTTAGCTGTCAAACTGAAGATATTTTGCCATGTAGCGTCAAAATCTTCGAAGAACATAGAAGTGCAGGGGTTCCGTCTAGTAGTCTGTCGAACATCTTTGACCTTTCGATCGAGTTCAGGCAGACTGTAGAGGCTGTTCCCGCAGGCGCCCTGCTCGATGACTATTTGTCCATCGTAAATCAATTTGAACAACTCGAGTTTCAAAAATTGGTACAACAACGTAATTTTGTGACTCAAGCCGATCAGCAATCTGAGCCAATATTCTCGCAAGTGTTTTTTCCAGACATTCCACCTAATATTTACCATGATGGTTTTTCACAGAAGTTCATAATGCTGAATGAAGAGTGGCAAACTCTCGATTTTACGTTGCCACATCCAGGCCGCTGTCGTGTAGTCCCTTTGCGGTTTGATCCTTTAAATACGGTTGGATTTGTAGTCATAGCTTCAATAAAAGTCGTAGATGGAGCAAATGGCAATTGTCTTTGGGAGATGCCTAAAGACAGACTGTTTGAAGACGTTCAGTTAATTAAAGATTGTTTTGCAATCTCATGTGATAATGGCTTGCATCTTTGCTGTACCGGTAATGACCCAGAAATTCATTTTCCAACATTGCCTGTTTTCGCCGACAAACCATTACGAATGGAAGTGCAGATCAAAGCTTGCCGTAACATACGATCTCTTCAGTCGTACTGGGAGGATTTACAATCTTCATTTGCTCGGGCAAGTGGGTCGGCATTGTCCGTAACCGGCCTTGAGTCTGCCCTAATCGAACGGGATCAGCGTATCGCTAATCTTGAAGGGGCTTTAGAGCAATCCCGTGCTCGTGAAGAAATTTCGAGTCTAAATGAAGAGGACGCAACTCGGAAACTTCGAGATATTGAATCCGTATTGGTGGATAAGGTTAAACTGATTGAGACACTTGAGGCTTCTTTAGATCTAAGCCGAGCCAGAGAAGTGACCTTTTTGCAAGATCTTGAGGACACTTCTCGAGCTGATTTTCAAAAGCAAATTGCAACTCTGCAGTCTCAGTACCAAGAAGCTCGCGATCAATTTGATAAATGTAGTCAGGAGATTGTTTGCCTGACGAATATGTTGATAGAGAATGAAAAAGTTGCAGAGGAACACGATAAGGAGCGATCCAAATTTTCAGAGCAATTGGATGAGCTAGCCAGGCTTCAGTTGGAACATGATCAAGCACAACAAAATTTTGGTAAACTAATTGGGAGGCTTATTTCTGAACTTCTTAATTATGCAGGAACAACAAGACTTAGTCCCGAGTTTTATCGTGAACTAGCTGCAAAGCTTATTCAGTGTGGCCTTTTTGACTCAGAATGGTATCTTGATCGGTATGAAGATGTTCGACAGGAGCAGATGAACCCCCTCGAGCATTATATTTTGTATGGTATGTTTGAGGGAAGATCTCCAAGAAGTTTGTTTAAGTGTTAGTATTGTTTAATTTGAGGTAAGGGGCAATACTGGTGCGCGCATAATTCGCCGATCATTATTGGTGATTTAACTACAAGGCAGCCAATGTTATGGCTGCTTTACACATTCATGCTATGCATACATGGGGATGCTATGAGTTTTAATAGCAAGCTTGGAGAATTGTTGGATGCATTCGACGAACAATGGTACGTTGAACGTTACATTGATGTTAAAGAGTTTGGAATGCCTCCAAAGGAACATTTTCTGCGATTCGGGCTTAGAATGGGTCGCCAGCCTGGCCCTGCCTATCCTCACAAATATTCGCTAGATGAGGTCTTTGCGTCTTCCATTTCGCACCTGACAAATGATGAATTGGCACATGAAACATCGCGGTTGCAGAATGAGGTTGATATATTAGAAGCCAGTGGTCTTATTGATGATTCTTACTACTTGACTTCATATCCAGACGTTAAAGCTGTAGGCATTTCCCCTGTATGGCATTACTGCCAGTATGGATGGAAGGAAATGCGCAATCCTAGTTCAAAATTCAACACGCAATATTATTTAAGCCAGAATGAAGATGTTAAGTGTAGTGGCATAAATCCACTACTTCATTGGTGCAAATATGGCCGAGATGAAGGTCGCTCTATAAATAGAGCTGTTGTTAAACGAGCAGTACGTAAGAATAATGCTAGTCCTTCTATTGTATTTTTATGCCATGAAGCATCACAGACAGGGGCGCCTGCTGTTATTTTATCTTTAATGAAATTTATAAAAACACATACACGCATCAACTTTTCTATAATAATAGGTGAGCCAGGACCTTGGAACAGTCGTTTTGAAGCTCTTGCTCCATGCTTTTATATTAACACTCCTGGCCACAATGATTTGATTCAAGAAATAAAAGATTTCTGTGGCAATTATGTGCAATTGGTTTATGTTAATACCATCGCCTCTGGGCACTATCTCCCACTGTTGGATTTTTTGGCTGCTGAATGCATTACTCATGTACATGAGATGGATAATATATTCCGAATATTTAAAGATTCATTCATAGAATGCAGTAAGCGTTGTACAAAATATATCGCTGTTTCTCCTAAAAGCGCGGATGCTGTGCGTAGTCGTATATGTGCTGAAACAAGTGAAATATATATCTTGCCCCCTTTTATTGACCCATTTACTTCTGACGGTGAATTTATACCGTCACTTTACGATGGGCCAGTGATATTTGGGTGTGGAACGGTTGAAAAACGTAAGGGGTTTGATCTATTTTGTGAAGTTGCCCAATCTCTTCTGCGTAGAGGTGTTTCTAATTTCCGAATGTTCTGGATCGGGGCTAAAGGTGATCTAGATCCGCAGGACGAAATTCGCCGTTACGATGTCGGGGAGCATGTGGTTTGGCTGGGCTCAAAAGACTATCCGCGGAAATATTTCGTTCAGGGAGACATATTTTTGCTGCCTTCTCGCGAGGACCCTTTCCCACTTGTGGGTCTGGAAGCGGCTGAATGTTGCCTTCCTGTTGTTTGTTTTGACCAAGTTGCGGGGGGGATGGTCACATTCGCTACTCCTGATGCTGGGTTTGGTGTTCCGTATCTTGATGTTGAAGCCATGGCCGAAGTTGTGGCCAGATTACTGGCAGATTCCGAGCTTCGCAAGCAACTGGGACGCACTGCAGCTGATAAGGTCAAATCCAGACATTACACATCTGTGGTAGGTCATAAAATCATAGACCTCTTTCCTACTCTTGTTAGCCAGCGCGGCATGACACCGATGCAAGCAGCCCAAGCATTTATCGACAAAGCATCTATTGTATCTTTTGATATCTTCGATACGCTCATTACCCGCCAGGTTGATGAGCCCGAGGTAGTCTTCGATATCATTGAGTACTGGCTTACAGTTCGCGAGGCTTCTCCTGTACCATTTTTTCAAGAACGCATGGAAACAGCAGGCCAGGTATTAAATAGTTACAATGGAACTGTCGAGGATGTTTCAATTGATGAGATTTACGAGCACGTCCCTTTTTTTGGTAACGCATCCATGGAAAAGTCGATTGAGCAATCTATTTGTATTTCACGAAAGTTTGGCATTGAACTTTATAGATATGCTGTTTTGCATAATAAAATAATTTACCTTGCAAGTGATATGTATTTAGATCAAAATACCATAAAGTCTATTCTTTCATGCAGCGGTGTCACACATTGGGATGCCTTGCTTCTTTCATCATCACTCGGGAAGAAGAAGGACACTGGCAGTTTGTTCCCGGTTTTGCGGGAAAAAGCAGCCCTTGAGGGCATCCCGTCCGAAGACATCGTGCATTTTGGGGACAACTGGAATAGCGACATCAGACGCGCCCGTGAAGCTGGACTCAACGCAGTTCATGTTACTCCTATAATCGAAGAATATCAGCCGCTTTTTTCGTTGCCAACTGATGCAAAAACTCAGCTGTCTCAGCTTGGTCGGATCTGGGATAGCTTTCGTGCACAGGCAGCTCGTTTATGGCAGGAAGACCAACCTCAACTCTCGAATGATTTTTTTATCCAAACTGGTTTTGAACTTTCCGGTCCACTTGCTGCGATGTTGGCTATATACACTCACAATATTGCCAAGCGATTTGGCGCAAATACAATTTGTTTCCTAGCCCGAGACGGTCGAATCGTTAAAAAAGCCTTTGACAGTTTGTACAGCAAAGAAATATTTGATGGTACTTTTGTCATTCATTACCTACATCTCGCCCGAGCCACAGTGGTGCCAGCGAGCCTCGAATTCCCGTTGTCTTCCAACGATCTGTATTTTTTGGTAGAAGGGCTCCATCTTGCCCAAAAACCAGTAAGCTACTACTTACGAAAAGCTGGCCTGAGCTACGACGATCATGCTGTTGCTGCAATCGTTGAGCAGTATTTCACGTCCTCTGAGGTTATTCCTGATTGGCGAAGCAGGGGGTCGATGCTCCGCATGTTCAGCGATTTATCAGGGCTTATTTATTCCGCAAATCAGAGTAAACGCTTGGCCTTGCGTGCCTATCTAGAGGCTCATGGCTTGCTGACCCAAGACAAAATTCTACTGGTAGATGTTGGTTGGATGCTCAACATTCAATCCCGTTTGGTCAAATTCATACGATCTTGTGGCTTCGAGCCAGATATAATAGGGTGCTATATTGGCTCACGTGAACGGGTTGACAAATCAGTGTGTCATTTCAACTTGATGTTTAAATATGGTGAACCTGCCCTGTATTCTGAATTCTTTGAGGCAAATACAACGTTGCTTGAGGTGCTTTTTTCAGCTCCAGAGCCCTCTTCACAATCCATTAAGATTGATCCGGATTCCGGGCGTCCCATAGTGGAGTTCGCTGATCTGCCTACTCCGCTTTCAAATGAATTCCTAGTAGCACAAAAACTTCATATGGGAGCTGAGGCGTTTTTTCGAATTTTAGCCAAAGCCCGTGAAACCTTTTTCCCTGATCAAATTTCTAAGGATTTTTTTTACCATCTTGTAAAAGCTTTAGTGGAAACAAACGACCTGCGAGCAAAGGCATGGCTAACTCAGTTTGAGATTCGCCTTGGAGGCTATCATGAACTGGTGGTTAGGGAAAATTTGTTGCAGCAAGATTATATTGATTATTTATTTGAGCCTGATGCAGAGTATTTTGAGCCTTTATTTTTCCATGTAAAAGCTGATACACCATTTTTTTTAATTGTCACTTCTGCTGGCCTTGATAACGGTTCTACACGTTATCGCTCTCTCCATTTGGCACAGTTTTTACAACACTCACAGATTTCTTGCGTTGTTTTACATGCCGCAACGCCAGAGGTGACATTTCGTGATATCGCAGCCAAGGCTCAAGCAGTTATTTTTCAACGTTGCTTTCTTGAGCAGGGTAATGTTGAATTAATGTTTCAATGTGCAAGAGCATTAAAGCTGACATGCATTGCTGATATGGACGACCTAGTGTTTCCTGAGTTCATTGTTACTGTCGGCTCTGTTGCTGGCGGAGAATGGACCTTGGCGGACGCTTTATTTGTAGCTACGGCTTATAAAAAATTTTTATTTATGCTCGATGCTTGTATTGTCTCGACTCCTACGCTGAAAAGCTATTGCGAAGAAAACTTTGCCTTGCCTACTATTTTGATTCGTAACAAAATCGAAGAGCGTTTGATGCGCTTCAGCCCACGCCGTCAACCAGGCTCTTTGCGTTTGCTGTATGCATCTGGAACCGCTTCTCATAAAGAAGATTTCGCCTTAATCGAGGACGAAATTTACACCATATTATGCGAACACCCTGGCGTCTGGTTGTCTGTTCTTGGCAGTGCTCAGGTTTCTGGCAGGATACTTGCCCTACCAAATGTTAGCAGCTATCCCTTGCTTCCTTACGATACAATGTTAGAGTTCATATCCGTGCATGACTTGTCACTTGTTCCTTTAGTGGACAACATCTTTAATCATGCCAAGTCCGCTGTGAAATTTTTAGAGGCTGCCGCTGTGGGTGTGGCGACGCTGGCGTCTCCCCTGAACGAATTTACCCATGTTATCCGTCACCGCCAAAATGGGCTTTTGGCACAACCGGATTGTTGGAAGTTGGAGCTTGAATGGGCGATTGGCAATCCTGGTGCCCTTCTCGCAATTGGGCAGGCGGCCCAGCGTACATTAGGGCGCGACTATTTGGTATCTCAACCCGACCCTGAGATAATTCATCTTTTACGTGGCGCGGTGCTTTCCAGGGCCTGGCAAAGTCATTCTCGTTAACTGGCTGTGGTGGTAAAGGCTCCCTGCATAATCCGACTGCGTAAGGTAATCCCCCCAATAAAAGGTTGTTCTGAAAAGTAGAATTTTCTCGTAAGCCCAGGCGAGGAGATTTTACATGAAGACGTCCCGCTACTCCGACAGTCAGATCCTGAGCATCCTGAAGCAAGCCGAAAACGGCATCGCCGTGCCGGAACTTTGCCGCGAACACGGCATGAGCAGCGC
>NZ_JAKZKX010000045.1 GCF_022808715.1 Fundidesulfovibrio agrisoli
CGTGCCCCACAGCCACGACGACTAGATCGGAGAGATTTTCAGGGGGGTAGGGGCCTCCGGCGGCCAAGGGGCTGCGCCCCTTGGAACCCCTTTCGGCTTCGCGGGTCATTTGCATCCGCGTCTTTTCCACACCCGTCCAGGCTGCACAGCGGCAGAAGAACAGGTCTCCACTCTCGATGGCGGGCTTCTTCAGTCGTAGTGGCTGACGACAATGCCGCCTGCCACCCTTCCCTGAATCCGGCTTTTTCATCCCACCACGGTTCGTAGCCGCGATGCGCTGGTTGGCGCCGCGCCCCGGCGGGCGCGACCTTGCGCTGGCGCTTCGCCAGAGGGCCGCAGGCCCGGCAGCTTGGGTCGCGCCGGCGGGGCGCGGCGCCAACCAGCGCCACCCGGTTCAAATCATCTTCTCGACAGCAGCCAGGCCCCGCTCAGGGCCGTGAAAGGCGCCACCAGCACCAGCCCGAAGCTCCCCACCAGGGTGTTGAGCACCTCGGCGGCCACGTGGTTCATGTTGAACACGTTGGCCATGGGCACCCCCTGGGCCATGAACACCATGAGCAGCGCCATGGACCCGCCCGAGTAGGCCAGCAGCAGCGTGGTGGTCATGGTGCCCACCACCACCCGCCCCACCCGCAGCCCGGAGGTGAGCAGCTTCCAGAACCCCGCGTCCGGGTTGTGCGCGGCCACCTCGTCCATGCTGGCGGCCACGTCCATGGCCAGGTCCATCACCGCTCCGGACGAGCCCAAAAAGACGGTGGCCAGAAAGATGCGCGTCAGGTTCAGGTGCGGATAGCCGGAATAGAAGAGCGTCTCGGCGTAGGCCTTCACCGAGCCGTGCAGCCGGAAGGCTTCCGAGAAATACAGGGCCATCAGGCAGGTGGCCCCCACCCCCAGCAGCGACCCCAGGTACGCCGCCAGCGACTTGCGGTTCGGCCCCCCAACCAGAAAAAGCACCGAGGCCATGAGCACGGCCAGCACCCCGAGCGTCACGGGCACGGGGTCCGCCCCGCGCAGGAACAGCGGCACCATGACCTTCCAGATGGCCAGGGCCGCGAAGACGAAGCTGAGGAGCGCCTTCACCCCGGACCAGCCCGCGTACACCGCCAGGAACAGCGCGAACAACCCCATGAGCCAGCCCTGCACGCCCAGGCGGTAGTGGTCCTGCGCCACGGCCGAGGCCACCTTGCCGCCGGAGAGCGTCAGGGCCACCAGGGCCTCGTCCCCGGGCTTGAACTGCTTGTCCAGCTCCAGCTTGCCCAGGAACGGGTTGTCCGCCCAGACCGTCTCCCCCTGGCGGGGGCCTTCGAGAATCCGGGCCTCCACGCGCTGGTCGCCCTCCAGCACCACACCGTACTGGCGCACGTTGGCGTCGTCCACGGAGAGCACACGGGCCTTCACGGCCAGGGTGCCCTGGGGCAGGCGCTCCTCGAAGCCGGTGGGCAGCAGCAGAAGCAGCCCCGTGAGCAGGGCGAAGGCCAGGGTCAGGACGATGTCGGCTTTCTTGGCGGTGATGGATATTGGCATGGCTCGATGGAAAGAGGGGCGCGCGCCGCTTGCCTGGTCGGGCGCGCACCCCCGGAGGATGGCGTGGGCGGGCCGCATCCGGCCCGTGAACATGCCTAGTTGGCGGCCAGCTTCTTGCCGCCGCCGAGAACCTCGCCCAGGCGCTTGGAGAGGTCCGTGTTGTCGTAGTAGCCCGAGAAGGCCTCCGCGCCAACGCCCAAGGCCGAGGTGGGCACGGGCATGCCGGTGTGGGAGTAGGTGGTCCAGGACAGGCCGGACTTGGAGTCCAGGATGCGGGTCAGGGTCACGGTCAGGGGCTCGTATTCGCCGTAGCGCAGATATTCGGCCGGGTCTTTGGATTTTTCGCCCTGGGCCGCCATGCTGCGCTTGAAGGCCTCCTCCACCATGGTCAGTTCGTAGGCCTTGAGGTGCATGCCGTAGGGGTCCGCCGGGGAGGTGACGTCCTCGTTGGGAGCGGGGGAGCCCTTCATGGCCTCCAGGTCCGCCGGGGTGGGCAGGGTCAGGCCGAAGCCCTCCTTGATGAGCCCGGCCACGTCCTCCAGCTTGGCCTTGTCCGCCGGGGTGGCGGCCTTGTACTGCTTGAGCCTCTCGTTGAAGGCCAGGAAGGAGAGCTTCTGATTCTTCAGGTATTCGTAATAGTTGCCGTACCTGGTTCCGGCGAAGCCCAGGCTCATGCCGCCGCACTCGTGGTCGCCAGTGACCACCACCAGGGTCTCGCCGGGGTGCTTCTCCGCGAAGTCGGCGGCCACGGCCACGGCCTCGTCCAGGGCCAGCACGTCCATGATGGAGGAGACCGCGTCGTTGGCGTGGCAGGCCCAGTCCACCTTGCCGCCCTCGATCATCATGAAGAAGCCGCCGGGGTTGTCCAGCAGTTCCAAGCCCTTGGCCGTGAACTGGGCCAGGGTGACCTCCTTGGAGGGCTGGGCGTCCAGGGCGTAGGGCATGGCCTTGTCGTGGTCCAGCACGGGGTTCACGGCCAGCACCTTGTCCTGCCCCTTGGCCAGGGCCAGGATGGCCTCGCGGCCTTCGGGAACGGTGTAGCCGTTCTCCTTGAAGACGCTCATCAGGGCGGGCTTGTCGCCCTCCGTTTTGGAGCGCTTGCCCTCTGGGTCCTTGAAGCCGCCGCCCGCGAAGTAGTTCACGCCGGAGCGCGCCGCTTCGAGCGAAATCTCATAGTAGTTGTTGCGCGAGGGCTGGTGGGCGTAAAAACTGGCCGGGGTGGCGTGGTCCAGCGACACCGTGGAGACGATGCCCACCTTCATGCCGCGCTCCCTGGCCGTCTCGGCCAGGGACTTCACGGGCTGCTTCCCGGCGTCAACGCCGATGGCCCCGTTGTAGGTCTTCACGCCGCAGGCCAGGGCGGTTCCCGCCGCGCCGGAATCGGTGATGATGGAGTTGAGCGAGTAGGTGGTGGTTGAGCCCTGCACCGGGAAGCTGTTCATGCGCAGTTTGACGATGCCGGGGCGGTCCATCCCCTTGGCCGAGGCCTGGTAGTATTCGGCCGAGGCGCGCTGGGCCTGGGCCAGGCCGTCGCCGACGAACAGGAAGACGTACTTGGGCCGCGCGGGTTCGCCCGCCCTGGCCTGGGCCTGGAACATGAAGCAGGCGGCCAGGGCCAGCCACAGGAGGGCGGCGGCTTTCACCTGAACGGATTTCTTGTGCAGCATGACATGCCTCCGGAGCATGATGGTGTGTGAAGCAGGAAAAACCCGCCGGGTTACGCCTTCATGACGGCTCCGTATCCGTTTCGGGGCCGCGGGATTGTCCGCGCTTGACAGTGGCTGCGCTCTGCCTCATGGAGCATACATGGAATTCCTTCCCGGCCCTATCCGGGCAACCGCTCAACATAGTTCACACTGCTTACCATTACGGAGGTCTCCATGAATCACTCGGAACATGACGAAGCCCCGCAGGGCGGCATGACCCGCCGCCAGTTCGGCGCTCTTGCCGTTTCAGCAGCGGCCGTGGCGGCAGCGGCGGGGGCCTTCCCAGGCGTGGCCGGAGCCCAGGCCGGTCCCGGCGTCACCTTCCCCATGCCGGAGCTGGGCTATCCCCTCGAAGCCCTGGAGCCGGTCATCTCCGCCAAGACGCTGAGCTTCCACTACGGAAAACACACCAAAGCCTATTACGACAACACGAACAAGGCCCTGGAGGGCAAGCCCACCGCAGGGCTCACCCTGGAGAAGGTATTCCTGGACGCCGCCAAGGACCCGGCCGCCGTTGGCCTGTTCAACAACGCGGCCCAGGCCTGGAACCACACCTTCTATTTCAACGGGATGAAGAAGGGCGGCGGGGGCGAGCCCACGGGCAAGCTGGCGGAGAAGATCAAAGCCGGCTTCGGCGGCTACGACGGCTTCGTGAAGGAGTTCATGGCCGCTGCCACCACCCAGTTCGGCAGCGGCTGGGCCTGGCTGGTGCTCGAGGGCGACGCGCTCAAGGTGGTCAAGACGCCCAACGCCATGAACCCGCTGGTGAACAACCAGAAGCCCCTGCTCACGGTGGACGTATGGGAACACGCCTACTACCTGGACTACCAGAACCTGCGCGGGGACTACGTGAAGGGCTTCCTGGAGAAGCTGGTCAACTGGGATTTCGTGGCCAAGAACCTGGGGTAGCGGGCGGCCTCGCCGGAAGTGGCGTGGAGCGCCCATCCCCGGCCGGCGTAACATGATTCCGCATGGCCCGAGCCCCTGAGCAATGACCGGAAAGAACGGGGAGGCGCTGCCTCCCCGAACCCCTCCGCCCAGAGTGCCGGGCAGCGGAGTGACTCCCCTGCACCCCCAATGGCTTCGCGCCCAGACCTGCGCCCATCGTGATCGCCCTGAACAAAATATCAGCCCGGGAGGCGAAGCCTCCCGGGCTGATGAATGCGGGGTCCAGGGGGATCATCCCCCTGGCGGGGTGCGGGGCGGCGCCCCGCTCTTGATCCTACCGGCTTAAATGAACTTCAGCACCAGATAGATCTGCGACCCCCCGTCCGAAAAGACCACGTTCATGTCCAGCTTGGTCTTCTCCACTGTGTAGGTCTCCAGAGTCTTGACCCTGATGCTGGTCAGCTCTTTCTTGTCGAAATTGATCGTTTTCTTGCCGTTGCCTATCTTGAACACCAGCTTCTTGCCGCCGTCGTACCAGAAGTAATACGATCTCTGCTGCGTAAAGTAGTACTCCGGCACCAGGTCGATGACGTCGCGTTGGTATTTCTTCTTGAAGGTCAGGTCCAGGCGGTAGATGTCCGGGGCCACGGCGGTGATGGTGCTGCCAGCCATGAAGTAGCGCCCCGAGGATTCGGGCGACTCGGTGCGCAGGTCCGCGTAGCCGCCGGTGATCTGGAAATCCAGGGCTTTGGCCGAGGGCTTGGTCTCGGCCTTGAAGAACTCGTAGAGCCCCTGGGCGTTGGGGTCCGGCGCGGCCTCCTGCTGCTGCGCCGCGGGCTGCTGAGACTTCTTGGCTGCGGGGGCCTGGGCGGCGCAGCCGAGGACGATGAGTGCCGCGAGCACCAGCCGGATCATGTTCATGGCGACCTCGTGAGTAAGCGGGTGGCTCCCCGAATACGCCCAATGCCCGCGCGAGGCAACGCCCGGCGGCCATCTGGATCAGCGAGGCCCGCCCTGAGTGGGGTTGCGTTCGGGCAATCGGCAGGCCTCGGCGGATGGCGGGCTGAACCGCCACGGCCCGCGCAGCACGCGCGCGCCGGCCGCCTCGGCCAACTTGCGCATGAGCCCCGGGAACAGCAGCAGGTGCGGCAGGTACATGGCGTACCAGTAGGCCAGGCCCGCCAGGCCGCGCGGCTGGAAGCGGGGCAGCAGGGTCAGCTCGCAGCGCCCGCCTTCCACCGGGGCGAGGATGAACTCCAGGGCGGCCTCCCCAGGGGATTTCATGGTGGCCAGCAAGGTCAACCGGGAGGGAGGGCTGGCTTCATGCACGCGCCAGCAGTCCAGGGCGTCCCCGGGCCGGAGCTCGCCGGGGTGTTGCCTGCCCGGCCCCAGGCCCTCGCCCCCGGCCAGCCTGTCCGCCAGGCCGCGCAGTTTCCAAAAGATGTCCGCGAAATACCAGCCGTTCTCGCCCCCGATGGCCTGGAGCGCGGGCCAGACCAGCCGGGGCGGCCGGTCCAGCAGGGCCTTGAACCCCATGTCGAACACGGGGCCGCCGGAGTAGGGCGCGTCCCCGCAGATCAGCCACTCGGGCGCCTGCGCGGTTCCGGCGTCGGCCCAGCAGGTGGGCACCATGCGCTGGGCCAGATCCCGCCGGGCGGCGGCGAAGGTGTCGCGGCAGCTTTGAAGTTCCAGGGGGATGACATCCCTGATGCGGTTCTCCCGGCAGACCACCTCGTTTCGAAGGCCCTCGATCAGAGGCGTTATCAGGGCGGGCGACACCGGGGTGACCAGCCGCACCCACAGGCGCGACAGCCGTGGGGAGAGAAACGGCACGGGAATGATGATCCGGCGGCGCAGGCCGGCCACTTGGGCGTAGAGCTGGAACAGCTCGCCGTAGGCCAGCACGTCGGGGCCGCCGATGTCGTAGGTCTGGCCCGTGGTTTCGGGGTGCTCCAGGCAGCCCGCCAGGTAGTCCAGCACGTTGCGGATGGAGATGGGCTGGCAGAGGGTGCGCACCCAGCTCGGCGTTATCATCACAGGGAGGCGCTCCACCAGGCAGCGCAGGATCTCGAAGGACGCGCTCCCCGCGCCCAGGATGATGGCCGCGCGCAGGAATGTAACCGGCACCGGACCCGAGGCCAGGGCCTTGGCCGTCTCCAGGCGGGAGCGCAGATGGTGCGAGAGGTTGGCGTCGCGCTCGTCGCCCAGGCCGCCTAGGTAGATGATGCGCTCCACCCCGGCCTCGGCGCAGGCTTGGGCGAAGGTCCTGGCGGCGGCCAGGTCGGCCGCGGCGAAGTCCCTGGTGGCGGGGTTCATGGAGTGCACCAGGTAGTAGGCCGCGCGGCAGCCGCACAGGGCCTCGCGCAGGGAGGCGGGGTCGAGCATGTCCGCCTTGGCCAGCTCGCAACGGGGGTGGGCGGCGAAGGGGCGGCAGCCGAGCTTGTCCAGGGAGCGGGCCACGGCGCGAACGCGCCAGCCGCGCTCCAACAGCAGGGGGGCGAGCCTGCCGCCCACGTAGCCCGTGGCCCCGCTGACCAGCACGGGGGCGTCGCATTCTTTGTTCATCATGGCTTCCTCCGACACCCCGCCCGGAAGGGCGGCAGAGGCAGCATACAGGCCTCGCTCCGGCGAAGAAACGAGAAATTTTCGAGATCGCGAAAAATCTTGATTGACAGACCTCGCTCCCGGGGCTATTCAACGCTTCCTTTCGCGTCGGGATGTAGCGCAGCCTGGTAGCGCACCTGAATGGGGTTCAGGGGGTCGGAGGTTCAACTCCTCTCATCCCGACCACGCGAGTACGAGGGCCTACGGTTATAACCGTAGGCCCTTTTTTCGTTGGGTCGGATTTTGTCCCGCTCCTGTCCCGCTTTTTTCTCCGCTTGCCCACCTTCCCGCCTCCTCGGTATACGTTGAGCCAAGCCCGAAAAGGCGCCTCAAGCCAGGGGGAACTCCATGCTGCGATGCTTCGAACAGAAAGACGCCAAGCTGCCCAGAGGCAAACAGGTAATCCCCCCAATAAAAGGTTGTTCTGAAAAGTAGAATTTTCTCGTAAACCCAGGCGAGGAGATTTTACATGAAGACGTCCCGCTACTCCGACAGTCAGATCCTGAGCATCCTGAAGCAAGCCGAAAACGGCATCGCCGTGCCGGAACTTTGCCGCGAACACGGCATGAGCAGCGCCACGTTCTACAAGTGGCGGGCGAAATACGGTGGCATGGACGCTTCCCTCGGTAATCCTCCCCTTTTTTAGGCTGTCTGAAAAGTAGGGCTATGCAGCCGTTCTCAGTTTCTGCCTCGGAGTGATGCCGCCGATGCCCATGTTGGGCCGTTCGTTGTTGTAAGTCCAGAGCCACTTGGTGGCGTAGTTCCTGACCTCCTCGATATTTTCAAACAGGTGCTGTCCCAGCCAGTCATAGCGCACGGTGCGGTTGTAGCGTTCCACGTAGGCGTTTTGCTGCGGTTTGCCAGGCTGAATGTAGTCGATGCGTATTCTG
>NZ_JAKZKX010000047.1 GCF_022808715.1 Fundidesulfovibrio agrisoli
GAGGCCCTGATATTCTTCCGATATATCAGGGCCTCGCGGCGTCCGGGAGCCAGGGGGCGCAGGCCCAGAAAAAATCGTTACTCCCTCGGCAACCGCACCCTCACCGTGGTGCCGTCGCCGTTCCCGGTGCTCACCGCCACGTCGCCGCCGTGGGTCCGGGCGATGAGCCGGGCCGAGTAGCCCCCCAGCCCGGTGCCGCCGAGCTTCCCGTGGGTGGCGTACTTCTCGAACAGGCAGCCCCGCATGGCCTCGGGCACGTCCCGCACGTTGCGCACCTCCACCACGTCCCAGCCGTCCTCGCGCAGCAGGTTCACCCCCACCCGCTCCCCGGGGGAGGAGGCCTCCAGCGCGTTTTTGATCAGGTTGGCGAGCATCGTGTAGCAGAGCAGCTCCTCGCCGCGCACCATGAAGGGCTCCTCCTGGGCCTCGAGCTCCAGCAGGATG
Organism: Fundidesulfovibrio agrisoli; assembly: GCF_022808715.1. GTDB lineage: Bacteria > Desulfobacterota > Desulfovibrionia > Desulfovibrionales > Desulfovibrionaceae > Fundidesulfovibrio > Fundidesulfovibrio agrisoli. The sequence continues at coordinate 445 of NZ_JAKZKX010000047.1, forward strand.
TCCGAGGCGCGGTACGGGCCGCCTGATTCGTCCCAGATGGCGCGCACCAGCCCGGCGGCGTCCACGGAGTGGGCGTCCAGGGCGTATTCGCCGCGCTCCATGCGGTAGATGGAGAGCGACAGCGTAATCATGTTCTGCATGCGACGCCCGGCCCCGAGCATCAGGCGGATCATCTCCTTCTGGCGCTCGGTGATGTTGTCTGATTCCAGCAGCATCTGCGGCAGGGTCAGGAAGGCCGACAACGGGGATTTGAGGTCGTGCCGGGCGATGCGCTCCACGTCCTCCCGCAGGCTCTCGGCGCGCTTGTGCTCCGCGAGGCCGGAAACGGAGCTGGCCAGCACGTCGCTGAAGTGCTCCATGTAGTCAGTGGCCATCTCCGGGCGGTAGCGCTGCGAGTTGGCGTCCGCCAGCACCAGCACCCCGGCCCATTCCCCTTCGCGGAAACGGTCTTTCAGGGGATAGACGAAGCAGGAGCGCCAGCGCCTGGCCTCCTCCTCGCTCAGCACCCCGGCGGGGGCCTGCGTCGTGGAGCCCAGGTAGGCCTTCGCTCCCCCGGCCAGCACCTTGGAGGCGATTTCGCCCAGTCTCCCGCGCTCCATGAGCGGGAAGCCATCCGGCAGCAGCGGTTCGAAATCCACCCTTTCCAGGCTCAGGCGCATCAGCCCAACGCGGAACAGGCGGCGCAGTTGCTCCATGAGCCGGGGCAGGTTCTCCAGGTCGCGCAGCTCCTCCACCAGTTGGAAGCCCTGCCGGAAGCGGTCGAAGGAGCGCAGCCCGCCCTCGTAGAGCTTCCTGTTGCGCTCAAGCGCCGCCTCAAGCTTCTCCACACGCAGAGCGGCCATCATGGCCTGCTCCTCCACCGCCTCCCGGTCGGCCACAAGGCCGAGGGCCGCCTGGCGCAGGGCTTCCGCCTGCCCCACGAGCAAGGGCACACGCTGCTCGCGCGCGGAACGCTCCAAAGCCTGGAGCTGGCCGAGCAGCGACGCCAAGAGGGGGTGACCGTTCATGGCCGCATGCTAGCCCACAGCAGGGCTTCTGAAAAGGCTTGCCAACGGCGCAGTGTGGGCAAGGGTTGTCTCTCGCGGCGATCATGGTTAAAAAGACAATAATCAGGGGGCGCTGCATGAAGAAACTCTTCGGCACCCGCATCAAGGCGCTCAGACGCCAGGCCGGCCTGACCCAGGCCGAACTCGCCGCCCAGGCCGGCATTTCGGACCGTTTCCTGGGCAGGCTCGAACGCGGCCTCTCGGCCCCTTCGTTCGAATCCCTCGGGCAATTGGCGCGCACCCTGGGGGTTGACCCCGGAGAGCTCTTCACGCCCGCCGAAGAGGCGGATGCCGCCAAACGCGGCGGACGCCCACCCGTGAAGGGCCGGCCTTCGCAACCCACGCTGGTTGAGGCGGCCCCGGCCCAGCCTCCAGTCCCCGAGGCCATGGCCCAGGCCAGCATCCTCAGGGATTTCAGCGGCATGACCCTGAAGTGCGTCGACCAGGACCTGCGCCTGCTCTGGGTGCTCTCCAGCGACCCCGCCCTGAAGGATTTCCAGCACAGCGGCCTCAGCCGCGCCTGCTACAGCCAGATTCACGGCCTGGAAGCCCCCTGCCCGGGCTGCCTGCTTCCCGAAGCGGTCAGGACTGGCCAGCCGCAAGGCGGCGAGGTCACCACGCCCGAGGGCCGCACCTTCATCACGCGCAGCACTCCCGTGCCCTCCCCGGACGGCGGGTCGGCCTGGGCGGTGCACATGGCCTTCGAGATCACCGAGCGCAAGCACATGGAGGAGGCCCTGCGCCGCACCCAGGCCCGCCTGGAGCATCTGCTCGCCTCCAGCCCCATGGTGCTGCGCACCTGCTCGCCGGACGACCCCTTCAGCCCGACCTACGTCTCGGAGAACATCCGCGATATCTTCGGCTTCTCGCAGTTGGACCTTCTGAGTTCCTCCTTCTGGATCTCGCAGGTGCACCCCGCCGACGCCGAGAGGGTCCGGCGCGCCCAGGTCGGGCTGGCCGGGAGGGGCCGCCTGGTGCAGGACTACAGGGTCCGCAACCGGGAGGGCGTCTGGCGCTGGGTGCGAGACGACCAGAGGCTCGTCACCGACTGCGAGGGCCGCCAGTTGGAGATCGTAGGGGCCTGGCAGGACATCACCGACGCCAAGGCCTCGGAGATCGTGCTGCGCTCCTCCGAGTCGCGCTACCGCGACCTGTTCCTCACCAACTCCACGGTGCAACTGCTCATCGACGGCGACACAGGTGGCATTCTGGACGCCAACCCCGCGGCTCAGGCCTTTTACGGCTACACCTCCGGCGAGCTGCGCTCCATGAACATCGCCGACATCAACACCCTGGAGCTCCCCGTGCTGGGCCTGCGCCTGCGCGAGGCCAGCAGCGCCAGGGCGCGCGTGTTCCGCTTCCGGCACAAGCTTGCCTCCGGAGCCGTCCGCGACGTGGAGGTCCGCGTCTCCCCACTGGTCCAGGGCAGGCGCGTGGTGCTGCACTCCCTGATATTCGACGTCACGGACAGCCAGACCGCCATGCAGACGGTCAAACCCGGAAGGGACTGCGAGGCCCTGCTCGCCATGACCTCGGACATGGCGGCCGTGCTGGACTCGGGGGAGAAGCTCCTGGCCTGCAACGAACCCCTGGCCCGGGCGCTCGGCGCCATGCGGGAGGCCCTGCGGGGAGCGCCCTGCCCCCCCCAGCTCCAGGGCGTGCTGCGCCACTGCCAGCAACGGGAGGCCGAATCGGGACCGGCGGATGCGCCCTGGCTGCAATGCGCCTTCGCGGGCAGGGTGGTGCTGGCCAGAACCAGCACCATCTCCGGCCGGGGCCAGCCGGACAAGATCGTGCTCGTGCTGCGCGACTCTCCCGGCTTGCCAGCCGGGCGATAATTCTCTAGGGAACTCTCTTCCAGTCGGGGCGTAGCGCAGCCTGGTAGCGCACCTGCCTTGGGCGCAGGGGGCCGTGAGTTCAAATCTCGCCGCCCCGACCAAGATTTCTGGGCCTTGCGAACACTAGTCGCAAGGCCCGTTTTCTTTCGCACTGCGAACCGCACTGCATAGGCCCATTTGGGGCACGAAAAAGGCCGCCCCTGCGGACGGCCTTCGTCGGTCAAGGATGCCCCCGGGGCAACCCCCTGCCGAGTTGACGTATAGTCACGTGAGCGCACGGCAAGGCGACATCAATCCCCTCAGGGAATGAGGGGAAGCACGTTGCCCGTCACGTATGGAACAGGAAGCTGTTGCGGGCCCGCGCTGGCCTGCGGCGTTCCCCCGCTGGGAGCCAGCAACTCGCCGTTGCGGCCGAAGGGGTCCATGTTCATGAACGTGGTCAGCAGCGGACGCCCATCAGCCGTACGTCCATTAAGGCCCGTAGCGGGCAACTCGACGAACTGGTCGCAAGCGCCCTGTTCAATCTGGGTGGCAGTACACGCGACGGCCGTGTCGTTGCCAGGCGCGGCCACCACCAGGAAGAGCTGAGGGTGGTCGAAGGGGGCCGCCTCGTTCTTGACCCGCGGGTCGGTCAGTGTCAGCAGGAACGCCACCAGGGCGTCCTTCTTGTCCTCGTCACCGGCCAACTGCCCGATCTGACCGATATCCTTCGACAAGTCACCGGTGTTGGCTGCGCCGAAGTCGCTGCCGCGCGTGTAGAAATCCACCACCTGCTTGAGCGTGCCCACGGAGCCGTTGTGGAAGTAGGGGTAATCCTCCCCTTTTTAGGCTGTCTGAAAAGTAGGGCTATGCAGCCGTTCTCAGTTTCTGCCTCGGAGTGATGCCGCCGATGCCCATGTTGGGCCGTTCGTTGTTGTAAGTCCAGAGCCACTTGG
>NZ_JAKZKX010000048.1 GCF_022808715.1 Fundidesulfovibrio agrisoli
GTCAAAAACTGCACGATGGCGCCGCGCTCGCCCACGGTGACGGCCACTTCCTGCCCTGGGGAGGTCAGCCAGGCCACTTCGCCGGATTCGAAAGCCACCGAGCCGGAGCCCATGAGGGGCAAAATACTGAGCTGCAGGCAGGGGATGCTCAAGCCGCCCAGGTCTTTCTGGGGGACGTCGATGCCGGTGAAGGCGATCACATGCCGGCCAGGCTCAAGGGGGACGAGGGTCAGCTCGGGAGTGGCGACAGACTCCGTACCTCGGCTCGCGGCCGTCCCCTTGTTGGCGAAAAACATATTGCTGGTGACCATATCTGCTCCTTGAAGCCTGAAATTAGCGTTCCCTGATGGAATCGTCCAAAGCGCGCATGATGGGGTACATCAGGTAAGTGATGACCTTGCGCGAACCCACCTTGATGCCGACTTCCAGGCTCATGCCCGGAACCAGCCTAAAATCGTCCGGCACGTTCCTGATCTCGCTCATGTCAGTAATCTCGACACGCGCCGGGTAGACACCCACCCTGCCGGTGGGGGTGTCCTTGGTGAGCTGGTCCTCGCCCACCACGCGCACCTTGCCTCTGAGCAACCCGTGGCGGTGGTAGGGGAAGGCCTCCAGCTTGATGACGCAGGGATCCCCCACGCGCAGGAAGCCGATGTCCTTGGGCTGGATGAGAGCCTCGACCTCAAGGGGCACGTTGAGCGGAACCAGGGATAACACCGGTTCGCCCGCCTTGACCACGCTCTCGCTGGGGTATTTGACGATATCGAGGACCACTGCGGTCACCGGGGCGGTGAGGGTGGAGAGCTCGCTCATACGGGAAGACTTGGAGACCTCCTCGGTGACGGTGCTAAGGTCCTGCCGTGCCATGGCCAGCTTGTTGCTGACCTCGTTGCGCCAGTTGCTGACGTAGGCGTCTTTCTCGGCCTTGAGCTGCTGGAGCATATGACGCTTGGCCGCGAGCTCGCCCTTGGCCTTCTCGTGCTGGGCGGTGATGTTGGCCAGCTGGTTCTGGGCGTCCAGGAAGGAGAGGCGGGAGTCCACGCCCTGGCGGTAGACCTCGCTGCGCATGTTCATCACTTCCTGGCCCACATCCACCTGCTTCTTGGTGATGGAGACCATCTTCTCCAAGGAGGCGATGTCGCTCTCGGTCTCGGCGGTCTTGCCCTGAATGGCCTTCATCTTGGCGCTGAACTCGTCACGGCGGCCGGCCAGAATCTTGAGCTGCTCGGAGGTTTCCTCCTGGGTGGTGCCCTGCGGCGGCACATAGGGCTTGCCGTTCAGCTCGCACTCCAGGCGGGCGATGTCCGCCTTGGTGCGCATGAGGCGGAAACGGTTCTGGGTATCGGTGGCCGTGGAGAAGGTGTTGTCCAGGCGCACCAGGGTCTGGCCCTCGGCAACCACCTGGCCCACCTTGACGTCGATGGAGCGTATCACCGTGTCGGAGAGCGGCGAGATCACGATATCCTTCCCGGAGGAGACGATGCGCCCCGACCCGGTGACCTGGATGTCCACGTCAGACACGACGGACCATGTCAGCAGGAAGACCAACAGGAGCATGATGGTGTAGAGCGTGAGCCGCGCCGTCCTAGGCAGGGGGGTGTTGGCTATCTCGGATGCGTCCGGCTGGAACTCCACCATGTCCGGGTGGATCGAGGGCAGGGACGAGTCGTCTTTTTTCTTGGGCAAAAACATCGCGTTATCCTTGTGCCTGCCAGCCGCCGCCGGTCAGCGCGCCAGGCTCCATGTGACGGTTCTGCTTGTGCCAGAGATCTGCGTAGATAGGGCAGGTGCGCAGCAGGTCGTGATGCGGCGCGTTGCCGACCAGCAGGCCCCTGTCAAGCACGACGATGGAGTGCGCCGAGGCCAGCATGGACAGCCTGTGGCTGACGATGATGAGCGTGCGGCCCTTGGCGATGCCCGCCAGGTTGGCCTGGATGATGGATTCGGATTCGGCGTCCAGGGCGCTGGTGGCCTCGTCCAGGATGAGGATCGGCGGCTCCATGATGAGCGCCCGGGCGATGGCCAGACGCTGGCGCTGACCGCCCGATAGGTTTGCGCCGCCCTCCACGATGGGGCTGTCGTAGCCCTGGGGCAACCGCTGGATGAATTCGTCCGCGCCGGCCAGGCGCGCGGCCATGACCACCTCCTCGAAGGTGGCCGAGGGTTTGGTGGCGCTTATGTTGTCGCGCACGGTGCCATGGAACAGGAAGTTCTCCTGCAGGACCACGCCGATGGATCGGCGCAGGTGGGCCAAGTCGATGTCGCGCAGGTCCAGGCCGTCCACCGTCACCCGGCCTTCCTGCAGGGGATAAAGCCCCTGGATGAGCCTGGTCAGGGTGGATTTGCCCGAACCCGAGCGGCCCACGATGCCGATGATGGAGCCGGCCGGGAAATTGAGCGAGAGGTCCATCAGGGCCGGGGGCGAGCCCGGGGCGTAGCGGAAGGTCACGCGCTCGACGCCGATGGAGCCGGAGATGGGCCCAACCAAACCACGTGCGGTAAGGGGGCGCTCCTCCGGGCGGTTCATGATCTCGCCCAGCATGGAGACCGAGAGGCCGATCTCCTGGTATTCGTGCAGGATGGACACGATGGAGACAAGCGGCTGAGTGACCTTGCTGGAGAGGATCTGGAAGGCCACGATGGCGCCCATGGAGAGTTGGTTGTCGAAGGCAAGGGTCGCTCCCACCCAGACCACCAGCAGCGAGGTGAGGTTCTGGATGAAGGAGGAGCTCGTGCTCACAACGGCGGAAAGCTTCTCCACATGGAAGGCGGTGGAGACTGAGCGGGAGCTCAGATTCTCCCAGGTGCGAAACTGATGGGGCTCCAGCGCCAGGGACTTCACCGTGTGGATGCCTCTGATCGACTCCACCAGATGGGAGTTGCGCCGTGCCTCGGCCTCGTAGTGGAAGCGCAGGCGTTTGCGGAAAGCGCCCATGGCGAAGCCGGTGATGATCGCCACCACCACCGACATGCCCAGCACGATGCACGTCAGCGCGGTGCTGTAAAAGAAGAGCAGCGGAATGAGTATGATAAGGATGGTGGCGTCCAGGATGGTCAGGAACAGCCGCCCGGTCATGAACTGGCGTATCTTGTCCTTTTCGCCGATGTGCTTGAGCAGGATGCCGGCGGGGGTGTTGTCGAAGAAGTCGATGGGCAGGCGCAGCACGTGTCCGTAGATGACGCGCGCCAGGTTGAGGTCCATCTTGTTGGTGGCGAAGAGCAGCATGTAACGCTTCAGGTACGAGAGCACCGCATCGAGGATGAAGATACCCAGCAGACCTATGGAAAGCACCATGAGCGTCGAGACGCTCTGATGCTGCAGGACCCTGTCCAGAACGAGCTGCATGTAGATGGGAAAACCCAGCGTCAGCACGTTCGCCGTCATGGTGGCCAGGGCGATGTCGCGGAAGATTTTCTTCTGTTTGAACATCTCCGGCACGAACCAGCCCAGGCCGAAGGGCTGCCGCTCGTCGGTGACGGCGAACGTCTTCTTGATCATCATCGCCTGGCCGGACCAAGCCGCCTCAAGCTGCTCCCGGGTGTAGAACTGGAACTGGTAATTGCCGGAGGAAGGGTCGATCAGGGCGACGTCGCCCGACTGGGCCTCGCCCCGGACGCC
>NZ_JAKZKX010000049.1 GCF_022808715.1 Fundidesulfovibrio agrisoli
CCAAGTGGCTCTGGACTTACAACAACGAACGGCCCAACATGGGCATCGGCGGCATCACTCCGAGGCAGAAACTGAGAACGGCTGCATAGCCCTACTTTTCAGACAGCCTAAAAAGGGGAGGATTACCCAGTGTTTTTCAACACGCAGCTAAACGTTGCACCGCCAGGGCGGCGGTGTCAGGTGATAACCATCACTGTACAGGAGATTTACATTAGTAATAGCGTACCTAAAAAAACAATTGCTGCCGACACTGCCAAAAATCACTGCAGCCAAAACAAAAGGGTACCAAGCATGAATACGATGCCACAAACAGAAAAATGCCCATCAAGAAGTTTAATTTTACCTAGCTTTCCATCGTCTCCGCACTGGCTGAGATGATTCCAGAGCACGGCATATGACCAAGGCACATCCTCCCATGTCATCATGCGATTCAAGCCCTCCCTACTTTCGCTGACATATAGCAGGAACCTCGCACCACGCGGGGATGTATGAACGCATTGTTAGAGTACTTGGATGATGGCACCACACCACGGCATGCCAGAGTTGTGTTTTTTACTCCAAGCACGTAAAATCTTGACGACACCGCGAAACTGGTGCTTAATGCCATATTGAGTCCCAGATTTTCCCGTAATGACCATGTCATTATCCTCACAATGAATGTTCCATTGATGGAACCCGGTCCAGTTCATCTTGGTGGCTTCGTTCTCGAATCCCTGTATGACTATGAAGCCCTTAGGCCGGGTAACGTGGATAAATTGTTGAATGACGATGATGGGGTTTGCGGTATGGTCGAGGGCGTTGCGGATATGGCAAACATCGAAAGCCCTGGGTCCGAACTTCGCAGCGAGGTCTTCTCCGGCGCAAACAACTGGACGACATACCCGTTTTTTGCAGACTTCGTTTTGCCATAGCTCGTCGTATTCATCAGCTAGGGGATCTGTTGCAACAAGACTGGCATCAATTTGATCAAAAGCATGACTCAGAATACTGCCCGGGCCAGAGCCAGCATCCAAGACATCAATACGCCTTCCTAAAGCATTTAGCATGTGACCAACCCCTTTAATAAAAATGTCGATTTCTAGATCCAATTCGGGGTTGATATCTTCTTCGCACCAGTACTTTAAGAATGGCGAAGAGTTGATGTAATTCTTCCAAAATTCAAGTTCACTGCGTTTGCCTTCCTCCCTAAGATCGTCCCCAAGTGTATCAGGCAGCGCAACCACTGTATCCTTCATACTTGCCTCGTGAATTATTTGACCAATAAAAAAACAATTAAGTAACTGCCGATTTTCTCGTTCTAACTTAAATACACCACAGAATTCCAAGTTACCGGTAACGCCTTTACTCAGCAACTAAGCGCCACAAAAGTTTTAGCACGTGACCTGCCGGGTTTCTTCGGACCACTCAATTCTTGAGGGTGGCCCCCTGGTTCAGGTTTTTGCCGATCACTCCCGCGTATGCCTTGGGTGTCATTTTTCCCAGGCTTGAGTGAGGCCGGACCTCGTTGTATAGCCTGCGCCAGTCTTCGATGACGACCTTGGCTTCCACTCTTGACCGAAACCACTCCATGGACAGACACTCGTCCCGGAATTTGCCGTTAAAGCTCTCGACCATCCCATTCTGCCAGGGCTTACCAGGGTCGATCAAGGCGATGCTCAACGATTCATTCGTGGCCCAGCGGAGCAGTGCCTTAGACACGAACTCCGGCCCGTTGTCCGAGCGCAGATAGCGCGGCGCTCCCCGTTCGCTAGCAAGGCGCGCCAGCACCTCGATCACCCGCCCGGAACGGATGCTCCCGGCCACGTCGATGGCTAGGCATTCGCGGGTGTACTCATCAATGATCGTCAGGCATTTCAGCTGCTGTCCGTTGGCGCAGGCGCCATAGACGAAGTCGTAAGCCCACACCTCATTGGCTCCGCACGGCAACTGTGGCCGGGGGCGTGATCCGACCACCCGTTTCCTGCCGCGTTTCTTCGGCACCTGAAGGCCTGCCTTGCTCCAGAGCCGGAACGTTTTGTCAGGTCCCATTACATGGCCTAGATGCTCCATGAAAACCTGTATCCGGCGGTAGCCGTACCGGGGATACAGGTTTGCCAAGCCGGTCATGGCCGCTATAAGCGGACCGTCACGGACTTCCATGCGCGACTCGTAGTGCAAGGTCGAGCGGGAGATGGAAAGCAGCGCACACGCCCTGCGTTGTGACAGTCCGCGGTTCAACGCGAACGCCACTTGCTGGCGGCGGACGGGTGCGCCTACCATTTTTTTGCCGCGATCTCCTTCATCACCTCGATTTCGGGGTCCCGCTCGACCAGCAGCTTCTTCAGCCTAGCGTTCTCCAACTCCAATTGACGGAGTTTCTTCACGTCATCGGCGGTCATGCCGCTGAAGCGCTGCCGCCACGTGTAGATCGTCTGCTCGCTAACGCCGTGCCGCTTGGCCACTTGGGGCACCGGATCACGGTCGGTCTCGCGCAAAATGCTCACCATCTGCTCATCCGAAAAACGTGATTTCCTCATGGCTCCCTCTTCGTCGTCGGGAGCCACCTTCTCAAGTTTCAGCTGGTCCGAAAAGTGCCGAGCAGGTCACCCGTATCCGCGGTGCCCTTGCGGCTTACGTGACTGGCGAAAGCTCGGTTGACGCCCAAGTGCCAACAAGCTTTAAAAAAACTTACCAATGTTGGTTGGCAGCCGTAGTTAGACATCAGCTTAAGAGCCGCCCCACGCGCACTTCTGGAAAATTGACAGTTCACTGCCCTGTTCAGCCCGGCCAGACATTGCCAGGCCCGGGCCTGCAGCCCGGCGTAATGACCAACGCCCATCTTGGCATGCCACCCCAGAACCATCACCACGTTGACCCATCCGAAGTCTTCGATCATGACCTTGGTCATGTCAATGTCTCACCACTAGTGTACGGCCCCTCGTTTAGCAAGCGTCGGCTAAGAGAGTCTCGCGGCTGAGATGCTCTGCCTCGAAGTCCTCCGGCGACCTGTAGCCGAGGGTCGAATGCAGGTAGTTGGCGTTGTACCCGTCGATCCAGCGACCCAGAGCCTCCAGGAAGGCGCCTGGGCTGGTGAACTCGTTGATCCAAACCAGCTCTTCATTGAGCGTGCGCATGAAGCGCTCCGTGTCCGCGTTGCCTTTGGGGTTTGAGTAGCTGGTGAAGGCCTGGTTGACGCCCATGATCCGGCATGGATTGCCCTAGGGTTTTCTTGGACACCAACTTGGACGTATGGAACGGCCGTCCTGGAGGTGTCAGATGGCAAACGAGGGTAATCCTCCCCTTTTTAGGCTGTCTGAAAAGTAGGGCTATGCAGCCGTTCTCAGTTTCTGCCTCGGAGTGATGCCGCCGATGCCCATGTTGGGCCGTTCGTTGTTGTAAGTCCAGAGCCACTTGG
>NZ_JAKZKX010000005.1 GCF_022808715.1 Fundidesulfovibrio agrisoli
CCGCGCGGCGCAAGCCGACATATCGGAAGAATATCGTCATGCGCCGCACGGGCAGGGCCGCTCGGATGACAACACGGTTCACGGCGGCAGCCCGGGGAATGAGGCCTCGCCCTGAGACTTCGTTCCGGGTGGGCATCCGCAGATTTCGAGGGATGGACGTATCGGCACGGGGTGTCGAAGCCGGACGCGAAGCCATATGGGAGTCGAGAGGGAGGAACTCCCTCTCGCGGGGTCCAGGGGCGGCGCCCCTGGCCGCCGGAGGCGTCTCCCCGCCTTTTATACCTGCTTCAGAGCGTCCAGATCGGCCCGGATGGCCGCGCTGACCTTCTCGGCGAAGGCCATGGCGATCTTCTGGGCGTCTTCCAGGCTGCCGAACTTGTCCTTGAGGCTGCGCTGGCCCACCTGCACCTTCCAGCCCGCCGGGGTCAGCCGGTCGTAGACCACCGTGACCAGCAGTGCCTTGCCCAGGCTCATGTAGTAGGTCGAATCGTCGTGCTTGGTCCATTCCGGGGCCATGGTCGACTCCTTGGCATCGTGTGCCGCCACGCGTAGCATGCACCCCGCCAAATAGCTATGTGGAGGGGTTCATGTTCGTCGTCATCCTGAATTATATCAAGCCTGTCGAGGAAATCGACCGCTGGCTGGAGGAGCACCGGGCCTTCCTGGCGGAGAACTATGCAGCGGGGCGCTTCATCGCCTCGGGGAGGCTGGAGCCGCGCACGGGCGGAGTGATCCTGGCCAGGGGCGGGAGCAAGGCGGAGCTGGAGACAATCCTTGAGGCCGACCCCTTCAAGCGCGAGGGCCTGGCCGCATACACCGTGCTGGAGTTCCTGCCCGCCATGCACGACCCTCGCTTCGCCCCCTTCGTGGAGGGCGGGGCCTAGTTCAGGCGCGCTTTTCCGGGTTCGGCGTCCGCCTGGGAGAGGGTCCTGGTGGTGAGCTTCATCACGCCCATGTCCGCGAAGGTGGTGGCCTGGCGAAGCACGATGGAGTCCTTCTCGGTCACTGTGAAGCTCTGGCCCAGGGTGACGGGCGTGTTGGAGGCGAACACCTGCACCATGGCGGCGGGGCCGTTGCCCTGCACGTCGGCCAGGGTGTAGCGGCCCGGGGCCAGCTGCAGCGGTTTGTCCGGCGACCAGGGCACGGTGAGGGCCTTGCCGTCCTGGGTGGTGAGCACCAGGGAGTGCACCACGCGGGGCTTGAGCACGATGGTGAACTTGTCCTTGGCCTGGGACGCGGGCAATCCGGGGGTCTCGCGCACCACCTCGCAGACCACGTCGCCGCCCGGCTGGGGAGCCAGGAATTTGGGGATGAAGCTCTTGGGGTCCAGGATGATCTCCTGCCCGGCGTCCTGCCCGTCGTTCTTGCCCACGCGGCTCACATAGCCCTTGAGGTTGAGCACCTCGTCCTTCTTGCTGCCCCAGACGCCCTCCAGCACCAGCTGGTCGCCCTGCACGGCCTCCAGCGTGCCCCCAGCGGGCACGTGCACCAGCTTGCCGCCCAGCCAGCACACGAACTTCGTCGGCCCGGACTGCTCCGGCGCGGGCCAGGAGCCTGTCCATTGCAGGGTGGCCTTGGCCAGCACCTGGCCGTCGGAGCGCACGTCGAGGGTCTGGAAGGGGGCCAGGGGCAGGCGCGGGGCCTTGGCCAGGTTGAAGCCCGGCCTGTCGGAGGCGAACACGGCGGTGACGGGGCTCAGACCGGCCTGGTCCTGCGGGGGCTCGCAGCGCACGTCCAGCGTGGCCCCGGGGGCCAGGCTCAGGGCGGGCTTGCGGGAGTCGAGCTCCCGGCCGTTGACCACTATCTTCAGGTCGCGCGGGGGGTAGGCCTTGAGGTCCTGCGGGCGCGGCTCAGGGGCGTCCACCTCGATGCCGAACTGGCGCAGGAAAAGCACGGTGCCCTTGAGCTGGGCCGAGACCTTCCAGCCCAGGTCCGTGATGTTCTTGCTGACCTCCAGGGCCACGGCCGGAATGCCCACGCGGGAGAGGGCGTAGTAGGTGAGGGACTTGCGCTGCTCCAGGTATTTGGAGCGGTCGTTGAAGGTGTCCATGTTGAAGAGCTGGAAGTGGTACTCCTTGGGGGAGACGCCCTCGTTGAGCCTGGCCAGCACCTGCCTGGCCGCGCGCTCCAGGTTGGCCACGTTCTTGTAGCCCACCGCGTCGATGATCACGGACTGGCCGTAGCGATTGGGGCCGCGCAGGTCCGAGACCTTGACCGGGTTGTAGAAGCCCGAGCCCTCGTGCAGGTGGATGAGCGCCTGGCTCTGGGAGACCAGGAAGCGGATCAGGCGGGCGAGCCTGTCCTCGTAGAATTCGTTGTAGTCCTGGTCGAAGCGGCGGTTGAGGTCCACGTTGATGGCGCGCCTGCGCTCGTGGATGGAGGGGGGGTTGGCCCTGGGCACCACGATCACGGTGCCCTTGCGCACCTTGGCCCTGGTGAGCAGTTGCGCCGTGAGGAAGCCGCCGGTCTCGTCGCCCTGGATGCCGCCCTGCACGAACACGGTGGGGCCGGGCTTCTCGCCGCGCAGGAAGTGCACGTCCAGCGCGTACTGGGTGCCGGGGAAGAAGGTGACGACCTCGGCCCAGGCCGGCATGGAGAAGAGCAGAAAGAGGATCAGCGCAAGGCTACTGCGTTTGAGCAAGGGGATAGGTCTCGCTGAAGATTGTTTTGCCCGTGCCGTTGGCCAGCACCAGCCTGAACCCGAAGACCTGGGCCGGGTCCAGCCCCTGGGGCAGGGGAGCCTGCACGGACACCTGCTTGAAACGCTGGATGTTGAAGGTCAGCTCGTCCTTGCCGGGCTGCACGGGGAACACCGCGCCTTCGCGGCTGATGGCCAGCAGCTGCCCGCCCCCGGCCTGGGGCTGGGGCATCAGGTTGGAGAGGTCGAACCCGGCCTGGACGCCCTTGGCGTCCGCCTTGGCCCGGAAGTTCTCCACGGCCACCTGGCCCAGGTCCACGCGGCCCATGATGTCCGCCAGGTCGAAGCCCGCGGGCTTCTCCGGAGCGGGGGCGGGGGCGGTGGCGTTCTTGCCCTGGTCCTTCCCGGTCTTGGCGGCCTGCTGCGCGGGTTGGGCGGGCTGGGTCCTGGCGGCGGCGTTTTCGATGCCCAGGCCCGCCAGCAGTTGGGCCAGTTCGGTGGGGTCGGAGGTCTGCAGGAGCTTTTCGATGTTCTGCAGGCGCTCCAGCTTGAGCAGCGTCTCGGAGAGGCGCTTCTCCACGTCGCGCTTGGCGGTCTGCACCTCCTGGGTGCGCCGCCAGAACTCGGCCGCGCCGAACAGCCCGCCCGCGGCGATCAACAGCAGCAGCACCAGGAGGTAGGTGAAGGCGCGGATCCAGCCCACGCGCAGCCTGAGCCTTCTGGCCGGTTCCTGGTCACGGAACCAGATGATGTTGATCTTGCCGTTCGGGGCCATGCTACATCTTGCTCCAGTCCTCTTCGAGGATGGCCCAGCCGTTCCCGACGGGGCCAAGAACCAGCTTCTTGCGGCCCTTGTCCGCGTTGCCGTCCTTGCTGGCGTACTCCTGCACGAACTCCACCTGCACGCCGTCCTGGGTGAGGCTCATCTTCATGTCGCGCAGGGCCACCTTCTTGGGGGCCTTGCTGCCCGTCCAGAGCTGCTGCTTCTGCTCCCGGATGGCGGACTTGCCCCTGCGGTCGCCCTGCACGGCGTTGTCGGCGTAGTACTGCATGTAGTCCGCCACCTTGCCGCGCTCCCAGGCCTGGCGCCAGGCCTCCACCAGGGTGGTCACGTCGGGGCGCACCCGGGCCAGGTACTTGCCTTCGAGGCCCAGGCTCACTTCGTCGTAGTCCATGCCCACGATGACGAAACGGCCCTTGTCGTTGCGCTGCCAGTAGAGGCGCTTGATGCCCTCGCTGCTGAGGGTGGGCGAGCGGTAGAGCTGCCCGAAGTAAGTGACCCAGTAGTCGGGGCCCTGCACGGCGCGCACGTCGTCGAGCAGCACGTGGATCCAGGGCAGCTTGGCGAAGAGCTGGCGCTTGTGGCTGCGGAACTCCTCGAAGGGTTCGCCCTGGGCGATGGAGAACTTGGCCGCGTCGTGGAAGGCGAAGAAATCCTCGGTCTTGCGGGACCAGGCCTTGGCCCACTCCAGGGTGGCGGCCACAACCTCCTGGGCGTCCTTGTTGGCGGCGGGGTTGTCCTTGGACCAGTGCACCGAGTTGGCGATGACCACGGGCAGCACGCGCTTGGTGAGCATGGGGTCCAGGTCCTTGACGTCGCCGTTGTTCAGCGCCACGCAGCCCCGGCTCTCGTTGGGGGTGATGGGCCTGCCCCGGCCGTGGATCCAGATGCCGGAGCCCTTGCGGTTGTTGATGATGTCGATGGGGTTGGGATAGTTCAGCGTGAAGGCCAGGTCGCCGTAGAGGCCGAAATCCAGCCCGCTGCTGATGCGCTGCTTGATGAAGTAGACGCCCTCGGGAGTCTTGAGGTCTCCCTCGCGCCACTTGGTGCCCGGCTCCTGCCCTGTGGTGCAGGGGAGCTGCTTCACCGGCTGCAGCGGGCTCTTCTGCTCGAAGAACCAGAAGGTCTGGGATGACTTGTCCACCGCCAGGAAGCGCTCGGGGCCGTAAGGGTCGGCCTTGAGGTCGGCGGTCCAGCCGTCGTCGGCCCTGGCGATGCCGGAGAGCGTGAACAGGAACAGGGCTGCCGCGATGCAGCCGGAGGTGATGGAACGTGCGTGTGGCAAGGCCACGGTCTTGCTCCTCCTTGAGTAGACGGTGGTCTGAAAGTTCCTCAGCTCCCCTTGGCGGCCACCAGGTCCGCCCGGGTGAAGATGGGCAGCAGCTCGTACCCGGCGGCGGCCAGGTTCTCGCGGCCGCCTTCCTGGCGGTCCAGCACGGTGAGCACGGCCACTATGTCCAGGCCGGCGTCGCGCACGCGCTCGCAGGCCTTGAGCAGCGTCCCTCCGGTGGTGACCACATCCTCGAGCATGGCCACCTTCTGCCCGGGGGCGAAGTTGGCCAGGCCTTCCAGGAACTGGTTGGTGCCGTGTCCCTTGGACTGCTTGCGCACGATGAAGCCGGGCAGGGGCCGCTTGCGGATCCAGGAGACCACGGTGACCGAGCTGACCAGGGGGTCGGCGCCGAGGGTCATGCCTCCGACGCCCATGACGTCGACGGATTCGAGCATGTCGCAGAAGATGGACCCGATCAGAAACGAGCCTTCGGGGTGCAGCGCGGTGGGCTTGCAGTCGAAGTAGTAGTCGCTCTTGCGGCCCGAGGTGAGGACGAAATCGCCCTCACGGTAAGACTTTTCCAGAATCAGTTGCGCGAGCCGCTGTTTCACGATCCGAACACCCTCTTGAATATGAAATCGGCCTGTTTGAGAAAATTCGCGGGATTGAAGATTTCGTCGAGCTTGTTTTCACCCAACTTGTTGACGATGGCCCTATCACGCCGCACTTCGTCGGAAAAGAGCTTTTTTTCCGCCCAGCAGCGCATGGCCACGCCCTGCGTGAGCTCGTAGGCCTCCTGCCTGTCCATGCCGGCGTCCACCAGGGCGATGAGCACCGCCTGGGAGAAGAACAGCCCGTAGGAGCCCCAGAGGTTGCGCTCCATGTTCTCGGGGATGATGCGCAGGTTGGAGAGCAGGTTGGCCAGGCGGTGCAGCATGTAGTCCGCCAGGATGGTGGAGTCGGGCATTATCACGCGCTCCACCGAGGAGTGCGAGATGTCGCGCTCGTGCCACAGGGGCATGTTCTCCATGGAGGCCAGGCCGTTGGTGCGCAGCAGGCGGGAGAGCCCGGCCAGGTTCTCGGCCGAGATGGGGTTCTTCTTGTGGGGCATGGCCGAGGAGCCCTTCTGGCCCTTGCCGAAGCCTTCCTCCACCTCCAGCACCTCGGTGCGCTGCAGGTGGCGCAGCTCCACGCAGATGCGCTCGATGCCGCCGCCCAACAGGCCCAGGGCCGTGAAGTACTCGGCGTGCCTGTCGCGCTGCACGATCTGGGTGGAGATGGGGTCCGGCGTGAGGCCCAGCAGCTCGCAGGTGATGGCCTCCACCTCGGGGGTCACGTAGGCGTAGGTGCCGACCGCGCCCGAAATCTTGCCGATGGCCACGCCCTGCACGGCCCGGGCGAAGCGCTCCCGGTGGCGGGAGAACTCGGCGTAGAACCCGGCCATCTTCAGGCCGAAGCTGGTGGGTTCGGCGTGGATGCCGTGGGTGCGGCCCATGCACAGCCTGTCCTTGTGGGTGTGGGCCATCTCCTTGAGCACGCCGAGCAGCCGGTCGAGCCCTTCCAGGATCTTCTCGCCCGCACGCTTGAGCAGCACGCCGTTGGCCGTGTCCACGATGTCGGAGCTGGTGCAGCCCAGGTGGATGAAGCGGGCCGAGGGGCCCACGATCTCCTCCACGCTGGTGAGGAAGGCGATGACGTCGTGGCGGGTGCGCTCCTCGATTTCGAGGATGCGATCCACGTTGATGTCGGCCTTGTCGCGGATGGTGCGCATGTCCTCTTCGGGGATGCGCCCCAGCCTGTGCCAGGCTTCGCAGACGGCGATTTCGACTTCCAGCCAGACGCGGAACCTGTTCTCCAGGCTCCAGAGGCGGGCCATATCCGGGCGAGAGTAGCGGTCGATCATGTGTGGGGGGGTGGGGGTATGCCCGCTTGCGCGGGGCGTATAAACAGGCAAGGCAGCCTAAGCTGCCTTGCTTACCAGCACATTTCGTCAGTTGCCGGATGCGCAGGTCGCCCCGCAGCCGGCGGCGCAGGGCGAGGATTCCGATTTGGCCGCCGGTGCGGGTTCGCTGGCGGACGCTTCAGTTTTTTTTTCACCCGGCTTGGAGTAGAGATCCGCGTACCAGCCGCCCCCCTTCAGGACGAAGGACGTGCTGGAGATAAGGCGCTCGGCCTTGGCCCCGCAGACGGGGCAGGGCACTTGTCTTTCGGCGAAGTCCCTCTGCCACTCCTCGAAAGTCTGCTGGCATTCGTTGCAGCGGTATTCGTAGATAGGCATGGTTTGCTCCTTGGAAAACAAAAACGTAACAGCACCGGAGATAAGCAGCCCCGGCGCTATTGTCAAATATGGCAAACGCTCAGGCTAGGACTTCTTGGCGGCCTTGGCCTCGCGGATGCGCTCCTTGTTGCGCTCCTGGCGGCGTTTGCGGCGGCGGTCCAGCTCTTTTTTGCGCTCGATCTTCTTGTGGGCCATGATGATTCCTCCTGGGCGGTGCGAACTCGAAAGAAGGCCCCTATGCCATACGTAACGGTGCTGTCAACAATGAAGGCTCTCAGGGGCGAAACGGAAAGAAGGCAATGGAGGCCTCCGGCGGCCAAAGGAACTTCGTTCCTTTGGAATCCCTTTCCGCTTCGCGACCGTTTTCGGCCCGGCGTCCCTGGCCCAGTGTCCCTTGACGGCGTACCCGGCGACCCGGCGGGACTCCCGGACCGGCTTGCCCGCTGCCGGGGCATGCGCTAGCGGGGAGCCATGGAATCTGAAGCCGACCGGATAGTTGGGCTGTACCGCCGCCATGCCCGCGCCTGGGCGGAGGCCCGGGGCGACAGGCTGATCGAAACGCCGTGGCTGGACAGGTTAATCGGTCTTCTGCCCGAAAGCCCCGCCGTTCTCGACATCGGCTGCGGGCCGGGCGTGCCCATAGGGCGCTACCTGATGGAGCGTGGCTGCCGCCTGACCGGGGTGGACTCGGCCCCGGAGATGATCGCCCTGGCGCAGAGTAACCTGGCGGAGGGCAATCTGGAGAAGGGCGGCCTGCCGCAGGCGACTTGGCTCGTGGCGGACATGCGCTCGCTGGATCTGGGCCGGGCCTTTCAGGGCATCCTGGCCTGGGACAGCTTTTTCCACCTGCGCCAGGAGGACCAGCGCCGCATGTTCCCCGTCTTCAGAAGGCATGCGGCCCCACGCGCCGCGCTCCTCTTCACCAGCGGGCCGTCGCGCGGGGAGTCCATGGGCTCGTTCCAGGGCGAACCCCTTTACCACGCCAGTCTGGACCCCTCGGAATACCGCGCCCTGCTCGACGAGAACGGCTTCGAGGTGGTGGCGCACATGGTCGAGTATCCGGCCTGCGGCCGCCACACGGTCTGGCTCGCCCGGCTCAGATGAGCGGAACACCTCGCCTGGCCTGGGCGGCTTTTCCCCGGCCTCTCAAGGAACTTCGTTCCTTTGGAATCCTTTTCCGTTTCGCGCCCATCATCGGCCCCGCGTCCCCGGGCAGGCCCACAGGCCAGACTCAAACACTCAATGCCAAACCGGGGTTCCAAGGGGCGAAGCCCCTTGGCCGCCGGAGGCCTCCTCCCCAAAATACCACCGCACCATCTCACGCCATCAGCTTGAGGGCCTCCCGGGCGGCGGCCTCCACCAGCAGCGGGCACCTGGACTTGAACAGCCCCTTGTCCGCCGCCTCCTTGATGCCCGCGTCCGTGGCCATGTCGGTGCCGAGCAGGGCGGAGCAGTCCAGGTCGCCGAACTCGCCTTTCATGGCGGCCACCAATTGCCGCACCTTGAGCTTCACCGCCTCGGGCGAGGCGCTGTCGCTGTCGCGCCCGTAACGGAGCCCCAAGGCCATCATGGCCCCGGTCACGGCCCCGCAGGTCAGCCCGCTCCACATGCCCGCGGCGAAGGGCGTGGTGACGCGCGTGACCGCCTCCGGCGTCAGCCCTGCCGCGGGGCCAAGCGCCTCCAGCACGGCCTGCGTGCAGTTCCAGTGGGAGAGGAAGCGCTCCCGCGCGAAGGCGGGCGCGTCCGCCCCGGCGGGGGCGGCCGTCGGGGTGCCCGCTTTGAGCGAGATGCCGGCGGCCAGCGCGGCCCCGGCGCAGCAGGCTCCAGCCATAAACATGCGGCGGTTGACAGCCATGAAAACCCTCAGTTCAGATGTGGCGGCCTGCCATCAGGCCAATGCTTCTTAGATATGGTTACTTCCTGGGTGGAAGTAAAGACCCTGATAATTCGCCGCACTGCACCGGCCTGTGGCCGATAGCAGCCCGTGGCGGTGGGATCGCAGAAAAATGACCTCCGGCCTCGGCGCGGATTCGGACAGGTGCTCAACCAGGGGTGGGATCGCCGCACAAAAAAAAGCCCCCCGGCCACGGCGCGGGGGGCTTCTTCGTGCGTATCGGGAGGCTATTCCGAGACGATGCGCTCCTGCGCTTCGGTCAGCAGGAACTCGCCGCGCTCGATCTTGGCCTTGAGCAGCTGGGCGATCTCCAGGGAGAGGGCGTAGCTGGTCAGGGGCACGGTGCGCACGGTCTGCTCGTTGACCTTGATCTCGCCGCTCTTGAGCTCCTCGAAGGTGGGCTGGGCCAGCACGTTGTTGATGCCGGCCTGGTAGTCGTGCCCGTAGTCGCGCACGGGCATGGTGATGTCCGCGTCGCTGACGCCGGTGAAAAAGGCCATGTCCTCGTCAAGGATGGGGATGGGAATGCCCACGCCGACCGACAGCGAGCAGCCGTAGCCCAGGATGGAGACGCCGCGCACCCACTTGGGGTCCATGCCCGCCTTCATGTCGCCCTTGAGCATCAGGGTGCCCGAGGCCGTCAGCGGGATGCCGCGCTCGTTGCGGGCGGGCTTGGGGTTGTGCTGCGTGCCAGCGCCGATGACCCAGCCCGTGCCGCCGCCCAGCCAGATCTTGGTGCCCAGGCCGATGGTGCGCAGATAGGGGTCGTTGAACAGGGGCGAGAGCTGGCCCGCGGTGGCGTAGTTGGCGTTGCGCATGCCGGGCTTGAGCGGGCCCATGTAGGTGTAGGCCACGGCGCTGCCCGTGTTCACGGCCACGTTGTAGCTCTGGTAGCAGTTGCGGGGGTTGAGCAGCTGGGCGTACTTGAGGTCCGCCAGGGTCACGGACTTGTCCAGCTCGCGCCGGGGGTAGCAGTCCGTGCCGTAGGCCAGGGCCTTGAGGCGCACGGCCTTGCCGCGCAGCAGATCCTCGATGACGTGGCCGCCGCCGTAGGTGAAGCGCCCTGGGTGCACCTTGTTCAGGGGGTCGTCGCTGCGGGGCTCGGTGCAGCCCAGGTAGGCGTCCACGGCGGCAAGGCCCGCGTAGCAGGGCACGTCGTTGAGCCACACCTGCGAGGCCTTCATCACCGGGGGCTCTTGCCCGAAGTTGAACAGCATCCCCGAGGAGCACATGGGCGAGAAGGTGCCCGTGGTCACCACGTCCACTTCTTTGGCCGCCGCTGTCTTGCCTTTGGAGCGCACCAGGTCCACCATTTCCTCGGCCGTGAGGATGACGGCTTTTCCCTTTTTGATGCGCTGGTTGATCTCAGCTATGGTTTTCGTAGGCTGGGCCATGCCTCTTGCCTCCATTGGAATCGCAAAATGAGGGCGGATCATGCTCAAAATCGCCGCGCTTGGCAATGGGCCCAGGAGCCCCGCCCGCCGGTTGTTGCGGTCCGGCCCGGATTGGACTAGGCCCTAGGCGTCCCGAACGCCGTCTTTCCCGGTACGTCCGTGCTCAAGAACACACTGCGCAGCCATCTTTTGCAGACAGTCACCGAGGCCGACCTCCAGCGCTGGTTCGACCCCCTTGAACTGCTGCACGACAAGGACTCCTCCGAAGTGGTGGTGGAGTTCCCGCACGCCTATTTCGCCCAGTGGTTCGACGCCCGCGTCAAGGAGCACTTCGAGAAGCAGCTCGGCCTGCTCATGGGCCAGGGCTGCGTGCTGCGCTACCGCAGCGGCACCCGGGACCAGGGGCTGGAAGCCTCCATGCCCAGGCCCCAGCCCGTGAGCGTGGATTTCCCCTTCGGCCACGAGTACACCTTCGAGCAGTTCTTCACCAACCACAAGAACCTCTTCCCCCTGGCTTCGGCCAAGGACATAGCGCAAACCCGCGACCCGAAGTTCAACCCGCTGGTCATCCAGGGCGAACCCGGCACGGGCAAGACCCACCTCATGCGCTGCATGGCCAACGAGGTGAGCAAGGGCGTGGACAAGAAGCTCGTGTTCGTGGGGGACATGGACGAACTGGCCGAACTCTACGTCTCTGGCAGCAGGGACCCCGGGCAGAGCGTGCGCACCGGCCTGGCCGCCTGCAAGGCATTCTTCCTGGACGACCTGCACCGCCTGGATAACTACCCGCTGCTGGCATCCGAGATTCTGAGCCTGTTCAACGCCTACATCAACTCGCGCAGCCTCATGGTCTTCACCACGGCCATGCCCCTCGGAGCCTGCGCCGGGCTGCCCCCCGAGCTGCGCACGCGGCTCGAAAGCGGTCTCATGGTCCAGCTCGCCCCGCCGGACCTGGACGTGCGCATGAAATACGTCCAGGACCGCAGCCAGAAGAAGCAACTGCAACTGAGCAAGTCCCAGATGCTCACCCTGGCCCAGAGCCACAGGGATTTCCGCGGCCTGCTCGGAGTGCTCAACAAGTTCCAGGCCTTCCGCGAGCTTCTGAAGCGCGACATATCGGACGCCATCTTCGAGAACATCCTGGGCCGCTCCAAGACTGCCAAGGCGGCCAAGGCCACGCCCGATTCCATCCTGGAACTGGTTGCCGAGCGCTTCAAGGTGGACAAGCGCGACCTGCTGGGCTCCAGGCGCACCAAGGACCTGGTCCTGGCCAGACAGGTGGCCATGCTGCTCTGCCGGGAGGAGCTGGGGCTCTCCTACCCGGCCCTGGGCAAGCTCTTCGGCGGGAAGGACCACTCCACCGTGCTGTACGGTGTCAAAAAAATCCATAAATTGCAGAACAATAGTAACGATATGAAAAATCTTGTGAACTCGCTGCGGAAAAGCTGTCAGCAAACGAACGCCTGAGTCGCCTTCCGGCCCCTGAAAACGCCGTCCGGTTCGTTTCCCGCACGAGGATAATCACTTTTTTAATGTTTCATTCAAGCTGGTTGCGTGCATTTGGAACAAAAGCGGCCCCTCTACAAAAGCTACTAATTTTTTCAAATACCCTTGAGTAGGAAGAAGAGACGCCTGTTCCTTCCGGGCGGATGGGAGAAGAACCTAAGTGCGGCCCAGCCTCCCGGATGAAAACCCGCGAGAACTGGACGGGGCCTGTCCGGGCTGTGCCGGTGCAGGACATCCCTCCAGACCGGAACATTCCAAAAATGGTGGCCCTGGTTTCTTTTTCCCCTTGCAGGCAGGGCGGTCCCTGCGCGGGGAATGAAAAGAGCTCCTAAAGGGAGAGAGGCAATCAGAAGAAGGCGCATGCGCCGGACCGGCGCCGTCCGTCCTTGGGCAGATTCCCCGTATCGCCCTGACCCCACCAGTGAGTCATCAGGTCGCACGCGCGCAATGGTCGAACAGGCCGGGGAGCGGATCTCCGGTTGCGAGTCCTCCGGGCGCGTGCGCGCCATGGAACCCTGAGCCTGACGAAGCCTCCGGGAGGGTGTTCGAGGCGGTGTTTCCCGTGATCGGGCGAAGCTGAAGTCGTCGTGTTGTTTATGACATGGCGCGCCCCAGGGGCCTGCGCCTAAGGCTCTCGCGTCCTGTTTTCCGGGCCGGGGAGGGCGGCCTTGCGGGGCTTGGCCCGGTCCCCGCGGCGGGCTGGCGCTTCGGCCCGCCAACCCGCGCCATTGCTTGATCCACAAGGGCTTGTGCTTTGGTTTTTTTTCCGTATACTCCCGCTTGCCCCAACTATGATCCAGACAATTCCCGACCATAGCCGCCCAAGGAGATGACCCCAATGTTCGTCAAGGTCACCAGAACCGATATTATCGAAGGCCTGCAGAAATCCGCCAACATCATCCCCGCCAAGACCGGGGCGGCCTTCCTGCGCACCATCTGGCTCTCAGCCGAGAACGGCGCTTTGCGGATCATGTCCACCGACTCCTCGCTCGAGTTCGTGGGCTCCTACCGCGCCGAGGTGGTGGAGCAGGGCCTGTGCGGCGTGCAGGGCCGCTCCTTCTTCGATCTGGTGCGCAAGCTGCCCGCCGGCGAGATCCAGCTCAAGCTCGACCCCACCGGACAGACCCTGCTGGTCAGCCAGGCCGGGCGCAACTACAAGCTGCCCACCAGCGAGAAGAGCTGGTTCCAGCCCTTCGCGGAGTTCCCCCAGGGCGAACACGTGATGTGGTCGGGCGACTTCCTGCAGGAGCTCATCGACCGCGTGTTCTTCTGCGTCTCCGACGAGGACACCATGGAGGCCATGGCCTGCATGTACATGCGCGCCGTGGAGGAGAAGGTCGAGGTCTGCGGCCTGAACGGCCACCAGTTCGCCATGTGCGGCTTCGTCAACGACGACGTGCGCGGCATGCTGCCCCCCGAGGGCGTGCTCATCCAGAAGAAGTACGTGCTGGAGCTCAAGAAGTGGCTCACGGCCGACGAGATCGAGCTGGCCATCAGCCAGAAGCGCCTGTTCTTCCGCACGCAGGACCAGCGCGAGAGCTTCAGCCTGCCGCTCTCCTACTTCCAGTATCCCGACTACAAGAGCTTCGTTGGCAAGCTCTCCACCCCGGGCGTCTCCGAGCTGCAGGCCGAGAAGGCCGCGCTCTCCGAGGCCCTGGACCGCATTTCCATTTTCAACACCGACAACAACCGCTGCACCTACTTCCAGCTCGAGACCCCCGGCCAGCTCACCCTGCAGTCGCAGGGCAACGACACCGGCGCGGCCACCGAGTCCATGGAAGCGGGGTTCGCCGGCGAGCTCAAGAAGATCGCCTTCCCCACGCGCGACCTGCTGGAGATCCTGGGCCACTTCCATTCCCCCAAGGTGCGCTTCACGCTCACCGGGGCCGAAGGGCCTTGCGGCATCACCGGTGAGGACGACGCCGACTACCTGGTCATCATCATGCCCATGAAGATCGTGGAGGAGACGTACTACAGCGAGGAAGCCTCCGCATGAACCAGCCTTCCCAGCCTTCCGGTAAAACGTACGACGCCGCATCCATAACCGTCCTGGAGGGGCTCTCCGCCGTCCGCAAGCGCCCCGCCATGTACATAGGCTCCACGGACATCCGGGGCCTGCACCACCTCGTCTACGAGGTCATGGACAACTCCATCGACGAGGCCATGGCCGGGTATTGCGACCGCATCCGGGTGGTCATCCACCAGGACAACTCGGTCACCGTGGCCGACAACGGCCGCGGCATCCCCGTGGACATGCACCCCAAGGAGAACCGCCCGGCGGTCGAAGTGGTCATGACCGTGCTGCACGCGGGCGGCAAGTTCGACAACGACGCCTACAAGGTCTCCGGCGGCCTGCACGGCGTGGGCGTCTCCTGTGTGAACGCCCTGTCCGAGCACCTTGAGGTCACCATCAAGCGCGGGGGCTTCCGCTACCGCCAGCGCTACGAGCGCGGCGTGCCCGTGACCCCGGTGGAGAAGCTGGGCGAGGCCGAGGGCACCGGCACCACCGTGCGCTTCCTGCCCGACGAGGAGATCTTCGAGACCGCGGACTTCAACTTCGCCACCCTGTCCAAGCGCTTCGAGGAGCTGGCCTACCTCAACTCCGGCCTGACCATCGAATTCAAGGACGAGCGCACCCAGGAGGAGGCCCAGGTCTTCCATTACGAGGGAGGCATCCGCCGCTTCGTGAAGGACCTCAACTCCGGCGAAATGGCCATCCACGAGCTCATCTCCGGCAGCGCCACCGTGGACTCCACCATGGTGGACTTCGCCCTGCAGTACAACGCGGGCTACAAGGAGCAGATGCTCACCTTCGTCAACAACATCCGCACCCAGGAGGGCGGCACCCACCTGGCGGGCTTCAAGACCGCGCTGACCAGAGCCATCAACGTCTACGTGGAGAAATCCGGGCTCATCAAGAAGCTCAAGCAGAAGCTCACCGGCGACGACGTGCGCGAAGGCCTCACCGCCGTGCTCTCCGTGAAGATTCCCCAGCCGCAGTTCGAGGGCCAGACCAAGACCAAGCTGGGCAACTCCGAGGTGGCGGGCCAGGTGGCCAAGGTGGTTTTCGACGCGCTCAACACCTACTTCGAAGAGAACCCCAAGGACGCCAAGCTCATCGTGGACAAGAGCGTTGACGCCGCCCGCGCACGCGAAGCAGCCCGCAAGGCCAAGGATCTGGTGCGCCGCAAGGGGGCCCTGTCCGACAACGCCTTGCCCGGCAAGCTGGCGGACTGCCAGTCCAAGAGCCCGGAGCTCTCCGAACTGTTCATCGTCGAGGGCGACTCGGCAGGCGGTTCGGCCAAGCAGGGGCGCGACCCCAAGTTCCAGGCCATCCTGCCGCTGCGCGGCAAGATCCTGAACGTGGAGAAGACCCGCTTCGACAAGATGCTCGGCAACAAGGAAATCAGGGCGCTCATCACCGCCATGGGTCCGGGCATCGGCGAGAACGAGGTGGACCTGGAAAAGCTGCGCTACCACAAGATCGTCATCATGACCGACGCCGACGTGGACGGCGCGCACATCCGCACCCTGCTCTTGACCTTCTTCTACCGCCAGTACCAGGAGCTCATCGAGCGCGGCTACCTCTACATCGCCCAGCCCCCGCTCTACCGGGTGCACAAGGGCGACTGGGAGCGTTTCATCAAGGACGAGAAGGAGCTCTCCGAGTTCCTGCTCTCCCGCGTCACCGAGGACCTCTCCATCACCTGCCAGAGCGGCGCCGTGTTCAACAACGGCCCCCTTCAGGAGATCCTGGCCAAGATCCAGCTCCTGCAGACCCGCTTCGGCGAGGCCCAGCTCTACGGCATCCCCGAGCCCCTGCTCTGGGCCTTCCTGGACCACCCCACCCGCATCCAGCCCGCCGACTTCGAGGACGGGGGCGAAAATGCGGGCAACAATGGGGGAATTGGCGCCCTGCGCACCTTCCTGGCCGAGCGCGAGTACACCCTCACGCTGGACGTGGAGCAGGACGAAGCGGGCGAGAGCCGCACCTGGTGCGTGTTCGTGAACCGCAACGCCGTCAAGACCAGGCTGGCCATCGAGTTCTTCTCCTCCCGCGTCTACCGGGCCTGCTGGAACACGCTCAACGAGCTGCGCCAGACCCTCGGCGGCGAGGAGTTCACTCTGACCCGCAAGGAAGCCAGCCAGAGCGTCCAGGGCGTGTTCGGCCTGCTCAAGACCGTGCTGGACGAGGCCCACAAGGGCATCAACATCCAACGCTACAAGGGCCTGGGCGAGATGAACCCCGTGCAGCTCTGGGAGACCACCATGAACCCGGACAAGCGCACCTTCCTGCGCGTCTCCATCGACGACGCCGTGGAGGCCGACGACATCTTCTCTGACCTCATGGGCGACAAGGTCGAGCCCCGGCGCGAGTTCATCGAACGCAACGCCCTCTCCGTGAAGGAGCTCGATATCTAGGTTGTGCCCGGTGGAGCAGGGCGGGGGAGAGCCTCCGGCGGCCAAAGGGCCTTCGGCCCTCTGGACTCCCTTATAGGTCTTTGCTTCCTGGAACACTTCCGGCTGATCGAGAGAACTTTGATTATTTAAAACGGGATTCCAAAGGGCGCAGCCCTTTGGCCGCCGGAGGCCTCTCCCAAACCGCACCCCGCCCCCGGCGCCGAACACCATACGAGGCATCACGTGCTCGACCAGAACGCTGAAGACAACAAGAACATCTCCATCGAGGAGGAACTCAAGAAGTCCTACCTCGAGTACTCCCTTTCGGTCATCGTGGGGCGCGCCATTCCGGACGTGCGCGACGGCCTCAAGCCCGTGCACAGGCGCATCCTCTACGCCATGCACGAGCTCTCCAACGGCTGGAACAGGCCCTACAAGAAGTCCGCGCGCATCGTCGGCGACGTCATCGGTAAATACCACCCCCACGGCGACTCCGCCGTGTACGACGCCCTGGTGCGCATGGCGCAGGACTTCTCCATGCGCGACCCCCTGGTGGACGGCCAGGGCAACTTCGGCTCCATCGACGGCGACGCCGCGGCGGCCATGCGTTACACCGAAGTGCGCATGTCCCGCCTGACCAGCGAGTTTTTGGGCGACATCGAGAAGGAGACGGTCGACTTCCGGCCCAACTACGACAACTCCCTGGACGAGCCCTCGGTGCTGCCCACCAAGGTGCCCAACCTGCTGCTCAACGGCAGCTCGGGCATCGCGGTCGGCATGGCCACCAACATTCCGCCGCACAACCTGGGCGAACTCTGCGACGCGCTGCTGCACATCGTGGATTCGCCCGATTGCAGCGTGGATTCGGTCATCGCCCACATCCACGGGCCGGACTTCCCCACCGGGGCCTCCATCTACGGCGGGCAGGGCCTGCTTGACGCCTACCGCACCGGGCGCGGCTCCATCAAGATGCGCGGCACTGTTGAGATCGAGCCCCAGAAAAAGGGCCACGAGCTGGTGGTCATCCGGGAGATTCCCTACGCCCTGAACAAGTCCACCCTGGTGGAGAAGATCGCCCAGCTCATCAACGAGAAGAAGATCGACGGCGTCTCCGACCTGCGCGACGAGTCCGACCGCAAGGGCATCCGGGTGGTTCTGGAGCTCAAGCGCGGCTCCATCCCGGACATCGTCATCAACAGCCTCTACAAGTTCACCCCGCTGGAGACCAGCTTCGGCATCAACATGCTGGTGGTTGCGGGCAATCGCCCGGCACTGCTGAACATCAAGCAGATGCTCACCTACTTCCTGGACCACCGCAAGGAAGTGATCCTGCGCCGCTCCCGCTTCGACCTGCGCAAGAGCGAGGAGCGTGCCCACATTCTGGAAGGCCTGCGCATCGCCCTGGACAACATCGACGAGGTGGTGCGCCTGATCCGGGCCTCCAAGACGCCGGTGGAAGCCAAGGAACGCCTGATGGAGCGCTTCGCCCTGTCGGAGCGCCAGTCCCAGGCGATCCTGGACATGCGCCTGCAGCGCCTGACCAACCTGGAGCGCGAGAAGCTGCTTGAGGAATACGCCGAGCTGCTCAAGCTCATCGAGTACCTGCGCTCCATCCTGGAGAACGACGAGGTGCTGCGCGGGGTCATCCGCGACGAAATCAAGGATCTCAAGGAGAAGTACGCCACTCCCAGGCGCACACAGGTGCTGGAGAGCCTCGAAGGCATCGACATCGAGGACCTCATCCCCGACGAGAACGTGGTCATCACGCTGTCGCGCCGGGGCTACATCAAACGCACCCCGCTGGACACCTATCAGCAGCAGCGCCGTGGCGGGAAGGGCATCGCCGGAGTGCACACCTCCGGTGAGGACTTCATCCAGAGCTTCTCCATCACCACGAACCACCAGTACCTGCTGCTCTTCACCAACCTGGGCAAGATGCACCAGCTCAAGGTGCACCAGATCCCCGAGGGCTCCCGCACGGCCAAGGGCCAGCACATCGCCAACCTGCTGCCCATGGACAAGGAGGAGTTCATCGCCACGGCCATCACCATCCGCGAGTTCTCCCCAGAGCGCTTCTTCCTGTTCGTGACGCGCCGGGGCATGGTCAAGCGCACCGCGCTGGACCTGTACAAGAACGTGCGCGTAGGCGGCATCCGGGCCGTGAACCTGAACGAGGGCGACGAACTGCTGGACGTGAAGGAAGTCCCCTCCAACGCCGAGATCCTGCTGGCCACCGAATACGGGCAGGGCATCCGCTTCAGCGTCTCCGACGTGCGGCCCATGGGCCGCAGCGCCACCGGCGTGAAGGGCATCGCCCTGGCCGGGAAGGACCGCGTGGCCTCGGGCGTCGTCTTCGGCGACCCGGACCGCAACCAGGTGCTCACCGTTTCGGCAAACGGCTTCGGCAAGCGCTCCGACGTGGACCTCTACCGTTTGCAGACCCGCAGCGGCAAAGGCGTTATCAACATGAAGGTCACGGCCAAGACCGGCCACGTCGTCGGGGCGGCCCCTGTCTCCGAGACGGACGACATCCTGCTGCTCACTTCGGCCAACAAGATCATCCGCACCTCTGTTGCATCTGTGCGCAACGTGGGCCGCGCCGCCCAGGGCGTGACCCTGGTGGCCATGGACAACGGGGACCAGGTGGTCGGGTTCGACATCGTGGAATCCGAATCCTCGCCGACCCAGCAGCCCGAAAAACCCGATACCGTCTAAATGGGCCGGAATCTGCTCTATATCGCGTTGGCTGGCTCGGCTGGAACCCTGGCCCGTTTTTTCCTTTCAAACGCGGTACAGAGGATTTGTGGGGCCGACTTTTCCTGGGGCACCTGGGCGGTGAACGTGCTCGGGTGCTTCCTGTTCGGCCTTGTCTGGGTGCTCTCGGAGGAGAGGTTCCTGTTCTCCTCCGAGACCCGGCTCATCATCCTGGTGGGCTTCATGGGAGCCTTCACCACCTTCTCCACCTACATCTTCGAGAGCGCCGCTTTCGGCACCAGCGGCGACATGCTGCGCATGGCCGCGAACCTGCTGGGGCAGAACATAGCCGGATTCGCCGCCCTGTTCCTGGGCATGGCCAGCGGGAGGATCGTCTGATGCAATGGACCACCCTTGAGCGACTGCGCATGTACATGGGCGAGAACGACCGCCATGAAGGCAAGCTCACCTACGAGCACCTGGTCCGCCGGGCCTCTGAGCATGGCCTGGCCGGAGCCACCGTGCTGCGCGGCATGATGGGCTACGGCGGTCACAAGCAGATCCACACGGCCAAAATCCTTGTGCTCTCGGGCGAGATGCCTGTGATCGTGGAGATCATCGACAGGGCCGGCAAGCTGGAGGATTTCTGCCGGGACAACGAATCCGCCCTCTCCAACGTGCTGGTCACGCGCGACAGCGTTTCTGCCTGGGTGCGGGAGAAGCCCGGGGAGTAGGGGGGTCAGTCGGCCCTGATCGGGCCTTTGCCGAAGCGCAGCTTCATGACCATGATGGACAGCGTGAGCAGCAGGCTCACCCCGTTGGCGGCCATGACAGCGATGGAATCGATGACCACCCCGTAGAGGAACCAGAGCGCCACCCCGGAGCAGAGCAGCATGTACATGCGCAGGGAGATGTCCTCCACGGAGCGCGTGCGCCAGGTGTGCAGCACCTGGGGCAGATAGGAGGCCGTGGTCAGGCATCCCGCCGCGATTCCCAACCCTTCCTGAAACAGCTTTTCCACCAGCAACCTCCCCTTTGACAGCGCAACCAACCTCATACATGATCGGCCAATGCTGCCACACCACCTGAAATTCACCGTGCATCACGGCGAGCGCGTGCACCTTGGAGTAACCGGGAGCATCGCAGCGTACAAGTCCCTTGAGCTGCTGCGCATCCTTAGCGAGCTTGAGCTCATCGTGAGCGTCACGCTCACGGAGGCGGCAACGCGCTTCATCACCCCGCTGAGCTTCGAGTCGCTTGGCGCGAGCCACGTCTATTCCGGCATGTGGACCGGGTCGGACAGCGCCTTCGGGCATTTGGAGCCCTCCCAGGAAGCCCGCTGCATGGTCATCGCCCCGGCCACCGCCAACACTATCGCCAAGCTGACGCACGGCATCGCGGACGAGATCCTCTCCACGCAGGCCCTGGCCTTCGCCGGCCCCATGCTGGTGGCGCCGGCCATGAACCCGCGCCTCTGGGACGCCAAGCCCACGCAGCATAACCTGGCCATGTTGCGGGATCGCGGCGTGACCGTCATCGAGCCCGAGTGCGGGCAGATGGCTTGCGGCGAAACCGGCAAAGGGCGCATGCCCAACCCGCACGACATCGCCGCGCAGGTGCTCAAAGCCATGACCAACCCGGACATGGCCGGCACCCGCGTGCTGGTCTCGCTCGGCCCCACACGCGAATTTTTCGACCCCGCGCGTTACTGGTCCAACCCTTCCACGGGGCTCATGGGGGCCGCCCTGGCCATGGCCGCCTGGCTGCGGGGCGCGGACGTGACTGTTGTGCACGGGCCGGTGGACCTCTGGCTGCCCGGCAGCATCCGGCGAATCCCCGTGCAGACCGCGCAGGAGATGTTCGAGGCCTGCACCGGCATCTGGAAACAGCAGGACTACGGCATCATGACGGCGGCGGTCTCCGATTTCTCTCCGGTTCCGTACGGCAACGAGAAGTTCAAGAAGCGCAGCCTTGATTCCGACGAGATCATGATCCCCTTCAGGACCAACCCCGACATCCTGCGCACGCTCGGTGCCATCAAGGCGGAGGGGCAGAGGCTGCTTGGCTTCTGCGCCGAGACCTCCGACCTCGCCCGCTACGCCTCCATGAAGCTCAAGGAAAAGAACTGCGACATGATGGTGGCCAACTCCATCGCCGTCACGGGTCCGGGCGCTTCCAGCGGCTTCGCGGCCAAAACCAACCAGGTGCTTGTGGTCGATTCCCTGGGCCGCAGCGAGCAGTGGCCCACGCTGAGCAAGACCGAGGTGGCCTGGAGGCTCCTGGAATGGATGACACAACTTTTGCCTTGAGCGGCCCTTTCCGGGTGCTGCATCAGGCCGGTATCCGCTATTTGCTGCCTGGACCACCTCCTCAGAAACGAGTGGACGTCCCTTCTGGTTCGGCCCCCGGGCAGGAGGCCACCCCCTCGCCCTCCAGTGTTCAGGAAGTTCCGTTTGAGGCCCCTTGGACCGATTTCCTGGCCAAGGTTCCTGCCTCGCCCATCTTCCTGTTCACCTACAAAGCCCTCGGCGCCGACCTGGCTGGGGGGGGCTCCTCCGAGCGCTCCGCTTTGTGGCGCTCGATTGTCGGGGCCCTGAGCCTTCCCCGTGGCAGCGTCGGCTTCTGGCCCTGCCTGCGTCCCGGCACCGAGGATGACCCGGTTC
The DNA here is from genome assembly GCF_022808715.1 of Fundidesulfovibrio agrisoli. Classification (GTDB taxonomy): domain Bacteria; phylum Desulfobacterota; class Desulfovibrionia; order Desulfovibrionales; family Desulfovibrionaceae; genus Fundidesulfovibrio; species Fundidesulfovibrio agrisoli. The sequence continues at coordinate 21,523 of NZ_JAKZKX010000005.1, forward strand.
CCGCACCCCAGTTCGGCGAAGGTCTCCGGCGCATCGCACCCCGCGTTCTGGTTGATTTTTCTGCCGAAGGGGAGGGCGGGTTCGCGCGTCGCTGCTTGATGGATGCCAACGCTGCTTTCGGCCTGAACATTTCATATTTCCCGGCGCCATCGCCGGAAGAGCTGCTGCTTGCTGGTCCGGAGGGTTGCAACACAGTGGCCCGTCAACTTCTGGAGCTTCTGCAAGCGGGCTGACCGCCAAGGCTTGACAAACCCGCACCCCCCTCATTACCAGCACTGCATTCCACAAGAACTGCAAAAGGCCCATTCGCTCACGCACACGCCACGCCATATCACACCGAAGGATCGTTCATGAAATTCCTCATTACCGGAGCGGCCGGATTCATTGGCTTCCATCTTTCCCGGCGGCTTCTCGGCATGGGACACACCGTTGTCGGCCTGGACAATCTCAATCCCTACTATTCGGTGGCCCTGAAGAAGGACCGCCTGAAGATGCTCCAGCAGTCCGAACAATTCACCTTCGTGAAGGCGGACCTTTCCGATCAGGAGGCCATCAGCTCCCTGTTCTCCACCAATCAGTTCACCCACGTGGTCAACCTGGCCGCCCAGGCGGGCGTGCGCTACAGCCTGGAAAACCCCATGGCCTACGTGCAGTCCAACATCGTGGGCTTCACCAACCTGCTGGAAGGCTGCCGCCACAACAACGTGAAGCACTTCGTGTTCGCCTCCTCCAGCTCGGTGTACGGGCTCAACACGAACATGCCGTTCTCGGTGCACAACAACGTTGACCACCCCATCAGCCTCTACGCGGCCTCCAAGAAGTCCAACGAGCTGATGGCCCACTCCTACAGCTACCTCTACGGGCTGCCCTGCACCGGGCTGCGCTTCTTCACCGTGTACGGCCCATGGGGCCGCCCGGACATGGCCCTGTTCCTCTTCACCAAGGCCATCCTTGAGGATCAGCCCATCCAGGTGTTCAACCACGGCAAGATGCGCCGCGACTTCACCTACATCGACGACATCGTGGAGGGCGTGGTGCGCGTCACGCAGCACATTCCTTCCGCCAATCCCGACTGGGACAGCAACAAGCCCGACCCCGGCACCAGCGTCTGCCCCTACAAGATCTACAACATCGGCAACAACAACATCGTCGAGCTCTCCGCCTACATCGAGGCCATCGAGAAGGCCCTGGGCAAGGAAGCCAAGAAGATCATGCTGCCCATGCAGCCCGGCGATGTGCCCGCCACCTTCGCCAATGTGGATGATCTCATCGAGGATGTCGGTTTCCGCCCCGCTACCAGCATCGAATACGGCATCTCAAAATTTATCGAATGGTACCGCGACTACTACAAGGCCTGATTCTATTGACAGCGTGGCGAGCGTTCCTTACGACATCAAAGGATTTCATTTCACCCCGCAACGACCACAATAAAGGTAATGGAGATGGATTTCAGCGCGTTGAAAGCCTCGATGGATGAGACCTTTCAGAAAATTCTGGACCTGACCCAGGACGGGCAGATGCCCGACGAGAAGCTCGCCAATCAGTTCGCCCGCCTCACCACGCAACTTCACATGCAGGCTGACGAAGCCTGGGCTGGTGAAGCTGAAGATTTCGCCCATCTTGCCAACCAACTGCTCCAGGCTGTGAAAAAGGGCAAACGCGAAGATTCTATCCGCCTTGTGGATTCCCTTCAGGACGCCCAGGACTACTGCCATCGGACCTACAAATCCTAGATTGTTTCACGTGAAACAATCCGGGTGACTACCGGAGGATCGGTGCTATGGCCCGATGCATTGTGATCGCCAACCAGAAGGGTGGGGTGGGCAAGACCACTACGGCCGTCAACCTGGCCGCGGCCCTCGCCGTGATGGAAAAAAAAACCCTGCTGATCGACTGCGATCCGCAGGGTAACGCTTCAAGCGGCCTGGGCATCTACCCGGACGACTTCACCGAGAATCTCTACTCCGTTCTGTACGAGCCCGCCAAGGCCAGGGAGGCGGTCTACGAGACGTCCTTCCCATATCTGCACGTGCTGCCCTCCACCTCCGATCTTGTGGCGGCGGACATCGAACTGGTGGATAAGCCGGGCCGTGAAATCTTTCTGCGCAACCTCGTGGGGGAGCTGGGCGACGAGTACGAGTTCATCCTGCTGGACTGCCCGCCCTCGCTCGGCCTCGTGACGCTCAACGCGCTGTGCGCCGCCAACGAGCTTCTGGTGCCCCTGCAGTGCGAATACTACGCCCTGGAAGGCGTGGCCCAGTTGCTCAAGACCTTCGAACTGGTGCGCAAGCGCTTCAACACCGGGCTGCAGCTCCTGGGCGTGGTCATGACCATGTACGACGGGCGCAACAAGCTCAACCGGCACGTGAAGCGCGAAATCTGGAAGTGTTTCCCCAAGCACCACTTCGAAACGCTCATCCCGCGCAACGTGCGCGTGTCGGAAGCGCCGAGCTACGGCATGTCCGTCATCGGGTACGATGTGAAGTCCAAGGGTGCGGAGGCCTATCTGGCCCTGGCCAAGGAAGTGCTGTGCAGGGTCCCCGCCTGAGCGGGGTGAGAGAGTGGGATCAAGGGCAGGAGCCGGGTGGCTCCTGCCTTTTTATTTTTCAACGAAGGGGCGGCAGTCCACGTCGATGTGCTTCTTGAAGTGCTTCTTGATGATGCGGGCCTTGCACTTCTGGCACTGGAAGTTGACCAGCCCGCCCAAGCTGGCAGAACGCAGCCTGAACACGCGGGGCTCGTCCTTCTGCCAGTCCTCGGTGTGGGAACCGCACTGCTTGCAGCTCACGTCGGTGGGCAGGGGGTAGTCGAAATCCCAGAACTGGATCAGGGCCTCCCAGTCCTTGATGGGTTCGGGCTGCTCCTTGACGCTCTCGGGCGAGAGCGCTTCAAGGGCTTTGTCGATCACAGGGGAGAGGGCAGCCTGGGCCTTGAGCCACAGTTCGGGGCTCAGCCAGATGCCTACCAGGTTGCGGTCCTGGTCGTAGAGGGGTTCAAAGTGGTTTTTCAGGCCGGGCACGTCATCCTCCAGGGATAAAGACGGTTAGAGTCGGGTGGTTGCGGTTGCGTTTGGTTCAGGCTTGAGGGTAAGGAGTTCGAAGATGATGTCAAGAAGTGCGCACAATGCGGCGAAGGGGGGGCCTATGGCCGGAGCGAAAGGTTTGGGACGCGGACTCGACGTCCTGCTCAAGGGCATGGCGGTGGATCGCGATCACCCGGAAGTGACGGTGCTCAAGCTGGAGGACATCGTTCCCAACCCGCGCCAGCCCAGGCTCGAATTCGATCCCCAGGCCCTGAAGGACCTGGCCAGCTCCATCAAGGAGCAAGGCGTGCTCCAGCCCATCCTGGTGCGCCCGCTCAAGGGCGCGGCCCACGGCTACGAGTTGGTGGCGGGGGAGCGCAGGCTGCGCGCCAGCAAGCTGGCCGAGCTCACCGAGATTCCCGCCATCGTCCGCGAGGTCAGCGAGGAGCAGAGCCTGGCCCTGGCCCTCATCGAGAACCTGCAGCGCGAGAACCTCAACGCCCTGGAAGAAGCCAAGGGCCTGGACCAGTTGCTCAACGCCTTCGGCCTGAGCCAGGAGGCCCTGGCCCAGAAAGTGGGCAAGAGCCGCTCCACCGTGGCCAACAGCCTGCGCCTGCTGCAACTGCCACAGGCCATTCAGGACAGCCTCTTCCAGGACGGCATCAGCGCGGGCCACGCCCGGGCCCTGCTCGCCATCACCGACCCCGCCGTGCAGGAGGCGCTCTGGAGCCGCATCGTGGAGCGCGGCCTCTCGGTGCGCGAAACCGAGGACATGGCCACCCACTGGAAGCAGCACGGCGTGCTTCCCGACGTGCTGCCCGGCCCGGTTGAGCCCACGCCCAAGGGAGCGGTCAGAAAGCGCCCTGTGCTGCCGGAGGAGCTGGCGGGCATCCAGGGCCGTTTGCAGGGTAAATTCAACCCCAAAGTGAAGATCAGCGGAGACCAGGGGCGCGGCAAGATCACCTTCAGCTATGCCTCGCCGCAGGAGCTTCAAGCCCTGCTGGAGGAGTGGGGACTCGCCGATGGCTGAGAGCCCGGCCCCCCCGCCTCTGCCTGACACGCAGGCCCTTGCCGCGGCCGTGGACCGTCTGGCCGGGGTGCCGGTGCTGGTGGTGGGCGACGTCATGCTCGACCACTATCTCTCGGGCGATGCGGAGCGCATCTCTCCCGAAGCGCCGGTGCCCGTGGTGCAGGTCACCGGGGAGCGGCACATGCTGGGCGGCGCCGGCAACGTGGTGCGCAACATCGCGGCCCTGGGCGGCAGGCCCGAGCTGGTGAGCGTTGTTGGCGCCGACGGTCCAGGCCGCGCCATCCAGGATCTGCTCGGGCGCGAGGGGGTATCCTGCCATCTGGTGGCCGAGAAGAACCGCAAGACCACCATCAAGACCCGGGTCATCGTGCGCAACCAGCAGATGGTGCGCGTGGACAGGGAGGACACCGCCCCCCTGACCGGGCAGAGCCTGGCGGCGCTGGAATCCATCCTGCGGGAGGTTGCGGCGGGGCACGGCATCGTGGTGGTTTCCGATTACGGCAAGGGCGTGGTCAGCGAATCGGTGATGCGCGTGCTGCGCTCCCTCAAGGAGGAGCGGGGCGGCGGCCTCACCGTGCTGGTGGACCCCAAGGTGGTCAACACCGGGCTGTATACCGGGGTGGACCTGCTCACGCCCAACGCCAAGGAAGCCGGAGAGATGGCGGGAATCCCCGCCAAAGGCCGCGAAGGCGTGATCCGCGCCGGCCTGGCCATTTTCAAGAGGCTGCGCTGTGCCCAGCTCTGCGTCACGCTGGGGCCGGAGGGCATGGCCGTGTTCACCAGGCCGGGCTCGGTGCTGCACGTGCCAACGGTGGCGCGCCAGGTCTTCGACGTCACGGGGGCGGGCGATACGGTCATGGCGGTGCTGGCCCTGGCCCTCGGTGCGGGCATGGCCCTGCCGGAGGCGAGCATCCTGGCCAATTACGCCGCAGGCTACGTGGTGGGGCAGGTTGGTACGGCGACCGTGGGCCCGCGTGAGCTGCGCGAGGCGCTCACCACGCTGCGCCAGCCCGACGTGGAGCGCTGGCTGGAAATTCAATAAGGTGGTTCGTCATGTCCGATGAGCAACAAACGCCCTGGACAGCCACTGCCGACCAGGCCGCAGGGTCGGCCCGCATAGAAGGCGAGCTTGATTTCACCAACTCCCTGGCCGTGCGGGACTGGCTGAAGGATCTCTGCGCGCAGACCACCGGAGAGCTCAAGCTGGACCTGGAGGGCCTTCGCTACATCGACAGCTCCGGACTGGCCATCCTCATCGAGATACGCAAGTTTTTGGCCGCGAAGCAGCGCGGCATACGCATCCTCAAGGTGTCGTCCCAGGTGAGCAAGCTCTTCTCCCTGACCCAGATCGGCGAGCTCTTCGGGATATAGGCGGTTGTCATGACGGGCGATTTCGAAAGATTCATCTGGCTCGTCAACCGTCTCCTGGGCTGCCTGCGCCATCCGTTCACCCGGAAGCCCTACATGCGCTGGCAGACCTGGCGTCATTTCGCCTGGATCGGCGCGGACTCCCTGCCCATCGTCAGCGTCATCGCCTCCTGTACGGGCATCATCCTGGCCCTGCAATCCGCCGCGCAGTTGGAAAAGGTCGGCGCGCTCTCCTACGTGGCCAACCTGGTGGGCATCAGCATCGTCATGGAGCTCGGCCCGCTGCTCACGGCGCTCATCCTGGCGGGCAGGGCGGGGGCGGCTTTCACGGCCGAAATCGCCACCATGAAGATCTCGGAGGAGATCGACGCCCTGGAGGTCATGGGGCTGGACAGCGTGCGCTATCTGGTGTGGCCCAAATGCGTGGCCATGTTCCTGATGATGCCCCTTCTCACGCTCTGGGCGGACTTCACCGGCATCATGGCCGGCGGGCTGTTCTCCACCTTCGTGCTGGGCCTCTCCGGCCCCGGCTACTACGAGCAGACCGCCAGCTTCATCAGCATGCGCAACCTGTTCTCGGGCCTCATCAAGAGCTTCGCCTTCGGCCTGGCCATCACGCTCATCGGCTGCTGGCAAGGCTTCCTGGCCAGGGAGGGCGCCCTGGACGTGGGCACCCGGACCACCCGCTCCGTGGTGCAGTCCATCTTTCTGATCGTCCTGCTGGATCTGTTCTTCACCGCGCTGACGTACATGGTTACCTGATATGGGCGAGGACTGGCTTACAGGACACGGCGCCCCGGACGTCACCCTGGAGGGTGTCAACGCGGGCTACAACCACCGGCTGATTTTGCAGGATATCAACACGGTGCTGCCCCAGGGGCGCATCTCCGTCATTCTTGGCGGGTCCGGGGGCGGCAAGTCCACGCTGCTCAAGACGATTCTTGGGCTGTTGCCGCCGTCCTCCGGGCGGGTGCTCATCGGCGGAGAGGACCTCTACAGCCCGGAGGGCGCATCCTTGAGGGACATCCGCCGCCGCATGGGCGTGCTCTTCCAGGATGGGGCCCTGCTGGGTTCGCTGCCCCTGGGCGAGAATGTCGCCTTGCCCTTGCGCGAGCACACCTCACTGGATGAGGAGACCATCGAGACCGTTGTGGCGCTCAAGCTTCGGCTGGTCGGGCTGGAGCAGTTCTCGGGCTATTTCCCGGCGGAGCTTTCGGGCGGCATGCGCAAGCGGGCAGGGCTGGCCAGGGCGCTGGCCATGGACCCGCGCATCCTGCTCTGCGACGAGCCGACCTCCGGGCTGGACCCCATCACCGCGGCCGACCTGGACCAGATGATCCTGGAGCTCAAGGAGGCCTTCAACATGACCGTGGTGGTCGTCTCGCATGACATGCAGAGCGTCTACCGCATCGCGGACAACGTGGTCATGCTGAACAAGGGCCGCACGGTGTTCCAGGGAGGGGTCCAGGCCCTGCGCGAGAGCGCGGACCCGTTTCTCAGGCAGTTCCTCGACCGTCAGCCATCCAAGCGCCAGCCGGTGCGGGAAAAACAATAGGAGCAGGCACGGTGTTCTCCAAGACAGCTCACGGCCGCAACATGGCCAAGGCCTTCGGCGCCATCGTCCTGTGCCTGGCGATACTGGGGGCATTCAGCGTGGTGCTGGGCGGGTTCCGCTTCTGGGAAACGCTCGACGTCTACAACCTGCGCTTCCGCAGCGTGAAGGACCTCTCCGCCGGCAGGCCCGTGAAGTACGGCGGGCTTGACGTGGGGCGGATCCTCTCCATCGGTGTGGACGGGGAGGACCCGCGCCTGATCCGCGTGGTCATCGGGCTGAGTTCGCCCGTGCCCATCCGCGAGGGCGTGGTGGCCAGGATCGCCCAGAAGGGCCTTGTGGGCGATTATTACGTCTTCCTGGACCCGCAGGGCACCCTGGGCGAGGTGCTGCCCCCCGGCTCGTTCATCAAGACCATGGAGACCGTGGACATCGCCCAGCTCGCGGGCATGGCCGGGGAGATACTTTCGGAGCTCAGGCCCCGGCTGGAGCGGATCGCGGAGCACATTGAAGATGTGCTCAGCAATGAAAATGCTGCCAACATCAAGGAATTGATGGAGAAAGCGCCAAAGCTCGTGGAAGAGCTCAACACGACGGCCATGCAGGTCCGCTCTGATTTCAGCACCTTCGCCACCAGCGGCAAGGGGACGGCGGAGCAGGCCACCAAGGCCCTGAAAACATTCGATGAAACGATGCGCTCCATACAGGTGGAGGTCGACAAGACCTTGGCGAGCATGCGCGGGGAGATCCACGCCGTGGGCGACTTGACCAGCACCGTGCACAAGGCCGTGGCGCACGACCAGGCCCAGGTGGAGGACATCCTGGCAAATATCGAGCGCATGAGTGAGGATCTGAAGCAACTGTCCTCCCGCCTGCGCGAGAGGCCCTGGGAGCTTTTGCAGAAGCCGCAGGAGGGGAAGAAATGAAGCGCCATCCGTTGATGTGGCTCGTGCTGCTGGCCGCCTTGAGCGGCTGCATGGGCAAGCCCGGCCCGGCGGAGCAGTATCTGAGGGTGCTTGGCCCCGAGCCTGACTGCGCCAGGGCCTCACAGCCGCAGGCTGGCGCGGCTCGCATGCCGGTGCTGGCGGTGCGCCCCTTCAAGGCCCTGGACGCGCTGGACCGGCAGGGCGTGATGATTGCCGAGGGCAAGGTCATGCAGGCCAGCCAGCGCTGGTACTGGGAGGCCAGCCCGGGCAGGCTCGTGGAGCAGTCCGTGGTGCGCGCCGCATGCGGTGAAGGCCTCGCGGCCGCATGGCCGGTGCGTTCCACCACGGAGGCCAGCGTGTGGGTCTCCGGGCTGGTGAGCGATTTCTCGGTGCACACCCGGGAGATGAGGGTGGTGCTGAGCGTGGAGTGCCAGCTCTGGGACGCCTCGGGTGGGGTGGCCCTGGGCAGCGGGACCTTCACGGCGCAGGCGCCTGTGGCGGCGCTTGACGCCGGGGCCGTTGCCGAAGCCGGGGAAAAGGCCCTGAACGATGTCTCCGCGCGGATCGCCCAGTGGGCCAGGCAGTCGCTGCCCGCGGGCTCCAAGGCGGGCAAGTGATGTTCAAGGCCATCGCGATCGTCGCGGAGGAGCGCATCCGCACGGCTATGGAGCGCGGCGAGTTCGACAACCTGAGCTGCGCGGGCCAGCCCCTGGACCTCGACGACGACGCCCACGTGCCGCCCGAGCTGCGCATGGCCTACCGTCTGCTCAAGAACGGGGGCTACCTGGAGGACGACACGCGCCTGGAGCGCGAAATCCAGAACGTGGAGTCCCTGCTGCCCCGTGACGGGGAGGAGCGGGCCAAGCTGCGTCAGATGCGCAAGCTCCAGGTGATCGAATCCAGGTTCCAGGAGAGGGCTGGTCGCGGCCTGCGGGTCAGGGATGACGATCCCTATTACGACAAGGTCGTGGACGCGGTCGGCGTGAAAAAACCCAAGGAGCGGCCATGAGCATGAACAATCAGGAAAGTCCGACATGCGCGCCGGAGCTCATCAGACGGTTGCAGGCCATCCCCTTCGTGCGGGTCACCCCCGAGGGGGATGTGCTGATACCATCGGACAAACTGGACGATTTCGTGCGCCGGTACCTGGAGCTCACCGACAGCCGGGAGCACATGGAGCGGCTCCTGGCGTATGTGCGGGAGGATAACCGGTGCGATCCCTCGGGATCGGCGGACTAGGGCGTGAGGAACCTTCGCCTCGGCATCGTCGCCGGTTCCCTGCTGGCCTGGTGCCTGTTCCCTTCAGGCTGCGGCACCTCCTGGGCCCAGAACTGCGACAACCCGGCCTCCGACCAGGACTTGGCCGAGTGCGCCGGGCTTCGTCTGCGCGCCGCGGAGCGCGACATGGCCGTGCTGTTGGACAGGCTGGAGCAGTCGGAGGACAAGGAACTGGTGGAGGCCCTGCGCGGCTCCCAGCAGGCCTGGACGGCCTGGAGGGAGGCTGAGGGCAGGTTGGCGTCAGTTGGTGCCAGGGACCCGCTGCTCAAGCTCTACGCCCGCAAGAAGCAGGAGGCCCAGATGACGGAAGACCGCGTGAAGGATCTCAAGAGCCTGGCAGAGTGATCCAGGCGGCCGTCCCGGCCGCCTCTCCTACCGCTTTCTGAAAGAACATCCCCACATGGCCTCGCGCAGAGGCAACCCGGGCTGCGGTTCGGCCATGCCGGTTCGCTCCCATCCGGCCTTTTCCAGGAAAGCGGCCTGGGCCTCGTTCTCGCCCTTGGTCATGGTGCACGTGGCGTAGACGAGGGCCGAACCCGAAGGCATGAACTGGGAGAGCTGCTCAAGGATGGAACGCTGCAGCTTGGCCAGGTTGCGCACGTCGGCCAGGGTGCGCTTCCACTTGGAGTCGGGCCTGCGGCTGAGCACGCCGAGCCCGCTGCAAGGCGCGTCCACAAACACTGTGGCGGGTTTGGAATGAAGCGGCGGCTTGGAAGCGTCGGCCAGGAACACCAGCGGTTTGTTCAAGCCCAACCTGAGGATTTCCCTGTCCAGCCCGCGCAGCCTGCGCATGTTGGAATCGGACGCCCACACTTCTTCATGTCCCGCTTCAAGAAGCGCGGCGGTCTTGCCGCCGCGCCCGGCGCAGCAATCCCACACCGGCCCCTTCCAGGCGGGCGCGTCCAGCTTGGCCAGCAGGTAACCCGCGGAGACGGTCTGGCGCGAGAGCCTGCCCTGGGCCTCGGCCTCCAGCAGGCCGGGGTCGGCGGCGGAAAGCGAGGAGGGCAGGGCGGCGAAGTAGGGGAAGGCCCCGGCGGCCCACTCGTATGTTCCCTCGATCTTGGCGTAGAATTCACGGGCGTCCGGCCTGGCGGCGTTGACGCGCAGCCCGGTCAGCGGCGGCAGCAGCTGGGCCTCCATGAGCTCCTCGGCCCGCTTGTGGCCGTAGTCGTCCATCCAGAGCTTCACAAGCCAGTCCGGCAGGGAGTACCAGGCCGCCAAAGCCTGTGTATTGCGATTGGCCCCCGATGTGTAATACTCACGTTTCATGGCGTCCGCGCCCAGGGCCTGGATGCGGCGCAGCACGGCGTTGGCCAGGTTGGCCTGGGTCTGGCCCAGGCGGGCCTTCACCGCGTTCACGGCCCAGGAGAGCGTGGCGTGGGGCGGCACGCCGTCCAGGAACAGCAGCTCGTAGATGGCCACGCCCAGCACCCGCATGATGAGCGGGTGCGTGCGCTCGGGCTTGGAGAGGTGCCTGGCGGCCAGGTGTTCCACGCGGCCTTTGTAGCGCAGGTAGCCGTAGACCAGCTCCGTGGCCAGGGCCTTGTCCCTGGGGTCGGGGGAGAGGGAGCGCAGGGTGGCGTCCAGGCCGGCCTGGAGGTCCTGCCCGGAACCGCCGCCCACGGGAAGGATGCGCTCCAGGGAGGCCAGCGCGGCCATCCTGGAGGGGGGAAGAATCTGTTCGGCGGGCATCAGGCTTCTCCGTGTTTGCTGTCGAGTAAGGGGCCGGGCTTGGGGGCGAGCCTGGGGATCACAGGGGCGGGAGCGGCCTTGGAGCCGAGGAAGTGGCGCAGGGTGTTTTCCAGTACGGTCAGGGGGACCAGGGTGTCCAGGCAGGGGCCCTGGGGGCGTTCGTTGAGCACGCCGAAGACGGGCAGGGGGTAGGCGTCCTGGATGCCGCTGGCCAGGTCGCGCTCACAGGCCACGGCCACGATGAGCTTGGGCCGCTTCTGCACGATGATGCGCCGGGCGATGGTTCCGCCGGTGGCGATGGCCATGTGCACGCCGTAGGCCTCGGTGAGGGCCAGGAGCCCGTGCACCGGGCACAGCCCGCAACGCTTGCAGTTGAAGATGTCGTAGGTCAGGCGCACGGAGCAGCGCGAGGACTGCAGGCAGTGCGGCAGCAGCAGGAGCACCTGGCCGGGCTCGTAACGCTTGCCCTCGGCCAGCACCAGCTCGTTGTTGACCTTGATGAAGGAGTTGCGCACCCGCTCTTTCGAGATGCCGAAGATGCGGGCGATGATGATCATCAGGGGCAGGAAGAGCTTGATGGTCAGGCCGCGCATGCGCCGGGTGAAAGGCAGGTGCCGCCCCAGGGCCACGGAGAAGGTCAGCCCCAGGCAGGCCCAGAGCACGAACAGGATGGCCACGCCCATGAGCGCGCCCCAGGCCGGCACCGCCAGCGGATGGATCTGGGCCAGGCCGATGGTGGGCACGATCCACAAGAGGGCCAGCACGCAGCAGACAACCAGGGTGCTGGCGCTGATAAGCCCGATGAACAGGCGCTTGCGTGAGCTTTCGGCGATTTCCATGTGGGTTCAGACTAATTGGTTTGCGGGGAAAAGCAACATGCCGCCGGTATAACCCCGAGCGGGCAGGGGAACTTCAGGAGAGGAAGTCCGCCGGGGGAGGGCACACCGGGGGCAGAGACGGGTCCATCTTACTCAGGTAGCCGCAGGCGAAGGCGGTGGCGTCCATGAATTTCTTGCCCGCGGGCTGCACCGATGGAATGTAATAGGTTCCATTGGCGCAAGCTATGGCAAGCCGCCCCGACACAAGCCCCAGGACGCATCCTGGAGGGGTTCCTGGGGGTAAGTCATGCGAATAGCTGCCAGGAGCGGCCAGAAGGCGAATCTGGCGATTTTCGCCCTGTACGGGAAGCATGAAGGCGGCGCCCGGTCGGGGGGACATGGCGCGGATGCGGTTGTGCACCTGCTCCACGGTTTCGTCCCAGCGGATCAGGGCGTCCTCGCGGGTGATCTTGGCCGCGTAGGTGGCGAGGGCGCCGTCCTGGGGCTCGGGCTCGACCTGTCCGCCCGCGAGCAGGTCAAGGGCCTCCAAGGCCATCTCCCCGCCCAGGTCGGCCAGGCGGTCGTGCAGGCCGCCCGCCGTTTCGTCGGGGCCTACGGGAATGACGCGCCTTGTTAGCATGGGGCCGGTGTCCAGGCCCGTCTCCATGCGCATGATGGTGATGCCGGTCTCGGTGCAGCCGTCCATGATGCAGCGCTGGATGGGCGCGGCCCCGCGGTAGCGCGGAAGGATCGAGCCGTGCACGTTCCAGGGGCCGAGCGCGGGGATGTCCAGCACGGACTTGGGCAGTATCAGCCCGTAGGCGGCCACCAGCAGCACGTCCGGGTTGTAGGAGGCCAGCTCGGCCACGTGCTCGTGGCACTTGAAGTTGAGCGGCTGGAGCACCTCGATGCCGTTCTCCAGGGCCAGCACCTTCACCGGGCCGGGCACGCACTTGTGGCCCCGGCCGCAGGGGCGGTCCGGCTGGCAGTAGACCGCCACGACCTCGTGGCGGCACGATGCGATCACCCGGCGCAGCACGGTGGCCGCGAAGTCCGGGGTGCCCATGAAGACGATCCTCAAGCTCACCCCTCGGCCTTGCGGGCCTTGAGCCACTTCTTGACCTTGTTGTCGTACATGGCCCGCTTGAGGCGGCTGACGTGGTCGATGAACAGAACGCCGTCCAGGTGGTCGATCTCGTGTTGCAGGCAGATGGCCAGGATGCCGTCCGCCGGAATCTCGACGGGCTTGCCCTCCAGGTCGGTGGCCTTGACCACCACCTTCTCGGAGCGGCGCACCTTGGAGCGGAAGTTGGCCACGGAGAGGCAGCCTTCCTCATCGTCCACCTGACCCTCGCGGGAGACGATCTCCGGGTTGACCAGGAACATCAGGTCCGTGCGCTCGTCCGGGCCGGAGACGTCCACGGCGATGAGCCGGCAGCACTCGCCCACCTGGGGGGCGGCCAGGCCCACGCCGCGTTTCTCGTACATGGCCTCGGCCATCTCCTCGGCCAGTTGGCGGATCTCGGGGGTGATCTCGCAGATGGGCTCGGCCTTCTTGCAGAGGATCGGGTCGGGGTACTTGAGTATCTTTCTGGCCATGGCTCAGGACGCTTCCTTGCCGGCAGTCTGCTCTGCGGCTTCCTTGCCCGGGGCTCCGGGGGCGGCTGCTTCCTTGGCCACGCTCTCGCGCAGCTTGATGCCCAGCTCGCGAAGCTGCTTGGCGGCAACGGGGCTCGGGGCCTCGGTCATCAGGCAGGTGGCCTTCTGGGTCTTGGGGAAGGCGATGACGTCGCGGATGGACTTGGCCCCGCTCATGAGCATCACCAGCCGGTCCAGGCCGAAGGCGATGCCGCCGTGCGGGGGCGCGCCGTACTGCAGGGCGTTCAGCAGGAAGCTGAACTTCTCCTCGGCCTCGGCCGGGTCGAAGCCCAAGGCCTCGAACATGGCGTTCTGCTTCTCAAGTGTATGGTTGCGGATGGAGCCGCCGCCGATCTCGTTGCCGTTGAGCACCAGGTCGTAGGCGCGGGCCAGGGCTCCGGCCGGGTCGGTCTTCAAAAGTTCCAGATGGCCGTCCTTGGGCGAGGTGAAGGGATGGTGCTTGGCCACCCAGCGCTTCTCCTCGGGGTCGTGCTCCAGCAGGGGGAAGTCCGTGACCCAGAGGGGCTTGAACTGGCCTTCGTCGATGAGGCCAAGGCGCTCGCCCAGCTGCACGCGCAGGTTGCCCAGGGCGGCGTTGACCATGTCGGAGGCGCCCGCCTGGAAGAACACGATGTCGCCAACCTCCAGGCCCAGGCGCTCGGCCAGGGCGGCGCGCTCGGCGTCGGAGAAGAACTTGGCGATGGGGGACTGCCACTCGTTCTCGCGGATCTTGATCCAGGCCAGGCCCTGCGCCCCGTAGATCTTCACGAACTCGGTGAGCTCGTCGATCTCCTTGCGGGTCATGGTCTCGCCGCCGGGCACCTTGAGGCCCTTGACCAGCTCGGCCTTGGCGAACACGCGCAGTTCGCAGCCGCGTACGATGTCCGAGACGTCGGTGAGCTTGAGGCCGAAGCGCACGTCGGGCTTGTCCACGCCGTAGTCGCGCATGGCGTCGGCGTAGGTCATGCGGGGGAAGGGACTCGGCAGCTCCATGTCCAGGCACTCGGAGAACAGGGTGCGGATCATGTTTTCGGCCATGCCCATGACCTGCTCCTCGTCCACGAAGCTCATCTCGATATCGATCTGGGTGAACTCGGGCTGGCGGTCGGCGCGCAGGTCCTCGTCGCGGAAGCATTTGACGATCTGGTAGTAGCGGTCCATCCCGGCCACCATGAGCAGCTGCTTGAACAGCTGGGGCGACTGGGGCAGGGCGAAGAACTGGCCCTGGTTCACCCGGCTGGGCACCAGGAAGTCGCGCGCGCCCTCGGGGGTGGACTTGGTGAGAATCGGGGTCTCCACCTCAAGGAAGCCCAGGCCGTCAAGGTAGCGGCGCACGCTCTGGGCCGCCTTGGAGCGCAGGATGAAGTTCTGGGCCAGCTTGGGGCGGCGCAGGTCCAGGTAGCGGTACTTCAGGCGCAGGGCCTCGCCCGCGTCCTGGCGGTCCTCGATGGTGAAGGGCGGGGTCTTGGAGGTGTTCAGGAGCTTCCAGTCGTTGACGACGATCTCCACCTCGCCCGTGACCATGTTGGGGTTGGCCATGCCCTCGGGGCGGGGGCGCACGGTGCCCTTGATGGCCAGCACGTACTCGGAGCGCACCACGTGGGCGCGGGCGTGGGCCTCGGGCGCGTGGTCCGGGCTGAAGACGACCTGGGTCAGGCCCTCGCGGTCGCGCAGGTCGACGAAGATGAGGCCGCCGTGGTCGCGGCGGAACTGCACCCAGCCCATGAGGCAGACGTCCTGCCCGATGTCGGCGGCGGTGAGCTTGCAGCAGCTGTGCGTGCGGCGCCAGTCGCCAAGGGCGTCGGTGGCGCGGGGGGTCTCGTCGGGGGAGGTGATCTGGTCCATGAGGCGTATGCTCCGCTGCCCGCTAGGGGGCTATGATGTCCAAAAGGGTGTCTTGGGAAACGGTTTCCTGGGTACCGGCCAGCATGTTCTTTACCACCACGGTGCCATCGGCCAGCTCGGATTCGCCGAGGATCAGGCAGTAGCGCGCGCCGGACTTGCCCGCCTGGCGCATCTGGGCCTTGGCGGACTTGGCCGCCAGGGCGCACTCGCCGGAGAGCCCGGCGGCGCGCAGCTTCTGCGCCAGCAGGAGCCCGGCGTCCAGGCCCTGGGCGCCGAGCACGGCCAGGTGGAAATCCGGCGCGGCGGCTCCGGCGTCGCCCATGAGCAGGGCCAGGCGCTCCATGCCGCAGGCGAAGCCCACACCGGGCAGGTCAGGCCCGCCGAGGTTCTTCACCAGGCCGTCGTAGCGCCCGCCGCCCGCAACCGCGGACTGGGCCCCGATCTTGCCCGAGGTGACCTCGAAGGTGGTGCGCACGTAGTAGTCCAGCCCGCGCACCAGCCTGGGGTTCAGCGTATAGTCGAATCCTGCCGCGTCAAGGACGCCGGTGACAGTGGCGAAGTGGGTGCGGCAGTCGTCGCAGAGGTAGTCCGAAATCAGGGGCGCGCCCTTGGTCAGCTCCTTGCAGCTTGGCACCTTGCAATCCAGCACGCGCAAGGGGTTGGTCAGCTTGCGGCGCAGGCAGTCCTCGCAGAGCTGGCCGCCGTCGAAGCCCTTGAAATAGTCGTTCAGGGCCTGCTGGTAGGCGGGGCGGCAGTCAGGGCAGCCCAGGGAGTTGAGCTCGAAGTTGAGTTCGCCGATGCCGATCTCCGTGAGGAAGTGCCCCAGCATGAAGAGCATCTCGGCGTCCAGGTGGGCCGAGGGCGAGCCGAAGGCCTCCACGTCCAGCTGGTGGAACTGGCGCATGCGGCCCTTCTGCGGCCGCTCGTAGCGGAACATGGGGCCGTAGGTGAAGAGCTTGGTCAGCTCCTCCTGGGCGTGCAGCGCGTTCTCCACGTAGGCGCGGACCATGCCCGCCGTGGCCTCGGGGCGCATGGTCAGGGAGCGGCCCTTGCGGTCGGGGAAGGTGTACATCTCCTTCTGGACCACGTCCGTCTCCTCGCCGATGGAGCGGGAGAAGAGTTCGGTGCGCTCCAGCACGGGGACGCGGGCTTCCTTGTAGCCGTATTGGCCGAAAACCCGGCGCGCGGCGCTCTCGAGGCGTTCGAAGACGGTGGCCTGATCCGCGAGCAGATCGGCGAAACCTTTGATTTTCTGGATTTTTTCCATAGGGAACCCCAGGGCGGCGTGCGCCCGGCAAAAGAGGGCTGTTAGCCCCAACACCTCGGGTTGTCAAAAACTCTTTGTGGGCTGCGCCCCCGCGAAGGAGAGCAGCGGCGTCAACGGCGGCTCCGCGGTGAGGTCCGCCGCGCATACGCAGTAGGCCCCCACCGGCAGGGGCAGCACCATCTTGCCCAGCCCCCACAGGGGCGGGCCGTCGCGCCAGGCGCACTCCGGGAAGGGCAGCACGCTGGCCTCCCGGACCGGTGCCAGGCCCAGGGCCTCCCGCAGCATGCGGTGCATGGCCCAGGGAGTGTACCATTTGGCCTTGGCCAGCAGCCTGTGCCTGCGGGCCGAGAACCGGTAGAGCGAGAAGGCGTTCACGTAGCCCACGATCACCCCGCGCCGGGCCACGCGCGCCGCTTCGCGCAGGGCCAGCTCCGGGTCGTCCAGGTATTCGAGCACCGTGAGCAGGGCCACGTAGTCGAAGCTGTCCGGGTCGTAGGGCAGATGCATGGCGTTGCCCACCGAGCACTCCACCCGTTCGCCCAGGCGGTGCCGGGATGCGGCAACCATCACCGGGGAGGCGTCGCAGCCGGTGACGTCGAACCCGGCCCGATGGAAGAACTCCAGAAACATGCCCGGCCCGCACCCAATCTCCAGGAGCGTGCGCCCCCGCCTGGGCCAGCAGGCGGTGAGCTTCTCGATCAGGCGGCATTCCTGGGCGAAGGCGTAGGCCCCGCGCGGGGTGGCCAGCCAACGCTCGTAGAGTTCAAGGTCGCTTCGGTCCCAGTACATGATGTCATTCCATACGTGGAATCGGGGAGCGCGCAAGCGGCTTGCGGAGGGCTAGCACGCGGGTTCACCTGGCGAAACGGTGAAAATACGAACCATCCCTGGCGAATAGCTGGCTTTCGACCCCGGTGAGCTCGGCGCGCAGCACCGTACCGGCTGGAAGCGGGGCGGGCAGCCGGACCAGATAGTCCGCTCCGATGGGGGTCCAGCCGTCTCCTGTGCCCAGGAGGTCGAAAAGTGGCGTTTCCGGCTCGCCCTCGTGTTCCAGCAGCAGCCGCACCCGAGAGCCGACGCCGCTGACGCGCGGGGAGAAGGCCAGGTAGTTGACGGGCTCCGACAGCCTGAACCGCATGGACGCGATGCGGTCCCCCCCGGGGGTGGCGTAGGTGAAGCCTTCGCCCTGCGCCACGACAGGGGCTTCACCCCCGGGGGCGGGCTCAACCGTGAGCGCCACTGGCACGCGTTTTCCGTGGTCGAGGCGCAGGTAGCTCTGGCTGAGGTCCTGCAGGTAGGCGCGCGGATACCCGGCGAGCAGGGGCTCCCCGTAGCCGTGGAAACCGGCGGAAAAACCCATGAGCCTGACGGTTGAGAAATTGAGGCCCGGATAGACGGGCGTCAGGGGCATGGCCGTGAGCTCGACGGTCAGCCGCAGGGTTTTGTAGGCCTTGTCGCGGGGAATGGTGATGAAAGCCGAGCGGAGTGGGTCGGGCCAGGCCGTGACGAAGGCCGTGCACTCCGGTTCGTCGTCGAAGCGGGCCAGCACCCTGAGGCTGTTGCCCTTGCCTGCAATTTCGTAATCGATGCGGCAGGAGATGAGCTGGGGGAAGCTGCCGGTCTGTTCGCTGAAGTCGTAGCTCACGCGGCTGGGCTCGCCCACGCGCGTGGGGCAGACCCCGTCGCCGAAGTTGGAGGCGAATTGAACGCTGTTCCAGGCGGAAGTCTTTGAAATGAAGTCGCCGGGGGTCATGGAGACGGCGCGCCGGTAGGGCAGGGAGGTCACGGCGGGGGAGGGGTCCCTGGGGATCCGCCACTGGAGCAGGCGTTTCCCGCCGATGAGCTCCTCGTGCGTTGGCGGGCCGAGTTGCCGCGCCAGCGCCTGGGCCGAAGCGCCGAAAAAGGCGTCGCCGTAGAGGGCGAAACCGGCGGACGGGTCCTGGGGCGTGGCGCTGTTCTCCACCATGTAGTTGCGGCGCACGTTGTTGGCGTAGAAGTACTCCAGCGCGTTCCAGGCATCGTCGGAACTCATGCCCATGATGTCCGTCCTGGTGAGGCGCTGGGCCATGGCCGCGGCCAGTTGGCGTTCGCACTCGCCGCATTGGGCCGGGTCGAGGATGTCGCCACCGGAAAGCCGGTGCA
Organism: Fundidesulfovibrio agrisoli; assembly: GCF_022808715.1. Lineage (GTDB taxonomy): Bacteria > Desulfobacterota > Desulfovibrionia > Desulfovibrionales > Desulfovibrionaceae > Fundidesulfovibrio > Fundidesulfovibrio agrisoli. The sequence goes on from NZ_JAKZKX010000005.1 coordinate 40,101, forward strand.
CGGCCGGCGGGATCAGCAGCAGGGCGGCCAGGAAGGCGATGACCGCCGGCGCGGCCCGCCCCGGCAAGAGCCTGGCCGCCAGGGCCCCCAGCAACAGGGCCAGGAAGGGCACCAGGGGCTGGACATAGCGGTAGACCACGTAACCGTGTTTGAGGATGAGCAGAATCACCCCGGGCAGAGCGAACGCCAGAGCCAGGTGGCGAAGCACGTGGGGGGCCCGCGTGCACCAGCGGGTGAAGGGGTAGGCCAGGGCGGCGGCGCACAGCAGCAGCACCGCAGGGAAATATGGCTGCCCAGCGAGCGCGGGCCAGGGGAGGCTGAATTCGAGGACCTGCCTGTAGGCCAGGGTGATGGGTGCTAGGATGTCGATGCGGCTGGAGTTCGAATTGACGAGCGCACCCCCCTTAAGCACGACCGAGATGAACGGAAGCACCGGCAGGGCCGAGAAGGCGAAAGAGAGAGCGAACAGGCCGAACGTGGCCTTGGTGAGGGTACGTGTGCGCAGCAGCTCCAGAAGGACGACCACGGCGAAGCCCACAACAAGCACCGCGGACATGTAATGGCACATCACGCCCAGGGCATTGCACAGGGTGAAGCCCGCCAGGTGTTTCAGCGAGCGGCGGCGGAACCAGTGCAGAAGGAAATACATGCCCCCGCACACGAACAGGACCGACAGGGCATGGGGGCGGATCATATCCCCGCTGCCCCTGGCCAAGGGGGAGGCCGCCATGAGCAGGGCGGCGATCATGCCGGCCGGCCTGGAGATGAAATCCCGCCCGGTGGCGTACACCAGGGCCACCGTGGCCAGGAAGGCAGCCGTTGAAATGAGCCTGAAGAAGGCGGGCTGGTCCATGACCGTGGACGCGGCCTTGATCAGGTAGTGGTAGTAGGGCGGGTGCATTTCCACGCTGGCGGCCCAGTGCCAGATGTAGGACAGGGGCGTCCGGGACATGATGAGCACGAGGGTCTGGTCCCAGTCGATGCTGAGGGTATCCAGCCCGTGGGTGCAGATCAGAAGCAGGCAAGCCAGCACGGCGTACAGCAGGAGGCTGTAAAACCGGCCTGATTCATTGGGGCGTGTGCTTGGCATGGCGGCGTGCAATAGGTGGCGATGAGGCCCGGACTCACACGCCGGGCGGTGGGCCGGGCCGCCGGGTGCGCACCCGGCGGCCCGCCTTATTGTCTAGCTTTTCTTTTCCTGCTTGGCCCAGGAGTCGCGCAGGCCCACGCTGCGGTTGAACACCAGCCTGTCCGGCCCGTGGTCGCGCCTGTCGGCCACGAAGTAGCCCAGGCGCTCGAACTGGAAGAAGTCCTCGGGCTTGGCAAGGGCCAGGCTCGGCTCCACCGGGCAGGCCGGGAGCGTCTTCAGGGCCTCGGGGTTGATGTAGTCCTTGAAATCCTTGCCTTCCTCCACGTCCATGGGGTCGGCCTTGACGAAGGAGCGGTCGTAAAGGCGCACCTCGGCCCAGGCGGCGTGCCGGGCAGAAACCCAGTGCAGCGTGCCCTTGACCTTGCGGCCGTCGTCTGACCACCCGCCCTTGGTCTTGGGGTCGTACTCGCAGACGATCTCCGTGACTTCGCCGGTCTTGGGGTCCTTCACCACGTCCACGCAGGTGACGTAGTAGGCGTGGCGCAGGCGCACCTCCTTGCCGGGGGAGAGGCGGTGGTAGCCCTTGGGCGGCACTTCCCTGAAGTCGTCGCGCTCGATGTAGAGCTCGCGCGAGAAGGGGATGCTGCGCGTGCCCAGCTCGGGCTTTTCCTGGTGGTTGGGGCACTCGAAGGTCTCGGTCTGGCCTTCGGGGTAGTTGCGGATGACCACCTTCACGGGGTCGAGCACGGCGAAGGCCCTGGGCGCGCGGTCGTTCAGGTCTTCGCGCAGGCAGGCCTCCAGCATCTCGATCTCCACGGTGTTGGCCGCGCGGGCCACGCCGATGCGCTCCGCGAACATGCGCAGGGATTCGGGCGTGTAGCCCCTGCGGCGCATGCCCTGCAGGGTGGACATGCGGGGGTCGTCCCAGCCGGTGACGTAGCCCTCCTCCACCAGTTGGATCAGCCTGCGCTTGCTCATGACCATGTAGGTCAGGTTCAGGCGCGCGAACTCGTACTGCCGGGGCCGGGCGGGCACGGGCAGGTTGTCCAGCACCCAGTCGTAGAGCTCGCGGTTGTTCTCGAACTCCAGGGTGCAGATGGAATGGGTGATGCCCTCCATCGCGTCGGAGATGCAGTGCGTGTAGTCGTACATCGGGTAGATGCACCACTCGTCGCCGGTGCGGTGATGGTGCGCGTGGCGGATGCGGTAGAGCGTGGGGTCGCGCATGACGATGTTGGGCGAGGCCATGTCGATCTTGGCCCTGAGCACCCGCGCCCCGTCGGGGAATTCGCCCGCGCGCATCCGGCGGAAGAGGTCCAGGTTCTCGTCGACCGTGCGGTCGCGCCAGGGGCTGTTCAGGCCCGGCTCGGTCAAGGTGCCGCGCGTCTCGCGGATCTGCTCGGCGGTCTGGTCGTCGACGTAGGCCAGGCCCTTCTTGATGAGCAGTTCGGCGTATTCGTAGAGCTTCCCGAAGTAGTCGGAAGCGAAATACATGCGGTCGTCCCAGGTGAAGCCCAGCCAGCGCACGTCGGCCTGGATTGCGTCGACGTACTCCTGCTCCTCCTTGGTGGGGTTGGTGTCGTCGAAGCGCAGGTTGCAGGTGCCGCCGTACTCCTTGGCGACGCCGAAGTTGAGGCAGATGGACTTGGCGTGGCCGATGTGCAGGTAGCCGTTGGGCTCCGGGGGGAAGCGGGTGGCCACGGCGGTATGCTTGCCCGAGGCCAGATCCTCGGAGACGATGGTGCGGATGAAGTCCAGATGCTCTTTGGCGTTGTCGCTCATGCGTGCGTCCTTTTCACCTTTTGGGTTAACCAGGAGGCAATAGGGAAAAAGGCGCGTGCGGTCAAACGCCGCGCCAGCGGGGCTTCGGGGCCGGACGCCTTGCCGGGCGGACGGCCCGGATGGAAAGGGGCGGGTGGCGCGTGGAGAGCGCCTCCTGCCCGGGCAGGGTTGCCGGGGCCTGGCGCAGCAACTGGGCGCGGGCGGAGCGGGGCGGTTCAGGGTGCGCCCGGGGCTCCCAGTCCGATGGAGACCCCGGGCGGAAGATCAGTCCTTCTTGGGCAGCTGGTCCGTTCCGTGGACTTCGTAGACTTCCTTCTGGGCCAGCTTGAACTCGTCGATGTCGAAGTCGTAGCCGTTCTCGCGGATGAAGGCCCAGTTGCACTCGGCGTCCTCGCACTGGTTGACCTTGCGGCGGAACTCCGGGTCGTCGCGCATGCGCTGCATGTATGCCTTGGCGGATTCGATGCTCATGAAAAGCTCCTTGGGTTCTGTGCCTTGTAAAATAAGCGGTTTACCAAAAATGGCAAGAATCGTTCTTGGCGATAGATTTTCTTGATAAGCCGTGTGCCTGGTTATAGACGTGAATCATGAAACTGAGCACCCAGCAGCGCGAGCGCATCGCGGCGACCCTGGACGAGAAGTACCGCTCCGTGGCCTCGGCCCCGGAGGGGCAGTTCCAGTACCCCACGGGGCAAGCCGGCCTGGACGGCCTGGGCTACGAGCCGGGCTGGTACGCCCACATCCCGGGGGAGGTGCGCCGCTTCTTCTGCGGCGTGGGCAACCCCTTCAAGGCCGGGCTGCCCGCGCCGGGGCAAAGCGTGCTGGACGTGGGCTGCGGCGCGGGCGTGGACACGCTCGTTGCGGCAGCCCTGGTCGGCCCGGAGGGCCTGGCCTGCGGGGTGGAGCGGTCGTTCCCCATGCTTGAGCGGGCCTGCCGCAACCGCGAGGCCTGCGGATTCGTGGAGGCTCAATTCGTGAGCAGCGTGGCCGAGGCCCTGCCCTTCGCGGACGGGAGCTTCGACATGGTGATCTCCAGCGGGGTCTACAACCTGGTGGTGGACAAGCGCGAGGCGCTCCAGGAGGCATACCGGGTGCTGAAGCCCGGCGGTAGGCTCCAGGTGGCGGACCAGATGCTGGTCGGGCCGCCGCCCATGAGCGAGGAGGAGGCCGCGCTCTCCTGGTTCAGGTGACAGGGCGGCGCCATACCGGGAACGGAGTTCCTGGCCATGCTTGGTGAGATAGGGTTTGTGGAGGCTGTGAGCCTGGGCGAGAGCGGGTTCAAGAGCTCCAGGGTGACTATGGGGATGGTGTTTGCGGCGGTGAAGCCGGAGAAGTGAATATCGGACCGAGAGGGCGCTGCCCTCTCGGGCTCTCCCGCCAAAGGGGTTCCCCCTTTGGAATCCATTTCCGCTTCGCGTCGATCTCCTGAGGGGCGTCGCCCGATCGGAAACCCGTCGCCGGGGTCCGGGGGGAGGCACTCCCCCCGGCGGGGGCCAGGGGGCGGCGCCCCCTTCGTCCAACCCCTTTCAATCTTCGTTAGTCGTCGCCGCGTTCGCTCGCCGTCACCAGCTGCCCGCAGGCGGCGAAGATATCCTTCCCCTTGCTCTTGCGCAGGGTCACCGTCACCGACTTGTCCCACAGGATCTTCTGGAACGCCTCCACGTCCGCCGGGTCCGGGGCCTCGTAAGGCAGCCCGGGCGACGGGTTGTAGGCGATCAAATTCACCTTGCCCTTCACGTGGGACATGAGCCGCACCAGCTCTCTGGCGTGTTCCGCGCGATCGTTCACTCCCCCCAGCAACACGTATTCGAAGGTCAGCTTCTCGCGATGGGCCAACGGGTACTGCCGCAGAATCTCCATGAGCTTGTCCAGCGGCAACCGCGCGGCCTTGGGCATGAGCCTGGCCCGCAGCTCCTGCGTGGGGGCGTGCAGCGACACGGCAAGCGACCCCAGGCCCGTGCGCCCGAACTCCAGGATGCCCGGCACGATGCCCACGGTGGAGACCGTGATGCGCCGCGTCGAGATATCCAGCCCCTGCGGGTGACGCAGCGACTCCAACGCGTTGACCAGGTGCTCGAAGTTGAGCAGAGGCTCGCCCATGCCCATGAACACCAGGTTGCGCAGCCGAAGCGCGCTGCCGGAGGCCTCCAGGTCGGCCCGGGCCAGCAGGATCTGGCCCAGGATCTCCCCGTGGGTCAGGTTGCGCTTGAGGCCCATGGTGCCCGTGCTGCAGAAGGTGCAGCCCATGGCGCACCCGGCCTGGCTGGAGAGGCACTGGGTGATGTGGGTCTTCTCAGGGATGAGCACCGTCTCGATCTGGGCGCCGTCTGCAAGCTCCAGCACGAACTTCACCGTGCCGTCGGAGCTTTGCAGGCGCTTGGCCACCCTGGGCAGCACGATGCAGGAGGACTCCTCCAGGCGGGCGCGGAGATCCTTGGAGATGTTGGTCATCTCCTGCGGGGAGGCCACGGCGTTCTGCCAGAGCCACTGCCAGACTTGTCGGGCCCGGAAAGGTTTCTCCCCGAGCCCGACGATGAAGTCCTCAAGCTGATGGAAGTTCAAATCCAGAAGATTCGGCTTCCCTTGGGTATCGGTCATCCCTTGAGCTGCTCCCGTGCGGTGTACTTCTTCACGAAGTCCACGGCCTGCTCCACGGTGGCCACGTCGCCCATGACCTGGGCCTTGAGCAGGGCGTCGCGGATGATGCCAACGCCCGGTCCGGGGGGCATGGAGAGGATGGTCATGATCTCGTTGCCGTTGAGCAGCGGCTCGAGCTCCTCCTCGCGGATCTCCGTGCGGTCGAGCATTTTGAGGTTGTGGTTGAATTCCTTGTAGTTGCCGTTGCGGGCCTTGATGTCGGCGCGGGCCAGCTCGATCAGGCGCGGGTACTCGTCCAGGCTCTTGAAGCGGCGGATGCCCTTGTCCGTGAGCATGAAGTGGAAGCGCATGTGCTGGCGCACCAGGTGGCAGATCAGCTCCATCTCGTCCGGGGCCATGCACAGCCGGGCCAGGATCTTGCGGACCACCTTGGCGCCCACGCGGTGGTGCTGGTGGAAGGTCCAGTTACCGTCCACGATCTCGGCGGTGTAGAGCTTGCCCACGTCGTGGAAGAGGCAGGCCAGGGTGCCGAACCAGTCGTAGGGCAGCTCCTCGGGGTAATGGCGCATGACCTCGAGGGTGTGGTCGAAGACGGATTCGTCCTCGGTCTCGTTCTTTTTCTGCTTGATGCGCGCCAGGGCGGCCACCTCGGGCAGCAGGGCGTGCAGGATCATGGATTCGTAGAGCAGACGCACGAACACGTGCATGTTCTCGGCCTCGACCTTGCGCCACTCGTTCATGATCTCGGAGACGGGCACGTAGTCCAGCACGCGCTGGCCGCCGCGCAGGATGGCCATCCAGGTGTTGGGGCCGATGGGCAGGCCGAAGTTGGCGGAAAAGCGCATGGCGCGCACCGCGCGCAGGTAGTCCTGCTTGAGGGTCTGGTCCTGGATGCCCTTGAAGCGCACCACGCCCTCGGAGAAGTCCGCGAAGCCGTCGTGGGGGTCTTCCACGGTGGGCATGTAGGGGCAGGCGAAGTAGTCGGGCATGTTCTCGCGCTCGGCCAGGGTCTTGGCCAGGCGGGGGGTTAGGCGCACGAGGCACTCCTCGGGGTGGGAGGCGTCGGCACTGTTGGACTGGTAGAAATGCAGGACTGTGTCGCCCTCGATCACGCGGGCGAAGCTGTCGCCCCCGTCGCGCTCCACGTTGGGGATCAGCTTCTGCAATTCGTCGAAGGCCACGTCGGTGCAGATGTCCAGCTCGGGCTGGGCGTCGGCGGTCAGCAGGCTCTTCTGGAGCTTGGCGTTGATGACGTAGGCGTCGTACCCGTTGCGGATGATGGCCTTGCAGATAGCGACGGCGTCTTTGAACGGCTGGCTCATGAACACTCCGGATGTTACGAAACGTGTTTGCCCGCCACGTAGAGCGCTTTGACCACGCCGGTCAGCTCGCGCCCCAGCAGCGGGGTGTTCTTGCCCTTGGACAGGAGCGCCTGGGGCGTGACCTTCCAGCGGGCGTTGGGGTCGAAAAGGATGAAGTCCGCAGGGTCGCCGAGCTGGAAGCGGTTCAGCGGCAGGCCGAAGATCTCGGCCGGGCGCTGGCACCAGGCGCGGATCAGGGCCTCGACTGACAGCTCCCCGCGCGCGGCCAGCTCCCAGGTGACTGAGAGGGCCGTTTCAAGCCCGGAGATGCCGTTGGGGGCCTCGTCGAAGGGGGTCTCCTTCTCGTGGGCGGCGTGGGGGGCGTGGTCCGTGGCCAGGGCGTCGATGGTGCCGTCCTCAAGGGCGGCCAGCAGGGCCTGCCTGTCCTCACCGGTGCGCAGGGGCGGGTTGACCTTGGCGTTGGTGTTGTAGCCCTCGCAGGCCTCCTCGGTGAGGATCAGGTAGTGCGGGCAGGTTTCGGCGGTCACGGGCGCGCCCTTGGCCTTGGCCGCGCGGATGATCTCCACGCTGCGCCTGGAGCTGATGTGCGCCAGATGCACCGGCACGTTCAGGTATTCGGCCAGCAGGCAGTCGCGCGCGGCCTGGATAGCCTCGCTGATGTCGGGGTTGCCGCGCAGGCCCAGGCGGGCGCTGACCACGCCCTCGTTGACGCCGGTGGCCGGGGCCAGCCAGGGGTCCTCGCAGTGGTCGATGACGGGCACGCCCAGGTCGGAGGCGTATTCCAGGGCGCGGCGAAACAGTTCGGAGTCGGACACGGGCCGGCCGTCGTTGGAGAAGGCCTTGCAGCCGGCCGTCTTCAGCTCCTCCATGGGGGCCAGGATCTTGCCCTCGAGTCCTACGGTGAGCGCGCCAACGGGGTAGAGCCTCGGCCCGCGCGGGTGGGAGCGGGCTGCCTTGTCCAGCATGGTTTCGGTGATGGGGGCCTGGTCGTTGACGGGGTCGGTGTTGGCCATGCACATCACGCTGCCGAAGCCGCCCTTGGCGGCCGCGGCCAGGCCGGTGGCGATGGTCTCCTTCCACTCCTGGCCGGGCTCGCGCAGATGCACGTGCACGTCGGTGAGGGAGGGCAGCAGCAGAAGCCCCTCGGCCTCCACCACCTTGGCCCCTTCGGGCGCGGGCTGCGAGCCGGAGGGGAACACGCCCAGAACGCGGCCCTTGGCCACGAACAGGTCCACATAGTCCTGAGGGGCCTGCGCAAGCGCGGCCCGGCGCACCACGAGATCAGCTTGAGACACGGGCTACTCCTTGCGTTCCTTGCGGGTGAGATAGAGGTGGAGCAGCGCCATGCGCACGTCCACGCCCGAGGACACCTGGTCCAGGATGAGGCTCTCCGGGGCGTCGGCCAAGTCCGAGGCGATCTCCCAGCCGCGGTTGATGGGGCCGGGGTGCAGCACCACGCAGTTCCTGGCCGCCTTGGCCAGGCGCGCCATGTTCATGCAGTAGCGGCGGGAGTACTCGCGCACGTCGGGCAGCAGCCCGGCCTGCTGGCGCTCCAACTGGAGGCGCAGGCACATCACGGCGTCCACGCCGCGCACGGCCTCGTCCAGGTCGTTGAACACGGGCACGTTCCAGCTTTTCACCGCGTGGGGCATGAGCGTGCGCGGGCCGCACAGGCGCACGTTTGCGCCCAGCAGCCGCAGCAGATGCACGTTGGAGCGCGCCACCCGGCTGTGGGCCACGTCGCCCAGGATGAGCACGGTCTTGCCTTCAACGCCGCCCCAGCGCTCGGTGAGGGTGAAGGCGTCCAGCAGGGCCTGGGTGGGGTGGGCGTGCCAGCCGTCGCCGGCGTTGATGACGGCGCAATCAAGCCGCTCGGCGATGAACTGGGCCGCCCCGCTCATGTTGTGGCGCATGACGATGCCGTCGGGCTTCATGGCCTGCAGGGTGAGCACCGTGTCCTTGAGGGACTCGCCCTTGACCAGCGAGCTGCCGCTCTTGGCCAGGGAGAAGGTGTCCGCGGAGAGGCGCTTGCCCGCCACGTCGAAGCTCGTCTTGGTGCGGGTGGAAGGTTCCGCGAAGAAAAGGATCACGGACTTGCCCTTGAGGATGGGCACCTTCTTCACGGGCCGGGAGTTGATCTCCTGGAAGGACTTGGCCGCCCTCAGGATTTCAAGGGCATCCGCCCTGGAAAGCTGGGTGACGTCGAGAAGATCCTTGTGTGGCCAGGTCATAGGGCTCCTTGGGGATGGTGGGGGTGGCCGAAATATGCACCCGCCATTTTCCATAGGATTCGGCCGGGCGTCAATCGCGCAGTGCTCGCTCCAGCGCGGAGGGCAAAACGGCCGCGCGCGCGGCTTTGCCGGGTGTAAGCGCCCCCAGGCGGGCGAAGCCGAGCACCCGGGCTGCGTTGGTTGCAAGCAAGCCCACGGATTCGCGCAGGGTAATAGGGCAGAACTCCAGCAGGGCCGCCAGTTCCGCCCAGATGTCCAGGTCCGGGGCGGAGGCCAGGGAGTCGGTTCCCAGACAGCAGGGCACGCCCGCGTCCAGGAGCGCCCGTACAGAGGCCCGCCCCACGCCGATGACCGCGTTGGAGCGGGGGCAGAGGCAGACGGTCGCCCGGCTGGCGGCCAGCCGGATGATGTCCTGCCCGGAGAGATGCACGGCGTGCACCGCCAGGGTGGACTGGTCCAGCAGGCCCAGTTCGGCGGCCCAGGCCACGGGGCTGAGCCCCGGTGCGGCGAAGGTGGGGGGCAGGATGCGCTGGCGCATGAAGTCCGCGAAGGCTCCCGAGCCCTGGGCCAGCAGCTCGACCTCGCCCTCGTGCTCGGCCAGGTGCAGGGAGAAGGCCTTGCCGTGGGCCGAGTCCCAGGCTTTGGCCCGGCGCAGTGCCTCCGGGGCGGTGGAGTAGAGCGCGTGCCCGGCCAGGCTGCCGCCGGGGCTGGGCGTGATGGACGAATCGTCATACGAATAACCGAACACTTCGTGTTGGATAACGTAATCCAGCGGCGCGGTTTTCAGCACGGCGGCCACTTCCGCGCCTTTGCGCGTGGCGATGTCGGCCACGGCGGCCGTGCCGACGGCCTCCATCTGGCTCACGGCGGCGCGCACGGCGTCCGGGGAGAATTCCCCTACGGGCTGGGCGATGAGCCAGCGCACCCACTCCAGGAAGCCCGCGCCGAGCACGGGCGGCAGGCCAAGGTGGGAAAGCTCCAGGTGGCAGTGGGCGTTGACGGGCGCGGGCACCAGGGTGGCGGCCCCCATGTCGCGCACGTCGGCCGGAGCCCGGGCCTTGAGCTCGCGCCAGGGGCCGGTATCGGCCACGAGGCCGCCGCAGACGATGATCGCGCCGTCCTCGATGATGGGAGCGTCGGGAGAAGTCAGCACGCGCCGGGCGCGCAGAACGTAGCTGCCGGTATCAGTCATTTTGCACGTCCAGTTGGAAATCGTCCCTGTCTTCAAAATACACGCGCTCGCGCTCCAGGCCCAGCCCGGCATACGGCTCCGCCAACTCCCTGGCGTGGCCCCAGAAGCCGCCGCTGGCGCTCGCCGGGGCGCGCAGACTGTCGGCGCGCCTGCCGCCCAGCAACTCCTCCACATGCCTGTGCAGGGCCAGGGCTCGAACCCGCATGCCGAGAGCCGGGTGGGTGGGCCCGGCCAGCACGGCGGCCTCCAGGTCCGGCTCGTGGGCCAGGCCGATGCGCGTCACGGCAATTCCGGCGCGCCAGAAGCGCAGCACCGCAGGGGCCAAGGCCGCGATGGCCCGCTCCAGGCTCCAGGGTTCATACCCGCCCGCGCGCCAGAGCTGCTCCAGCCCCGTGCCTGCCAGCACCAGGCAGGGGTGCAGGCGCACGGCCTCGGGGCCCAGCGCCACAGTCTGTTCCACATCCCGGCTGAAATCCTCGGGGGTGTGCCCGGGCAGGCCGGGCAGCAGGTGCAGGCTCAGACCGAGCCCCGCCTCCCGCACCGCCTGGCAGGCCGCGAGCGAGGCTTCCGCCCCGTGGCCGCGCTGGGCGAGGCGCAGCGCGTGTTCGCTGAAGGTTTGCACGCCCAGTTCCACCCTGTCCAGCCCCTGCGCGGCCAGCGCGCGCAGCAGTCCCGCCGGGGCGCGGTCCGGCCGGGTGGAGCAGCGCACGCCTGAGACCGCGCCGCGTTCGCGGTGCGGTCTCGCGGCCGCCAGGAAGCGTTCCATCCACGCTTCAGGCAAGCCCGTGAAGGTGCCGCCGTAGAAGCCGACCTCCAGGGGGGCGTCCGGCCGGGCAGCCTCCAGGTTTTGTTCCAGAAATGCGAGGGCCTGCTCCAGCGAGGTGGTCTTCACGCCGGTCTGGGCGTGCTGGGCGCAGAAAAGGCAGCGCCCCGGGCAACCGGCCAAAGGTAGGAATACCGGCAGGATGCGAGGCCTGGCCTTGCTTGGCGCGGGGTGGGCGAACTTCAGGGAGGCCCCACGAGGGCACTTGTTTTGAATTCCCTCTTGCAAAAAAAAATCTCCCAAGCTACCAAATGGTTATAGTGCTGGTGGAACGCCAGCGGCTTCGATTCGAGGTGCCCATGTCTGCCGATTGCCTCTTTTGTAAGATCGTACGCGGGGAAATACCCTGCGCCAAGGTCTACGAGAACGACGCGGTTCTCGCCTTCCTGGATATCGCCCCCGTGAACAAGGGCCACACGCTGGTGATTCCCAAGGCGCACCACGCCGACATCTACGATCTGCCCCCCGCCCTGGGCGCGCAGCTGCTCGAAGCCGTACAGGCCGTGGGCGCTTCGTTCAAGGGGGCGCTGGGCGCGACCGGCATGAACCTGGGCATGAACAACGGGGCTTCCGCCGGGCAGATGGTTTTCCACGCCCACTGGCACCTGATTCCCCGCTTCGAGGGCGACGGCTTAAGCCTGTGGCCCCAGAAGAGCTACGCAAACATCGACGAAATGAGCGAATTGGCCCGGAAGATAGCGTCTTATATCCGATAACCCCTCGACGCCCCTGGAGGACGCCATGAGCGGGAAGACCCTCACGAAAGCTGAAATCGTGGATTACATCTACGAAAAGACCGAAAAGAACCGGGCGGAAGTGAAAGTCCTGGTGGACAACCTGCTCGAAATCATGAAGCAGGCCATCAAGCGGGACAACTCCCTGCTTATCTCCGGCTTCGGCAAGTTCGACGCCTATGACAAGCGCGCCCGCAAAGGCCGCAACCCCCAGACCAGCGACTCCATCGTGCTGCCGCCGCGCAAGGTGGTGGTGTTCCGCCTCTCGCGCAAGTTCCGGGCTGAGCTCAACCCGGACGAAGAACTCTAGCCCCTTCCCGCAAGGAGCTTCAGGGCGGGCGGTTTCCCCCTAAGGGATGCCGCCCGCGCTCCATCGCCCCCGCATGCCCTCCGCACGCCACGGGCGCGCTCTTGAGGTGCGCGCCGTGGTGCTCAGGCACATGCCGCGCCCGCCTTGTCGCCCTCTCAACCGACGCGTCCGCCCAACCCGCAGCGAAGCAATGCGGGAGTCCAGAGGGGCGAAGCCCCTTTGGCCGCCGGAGGCCCTCTTCAAACACGCGGTAGCACCCCGGGGAAAGCCTCCGGCGGCCAAAAGGCTTCGCCCTTTGGATTCCCTTTCCGGGATGCTTGGGGCGTGGGGAATCTTTGGCTGGCGCGACCCCATGCCTGGAGCCGCGAGCCCTCGGGCAAAGGCGCATACCCCCGTCCCCAGGGCAAAACGTGCGGCGGCCCCGGCCTCCCGGCGTTGCTCGTTATACCCCTCCCGGTCGCAGCTCAGTCCCTGGCGAGCACGAAGCAGTCCGGGAAGTCGGCGGAGAGCCGCTCCTGCGCGGCCTGGGCCTCGGCCAGGGTAGGGAAGGAGCCCGCCTGCACCCGCCAGAGCATCACGCCGGTCTGGTCTCCCTGCTGGATGCGGGTGTCCGGGTAGCCGCGCGCGGTCATGCGCGCCTTGAGCCGCTCCGCGTTGGCGGTGACGGCGAAGGCCCCCACCTGGACCGTGAAGGGGCCGGGCAGCTGGCCCTCCTTCATGCCGGGCACGTCGCCCTCGGTGCTCAGGCGCACCCTGGTGGTGCCCCGGCCGTGGAAGCCCAGGGCCTTGGCCCCGGCCGGGGTCAGGTCCACGCAGCGCCCGGCCACGAAAGGCCCCCGGTCGTTGACGCGCACCACCACCGAGCGGGAGTTCTCCAGGTTGGTCACGCGCACCATGGTGTTGATGGGCAGCACCTTGTGGGCGCAGGTAAGGTCGCCCGAGTGCAGGCGCTCGCCATTGGCAGTGGTCTTTCCGGAGAACCAGCCCGGTTCGTACCAGGAGGCCAGGCCCTCCTCCTGGTAGCCGTCGGCGCTGGCCAGGGGGCGATAGGTATGGCCCTTGATGGTGTAGGGGCGCTGCGTGCCCTTGCCCGCGGGCTTGGGCGCGTGGGAGGCGCAGCCGCAAAGGGCCATCGCCAGCATGAGGCCCATGGCCAGCGGTAAAAGCCATTGCAGGGCGCGCGGATGGAGTTGTTTACGTGTGAAGCACATGCCCCGAGGCTAGGGGAAACAAAAAATGTGCGCAAGAGTGTTGACATTCCGGGGCGAGCGGCATAGGAACGCTTCTCCGCCGCGCTGGGGGATCGTCTAGCGGCAGGACTATGGACTCTGACTCCATCAACCTAGGTTCGAATCCTAGTCCCCCAGCCAACTCACATAGCGCGTCCCCATCGTCTAGCCTGGTCCAGGACGACGGCCTTTCACGCCGTTAACAGGGGTTCAAATCCCCTTGGGGACGCCAAAGAAAAACAGGGACTTACGGAAGAAACGCCGTAAGTCCCTTTTTCTTTCCCCACACTCTTCCCCACACGCCCACGGTTTTCCGCACAAAACCCCACACCGGTGGGCAGGGTGGTTGTCCCTATTGCTGGTCACTTTTTACCCCCAAATTAATACAAAACTACGCGTGGAATTACGCAGTCGGTCCAGATTTGGGGACGCCCAGACATTTGCCCCCCCTCCCCGATTTTCATTTTGCACGCGCGAAGAAATGGGAGCGCATCCGGTCTACGGCACGACGGCTCCAGACATTTGACCCGCCCCTTGTCCGTTCTGTCCCGCTCCTGTGCCTAGGCTGCCAGCGACCAACTTTTACCAACCTCGCCCTGTCTATGCAGATGCGGGGGGATGGAATCGTTCCGTATAGTTATGCACAAGCCCCGAATGTAAAAGGCCCGCCCTCGGAAGAGGACGGGCCAAAGTGGAATGCTCCCCGTGCGGTGCGCAACGTCCGCCTATTCGGCCAGAGGCCGGGGTCTGTGCGTCTGACAGGCCATCAACGGGGAACAGTTTGGCAATATGCTTCCGTGGGTCGTTCTGGCAACCCGGATCGGGTCGAGCTAGGAAAGCGAACGGCCCGCCCCTGAAAGAGTGCGGGCCGAACAGTTGATGCCGGGCATCGCTGGGCGCTTGTCCTGCTAGCCGATCTTTGCCTTGATTTGAGCCATCATGTCCCGGCCCGTCGTGGCTTCTTTCATGGTCGCCCACCAGAAGAGGGCCTTGCCGTCACTTTTGCTTTCCCACAGTTCGCCCATGTTCTTCTTGTCCTGGTCTCCAGCCTCCAGGTGCGCGCCCTTGTATTCCACAACCATGATCCGGCCATCTTCGAGCAGGGCCACGAAATCCGGGTAGAATTTATGGCCGTTGGAAAGAGGCAGCCAGAATGACGTCTTGGGGAAGCTGTCCAGGTTCCGTACCCACCATTTCACCTTGGGGTGTGCGTCAATGATTTGGGCGCACTGGAACTCTTCCCCCTTGTTTTTCAGGTCGCGGATCACGGGGTAGAAGTGCTTGCGGAAATCGAAGCGCCCGGCGTAGGCGGGCAGGTTTTGCGGGTAGGCGTCCGGCAGGAAGCGGAAACCGTAGTCGAAGCGGGTTTCCACCTTGGCTTGCGGCGCGAAGAGCAGCGTTTGATAGTCTCCTTGAGGGATTGGAGGCGCAGCCGGGCGATCTTGTTTTTCAGGGCCGCCGCAAGCGCGTATTTGGCCCGGCACCCCCTCTCGCACTCCAGGACGGTCGCGCCAAGCCGCGCCCGTAACGTGACGTCACGATAGCATAAGATGCTTGACAGTGATTGAATTACGGAGCAAATGTTATGTTGCGATGCTTATTTAGTTTGTATTTTGCAGGTGGAACCGATGAAGACTGGCCTTGATGACAATTTAAAGACTGCTGAAAGACTTGCCTTAATAGCAATAATTGGCATGACATTCGTTTTACGCTTCCATGCCATCGGCACGCCTTCGATGTGGTGGGACGAAATGCTTGTCCCACTTATCGCATCAAAGCCGATTGCTTATATCTTGGAACGAGCAAGGCTTGAGGACTTTCACCCGCCATACTACTATCTACTAATCAAGGCGATTTGTTTCCTCGGGAAATCAGACACTGTATTACGCATTCTTTCGGCGTTGGCAGGGGCTGTTTCTGTCTTTGCTATTTACAGACTCGGCTTGGTTTTGAAAGGCAAAACTGCTGGCATCATCGCAGCGGCGATTCTTGCCGTCTCTCCGTATCACGTCCTGCTCTCAAGACAAGTCAGGCCGTATACGATTATCTTTATGCTGAGTTGCATTACACTGTACTTCGGCGTGTCATTCATCAGAAGTAAATCACGCAATGACCTTTTGAAGCTGGTCGTTTTCAACGCCATTTTGGGACTTTGGCATTACTCGACATTCCTCTTTTCCGCTTCAAGCTATGCAGTCATTCTCATCATCTGTGCAATGCGACGTGAAAACCGCGCATGGAACATTGGCATTGCCATCGCTGGCGGAATTTGCTCCGTCCTTCCAGCTTATCTGTTCTACCATGCGTCCGCATCCGAAGTCATGTCTGCAACATATCTACAGCCTGCTACACTCTACTTCGGCAAACTATTGGAGTGCATCTGGAATGACAAGTCTTTGCCTGCTTACGTTGTAGCTGGCATCCTCTTTGTTCTCGGCACGGTAGCCCTTTGGAGAAAAGGCAAGATTGAAGCAACCTACCTGCTCTGCATCCTGCTTGTTCCCCTCGCGATCCTGTGCGCCTTCAAATACGGCAGCTATTTTAACTTTTGGCATCTGTTCGTACTGGCTCCTGCCGCCCTGGTGCTTATCGCCGCAGGACTGGACGTTGTGTTACGCAAAGCCTGGCCAATCACCTTCGCCGTGGCTTTCTGTTTTGCGCTCTTCCTGTTCCATCTGACCTTGAATCATGATCGCTTTTACGCCGAATGGAGCCACACAGGGCACTATAAACAATGGGCCCATGACGTTCTCGCACACAACAACGACAACGCCTTGTGGACTTTTCAGGACGGCTATGACGCTGATGCGACTGAATGGTATATGAAAGAACGCGAAGGAACACGCTTCAGCAACTACACCGACAACCCGGCAGACCGCTTTTACAAGCTGCATTTCCTGCGATTCAGCGACATTGACTTTGCCGGAAAAGACGAAGATTTTGTCCTGTACGCCGACAGATCGCAAGAATTGGCCACCTTCGGACGGGCCAAGCTCTATCAGCTTGAAATCGACAAGCGCTCCGAGCATGTTATGCAGTCCCTACCCTATGCCCTTTCCCTGTCCGGCGATCCCAGCGGCATCTTGAAACATGCCTCCACCGTTTCAAACATTACGTTCCACCCCTACTTTAAAAGCTCGGCGATCACCTTCAGACCCGAAAACCCCGGCGTCCTGCAATACGCCCTCCGCAATGGGACCGGCCAAGCACCTCCCTACTTCATTGCGGTGGATATCTTCACAAGCTCGACCTATCCGAAGAATGTTATTCGCATCTCGTATCGCTTTGACTCTGGAGATTGGATTGACGGTGGTGTTTTGAACTGCGCCTCTGAACCCCAGCACAATAAACTTATTGTCCACAGGGCGAATTCATTCGAACAAATGGACTTCCGAATTCAGCTCATGCCGGATCATAACGCGCCTTCCATGACTGGCAATCCATCCGGCACTCTCCGCCTGAATAAGCTGCAATTCTACTGCAACACAGTCTCCGGCGAAGAATTTTCTTCTCATTCCTTGATGACTTCCGAACAAGGCATCGGAGAAATCGAACCCACTCTGCCCAAAGCTTTCCGCTGGTCTGATGGGCCGCAAACTCAAATTCAATTTTTCACCGTGACGTCTCGCAAGATCATGCTTGACTTTCAGATGAACAACCAACTCCCTGGCCAGGATATCTCCATCATGTTCAACGGCCAGGCCGTTCATAAATTCGACAACATGCCTGTCGCTCCGTGGCTGCACTCTTGGCTGACGCTTCACGAAGAATTGCAAAGCGCGCCAGGCATGAACACTTTGGAAATCACCTATTCGAAGTGGAATCAGAAAGATGAACCGGGGGGGAAGGTCGTCCTGTCCGAAATCGACTTGAGGCCCATGGGCGTTGCCATCGGGCGACTCCTGCTCAACCTCGATCAACCTGCCAACGAAGATTGGCACGTGATCTACTAGCCAAACCCGCCAGGGCCGGAGCCTGGCCCTGGACACGGCGTTGCACGGCCTGCCACTCCCCGCCGTTGACCCGAACGCGGAATACCAACTTCAGCGCGTGGCCCAAGCCTTGAAACGAAACGCTGGATTTGCCGTCAGCCCAGCGAGTCCAGGTAATGAGCCCGGCCTTTCCCGCGTCAAAAACGCCGTCCCTATGCAGGCTCCGCACCTCCAGGCGCAACATATCCCCCGTCGTTTGCTTCCCTCCAGACCGGCCCGAACCATATCCGCCCATGCGCCCTCCGATGGTTTATCGAAATCATTTGGCTTAACGCAGCTGTTTGATGCCTGAAAAACACGCGCAACCAAGGCGGGGCTTGGGTTCAGGGCGGTTTCTCAAAAGTGCGGAAAATGCACGTTTCAGGGGCGTTAATTCCGCCATCTCCGCCAGCCGCCGCCGGGCTTCGGCCTGGATCGCAGCCGCCCAGCGCGGGAGCAGGTGCGCGGGCTGCCCCTCTTTCTGCTGGCCAAGCCAGGCGATGACCCCGCGCGGGTCACGCTCGAACGCGGCCAGTGCCTCCAGGTTGGAGGCGTCGGCAGGAATGGAAGCGGAGTCTTCGCGTATGGGGCTCCGGTCAGAGCCGTTTTCTCCCGGGGCGGAGTGCTTTGGGGGTGGGACAAAACTGGCCGCGAAATCTGCGTTTTGTCCCACCTGTTTTCTATCTGTCTCACGGAATGTCCCATAATTTGTCCCACGCGGGACAGACAGCAAAACCTTGGCGGCCAACGCCTTCAGGCTGGCGGGCTCATTTCCTGTCCCACCGCCTGTCCCACGCTCTGGGGTTTTGTCCCACTGTCCCACGCTATAGGGAATGGGACAGTGGGACAGGGGAGCGCTCGGGGTAGGGGCGCTCATCTAAGCCGCCTTCAGCTTCTTGACCATCCGGTGAACGGTGGACCGGGCAATGCCCGTTTCCTCGGCAATATCCCGGACCGTCATGCCTTCGGAATGCAGCGCCTGCACCTGGGCAAGGCGCACGTCCTCTATGTCCTTGCAACGCCAGACCAGGGCCTCGCCTTGGGCATCAAGCGTGGCCTCGAAACTCTTGGCTTCATCACCGCAGATGCCCCGCGCCTTTTCAAGATGGACCTCGAAGCGCGCGCCCTCTTCCTGCCGGTAGTCCGGCGGACGTTTCAGGGCTATCACGGTGTCGAGCACGTCTTCCCGGCTGGACGTGCCCCGCTGCTGGCCGCCCTTGCCCGCGTGGTGAATCAGGCAGACGCTCAGGCCGCGCTGGCGCAGGCCAAGCATCCACTCCTGTACGGGCAACCAGCCTTCGGCGTCGTTTTCCCGGCCAGCACGCGCCAGTGTGGCCAGGTTGTCCAGAATAACCAGGTCCACACCTTCCAAGTGGGGCAGCAGAGCCGCCTGCCCCTCGGGAGTAGCCAGGTTCGGCATTCGCGCTCCGATGCCTTGGAGGTCCGGCGTGATGAAGCGCAGCCAGTCCGGGCCGGGCAGCTCCTGTTCAAAACCGGTCACGATGGCCGCCAGGCGTTCCTGCATGGTGCTGGCGGGCATCTCACCGTCCAGGTAGAGCACGCGGCGGGGCTGGGGAGCCTGCCAGCGGAACACCCGCTGCCCGGACGCCACGGCATAGGCCAGCGTCAAGGCCACGAACGTCTTGCCTACGCCGCGCGGAGCGTAGATCATCACGAGGCCCTGGCGTGGAATGACGGGGTTCAGGAAGTATTCCCGCTGCGGCAACTGCATGGAAAGGAGCTGCGCTGCGTCCGCCACCACGAGGCGGGGCTTGCCCGCCACGACGGCGGCTCCGAGGTTGCAGGCCATTTGAGCCAGGTCGGGCAGGTTGGCGGAAAGATCATGGCCGCCGTCATACAGCGCGAGGCCCACGCCGATGACCTTCCGGCGCGCGGTCATCTCCTTGAGAATCCCCAGATGCTCCGGGAAGTTCCCCAAGCAGCCCAGGCTTGCGATTTCCGCCAGCCGAACGGAACCGCCCACGGTGTCCAGTCTGCCCAGGCGGGACAGCTCATCCGCCAGGGTCAAGAGGTCTACGCCCTTGCCGTTGCTGCGCAGCGCTAGCATCGCCCCGTAGATGGAGCGATGGTCGGGCGCGTGGAAGTCCTCGGGTGTCAGGCTCTCCGCAGCCAGGGTCAGGCGCTCCGGTTTGAGGATGGAGGCGGCCAGCACTGCGGCCTCCGCATCCGGCGCGGCAGGGGGCGACTTGGATAGGTCTATTGCCTTGACTCGTGAACAGGGCTCCGGCAGAAAGAAGGTGTTGCAGCTTCTGTTTTCAGCACTACCCCGGTGGCCGCCGGGGTTTTGCTTTTTCTGGGCGCTACTCATGGGCAGCACCCTTGCCAGGGTTGATCCGGTGTGCGTCCAGGAACGCGTCCAGGTCTTCCAGACGATAGCGGACGCTGCGCCCGATTTTCAGGTAAGGCGGGTCTTGCCGCTCGAAGCGGCGCTTCTGAAGCGTGCGGACGGAAAGGCCCAGGTGTTCGGCGGCTGCGCGTTCGTTGAGGGACTTGTGGGGGCTGGTCATACGGCGCTCCTGTTGTGTGTTGTCAGCGGATTCTGTCTGAAATGCCTTCATTTCTTTTTCCTCCTGAACAAAAAAAGCCCGGCTAAACCGCATGGTGTGCGGTTCAGCCGGGCTGTAGGTGGCCTTTTGGGCGCTACGGTTGCCGGACGCTAAGGCCGTGTGGCCTTATGTCTGTTGGAATATCACAGGTTGTTCTTTTGGCGTTCCAGATGCCATGTGAACGCCGAATAGGATCATGCCCGTGAATCCTCGCGCTCTCGCGTTGAGCAGAACGCCGCCAACATTCTCCAGTACAGGGATTAGCCTGGGGTGTATCCCAGAAAAAACGTCATGAGACAGCCCTGTGGGCTGCTTGTCCTTGATGGACATTAAAAATCTCCTTTGGGCGGCTATGGTCGGGAATTGTCTGGATCATAGTTGGGGCAAGAAAAGCGTAACACAGGGAAAGCCAAAATCAAGTACCCTTGTACCAGGGCAAAATGCGGTTGTAATAATCTGAAATCACAGGTTATTATGCAACACCGTCTACTTGTCGCTACAAAAAATATCATTAAATATCGAAATGTTACGCGTGTGGATTGGGTGGCAATAGCGTGCGGATCATGAACCTCGTATTGGGCGAGTTTTGGAGTAATATCCTGAAATAAAATAGTTTAAATTTCAAGGTTGAGGTTCTGGCGGCAAGGAAACCTTGTCGGGGGACACGCTCGATTTGTCGTTTCAAGTCCGTCAATGATGAAGACGGCGGGGATAGACTGCACTTAACGTGGGGGCCGCTATCCCCCTTGGGGCTGTCAGGTTGGTAGCGTGCTGAGAGAGACTGATGTTCAAGGAGGTAGGACGCCTCACAAACCCTACACGCACCGCAACGCCTCACCGCCTTTCATGGGGGGCCTTTGCTTCGTCGTAGTGGTCGTATGCGTCCATTTCCAAGGAATCCCAATCGGACGCGAGAGCCTCCAGGCGGGCACGCGTCTCCTTGGCTTCGAGCACGGTCAGCCCGAACACCTCAACCGGCCTACCTGCGGAGCGTTCCGCCAGCCGGTCCTGGATGGCCTTCCACTCCTCAACTGGGATCAGCACGGCCAGTTTGTTCCCGGCGTCATCCGTCACGTACTGGATGCTCATTGCGTTGCCCCCACTTGGGTGCTGCGGCAATCCCGTAGGAATGCCGCAGGCCCTTCATGGTCTCAATTCCCCATCACGCTCTCTATCGGTCCTGGCTGCGGCTGTCCATATTGACCACGTTGGCGCTCCTGGCTGCGTCCTGCCCCTTGGCGGCCAGTTGTCCAAAGATATCCCCGGCTACGTCCGAGGCCCGCTTCATGGCTTCATCCCGCAGGTGGGCATAGCGCTTGGTCATGAGCGCGTTTTTGTGGGTGAGCAGCTTTTGCAGGGCGTACAGGTCCACCTCGCCGCTCGAAGCCAGGGTGGAGGCGAACAGGTGCCGCAGGCCGTGCAGGGGTCGAAATTCAGGGGGAAGCCCGGCCCGGGCCTTGATCTTGTTCGAGGCAACCTGGATGGTCCGCCGCTGTCCGCCGCCCTGGCCGGGGAACACAAACGGGCTGCCCGGCGTGGGGGAGTGTTCCTCAAGAACCCTGCGGGCCATCGCGTTCATGGGTATCTTCTGGCTCTTGCCGCCCTTAGGCGCGCGGATGTGGATGAAGCCGCGCTCGAAATCCAAGTCGCGCCACTCCAGCTTGAACAGCTCTCCCCGGCGCATCCCGGTGTAGAGGGCCAGCAGCATGAGGCTCCTGGCCTGGAGGTTTGTTTCCGCCTCCAAAGCCTGGAGCAGGCGGGCCAGCTCCTCCGGGTTCAGGTCTTCCGTGGTTTCGTTGTCCACCAGGGGGATGGTGATGTGCAGCTTGCCCGGTCCCGGCGCTGCTGCAAGGCCCTTGATCTTCCCGAAGCGGATGATGCGCTTGAGCAGGGCCAGCACATGCTTGACCGTCTGGGGGCTCTTGGACTTGAGCAGCTTTACCCGCAGGCGGTCCACTTCCAGGGTGATGATCTGGGAGGGCTCCTTGTCGCCGAAAGGGGTCAGCAGATACTTCTTGAAGCGGGAATCGTCGCTGCGCAGGGTGTGTGCGCCGGGGCGCTCGGGATGATGCGCCTTGTACTCTTCCCAGAGCTTGGCCAGGGTCCAGCGTCCGGCCTCGGCATCTCGCGCGGCCCGCTCCGCCTCTCGCCGCCGTGCGTTGGATTCCTCCATGCCTTCCATACGCCGGGCGCGTAGGGCGTTGGCCTTCGCGGGGGTCATGTCGTCCTGGAACTGCCGCCCCGCCTTTTCCTCTACCAGCTTCCCGTCGCGGCGGTAGCGGATGTAATAGATGCGCTCAGGCTTGCCGGTGGCGACCGACTTCGCTTCGATGAAGGTTACGCCGGGGTACTGCGTCTTGATGCGTTTAGCGGCAGGCATGACAGGCTCCTTTCGGTGTTGCCTGGGAGAGCCGTCAAATTTCTTCCCCACACTCTTCCCCACAGGCAAGCTGTAAATAGAGGGTAGGGTGGAGAAGTCAAGAGTAAATAAAATCAATGATTATCGTAGATATGACGGCAGTGGAGAAGCGCAGGAAAATGTATGGTTATGGCCTTTCACGCCGTTAACAGGGGTTCAAATCCCCTTGGGGACGCCAAAGAAATCAAGGGTCTACGAAAGTAGGCCCTTTTTTCTTGGCCCTGGAAACAGATTGTGGATACAGATTTTAAGCCTGCTGGATCAAAGCCAGTGGGCATTTGTTGTTTTGGCACACAGGGCCGCGTTTCTGAAAAACGTCGTTGAGCACGATAGCGGCCCACCGCAGGTTATGCATGTACTTGGCTGCCGTGGTCGCTGACGTTCGCCGAAGGATAGCCTGCATGTTATCCAGGGGTACCCTAGCCTTATCAAGGAGACTGGCGCTCAGATACAGGATGGCGGGCCACGATCGGCACTGCAACTGAAGGTGTAGTGTTAATCCCTCCGACGATCTCTCATTCGTGCAACTAGTGATTGAATGTTTTGATGAAAGTCTCCTTCTGAAAAATCCTCCCATCTCAAGTCGTAGAGCAGCATCTTGATGTGAGCAGGCATGACCGACATTAAATATCTTGGGTCGACTAGCGTAATCGGAATAATATAATCCATATAATTATTTTTAGCAGCGTACTCTACTGCAACTTCAATCTCTGCGATTGTAGCTGTGGAGAAGATGGAAGTTTGAGTTAGTAAAAATAAGACGAAACCGCAGTCAAGTGCCTCACGAATCAAGGATGTCATTGATTTGGAAAAGTCAGTTCCAAAATCTAGAAAACTTTTTAAAATATAGTCGTGCTTTTCGAGCTCTTTAGCGATATTAACGCCAACATCCAGATCATCCCTTGTATGATTAATATAAACAGTGGCACGCTTGATCAGTCTGTTAATCTTGTCAATTTGATCATGAAGTGGGCCGTTCAGGTCAATGGCTTCATAATACTTCCCAGTAAGTTGTTTTATATAAGAGACTTCATTCTGAACCCATTTTGATTTTTGTGCATTCTCACTGTCACACAAAAGAAACCATGAGCGTGATTCAATCTCAAGCTTTATCAATCTGTCAAGCTCTTGGTCATCATCCATGCATTTAAGAAAGAATAAAAGCGGTCTGTTCCCTTTTTCTTCAAGATAGTTGCGGACTTTCCGGACCTTATTCCAGTCCTTATTAGAGTGAGACAGAAATATCCAGGCACCGTCTTTTTCCATGGAGTCACCTCTTCCGCTTCTAACGGTATATATCTACATCTCTGGTCAGTTAAGTGCAATTACAGGCTTTGCAGTCTAATTCTTGAGTAGCTGGTCGGCTATGGCTACTACTTGAGATTGCGTATGGAGACGTGCGTAGGCCGTATATATGGCCCTATGGTCTCTGTGTCCATGCAATTAATCGGAATCGGTAGCTAATCAAGTGCGAATTGGGTGGGACAACATTTCTTTCACGCCGTTAACAGGGGTTCAAATCCCCTTCGGGACGCCACGAAAATCAGCGGCTTACGCCACAAGCGTAAGCCGCTTTTTCTTTGCTCCGCATCGCAGTCATGCCTCGGCGCCTGCTTGGCGCGGGCGGTCTCTTATCACGAAGAAGCCACATGCCGTCGGGGGCCTCGCAGGCGGGCCCCGCCGGAGCCGACCCGCTTCGCCGTGCCGGGAGCGGCCAGGCCGTCTACTTCGCCTTGCGGTAGGTGCCGCCGAAATAACCCGACATGCCGCACTCGCCGCCCTTGGACTCCACGTCCACCACGGCGGCGTCCCCCTTGAAGGAGATGGTGAACTTGATGCCGTCGTCCCTGGTGCCGCCCTTGGCCGGGAGGTCGTCGTCCACGCGGCCGCCGCCCTCGTCCATGGGGGTCTCGAAGGTCTCGAAGTCGCACATCTGGCCGTTGCTCGTGCTGGTGGTCTTGAACTTGAAGACGTAGCCCGGCCCCATGCGCGAGATCGTCATGGTGCCCTTGTAGCCGCGCTCGTTGTAGACGTAGCGCCCGGTCACGTCCCTGGCCTGGCATTCGCCGGCCGGCGACAGGCCCAAGGCCGCCAGGGCCAGGGAGGCGATGAGAAACCCTTTGACCATGCGTTCGCTCCTAAACGGTCGGTTGCGCGCCCACGGGCGGGGCGCGTGCGGGATCATACGATACGCAACCGGCCGAGTCTGTAAGGGGAATCCCGGGTATGCGGTCGCGGCCGCAGCATCGCTCCGGGCGGCTTCCGCTTTCGTTTTCTTCCGATCAATCCCGAGGCCGGGCCGCATCGGCTGCGCGCGCCCGAGGGCCGCCCCCGGGCGCGCTCCCCTTATTGAGGCCTTTCGCCGTTGGATTTCATGTGTTCCTGCATGATCCTGCGCACCTCGCGGATGGCCAGCGGGTTCTCGTGCGCGCCGTGGCCGGACTTCACGATCAGCTCCGTCCGCGCCCCGTCCAGGTGCGAGCTCCAGTAGGGCACCACGCCGTCCGTCCCCCCGGCCACCCCGGCCTTGTCCTCGTTGCCGATGATGGAGTGGAAGGGCACGGCCACGGGCATGGAGGCCGTGGTGGTGAGCATGGGGTTCTTGGGGGAGAGGCTGTCGATTCCGGTGGGCAGGCCCTTCAGTTCGACGCCCGCCTTGGGCGTGCCCACGGTGGCCAGCAGCGTGGCCCCGGCCTTGGCCAGGGTCAGGGGCAGGGTCACCAGGGCCCTGCCGATGCTGCCGATGGTGCCCAGGGCCATCGCCGAGCCCCGGTGCGGGGTGCTGATGAACACCGCCTCAGTGATGAAGGGCAGCGGCTTGTAGAAGAAGGACTTGTTCAGCAGCTCGCGCACGTCCGGCGGCAGGTTCAGCTCGGAGGGCTGCTTGGCGGAGAACAGGTTCCAGAGCCGGTCCCCGCTGTCCTGCACCATGGCCTTGCTCAGCAGCCCGCCCATGCTGTGCCCCACGATGAGCATGTTGTTGAAGGCGGGGTTCCTGCCCTCGGGGTCGTAGGTGCGGCGCACGTGCTCCAGGGAGTCGCGCAGCAGCGTGGCCGAATAGAACACAGGGTTTCCCGTGGGGTAGGAGAAGTACCAGAACTGGTAGCGCTCCCTGAGCTCCGGGTCGCCCATGAGCCCGTTTATCATGGGCAGCCAGGTCATGGGCGAGCTGATGAGCCCGTGCACGAACACCACCGGTATCTTGTCCGGCTGGTAGGGCTGGAGCATGTACAGGCCCTGGGCCGCCTTCATGGCTTCGGGGTCCATGAGGCCCTTGATGCCGCCCTCCGGCTTGGCGTGGGCGGCCATCCAGGCCAGGGGCGTGGTGGTGTCGGACTCCAGGGGCACGGTCTCGGCCCCCACCTGCACGGTGCTGGCGCGCATGGGGTCGTAGAGTTCCAGGCTGCTCCGGTAGACGGCCCCGCCGCCGGGGTCCGCTCCCGGTTCGGTGTCGATGCGCAGGAAGAGCGTGGCCGCCAGTACCTGGCGGACCTTGGGCAGGAAGCGGTCCTCGGGGCGTTCATCCTTGGGCGAGCCGTCGCGCACCAGTATGAGCGGCACGCCCATGCCGGGCAGGGAGTAGGTGACGTCCAGCCCGGAGACGGCGAACTCGAAGGCCAGGTGCACGTCGGAGATGTCCTCGGGGTCGAAGGGCAGCCCGCTGCGCCGCTCCTCGAGCACCAGGGACCCTGCGGCCAGGGGCAGGGCCAGCCCCTTCTCGAAGCGGATGCCCGCCTTGCGGGCGAACAGCAGGTACCGCGTCAGGGAGCGGTTGTGGAACTCGGCCGCGAGCCGCATGTTGGGGCGCAGGTAGCTTTGCGGCGTGGCGACCCTGGGGTCGAACAGGAACAGGTAGGCGTAGAGCGCGCAGGAGAGGTCGTAGCGCGCGGCCTTGTCCGGCTGCGCGGCCAGGCTCTTGGCCTGGAGGTGCGACAGCTCCACCAGGGCGAACAGCGTGCCCAGGCCCGGGTCGGCGTGGTACTTGGCGTCCAGGCGGGCGATGAGGCCCTCGGGGTCGTTCTCCCATTGGGCGGCCATGTCGCGCTGCTTGAGGAAGCCCAGGGTGAGCTCGCTGGGCCTGGAGGAGTTGATGGCGCTGCGGTCCAGGGCGTCGAAGCGCTGCGATATGGGGCTGGGCTTGACCGTGACCCCGGCGCAGCCCGACAGGGCCAACACCAGCAGGAGAAGGGCCAGCACGGTCAGGGCGGCACGGCGTGCCTGGCCGGGGGCGCCCGCTCCGTCTCGGAAATCGTGGGTGTTCATGCTCCGCCTTGTCGTCAGGTGTTGGGGGGTCGTGGGTGAGCCCTCCCTTTCGTAGGCCAAAGCAAATCCGGCGTCGAGCGTCGATTGCGCGCCGGGCCAGGCAGGCCGGCTCCCGCCAGGCAGTGGTGCGGCCATGACGGACGGTCGCGATGCCGGATCGGAAAAGGAGGAGGCCATCTTCCGGCCGACGAGACGTATCTTCCGGCAGCTAAGATGCAAAACAGGCCGCGCGACACGAAAGTAACGGGGTGGATCGCCCGTGCAACACAAGACATACTTTGGCGGGAGGAATGAACGTCGGTTCGCGCGGGTGATTGGCGCAGCCGCAATATTGGGGTAGGCTTGGCGCAAGAATCCATTCCATACCGGGGAGACCCGGAAACGGAGCCGCCCATGCGCCTTCACCCGCCAACCCTCGGGCCGAGCCTGGCCCTGCTTCTGATCGCCTCGCTCCTGGCCGCCTGCGGCCACGAGGCTCCGCCACCGGCCGTGAGGACGGTCACGGCCCGCACCAACGTGCTCAGCGTGGAGGAGGCCGTGGAGTGCCGCTCCTTCCCGGCCCAGGTGGAGTCGCGCAACAGCGTCACCCTGGCCAGCAAGCTCTCCGGCGCGGTGGTTGAGGTCATGGCCCGCGAGGGCGCGGCCCTCAAGGCGGGCGACCCCATCATGCGCATCGACGACAAGGACCTGCAAAGCCGCGCCCAGGGCCTGACAGCCTCCGCCGCCCAGGCCGCCTCCGAGCGGGAGGCCCTGGAGGCCCGCGCCGCCCACGCCAAGGCCAACCTGGAGCGGCTCACGAAGCTGCTGGCCCAGAAGGTCATCAGCCAGGACGACTACGACAAGGCCAGGACGGAATACCTGGCCCTGGCCCGCGAGGTCGAGGCAAACGCCGCGCGCGAGAGGACAGTTGCCGCCCAGAAGGAGGAGCTCAAGTCCCTGGGGGCGTACACCCGCATCGCCGCGCCCTTCGACGGCGTGCTGGCCCGGCGCTACGTGGACCTGGGGGCCTTCGTGAACGCCGGGCAGCCCCTGGCCATGATCGACGACGTGGCCAGCGGCTTCGACCTGGTGGCCCAGGTGGACGAGAGCCTGCTGCCCGGGCTCAAGCTGGGCCAGCAGATTGTGGGGGCCGTGCCCGCGCTGGGGCCGGAGCCCTTCGCGGCCAAGGTGAGCGCCGTGGTGGGCCGGGTGGACCCGGCCAGCCGTACTTTCAAGCTCAAGGCGGAGCTGCCCAAGGCCGGCGCGGCCCAGCCCAAGGCGGGCATGTACGGGCGGGTGTTCCTGCCGGTGCGGACCTCCAAAAAGCTGCTGCTGCCCCTTGATTGCCTGCGCATGCGCGGGGACCTCCCGGCGGTGTTCGTGGTGGGGCCATCAGGCACGGCGGAGTTCAGGGTGGTCAAGCCGGGCGGGCGCTTCGTGAAGGTCATGCTGGAGGGCAAGCCCTTCCTCACGGATTCCGAAGCCTTCGACGCGCCCGGCGCGCCCGGCTACGTGGAGGTGCTCTCCGGGCTCTCCGGCGGTGAGCGCGTGGTCTGCTCCGCCACGGAGACCCTGCGCCAGGGCGACCGCATCGCCGAGGCGGGCCAATGAGCGCCCACGAGCCCCCCAAGCCGCACGGGCACGACGCCCTCACGCGCATCACCGCCTACTTCGTGGACTCCAAGCTGGTGCCCCTGGTCATCCTGGCGGCCCTGCTGCTGGGCGTGTTCGCCGTGACCGGCACCCCCAGCGAGGAGGAGCCGCAGATCGTGGTGCCCATGATCGACATCCACGTCTCCATGCCCGGGGCCGGGCCCAAGGAGGTGGAGAACCGCGTGGTCGAGCCCATGGAGAAGCTCCTGTGGGAGATACCCGGGGTGGAATACGTCTATTCAACCGCGCAGGACGGCGCTGCGCTCACCGTGGTGCGCTTCAAGGTGGGGGAGGACACCGAGAAGAGCACGGTCAAGACCTACGCCAAGCTCTACCAGCACCTGGACTGGATTCCCCAGGGCTGCTCCCAGCCCATCCTCAAGCCGCGCTCCATCGACGACGTGCCCGTGGTGGCCCTGACCTTCCACGGCGGCGGTCTGGATTCGCGCCAGCTGCGCACGGTGGCCCTGCAAGTCAACGAGGAGGTCCGGCGTATCCCCGGCGTTTCGGAAACCTCGGTTATCGGCGGGCGCAAGCGGGCCGTGATGGTGGAGCTGGACCAGGAGCGCCTGCGCGCCAACGGCCTGGACGCCGTGGACGTGCTGGAGGCCCTGCGCGGCCAGAACCAGGGCGAAACCGTGGGCGAGACCATGCAGGACGGCCAGGCCGTGTCCGTCCGGCTGGACAACTTCTTCCGCTCGCAGAAGGAGCTGGCCCGCGCGGTGCTTACCGTGCGCGATTCACGGCCCGTGTACCTGGGCGACGTGGCCAGGATCACCGACGGCTTCGACGAGCCCGGTGACTACGTGTTCTTCCTGCGCGGGCGCGCCTCCAAGGCTGCCAAGGGCCAGACCCCGGACATGGAGCCCGCCGTGACCCTCACCGTGGCCAAGCGCGCGGGCGAGAACGCCACCCGGCTGGCCGAGGAGGTGTTCGCGCGGGTGGAGGGGCTCAAGGGCTTCGTTATCCCCGCCGGGGTGGAGGCGGAGACCACCCGCGACTACGGCGAGACGGCCCGGGCCAAGGTGCACGAGCTTCTGGAGCACCTGCTCCTGGCGGCGCTCTCCGTGGGCCTGATCGTGGCCCTGTTCCTGGGCGCGCGGGCCAGCCTGGTGGTCATGGTGGCCGTGCCCGTGACCCTGGCCGTGACCCTGGCCGTGTACTGGCTGCTGGGCTACACGCTCAACCGCGTCACGCTCTTCGCGCTCATCTTCTGCATCGGCATCCTGGTGGACGACCCCATCGTGGACGTGGAGAACATCGTGCGCCACCTGGACCTGCCGGGCAGCGCCAAACGGCCCTTCAGCCAGGTCATCATCGAGGCCGTGAACGAGGTGCGCGCCCCCCTGGTGCTGGCAACCTTCACGGTCATCGCGGCCATCATGCCCATGGCCTTCGTGGGCGGGCTCATGGGGCCGTACATGCGGCCCATGCCCATCGGGGCCTCCCTGGCCATGCTGCTCTCCATGGGCGTGGCCTTCGTCATCACCCCCTGGACCTCCAAGCGCGTGCTGGGGCGCAGGCCCGCCAAGGCCCACGCCCACGGGGACGACGCGGGCACCAGGCTCTACAAGCGGCTCATGGCCGGGCTCATCAGGCAGCCGCGCAAGCGCTGGGGCTTCCTGGCGCTGGTGGGCGGCCTGCTCCTGCTGGCCTGCGCCCTGTTCCCGCTCAAGCTGGTGCTGGTGAAGATGCTGCCCTTCGACAACAAGAGCGAGTTCCAGGTGGTGGTGGACATGCCTCTGGGCACCCCCCTGGAGCAGACCACCCGCGTGGCCGGGGAGCTGGCCTCCGAAATCCTCAAGCGGGGGGACGTGGCCGACGCGCAGGTTTATGCGGGCACGTCCGGCCCGTTCTCCTTCAACGGGCTCATCCGCCACTATTACCTGCGCCGGGGCCAGAACGCGGCGGACATCGCCGTGAACCTGGCCCCCAAGGGCGAGCGGAGCCTGCAAAGCCACGAGGTCGCCAAGCAGGTCCGCCTGGCCCTGGCTCCCATCGCGGAGAAATACGGGGCCAGGCTCAAGGTGGCCGAGGTGCCCCCCGGCCCCCCCGTGATCCAGACCCTGGTGGCCGAGATCTACGGCCCGGACGACGCGGGCAGGCTCAAGGTGGCCCGCCAGGTCAAGGAGGTCTTCGCGCATACCCCCGAAGTGGTGGACGTGGACTGGTACGTGGACGACCCCCAACCCGAGCGGCTCATCCGCATCGAGCGCGACAAGGCCCTGGCCAACGGAATCGAGCCCAGGCGCGCCCTGGAGGCGGTCACCACGGCCCTGCGCGGCACACAGGCCGGGCTGCTGCACGACGAATCCGCCCAGGAGGACGCCCCCGTGGTGGTGCGCCTGCCTCTGCGCGACAGGGCCCACGCCGACGACATCCCCGCCATCCCCCTCCGGGGGGCGCAGGGCCAGATGGTCTCCCTGGAGCAGATAGCCAGCATCCAGGAGCGCACGGTTCCCTCGGCCATCTACCACAAGAACCTGCAGCCCGTGGTCTACGTCACGGGCGACATGGCCGGCAAAGAGGAGAGCCCGGTGTACGGCATGGGCCGCATCACCCGGGAGCTCGAGCGCCTGGGCTCGGAAGGGCAGGGGGCCTGGCAGGCGGGCGGCCGCGAGCCCCTGCCGGTGCTCTACACGGCGCAGCCCAAGTCCCTGGCCGGGTACTCCATGAAGTGGGACGGCGAGTGGCAGATCACCTACGAGGTCTTCCGGGACATGGGCATCGCCTTCGGCGTGGTGATGATCCTGGTGTACATCCTGGTGGTGGGGTGGTTCGGCTCCTACACCACGCCCATCGCCATCATGTCGCCCATTCCGCTCTCGCTCATCGGCATCATCCCGGCCCACGCCCTGGCCGGGGCCTTCTTCACGGCCACCTCCATGATCGGCTTCATCGCCGGGGCGGGCATCGTGGTGCGCAACTCCATCATCCTGGTGGACTTCATCGAGATGCGCAGGCGCGAGGGCGCCAGCCTCGAGGACGCCGTGGTGGAGGCGGGCGCGGTGCGCTTCCGGCCCATGCTGCTCACGGCCATCGCCGTGGTGGCCGGGGCCTTCGTGATCCTGTTCGACCCCATTTTCCAGGGGCTGGCCATCTCGCTCATGGCGGGCGAGGTGGCGGCCACCGTGTTTTCGCGCATGGTGGTGCCGGTGATGTACTACCTGGACCAGCGCCGGGCGGCCGCCGACGGCTGACGCCTGCCCCTGGAACTCCGGCGGTTTGTCACCGCAAGCTGTGAAAGCGTGACCCGTTGGACAATATTGACATAATTGGTATTCCTGAACACGGAGTGCCGAAATGAAACAGCAGGATCTCGTAGCTGCCCTGGGAACCCTCGGTGACCAGGAGCTCAAGGACGTTTTGGATCGGGTGGCCCAGGCCCGCCAGTGTGTTGGGGCGGTGCTGCCGCGCAGCGGCCCCGGCAGCGGTCACGGCTGCGGCCCGGACAAGGCCCCGGGGGGCGGGGGCAAAGCCCCGTGCCCGGCCATGGCCTTCGAGGTGCCCGGCGAGGTCAAGCACCTGGATTTCATCCACCTGCACGACCTCACCGAGGCCTTCCGCCACTGGTACGAGAGCGCCAAGAGCCCGGCGCGCAAACGCGCCCGGGGCCGCATCTGGATGCTCTATCTGCTCATCCGCTACGGCGCGCTCAAGCTGGGCGAGGCCCTGGCCGTGGACGACCGCGCCGACTTCGACTTCGAGCGCGCCTGCGTCATCATCCGCGGCGACAACGACCGCGAGGTGCAACTGCCCCGCGAGATAGCCAACACCCTGGCCAGGCTCCTGGACGACCCCATGAACGCCTCCCTGCGCGGCGAGGTCTTCCGGCTGGACCAGGGCTTCGTGCGCCGCAAGTTCTACGAGCGCGCCCAGGAGTGCGGCATCCCCAAGGACTACATCAACCCCCGGGTGGTGCGCCACTCGCGGGCAGTGGAGCTTCTGCGCGGCGGGCTGCCCCTTCAGGTGGTGCAGGCCATCCTGGGCCACCAGAGCATCACGCTCACCGCGCAGTACGTGGCCTTCTCCGACGACGACGTCAGCCGAATCGTCAACCACTACATCCTGAAGGAAAGAAAGATGAAAACAAGCGCGCGCAACGCGTTCACCGGCAAGGTCAGCAACATCCGCAAGGGCCAGATCCTCTTCGAAGTGGAGCTGACCACCCCAAGCGGCCTCAAGGTGGTCTCCACCATCACCCACGACAGCATGGACACCCTCAAGCTGGAGCTGGGTTCGCCCGTCACGGCCACGGTCAAGGCCCCCTGGGTCATCCTGGTCAAGGACGACATGAAGTTCAAGACCAGCGCCCGCAACAAGTACGCGGGCAAGATCGTGAGGATCACCGAAGGCCAGATCGCCGCCGAGGTGGTGGTGGAGCTGCCCGACGGCACCAAGGTCTGCGCCCTGGTCACCGACGAGTCCGTGAAGAGCCTGGACCTCAAGGTGGGCGACGATATCTGCACCCTGTTCAAGGCCTTTTCCGTCATCCTCAACGCCGAATAGGCGCTTCGCGGGGCGCGTCAGGCGCGCCCCGCGCCCCTTCCCTTGAGGGTTCAGTTTATCCGCATTGTCCTGTAAGAAGCCCCCTGGGCGGCCGCAGCCGGAAGCGCGGCGGCCCCCACGGAGGTTCACGATGCTTATCCGTACGATCATTCACGCGGCCTTGGCCGCGCTGCTCCTGGCCGCGCCCGCGGCCGCGGAGACCATAACCTTCCAGGGCAAGACCTTCAGCCCCAACGGCTACGACCTGGGCACCCCCCACGCCTCCGAGGCCGACCTCAAGGCCTTCGAGGCCGAGGCCAAGGCCCAGAGCGCCAAGAAGAAGGACGACGAGGAGGAGACCCTGGTCCGCCCCTTCACGGGCTCCATCAAGATCATCAAGGTCCTGGTCAACATCGGGGACACGGTGGTGCCGGAGCAGCCCCTGATCGAGTATTCGCTGCCCCTTTCGGTGGTGGAGTCCGAGCTGCACAGGCTCTCCAGCTATGACCTGCGCATGCTCGACACCCAGGTGGAGCGCCTGCAGATATCGCTCGACAAGCGCAACGCCGATTACAAGGAAATCAGGATGCGCGCCGAGCGCGGCCTGGCCTCCGACCAGGAGATGACCGACGCCCGGCGCGAGATCGACCTGGCCCGCATGAAGCTGGAGATCAACCGCCAGCTCTACAAGGCCGAAAAGGACCAGCATCAGGTCTTCGAGGAAATCTTCGCCTCCAAGTTCGGCAAGGTGAACCCCAAGGCCCAGAAGCACCTGACCTTCACCGGCAAGATCCAGGCCCCGGACGCCGGGGTGGTGCTGGCCATCAACCCGGCCATCATGCCCGGCATGGAGATCAACAAGCCCACCTACGTCATGCGCATCGGGCCAATCGACCCGCTCATCATCCGGGCCCTGGTGCACGAGTCCCTGGTGGTCAAGCTGCGCGAGGGCGACAAGGCCAAGGTGAGCTTCGACGTGCTGCCCGGCAAGACCTTCGAGGCCGTGATGAGCCGGGTGGGCATCTCCTCCGCGCAGTCGGACCCGCAGTTCCCCTCGCACTACGAGGTGCAGCTGACCCTGCCCAACCCGGACAAGAGCCTCCGGGAAGGCATGCGAGGCAACGTCACCGTGGAAGTGCCCGATACGCCCCGGAGTTAGGCCCCGCCAGTCAGCCGTCCCCCATTCCGGCCCGGAGTGCGCCACGAACGCGCTCCGGGTTTCGATTTTCGCGGCAGCCTGTCGGGAATTGCCTGCTGGCGAAATCCGCCAGGCCAGGCTCCGGGGCTTATGCCCCCACGGCGGTTTCGCGCTCACCGGAGCGCGGCTCGAACCCCTCGCCCATGTGAAGCCGCGCGCCGCCCATGCGGTCCTCGTAGACTTCGCCCCATTGGCGCAACTGGTCCAGAATGGGCACCAGCCCCGCGCCGAGCTCCGTGAGCCCGTACTCCACCCTGGGCGGCACCTCGCGGTACACCGTGCGGTGCACCAGGCCGTCCGCCTCCAGCTCGCGCAGTTGGCGGGTGAGCATGCGCTCGGTCACGCCGGGCATGCCGCGCCTGAGCTCGCTGAAGCGCAGCACCCGCGCCTCCGAAAGATGATACAGGATGATGGGCTTCCACTTGCCGCCCATCACTTGCAGGGTCAGTTCGAAAAAACAGCGGTACTGCCTGCCGTTCAACTCCTTGGTCTTGCACGCCTTGGCCATGGCTCGCCTCACTATACAAAATGATAGTATGGCACATTTCAGACCATACTTGCGTTTTTATCCGCAAGCCCGCATATGGCAGCCAAGAACACCACGCGTCAAGAACGCGCAGGAGGTCACACGCATGAAAGCCATCGCCATCAACGGCAGCCCGCGCAAGGGCGGCAATACCGAAACCCTGCTCAAGGCCGTGCTCGCCCCGCTGGAGGAAGCCGGCTGGGAGACGAGCCTGGTGCGCATCGGGGGCAAGAAGGTCCGGGGCTGCAAGGCCTGCTACAAGTGCTTCGAGCTCAAGAACGACCGCTGCATCATGGATAACGACCTGCTCAACGAGACCCTCCGGGCCGTGCTGGAGGCCGACGCCCTGATCCTGGGCTCGCCCACCTATTTCGCCGACGTCTCCGCAGAGATGAAGGCCTTCATCGACCGCGCGGGCCTGGTCTCCATCGCCAACGGCGGCCGCCTGGCGGGCAAGATCGGCGCCTCCGTGGTGGCCGTGCGCCGTGGCGGGGCCACCCACGTCTTCGACACCATGAACCACCTGTTCCAGATTTCGGGCATGATCATCCCCGGCTCCACCTACTGGAACATGGGCTACGGCCTGGCCCCGGACGACGTCTGCAAGGACGCCGAGGCCCTGCGCAACATGGGCCACCTGGGCAGGATGATCGCCTGGCTGGGCGAGGTGGTGGTGAAGAACAAGGCCACCATGCCCGGCATGCCCGCCGTGGGCGAAGGCTGAGGAGGCGCGCCATGCCGCAGGTGACCGTGGTGGCCACGCTGGTGGCCAAAAAGGGCTGCGACCAGGAACTGGAGAAGCTGCTGAGGGGCCTTGTGGGCCACTCCCGCAAGGACGAAGGCTGCGTCCAGTACGACCTGCACCGGGGCATCGAAGAGCCTCGCGCGTACGTGTTCTACGAGATCTGGGAGAGCATGGAGCTCTTGCAGAAGCACTCCAAGACCCCGCATCTGGAGGCGCTGCAGCGCGACGGGGCCGCCCTGATCGAAAGCAGGGACATCAAGGTGCTGGAGAAGATCGCCTAGGAACGGGGCGGAAGCACCCAGCCAAATAGAAAGCCCCTGTCCCGTTTATGCGGGGCAGGGGCTCTGTTGTTCTAGCGTAGGTCGGAGGCTCTATTTCTTTGGCCGCTTGAACCAGGCGGCGATGCCCACCAGCCCGATGATCCAGCCCAGACCGCCGACGATGTCGCGCATCCTGGCGGACTGGTCCTGCTCGGCCATGCGGGCCAGTTGCAGGCGCAGGGGGGCCAGCTTCTCCTCCACGATGGGGGGCACGGCCTTGGCCACGGCCTGTTCCACCAGCGCGGCCAGCCTGGCCTCATCCATGGTTCCGGCTGGCGCGGCTGGCGTGGCAATCGCGGCCGGGGCGCCAGCCGAGGCGGGGGAGGAGGGGGCCGGGGCCGCGTTGGCGGCCAGGCCCTGGTTCTGCCCCAAATCCTGAGCGGTGAGGGTGTAATCGTTCTGGTGGCCTTCCCCGGCCTTGAGCACCAGGCGCAGCGGCGGGGTGTAGGAGGCGGGAAGGGGGATGCGGAAAGCTCCGTCCGCCCCGGTGCGGCCCTGGGCCACCACCGCGCCGCTGGCGTCGTACACCTCCACGGGCGAGTCCATGGCCTTGCCGCCCCCGCTGAAATAGGCCTCGCCCACCAGCGCGCCGTTCTCGGCCACGGCGAACACGTTGACCTTGTGGGCCAGGGCGGGCGCGGCGCAAATGAGGCAGGCCAGCAGCGGGAGGGCGGCGAAAGCGCGCACGGCTATTTCCCCGCCACGGGGTGGAAGTAGACCCAGATCACCCCGCCGAGCTCCACCTTCTTGTCCTTGCCGTCCTTCTTGAGCCTGGCGTCGTCGTCGGTGAGCGCGGCGAAGCCCCACCAGCCCGCCCAGGGCGCGGCGTAACTGAACACCCCGGCCCCGTCGGTCTTGACCACCTGGGTCACGTAGGCCTCGCCCGGGGCCTTGCGCGCGCCGTCGGCGTTGAAGAACTCCACCTCCACCTCGGCGTTGGCCAGGGGCTTGCCCTTGTGCAGCACCTTGCCCGTGAACACGTTGCCCGCGTACAGCGCGAACGGCTTGACCATGGGGACGATCTCGAGCTTCTGGCCCAGGGGCTTGTCCCACCCGTCCTCGCCGCCCAGGGCGCTGACCACGGTCTTGGTCAGGTGCAGGATGAATTTGTCCTCAGAGGGCTCGAAGTAGGGCTGCGGCGTGACCGTGAACATGTACACGCCAGGGGCCTTCACGGCGTAGTTGGCCATCCAGGCCTGCTTGCCGTCGATGGCGGCGGGTTTCAGGGACGCGCTCACGTCCTCGGGTTTCCCCTTGCCGGTGACTTCGAGCTTGGGCTTGGCCATGTCCATGCCCTGGTTCTCCATGGGGTGCCAGAAGCGGATATCCAGGTTGAAGGCCTTGGGGCCGTCCTTGGTGACGATGTTGCGGTCGGGCACGACCATGCCGAAGTGGGCCTGCGCCGGTACGCACAGGGCGAGCAGGGCGAGCAGCGAGAGCAGGGCGACGCGGGACATGGAGTTCCTCCTGGTGTTATGGATCGGCAGATCGTGTAACCCAGGTAATACGAATTTACAATGCGTGTTACCGGCCTATTTGCGGGCCAGCACCTGCCGCCAGTCGTCCCCCACCATCTTGAGCAGGGCGGCCCGGGCCACCAGGTCGTAGCCGGAGCGGGCGTAGGCCGGGTCATGATAGATGGAGTCCATCTGCGTCACCACGTCCTCCATGGGCAGCGGCATCAGGGCCTTCATGCAGGCCTGGCCCTTGGGCGTGTCGCCCATGCGCTGGTTGCACAAGCCCACGGCCATGTCGCCGAAACCCTCCAGGAAGAACATCTTGGCGAACTGCTCCGCCCCCAGCCAGGTCTGGGCGAAGGTGGGCTTGGAGCCGGAGCTTTCGGGGATGAAGGCGTCCAGGTCGATGGGCCAGAGCCAGGGGTAGTCGAAGAGCAGGTTGTCGTCGAACTGCGGGTCGCGGATGGGTTCGCCGGTCTCCTTGAAGCGGATGCCCTTGTCCTGCGCCATCTGCAGGCTGCGGTAGGCGGTCAGGATCATGGGCTGGCGCTGGTAGAGCGGGTCGGAGGCGAAGTGGTCCATGTTGGTGACGGCCTGGTCCACGCGCACGCGCTTGAGCTTGGGCTCGCCCGGGGTGATCTCGGCGAAGGCGCGGGTGCCGGCGGCCGCGCCGGTCATGTAGCACTTTTTCGCGTTGGCGGGCATCTTGGCCCAGGAACCGGTGGAGGTCCTGTCCTGGCCTTGGGCTTGCGCTTGGGCCTCGGGCAGGACGCAGTCGGGGGAGAAGAGGGCGGCGAGCAGGAGCAGTGCCAGATTGAGGCTTAGACGCATGGGGGGTCTCCGCTGGTTGAGGTGTGGGCGCAGTGTAGCCCGGCCCGGGAGCGCGGGCAACGCCGGAATGTCTCCCCCGCATTGACGGGGTGTGGCGGCTGGCTTTATTCGGTGGATCTGATGCGCCTTCCGTGCATCCCAGAGCTTTCCGAGCCCCGCGCGGGGTTCACAACCGGCCGCAGCGCCAAAGGATGACCCCATGCCCAACTTCGCCGCGAACCTCTCCATGCTGTTCACGGAGATGCCCTTCGAGCAGCGTTTCGCCGCAGCCGCCAAAGTGGGCTTCAAGGCCGTGGAGTACCTCTTCCCCTACGACTACCCGCCGGAGCGGCTGGCCGCCCTGCTGGCGGAGAACGGGCTCAAGCAGGTGCTCTTCAACCTCCCCGCCGGGGACTGGGCCGCCGGGGACCGGGGCATCGCGGCGGACCCGGCCCGCGTGGGCGAGTTCCGCGCCGGGGTCGACCGGGCCATCATCTACGCCCGGGCCCTGGGCGTGAAACAGCTCAACTGCCTGGCGGGCAAGGAACGCGAGGACGCGCACCACGCCGACCAGTGGGTCACCCTGAAGGAGAACCTGCGCTTCGCCGCCGACCGCCTGGCCGAGAACGGCCTGACCCTGCTGACCGAGTTCATCAACCGCCGCGACATGCCGGGCTTCTTCCTCCACACCCTGGAGCAGGCTCTGGCCATGGTGGAGCAGGTGGATCGGCCCAACCTGTTCATCCAGTACGACGTGTACCACGCCCAGCGGGCCGGGGGCGAACTGGCGGCCAGCCTGGCCCAGAACCTGGGGCGCATCGCCCACGTGCAAATCGCGGACAACCCCGGCAGGCACCAGCCCGGCACCGGTGAGATCAACTACGGGTTCCTGCTCAGCGAGTTGGACCGCCTGGGCTACGAGGGCTTCGTGGGCCTGGAGTACGTGCCCAGCCCGGACACCGAGTCTTCGTTGGCCTGGCTGCAAAGGCACGGCTTCTCGCTCTAACCGCCGTCACCGGAGGACGACGCCATGAAGAAGATAGGATTCATCGGTCTGGGGATCATGGGCAAGCCCATGTGCCGCAACCTGCTCAGGGCGGGCTATCCGCTCACGGTCTGGAGCCGGACCCGCAGGGATGTGGACCTGCTGGCGGCGGACGGCGCGGTGGCGGCGGATTCGCCCAAGGCCGTGGCCCGCAACTCCGAGATCGTCATCACCATGGTGCCCAACTCCCCGCAGGTGCGGGAGGTGGTGCTGGGGCCGGGCGGCGTGATCGAGGGGGCCGAGCCGGGCTCCATCCTGGTGGACATGAGCTCCATCGCTCCCCTGGCCAGCAAGGAGATCGCCTCCCAACTGGCGCTGCGCGAGATCCGCATGCTGGACGCCCCGGTGAGCGGCGGGGAGCCCAAGGCAGTTGAAGGCACGCTTTCCGTGATGGTGGGCGGCGCGCAGGCCGATTTCGACGAGTGCCTGCCCGTGCTCAAGGCCATGGCCTCGTCCGTGGTGCGCGTGGGCGAGATCGGCGCGGGCAACGTGACCAAGCTGGCCAACCAGATCATCGTGGCCCTGAACATCGCGGCGGTGTCCGAGGCCTTGACCCTGGCCACCAAGGCCGGTGTGGACCCGGAGCTGGTCTATCAGGCCATCCGGGGCGGGCTGGCGGGCAGCACCGTGCTGGAGGCCAAGGCCTCCATGATGCTCGCGGGCGACGTGAAGCCGGGCTTCAAGGTGAACCTGCACGCCAAGGATCTCTACAACGTGCTGGAGACCTCCCACGAGCTCAACGTGAGCCTGCCGCTGACCGCGCAGGTCATGGAGATCGTGCAGGCGCTCAAGGCGGAGGGCTTCGGGGATTCGGACCACAGCGCCATCATCCGCTACTACGAGAACCTGGCCAAGGTGCAGGTGCGGCGCTAGTGTGCCTTTTACTGGTTGGGATTTTATAGCCGCGTCCGTGTGAACGGGCGCGGCTTTTGTATTTATTGGGTGGGCCAGCCTGTGGCGTCGCGCGTCCCGGCGGGGCGATCCTAGCTGCCGGGCCTGCGGCCCTCTGGCGAAGCGCCAGCTCGGGATCACCCCGCCGGGACGCGCGACACCACAGACTGGCCAGCGGCAACACGTGGCCTGCGTGATGAAGCGATTGGGGGGGGAGGGGCGCGGTATCCGGCCCAGCGCGAAGCTATATGGGATTGCAAAGGGAGGAACTCCCTTTGCCCGCCGGAGGCATTCTTCACTCCGTGCTTTTCGTCTCCCGGCTTCTCAGGTCAGGGCTTCCCCGGCGCGCAGCTTGGTCCTATAGCCGGAAATCTCCTCCTCCATGTCGCGCAGGCGGGCCAGCACGGCCTGCTCTTCGTCCGTTCTGGCCAGGACGGCCTGAACGGCCCCGTGGCGGATCACCAGCCGCCTGTGCGCGGAGAGGGCCAGCACCGGGTCGTGCGTGGCCATGACCACGATCTTGTCGCTTTTGACCAGCAGCTCCAAGGCGCGGCGCTTGTCCACCCCGGCGTTCTCGATCTCGTCGATGAGCAGCACGGGCGACCAACTGAGCAGGGCCGTATCCGCGATCATGAGCGCGCGGGACTGCCCGCCCGAGAGCTGCGTGAGCTGCGCGTCCGGCCCGAAGGCCTCCCCGGCCAGCTCGTTGGCGGCCTCGAACACCTGCCGGGCCACGGCGTCGGGGTCCCGGGCCTCGCGGCTCAGGGCGTGGGTGCGCAGGAAATCCATGACCTTCATGTCCAGCACGAAGTTCATGTTCTGGGTCAGCTGGGCCACCAGCCTGCCTTGCAGGGCGAAACGCCCGTCCGCAGTGGGGGCCGCGCCGTCCAGCAGCAGGGTGCGCCCGGTGGGGGTGTCCGCCGCGGCCAGGGACTCGATGTCGGAGAGGAAACGACTCTTGCCCGCGCCCGTGGGGCCGAGCAGGGCGGTCACCTCGCCCGCGCGGAAGTCCACGCCGTGGGCTTCGGGATTGCCGGACTTGTCCCGCCCGGCGGTGAGGGTCATGGAGCGCAGGCTCAGGATGGCGTTTTCACCCGTCATGGCGGGCTCCGAAGTCGGCCTTCTTCACGTTGCCCTTCTGGTAGCGCGAACCGATGCGCGTCTCGCTCAGGCAATAGGAGCACACGGCCGCGGGCATGGAGAAGCGCAGCTTCATCTCGGTCACTCCGTCCACGGCCGGGGCCTCCTTGAGGATGGCGGCCAGGTCCAGGCAGCCCTGCCCGGTGAGGCCGTTGACGTTTCGTATTACGGCCCGTTTGTTCATCTGGCGGATGCGGTAGCGGTATACCTCGCGCTCCGCCTGGGAGACCAGGTCCCCCTTGGTGACCACCACCAGGTCGGCCATGCGCAGCATGGGGCCGATCTTCTCCGGGGCGTCTATGCCCATGAGGTTGTCGATGACGCACACGCCGAGCACCCCGCGCAGGTGCGGGGAGCAGCGGTTGCACAGCCCGGCAGTCTCGATGACGCAGCAGTCCGCCCCGGTGGACTGGGCCCAGGCGAAGGCCTCCTCCAGGTTGGTGGCGAAGAAGTGGTCCGGGCAGAGCCCGCCGGAAAAGACCACGGAGACGGGCACCCCCGCTGCCTTGTAGAGTTCGCCGTCGCGGCTTTGCAGGCAGTCGAACTTGATGACCGCGCAGTTAAGCCCGGCCTGGGCCAGATGCCCGCAGGCCCGCGCGATGACGGAGGTTTTGCCGCAGGAGGGCGGCCCGGCCACGGTGACGAGCTTCATCTAAGCCCCGCCGTCATCTTGCGGAAGGCGTCGCCCAACTGGTCCCGCAGGGAGTTGACGTCGTGGCGGGCCACGAAGTCCCAGCCGACCCACTTGAGCGAGGCCCCCTTGGGCAGGGGCGAGGGGCCGGAGAGGCCCAGGGGCGCGAACCAGGCCGCGCTCTCGATGGTGGAGAAGCCGTTGGCGAAGAAGTCCAGCACGGGGCGCATCCTGGCCAGGCAGTCCTTGCGGGCCAACAGGTAGAGGGGGCTGGCGGCCGCGCCGTCCTCGGGCCAGACGATCTCCACGTGGGGCGGCTGCTTCACGCTGTGGGCGAAGAAGGCCGGGATGATGTAGATGGAGCCTGCGTCCGGCTCGTTGGAGCCAGCGATCTTGGCCATGCGCGAGGAGTGCATCAGGCCTTTGACGTTGGAGGCGAAGTCCCGCAGGCCCTCCAGGGCGTAGTCCTTGAAGAGGTTGAGCAGCACGGCGTCGGCCATGTCGTCGCCGTCGCCGCACATGACCAGATGGCCCTTGTAGCGCGGGTGCATGAGCTCCGCCCAGGTGCGGGGCACGGGCAGGGGGCCCAGGCGGCGGGTGTCCGCCACGAAGATGTAGGGGGTCGCGCCGTAGACGGTGTAGGCCCCGGCCGGGTCCATCATGCCCGCGCGCACGTGCAGGGGGCTGATGTTCTCGGGGCGCACGGCCTCGAACACGCCCGTCTGGACGAAGCGCTCCACGAAAGGCTTGCGCCAGAAGTCCCCGAAGCCGATGGAGGCGATCACCGCGGGCAGGCGCTCGGGGTCGGTCTCCTTGTAGACGGGGTCGTAGGGGTCTATGGAGGTGCAGCCCATGGGGATATGCCAGGTGAACTCCTGGGAGGTGCCCGCCACCGAGGCCGCAAGGAGCTCGATTCGGTCCTTCACGGCCAGCTTCACGGGGCAGGGGGCGTAGAGCAGCAGGTCGACGGGTTCGCCCGGGCCCTGGGCGGTTTCTTCGCTGCCCATGGACTTGATCTGGGCCATCAGTTCCTGGAGGCCTTCCATTGCGCACACTCCTGACGCGCGGTAGCGCGTTGCTGCAAAATTGTCGGGCGAGCTACAAAATTGTATGGTTTTCGGGCCCGCACGGCAGGTCCGTGGGGCCTGCAAGGGGTTGAGCAACCGCCGTGCCAGCCTCGGCATGGTATGGACCCCTGTGCCCGGACCGTTGTAACGTGATGCGCGCCGGAAACGACAGCTACACGACACACCTGACGTTCCCCTCCCGGGAGAGCGCGAGCCGAAAAGGAACAATCATGCCCTCTGAACAATACACGCCGGATCGGCCGGGCGCAAAACGCCGCCTGGCGCTCTGGGTCCTGCTGGCGGCCCTCGTGGCTGCCGGGGCGGCCTGGAAACTCCTCGGCCACGGCCCGGACCGCCCCGCGGGCGACACCCCGCCTGCGGCCCAGGGCCAGAAACCGGGCCAGGGTCCAGGCCAGAAACCGGGCCAGGCCTTCAAGCCCGTGGTGGGCGCGGCCAAGGCCGCCCGGCGCGACGTGAACGTCTACCTTTCGGGGCTGGGCAGCGTCAGCGCCCTGAACACAGTCACCGTGCGCAGCCGCGTGGACGGCCAGATCATGGAGATCCGCTTCCGCGAGGGCGACATGGTCAAGGCCGGGGACGTGCTCGTGCAGGTGGACCCGCGCCCCTTCCAGGCCCAGCTGGACCAGGCCCAGGGCCAGATGCTGCGGGACAAGGCCCAGCTGGACAACGCCCGGCGCGACCTGGCCCGCTACGAGCAACTGGTGCACACCGGGGCCATCGCCCGCCAGCAGGTGGACGCGCAGGACTCCCTGGTGCGCCAGTTCGAGGGCGCGGTGCGCACCGACCAGGGGGCCATCGACAACGCCAAGCTCCAGCTGACCTACAGCCGCATCACCGCGCCCCTCACCGGGCGGGTGGGCCTGCGCCTGGTGGACGTGGGCAACATGGTCCGCGCCACGGACCAGACCGGGCTGGTGGTCATCACCCAGGTGCAGCCCATCGCCGTGGTCTTCACCCTGCCGGAGGACGTGCTGCCCCGGGTGCAGTCCAGCATGGCCGGGGGCCGCACGCTCCAGGTGGAGGCCTTCGACCGGGAGCAGAAGCGCCTGCTCGCCACCGGCGAGCTGCTCACCCTGGACAACCAGATCGACCAGGCCTCGGGCACCGTGAAGCTCAAGGCGCAGTTCCCCAACGCGGACATGGCCCTGTTCCCCAACCAGTTCGTCAACGCCAGGCTGCTGGTGGACGTGGTCAAGGGCGCGGTGGTGGTGCCGGCCTCCGCCGTGCAGCGCGGGCCGCAGGGCGCGCAGGTCTGCGTGCTGGGGGCGGGCAACGTGGTGCAGGTCCGCAAGGTGGACGCCTCGGACAGCGTGGGCGGCGAGGTGATCGTGCGTTCCGGCGTGAGCGAGGGCGAGACCGTGGTGGTGGACGGCGCGGAACGGCTGCGCGACGGCCTCCAGGTGGAGGTCAAGGGCGAGCCCGCAAACGAAGGCGGGGCAGCGCGCCAGGGCGGCTGATGAACATCTCCGAACTCTTCATCCGCCGCCCGGTGGCCACCACGCTCCTGATGGTGGCCATCATGCTGGCCGGAGCCGTGGCCTACCGCCAGTTGCCCGTGGCGGCCCTGCCCCAGGTGGACTACCCCACCATCCAGGTGCGCACCTTCTACCCCGGGGCCAGCCCCGAGGTCATGGCCTCCTCGGTGACGGCCCCGCTGGAGCGCCAGCTGGGCCAGATGCCCGGCCTCACCCAGATGACCTCCAACAGCTCCGGCGGGGCCAGCGTCATCACGCTGCTCTTCAGCCTGGACCTGAGCCTGGACGTGGCCGAGCAG
Source organism: Fundidesulfovibrio agrisoli (assembly GCF_022808715.1). Taxonomy (GTDB): domain Bacteria; phylum Desulfobacterota; class Desulfovibrionia; order Desulfovibrionales; family Desulfovibrionaceae; genus Fundidesulfovibrio; species Fundidesulfovibrio agrisoli. The sequence continues at coordinate 84,377 of NZ_JAKZKX010000005.1, forward strand.
CAGGTGCAGGCGGCCATCAACGCCTCTTTCAACTTCCTGCCCAAGGATCTGCCCAGCCCCCCGGTGTACAGCAAGGTCAACCCGGCGGACGCGCCCATCCTGACCCTGGCGCTCACCTCGGCCACCATGCCCCTGACCCGCGTGGAGGATCTGGCCGACACCCGCTTCGCCCAGAAGATCTCCCAGCTGCCGGGCGTGGGCCTGGTGAGCCTCTCCGGCGGGCAGCGCCCGGCCGTGCGCGTGCACGTGAACCCCACGGCCCTGGCCTCCTACGGCCTGACCCTGGAGGACGTGCGCGCCGCCGTGGGCGCGGCCAACGTGAACCTGGCCAAGGGCGGGTTCGACGGCCCCAGGCAGGCCTCCATCATTTCAGCCAACGATCAGCTCTATTCCTCCGAGGAATACAAGCCCCTCATCATCGCCTACCGGGCGGGCGCGCCCGTGAAGCTCTCCGACGTGGCCGACCTGGAGGACGCCGCCGAGGACGAGCGCCAGGCCGCCTGGATGAACCAGACCCCGGCGGTGGTCATGAACATCCAGCGCCAGCCCGGGGCCAACGTCATCGAGGTGGTGGACCGCATCAAGTCCCTGCTGCCCCAGCTCAAGGCCTCGCTGCCGCACTCGGTGGAGGTTGCCGTGCTCACGGACCGCACCACCACCATCCGGGCCTCGGTGGAGGACGTGCAGTTCGAGCTGCTGGTGGCCGTGGCCCTGGTGGTCATGGTCATCTACCTGTTCCTGCGCAACCTGCCCGCCACGCTGATACCGGGCGTGGCCGTGCCGCTCTCCCTGGTGGGCTCCTTCGGGGTGATGTACCTCTTGGGCTTCAGCCTGAACAACCTCTCGCTCATGGCCCTGACCATCTCCACGGGCTTCGTGGTGGACGACGCCATCGTGATGATCGAGAACGTGGCCCGCTACGTGGAGCAGGGCATGGAGCCCTTCGAGGCCGCGCTCACGGGCTCGAAGCAGATCGGCTTCACCATTCTCTCGCTCACGGTGTCGCTCATCGCGGTGCTCATCCCGCTGCTCTTCATGGGCGACGTGGTGGGCAGGCTGTTCCGCGAGTTCGCGGTGACGCTTGGGGCCTCCATCCTAATCTCGGCCTTCGTTTCGCTCACGCTCACGCCCATGATGTGCGCCCGGCTGCTCAAGCACGTGAAGCCCGAGGAGGAGGGGGCCTTGCACAGGGCCACCCAGCGCTTCTTCGACCGCGTGATCGAGCTTTACGGGTCCAGCCTGCGCGTGGTGCTGCGCCACCAGGGCCTGACCCTGTGCGTTGCCGTGGGCACGCTCGCGCTCACGGTGGTCATGTACGCGTATTCGCCCAAGGGCTTCTTCCCCCAGCAGGACACCGGCGTGATCGTGGGCGTTTCCGAGGCCCCGCAGTCGGTCTCCTTCGCGGCCATGAGCCGCCGCCAGCAGGCCCTGGCCGAGGTCATACTGCGCGATCCGGCGGTTGAGAGCCTGTCCTCCTTCATCGGGGTGGACGGCACCAACCCGGCCATGAACACCGGGCGCATCCAGATCAACCTCAAGCCGCTTGAGGTTCGCAAGATCAGCGCCGCCCGGGTGATGGACAGGCTGCGCCCGCAGCTGGCCGAGGTGCCCGGCGTCTCGCTGCACATGCAGGCCGCGCAGGACCTCAGCGTGGACGTGCGCCAGAGCCGCACCCAGTTCCAGTACACCCTGGAGGCCCCCAGCGCGGACGAGCTCAACACCTGGGCCCCGCGCCTGGTCAAGGCGCTGCGCGTAAGCCCCGAGCTGGCCTCGGTGAGCAGCGACCAGCAGGACCAGGGCCGCCGGGTCATGGTGAACATCGACAGGGCCACGGCCTCGCGCCTGGGCATAACGCCCCAGCAGATCGACGACGCGCTCTACGACGCCTTCGGCCAGCGCCAGATATCCACCATCTTCACCGAGCTGAACCAGTACCGCGTGGTGTTGGCGGCCAAGCCCGAGATGCGCGACAACCCGCAGGACCTGGGCTCCATCTATCTGCGCTCGCGCGACGGAAAGCAGACCCCGCTCACGGCCATCGCCGCCATCAGCGAGACCACCGGGCCGCTGGTCATCAGCCGCCAGGGGCAGTTCCCGGCAGTGACCATCTCCTTCGACGTGGCCAGGGGCGGCTCCCTGGGCGGGGCCGTGGAGGCGGTTGACAAGGCCGTGAGGGAGACGGGCCTGCCGCCCTCGATCCAGGGCGACTTCCAGGGCACGGCCAAGGCTTTCCTGGCCTCGTTGGAGAACGAGCCCATCCTGATTCTGGCGGCGCTCATAACCGTGTACATCGTGCTGGGCGTGCTCTACGAGAGCTTCATCTACCCGGTGACCATCCTCTCCACGCTGCCCTCGGCGGGCGTGGGCGCGCTCCTGGGCCTGGCGCTCTTCGGCATGGAGCTGGACGTGCTGGCCGTCATCGGCATCATCCTGCTCATCGGCATCGTGAAGAAGAACGGCATCATGATGGTGGACTTCGCCCTGGAGGCCGAGCGCGAGCAGGGCGCGGCCCCCGAGGAGGCCATCTACCAGGCCTGCCTGCTGCGCTTCCGGCCCATCATGATGACCACCATGGCCGCGCTGCTGGGGGCGCTCCCCCTGGCCCTGGGAGGGGGCGTGGGCTCCGAGCTGCGCAGGCCGCTCGGCGTGTGCATCATCGGCGGCCTGGTCATCAGCCAGATGCTCACGCTCTACACCACGCCGGTGATCTACCTGGCCTTCGACAGGATCGCCCGCAGGTTCTCGCACCGCAACGGTGAGGAGGGCGCATGAGCGCCGGCCCGGAACAGACCGGCCCGGAACAGGCCGGCACTGAGCACGCGCCGGGCCAGAGCCCCGAACCCGCCCGCAGCCGCACGGACGCGGCCCTGCGCGGCCTGAACCTGCCCGGCGTGTTCATCCGCAGGCCCGTGGCCACCACGCTGCTCACCCTGGGGCTGATGCTGGCGGGCATCGTCAGCTTCCGGCTGCTGCCGGTCTCGCCCCTGCCGCGCGTGGACTTCCCCACCATCTCGGTCAACGCAGGGCTGCCCGGAGCCGACCCCGAGACCATGGCCACCTCCGTGGCCGCGCCCCTGGAGCGCCAGTTCGGGCGCATCGCGGGCGTCACGGAGATGACCTCCACCAGCTTCCGGGGCTCCACGAGCATCACCCTGCAGTTCGACCTGGACCGCAACATCGACGGGGCCGCGCGCGACGTGCAGGCCGCCATCAACGCGGCCCGCAGCCAGCTGCCCGCCAACCTCCCCAACAACCCAACCTACCGCAAGATCAACCCGGCGGATGCCCCGGTGCTGATCCTGTCGCTCACTTCGGACACCGTTTCGCGTGACAAAATGTATGACGTGGCCTCCACGGTGCTCCAGCAGAAGATCGCCCAGCTGGGCGGAGTGGGGCAGGTGTTCGTGGGCGGCGGCGCGCTCCCGGCGGTGCGCGTGGAGCTCAACCCCGCCGCGCTCTCGGCCTACGCCATCGGCCTGCAGGACGTGCGCGCCGCCCTGGCCGCCACCAACGCCAACGCACCCAAGGGCCAGGTGGCCGACGCCGACACCGCCTGGGACATCCAGGCCAACGACCAGTTGCGAAGCGCCGCGGGCTACGACTCCGTGATCGTGGCCTACAAGGACGGCAGGCCCGTGCGCCTCACGGACGTGGCCAAGGTGGTGGACGGCGTTGAGGACGTGCGCACCCTGGGGCTCATGAACTCCACCCCGGCGGTGATGATAATCATCTTCCGCCAGCCCGGGGCCAACATCCTGGAGACGGTGGACAACGTGCGCGCGCTCATGCCGCAGCTCCAGGCCAGCCTGCCCGAGGGGGTGAAGCTCTCGGCCGTGGTGGACCGCTCCCCGCCCATCCGGGCCTCCCTGGCCGAGGTGGAGCTCTCCCTGGTGATCTCCTGCGCGCTGGTGGTGCTGGTGGTGTTCTGCTTCCTGCGCACGCTCAGGGCCACGGCCATTCCTGGCGTGGCCGTGGTGGCCTCCCTGGTGGGCACCTTCGCCGTGATGTACCTGCTGGGCTACAGCCTGGACAACCTCTCGCTCATGGCCCTGACCATCGCCACGGGCTTCGTGGTGGACGACGCCATCGTGGTGCTCGAGAACATCACCAGCCACCTGGAGCGAGGCGAGACGCCCCTGCGAGCGGCCCTGAACGGCGCGCGCGAGATCAGCTTCACGGTGGTCTCCATGAGCGTCTCCCTGGTGGCGGTGTTCATCCCCATCCTGCTCATGGGCGGCATGGTGGGCAGACTGTTCCGCGAGTTCGCCATGACGCTCTCGGCGGCCATCTTCATTTCGCTGCTGCTCTCGCTGACCGCCACGCCCATGATGTGCGCCCTGATGCTGCCCAGGGGCGGCAGCGGCTCAGGAGCCAGGACCAGGCTCGGCGTGCGGGCGGGCAACTGGTTCGAGGCCCTGCGCGAGGGGTACGCCCGCTCCCTGCGCTGGTCGCTGGGGCACAGGCGGCTCATGCTGCTGCTCACGCTGGTCACCCTCGGGCTGAACTTCTGGCTCTACGCCGTGGCGCCCAAAGGCTTCTTCCCCCAGCAGGACACGGGCCGCCTCACCGGCGGGATCCAGGCCGCGCAGGACATCTCCTTCCAGGCCATGAGCGGCAAGCTGGCCCAGGTGGTGGAAGTCATCCGCTCCGACCCGGACGTGGAGTACGTCATCGGCTTCACCGGGGGCGGGGGGGGCGGCGGGGCCACCACCAACACGGCCAGGCTGTTCGTCACGCTCAAACCCCTGGGCCAGCGCAAAATTTCGGGCGAGCGCGTTATGGCGCGGCTGCGGGGCAAGCTGGGCGCCATCCCGGGCGCGCCCACCTTCTTCCAACTCGTGCAGGAGCTGCGCGTGGGCGGTCGGGCCAGCAACGCCATGTACCAGTACACCCTGCAGGGCGAGAGCTTCCAGGAGCTCAACACCTGGGCCCCCAAGGTGTTCGAGGCCATGCGCGGGCTCAGGCAGCTCACGGACGTGAGCAGCGACCAGCAGGACAAGGGCATGGAGACGCGCGTGGTCATCGACAGGGACACGGCCTCCCGCCTGGGCATCTCGGCCCGGCTGGTGGACAGCGTGCTCTACGGCGCGTTCGGGCAGTCCCAGGTGTCGACCATCTACACCCAGCTCAACCAGTACCATGTGGTCATGGAGGTGGACCCGCGCTACTGGCAGAGCCCCGAATCCCTCAAGGACATCTTCGTGACCTCCGCGTCAGGGAAGATGGTGCCGCTCTCGGCCATCGCCCACATCGAGAACAGGCCCACCTCGCTGGCCGTGAACCACCAGGGGCAGTTCCCTTCGGTCACGGTCTCCTTCAACCTGGCGGAGGGGGTCTCCCTGAGCCAGGGGCTGGACGCCATCCAGGCCGCCACCCGCAAGCTGGGGCTGCCCGGCGCGGTGCAAGGCACCTTCCGGGGCACGGCCCAGGCCTTCCAGAGCTCGCTCAAGAGCCAGCCCCTGCTCATCCTGGCGGCCCTGGCCGCCGTGTACATCGTGCTGGGCATGCTCTACGAGAGCTACGTCCACCCCATCACCATCCTCTCCACGCTGCCCTCGGCGGGCGTGGGCGCGGTGTTGGCGCTCATCCTGACGGGTACGGAGCTGAACCTCATCGCCATCATCGGCATCATCCTGCTCATCGGCATCGTGAAGAAGAACGGGATCATGATGGTGGACTTCGCCCTGGAGGCCGAACGCGGGCAGGGGCTCGAACCTGTGGAGGCCATCTATTCGGCCTGCCTCAAGCGCTTCCGGCCCATCATGATGACCACCATGGCCGCGCTGCTGGGCGCGCTGCCCCTGGCCATCTCCCACGGGTCCGGGTTCGAGCTGCGCAGGCCGCTGGGCATATCCATCATCGGCGGGCTGCTGCTCAGCCAGATGCTCACGCTCTACACCACTCCGGCCATCTACCTGACCCTGGATTCGTTCAGCAAACGCAGGCAGGCGAAGAAGGCGACTTTGACTGCGGGGGACTAGCCGTAGCGTTGCCTTTCGGTAACTCATGTGTTACCATTCTGCATGGGCATCGAGGTTCAAGAATACCTGGACGAGAGGGGAAAATCCCCGTTTGCCCATTGGTTCGTGACCTTGGACGCACACGCAGCGGCCAAGGTCGCCGCGGCCCTCTACCGCCTGGAGCAGGGCAATTTCTCCAGGGTCGAGGGTGTCGGAGGCGGGGTGTTCGAGTGTAAAATACATTTCGGGCCGGGCTACCGGGTCTACTTCGGCAAGGATGGCGAAAGGCTGGTCATCCTGCTCGGTGGCGGCTCCAAGAAGCGGCAGGGTGCGGACATTGCCGCCGCCTCGGCCTGCTGGCAGGATTACAAGAGGCGGAGACGCTAAAGGGCGGACTATGGCGCTTACACGTGGATTTCGGGCGACTCTGCTGGAGCGCGCCCAGCAAGATGCGGAGTTCCGGCAGGCCATGCTCGTGGAAGGCATCGACGCCATGCTGGCCGGGGATGTGGCGACAGGCAAGGCGATCCTGCGGGACTACATCAACGCCGCCATCGGCTTCGGCCCCCTGGCGGAAGCGACCAACATACCGGCGAAAAGCCTTATGCGCATGCTTGGACCCAAAGGTAATCCCCGGGCGGACAACCTGTTTCACATCATCCATCATCTACAGGACCGGGAGGGCATCCATCTGGGCGTCGGCCCCTGCTGAACGCATGGCCTGCCCGGGCGCTGGATCGCCCGGCATTAGGCCCTAGCCCGCCTTATTGACCACCAGCTTGTCGCGCAGGCGCAGCGCCGGGAAGAGCCGCATCCACAGGGCCACCACCACCAGCGTCCCGATCCCTCCCAGCACCACCGACCCCACCGCGCCGAACAGGGCGGCCGTCACGCCGGACTCGAACTCGCCCAACTGGTTCGAGGTGCCGATGAAGATGGAGTTCACCGCGCTGACCCGGCCGCGCAGATCGTCGGGCGTTTCCAACTGCACCAGGGTGGAGCGGATCACCACGCTGACCATGTCGCTTGCTCCCAGGCAGGCCAGGGCCGCAAGCGACAGCGGGAAGGAGGTGGAGAGCCCGAACACCACCGTGGACACGCCGAACACGGCCACGGCCCCGAACATCTTGTGCCCCACGTGGCGGTTGAGCGGCACGCGCGCCAAAAACAGCGACATGGAGAGCGCCCCCACGGCCGGGGCCGCGCGCAGCATGCCCAGGCCCCAGGGGCCGGTGTGCAGGATATCCTTGGCGTAGACGGGCAACAGGGCCGTGGCCCCGCCCAGCAGCACGGAGAACAGGTCCAGGGAGATGGCCCCGAGTATTTCCGGGCGTGAGCGGATGAAGGAGATGCCCCCCAGCACCGAACGCAGGTTGGGCGGCTCGCGGCGGGCCTGGGGGGCCTGCCGGGGTATGGAGAACATGGCCGCCGAGCCCAGCACGAAGCACACGGCGCACACGCCGTACACCGCCTGGGGTCCGGCCGCGTAGAGCGCGCCGCCCAGGGCCGGGCCGACGATCACCGCGCTCTGCCAGCCCGAGGCGCTCAGGGCCAGCATGCGCGGCAGCATGGCCGTTTCGGCCAGGCCCGGCAGCAGGGCCTGCATGGTGGGCATCTCGAAGGAGCGGGCCGCGCCGATGGCGAAGGCGCAGGCGTAGATGGCGTGCTGGTCCACCAGCCCGGCGAAGCTTCCGGCGGCCAGCGCGGCGGCCAGCACGCCCTGTGCGGCCTGGCAGGCGAACACGATGCGCCTGCGCTCCATGTGGTCGGCCGCGTGCCCCACCACCAGGGTCAGGGCCAGCTGCGGCAGGAACTGGGCCAGGCCCACCAGGCCGAGGCTGAGCGCGCTGCCCGTGAGCTCGTACATCTGCCAGCCAACGGCCACGGTCATCATCTGGTAGGCGAAGCCCGAGGCCACGCGGGAAAGCCAGAAGCGCTTGAAGGAAGGATTGGAGAAGACGGACGTCTGCATGTCAAAGCCCCCTGGGGTCGAGGGGCTTGCGATGGCTCATTCCCCAGGCGAGGTCAAGCCCGGCGGCGGGGCGATCTCCACGCGGTTCCGGCCCGATGCCTTGGCCCGGTACAGGGCGTCGTCCGCGCGGCGCAGCATGCAGGCCACGTCGTCCCCCGGGTGGTAGGCGGCCACGCCGAAGCTGGCCGTCACGCGCTCCACCGGGGGCAGCGGCGCGCAGGCCAGCACGGAGCGCAGGCGCGAGGCCAGCTCGCCCGCGGTATCAAGCCCCGTCTCGGGGCACAGCAGCAGGAACTCCTCCCCGCCCCAGCGGCCCACCATGTCCATCTCGCGCACGTTGGCGGAGAGGATGTCCGCCACCTGCACCAGCACGCTGTCGCCCACCAGGTGCCCGAAGGTGTCGTTCACGGTCTTGAAGGAGTCCACATCCAGCAGGATGACGGAGAACTGTGTGGCGTAGCGCCTGGCGCGCTGCACTTCCGCCTGGAAGGCTTCGTCGAGCTTGTGGCGGTTGTGCAGCCGGGTCAGGCGGTCGGTCTGCAGGAGCACCTCCAGGGCGCGGTTCTTGTCGTCGAGCTCCTGGTTCTTGAGGTCCAGCAGGGTGTAGGCCTCGTTGAGGCGGTTCTTGGCCTGGGCGAACTCGATGTGGTTCTTGACCCTGGCCAGCACGATGGGCGGGCTGAACGGCTTGGTGATGTAGTCGATGGCCCCCAGGCTCAGGCCCTCCAGCTCGTTGGTCTCGTCGCTCTGGGCGGTGAGGAACACCACCGGAATGGAACGGGTGGCCGGGTTGTCCTTGAGCCTGCGGCAGACCTCGTAGCCGTCCATCTCCGGCATGGAGATGTCCAGCAGCACGAGGTCGGGCGTGAAGGATTCCGCCAGGGACAGAGCCATGTGCCCGTCCGTGGCGAAGCTCACGGAGTAGCTTTCCTTGAGGAGCTCCCGCAGCAGCTTGATGTTCACCGGCATGTCGTCGACGACGAGCACACGCGGCCTTACGGCGCCTGCTGTCATAGATGCCTTCAATCGGGCTGGAGTCTGGTCTCCAGCTCCTTGAGCACCGCGAGGGCGGTTTTGTAATCCAGTTGGGAAAGGTGGTTCTCCAGCTCGTCGAGCAGGGGGGCGTGAAGCCCGTCCGATGCGGCCCGCAGCCTGGCCAGCGTGTCCGCCGCGTCCATGTCGTGGGCCTGGAGCTGGGCGCGCAGGCCGTGCGCCAGGGCCAGCAGCGCCCGCGGATCGCCGGCGGGGCTCGCGGGGCCGCCAGGGGCGTGCCGGGCCCCGGTTCGGGGCCCAGCACCGGGCAAGAATCCAGGCAGGGCGTCGAGCCCCTGGCGCACCGTCTCCAGGGCATCCAGCAGCCGGTCGATGATGGGCTGCAGGTCCAGGTTGGCGCCGTCCTTCAAGGCGAGTTCAAGATGCTGCGCCGCCTCGTACACGCCGCCAGCGGCCATGTTCGCTGACACGCCCTTCATGGCGTGGACCATCCCCGGCAGCTCGTCCGGATTCTCGCGGAGCCCGCGGCGGAGCTCGTCGGGGAAGGCGCGGACCTGGGCCGCGAACCCCTTGAGCAGCTCAAGGTACACGGCCGCGTTGCCCATGACCCTGGCCAGGCCGGCCTGGATGTCGATTCCCGGCAGGGATTCGGGCAGGGCCGTGGGCGCGGGCTCCTGGCCCTGCTCCTGCCCCGGCTCCTTCGTGGCGTCGCCCTGCGGGGTGGCCTGGCGGCCGGCCTTGGGAGGTATCCAGCGCAACAGGGCGGAGAACAGTTCGGCCGGGTCGATGGGCTTGCCCAGGTGGTCGTCCATGCCCGCTTCCAGGCAGCGCTGCCGGTCCCCGCTCATGGCGTGGGCGGTCATGGCCACGATGGGCAGGTTCCTGAGCCGCTCCACGGCGCGGATGGCCGCCGTGGCCTGGAAGCCGTCCATGCCGGGCATCTGGATGTCCATGAGCACAAGGTCGAAGGGCTGGGCCAGCACCTTGGCGATGCCTTCGGAGCCGTTGCCCGCCACGTCCGTCGAAATTCCGGCGTGCTGGAGCAGCTCCACGGAGACCTGCTGGTTGAGGGGGTTGTCCTCCACCACGAGCACCCTGGCCCCGCGCAGGTCCTCCAGGCGGGAGGCGTCCACGCCTTCGGCAGGCGGGGGAGGGGGCGTCGAGGATGCCCCGTTCTGGCCGGAGGCGCGCCCCAGGACCTTCAGCACCGCGTCGAAAAGGTTGGACTGGGTGAAGGGCTTGGTCAGCACCATGTCCACGCCGGAGCTCGTGGCCTCCGACATCAGGCCCATGCGGCTGTAGGCCGTGAGCATGAGCAGCGCGGGCTGCTTGTGGATGCGCAGGCTGCCGCGCACGCGCCGGGCCAGCTCCAGGCCGTCCATGTCGGGCATGAGCAGGTCGATGAGCGCCAGGGCGAAGGGGTCGGCGGGGTCGGCCTGCTCCAGGATGCGCAGGGCGTCGCGCGCATTGGAGGCCGCGCTCACCTGCAGCCCGTAGCTGCGCAGGAATTCCGACACCAGGGCCAGGGCGTTGGCGTTGTCGTCCACGGCCAGCACCTTCAGGGAGCGCAGGGAGGGCTCCGGCGCGTAGCGGCGGCGCTTTTGCCCCTCCACGCCGAAGACGGCCGTGAAGGTGAAGGTGCTCCCCGCCCCGTATTCGGATTCCACCGTGAGCTGGCCGCCCATGAAGTCCACGAGGCGCTTGCAGATGGCCAGCCCCAGGCCCGTGCCGCCGTATTTGCGGGTGATGGATCCGTCCGCCTGGGAGAAAGGCTTGAACAGGTTGTCGAGCTGGCCGCGGGTCATGCCCACGCCCGTATCCCGCACGGAGAAGCGCAGCACGGCCTTGCCGTCCTGTTGGCTGTCCTGGGCGATGCGGATTTCCACCTCGCCCTTGTCGGTGAACTTGAGCGCGTTGCCCACCAGGTTGAGCAGCACCTGGCCCAGGCGCAGGGGGTCGCCCATCAGGTCGGTGGGGACGTCCGGCTCCTTGCGCATGATGAGCTCGATCCCCCGCTCCCCGGCGCGGGCTCCCAGCACGTTGGACACGTCGGCCAGCACGTCGTCCAGGGCGAAGGGCACGCGCTCCATGTTGAGCTTGCCCGCCTCGATCTTGGAGAAGTCCAGGATGTCGTTGACGATGGCCAGCAGGGAGCGGGCGGAGGAGTTGATCTTCTTCAGGTAGTCCCGCAGGCGCGCGGGCTCGTCGCTGTCCAGCCCCAGGCTGGAGAAGCCCAGGATCGCGTTCATGGGGGTGCGTATCTCGTGGCTCATGTTGGCCAGGAACTCGCTCTTGATCCTCGTGGCGGACTCGGCGGCCAGGTTGGCGGCGCGCAGCCCCCGCACGGCCCCCTCCAGCTCGTCCTTGGCCTTGGCCAGCTCTCCGGTGCGCTGGCTGACCTTGGTCTCCAGGTCGCCCACCAGGCCGCTCATCTCGGTGGCCATGGAGTTGAAGGTTTCGGCCAGTTCGCCGAACTCGTCGCCGGATTCCACCTCCACCCGGACGGCCAGGTTCCCGGAGCGCAGCGCGGCGGCCGAATCAGTGAGCGCCACCAGCTTCCGGGTGACCGAGGCGTTGACCACCCAGGCGATGAACAGGGCGCAGACCAGGCCCAGCAGGGCGGTGACCGCGATGATCGCCGTGGCGGAGCGGCTCACGGCGTCGATGTGCGCCCTGGTGCGGTTGACCTCGGAGGTCACCAGGGCCTTGAGGTCTTCCGAGATGGGGTCCACGGCCCGGGATTGAAGGGCGAAATCGTTGAATTTGCCCGCTATGGCCGTGTCCACGTTGGCGATGTCCTCGCCGATGGAGGAGGCGTTGCGCAGGATCTCCCTGGCCTGGGCCTTCTGGTCGGCGTTGAGCTGCTTCGAGCCCGCCAGGGCCTTGCCCAGCAGGAAGCCCTCGTTGAGCGCGGCCTGCATGTCCGGGCGCTGGCGTGTGAGCTGGTACTGCTTCTGCTGGGCCAGCATCTTCAGGTACAGGCGGGAGAGCTCCTCGCTAGCGTCGGCCAGGGGGGCCAGCGCGGCCATCTGTCCGTCCAGCCTGTCCTGCAGGCCGGTCTCGGGCGCGGCGAGGATGGTCACCAGGTCCACGAGTTCCAGGAAGGTCTGGGTGAAGCGCTTGGCCGACGAGAGGTAGAGGTTGATGTCCACGTTGCGGCGTTGCAGCGCCTCGCTGACGTCCGGGCCGGAGACCAGGCGCTTGAGCTCGTCGCTCAGGGCCACCACCCGGGCGATGGCCGCGATGGAGGGCTGGAAATAGAGCTCGTGGGCCTTGCTGAAGCCCACCGAGGGGTAGTTGAGGAAGAAGTCGCGGTGCAGGCGGCGGGCCTTCTCCAGGCCGGCGTCCATCTCGTAGACCCGCTGCCTGATCTCGGCGCTGTTCAAAATCACGTTCTCGGCGTGGCGCACCGAGGCCAGGGCGAAGAAGCTCACCGCGGCCACGAGCGTGAGCGTGGCCAGCAGCAGGGCGAAGGACAGCCCGAGCTTGTAGGTGATGGAGAGGTTGCGCCAGAACGACGTGACGATCTTCATGCAGGCCTAACGGGCATTCCCGGGCGCGTAGGTGAAGAGCACGTTGGCCCGCAGGCCATCCACGCCCTTGGAGAGGTCGTCGAGGCGCAGCACGTTGAAGCGGGGCGGGGCGCAGTCCCCGAATTCGTTGCAGCCGAGCGTGCCGGTGACGCCCCGGAAGCCCGCGGTGGCGTAGAGCGCGTCGCGCAGGGCCTGCCTGCCCACGTGCAGGGTGCCCTTGGAATCCCTCTTGGCCACCTTCTCGATGGCGTCGAAGAGGATGTTGGCCGCGTCGTAGGCGCTCTGGTAGTACATGGTGGGCGGGTCCATCTTGTACCGCTCGATGTAGGCCTGGCGCAGGGCGGCGACCTCGGGGGTGAGGTCCGGGGGGGTGGGGCCGACGAAATACATGCCCAGCGCGTCCTGCTGCACGTCCGCCAGGAAAGTGGCCTCGATGAGCGAACCGTCGCTCATCAGGGCGATGTTCTTCATCTCCGGCATCTGCCTGGCCTGGCGCAGCACGTGGTTGCCCTCGGGCTGGAACAGGGGGAAGAACAGCAGCTGCGCCCCGGAGTTGACCGCCCCCGTGAGCACGGGGGCCATGTTGGTGTCGCTCTTGTTCACCGTGGCCGAAAGGGTGATGCGCCCGCCCAGGCGCTCGAATTCCTGCTTGAAGCCCTCCGTGAGCCCGGAGGTGTAGATGTCGCCGTCGTTGACCGTGGCGGCCTGCCGGATGCCCAGGGTCTTGAAGGCGTAGGTGGCGGCGGCCGGGCCGGAGGCCTCCTCGTTGGGGGCGGTGCGGAAATATCCGGGCTGCCACTTGGGGGCGCGCCTGCCCGCCACCGAGGTCAGGAAGGGGGCGCTGTTGTTGCCGGAGATCATGGAGAGCCCCGCCTCGGACATGACCATGGACGCCGTGGCCGCGTCGCCCGAGCAGGTGGTGCCGAAGATGGCCAGGACGGCCGGGTCCGCCACGAGCTTGAGCGCGGTGTTGGCCCCGCCTTCGGGCCTGCACCCGGTGTCCTCGGTGGGCAGGTCGACCGTGCGCCCGGCCACCAGGCCGCCGCGCTTGGCCAGGGCCAGCTCGAGGCCGCGCACCTGCTCCTGGCCGAGGCTGGCCACCTTGCCCGAGAGGGCTTGGATCACGCCGATTTTCACGGGGTCGTCCGGCCCGAGGTCCACACAGCCCAACTTGTCCGAGCAGACAAAGGGCTCGGGTTTGCCGGAGCAGGCCGCGATCAGGGCGGCCGCAAGCGCACAGGCTAGGAGGGCGCGGGAAAGGAAACCGCTGGAGGGGGTGCCGCTGGGCTGGCGTCCAGCGGGCGACCCGGTTCGGGCAATGGTCATGGACACTCCGTACAATCGATATTTCTGCGAGTATTCGGCACTGCACCGCGCCCTCAGACTAGCCTATGCCGGATGCTCCCACAATGGTTTTCCGGCAGAAAAACATGTCCGTCCGGGGTGTTCAGCCAAGGCCAGAGGCCGACGCCCAGGGCCATGGAGTGCGTGGCGGCGTGCAGGCGCTTCTTGCTCTCGGAGCCGATGAAGCCTTCCGCGTTGGAGACGCCGACGCCCTCCAGGCGGGAGGCGTCGCGCTGGAACAGAGCGAAGATGCACAGGATGCCGTTGAAGCGGGTGCCGATGGAAAAGGAGCGCATGGTAACCCTTGTGAGGGGGCAGCGGGTACGCCCGGCGCGCCTGGGCGCAGTGGGGCGGGGCTTCACAAGCGGCGGCAAATGAAGCACTATCGCGCCCTTCGCACAAGGATGCCCGTCATGTCCCAAAAACAGACCGGCCCGGGCCTGGCGGCCGGGGCCTTCTCCTTTCTCTGTTGGGGGATGCTCCCCCTGTACTGGCGATTGCTGGACGGGGTCGCCGCCCTGGAGATCAGCTGCCACCGCGTGGTCTGGTCCGGCGTGCTCACCGGGGCGCTGCTGCTGGCCCTGGGCCGCATGGGCGAGGTCCGCAAGGCTCTCTCCAACCGGCGGGACCTGGGCCTGCTGGCCGTGAGCAGCGCCATGATCGGCGTGAACTGGGTGCTCTACATCTGGGCCGTGAACAACGGCCACGTGCTGGACGCCAGCCTGGGCTACTACCTGAACCCCCTGGTGAACGTGGTGCTTGGTATGGCCGTGTTCCGCGAGCGCCTGAACAGGCCCCAGGCCGTGGCCGTGGGGCTGGCAGCATGCGGGGTTGCGGTGCAACTCGTGGGCGTGGGCAGCCTGCCCTGGATCGCCCTGTCCCTGGCCGTGAGCTTCGGCATCTACGGCATGGTGCGCAAGCTGGCGGCGGTGGAGTCCCTGCCGGGGCTGTTCGTGGAGACGGCCTGCCTGGGCCTGCCCGCCGCCGGATACCTCGTCTGGCGGGCCTCGCAGGGCGTGGGCGGCATGGGCGGCGGAGGCCTCATGCAGGATATTCTGCTGGTGGGCGCGGGTGTGGTCACCACGCTGCCGCTCTTGACCTTCGCCTTCGGGGCCAGGCGCATCAGCCTGACCACCCTGGGCGTGCTGCAGTACATCAGCCCCACGGGCATGTTCGTGCTGGGCATCCTGGTCTACGGCGAGGAGCTCGGGCTGGCCAGGGCCGTGACCTTCGCCCTGATCTGGGCGGGCGTGGCGCTCTACACCGTGGACGGGGCCATGCGCCTGCGCGGCCTGGCGCGGCAGGCCGCCGCGAACCGCTGAAGCCGGGCAGGATGACGGAGGACTCATGCAGGAACTGGATTTTCGCGTGGACGAGGCCCTGTGCGTACGCTGCGGCGAATGCGCGCAGGATTGCCCGGCGTCGGTGATCGTCCTGGACGACCTGCCGCGCCTGGAAAACCCCCAGGGTTGCATCCGCTGCCAGCACTGCCTGGCCGTGTGCCCCACCGGGGCGCTCTCCATCCTGGGCCGGAACCCGGAGGACAGCGAGCCCCTGGAGGGCCGCCTGCCGGACTTCCGCAGCCTGGCCGTGCTGGTCAAGGGACGGCGCTCCGTGCGCCGCTACCGGCAAAAGAATCTGGACCCCGCGCTGGTGCGCTCCCTCTTGGACGCGGCCTGCCACGCGCCCACCGGGGTCAACTCCCAGGGGGTGCTCTTCACGCTGGTGCCTGGCCTTGAGGCCATGCAAGGGGTGCGCGCGCGGGTGCTGGACGCCCTGGAGCGGCTCAAGCGGGAGGGGAGGTTGCCCGAAGGCTACATGGGGCGGGTGCTGGGCTGGGCCGTGAAGGTCTGGCGGGAGCAGGGCCGCGACGCCGTGTTCCGGGACGCCCCGCACCTGCTGGTGGTCAGCGCGCCGGAGTCCGTCCCCTCGCCCGTGGAGGACTGCCTGGCGGCCCTGACCAGCTTCGAACTGCTGGCCTGCGCCGCCGGGGTGGGCACGCTCTGGAACGGCATGGTCATGGCGGCCCTCACGCTCTGCCCGGAACTGCGGGAGCGCCTGGGCATCCCGCAGGATCACCGCCTCGGCTACGCAATGACCTTCGGGCTGCCGGACGTGGCCTATCACCGCACCGTGCAGCGCGGCCCGGCCCGGGTGAACGTGGTAGGCTAGCAGCCTGTTGAAAAATCCCTGCTGACATCGTCGCTCAATACAAGCCAAACCCACGCGTAGGAGAACTACGCGTCGGGCTTGCCTTTTTTCTTGCGCCTTGCCAGCGGGTTTTTTGAACAGGCCGCGAGAATCGGCTTTTCAACGGACAGCCAGGCCGGAACGCTCAGGAATCGCCGCCCTCGCCCATGGCGCAGACCAGGGCGAACTCCTCCTCGCTGACGGGCATCACCGAAAGGCGCGAGCCCCTGCGCAGAAGCTCCATCCCGGCCAGCCCCGGCACGGCCCGCATGGCCCCAAGGGGCACCGGGCGGGGGAAGATGCGCTCCAATTGCACATCCACGGCGTACCACTGGGGCTTCTCCGGCGGGGACTTGGGGTCGTAGTGCCTGTCCTCTGGGTCCCAGGCGGTGGGGTCGGGGGAGGCTTCGCGCACCACGCGCGCCACGCCCACGGCCGAGGGGTCGGTCACGCTGTGGTAGAAGAGCACCAGGTCGCCCGGGGCCATGGAGTCGCGGATGAAGTTGCGGGCCTGGTAGTTGCGCACCCCGGTCCAGGAGGTGGTCTGGTCCTTCTCTTGAGAGAGGTCCTGGATGGAGTAGCAGCCGGGCTCGGTTTTCAGAAGCCAGTGTCTGGGCATGGGGCGTCCTTGGCGTGGCGGGGGGTCAGCGCTGTCCGGCGGAGAGCAGGCCCATGACCTCCTCCAGCACGGCCGGGTTGGGCCGCGCGGTGAGGAACTTGCCCTGGCGCTCGGTCTCCACCAGCCCGGCGTTCACCAGTTCCTTGAGGTGGTGGGAGATAGTCGGGGCCCCGATGTTGAGCCTGGCCATGATGTCGGAGACGCAGCACTCGCACCCGGCCTGGAAGTCCCGCCGTTCGCCCCGGACGATGGCCAGGTAGATCTCCAGCCGGTTGGGGTGGGAGAGGGCCTTGAGCACCTTGGCTGCCTGCTGCGTGTTCATGCATGGACCTGCTTGGGGATTTCGACAATCGTCAAATCGAAAGTGCACCGCCCCAGGCCGGCTTGTCAAGCGCGGGCCGGGCCGGGGAGGGGGTGGCGTCCCCGGCCTGGCTGCAGTGGCGGGTTATTCGTTGGCCGCGTCGATGAGCTTCCTGTCCGGGGTGAAGATGACGCGCTTCTTGCCGCCCCCGTCCGACTCGGAGCGCCACTCGCCGATGCCCTCCAGGTAGGCCGTGTCCTTGTTCTTCACGGCGTTGGTGATGACGGAGCCCACGATGGTGATCACTTCGGCCGCGTCCTCGTCGGTCTTGATGCACTGAGGCATGGCGCTCTTGAGAACGTTCACGAAAGTCTTCAGATCGGCGGACATGGATACCTCCCAGAGGTTGTGGGGTAGGGTGGAGGGACACGCAGCCTGTAACGCCAGACGACTTCCGAAAAAATAGAGGGGTATGGAGCAGGGGCGCGAAGCCGCCCCGGATCAGCCGCCTACGGGGCACTCCTTGGAGTGGCGGCAGTAGCTGTGCACGAACTGGCGCAGCTCGGCGGCGAAGGCGGTGCACTCCTCGCCGTTCAGGCATTTGCGCACGTCCTCGTTGTCCAGGCAGGAGCTCATGCTGTGCTGGCCCTTGCCCAGCCGGACCTCCCAGGAGTCCATGCGCGGGTCTTCGAGGACCTCCAAGGTCACACCGTATTCGACGATTTCCGGGAACATGCTCCTGATTCTGGTTTCGATGGCCTGTGCGTCGACTTTCATGGACTGCCTCCGCAAGGAACGGCACGGGTTGTGGGCCGCGTTCCCGCCGGGAGGGACCGCGGTCCGTTCGGATCGCCTGGCCCGGCCCGGCTAGGGCCGCACGATGTGCACGGGCACCTTGGCCCGCTCAAGAATCTCCCTGGCCACGCGCCCAAGGCCCGTCTCCCCGCCGGGCCTGGCCCCCAGGCCGTGGCCTCGGCTGGTCATGACCACCATGTCGGCCTTTTCGGCGTCGATGGCCTTGAGGATCTCGGCGGCGGGCTCGCCTGCCACCAGGCGGACCTTGAGCCTGGGGCAGCCCTTCAATGCCTCGCCGCAGATGTGCTCCAGCTTGGCCTTGGCCTGCTCCACCTCCCAGCCCTGGAATTCCTGGATGAGGTCCGGGCTGGGGTAGTTGCCGTAGGCCGGGAAATAGGAGCAGAGGTCCACGCTGACGTACATGACCACCACGAGGGCGCCGTACTTTTCCGCCAGGGAGAGAACGTGCCCGGACGCCTTGAGCGAGCCGGGCGACAGGTCCGTGGGCCAGAGGATGGTGCGTACTTCCATGGTTCCCCCTCGAACAGGTTGGAGTGGAGAGGAATACGACCCTGCCACACTAGCGCCGGGAGGGGAAAATGCAAGGGGAATCCCGGCGGAAACGGGCAACCTCGCCCGCATGGGCGCGCCGCCCGCGAGTGCGGCCCTTGCGAGCGCGGCTGGCACGCGTTATTGTATGACAAAGATTCTTTCAGGATATCCCATGCCCAAGCCTTCGCCTCTGGCCCTGGACAAGCTCCGGGCCGTCTGCTCCCCCGAATCCATCCCCTGCTGCGACAGCACCGCGCTGCCGGAGGCCGAGGCCTCCGACGCGGCCTTTCAGCCCCGGGCCCTCTCCGCGCTCGAGCTGGGGCTTTCGCTCAGCGGGCGCGAATACAACATCTACCTGGCCGGGGAGCCCTACCAGGGCCGCACCTATTTCCTCAAACGCTTCCTGACCCCGGTGGCGGCCAAGGCCCCCACGCCCCCCGACATCGTCTACGTGCACAATTTCGAGGACGAGGACCGCCCCGCCGCCCTGACCCTGCCCCCCGGCGAGGGGCGCAGGCTCAAGGCCGAGGCCGCCAAGGCCGTGGCCGCCGTGAAGGACGAGATCCCCGTGCGCTTCGAGCAGGAGGGCCACCTGGCACGGCGCCAGAGCCTCCAGCGTGATTTCCAGACCGTGCGCGAGGAGCTGTTCTCCGAAATGGAGGAGCGCGCCGCCGAGCAGGGCTTCAACCTGGACGTAGACGAGCAGGGCGGCATGACCCTCTACCCCCTGGTGGAGGGCAAGGTGGTCAGCGACGAGGACTACGAGCGAATGGACCCGGAGCTGCGCAAGTCCCTCAAGCAGCAGGGCGACGAGATCCTCTCCGACATGGGCGGCTACATGCGCACCCTGGCCGCCGAGGACCGCACCTACCGCGAGAACGAGAAGAAGCTCGACCAGCAGACCGTGGGCGAAGTGGTGGACTTCCACTTGGAGCCCCTGCTGGCCGAATTCGCCCACCAGCCTGACGTGCTGCGCTTCCTGCGCGGGGTGCGCCAGGACGTCATCGAGAACTACGAGGGCTTCCTGGCCAAGGAGGCCCCGCCCATCCCCGTGCATCCCGGGCAGGACCAGGGGCTCGGCCCCGACGACCTCATCGCCCGCTACGAGGTCAACCTCTTCGTGGACAACTCCCGGCTGGAGGGCGCGCCCGTGGTCATCGAGGACCACCCCACCCACCACAACCTGCTGGGCTGCGTGGAGCGCGAGTCCGACTTCGGGGCGCTCTACACCGACCACACGCTCATCAAGCCCGGGGCCATCCACCGCGCCCTGGGCGGCTTCCTGGTGCTGCGCATCGACGACCTGGCCCACGGGGCCCAGGCCTGGGAGGGCCTCTTGCGCGCGCTGCGCTCCGGCCTGTGCCGCATCGAGGACCCCGCCGACGGCGAGCAGGTGCGCACCCGCACCATCGAGCCCGAGCCTGTGCCGCTCACGGCCAAGGTGATCCTGGTGGGCACGGACGAGGCCTACGAGGTGCTGCTCTACGGCGACGAGCGCTTCCAGAAGCTCTTCAAGTTGAAGGCCCACCTGCAGGACCACATCCCCCGCACCCCGGCCAACGAGGCCGCGCTGCTCTCCATGCTGGGCCGCGTCATCGACGAGGCCGGGCTCAAGCCCTTCGACAGGGGCGCGCTGGCGGGCCTCGTGGAGCAGGCCTCCGCCCTCTGCGACGACCAGACCCGCCTGACCCTGCGCCTGCCGCTCCTGCGGGAGCTCATGTGCGAGGCCTCGGCCCTGGCCGGCATCCGCGGCAAGGACATGGTGGACGCCGGGGTGCTGCGCGCCGCGCGCGACGCCAGGCTGTTCAGGGCCAACCTCCTGGAGGAGGAGTTCCTGGCCGAGTACGACCGCGAGATGATAAAGGTCTCCACCTCGGGCAGCGCCGTGGGCCGGGCCAACGGGCTTTCGGTGCGCATGTACGGCGACTTCGCCTTCGGCCTGCCCCACCAGATCGCCAGCACCGTGGGCGTTGGCCACGGCGGCATCCTGGACCTGGAGCGCGAGGCCGAGCTTGGCGGGCCCATCCACACCAAGGGCATGATGATCCTCAAGAGCTACCTGGTGAGCCAGTTCGCGCAGGACAAGCCCGTGGTGCTCACCGGCAGCCTCTGCTTCGAGCAGAGCTACGCCGAGGTGGAGGGCGACTCCGCCTCCGGCGCGGAGCTGGCCGCGCTGCTCTCCGCGCTGTCGGGCGCGCCGCTTGACCTGTCGCTGGCCTTCACCGGCGCGGTGAGCTCCTCCGGGGCCATCATGGCCGTGGGCGGGGTGAACCAGAAGATCGAGGGCTTCTACGAGGTCTGCCGCCGCAGAGGGCTCACGGGCCGCCAGGGCGTGCTCATCCCGGCGGACAACGTGGTCAACCTCATGCTGCGCGAGGACGTGCTGGAGGCCGTGGAGAAGGGCCTGTTCAACATCTACCCCCTGCGGAGCATCGAGGAGGCCATCGAGCTGCTCTCCGGCATGCCCGCCGGGCAGCGCGGCCCGGACGGCCTGTTCCCCGAGGGGACGCTCTTCAGGCTGGTGGACGAGAAGCTGGCCCGATTCGCCGCCCTGGCCTCGCGCTGGTCCGGCATGAACCGTCTGAACTGCGAGCCCTGAGCCATGTCCAAATCCTGGATCAACGAAAAGCTGCCCGAGTTCGTGCGCGACATGCTGCGCGACCTCTGCCTCTCCGCCGACATCCTGGAGAGCCAGTTCGCCATCTTCGACCGCACCTCCCAGCTCTCCTTCGAGGTGTTGCACTCCCTGGTGGGCGAGGAGATGAACAAGGGCCTGCTCTGGCGCCTCAAGGACACCGCCCACCACCTGTTCCGCAACGACGGCAAGCAGCTGCTTGCCGGGCAGTTCCTGGACTGGTCCATCGGCTACATCTTCCACGAGACCATGAAGCTCAAGGAGGACGCCTACCAGCAGCAGAACTACGGCCCCTGGTTCCGCGAGCTCATGGACCAGGAACTCCCGGAGGAGGACCACGTCATCTCCCGCGAGCTGTTCCAGGTGGTGCTGCAGACCACCGAGTCCATCCGCAGGGAGATCGCCCGGGTGCGCTTCTTCTTCGCGCGCTGCCGCAAGCTGCTGGGCGCCTATCTGGAGGACCAGGGCGAGAACCCGCTGCTGGGGCGCTTCCTGTTCGAGCAGAACGCCCTGGTGCGCAAGTTCTTCGGCCCCGACTTCGAGGACTTCACACGCGCCGTGTACCGCAACCAGCCGGAGATGCTCTACGTCATGGCCGCCCAGAGCCTGCGCCAGGGCGGCTGGATGACCCACGCCGCCGAGGCCGCCGGCGCCGCCTACGAGCTTGCCCCCGCGAACCCCCGCGTGTTGCGGGAAAAGCAAATCGTTGATACCTGGATGGAACGAATGAAGGCTTAAAAGTCACATTTTTCGGAAGGCCCGGCCCCCGCTCAGGGGCCCGCCGCCAGCCCGCCGCGCCATCGCCCTCAAGGAGGAAGTCCCCGCCATGTCCCTGATGCATCTCAACCGTTCGCTCCACCGCCTGCAGAACAGGGAGAAGCCCGAGCTCTATCGGGAGCTGTTCCCCTACACCAAGGTCAGCCGCGTCAGCTTCGACGACACCATGGTTCTTCCCCGCCCCGCGGAGAAGATGTTCATCACGGACACCACCTTCCGCGACGGCCAGCAGGCCCGCCCGCCCTACACCGTGCGCCAGATCGCGCACATCTTCGACCTGCTGCACAAGCTTGGCGGCCACTCAGGGCTTATCCGGGCCAGCGAGTTCTTCCTCTATTCCGACAAGGACCGCCGCGCCGTTGAGGCCTGCCTCGCCAAGGACTACAAGTTCCCCGAGGTCACCGGCTGGATCAGGGCCAACAAGGCCGACCTCAAGCTGGTCAAGCAGCTGGGCCTCAAGGAGACGGGCATGCTCACCTCCGTCTCCGACTACCACATTTATCTCAAGCTCGGGAAAGACCGCAAAGCCGCCATGGCCGACTACCTCTCCGTGGTGGACCAGGCCCTGGAGTGGGGCATCGTGCCGCGCTGCCACTTCGAGGACGTGACCCGCGCCGACATCTACGGCTTCTGCATCCCCTTCGCCCGCGCGCTCATGGCCCGCAGCAAGGACGCGGGCATGCCCGTGAAGATCCGCCTGTGCGACACCATGGGCTACGGCGTGCCCTACCCCTCGGCCTCCATTCCGCGCAGCGTGGCCAAGGTGGTGCGCGCCTTCACCGACGAGGCCGAGGTGCCCGGCGAATGGCTGGAGTGGCACGGCCACAACGACTTCCACAAGGTGCTCATCAACGCGGCCACGGCTTGGCTCTCGGGCTGCTCCGGGGCCAACTGCACCCTGCTGGGCTTCGGCGAGCGCACCGGCAACGCCCCGCTGGAGGCCATGATAATCGAGTACGTCTCGCTCACCGGCGAGGACGACGCGGCCAACACCCAGGTGATCTCCGAGATCGTGCGCTACTTCGAGGAGGAGCTGGACTACAACGTCCCCGCCAACTACCCCTTCGCCGGGCGCGACTTCAACGCCACCTCGGCGGGCATCCACGTGGACGGCCTGGCCAAGAACGAAGAAATCTACAACATCTTCGACACACAGAAGATCCTGGGCCGCCCGGTGCCGATCATCATCACGGACAAGTCCGGCAAGGCGGGCGTGAGCTACTGGATCAACACGGAGCTCGAGCTGGAAGAGGAACAGCAGGTGGACAAGCGCCACCCCGCCGTGGACAAGATCTACTCCCGCATCATGGAGGCCTACGAGGCCGGGCGCAACACCTCCTTCTCCAACCAGGAGATGAAGACCCTGGTGAAGCGCTACATGCCCGAGCTCTTCGCCTCCGAGTTCGACCACCTCAAGAAGCTGGCCCACACCATCGCCTCGCAGCTCATCCTCAAGCTCTCGGAGCAGCCCTGCATCAGCGAACTGGAGGTGGCCCCGGCCACGGAGTGCATGGCCACCTTCCTCTCGGACTACCCCTTCATCCAGTTCATGTACCTGACCGACACCACGGGCAAGCTGGTCACCTCCCACGTGGCCAACCCCGTGGACAGGCCCAAGTACGCCTCCATGACCGAAGGGGTGGACCAGTCCGACCGCGAGTGGTTTATCCAGCCCATGCAGAACGGCAAGCTGCACATCACGGACTTCTACCGCTCCACCTTCACGGGCAAGCTCTGCCTCACCGTTTCCGTGCCCGTGGCCAACGAGCGCGACGAGATAACCGGCGTGCTCGGCGCGGACATCCGCTTCGAGGAGCTGCTCAAGCGCCACAGCGACCTGGAAGATGCCGAGTCCCTGGGCGAAGCTGACTGAGAGCCCCTTCACCCTTCCGCTGACACTCATGGCGGCCATCCTGGCCGTCTCGGCGGCGGGGTTCTGGTGGTTCGAGTCCGGCACGCAGGCCGAGCCGGTCGGCTTTTTCGAGGGGCTGTGGTGGGCCATGGTGACCCTGTTCACCGTGGGCTACGGCGACTTCGCCCCCAAGACCGTACCCGGGAGGCTCCTGGGCATGGGAGTCATGGCCTCGGGCATCGGCCTGGTCTCCGTGCTCACCGGCACCATGGCCTCGGCCATGGTGGAGCGGCAGACCATGAAACGGCGGGGGTTGCTGCGTTTGGACAAGCAAGGACACATCCTCATCCTGGGCTGGAACAGCCACGGCCGCATGCTCGTGGAGCACCTGCGCCGCCTGCCCGACCTGTCGGGCGCGCCCGTGGTGCTGGCCTCCGAGATGGACCCGGCCGAGTTCGAGCAGGAGGCAGAGGCCATGAACCTCGGCCCGGCGCTCTCCTTCGTGCGCGGCAACCCGGCGCACAGGGCCGTGCTGGAGCGGGCCAACCCGGCCAAGGCACGCCTGGCCTACATCCTCGCGGCGGACGACATCCCCGGGGAGGAGGCCGACAACCTGAGCGTGCTCACCGCCCTGACCCTGCGCTCCCTGGCCCCCGACCTCACCGTCTACGCCGAGGCCATGCACGACCAGAGCCGCGACCACCTGGTCCGCGCGGGCGTGACCAAGGTTCTTGGCCGCGAGGAGCTCACCGGCCGGACCCTGGCCTTCATGGCCTCCCACCCCGTGATGCACGACGTGCTGCGCGCCCTGCTGGGCGGCCTGCCCGGCGTGGGCAAGGGCGGCTACTTCCGCTACCGGCCCATGAGCGCGGCAGAAAAGAAGTCCACCTGGGTGGAGCTGGTGCGCCAAAGCCTCGAAGCCAGCGGGCAGCTCCCCCTGGGCGTGTGCCGCCTGCCGCGCGAGCTGCGCCTCTCCGACGTGCTGGACGCCTCCGAAGGGCTGGACCGCTTCGTCATGGAGCTGATCCAGACCTCGGGCCAGAGCGACAGCCTGGGCCAGCGCGGCTCCGAAGTCGTGCTCAACCCCGGGCCTGAGCTGGCCCTGGAAGGCTACGACGGAATCGTCTTCATGGACCGGAAGTCGTGATGGACGTGCGCTGGAAGGACATCGGCCTGCTGCGCGGCCTGGACGAGGCGGCCCTGGCCAAGGTGCGCCCCATCTTCGAGCCCCGCCAGTTGGAGGCGGGGGCCCGCGTGATCGTGGAGAACGAGCCCGGGGAGGAGATGTTCGTGCTGGTCAAGGGCAAGGTGCGCATCGTCAAATCCATGCTTCTGCCCGTGGACGCCTCGTCCCTCGGCGGTGTCGATCCGGCCAAGGTGCTGGCCACCCTCACCGGGGAGGCGCTGCCCTTCTTCGGCGAGATGGGCCTTGTCACCGACCATCCGCGCTCCGCCACGGTGGAGACGCTGGAGCCCTCCACCTTCCTGGTCACGGACAGGGCCAGATTCTTCGACCTGGTGCGCCGCGAGCCGGAGCTGGGCTGCCGCCTGCTCACCGCCCTGGCCGTGCGCATGGCCGACCTGGTGCGCTCCGGCAACCAGCAGGTCATGAAGCTGACCACCGCGCTCGCCCTGGTGCTCTCCGGCAAGAAATGAGCGAGTCCCCCGCCGCATCCGGGGCCGAGGAGCCCGGCCTGACCCACCGCGACATCGCCGTGGCCCTGGGCGTTACCGTGACCACGGTCAAGAGCTACCGCCGCAAGTTCCCGGAGTTCTTCGCCGGGGCCTCGGGCTCGCGGCCCATCCGCTTTCCGGCCCGTGCGGGGCAGGTCTGCGCGCGCATCCAGGCCCTGTTCGGGCGCGGCTACGCGGTGGAGCAGGTGCGTGAGCGCCTGGCCCTGGAATTCGACCTGCAGGAGCCCTCCATTCAGGAGCCGCCCGGCAAGGAAGCCCGCCCCGTGCCGCCCCCCGGAAGCCCGGAGAATCCCCTGGCCGCCCCGGACCCCCTGGCCCGCATCGAGGGCCTGCTGGAGGGGTTGTTCTCCATCCAGAACCGTACCCACTCCCTGCTGGCCGACCTGCTGGCCAGGCTGGACACCGTGGCCGACGCCCTGGCGGCCCAGCAGCCACAGGCTGCGGCGCAGGCCAAACCCGCACCCAAGCCCTCGGCGCCGGTTCGTGCGGCCGGACCCGCAGCGGTGAGGCCCCCGGCGGAACTCCTGGGCCTGCCCGTGGTGGTGCTCTCGGGCGACGGCGAATATCTGGGCGTCAGCAGCAAGGGCGGGAAGGCCTTCTCCTTGGAGCAGTTCGAGGAATTTCTCGTCAACCGGGCCAAGGGCCTGGGGCCGGTGGAGCCCCGCTGGCGCGGGGCCGGTCAGGAGTGGATTCTGGGCCTGCGCAGCGGCGGGCAGAGCCATGACCATCATTTCGTCCGGGCCGTGACGCCCAAGGGCAACGCCGTTGCCCGCTTCTCGGCCCTTTCCGTGGGCGGGCGCGCCGAGTCCGACGCGGCCTTGCAGACATTCCTGCGACAGGTCAAGGAGTCGCTGGCCCAATGAACGGTTCCCCGGATCAGTTGCGCCAGCGGCGCATGCGCTGCGAGGAGTTGGCGGAGAGCGCCGCGCTCCAGTTGGAATCCCTGCGGGACGCCCTGGACGCTGGCGGAATGGAGGATTCCACCCGCCTGGCCCGAGAGGCCGAGCAAAACCTGCGGGAGCTGGCCGCCCTGACCCTGCTGCCCGAGGCGGCGAACGGGCTGGAGCCGGGCTGGTCCGACCCGGGCTCGCTGCACGCCTTCCGGCGCGCGGGCCTGGAGGCCCTGGAGCGCTTGCGGGCGCGCTACGCCGCCCTGTGCGCCGGGCCGTGGCAGGACGCCGGGGACATCCTCGGGCGGGACTCGGCGCGGAGGCTCGCCTTGCGGACGGTCTGCGCTATGCTGGCCGCCGCCGCGATCTTCGGGGGGTGGTGGCGCTGGCAGGAGGCGCGCAACGCCCGGCTGGCCGCCGGGCTGGCCCGGGTGCGGGCGGAGACCGCCCTGGAGGCCGTGCGCCTCATCGGCCGGGCCTGGACCCAGGCCGCCCGGTTCGCGGGGAAAACTCCGGCGGACGTGCCCGCGCTCAAGGATTTCGATGTCTGCCTTGGTACCGACTTGAGGCTCGCCGCGCCCGACGCCCCGTGCAGGCAGGCCTGGAAGGCGGCAAGCGAACAGCTCTTCACCGGGGCCGTGCCCCCGCCCGGCAACGCCGATGCCGCCCCGTCCGAGGTCCAGCGCGACCCCTGGGGCTCCCCTTATGTCCTGAGCATCGATCCGCAGGGCAGGGGGCGGGTGGCCTCGCCTGGGCCGGACGGCCGTCTGGGCACCCCGGACGACATTTCAGAGACTCTGCCCTGAACTTCTCCCGCTTCCTGTCCTTCCGTCATTTCCTTTCAGGCACCGAGAGCCGCGCCCGGCAGTAGGCGGCCGCGTCCGTGGCGGCGGCCAGCAGGGCCGGCCCGGCAACCCCCGAGGCGACCTCGCCCAGCAGCGCGTCGCTCTGCAGCGGGGCGGGCTGGGTCCAGTCCATGGTCACGAGCATCACGGCCTGCATGGCCTGCCGCCCCTGGGGCGCGTCCCGCCCGAAGTCGTATTCCAGAACGTAGCACAGGTTCGCCCCGGCCTTGGCCAGGGCCGCCCTGTCCTGCGCGGTGAAGCTGCGGCCCTGGGCCGTTTTGCCCACCAGGGCGTCCAGGTTGAAGATGCCTGTGGCCCGGGCCAGGGTGCTGCCGTCATGGCGGGGCGTGGCCGACCAGGCCACCCGGGTGAAGAGGGGGCAGGCCCCGAGGAGTTCCCCCAGTGGGCGCGCCGGGGCCACGGGGTGGCGCAACTCCTTGAGGCGCGCCACCTCGTCGCGCCCGCAGGCGCACAGGAGCAGAGCGGCCAACAGGAAAGCTGTAGTACGAATTGTAACCAAAATGAAAACGACAATCAGTCGGCGCTGTTGAACGTCCCGCAGTTCTCGCAGGAGAAGCCGTAGAAGCGGGCCTCTCCGTCCACCACCTCGATCTCCACGTGGTTGATGTGCCCGCACTTCTCGCACTGGATCATGGCGATGCCGGTCTTGGGGTTGTAGAGGCATTCCTCGCCGCGGATGATGACGGTCTCGGTGAAGCCTTCGTCCATGGTGCGGCCTCCTTTGGGGTTTGAGCCAGGATAGCCGGACTCGGAGGCTGTTGGCAACGGCTAGAACACGGCGCGCCAGAGTGCCACGAAGCACAGCCCGGCCAGCACGGGGCCGAAGAAGCCCTTGGTGCGCCAGGCCAGCAGGCTGGTGAGGGCGGAGGCCCAGAGGAAGGCGTTGTCGAAGCTCAGGTTCAGCGCCCCCTTCTCCAGCAGCACGGACTGGGCCAGCAGCGCGCCCAGCACCGCCGGGGGCACCACGGAGAGGAAACGGCGCAGGGCCTCGGGCATGGGGCGCGAGGCGAAGAACAGCGCCGGGACCACGCGCGGCAGGTAGGTCACCGCGGCCATGCCCAGCACGGTCAGGAGGATCGTTTGCTGGTCCATGGGGTGAAGGCCGCGGTGGCGGCGGCGATGACGGCTCCGGCCAGGGTGGCGTAGGCCGAGGCGTCGGTCTGGGAGATGATGAGGGCCAGGGAGCCGCCCAGCACGGCGGCCAATATGTGCGCGGGGCTCAGCAGCTGCCCCACCAGCAGCACCGCGAACATGGCGGGCAGGGCGTAGTCCAGTCCCAGGGGCTTCACGTCGGGCACGAAGCCGCCGGCAACGGCCCCGGCGATGCCGCCCACGATCCAGCCGGTGTGGGCCAGCAGGTTGATGGCCAGCGTCTTGCGGGCGCTGAGCTGCCGGTTGTGGAAGCGCGTGGCGTGCAGGGCGAAGGTCTCGTCGGTCATCTCGAAGCAGAAGCGGGCGATGCGCCGCACCGGCCAGCTTGCCAGGAAGGGCGAGAGCGCGGCGGAGAACAGCACGTGGCGCAGGTTCACGATGAAGGCCGTGGCGATCACGCTGGAGGCGGGAGCGCCGGAGCCGATCATGTCCACGGCGATGAGCTGGGCCGAGCCCGCATACACCAGGATGGACATGAGCCCCGTGTTGGCCAGGGAGAGCCCGGCCTTCACGGCCAGCACGCCGTAGGCGAAGCCCACGGGCAGGTAGCCCATGATGATGGGCAGGGCCTGCGAGAGGGCGGAGGGCTCGTCCCGCTGGGCGGTATGGTCGTCTTGAGCGTGCTGCATAGGGGGGATTTGGCTACTCCTCGCTGGAGCCGGGGTCAAGGCCTGCAACTGGGCCGGAGCCCGGGCCAAGGCCGCCCGACTGGGGGGCGGCTGGCGGTTTCGGGCCGTTTGGGCTAGGGTCGCCCATGCGCGCGACCGAAAACACCCGTTCCATCGTCACCACCTGCACCCGGGACTGCCCCAGCTGTTGCGGCCTGCTGGCCGTGGTGGAGGAGGGCCGTCTCACGGCCATCAAGGGCAATCCGGCCCATCCGCTGAACAAGGGCGGCTGCTGCGGCAAGATGAAAGCCTACGTGCGCCGGGTCTACAGCCCGGAGCGCGTCACCAGCCCCATGCTGCGCATGGGCGACACCTGGCGGGCCATCGGCTGGGGCGAAGCCCTGGACCTCTGGGCGGACAGGATCAAGGCCTTCGCGGCCGAGTCCGGGCCGGAGTCCATCCTGCACTATCAGGGCTACGGCGAGCGCACCGCCCTCACCATGCTCAACGAGCGCTTCTTCGCCCACCTGGGCGGGGTCACGGGCCTGGCGGGCTCGCTCTGCTCGGGCACGGCCTACGCGGCCATGGCGCAGGATTTCGGGGTGCGCGTCTCCCACGACCCATTGGACCATCTGAACTCACGCACCATCATTCTCTGGGGCCGCAACCCGGCGGTCACCCAGTTCAACATGACCCGCATCCTGGCCGAGGCCCGCAAGCGCGGCGCGGATATCTGGCTGGTGGACCCTGCCGCCACCGAAAGCCTCACCCTGTGCTCGCGGCACATCCAGCCCCGGCCCGGTGCGGACGTCCACCTGGCCCTGGGCGCGGCCCGCGCCGCCCTGGAAAACGGCTGGGTGGACCAGGCCTTCGTGTCGGAGCGGGCCACGGGGTTCGAGGCCTTCCGGCGCATCGCCATGGAGGCCACCGTGGAAGAGCGCGCCGCCCTGGCCGGCGTGTCCCCGGCGGACGTGCGCGCCCTGGCAGGAGCCATGTGGCACGCCAAGCCCGCCGCCATCCTGCTGGGCTGGGGCATGCACCGCCACGTGGACGCCCACCTGGGCGTGCGGGCCGTCGACGCGCTCTCGGCCATGACCGGCAACGTGGGCCTGCCCGGCGGCGGCGTGAGCCAGGGCTTCGAGGAGTACGGCCCCTACGACCAGTCCGCCTGGGGCTTTGATCTGCATCCGCCCCGGCGCAGGCTGCTCATGGCGCGCATCGGCCGGGAAATTCTGGACGCAACGGACCCGCCCATCCGCATGATCGTCACCAGCGCGGCCAACCCCGTGTGCATGGCCCCGGACAGCGGCGTGGTGGCCGAGGCCTTCGGAAGCAGGGAGTTCGCCGTGCACCTGGGCCACTTCCTGGACGACACGGCCCGCCTGGCCGACCTCTTCCTGCCCTGCGCAACCTATCTGGAGGAGGACGACGTGGTGGCCGCCTACGGGCACAACTACCTCGGCCCGGTGAACAAGGCCGTGGAGCCAGTTGGGGAGTGCCGCCCCCAGTTCGACATCTACCAGGACCTGGCCGGGCGCTTCCCCTT
The DNA here is from genome assembly GCF_022808715.1 of Fundidesulfovibrio agrisoli. GTDB lineage: Bacteria > Desulfobacterota > Desulfovibrionia > Desulfovibrionales > Desulfovibrionaceae > Fundidesulfovibrio > Fundidesulfovibrio agrisoli. The sequence goes on from NZ_JAKZKX010000005.1 coordinate 114,657, forward strand.
CGCCGGGGACTACGTGCGCCCCAGGGACGAATGGCTGCGCGCGCTGTGCAAGCCTTTTCTCGACAAGGGCTTCACCCTGGAAGAACTCAGGCGCGGACCCCAGCGCGACCCGGACGCCCCCATGGCCCCCTGGGCCGAGGGGCCTTTCGCCACGCCGGACGGCAGGTTCCGCTTCCTGGACGAGGCCCCCTCCCGCCCCGTGGCTGATCCGGGCCTGCCCCTGTGGCTTCTGACCATCGGCAGCGCGGAACACCTCTGCTCCGAGCTGACCCTGGCCGAACACGCCCCCCTGCCCACGGCGCGCATCCACCCGGAAACAGGGACCGCCCTGGGCCTGGCCGACGGCTCGCCCGCGCTCCTGCACAACGCCCAGGCCGACGTGGCGGTGCTGGTGACATTCGACGCGGCCCAGCGCCGCGACGTCTGCCTGTGCGCCCGCGGCGGCTGGCTGGCCGCCGGGCACGGCCTGAACCGCCTGGCCCCGGCCCGGGCCAGCACGTTGGGCTCGGGCACCCCGTACTACGAGACGCGCGTCACCCTGCGCCCGCTGCCGCCAGGCTCCGCCCAGGGGCAGCCGGTTGACAGGGGACCCTCCGGGAACTAGCGTCCACCGGTTTTCCACAGCAATAACGCCCACGGAGGCTCCGTTTTATGCTCCCCATTCCGGTTACGGTTCTCACCGGCTATCTCGGCGCGGGCAAGACCACGCTGCTCAACCGCATCCTCACCCAGGAGCACGGCAAGCGCTACGCCGTGATCGTCAACGAATTCGGTGAGGTAGGCATCGACAACGAGCTCGTGGCCCACAGCGACGAGGAAATCTTCGAGATGAACAACGGCTGCATCTGCTGCACCGTGCGCGGCGACCTGATCCGCATGGTGGGCGGGCTGATCCGCCGCAAAGGGCAGCTCGACGGCGTCATCATCGAAACCACGGGCCTGGCCGACCCCGCGCCCGTGATCCAGACCTTCTTCCTGGACCAGGAAACCAAGGAGCGCACCGCCCTGGACGCCGTGGTCGCCGTGGTGGACTCCCGCCACTTCCAGGGCCAGCTGGAGCGCAGCGCCGAGGCCCGCGAGCAGGTGATCTTCGCGGACGCGGTGATCCTCAACAAGTGCGACCTGGTGGACGAGGCCGGGCTGGAGGAGGCCCGAGCGCGCATCCGCGAGCTCAACCCCTCGGTGGAGATCATCCCGGCCACGCGCTGCGACGTGCCCCTGGAGAAGGTCATGGGGCGGCGCTCCTTCGACCTGCTGCGCCTGCTGGACATCGAGCCCGAGCTGCTCGACGAGGGCGCGCACGAGCACAGCCACGGGCACGTGCAGTCCGTCTCCCTGGTTTCGGACAAGGCCGTGGACTTCGAGCGCTTCAAGAAGTGGATCGGCGAGTTCCTCAACGCCCAGGGCCAGAACGTCTACCGCTGCAAGGGGATCCTGCATCTGCCGGGCGAGAAGCAGCGGCTGGTGTTCCAGGGGGTGCACATGCTCATGGAGATGGGTTTCGGGATGCCCTGGAAAGAGGGCGAGCAGCGCGGCAGCAAGGCCGTGTTCATCGGCCGCGGCCTGGACAGCCTGGCCCTGCAGATCGCCTTCCGCGACTGCCTGGTGACGTCATGACCGCCGCCAGGGAGCTGGGCTCCGGCATGCTGGAGTGGGACCTGGGTGCCTACCCCGAGCGCGCCGCCTTCAGCGCGGACAGCGCGGAGATGGCCTTCGCCCTGGGCGACGGGCGCATCGCGGTCATCGACCTGGACGGCCTGGAGGCGCGCTTCCGCGCCCCGCACGAGGGCGGCTCCTGCATGTCCCTGGCGGCGCATCCCAAGGGCGGCTGGCTTTCCGGCGGCGACGACGGCAGGCTGGTCTACACCTCGCCCGCCGGCGAGTGCACCGTGGTGCATGAAGTCCCGGGGCACTGGCTGGAGGTCATGGCCGTCAGCCAGGACGGCGGCACGCTGGCCGTGGCGGCCGGGCGCACGGTGCTGGTGTTCGACCTGGGGCTGGGCTCCATGACGGAGTACGGCCCGCACCAGGGCAACGTCTCCGGGCTGGCCTTCAGCCCGGCCGGGGGCATCCTGGCGGCCACCCACGTGGGCGGCGTCTCCCTGTGGGACCTGGACGAACCCTCCGAGCCGATCTTTCTGGAGCTGCGCGGCCTGAACCTGGCCCCGGCCTTCTCCCCGGACGGCAACTTCCTGACCTGCGGGCACCAGGAGAACGCCATCCACGTGGTGGACCTGGCCTCGCGCAAGGTGTTCCAACTGGGCGGCCTGCCCGCCAAGCCCGGGCAGCTGGGTTGGTCGCTGGACGGGCGCTACCTGCTGCACACCGGAACCCGGGCCGTGGTCTGCTGGCCCGTGCCGGAGTGCTTCAGCCAGAACCCGGAGCCCGTGGCCTTCGCCGTGCAGGAGGAGGCCCGCATGACCGCCCTGGCCGCCAACACCCGCATCCCCTTCGCGGCGGCCGGGTTCGGCGACGGCACGGTGCTCCTGGCGGAGCTCAAGCGCTTCACGGCCTTCCCCCTGGGGCTGGACCCGGTGTCGCCTGTCTCCTGCCTGTGCTGGAGCGGGGCGGGGCTGCATCTGGCCTGCGGCATGGAGGACGGCCGCGCCGCCCTGCTGGACCTGGGCAAAATGCTCTCGGAGGGTTGAACATGAAACGATTCATCCTGCTCATCCTGCTCACAGCCGCGTGCGTTCCGGCTACCGCCCAGGCGGCCGAGTTCGACGCGGTGAAGACCCGCCTGACGGCCGACGGCATCCCGGCGGCCCAGGTCAAGGCGGCGTTCTCCAGGCCGGACGTGCGCTTCAGCGTGGACCCCATGGGCAAGAAGCTCCTGGAGATGTACACCTCGAAGTTCGGCTCCGACGTGGTGCGCGAGCTCCAGAAGCGCTTCACCGAGCTGGGCTACTTCAGCGGGCCCGCCAACGGCAGGCCGGACTACCTGTTCCGCAGCGGCGTGCGGGCCTTCCAGCGCGAGCACGGCATGCCCGTGGACGGCCGCTACAGCCTGGACATGCTCACCCTGGCCCAGCAGGAGCAGGCCAAGGCCCCGCAGCAGGTGCAGGACGACCTCAAGGCCCTGGCCGCCAGCGGCCCGCCGCAGATGTACGAGGCCATCATCACCCCCGAGCGCCTGGGCGAGGCCAAGGAGTTCTACCTGGCCAACAAGGCCGTGCTGGACGAGGTGCGCCAGCGCTACGGCGTGCCCCCCGAGGCCACCGTGGGCCTGCTCACCGTGGAGACGCGCGCGGGCAAGTTCCTGGGCGACAACCTGGCCCTGAACAACCTGGCCAGCATGGCCGCCAGCTCCAAGGCCGCCACCGTGATGAGCGTGTTCGCGGGCGAGAAGGTGACCCCCGAACGCATGGCCTGGCTCGATTCCAAGGCCGCCGAGAAGGCCGCCTGGGCCTACTCCGAGCTCAAGGCCCTGTTCACCTACGGGGAGCGCAACAAGCTCGACGTCGCGGCCATGCCCGGCTCCATCTACGGGGCCATCGGGGTGAGCCAGTTCATGCCGTCGAGCCTGTTGCGTTTCGGCGTGGACGGCGACGGGGACGGGGTGGTGGACATCTTCAACGTGCGCGACGCCGTGAACTCCATGGGCAACTACCTGCGGGCCCACGGCTTCACCGGCAACCTCGAGGACGAGGCCACGCTGCGCGAGTCCCTTTTCCGCTACAACCACTCCGAGACCTACGTGAACACGATCATGGCCGTGGCCCACTACCTCAAGGGGGGGCAGGCCCTGCCCTAGGCCCTTTCCCCATGCTGACGGCGGGCCTGCTTCGTTTCACGCGATACGGTTCGCCCGTCGCCGGAAACAGCTCCGTGAGTATTGTGTCGCGCGAGGCATACTGCTATGATAGACGCCTCATAAATTCATCCTTTAACGGTCGGGGTTGGCGCGGGCGGACGGCATGAGCATGTGGATTCCCCTGGAGGAGCTCAAACCTGGCATGTTTGTCAGTTCCTTCGACCTTTCCTGGTTCCGCCATCCCTTCGTTTCCTCGCGCCTTGGCGTCATCCGGGACCAGCGGCTCATCGACGAGCTGCAGCGCCTGGGTGTGCGCCACGTAGAGATCGACCCCGCCCGAGGCAGCAAGGGCGGGGCGGCCTGCCATGCCGGCCAGGCCACGCCCGACGCCTTCGAGCACACCACCGAAGGGTTCGGCCCCCCGCCCCGCTTCGACCCGCCGCAGGCCGGGAGAACCGAGCCCGCCGGCGCCACGGCGGACCTGCCCCCGGTGCCGCCGCCGACCGACCCGGCCCGCACGGCCCGTTTCGCCCGCAAGCTCTTCGACCAGGCCATGCGCTCCACGCGCAAGCTCACCCGGGGCGTGGTCGGCGGCGAGCAGTTGGACGTGGACGAACTCAAGGACCTCGTGGGGCACCTGATAAGCTCCGTGCACACCAACGAAGACGTGCTGCACAACCTCCTGCTGCTCAAGAGCTTCGACGACTACACCTACACGCACTCCGTGAACCTCGCCGCGCTGGGCGTGCTGTTGGGCGAAGCCATGCAACTGGATCGCAACGCCCTGGAGATCGTGGGTTTGGCGGGCATCCTGCACGACGTGGGCAAATGCCTGGTGCCCAAGGAGCTCATCGCCAAGCCCGACAAGCTCACCAAGGAAGAGTTCGAGGTGGTCAAGCAGCACAGCCGCCTGGGCCACGAGCACCTCAGGGCCCAGAAAGGGGTCGACCCCCTGGTGCTGCGCGCCACCCTGGAGCACCACGAGCGCATGGACGGCAGCGGTTATCCGCACGGCCTCAAGGGTGACGCCATCCATCCGCACAGCTACCTGGTGAGCATCGTGGACGTGTTCGACGCCATCACCTCCGACCGGGTGTACCACGGGCGGGTTTCGGCCCACACGGCCATTCGCACGCTCTTCAAACAGCGGGACAAGGCCTTCCCCAAGGACATGGTGGACCTGTTCATCAAGCGCATGGGCGTGTTCCCGGCCAACAGCGTGGTGCAACTGCGCAACGGCTGCTACGCCGTGGTCTCCCGCCAGATCGAGGGGAGCCCGCTGCACCCCGAGGTGATCGTCATCTGCGACGAGAACCGGGTTTCCGTGCCCAGGCGCAGGGTCAACACGCGCAGGCTCTGCGAGGAGATGGGCCGCAAGGAGTTCGAGATCGAACGCAACGTGGAGCCCGAGGAGATGACCTGCCCCTTCCTGTCGCAGGGCGGCGCGTAGACTGTCCGAACCCCCGGTGTGGCGGGCGCAGATCGGAGGCCGCATGCTGACATCCGGCGCTGTGGCGGAGTTCATCCGCAAATCCGTCCATCTCCCTGGGTGCTGCTCCTGGCGGGGCGCGGTCAGCAAAGCTACGCTCCGGGCGGACCTGATGGCCGGGCTCACCGGAGCGGTGATCGTTCTGCCGCAGGGCATCGCCTTCGCCATGATAGCCGGGCTGCCCCCCGAATTCGGGCTGTACACCGCCATCGTCCCCACGGCCCTGGCCGCCGTTTTCGGCTCCTCCCTGCATCTGATCTCTGGGCCCACCACGGCCATTTCCATCGTCATCTACGCCAACCTCTCGGCCATGGCCGAGCCGTTCTCCGCGCCCTACATCGCCCTGGCCCTGGGCCTGACCCTGCTCACGGGGGTCTTCCAACTGGCCTTGGGCCTGGCGCGCATGGGCGGTCTGATCAACTTCGTGTCCCAGTCCGTGATGACGGGCTTCACCATGGGGGCGGCAGTGCTCATCGGCCTGGGACAGCTCGGGAACATGCTGGGCGTGGAGCCGCCCAAGGGGCCGCTGCACAAGCTGGTTGCCGCCCTGCCGGACATGATCGGCCGCGCGGAACCCGCCACGCTGGCCGTGGGCGCCGCCTCCCTGTGCGCGGCCCTGCTGTGCAGGCGTTTCGCCCCCAAGTGGCCAGCCCTGCTGGCCGGGATGCTGGCCGGGGGCCTGCTGGCAACCGTCCTGGGCGGCGAGGAGGCGGGCATCCGCATGGCCGGGGCCCTGCCGGGCGGGCTTCCGCCGGCATCATGGCCGCTCGGGGCATGGTCCTCCCTGGGCGATCTGGTCCCCGGCGCGCTGGCCGTGGCCATGCTGGGCCTGGCCGAGGCCGTGTCCATCGCCCGGGCCGTGGCCGCGCGCACGGGCCAGCGCCTGGACAACAACCAGGAGTTCTGCGCGCAGGGCATCTCCAACCTGGTGGGGAGCTTCTTCTCGTCCTATGCCTCCTCGGGCTCGTTCACGCGCACCGGGGTGAACCTCCAGGCCGGGGCCAGAACGCCGGTGGCGGCCATCGTCTCCGCCGCGGCCGTGGCCCTGGCCGTGCTGCTCATCGCCCCGCTCACGGGGCGGCTGCCCCTCGCGGCGGTGGCAGGGGTGCTGCTGGTGGTGGCGGGCGGGCTCATCCACTGGCGCGACATCGAGCGCATCTGGCGCACCAGCCGCCTGGAGGCGCTGGTGATGGTGCTCACGGCGGTCTCCAGCCTGGCGGTCAACCTCGAGTTCGCGCTCTTCGCCGGGGTGATGCTCTCGCTGCTGTTCTACCTCAACCGCACCGCGCACCCGCACTTCATCGTGCTGGCCCCGGACCCCTCGGGCAGGCGCAGGCGGCTGGCCAACGCGGCGGCGCGCAACCTGCCGGAGTGCCCGCAGATCAAGATCCTGCGGCTGGACGGCTCCATATTCTTCGGCGCGGTGAACCACATCTCGGAGGAGCTGCACCACATCCTGGCGGCCAGCCCGGGGCAGAGGCACGTGATCGTGGTTGCCAGCGGGGTGAACTTCATCGACGTGACGGGCTGCCAGATGGTCTTCCAGGAGGAGACCTCCCTGGTCAAGGAGGGACGCAGGCTCTACCTGTGCTCGCTCAAGGGCGAGGTGCTCGACACCCTGCGGCGGGGCGGGTGCATGCAGGGCCTGGGCAAGGGGGAGGTGTTCGGCAGCAAGTCCGAAGCCGTGCGTGAGGTGCTCAAGAATATCGACTACGACATCTGCTGCCGCTGCGAGGCCAGGGTGTTCACGGAGTGCGCGGGCATCTCACAGGGGTATTGCCCGCTGGAGTAGGGGGCCTGCTCAGCAGGAATTGTCTTCGGTGATGCGGTCCTTGCCGGTGCGCTTTGATTCGTACATGGCCATGTCCGCCTTGTGCAGGATGGTCTCCAGGGATGCGCTGTGGTCCTGGCAGGAGACAGCGCCCACGCTGCATGTCAGGGGCCAGCCGTTCTCGCGCATGGCCCTGAGGACCATGTTGTGGATCTTGTCCGCCACTGTTCGGGTTTCCTCCGGCCCGATCTCGGGCAGGAGCACCGCGAACTCGTCGCCGCCCAGCCTGGCCACCAGGTCGATGGAGCGCACGTTCTTCACGATGGTCTGGGCGATGACCTGCAGGGCCTTGTCTCCGGTGAGGTGGCCGCGGGTGTCGTTGAGTGTCTTGAAGTTGTCCGCGTCCACGATGAGCAGGTTGAGGGGTTTGCCGAAACGCCTGCAGCGATCCAGCTCCAGGGTGGCCGCCTCGTAGAAGTGCTTGCGGTTGGCGATGCCGGTGAGCTCGTCGGTGCGGCTGGCCCTGGCCTCCTCCAGGTAGGTCTCGTGCAGTTCGCACAGCAGCCAGGCGAAGCTGGCGAACACGAGGAAGGTGATGAAGAAGTTGGAGTAGAGCGAAAACGCTGAGCTGACGACCTCCCCCGAGAGGATGTCGGTGATTGTCCGCGATGCGGAGCAGGCCAGGCTCGTTACCAGGCCGCCGCGCAGCCCCGTTGAGACCGTGGCCACGAAGACCGGCAGCAGGTACAGTATGGCAACGCTTATTTCATAGGTGGTCAGGTAGTCGAGGTACCCCACCACGCCGAGCATCAGGATGCACAACAGCACACTGCGGCACTTCCCCAGATTGGGCAGCTTGACCAGTATGGCTTCCCGCAGCAACCGCCTAGTTCTTGATGACATTCTTTACTAATAATGAATATTGTGACGATGTTCAATTTCAATTGTGAGTGGGCATGCCCGCTTCACCGGCGCGGGCCGCATCCTCCAGCCGCCGGACGCGCTCCAGCACGGGCGGATGGGTGTAATGAAGCCAGACGGCGAGGGGGTGCGGATTGAGGTTGGCAAGATTGGCCACGCTGAGCTCCTTGAGTGCCCCGGCCAGGGCCTTGGCGCGTTCGGGGCTGTCGGCGGCGAAGGCGTCGGCCTCGAACTCGAAGCGCCTGGAGAGGGCGTTGGCCGAGGCCGCCAGCAGCAGGGCCAGGGGCTGATAGGCCAGGGCGAACACGGCCAGGCCAACGTGCACCGAGGGCTGCGCCACCCCGAACGCAAGTTGCAGGGGGGCGCTGGCCAGCATGGCCTGGAGCACGGCAAGCAGCAGGCCCGTTTTGAGCATGGCCGTGACGAACCCTTTGAGGATGTGCCTGCGCAGGCTGTGCCCCACCTCGTGGGCCAGCACCGCCACCACTTGTTCGTGTGACAATCTGTCCATCAAGGTGTCGTACAGACTGATGCGCTTCTTCCGGCCAAGCCCCGTGACGAAGGCGTTGGCCTTGGCCGAGCGGCGCGAGCCGTCCATGACGAAGATGCCGTCGAGCCCGATGCCGTGCCTGGCCGCAAAGGCCTCGATGGCGCTGCGCAACTCCCCTGGCGGCAGCGGGGTGAAGCGGTTGAACAGGGGCAGCAGCCAGGCCGGCCCCAGCCAGAGCATGAGCGCCGTGAACCCCGCCACCACGCCCCAGGCCGCCAGCCAGGCCGCCGAGCCCAGGCGCATGTAGGCCCAGATCACCCCGGAGACGAGTGTGCCGCCCAGGATGGCCCCCAGGGCCAGGCCTTTGAGCCGGTCGGCGATGAACAGGCCCGGCGTTGTGCGGTTGAAGCCGAAGCGGGCCTCCAGCCGGAAGGTTGCGTACACGTCGAAGGGCAGGCTCAGGACGGCCTGGGCCAGGGCCAGCCCGCCCAGGAAGGTCAATCCCACGCCCAGTTCCCCCAGGCCCAGCCGCCCGGCCAGGCCGCGCGCCAGGGAGTCGGCCCAGCCGATGCCCCCGGCCAGCACGAAGGCGCAGGCCAAAAACGTATCGAAGCTCTCGCGCAGTTGCTCCAGCCGGGCTCCGGCGCGCATGTACTCCTGGGAGCGGCGGTACTGGCCGGGGTCGAACACGCCTTCGAATTCGGGCGGGATGACGTCGCTCAGGCAGCGGAGGTTGAGCCGCCGCGCCAGCCCGGTGACAAGATAGCTCAGCACCAGCGCCGAGAGGACGAAGAGGGTTGGGCCGTTGAGCAGCAAGCGGGACTCCTTGCGAGCGGGGTTGTCCGGGGGAGATATACCCGGCCGGGCCTCCCGGCAACCGGGCCAGGGTTTCAAATTGTTAACCCGTGGCGAGGGTGCGGGCGGCGATCAGGCGTGCTATCGTACCCGCAGAGGACGCCCGCCGGGAAGGAAATGGTTCCGCTCCGGCGCGCGCGGGAGATATCCATGCGAATGAGCACGGCAGCATTGGCGGCGTTGGCCCTGTGCCTGGCTTCGACAGCCACGGCGCAGGCCCGCAAGGTCTACGTCTACGAACCTCCGGCGGTGATCGTCACCCCAGGCTACCCCCCGCCGCCTCCGCCGCCCCCGCCTCCGGTCCGGGTGTACCGGGTGCCGGTGGTCAACTACTGGTACTACCCGGCCTGGAACGTCTACTGGGACCCGGTCGCCGGGATGTACTGGTCGCGCCAGGGCAGGCACTGGGTGCTGGGCGGCCTGCCGCCGCAGGTGCATCCTCACCGTCTGGGCCGCTACTACGTGGTGCCCGCCGAGGAAGGCAGGCCCTGGAAACGGATGAAGTAGCCGCTCCGAGAGAACTCAAAGGCCCCTCCCTTGCGAGGGGCCTTTCTTGTTTCAGGGCTTCACGTCTGACCCGCAACACCCAACCCGGCCCTGGCCTGTCCCGTCCCGGCCCAGCGTCGCCGCCTTGCGCAACCAGACACGCCGTTTGTGCAGGCATCTGCACTTCGCGCTGCACAAGCCCCTTAACCTGTGTTGATATCATGGAACATTTCCGTGGCATCAACCATGCAGAGGCAGCCGCGCCCACAATGTGGGCGCATGACAGGAGGATACGGTCGTGTTGCACTTCGCTGTTTTGACGATCCCGATGGAATTGCTGCTGACGCTGCTTTGGGTCTCGACCTGGGCAGTGGCCATGATATGGCTCATTAACAGGAATGGAACGAAGGCCCGGGCCGCTGCGCGCTCGGGTGCGCCCGCCGGCGCCGGAAACAGGGCCGTTACGGGTTCGTCGGCTTCGGGGGCCGCAAGGATCGGGCCCGGAACAGGGTTGCTGCGGTGATCGCGGCCCCGAAGGCTGTCCGGGCGCATTGTTCCGGTACGAAATGATCCGCTATGGGAGGCGTTCTCCCAAAGGAGGAATACGAGGCATGACGATGATATCCCAACACGTGAAAAAGGTCGTGGCGGTGTGCCTCGCCCTGTTGCTGGTGAGCTCCCTGGCCTTTGCGGGCATGGGCGGCGGTGGCGGAGGCGGTGGTGGATCCGGTGGAGGGGGCTCCGGCGGTGGCGGCGGAGGAGGCGGACACAGCTCCTCCGGCGGCATGGGCGGGGGCAACTCCGGCGGCGGCATGGGGGGCGGCATGGGCTCCGGCAGTTCCGGTTCAGGCATGGGCTCAGGATCGGGCATGGGGTCTGGCATGGACTCGGGCGCGGGCATGGGGTCTGGCTCCATGATGAACGGCTCTCCCGGCATGGGCACCCCCGGGCAGATGCAGCCCCAGGACATGCCCGGCCAGATGCAGCGGCAGGACGAACCCAGCCACCTGCAGCCCCGGAACATGCAAGGCCGTCCCCCGGCAAGCGGCGGCCAGCAGCCCGGCCAGCAGCCGGGCCAATAGTATCGCGCCGCCCGGCGCGGCATAAAAAAAGCCCGGCGCAAGCCGGGCTTTTTTCGTTTCAGGGCTGGCGCAGCCTATTTCATCGCGGCCCCGTACGCGGCGGACTTCACCGAGCGGGCGTAGCGGCGCAGCATGCGCGAGGGCAGGGGCTTCTCCACGGGCTTGAAGGCCGCGCGGCGGGCCGCCATCTCCTCCTCGGAGACGAGCAGCTCCAGCTTGCGCGCCGGGATGTCGATCTGGATCTTGTCCCCGTCCTTGACCAGGCCGATGGGGCCGCCCTCGGCCGCCTCGGGCGAGATGTGCCCGATGGCCGGGCCGCGCGTGCCGCCGGAGAAGCGCCCGTCCGTGAGCAGGGCCACGTCCGAGCCCAGGCCCATGCCCATGATGGCCGCCGTGGGGGAGAGCATCTCCCGCATGCCGGGGCCGCCCTGGGGGCCTTCGTAGCGGATGACGATGGCCATGTCGGGCTTGATCTCCCCGGCCAGGATGGCCGCGTAGGCGGTCTCTTCCGAGTCGAAGCAGCGTGCGGTGAGGGTGCGCTGCATCATCTCCGGGGCCACGGCGGACTGCTTGACAACCGCGCCTTCCGGGGCCAAGGAGCCGCGCAGCACGGCGATGCCGCCCTTCTCGGAGTAGGGGGCCTTGTCGCGGATCACGTCCTCGTCGGCGATGACGGGCTTGATCTCGGCCAGGTTCTCGCCAACGGTCTTGCCGGTGACGGTCATGAGCGAGGTGTCGATGAGCCCGCGCTTGGCCAGGGCCTGCATCACGGCGGGGATGCCGCCGGCGCGGTGCAGGTCCTCGATGTGGTGGTGGCCTGCGGGCGAGAGCTTGCAGACGTTGGGGGTGCGCGCGCTGACCTCGTCGAAGATGTCCAGGGTCAGGTCCAGGTCGGCCTCGGCGAAGATGGCGGGCAGGTGCAGCACCGTGTTGGTGGAGCAGCCCAGGGCCATGTCCATGGTCACGGCGTTGGCCACGGAGGCCTTGGTCACGATGTCGCGGGGCTTGATGTCGCGGGCCAGCAGCTCCATGACCTTCATGCCCGCGTACTTGGCCAGGCGCACGCGCGCGGCCGTCACCGCCGGGATGGTGCCGTTGCCGGGCAGGGCCAGGCCGATGGATTCCGACAGGCAGTTCATGGAGTTGGCCGTGAACATGCCCGAGCAGGAGCCGCAGCCCGGGCAGGCCTTCATCTCCAGGTCGCAGAGCTGCTCCTCGTCCATCTCGCCGCGCTTCACGCGGCCCACGGCCTCGAACACGCTGATGAGGTCCACCGGGCCGCCCGCGGAGGAGCCCGCCAGCATGGGGCCACCCGAAATCAGGATGGAGGGGATGTTCAGCCGCAGCATGGCCATGAGCATGGCGGGCACGGTCTTGTCGCAGTTGGGGATCATCACCAGGGCGTCGAAAGGGTGCGCCGTGGCCATGATTTCGATGGAGTCCGCGATGATTTCGCGGCTGGGCAGCGAGTAGCGCATGCCCGCGTGGTTCATGGCCAGGCCGTCGCACACGCCGATCACGGGGAATTCCATGGGCGTGCCGCCGGCCATGCGCACGCCGGCCTTGGCCGCGTTGGCGATGGTGTCGAGGTGCAGGTGGCCGGGGACCACCTCGTTGGCGGAGTTGACTATGCCGACCAGGGGGCGGTCGATTTCCTCTCGGGTCAGGCCGAGAGCGTGGAGCAGGGAGCGGTGGGGGGCTTTCTCCAGCCCGCCGGTCATGAGTTTGCTGCGCATGGCGGCTCCTGGGAGTGGGATGAGCCGTGGATAGCCCCAAAGCGGCGCGAAGTCACCCCCCAGGGCATGAGGAAGGAAATAAGGGCTGATGGCAGGAAGGAGCAATTCTTAAAAAGCCTTAACAAACAGGAAAAAAAAGCCGGAGCTCTTTCACTACGCCTCGGTTTGGGATACGTTCGAAATAATCGCGCCAGAGATTGCCCCGCATCGCAATGCAGTGTGACCTGCTCGCTCAAGAGGTTGTGTTCATGGCTACAGAATCATTTGAATCAGAATTCGCTGACCGCGTTCCGTCGGAGACTCCCTACGCCCGTTCGCAATGGGAGGAGGCTCCGGTGGGCCTCGCTGCCACTGACCAGGACGGCGCATTGCTCCGGGTAAACTCCCGGATGGGGGAGATGACGGGCCTCTCGCCAGAAGCCCTGGCGGGCGCGCCCCTGGAGGCCTTCCTCTCCAGCTCGGGCGAACCCTTGCAGGATATGCCCGTCAAGGCGGCCCCGACCCGCAGGCTCTCCCTGCGGACCTCCTCCGGCAGGGAGATCCCCGTGGCGGTGCGCTCCGTGCCTGTGCGCTCCGGAGATCAGGAGCAATTCCTGTGGGCCCTGATGGAGATCCCCGAGGCAGGCATCGGGGAATGCCGCACGGAGCTGCTCCGCGAGCGCGAGGAGCACGGCCGCGCCGCCAGCTTCAGGAGCCGCTTCCTGACCAACGTCAGCCGGGAGATGCGCACCCCCCTGAGCTCCATCCTGGGCATGGTCCGCCTGCTGCTGGACAGCGAACCCACCCAGGCCCAGCGCGACATCCTGGAGGACATGGAGACGGCCGCCTCTTCCCTGCGTTTCGTCATGGACAACCTGCTGGACTACACCGACACCGAATCCGGCAACGACGTCCACGCCGCCTCGGATTTCGACGTGCGCCAGGTGCTCGAGGCCGTGCTGGAGGCGTTCTCCCGCGCGGCCAGCCGCAAGGGGCTGGTGCTCTCTCTGGAGGTCGCGCAGGATGTGCCGTCGAACGTGCGGACCGATCAGGCCCGGCTGCGCCAGGTTGCGGCCTGCCTGCTGGACAACGCGGTCAAGTTCACCTCCGCAGGTAAGGTCGCCGTGCGCGCCAGGATGGAGACCCCGGGCCTGCTCGTGCTGGAAGTTGAGGACACCGGCATCGGTCTGGACGAATACGGCATGTCCGCGCTGCGGGACGCCCCGGCCAGGGCGGCCCTCCTCGGCCGCTGGCGGCACCCCGGCGCGGGCCTGGGCCTCGCCGTGTGCAAGCGCCTGCTGGAGGCCATGGGCGGCGCCATCTCGGCCCGCAACGCAATAGGCGGCGGGGCGGTGTTCACCTGCATCATCCCGGTGGGGCTGAGCGAGCAGGACGCCGATGGTCCCGCCCACGAAGCCTCGGAGGCCCACCAGTTCCAGACGGGCGGCGGATCGAAGGCCTCCCTGCGCATCCTGCTGGCCGAGGACAACGCGGTGAACAGGCGCTTCACCACCAAATTCCTGATCCAGCGCGGGCACAGGGTCACGGCCGCCGAGAACGGGCGGGCGGCCCTGGACGCTCTGGCCCGCGACGTCTTCGACATCGTGCTCATGGACATCTCCATGCCCGAGATGGACGGCATGGAGGCCACCCTGGCCATCAGGGGCCACGACGGCTCCCGGTTCGACCCGCGCATCCCCATCGTGGCCGTCACTGCCCACGCCATGCGCGGCGACGAGGAGCGCTTCCTCGAGGCGGGCATGGACGCCTACCTCTCAAAACCCCTGGACCTGGAGCATTTCGAGCGCGTCATCCTGGAAGTCTGCTCGGTCTCAGTGGCCTGCCCCGCCGAAGCGGAAAAGGCCCCGGCAAAACAGGCTGAAACCGCGGCCCCCGCCCCGAGAGGGGGAGAACCGTTCGACACGGCCCAGCAGGCCAGGCGCTTCGCCAACATGGGCGACATCCTGCCGGAGCTGCTGGCCCTGTTCGTCAAGAACTGCGGCTCCACCCTCGATTCGTTGCGCGCGGCCATGGAGGGGGGCAATCATTCCGAAGCCGTCCGCGCCGCCCACACCCTCAAGGGCATGGCGGCCGTGGTCTGCGCCACGGGCGTGGAAGCCGCGGCCCAGGCTCTGGAGAAGGCGCTCTCGAACCAGCCGGGCGAGAATCACGGTCACCTGTGCGAGCGCCTGGAACTCCAGGTGGCGCTGGCCATGAACCATTTGCGTGCGCCAATAGGCGGCCCCAGGTGAGCGAATACGCCGAGCACGACCTGGACGCCGCGGGCGTGGGCCTGGTGGAGAAGCGCCTCTTCACCTTCGCCCAGGATGAGCCCATGCCCCTGGAGAGCGGCGCCGTCATCGGCCCCGTGACCCTGGCCTACGAGACCTACGGCGCTCTGAACCCCGACGGCTCCAACGCCGTGCTGGTCTGCCACGCCCTCACCGGCGACAGCCACGCCGCAGGTGTCTACAGCGGCTCCGACCCCAAGCCGGGCTGGTGGGAGGTGATGATCGGGCCGGGCAAGGGCATCGACACCAACCAGTATTTCGTCATCTGTTCCAACGTGCTGGGCGGCTGCATGGGCTCCACCGGCCCGGCCAGCGTCGACCCGGCCACGGGCCAGCCCTACGGGCCGGACTTCCCGGTGCTCACCATCGGGGACATGGTCAGGGCGCAGAAGGCCCTGCTGGACCACCTGGGCGTCAAGCGCCTGCTGGCCGCCGTGGGCGGCTCCATGGGCGGGATGCAGGTGCTGGAGTGGGCCGCGCGCTACCCCGACAGGCTCGTCTCCGCCATCGCCCTGGCCACCGCGCCCCGGCATTCGGCCCTGCAGATCGCCTTCCACGAGGTGGCCCGCCAGGCCATCGTGGCCGACCCGGACTGGAACGGCGGCCGCTACTACAGCTGCTGCAAGCCCGCCCACGGCCTGGCCGTGGCCCGCATGATCGGGCACATCACCTACCTCTCGGACGAGGCCATGCGCCACAAGTTCGGCCGGGGCCTGCAGGACAGGGCCGACTTCTCCTTCAGTTTCGACGCCGACTTCCAGGTGGAGTCCTACCTGCGCTACCAGGGCCGCAAGTTCGTGGAGCGCTTCGACGCCAACTCCTTCCTCTACATCACCCGCGCCGCCGACTACTTCGACCTGGGCGCCACCCACGGCAGCGGCTCGCTCACCAAGGCGTTCTCGCGCGGCAAGGCCCGCTTCCTGGTGGTCTCCTTCAGCTCGGACTGGCTCTACCCCACCTACCAGTCCCGCGAGCTGGTGCAGGCCCTCAAGCGCGCCGGAAAGGACGTGAGCTTCTGCGAGATCGAGGCCCACTGGGGGCACGACGCCTTCCTGCTGGACAGCCCCCGCCTGGCCGGGCTCATCTCCGGCCACCTGGAGCGCACCAGCCGCGACCTGGCCAGGGGGATTCTCTAGATGCGTTACGATCTCGACCTCATCGCCTCCTGGATCGCACCGGGATCGCGCGTGCTGGACCTGGGCTGCGGCCAGGGCGAGCTGCTGGAATACCTGCACCAGGCCAAGAACGTGCAAGGCTACGGCGTGGAGCAGGACGAAGCCAAGGCCGCCGAGGGCATCGCGCGGGGCGTCTCCATCCTCCAGGGCGACATCACCCTCGAGGTCATGGACTACCCCGACCACTTCTTCGACTTCGTGGTGCTCTCCCAGACCTTGCAGCAGGTGGCCGAGCCCCTGGAGCTCATCCGCCAGATGCTGCGCGTGGGCCGCAGGGCCGTGGTCAGCTTCCCCAACTTCGCCCACTGGCGCGGCCGCTGCCAGATGTTCTTCCAGGGCCGCGCCCCCGTGACCCCGGAGCTGCCCTACGAGTGGAACGACACCCCCAACATCCGCGTCATCACCCTGGTGGACTTCAAGCGCTTCTGCGTGCGCCACTCCATCCCGGTCATCGAGGCCGTGGCGGTGAAGACCGAGCCCTCGGCGCGTACGGGCCTGATCCTGAACTGGCTGCCCAACCTGCGGGCGACCAACGGAATATTCCTGCTGGGAAGATAGGAGAGGGGGGATGCCTCCGGCGGCCGAAGGGAGTTCCTCCCTTTGGAATCCGTTTTAGCTTCGCGTTTTACCCGCGCCGCCCCCTTCATTGACATCCCCCCTCCGACCGGATAGCGCAGGCCCCACAGGTGCCCAGCAATGGGAGAATAGGGAATCCCGTGCAAATCGGGAGCGGTCCCGCCGCCGTAAGTTCCATGCGTGTCCGCCCCTTCGCGCGCCACTGGGGTATCCCCCGGGAAGGCCGGGGCGGACGGAACGAGCCGGAAGACCTGCCTGTGCCTCACACCATGCTTCCAGCAGGGCAACGGGCTATTGCCGTGCATGGATCCCAGAAGGGCGAATGCGGGCCGCTTCTTCATCCGGAACCGGGTGGAGGGCGGCCTTTTCTTCTCCCTTCCAACTAGCCGCAAAGCGATGGAGTATCCGTTATGACCCTCGTGAATGCGCATGCCTTCCGCAGATGTGCGACGCTCATCCTCGCCCTGGCGATCCTGGCCGCGGGGTGCGGCCTCGCGGCCGCCCACGGCGAAGGCAAAAAGGCCGACAAGAAGGGCGTTCTGCTGGTGGCCTTCGGCACCAGCGTCGAAGGCGCCGACGGCGTCTACGCGAACATCGAGAAAAAGGTCCGCGAGGCTCTGCCCGGCGTTGAAGTGCGCTGGGCCTATTCCTCCAAGATGATCCGCCACAAGCTCGCCAAGGAGAAGAACGCCCGGCTGGATTCCCCGGCGGAGGCCCTGGCGAGGATGATGGACGACGACTTCTCCCAGGTGGTGGTGCAATCCCTGCAGACCATCCCCGGCGAGGAGTTCCACGCCCTGCGCGAGACGGCCCAGGCCTTCTCGGGCATGCCCAAGGGCATGAGGCAGGTGGTGGTCGGCTACCCGCTCCTCGCCACCACCGCCGACCTGGAGAAGGCGGCCGAGGCCCTGCTGGCCGGCGCGCCCGAGGCCCGCAAGCCCGGCGAGGCGGTGGTCTTCGTGGGCCACGGCACCAGCCACCCGGCCAACGTGTATTACGCCGGGCTGCAGTACCACCTCTGGAAAAAGGACCGCGCGGCCTTCGTGGGCACGGTCGAAGGCGCGCCCACCCGGGAGGACGTCATCCGGGAGCTGAAGCAGGCCGGCATCAGGAAGGCTTATCTGGTCCCGCTTCTGGCGGTGGCCGGGGACCACGCCCGCAACGACATCGGGGGCGACGAGCCCGGCTCCTGGAAGTCGGTCCTCACGGCGCAGGGCGTGGCCTGCGAGCCCGTGCTCAAGGGCACGGCCGAATACGGCGGCGTTGTGGACATCTGGGTGGAGCACGTGAAGCAGGCCTTCGAGCGCCTGTAAGAGCCCATGCCCCGGAAGGGGAGGGCGGGGAACCGCATGAGGGGAGTCGAACCGCTCCTGGCGCTGTGCGTGGCGCTCACCGCCCTGGCGGCCGCAGCCGCCGGGGCCGTGCCCGTGCCCGCCGCCGACGCGGCGCGGGTGCTGGCGGGCAAGCTCCTGGGGCAGGAGGGCTGGCTGGCCGGGGTGCCCGCCATGAGCGTGGCCCTGGTCTGGGACGTGCGCCTGCCGCGCATCGCCTGCGCCCTGGCCGTGGGCGGCTCCCTGGGCCTCTCCGGGGCGCTGTTGCAGGGCGTGCTGCGCAACCCCCTTGCGGATTCCTACACTTTGGGGGTCTCGGCGGGCGGAGCCTTGGGGGCCTGCCTGTGCCTGCTGGCCGGGTTCACGGGCCTGGGAGCGTTGTCCGTACCGGCATGGGCCTTGGCCGGTTCGCTCGGCGCGCTGGCGGTGGTGCTGCTCATGGCCCGAGCCGGGGGCGGCTTCGACGCCGTGACCCTGGTGCTGGCCGGGGTGATGGTGGCCGCCACTCTCCAGGCGGGCATCGGGTTCGTGAAGTTTCTGGCCGGTGAGAACGTGGCCGGGCTGGTGTTCTGGCTCATGGGCGGCTTCTCCGCCAAGACCTGGGCCGAGACGGCGATCGCCTGGGCCGGATTGGGGCTGGCCCTGCCGGTTGCCCTGGCCTTCGCCCGCGACCTGGACGCCCTCTGCCTGGGCGACGAGCAGGCCGCGGCCCTTGGAGTTGCGGTGGAGCCCGTGCGTCTGGCCCTGCTGGCGTCCGCCGCCCTGATGACGGCCTGCTCCGTGGCGGTCTCCGGCATCATCGGCTTCGTGGGCCTGATCGTGCCGCACATGGCCCGCATGGGCGTGGGGCCTGGGCATTTGCGGCTGCTGCCCGCCTCCATGCTGGGGGGGATGCTGCTCCTCTTGGGGGCGGACACCCTCTCCCGCGCGGCCCTGGCCCACGAGGTGCCCGTGGGCGTGCTCACGGCGCTGCTCGGCGGCCCGTATTTCTGCCTGCTGTTCCTGCGCGGGCGGGGAGGGCGCGCCAATGGTTGAGGGGGGGGCTGAGCGCGCGCTGCTGGAGGCCAGGGGCCTCACCGTGGAGCGCGGCGGCCGCGCCGTGCTGCGCGGGCTGGACGTGGCCCTGGCTTCGGGCGAGGTGCTGGGCGTCATCGGCCCCAACGGGGCGGGCAAGACGACCCTGCTGCGCTGCCTGGCCGGCCTGCAGGCCCCGGCTTCGGGCGAGGTGCTGCTGGAGGGCCGGTCCATCCAGATGGTCCCCCGCAGGGAGCTGGCCCGCACCGTGGCCTATTCGCCGCAGGAGACAGAGGACCGCTTCGGCTTCACCGTGCGCCAGGCCGTGCTCATGGGCCGCCATCCCTGGCTGCCGCGCTTCGGCCCCACGCCGGACGAGGAGTGGGAGGGGGTGGGGGCGGCCCTGGCCGCGCTCGACCTGGAAGGCCTGGCCGAAAGGCGGGTCACGGAGCTTTCCGGGGGCGAGAAACGCCGCGTGGCCCTGGCCCGCACCCTGGCCCAGGGCGGGCGCGCCGTGCTGCTGGACGAACCCGCAGCCGGGCTGGACATCCGCCACGCCATCCTGGCCCTGCGCGTCTTTGCGCGGCGGGCCTCGCGCGACGGAGCGGGGGTGGCGGTGGTGCTGCACGACCTCAACCTGGCGGCCATGTTCTGCGGGCGGCTGCTCCTGCTCCAGGAGGGCGGGGCGGCGGCCTGCGGCCCGGTGGCCGAGGTACTGACCGAGGAGAACATAGCCCGCGTGTTCGGGGTCCGCTCCAGGATG
This sequence comes from Fundidesulfovibrio agrisoli, assembly GCF_022808715.1. Classification (GTDB taxonomy): domain Bacteria; phylum Desulfobacterota; class Desulfovibrionia; order Desulfovibrionales; family Desulfovibrionaceae; genus Fundidesulfovibrio; species Fundidesulfovibrio agrisoli. The sequence goes on from NZ_JAKZKX010000005.1 coordinate 134,370, forward strand.
GACGGGGGGCACGTGCGGTTTCTGGAGGCTTGATGCGTTTTGTGCTGGCTTGCGCCATCGCCTTGTTTTGCATATTGCCGGGCCCGGCCCGCGCCGGGGATTCCCCGCGCGTGGTCAGCCTTTACGCGGCGCACGCAGAGAACCTGGCGCTCATGGGTGCGGCGGGCGTGCTGGTGGGCGTGAACGAACCCATGGGCAACCTGCCCGTGCTCTCCGCCCGGGACGGGGCCGAGGCCATCGCGGCCCTCAAGCCCGACCTGGTGCTGGCCCGGCCCATGCACCGCACCATGCAGCCCGGCTTAATCGAGCAGCTGGAGCGCCTGGGCGTCAAGGTGGCCTGCCTGCAGCCCGCCTCGCCCTCGGAGCTGGAGCCCTACTGGCTGGAGCTGGGCAGGCTCACCGGGCACGAGGCCCAGGCCCGTGGGATGGCCGAAGCCTTCCGCCGCGAGCTGGCGGCGCTGGAGGCCGTGGTCGCCAAGGTGCCGGAGGGGGAGCGCAAACGCGTGTATTTCGAGTCCATCCACCGCCAGATGAAGACGGTGAGCCCGGGCTCCATGGCGGCCTTCGTGCTGGAGCGCGCCGGGGGGATCAACGCCGCCCCGGACGCCGAGCCCGTCTCCGGCAGCAACATCGCCCTGTTCGGGCTGGAGCGGCTGGTGGCCGAAGGGGACCGGGTGGACGTGTATTTGGCCCAGAAAGGCCCCATGAACCCGGTGAGCGTGGAGGAGATCGCGGCCACGCCGGGCCTCTCCGGGCTCAAGGCCGTGCGGGAGGGCCGGGTGTATCTGGTGGACGAGGCATTGACCAGCAGGCCCACGCCGCGCCTGGCCCAGGGGGCGCGGCAGGTGGCCATGCTTTTGTACCCGCAATTGTTCGGAACAGACGGAGTGGCGAAGTGAGTTCGACCGGAACCTTGCATGCCGTGGGCGTTGGCCCCGGCGACCCTGACCTGCTGACCATCCGGGCCGTGAAGGCCCTTGGGGCCTGCGCCGTGGTGTTCGCGGCGGCCTCCACCAAGAACGACCACTCCCTGGCCCTGGCCATCGCCTCCCCGCACATGCGCCCGGACACCCCGGTGGTGTCCCTGGGTTTCCCCATGACGCGCGACCAGGCCGTGCTGGAGGCCGCCTGGGAGGCCAACGCCCGGGCCGTGCTGGACGTGCTGGACCAGGGGCGCGACGCGGCCTTCATCACCCTGGGCGACCCCATGACCTATTCCACGTTCCTCTACCTCTGGCGCACCATCAAGGCCATGCGCCCGGACGCGCGCGTGGAGGTGGTGCCGGGCGTCAGCTCCATCCAGGCCGCGGCGGCGGCCGCCGGGGTGGGGCTGGCCGAATCCGGCGAGAACCTGGCCGTGCTCTCCGGCGTGGACGACCCCGTGCGCCTGCGCCGCGCCCTGGAGGCCTGCGACAGCGCGGTGATCCTCAAGGCCTACCGCAGCTTCCCCATGCTGCGCGAGCTGCTGGGCTCCATGGGTCTGGCGGACAAGGCCGTGCTGGTCAGCCGTTGCGGCCTGCCAGGCGAGGCCATCGTGCGCGGGCTTGCGGAGGCGGGCGAGAGGCCGCCGTATTTCTCGCTGATTCTGGTGAAAAAATAATCAGACAATAAAGCAAGTTAATGCGGCATGTTACGGGCCGGGCGGGGTGCAGACCCCGCCCGGCCCGCCGTTTTTTCGGCGAGAGGCCCTAAAGAAAAGGCCTGTCGCGTTCGATAAGCGCTTCAGAAAGGGTGCACTAGAGCGCGACGCCCTTCCGGGGGGAGGGGAGAAGTCGTGCAGGCAAGGATGCCACCACTATTCAAGGAGGAATCGCGATGTCACTGGTAATCAACCACAACATGATGGCGGCGAACGCCACTCGCAACCTGTCCAACTCTTACGGCAAGCTGGCGGTTTCGACCAGGCGCCTCTCTTCGGGCCTGCGCGTGGGCACGTCCTCGGACGACGCGGCCGGCCTGGCCGTGCGCGAGCTGATGCGCGCCAACATCGCCTCGCTCAACCAGGGCGTGCGCAACGCCAACGACGCCGTCTCCATGATCCAGACGGCCGACGGCGCGCTGGGCGTCATCGACGAGAAGCTGATCCGCATGAAGGAGCTGGCGACCCAGGCCGCCACCGGCACCTACACCTCGGACCAGCGCCTCATCATCGACTCCGAGTACCAGGCCATGTCCTCGGAGATCACCCGTATCGCCAAGTCCACGGACTTCAACGGCATCTACCTGCTCAACGGCAACCTCTCCGGCACCACGCACTCCGGCACCGGCCTGGTTCCCACCGGCAAGCTCAAGGTGCACTTCGGCAACAACAACTACTCCGCCTCCGACTACTACTACGTGCAGATCAACTCGGCCACGGCCTCGTCCCTGGGCGTGGGCCAGGGCGCGGGCGCGGGCAAGGCCGGGCGCTCCATCTCCACGCAGGATCTGGCCCAGAAGGCGCTCTCCGCCCTGAACAAGGCCATCGTCTCCAAGGACAAGATCCGCGCCAACCTGGGCGCCCTGCAGAACCGCCTGTCCAACACGGTGCAGAACCTGCAGATCCAGGCCGAGAACCTGCAGTCCGCAGAGTCGCAGATCTCCGACGTGGACGTGGCCACCGAAATGACGGAATTCACCCGTCAGCAGATCCTCACCCAGTCCGCCGTGGCCATGCTCGGCCAGGCCAACAACCTGCCCAAGATGGCCCAGCAGCTTTTGGGATAAAAGAGGGAACGAGAGCCTCCCTCTCCTCCGTTGGCCGGGGTGTTACGAGCGCCCCGGCCTTTTTTTATGTTTTCTGACCCCGTGAGGGCTAAAGCTTTTCGGGATTCCGCCGATTAGAGGCGCGGATCATCCCCCTGAAACCCGGTCCGGTTGTTCGGCGCCGGGGGATTGGCCGGGGGGATGGAAACAAGGCAAGGACGCCGCTTACCATTCACGGAGGAATCACCATGGCTCTCGTAATCAACCACAACATGATGGCGATGAACGCGTCCCGCAACTTGTCGAGCTCGTACGGCAAGTTGGCTGTCTCCACCCGCCGCCTGTCCTCAGGCCTGCGCGTGGGCACCGCTTCTGACGACGCGGCCGGTCTGGCTGTCCGCGAGCTGATGCGCGCGAACATTTCTTCGCTCAACCAGGGCGTCCGCAACGCCAACGACGCCATCTCCATGATCCAGACCGCCGACGGCGCGCTCGGGGTCGTGGACGAAAAGCTCATCCGCATGAAGGAACTGGCGACTCAGGCCGCTACGGGCACCTACACCTCTGACCAGCGCCTCATCATCGACTCCGAGTACCAGGCCATGGCCTCGGAAATCACCCGTATCGCCAACGCCACGGACTTCAACGGCATCTACCTGCTCAATGGCAACCTCTCCGGCTCCACCCACTCCGGCACCGGCCTGGTTTCCACCGGCAAGATGAAGATCCACTTCGGCACCAACAACTACTCCGCCTCCGACTACTACTACGTGCAGATCAACAGCTCCACGGCTTCGTCCCTGGGCGTCGGCGCGGCCGCCGGCGCGGGCAAGGCCGGGCGCTCCATCTCCACGCAGGATCTGGCCCAGAAGTCCCTGGACGCCCTGAACAAGGCCATCGTCTCCAAGGACAAGATCCGCGCCAACCTGGGCGCCCTGCAGAACCGCCTGTCCAACACGGTGCAGAACCTGCAGATCCAGGCCGAGAACCTGCAGTCCGCAGAGTCGCAGATCTCCGACGTGGACGTGGCCACCGAAATGACGGAATTCACCCGTCAGCAGATCCTCACCCAGTCCGCCGTGGCCATGCTCGGCCAGGCCAACAACCTGCCCAAGATGGCTCAGCAGCTGCTCGGCTAGTACTGGCGAGCTTCCAGGCATCCGGCAAAGCCGGGCCGCTCAGCGGCCCGGCTTTTTTTTCGCCGAATCCCGGGGCCTGTCGGAGGTTTTGGACATCAAATCAAGCAATGCCGGATAGTAAGGGGGCGAAACAAGGCGCGGGGCCGGGCCTAAAGGATTTCCGGAACCGGACGATAGGAGTGTCACAGCGGCGCCGCCACCCACAAACCACAAACCGGGGAGCGGGAAAAGGTCTCGCGGCGGACCGCAGGCAAGGAAGCCAACAAAATTCACGGAGGAATCACCATGGCTCTCGTAATCAACCACAACATGATGGCGATGAACGCGTCCCGCAACTTGTCGAACTCGTACGGCAAGCTGAGCGTCTCCACTCGCCGCCTCTCGTCCGGCCTTCGCGTGGGCACCGCTTCTGACGACGCCGCCGGCCTGGCCGTTCGCGAACTGATGCGTTCCAACATCTCTTCGCTCAACCAGGGCGTCCGTAACGCCAACGACGCCATCTCCATGATCCAGACCGCCGACGGCGCCCTGGGCGTGGTGGACGAAAAGCTGATCCGCATGAAGGAGCTGGCGACCCAGGCCGCCACCGGCACCTACACCTCGGACCAGCGCCTCATCATCGACTCCGAGTACCAGGCCATGGCCTCGGAAATCACCCGTATCGCCAACGCCACGGACTTCAACGGCATCTACCTGCTGAACGGCAACCTCTCCGGCGCCACCCACTCCGGCACCGGCCTGGTTTCCACCGGCAAGATGAAGATCCACTTCGGCACCAACAACTACTCCGCCTCCGACTACTACTACGTGCAGATCAACAGCTCCACGGCTTCGGCCCTGGGCGTCGGCGCGGCCGCCGGCGCGGGCAAGGCCGGGCGCTCCATCTCCACGCAGGACCTGGCCCAGAAGTCCCTGGACGCCCTGAACAAGGCCATCGTCTCCAAGGACAAGATCCGCGCCAACCTGGGCGCCCTGCAGAACCGCCTGTCCAACACGGTGCAGAACCTGCAGATCCAGGCCGAGAACCTGCAGTCCGCAGAGTCGCAGATCTCCGACGTGGACGTGGCCACCGAAATGACGGAATTCACCCGTCAGCAGATCCTCACCCAGTCCGCCGTGGCCATGCTCGGCCAGGCCAACAACCTGCCCAAGATGGCCCAGCAGCTGCTCGGCTAATCCGGGAAATAGAACCGATTCCAGCCGGCCGGCCCGCCCAGGCGGACCGGCCGGCTGAACGGTTCGGCGCGGGGTTTGCTATCTTCCGGTCAAGGCGAACTGCCCCGGCAATTATTTCCCAGGGGGACGGTCATGGCGATCGGAGACGTAACAGGCGGAACCACCACATCCGGCCAAGTAACATTCACCGGGCTCGGCAACGGCACCGACTTCAACAGCCTCATCCAGAAGCTGGTGCAGGTCGAGCAGTCCCGCGTGAACATCTACCAGACCTGGAAACAATCCTGGCTGGACAAGAACGTCGCGTTCAAGGCCCTGAACACGGAGATGCTCACCCTGCGCTCCAGCCTGCAGAGCATGGACACCATCGGTGAGTTCCTGAAGAAGACCGCAGCCTCCACCAATTCCGACGCACTCACCGCCACGGCGGGCGGCGACGCCGAAACCGGCACCACCAGCTACACCGTGGCCCAGCTGGCCAAGAACAAGACCATGGTCACGGGCACGGGCTACGCCTCCCTGACCCAGAACATCAACACCCTGGGCACGGCCGCCAAGTTCACCTACACCTACAAGGGCGTCACAGTCAGCAACGCCATCCCGGCCAACTGCACTTTGACCGACCTGGCCGCCATCATCAACGTCAACTCGGCCAACAAGGGCGTGCGCGCCTCCACGGTCTTCGACGGCACCAACTACTACCTGCAGCTCAAGGGGCTGGACACCGGCGCGGCCGCGTCGCTGGTGGTCTCCGGGGCCTCGACCCTGCCGAATTTCAAGGCGGCCAACTTCAGCGTCACCCAGAACAACCAGGACGCCAAGCTCAAGATCAACGGCTGGCCGCTCTCCAACGCCTACATCACCCGGCCCACCAACACCATTTCGGACGTGGTGGCGGGTCTGACCCTGTCGCTCAAGTCCTCGGGCTCGGGGCTCATCACCGTGAACACCGACATCGACTCCGTGGTGGAGAACGTCAAAACGTTCGTCACCCAGGTCAACAAGGTGCGCTCCATGATCCGGGACCTGACCAAGGTGGACTCCACCACCAAGCAGGCCTCGATCCTGACGGGCAACTACGGCCTGCAGATCTGCGACTCCATCATGAAGAACATCACGGCGGCCGACGGCGTGGGCTTCAGCCATAGCACGGACAAATACACCTCGCTGTCACCCCTGGGCCTCTCAACCGACGCGGTGGAGGGCTCCACCACGGAGGGCCTCATCACGCTGGACGAGGCCATGCTGCGCAGCCAGCTCGCCTCCAACGCCAACGCGGTGGGCCTGATCTTCGCGGGCACCTACGTGGGCGATACGGACAGCTCCGACATCAGCTACTCCTCCTACATCAGCGGGCTGACCAAGGCGGGCAACTACAAGGTCAGCTACACCGTGACCGCCGGCAAGGTCAGCGCGGCCACCATCGGCGGCCAGCCCGCCACCTTCGACCCGGTCAAGAACACCATCACGGGCAAGGCGGGCACGCCCGCGGCCGGTATGGTCGTGCAGGTGAACAACAACACCGACGGCAGCTACACCCACACGGTGAACCTGCGCCTGGGCAAGGCGCCGGAGCTGGTCGACGAACTGGCGGACCTGACCAACGCGGACACAGGCCCCCTGAACATCCTGCAGAAGAACTACGTGACCATCTCCGACAACATCCAGAAGAAGATCGACTACGAAAACAAGCGCATCTCAGCCTATGCGCAGAGCCTCAAGAACAAGTTCTCCAAGCTGGACGCGCTGCTTGGCACCTACAACCAGCAGCAGACCAGCCTTGCCTCCCAGATCACGCAGATGAGCAAGTCTTAGGGCTCCAAGGAGTAATTCACCATGCAAAAGGCGGCGCAAGCATACATCCAGACCCAGGTGAACACCGTCACCCAGGGCGACCTGGTGATCATGCTCTTCGACGGCTGCATAAAGTTCCTGCGCCAGGCCAAGGAGGCCATGTCCGACAAGGACTACGCGCGCAAGGGCGTCCTCATCTCCAAGGCCCTGGACGTCATCGCCGAACTGCAGAGCAGCCTGAACCTGCAGAAGGGCGGGGAGGTGGCAGAGAACCTCTCCAAGCTCTACCTGCTGTGCTCCACCAAGCTGCTCATGGCCAACATGAACATGGACCAGGGCATCGTGGACCAGGTCGTGAACATGCTCTCCGGCGTGCGCGACGCCTTCGCCCAGATCAACACCCCCGAGTTCGTGCCCCAGGCTCCCGTCGCCACGCAGCAGGCCCGCAGCACCGGCCCCGGCCTGGCCACCGCGGGCATGGCCGCCCCGTCGGCGGGCGCGCCCGTGCACAAGGCCTTCGCGGCCTACTCCCAGGCCAAGAAGTAGGGGGCCGGCGACCGGGCGGGCAGGGCCGCGCGCTCTGGACGCTGGGCGCGCTTTGGGCAATAGTGCCGCATGCGCCATGAACCGCCTGTCCGCGTGCTGCACGTGGTCAAGTCCCTCGGCCTCGGGGGCACCGAAAAGGCCATGCAGCTCCTGGCCGCCAACCTCGACCGCTCCGTTTTCGCCCCCTTCGTGCTCAGCGCCGGGGACGGCCCCCGCCGCGCCAGGCTCAAGGCCGCGGGCATCCCGGTGATCCTCGGCGGCGACCTCTACGAAACCCTCCTGCAACTCAAGCCGGACGTGGTGCACCTGCACCGCGCGGGCTGGCCCGAACCCGAACTCACCACCCCGCTCAAGCGTTTCCGGCCCCGCCTCGTGGTGGAGACCAACGTCTTCGGCCGCCTGGACGCCAGCACCGGCGGGACCGTGGTGGACATGCACCTGCTGGTCTCGCCGTTCTGTCTGCGCCGCCTGCTGGCCCACCACGGCCCCCAGGTGGACCCGGCGAAATACGGCGTGCTGCCCAACCCCATCGACACGGACCTCTTCGCGGCCTGCTGCCCCGGGCCGGATCTTTCCCGAAGGACGGCCGTGCGCGTCTCCCGCCCGGACCCGGGCAAATGGTCGCGCCTGAGCTTCGAGATGCTGCCCATCCTGGCGCGCTTGGCCCCGGATTTCGTGTTCCGGGTGCTTGGGGCCACCCCCGAATTCGAGGATTTCATCCGCACCCAGGGCCTTGCGGCCAACGTGGAGCTGCTGCCCCAGGTGGAGAGCGACGAGGAACTGGCGGGGCTGTTCTCCCGCTGCGCCGCATTCGCCCACGGCTGCGACACGGGCGAATCCTTCGGCATGGCCATCGCCGAGGCCATGGCCTGCGGGCTGCCCGTGGTCACGCATCCGGCCCAGGGGGATCGCGACAACGCCCACCTGGACCTTGTGGAGCACGGCGTCACCGGGCTGGTGGCGGACACGGCCGAAGACTACGCGGGCGCGCTACGCTGGCTCTGGGACAATCCGGACGAGGCCCGGCGCATGGGCCAGGCAGGGAAGGCCAAGGTTGCGGCCAACTACCGGGCGCAGCTGGTGGCCGAGAACCTGGGCAGCCTCTACCTGGACCTGCTGGGGCGGCGCTGATGGACCCCTTCGCCCCCTACACCGCCCAGGCGCTCTCCTTCCGGCTGGCTGGCCAGCCCGAGGACTACCCCGTGGGGCCGTACCGTCCCGGCGCGCTGGACGCTGGCCTTCGCCAGGCCGTCCGGGCCGGGCACTGCGTGCTGCTGGGCGCGGGCTCGGGCGCGGCATTGGCGGACATCCGCGCCCGCCTGCCCGAGGGCGTGGGCCTGAGCGTGTGCGAGCTCTACCCGGACAGGGCCGCGGCCATGGCGCGAATCGGGGCGCAGGCCGGGGCAGGGGAGGCCTGGCTGCTGGCCGACACCTCCGAGACGGCCCTGGCCTGGATGCTCTTTTCCGCAGGCCTGGTCCCGGGGCGGGCCGCGTGCCTGCTCAACCCCGAGGTGGCCGACCCGGCCGCCAAGGCCCGCTTCAAGACGGTGCAGCGCCTGCACGCCGCCTATTCCCCCCTGGAAATTCCTTCCGCCCCGGCCGACTGCCCCTCGCTCTGCGTGGCGGCCATCCTCCACCCCGGCGAGCCGGACCTGGAGGGCTTTTTCGCGGCCCTGCCCCGTGCCGCGAGCGAGGCCGTGGCCCTCTGGGACGCCCCGGAGCCACCCGCGCATTCCCCGGCTTCGCCCATCCCGGTGCGCCATCTGGCCCACCCCCTGGGCGCGGACTTCGCGGCCCAGCGCAACCGGCTGCTGGCCGCCTGCCGAACGGACTGGGTGCTCATGCTCGACGCGGACGAGCGCCTGGACCCGGCCCTCGCGGCCATGCTGCCCGGGTTGACCGCACAGGATCGATGCGCGGCCTTCGCCTTCCCCCGGCGGGCCGTGGGGCCAGGGGGCGTGAAGGTGGGCTTCGGTCTCTGGCCGGACCTGCAGTTGCGTCTGTTCCGGCGGCTGCCCGGGCTGCGCTTCGTGCGGCCCGTGCACGAACGGCTGGAGGGGCTCTCCGGGCCTACAGGGCTGTGCGTGGGGGCTGGCATCCGCCACCTGTGCGACAGCCTCAAGCAGGCCGGGGCCATCGACGGCAAGCTGGCCCTGTTCGACAAGGCCGCCGGGCGGGCGGGACTGCACCGGCGCAGCGGGGAATACCCCGCCGTGCCCGAGGCGTACCTGGCGGGCCTGCCGGGAGCGGCGCTGGTGGGGCAATGGCCCGAGTCGGTCAGCTTCCTTCCCCTTTGACGTTGATTTGCGCGCCGAGGCGGGCTAATGCCAGATGAGGCCCATCGCCATGAAAGGTTACTGATGCGCATCGTCTGCCCACAATGCGGGTACAGCAGGGACATCCCCGAGGATAAGATCCCGGCCCGCTCGAGCATCGCAAGCTGTCCCAAGTGCTCCTTCCGCTTCCGCTTCCGGGGCTTTCAGGCCCAGCCGGAGCGGCAGGACGACTTGGCGGAGCCCGTCTACCCGCCCAGGCCCTCGCGCCCGGCGCGGGAGCCCGAACCTGCGTCCAGGCCCCCGTTCGAAGCGCGCTCCCAGCGGCTCTACACCGGCGAGGATGAACAGCCTCCCTACACCCAGGCCCCACCCAGGCCCCAGGCCCGCTGGCTGCCCGACCCCGAGCCCGAACCGGCCGCCCCAGCCTCTCGGGACTTGCCCCCCCGCGATCCGGCGCCCGGAACCTACGAGCCCCAGGACGGCCCCTACCGCCAGCCCCCCTCCGACCGCTACGGAGCGAACCTCCCCGGCGCCGAAGAGGACGGGACGGCCGCGCCGCGCCGCGCTTACAGGGCGCAGGCCGCGCCCGCGCAGCCTTTCGAGCCCGAGGCGGTGGTGTCCTACCCGCCGCCGCGCCCCTCTGCGGAGCCCGAGCCCGTGGCGGAAAGTCCGGCCACGGAGACCCGCCCGCAGATCCATTTCCCCGAGCCTCCCCCGGCCGAGCCTCTGGCCCCCGCGCCGGTCCCGGCTCCTGAACCCGAGCCGGAGCCGGAATCCACGGAGCACCGCGAGTGGAACCTGCCGCCCACGTCACCCAGGCCCGACCCCGCGCCCAAGGCGGCCCGTGAGGATTCGGAAGCCCCGGCGGGGCAGCAGCAGGCCCAGGCCCAGGCCGGCGACGACTCCGTGCGCGACATCTGGGCCCGCTTGCAGGCCATGGGCGCCAAGCCCGCCGCGACCCAGGCCCCCGGCGCGACGCGCCAGAGCCAGCAGGGCCAGTCCGGCGAACCCAGGCCTTCCGCGCAATCCGGGCCGGAGACCCTGGCCCCCTGGGAACAGCTTGAGCATTTCGGGGTGATCCCGGCCTTCACGCTCACGGCCAAGAACATCCTGGCCAACCCCGGCGACTTCTTCGACCAGCTGCCCTCGGGCACGGGCAAGGTCCGGCCCCTGATCTTCGCGGTGGCCGTGTGCATGGTCACCGTGCTCTTCGGGCTGGTCTGGAACTTCTTCGGCATGGGTCCCAACCTCTCGGAGCTGGGGCGCACCGAGTGGTTCCAGGGCCTGGGCGCGGGGGCGCTGGGCAGGCTGGCCTGGGTCGGCCTGGCCCCCATCCTGGTCACGGCCTTCGTGTTCCTGGATTCGGCCCTGGCCCACCTGCTGCTGGGGCTGTTGCGCGCGGCCGCCAAACCCTACGAGGACACCTTCCGCACCGTCTGCTACGCCGGAGGCCCCTGGCTCCTGGCGGCCTTGCCTGTGCCGTATTCGTATCTTATACCTGTGGTGCTCATCTGGCACATGACCCTCCAGGCCATCGGCCTGAAGAAGCTGCACAGCGCGGGCTACCCCCAGGTGCTGGCGGCCGTGCTGGTGAAGTGGTCCATGTATTTCATGGCCTCGTTCGCCATACTGCACCTGCTGCTGACGCGCAGGTAGCGCGGGGAGGTTCGGGCCCATGGTCGCCTGGCTCAAACGCATGCTTTCAAGCCTGGTGTCGCGCAGACGCATAGCCCGCGACACGGGGCCTGTCGCGTTCCAGACCCTCTCCAAGGAGATGCGCGAGCTGGCCGAGATCGCCAGCCGCGTCTGGCCGGACGAGCCCTCCTTCCAGTCCCGGATCAAGAGCATCCAGGAAGAGATGGACCAGCTCGACGAACTCACGGCCAAGCCCGAATTCCGCCTGCTCCCCCTGCAGAAGAGGGTGGAGCTGCGCGAAAGCCTGCTGCACTCCAAGACGCAGCTCATGGACACCGTGTCCACAGCGCCGCCCCCGACCACCCGGCCCCAATAGGCCCCCAGGCGCGATTCTTGCTTCGAATCAGAAAATCACCTCCCGCGAGGACGGATTATGAAACGCTTGCTCCTTGCCGCGGCCCTTGCCGCCTTGACCGCCTCTTGCGCGCTTGATCCCAAGATCGCCGAGCAGTCCACGCTCTACGTGGACGTGCACGTCAAGCGCAACAACCCCTCCGTGTACGTGCAGCCCATGAACGCGCCCACCCGGCCCTTCAAGGCCGTGGTGCTGCCCTTCGCCGTGCAGCAGGACATCACCAACGCCCGCCACCTCTCCAAGCAGCTCACCGAGGTGTTCGCCAACACCTGGATGCAGGATCAGGTGTTCCCGGCCATCTTCTACGAACCCTCGCAGGAGGGCCTCTCCAACGAGCAGGCCATCCTCGTCGGGCGCGACCGCGGCGCGGACTGCGTGGTGGTGGGCCGCCTGGCCTACATCCTGGCGGGCGGCACCCGCTCGGATTCGGCCGTGTCCCTCTCCTTCGAGATCATCGACGTCAACTCCGGCCAGCGCATCTGGTCCATGGCCCAGGCCGGGCGCATGGACCCGGACCGCAGCGCGGACTTCGTGCTCTTCAAGCGCGAGAGCCGCATGCCGCAGGACCCCCTGTGGTCCATCATGACCGCCCTGGGCCACGACACCGGCGGGGCCATCAAGAAGTGGAACACCGGCATGCAGTACCAGAGCCCGGGAGCCACCAGCGCGCCCGTCTCCATCCCCAAGGACCACGCCCCGCCCCCGCCGCCCAAGGCCCCGCTCCAGAGCTCCAAGCTGGAGAACTAGGGGAGGGAAGGGCAGGAGGGAAGAGGCCTCCGGCGGCCAAAGGGAGTTCCTCCCTTTGGAATCCTTTATAGCTTCGCGTCGATCTCGGGCAGCGCCATCCGCGCTGCCCGTTTTTTGTTGGCGGCCCAATGGTTCGCCAGAACGGGAATGGCGTTTTTCCTGTCGCAACCCGACCGCGCTTGCATGTTCCCCCTGGCCGTTGCGCCGCGCCACCAGGACGATCATCGCGCTGGCGCTTGCGCCAGAGGGCCGCAGGCCCGGCAGCTTGATCGTCCTGGTGGCGCGGGGCGGCGGCCAGGGGGAACATCGAACCGGAGTTTGCGCCGAGGGGCCGCAGGCCCGGCAGCTTGATCGGCCGGGTGGCGCGCAGCGGCTCCAGGGGGTACACCCAGACGAAATTCGCGCCAGACGCGGCCACTCCAGAACCCGGCGTCTTCCCATCCGGCCAGGAATGACTACTATCCTCCATGCTTTCCGGCGCTTGTAATCCCGGCCGCCGAAAATGTGATCCAAGTCCTTTCGGACCGGGGGGAAAAATGCTAGTCCCCCCTTCCACACAAGTTTCAATCGAGGTCATAGCATGATTGGCATCTCCAAGCTTTACTGCGGTACCGTGGAATCCTCCGACGCCCTGCGCTACGGACGCCACTCCGGCAAGCTGCCCTCCCACCTGCTTCAGTTCTCCAAGGACAAGAAGCCCGTGGTGGTCTGGAACATGACCAAGCGCTGCAACCTGAAGTGCGTCCACTGCTACGCCAAGGCCATCGACGAGACCGGGAAGGACCCCATCTCCACCGAACAGGGCAAGGCCCTGATCGACGATCTCGCCTCCTACGGCGCGCCGGTCATGCTGTTCTCCGGCGGCGAGCCCCTGGTCCGGCAGGATCTGGTGGAGCTGGCCCACCACGCCGTGGGGCGCGGGATGCGCGCGGTCATCTCCACCAACGGCACGCTCATCACCAAGCAGAAGGCCAAGGAACTCAAGGAAGTGGGCCTCTCCTACGTGGGCATCTCGCTCGACGGCATGGAGGAGATCCACGACAAGTTCCGCGCCGTGCCCGGCAGCTTCAAGAAGGCCCTGCAGGGCATCGAGAACTGCCAGGCCGAGGGCCTCAAGGTGGGCCTGCGCTTCACCATCAACAAGCGCAACTGGACCGAGGTGCCCCACCTGTTCGACCTCATCCGCGACCTGGAAGTGCCCCGCATCTGCTTCTACCACCTGGTCTACTCCGGGCGCGGCTCCGAGCTCATCAAGGAAGACCTGGACCACGCCGAGACCCGTCAGGTGGTCGACCTCATCATGGACCGCACCCGTCAGCTTTTCGACGCCGGGCACGAGAAGGAAGTCCTCACCGTGGACAACCACGCCGATGGCCCGCACGTGTACTACCGCCTGCTCAAGGAAGACCCCAAGCGCGCCGAGGAGGTCATGGAGCTGCTCCAGTTCAACGAGGGCAACAACTCCGGGCGCGGCATCGGCTGCATCTCCTGGGACGGCCAGGTCCACGCCGACCAGTTCTGGCGCAACCACACCTTCGGCAACGTGCTGGAGCGGCCCTTCTCCGAGATCTGGGACGACCCCAACATCGAACTGCTGGCCAAGCTCAAGAACAAGAAGGAGCACGTGGGCGGCCGCTGCAAGGACTGCCGCTTCCTGAACATCTGCGGCGGCAACTTCCGCGCCCGCGCCGAGGCCTACTACGGCGACGTCTGGGCGCAGGACCCCGCCTGCTACCTGACGGAAGAAGAGATCAAGAAGTAGGGAAGACAAGGGGCGCCGCCCCTTGACCCCGCCAGAGGGACGGAGTTCCTCTGGACTCCCTTCCGGCTTCGCGGGATTCGCGAGTCGATGCTGGGGGTTCGGCGCGAAACGCGCCGAAGGATAGTGCACTCATGACCCGCCGGGACGAGCGCCGCTTCGGGCGCGGTCCCGGCGGTTTATCTCGGGCCGTACCCGCCCACGAATCCCGCGAAGCGGTCGCGGGGTCCAGGGGGATCATCCCCCTGGCGGGAGAGTCCGGAGAGGGCAGCGCCCTCTCTGGCCGCCGGAGGCATCCCCTTGCCCCCGGCAACCTTCAGGAGGACGCCAATGTTCGACTTCCATCGCGGCCGCCGCCTGCGCCGCACCCCGGCCATGCGCGACCTGGTGCGCGAGACCGCGCTTTCCCGCAACGACCTCATCATGCCCTATTTCGTGGCCGAGACCGGCCCGGCGGACATGGTCAAACCCATCGGAGCCATGCCGGGCCAGAACCAACTCGGCATGAAAGCCCTGGTGGAGCGCGTGGCCAAGGCCGTGGACAAGGGCCTGCAGTCCGTCATCCTGTTCGGCATACCCAACGTCAAGGACCCGGTTGGCAGCCAGGGCTACGCCGAGGACGGCGTGGTGCAGCGCGCCGTGCGGGAGCTCAAGGCGAAGTTCCCCAAGCTGGTGGTGGTCACGGACGTGTGCCTCTGCGAATACACCTCCCACGGCCACTGCGGCGTGCTGGACGGGGAGGGCAGGGTGCTGAACGACCCCACCCTGGAGCTGCTGGCCCGCACCGCGCTCTCCCATGCCCAGGCCGGGGCGGACATCGTGGCCCCCTCTGACATGATGGACGGCCGCGTGGCCGCCATCCGGGCCGTGCTGGACGGAAACGGGTACGAAGAGATACCGGTTATGTCATACGCGGTGAAGTACGCCTCCGCGTTTTACGGGCCGTTCCGCGAGGCGGCGGAGTCCGCGCCCAAGAGCGGGGACCGCAAGTCCTACCAGATGGACCCGGCCAACTGGCGCGAGGCCCTGCGCGAGGCCGCGGCGGACGTGGCCGAGGGCGCTGACTTCCTGATGGTCAAGCCGGCCGGCCCGTACCTGGATATCATCAGGCTCGTGCGCGACAACTTCGACCTGCCTTTGGCCGCCTACCAGGTCAGCGGCGAGTACTCCATGATAAAGGCCGCGGCCCAACTGGGCTGGATCGACGAGAAGGCGGTCATGCTGGAGTCGCTGCTGTCCATCAAGCGCGCCGGGGCGGATTTGATCCTGACGTATTTCACCGAAGACATGCTGGACAGGCTGTAGGAGGGCGGACGTGCATCCTCATTCCAAAGGACATCCCGGCCCGCAGCTTGCCGGTTCTCCCGGCGCGGGACATGCCGGGGGCGGCCACCCCGGCGGTCATCCTCTCGGCCATCCGGGCGCCATGCCCAAGACCCTGCCCAACGGCGCGCCCCCGGTGCGCCTGGTGGCCTGGGAGATCACCCGGCGCTGCAACCTGGCCTGCAAGCACTGCCGCGCCGAGGCCCACTTCGAGCCCTACCCGGGCGAGCTGAGCAACGCCCAGGCCAAGGCGCTCATCGACACCTTCCCCGAGGTCGGCAACCCCATCATCATCTTCACCGGCGGGGAGCCCCTCATGCGCCCCGACTGGGACGATCTGGTGGCCTACGCCAACGCCAAGGGCCTGCGCTGCGTCATGGCCCCCAACGGCACGCTCATCACGGCGGAGAACGCCCGGCGCATGAAGGAGGTGGGCATCCAGCGCTGCTCCATCTCCATCGACGGCCCCGATCCCGAGACCCACGACGAGTTCCGTGGCGAGAAGGGGGCCTTCGCGGGCGCGCTGCGCGGCATCCAGCACCTGAAGGACGCCGGGATCGAGTTCCAGATCAACACCACGGTCACCAAGTCCAACCTGCACAACTTCAAGAAGATCTTCGAGCTGTGCGAGTCGCTCGGGGCCAGCGCATGGCACATCTTCCTGCTGGTGCCCACGGGCCGCGCCACGGAGATCGCCGCCCAGGTGATCACGGCCGAGGAGTACGAGACCGTGCTCAACTGGTTCCACGACTTCCGCAAGACCACCTCCATGCAGCTCAAGGCCACCTGCGCGCCGCATTATTACCGGATCATGCGCCAGCGCGCCAAGGAGGACGGCGTGCCCGTGACGCCCGACAACTTCGGGCTGGACGCGCTCACGCGCGGCTGCCTGGGCGGCATCGGGTTCTGCTTCATCTCGCACTCGGGCACGGTGCAGCCCTGCGGCTACCTGGAGCTGGACTGCGGCAACGTGCTGGAGACGCCGTTCCCCGAGATATGGGAGAAGACGGAGTGGTTCAGGAAGTTCCGGGACCAGAAGCAGTACGAGGGCAAGTGCGGCCCCTGCGAGTACCACAAGGTCTGCGGCGGATGCCGGGCCAGGGCCTTCACCATGAAGGGCGACCCCATGGCCCCCGAGCCGCTGTGTACCTACCAGCCCAAGCGGGGCGGGGAGAAACCCGAAGGCCACGGGGGTTTTGCCTCCGGCGGGCAAGTGGAGTAGAGTGGTCCGCATGGACGCATACGACCGCAAGATTCTCGACATCATCCAGTCCGGCTTCCCCATCGAGGAGCGGCCCTACGCCGCGGTGGGCGAACAGCTCGGCCTCACCGAGTCCGAGGTGCTGGCCCGCGTGAGGGCGCTTAGGGCCAAGGGCGTCATCCGGCGCATCGGGGCCAACTTCAGCTCGGGTTCCCTGGGCTGGCAGAGCACGCTGTGCGCCGCGCGCGTGCCGGAAGCGCAGATCGAGGCCTTCGTGGCCGAGGTCAACTCCCACCACGGGGTGACCCACAACTACCTGCGCGACCACTCCTTCAATGTCTGGTTCACCATGATCGCGCCGGACATGGCCGCCGTGCGGGCCACCCTGGCCGAGATCACCCGCAAGACCGGCATCTCCGTGCTGAACCTGCCCGCCGAGGAGCTCTTCAAGATCAAGGTGGACTTCGCCATGGAGGGCGCATGATCCTCTCCCCCTCGCTGCTCTCGTCCGATTTCGGCCGCCTGGCCGAGGAGCTGACAGCCCTGGAGGCCGCCGGCATCCCCTGGGTGCACTGGGACGTGATGGACGGGCTGTTCGTGCCCAACATCACGGTGGGGCCGCTGGTCATCAAGAGCCTGCGCCCGGTGTCCAAGCTGTTCTTCGACGTGCACCTGATGATCGAGCGCCCGGAGCGCTACCTGGCCGATTTCGTCTCCGCCGGGGCGGACCTGGTCTGCGTGCACGCCGAGAGCACGCACCACCTGGAGCGCGCCGTGGCCGAGATCGCCCGCCTGGGCGCGAAGCCCGCCGTGGCGCTCAACCCGGCCACACCCCTCTCCGCCGTGGAGTACCTGCTGCCGCAGCTCTCCATGGTGCTGGTGATGAGCGTGAACCCCGGATTCGGGGGGCAGTCCTTCATCGGGTTCTGCATGGAGAAGATCCGCTCCCTGCGGGCCATGATTAAGGCCCAGGGCGCTGAGACGCTCATTCAGGTGGACGGCGGCGTCACCCTGGAGAACTGCGCGGAGATCGTGCGGGCCGGGGCGGACGTGCTGGTGAGCGGCTCGGCCTTCTTCGGCTACCCGCCCTACGCCGAGCGCTTCGCGGCCTTCAACCGGGCCGTGGAAGCCGGTCGCTGACCGCCATGACGCGCACCCGGGACGACCTGGCCGAGGCCATCAGGGACCACTTCATCTGCGTCCTCGGGCTGGGCGAGAGCGCGGCCCGCTCCCTGGTGGGCACCAGCCGGGACGCCCTCAGGCGCTCCATGGCCTCCCTGGGCGAAGCCATGCGCCAGGGCGACCGCGAGCGCACGGCCTTCTGGGCGCACAACGTGAAGGGCAACCTGCTCAACACGGGGCTGAAGGAGCTGGCGGTGCTGGCCCTGGCCATCGAACGGGCGGCCGACGAGCCTGCCGCCCTGCTGCCGCTGGAAACCCTGAACAAGCTGGCCCGCGAACTCTCCCCTTTTCTGTCCTGAGCCGGTTTCCCGGGCCTTGTGGGCCACTAGCCATCCAGGCCGCGCCGTGCTAAGGGGCGTCGGTCTTTCAATCCCCTCTGCAACGGAAACAATGTGAGCAACGAGCGAATTTTCGTGGCGGGCCACCGGGGGCTGGTGGGCTCGGCCGTGGTGCGGGTCCTGGAGGGCCGCCCCGGTTGTGAGGCCGTCACCCGCACCCGGGCGCAGCTCGACCTCACCGACCAGGCCGCCGTGCGCCGCTTCATGGCCGAGGTCAAGCCGCACAAGATCGTGCTGGCCGCGGCCAAGGTGGGCGGCATCCACGCCAACAACACCTACCCGGCCGAGTTCATCTGGCAGAACTCCATCATCCAGTGCAACGTCATCGACGCGGCCTACCGTGAGGGCGTGGAGAAGCTCGTGTTCCTGGGCTCCTCCTGCATCTACCCCAAGTTCGCGCCCCAGCCCATGACCGAGGACTGCCTGCTCACCAGCGCCCTGGAGCCCACCAACGAGTGGTACGCCGTGGCCAAGATCGCGGGCATCAAGATGTG
The DNA here is from genome assembly GCF_022808715.1 of Fundidesulfovibrio agrisoli. Lineage (GTDB taxonomy): Bacteria > Desulfobacterota > Desulfovibrionia > Desulfovibrionales > Desulfovibrionaceae > Fundidesulfovibrio > Fundidesulfovibrio agrisoli. Next base: position 153,080 of record NZ_JAKZKX010000005.1, read on the forward strand.
CCAGGCCTACCGCCGCCAGTACGGCTTCGACGCCGTGAGCCTGATGCCCACCAATCTGTACGGGCCGGGCGACAACTTCGATCTGCAGAACTCCCACGTGCTCCCGGCGCTGCTGCGCCGCTTCCACGAGGCCGCGCAGACCGGGGCCGAGAGCGTGACGGTGTGGGGCACGGGCAACGTCTGCCGCGAGTTCCTGCATGTGGACGACTGCGCCCGCGCCATCGTCTACTGCATGGACAACTACTCCGACGAGCGCATCGTCAACGTGGGCACCGGCGAGGACGTGACCATCCGCGAACTGGCCGAGACTGTGGCGCGCGTTACGGGCTTCAAGGGCCGCATCGAATTCGACCCCACCAAGCCCGAGGGCACGCCGCGCAAGCTGCTGGACGTCTCGCGCCTGAAAGCCCTGGGCTGGAGCCCCGCCATCGGGCTGGAGCAGGGCATCGCGGGCACCTACCGCTGGTTCCTCGACAACATCCATACTCTGCGCGGCTAAGACTGCGCGGGAAAAGAGCGTCTATGCGTTTCGAATCCATCGTGCTCGTCAGCCACGTCACGGACCTCTCCGGCCCATCCGAGGCAGTTGAGAACTACCTCAAGAGCCGCTCCAAGCGCCTGGGGGTGATCTACCACCCCTTCCACTACTGCGCGGACCGCCGCTCCCGCATGAAGGAGTACGACGGAGCGTTCCTGCGCCGCGAGGTCAAGGAGGGCGGCTGGGCCCTGCCCCCGCTGCTGACCTACGTCAAGGACGCGCTCTTCACCCTGTTCTACTTCCTGCGCCTGGGCGGGCGCTTCGAAGTGTACCTGGGCGCGGACCCGCTCAACACCGTGGTGGGGGTGATCCTCAAGAAGCTCGGGCTCACGCGCTTCGTGATCTTCTACACCATCGACTGGATGCCCGAGCGCTTCGCCAACAAGTGGTTGAACGCCATCTACCACTGGCTGGACCGCTTCTGCGTGCGCAACTGCGACGCGGCCTGGAACATCTCCCCGCGCATCGTGGACGTGCGCCGCTCCCAGGGGCTGCCCGACAGCCGCAACATCCTGGTGCCCGTGGGCGTGGACCTGGAGAAGATCGAGCTGCCGGACAAGTCCGCCACGGAGCCCGCCGCCCTGGTGCTCTTGGGCGCCTTGGCCCCCTCCAAGGGCGTGGACCTGGTGATCGACGCCTTCCCCAGCCTCAAGAAGCGCTTCCCGCAGCTGGCCCTGCACGTCATCGGCAAGACGCCCCACGACGCCGTGGAGGACGGGGTGGTCTACCAGCCCTACGAGCCACGGCTCAAGGCCCTGGGCGAGGGCGTGGTGCTGCACGGGGCCAAGCCCCACGACGAGGTGCTGGCCATGCTGCCCGGCTACGACATCTCGCTGGCCCTCTACAAGCCTTCCCCCAACAACCTCTCCCAGTGGGCCGACCCCTCCCGCGTGAAGGACTATCTGGCCTGCGGCCTGCCCGTAATCATCACTCCCGTGCCCGAGATCCACAAGGATATCGCCGAACTGGAGGCGGGCATCGTGGTGGATTACGAGGTGGAGCCCCTGGCGGAGGCCATCGGCTCCCTGCTGGCCGACCCGCAGAAATGGCGCAGGATGCGCGAGAACGCCCTGGCCTACATGCAGTCCTACTCCTGGTCCGCCATTCTGGACGGGGTGTTCGAGAAGTCCTTCAAGGCCTAGCGGATGCGCGAACCGGTGAAGAAGCTCCTGGCCGTGGCCGTCGTGGCCGGGCTGGCCCTGATCTCCTTCGCCGGGGTCCTGGCCAGGCCGGGCATCGTGGGCCACACCTGGGACTGGGGCGTGCCCAACTTCCTGGAGCAGTACCGCTCCATGGCCGAGCACCACTTCTCCACCTGGGACGCCTACTTCGAGACGGGCCGCTACCACTACTTCAAGCTGGAGCTGCTCTACTGGCAGCTCATCACCCCCCTGGCCCGCATGGGCGGGGAGTGGATGAGCAAGCTCCTGCCCCTGTGCTTCGTCACGGCCTCGGGGCTGGCCATGCTGCCCCTGGCCCGGCGCTTCGGACTGAACTGGTTCTACGCCACGCTGGCGGCGCTGTTCTACGCCCTGTCGCCCTACACCTACAGCCGCGTGGTGGCCGGGCACATGCCCATGCTGGCCGGGTTCGCCATCATTCCGCTGCTGCTGCTGGCCTACTTCACGCTGCTGGCCTCCATCCGGGAGCGCGGGCGCGTGGCCCCGCGCGCGGCCATCGTCTGCGGGCTCCTGCTGGGGCTGACCTCCCTGCACCCCAGCGTGGGCGTGAGCAGCGCGGCCATGCTCGGGCTGTTGGGCCTGCACGCCGTGGTCAAGGGGCCGGAGCGCTGGAGGGTGCTGGCCTCCACCGGGCTGGTCTTCGCCCTGGCGCTGATGATGAACATCCACTTCATGGCCCCCTTCCTGGGCGACTACCTGGGCAAGGGCGCCATCCGCCACGGCTGGGGGCTCTCGGCCTCGGCCAAGGGCGAAGTCACCGTGGACACGGAACTGCCCATGCGCGAGGGGTTCCACCAGTCCACCAGCCAGCCCGTCGACGCCGTCATCCGCCTGGACCTGCGCCCCGGCATGGACACCGAATACGCCTTCCCGGCCCCGCCGGGCCTGCGCGCGCCCTGGGTGCTGGCCTCGCTTGTGCTGGCCGGGCTGGCCCTGTGCTCCTTCACGGCGCGGCGCATGCGCCGCGACCCCGACCAGGAGGACACCCTGCGCGCCCAGAACGCGGGCATGTTCGTGGTGGCGCTCACGGGCGTGCTGCTGGTCTGCGGTTCGCGCACGCCGTTCGGGGTTGCCTTCTACCAGTGGGTGCTCAAGGGCTTCGTGCCCATCCTGTTCGCGGCCTTCTCCAACACCACGCGCTGGCTGCCGCTGATCGTCACGGCCTACGCCCTGCTGGCCTTCCAGCTCCCCCAGGCCTGGGAGGAGCGGGGCAGCGCCAGGCGGCCCTGGCTGGTCCGGGCGGCCCTGGCAGGGGTGCTGCTGGCGTTCGTCTCGCCCTACCTGGGGCAGAGCCTGCTCTCACGCGCGCCCAAGGACGCCGTGCCCCAGCCCCTGGCCCTCAAGCACACGCCCATCCATCCCGAGGACGCCAAGGTCTACGCCTTCCTGCGCGACCAGCGCGCCTGGGGCCGCGTGGCCTACCTGCCGCCGGTGGGCATCAGCTGGCCCGGGGATTCGCCCTACAGCTACGAGTGGAGTTCGGCCTACTCGCCCAAGCCCTTCTTCCTGGCCTTCTACAACAACCCCCTGGGCAGCGAGATCATCTCCAGCATGTACGCCGAGCAGCCCAGCCCCAACCTGGACCGCCTCTTCGGGCTGGCCTCGGTGCGCTACCTGATCTACCCGCACGACAATTTCTTCATCTCCTACCAGGATTTCCAGCCCGGCTACCTGGGCGAGCCCGTGGTGGACGGGTTCAAGAACTACAAGCCCGTTCTGGACAAGGCCCTGGCCCTGCAACACGGCCTCGTGCTGGAGAAGCGCTTCGCCAGCGTGGACATCTACCGCAACCCGGACGCCGCGCCCGGCGTGTTCGCGGCCTCGCGCCTGCTGGCCGTGGCCGACGCCACGGGCCGGGGAGGCAACCTGACCGCGGCCGTGCTGCCCGACGTGGTGGGCATGCCCCTCTACGAGCCCGGGCAGGCCGTGATCCCTGCCGGGGAGTCCCCGGAGTTCCTGGCCCTGCTGGGCAGGATCATGGGAAGCGGGGAGGCCGGCGAGAATGGCCAGAAGGGCCTGGAGCGGGCCTTCCTCACCGACCGGTCAGGCAAGCGCCAGGCCCTGCTCTACAGGGGCCAGGCCTACGACCTCCCCTCGGTGGAGTTCACCCGCCAGGGGCCGACCACCTGCCGGGTGCGCCTCACGGGAGTGAAGTCGGGCTTTCCGCTGCTCTTCCAGGAGACCTTCCACGAAGGCTGGAAGGCCTACCTGCTGCCCGCGGGCGAGCGCCCGGCCCAGGCGGCGGGGCAGGCTTCCGCCGTTGCTACCGCCGCAGCTTCCTCCGCTCCCGGCGGGGTCGCTGCCGCCGCCGCTTCCGGCCCGGCCGCCGGATCCCCGGCCCCGGGGGCTTGCAGGCCGCCGGACGACGGGGGGCAGGGCATCCCGGCGGAAACCGCGAAGCTCCTGGGCTCCTACCGCATCTTCCCGGACAACCAGGATTTGCAGGCCACGCCTGAAGAGCTGTGCCGGTACCTGGAGCGGGGCTGGGTGAGCACCCTGGGCGACGGCCGCACCCGGACCAGGGCGCTGCTGGAGTACGGCCCGGGCGGCAGGGTTGAGTCCGAACAGGCGCTGAGTTGGAACGTGGGCTTTGTTTCCAAGCGCTTCGTGAGCACCGTGCAGAACGACAACCTGCCTTCCACGCCGTTGGACGCCACCTGGCGCGAGGGCGCGATCGAACCCGCCGTGGCCGTGGGCCCCGGCTTCGACGCCCTGGCCCCGGCCTCCTGGAGGGTTTCCGGGGCCGCCGAAGGCAAGGCCATGCCCTGGCCGGAGATGCTGCATTGGCAGGCCAGCGGCTACGGCAACGCCTGGTGGATCGATCCGGCGCTGCTGCCCGCGCTCGGCCCCGAGGCCGCGCGCTACGCCCGGCCCAACCCGGCGGGCGGAGTTGATATCGACCTGGTGATCGAATTCAGGCCCCAGCGCTACTACCTGCTGGGCCTTGCGGTATCCGCTTTGAGCGTGGCCCTGGCCCTGGCCGCCCTGGGCGCGATCACCGTGGCCCAGCGGCTGCGCGTGCGGAGGCTCAATGTCTAGGTACGGCATCCTGCCCGAGGACAAGCCCCGCTGGCCCTGGACCATGGGCCTCGTGCTCCTGGGCGCGCTCACGGCCCTGGCCTGCATGCGCTACCTCTCGCTGCGCTCCACCGTGTTCGACCTGGGGGTGTTCGTCTGCAACCTCACGGCCATGAGCCAGGGCGGGGAATGGTGGCGGGCGCTCAACGGCCACATCCAGCCCGTGCTCTGGCTCTACGCCTGGCTCATCCGCCCCCTGCCGGACTGGCTCACCCCCCTGGGACTCATGGTGGCCCAGGCCTTCATGCTGGCTCTGCCCCTGCCGTTTTTGGGCAGGCGCTACGGGGTGTTCCCGGCCCTGGCCTACTTCGGCTACTTCGCGGTGTGGCACAACGGGCTGTTCGACTTCCACCCCGACCACCTGGCCATCCCCATCGGCTTCTGGTTCTTCTTCCGCGTCCAGGACGAGGACCCCTGGGGCGCGGCCCTGGCCGCGCTGTGCCTGTGCCTCGTGAAGGAGACCTTCGCCCTGCAGGCCGCCATATTCGGCGTGTACCTGGCCTTCACGCGCGGCGGCGGACCGGCCGGGGTGTTCGTGTTCGCGGCGGGGCTGGCCTGGTTCTGGCTGGCCACGGCCAAGCTGATCCCCTTCTTCACCATGGACACGGGCGTTGGCGTCACGGCCGGGGCTTTCGCCTGGATCGGGGGCTCCTCCGTGCTGGGCAAGGCCTGGTGGGTGCTCACCCACCCCTTCGGCACCCTGGGCCACATGCTGGGCGACCCGCGCAAGCTCAAGTACCTGGCCGCGCTGTTCGGCTCCCTGGCCTTCCTGCCGCTCTTGAGCCCGGGGCCGCTGTTCACCATCCTGCCCACCCTGGCGCTGTCGCTGCTCTCCACGCGGCCAGACTACTACTCCGTCACCAACCATTACACGGCCGGGCTGGTGGCCCCGCTCATCGTGGCCTTCGCCGGGGCCCTGCCCCTGGCCGCCGACGCCGTGAACGCCCGCAGCGGCAGGCTGGACCGCTGGGCCGGAACGCTTTTCATCGTCCTGCTGGCCGGGCACGTGCTCCTGGCGGCCTCGCCCCTCTCGGTGCCCTTCTGGCGCGGGGGAGGCTTCGGCGGCTTCTGGCCGGACGACCGCGACACGCGCATCATCCGGGCCATGGAGAAGACCCTGCCCGACGACCCCGCAAAGGTGGTCATCACCCAGAACAGCCTGAACTGGGGCAAGGCCGTCACGCGCTACTTCGCCAACAGCTTCCCCCTGGCCGTGTTCGAGCCCCACCTGGCGCAGGATTCCAGCCAGGCCACCATGAGGGACTTCCGCCGCTTCATCCTCACCGGGGCCAAACCCGAATTCCCTGTGACGCGCAGCCTGGCCGACTACGTGGTGCTCGACCTCAAGCGCCCCTGGTTCGTGGTGGACCAGGGCTGCGAATGGAGGGACGGGGCCTGCCGCGACCAGGCCGTGGCCGACGCCTTCCGCGAGAACGTGGAGCGCGCCAGGAAGGAGTTCGACACCGTGCTGGAGGATGACGGCTTCCTGATCCTCAAGCGGAGGGAGCCATGAGGCGCGCCCTGGCGCTGCTCGCGCTCCTGCTGGCGGGACTGGCTGCGGTCGCGCCGTGCCGTGCCGCCGCTCCGGCCGAGGGCAAGCCCCTGGCCCTGCCGCCCGCGCTGTTCGGGGCGCGGAACCCGGGGGAGGGCGCCGCCGTGGAAGGCGAGATGCTTGGGCGCGTGGCCATGCGCAAGGTGAAGTACTCGCGCGTGCTGGCCCAGCGGGAGCTGCCCCTGCCCAGGCGCGGCAACGCCCCCACGGGCGCTCTCGAAGTGCTGGCTCTGGCCGGTGCGGATTCCGGCCTGCGCCTGGGCGACAGCAACGAGGCCCGCCTGGATTACCTCACCGGCGACCCCGACCATCCCGGCCGCCTGGCCTTCTGGGCCGAGTTGGCCACGCCCGGCGGCGTGCGCTTCTACGCGGGCGACCCCCTGGAGACCGTGGACCGGCTGACCCCGCGGTGGGCCGACGGGGCCGGGCGCGACGCCGTGGACGTGGCCGGGGCGCGCTGGCTCTCCAAGGGCCTGCGCTATCAGCTTTCGCGCCTGCTGGACCGCGAGCCCGACGAGGACTGGCGCACCTCCCAGGACGGCCTCTCTGCCTTCGTGCAGCGCCGCTTCCGCAAGGACGTCACGGACGTGGGCGCGCTGGACGTGGTGCTGCTGCGCGGCCAGGACGTGCAGGTGAACCTGGTGGTCTCCCTGAAGCCGGACGGCTCGGGCAAGACCGTTCTGGACTGGTACGCCATCCCCAAGCGCCTCTTCGACCTGGGCGACGGCCGCGCCGTGCTGCGCCTGTACCTGGGCCGCCACCTGCGGGAGCTGGCCCCGGGCGTCGGCAAGGTCACGCTCAAGGAGCTGGCCTTGATGTTCTACAAGCAGAACGTGGAGGAGGTGGCCCAGGCCCGCAACGTGGAGAAGATCCTCTTCGTGCCTTCCGGGCTGGACCCGGCCTGGACCGCGACCCACGGCCTGCCGCGCCTGCTGCCCTCGCGCGCTAGGGAGCTGTTCCAGGGCAGGGGGGAGCTGGCCGCCAACCTGGAGGCGCTCTCCGGGGCCGGAACGGATGCGTCGATCAAGGGGTTCGGCCTGATCCAGTCCGCCCAGGATTCATCCCAGCCCTTCTCGCTGACCCTGGAGGCCGCGCGGCTGGCCAAGGTCGCCCCCCGGCGGGACGTGCCCGCCATCCTGGCCGCCACCGAGGAGCGCTGCCGCAGCTTCGGGGCCGCCTGCGACCCGGATTCGCCCAGGGGCTACGCCTCGCAGAGCCCCCTCTGGAGTCTGGATTTCCAGGCCCTGGCCGGCGGCCCCGGCGCGCGGGACGACACGGCCGTGCGCCCAGCCCTGGCCGAGAATCTCTTCAAGGCCACGGGCAGGCTGGGCTTCAGCGGCGCGCCGGACGGCCTGGGCGTGGAATGCGCCGGCGATTCCGTCACGCTGGAGACGGGGACGGCCTTCACGCCCTCGCCAGCAACCGCCTACAGCCTCTGGCTGGAGCTGGGCAGACACCGCGCCGGGCTGGCCGGTGTCGAGGCCGAGGCCTGGGGCGGCGGGCGCAGCGTGCGCGTGGCCGTGAAGCCGGGCTTCCCGGCGGTGTTCCCCGAGTTGCCGCCCAAGGTCGAGGGTGTGCGTCTGATCTTCACCGGCGCGGGTTCGCCCGGGGGGCAGGACTTCGGCTTCACCCTGCGTAGGGCGGCGCTGCACGCCCAGAACACGGCCGCCCCACACGAGGGCCTGTTCGAGGCCCGCTACCTTTTCGACGAGGCCCTGGAGCCCGCCGTGGACGCGCAGCCGGACGGCTCCGTGCGCCTTGGGCTCACCGGCCCGGCGTTCGCCCCGCAGTGGCTGGTGCTGGACGTGACAGCCGCGCCCTGGACCGTGAACGATCCCGCGCCCAGGCTGGAGCTTGCCTTCGGCTCCAAGAAGGCCTCGGTGCCCCTGGCTTCGCCCAGCTCGCGCCTGGCGCTCTATCTGCCCGCGCTGCTGGGGCCGCAATCACCCGCCGCATTGGCCGCAGCATGGCCCGCCGTGAGCGTCACCTTGAGCGGCGGCGCTCCTCACGGAGCCGGGGGCGGCACTTGGAAGTGCACCCGCGCCGTGCTCTCCGGGCAGCGCCTGACCACCTGGCCCCAGGTGCTGGGCGGCGAACCCCTGCTGGACCTGGCCGGGGCCGCTCGCGGCCTGGAGGGTCTGGACGCCTCCGGCGCGGCGGACATGGCCGCCGCGGCCGTGTGGCTGCCCATGGGCAAGGCCGGGCTCTCCCCGGCTTCCGGGCCGCTGCGCTTCCTGCGCAACCCCTGGCTCGAGGTCGAGGCCCTGATGCTTGCCGACGCGTCCGGCCCCGAACTCTCCACCCTGGCCCGCGCCCCGGAATCCGGCGGCGGGGCGGGGTCCGGACGCAGCGCCAAGTGGCTCTACGCCCTGGCCCTGCTGCCTATGGCCGGGCTCGTCTGGCTGGCTGCCCGCAAGGGTCTGCTTGCCGCCGGGCTCGCTAGCGCGCGGCGCTGGCTCGACGGGCCTGCCCAGGGCAAGGCTTCGCTTCGCGCGTGGCTGCTGCTCGCCGGATTGTGCCTGGCCGCCGCCCTGGCGGGCGGGCCGAAGCTCGCGCAAGGCATCGGCATGCTGGGCTCCACCCTGGCGGTGCCGCTCTGGCGGGCCTGCCGCCCGGCCCTGGCCCGGCGCTGGCCGCGCCTTGCCAGCACCTCAGGGATTCATTATTGCTCCGGCTTCCTGGCCTTGTCGGCTCTTGCGGCGCTCATCCGCCTGACCGGGCTGGCCCCCGTGTCCGAGCTCTTTGGCCTGTGCGGCCTGTGGCTCTTCATCGCGGCCCTGCTCGGGCCGTCCACATCCAGTCCGTCACGCACCGGGGGAGCTTCGTGAAACGTTTCCTGCAACAGAATTTCATCATCCTCGTGCTCATGAACTCGGGCAACGTGTTCAACTACCTGTTCCAGCTCACCGCCGGACGGGCCATGACGCCCGACGAGTTCGGCAGCTTCAACGCGCTCAACTCCATGCTCTCCATCATCGCCGCGCCCATGGCCATCGTGCCGCTCATCATGGCCCGCTTCACGGCCGGGTTCGCGCTGGAGGGAATGGGCCGGGTGCGCGGGCTGTTCAACCAGGCCGCGAAGTTCGCCCTGGCCGCCGCCGTGGTGGTGGGCGTGCTCGGGCTGCTGGCCGGGCCCCTGATGCGCGATTTCCTGCATTTCACCGAGATGGGGCCGATCTATGTCTCCGTGGGCATGCTGGTGGTGCTCCTGCTCATGCCCGTGCCCTGGGGCATGCTCCAGGGGATGCAGCGCTTCACGGGCTACGGCGTGTCCGGGGCCAGCAACGCCTGCCTGCGCTTCGTGGCCAGCCTGGGGCTGCTCACGGCGCTGGGCTGGGGCGTCTCCGGCGCGGTGCTCTGCGGCATCGTCGGCGCGGCCGCCCAGACGGCCCTGGCCATGTTCTTCCTCAAGGATCTGCTGCGCGTGCCCGCCACGCCGCTGCCCGCGGGCTTCCACCGCGAGGTGGGCCGCTACGCCCTGGGCATGATCGTCAGCTCGGTGGTTGGCATGTGCCTGAACAACCTGGACCTCATCCTGGTGCGCCACTTCTGCCCCGGCTCCGAGGCCGGGCTCTACGCCACGGCGGCCATCCTGGGGCGCATCGCCTTCTTCGGCCCCTCCGTGCTGGTGAGCGTGCTCTTCACCGAGGCCGCCTCGGCCAAGGCGCGCGGCCAGGAGGACAACAAGAGCCTCTGGACCTCCACGGGCATGACCCTGCTGCTGGGCGGCGGGTACGCCCTGGTCTGCTTCCTGGCTTCCAAGCTGGTGGTCACGCTTCTCTTCGGAGCGCAGTACGAGGCCGCCGGGCCGCTGCTGGCCGTGATCGCCGTGGCCATGGCCATGCTGGCCACGGCCAACGTGTTCTTCGTCTATTCCCAGGCCCGGGGCGAATTCGGCTTCATGTGGCTGCAGGGCGCCGGCGTGGCGATCTTCGCGGCGCTGGCCCTGCTCTACCACGAGAGCGCCATGCAGGTGGCCAGGATGCTCCTTATCTCCATGGCCTTCATCCTCGCCTCCACCCTGGTCTGGTTCGGGCTCAAGTCCCGCAAGCCGCGCCCGGCGCTTTAAGGAGCATGCCATGAAATCTTCCGCAGCCGCCTTCTACGAGTCCCTGCGCGCCCTCACCCGCGAGATCGTCTACACCGACGCCTCGGGCCGGACACTCACCCTGGAGGAGGGCATCGAGGCCGCCGCCGCCTGGATCGTGGAACGCACCGCGGCCGGGGGCAAGCTCATGTTCGTGGGCAACGGGGCCTCGGCGGCCATCTCCTCCCACATGGGCACCGACTTCTGGAAGGCCGGGGGCATGCGCGCCATGGCCTTCAACGACATCGCCGGGCTGACCTGCATCGGCAACGACTTCGGCTACCCCCACCTGTTCGAGAAGCCCGTGGAGATGTTCGCGGACCCCGGCGACATCCTGGTGTGCATCAGCTCAAGCGGCCGCTCCGAGAATGTGCTGCTGGGCGCGAAGGCCGCCAGGGCCAAAGGCGCGGGGGTGCTGACGCTCACCGGCTTCAAGGCCGACAACCCCCTGCGCGCCATGGGCGACGCCAACTTCTACGTGCCCGTGGAGGCGTATGGGCCTGTGGAGGTGCTGCACCACTCGGTGTGCCACTGCCTGCTGGATACCATCGTGGCGTCCAAGGGGCGGAGGTAGGCGCGGGCGCACCGGCCTCGCCGGGTGGTCTGAGAACTTCAGGGAGGCTGGCATGAGCTATAGCGTGAAGGACATTTTGCGCCTGGAGGTGGCCCCCGCGCTGGGCTGCACCGAGCCTGTGGCCGTGGCGCTCGCCGCCGCCGCGGCCGTCTCGCTGCTGCCCGGGAAAGCCTTCGACAGCCTGGACGTCTGGGTGGACCCCAATGTCTACAAGAACGGCCTGGCCGTCTCCATCCCAGGCACGGGCGGCCTCTCCGGCCTGGATACCGCAGCCGCGCTGGGCGCTGCGGGGGGCGACCCGGCCCGCCGGCTCGAGGTTCTCGACACCCTGACGCCCCAGGCCCTGGACCAGGCCAAGGATCTGCTGGGCAGGGGCAAGGTGGGCCTGCACCTGCTTTCGGACAGGCGCGGCCTGCACGTGCGCGTGGAGGCCCGCAAAGGGAGTTCCGTGGCGGAGGCGGTCATCGAGCAGCACCACGACCATATCGTCTCGCTCTCCCTGGACGGCAACCCCGTCGAGGACTCCCCCCTGCTCAGCGCCGGGCGCGGCGGGTCGGCAGGCGTGGCCGAACTCGAGGCCTGGCTCAAGGAGCTGCCCCTGGACCGGCTCATCGACCTGGCGGATGAACTGGACGATGACGACATGGCCTTCCTGGAGGAAGGCGTGCGCCACAACATGGCCCTGGCCGATTACGGGCTCAAGCACGGACCCGGGCTGGGCGTTGGCAAGACCTTCGAGCGCCTGGTGCGCCAGAAGCTCATGCAGAAGGACATGTTCCTGGCCGCGCGCATGCTCACCTCCGCCGCTGCCGACGCCCGCATGGACGGCGTGAAGCTGCCCGCCATGAGCTCGGCCGGGAGCGGCAACCACGGGCTCACGGCGATCCTGCCCATCTGGGCCGTGAAGGACTACGTGGAGTGCGACCACCACACCGTTCTCACAGCCATAGGCCTGAGCCATATCATCACCGCGTACGTGAAGTCCCACACGGGCAGGCTTTCGGCGGTCTGCGGCTGCTCCGTCGCGGCCGGGGCGGGGGCCACGGCCGGTGTGTCCTACCTGCTTGGGGGCGACGTGCACCACGTGGCCGGGGCCATCAAGAACCTCATGGAGGACCTGGCCGGGGTCGTCTGCGACGGGGCCAAGGCCGGGTGCGCCCTCAAACTGGCCACGGCGGCCGGGACCGCCGTGCAGGCGGCGCTTTTCTCGCTCCATGGGGTCAAGGTCAAGCCCACGGACGGCATCATCGACGCCTCCCCCGAGCAGACCATGCGCAACGTGGGGGCGCTCAGCACCGAAGGCATGATCGAGACCGACCGGACCATCCTCGACATCATGCTGGCGAAGCAAATCGCCGGCCTGGCCTACTAGCGGGGCGGCCTCGAACAACACGCCTCACATAATGCGGACGGCGTGCATGAACACAAACAAAGCCCCCCGGCGCGCGAGCGCCGGGGGGCTTTTCAGTCATTCAGGCTGAACAGGTTCAGCGGGCGGCGGTCAGGATGTCGCGGCTGACTTCGCGCACGTTGGCCGTGCCCGTGAGCAGCATGGCCGAGACCAGCTCCGAGCGCATTTTGTTCAAGAGCGCGGCCACGCCCTCGGCCCCGGCGCCGAACGCGCCCACGGCCATGGGCCTGCCTACCAGCGCCGCATCCGCGCCCAGGGCCAGCAGCTTCAGCACGTCGGAACCGGAGCGCACGCCGCCGTCCGCCAGGATCACGGCGCGGCCCTTGATCTTGTCCGCGATCGCCGGGAGCACCTCGGCCGCGCCGGGGGTGGAGTCCAGCACGCGCCCGCCGTGGTTGGAGACCACGATGGCGGCAGCGCCGGCGCCCACGGCCAGCTGGGCCTCGTCCGGGGTCATGACGCCCTTGACGATGAAGGGCAGGCTGGTGGCGGCCACGATCTCCTTGAGCTCCACGAAGGTCTTTGGGCCCACGGGCTGGCCCTTGAGGGCCATGGTGATGAGCCCCGCGCCGTCGATGTCCATGCCCACGGCCACGGCTCCGGCCTGCTCGGCCTGGCGGATGCGGGCGATGATCTCGCTCTGGGCCCTGGGCTTGATGAAGGGCACGCCCAGGCCGCCGTGCTTGGCGATGGCGGCCACGCCGCCGTCGTACATGGCCGCGTCCGCGCCGTCGCCGGTCATGCCCATGGTCCCGGCGGCTTCGGTGCCCGCGATTATCATCTCGGAATAGACGTCCTCGGGGAGCTTGCCGCCCATGTTGTAGCTCACGCCGGTCATGGGCGCGGCCAGGATGGGCATGGAGAGCTTCCTGCCGAACAGGGTCAGGCTGGTGTCGGCCTCGCGCGCGCCGTGGATGGTGCGCATGTTCAGCCGCCAGTTCTTCAGGGCCTCCAGGTTGGCCATGAAGGCCGAACCCGTGCCCGAGCCGCCCATGCCGGGCACTTCCCCGGCGCAGGCCCTGCCGTCGCAGGCCGGGCAGACCCGGCAGTATCCCTTCATGTCCTCGCGCGCCTTTTTGCGCATGGCTGCCATATCCATATGCGAAACCTCCGATGAGTCGTGGTTTGGGTGCGGAATCCGAATCCTCAGTGCATGGGCACGTTGCCGGCCGACTTGCGCCCGGCGCGCATGAGCGCCACTCCGGGCAGGCAGCACAGGCATAGCACTCCAAGAAGCCTGAAGTTGTCAATATAGGCCATCATGCTGGCCTGCTGGGCGAGCATGGCCTGGAGCACGGCCAGGGCCTTCTGCTTGGCGGCGACGGGGTCGCCCAGCTGGCTCATGTAGGCCGAGATGTCGTGCAGGTAGCGCTGGAACAGGGGGCTTGTGGCGTTCAGGTTGCGGGCCAGCTCCGCCTGGTGGCTCTGGGCCCCGCGCGAGATCAGGGTGGTCACGGCGGAGATGCCGATGCTGCCCCCCAGGTTGCGCATCAGGTTGAAGATGCCCGAGGCGTTGCCCATCTGCTCGTTGTGCAGTCCGCCCATGGCCATGGTGGTCAAGGGCACGAAGATGATGCCCATGGCCAGGCCCATGGCCACGTTGGGCACGATGATGTCCGACATGGAGATGTCGAGGTTGATGCCCGCGAAGTGGAAGCAGACCAGGGCCAGGCCCGTGAAGCCGCAGCCGATGAACACCCGGCTGTCTATCTTGCCGATCATCTTGCCCACCAGCATCATGGCCATGACCGCGCCCACGCCGCGCGGGCTGATGGCCAGGCCGCTATCCAGGGCGGAGTAGCTCATCAGGCTCTGCAGGAACAGCGGCAGGAGCGACACGGAGCCGTAGAGCACCACGCCGAGTATGGTCATCATGAAGGTGCCGGCGGCGAAGTTGCGGTTCATGAGCACCCGAAGCTGCACGAGGGGCGACCTGGCCCGCAGCTCCCAGAGCACGAAGGCCAGCATGGAAAGGCCCGAGATCACGGAGAACCAGAGGATCCAGGGGGTCTCGAACCAGTCCTCCTGCTGGCCCTTGTCCAGCACGATCTGGAGCGTGGCCAGCCACAGGGCCATGAGCGCGAAGCCCACGTAGTCCACGCCGCCCGCCTTGGCCCGAGCCTTGGCCAGGTAGGGCGGATCCTCGATGAGGGAGTGGCACAACAGCATGGCCAGGGCCCCGAAGGGCAGGTTGACGTAGAAGATCCAGCGCCAGGAGTAGTTGTCCGTGATCCAGCCGCCCAGGGTCGGGCCGATGATGGGGGCCACCACCACGCCCAGGCCGAAGATGGCCATGCCCACGCCGCGCTTCTCCGGCGGGAAGCTCTCCATGAGGATCGCCTGGGAGAGCGGCTGCAAGGCCCCACCCGCCGCGCCCTGCACCACGCGCCAGAACACCAGCGCGCCCATGCTGGTGGCCGCGCCGCAGACGGCCGAGGCCAGGGTGAACACGGCGACGCAGGCCAGCAGGAAGCGCTTGCGCCCGAAGCGCACCGCGAGCCAGCCCGTCATGGGCAGCACCACGGCGTTGGCCACCAGGTAGCTGGTGAGCACCCAGGTGGCCTCGTCCAGGGTGGAGGAGAGGTTGCCCGCCATGTAGGGCAGGGCCACGTTGGCCACCGAGGTGTCCAGCACCTCCAGGAACGTGGCCAGCATCACGGCCAGGGCGATGAGCCAGGGGCTGTGCTTGGGCCGCCAGGCGTCGGATTTGTGCGTCATGGGCCTAGCGCACCTTGACGGTGGGCACCACGGACATGCCGGGCGCCAGATGCATCTGGGCCTCGACGGGCAAGGCGTCGAACACGATCTTCACGGGCACGCGCTGCACCACCTTCACGTAGTTGCCCGAGGCGTTCTGGGGGGGCAGCAGGCTGAACACCGCGCCGGTGCCCGCCTGGAGGCTCTCCACGCGGCCGCTGACGGCCTGGTCCGGGTAGGCGTCGATGACGATGCTCACGGGCTGGCCGGGCTTCATCCCCTTGAGCTGGGTTTCCTTGAAGTTGGCCACGATCCAGAGGTCGTCCTGCACGAGGCTCATGACGGCCTGGCCCACCTGGACGTAGTCGCCGGGCTCCAGGGCCTTCTTGGTGACGCGGCCGGAAACCGGGGAGGCGATCTCGGTGTAGGAGAGGTCCAGCCGGGCCTGGTCCACCGCGGCCTGGGCCTTGTCCACACCGGCCTGCGCCGTCTGGATCTTGGTGGCGGCGAGGTCGGCCTGGGCCTGGGCCGAGAGCTGGCGTTTGCGCGCGGAGAGCAGCGCGGCCGCGTTGGTGCGCGAGAGGGTGTCCGCGTTGTCACGGGCCTGCTGCGACACCGCGCCGGACTGCACCAGCTGGTTGTAGCGGCTCAGGTCCGTGGCGGCGTTGGCGGCCTGGGCTTCGGCCGAGGCTGTGTCCGCCTTGGCCTGCTCCACCGAGGCCAGGGAGGACTGGTGCTGGGCCTGGGCCTCGGCCAGCTTCTGCTGGGCCTCGGCCAGGTCGGCCTCGCTTTGCTGCAGCTTGACCTTGAAGGCGGCGGGGTCGATGCGGGCCAGGAGTTGGCCCTTCTCGACCTTCTGGTTGTCCTCCACCTTGACCTCCAGCACGCGCCCGGCCACCTGGGGGGCCAGGTTGGTGACGCGGCCGGTGACAAAGGCGTCGTCCGTGGTCTCGAAGGCCCGGGCGGCCCACCACCAGTGCCCGCCGTAGGCCAGACCCGCGGCGGCCACCATCAGGAGCAGGATTTTGGGGAGGTTGCGGCGCGGCTTCGCGGGCCGGGCCTGGTTGTGCTGGTCGGCGCCCCCGGCGGGGGCGGTTCCATGACTCGTGGACGTCTCTTTCATAAAGCCTACTTCTCGCAAGCCCCAAGGTAATTTGTATCCAGCCGGACCTTGGAGAGCAGGCTCACCAGGGTCTTGAGCTCCTCCTTGCTGAGGTCGCCCATGACGTTGTTGTGGTTCTCGAAGAGCAGGGGCAGCACGTCGTCCAGGATCTTCTGGGCCGAAGGCAGCAGCTCGATGCGCACCACGCGGCGGTCGGCCTGATCCTCCACGCGGCGCACCAGGCCGTCGCGAACCAGGCCGGAAAGCACCGCGGAAACCGTGGGCGTGGTCACGCCCGCCAATTCGGCCAGCTTGCACACGGGCACTGGGCCTTCCTCTTTCGCAAGCAGCGCGAGCACCAGGAAGCGGCCGTAGGACAGGCCGAGCTTGGAAAGCCTGCGCTCCACGTTGTGATGCAGGATCGTGCCCGTGCGCAGCACGTGCAGATACGCTTCGGTGACCAGGACATCCAGGTTGGGGTAGCGCTTGGCTTTCTCGGTGAGCACCTGGTAGCTGGGCATTTCCTTCAAAATCATAACGTCCCTCCGGGCATCGTTTGCTGCCTAATAATTAGCTGCCTAATGTTTGTAAAGGGGAAAAATGAGCACACCATTGTTGCGGGAGGCGAAGAGGCAGGTCGTAAGTAGGACGTTCGCGGTGCGGGAGCAGTTACAGCCGGAGCCCGGGGAGTGCGCGATGCGGACGCGCCCCTGGGCGGAAGGCTGGCCTTCCGCCCAGGGGGCGCGGGGCCGTACTAGAGCCAGGCGACCCGCAGGGGCTTGCGGGGCGGGGCCAGGGTGTAGCGGAACTGGGGCCGCCCGAGCATGAGCCCGGCGTGGACCTCGTTGCCCTCGGGGATGCCCAGGGCCTTGGCCACGGGCGGATGATTCCTGGCCGCGAACATGAGGATGCCAGCCCAGCAGGCGCCCAGGCCCATGGAGGCGGCGGCCAGCTCCATGTAGGTGGCCGCGATCACGCAGTCCACGCTGCCGATCAGGGCGTCCTTGGGGGCGTGGGCCACGGCCACGTGGGGCGCGCCGCGCAGCACCACTTCCTGGCCCTTGTCCCAGAGCTCGATGTAGAGCGGCATCACGTTGTTAGCCCGCATCCAGTCCACAACCAGCCCCGCCAGGTCGCGGCAGGCCTGCGGGCCGGAGAGCACGTTCCAGCAAACTTCCTGGGCGTTGACCCCGGTGGGGGCGTAGCGGGCGGTCTCCAGCAGGGTTTCCAGCACGGTGCGGTCCAGGGTGTCGGGCTTGTAGGCGCGCACCGAGCGGCGCGAGCGCATCAGCGCGGCCAGGGCCTCGGGGGCCACCGCGTCGATGCGCGCGGGCACGAAGCCGTCGGTGGCCAGGCGGGTGTGGCGCAGCGCGCCGTGAGGGCAGACGGCCTCGCAGTGGCCGCAGTCTATGCAGGCGCTCTCGGGGTCGGCCACTGGCCGCCCCTCGGCGTCGGGAACCAGGCACTGCTTGGGGCACACCCGCATGCAGATGCCATCCTTGCGGCACAATACCTCGTCGACTTGAATCAGGCTCATGGGGCCTCCTGTTTGCGGTGAGTGTGTCCGCATTGCATCCTTGCGGGCCGCCCGCGCAAGTAGGCACTTTTTCCTCCGTACCGGCCCCGCAGTATAGTGAGGGCGGTATTGACCCTTTACGGCACCCGCCGTATCCAATTCCCTGCCTGAACCAGCAAGCAAGGAAGCAGCCATGCCCTCCCAGACGCCTCCCTCCTCCTGTCAGGAGCGGCAATACGCCGGAAAACGCTACACCTGTTCCGTGGAGCTGGCCCTGCACGTGATCGGGGGCAAGTGGAAGCCCCTGGTGCTCTGGAGGCTGGGAACGCTCGGCACCAGGCGCTTCGGGGAGCTGCGCCGCCTGCTGCCCGGAGCCTCGCAGAAAATGCTCACCCAGCAGCTGCGGGAGATGGAGGCGGACGGCCTGATCCTGCGGCAAGCCCACGCCAGCGTGCCGCCCCGGGTTGAGTATTCCCTCACCGAGCGGGGGCGCAGCGTGATGCCCGTGCTGGAGATGCTCTGCGCTTGGGGCAAGGATTTCGAGCGCGATGTGGCCAAGGGCCTGATGGGGGCCGGGAGGACCGGGCAGGTTTTGGCGGAGGGGAAGGAAGGTGCGGCCGAGCCGGAAGAGGCGGCCTACTCGGAATAAAGCGTGCGGCAGGAGCGCTGGCACCAGGCGTGGCCGCCGCCGATGGAGCGCGAGCAGGACAGGGTGTGGCCGGACTCCAGCTTGCGCTTCACCTCGTCGCAGCCTTTCAGGCAGGTGGCCAGGTCCGGGTCGTGGCTGCTGACGCCGCGCAGGTAGGTCTCGCAGATGCCCACGCTGTCGCAGGCGTCGTTGCGGCCCCCGGCGGAGTGGCAGAAGCCCAGGAATTCCGTGCCCGTCATGGGGCCTCGGGCGCAGCCCAGGGCCAGGGCGGCCAGGGCCCCGGCGAGGCATACGAAGAGCAGAGCGCGACGGGTCATGGTGCGTAGTCCTCGCGGTTCAGCCGGGCAGGGTTTCGAGGTGGTTCTTCACGTCCTCGATGAGCCTGTCCAACCCGCTGACTGGCCCAAGGTCGTCCCCATAGGCCCGCAGCAGCGGCATCAGATGCGTGTAGTTGCGGTGCAGGAAATAGTAGTCGTGCACGCGCAAGTCTATGTAATCCAAAAGAAAGTTTATGCAGACCAAGCCCGGCGAAGGGGACTTGCGCCTCTTCCAGGTGACGAAATCCACCAGCCAGCGCAGGGTTTCGGCGTCGATGTTGGGGAGTTCGGTGCGTTTCGCAGTTTCGATGTCCATGATGCCGCGCAGCGGTTAGACGTTTTCCCCAACGGCTCCCGGGGCGGCCGCACGCTGCGGCAGGCCGCATCATAGACGGGGGGCGCTCCATTGCGCAAGCCCGTCTACGTCAAGATCTTCGAGAGAACCCACACGTACCCGGCCGAAGCCAGGAGCTGGCAGACCGTCACCGGCACGCCGTAGCGCAGGAAGCGCACGAAGGAGACGGGGCTGCCCTGCGACGCGCAGATGCCCCCGGCCACCAGGTTGGCGGAGGAGCCGATGAGCGTGGCGTTGCCGCCCAGGGTGCCGCCGAACATCATGGCCACGAATACGGGCAGGGTCTGGTCCGGCCAGTCGGTGAAGGCGATGCCCATGGCCTCCTCGGGCACGATCTGGGTGAGCACGAAGTAGCCCTTGGTCAGAAGCACCGCCGCCGCCACAACGGGGATATTGGCCAGGAAGCCCGAGACCAGGCCGATCCCGCCCATGAGCACGATGCCCACCAGCAGGAAATCCTGCCCGAACGCGCTCTGCATGCCCCGCGAGAGCCCGCCCAGGGCTCCGGTTTTGGTGACCTCCTCCACGTAGCACATCATGCTGAAGATGAAGATCAGCGTCTTCCAGTCAATGTCCCTGAAGACGTTCTCCAGGGGCTCCACCTTGTAGGAGTACATGGCCAGCAGCGCCAGGCTGGCCCCGATGATCGCCGCCGAGGGCGGAACCACGGGCCTGGGCAGGTATTCGCCCACCAGGAAGAGCGCCACCATCAGGGCCATGGAGAACACGGCGAACAGGCAGAAGCCGGGGCGGGCGATGGGCCCCGGGGCCAGCCCCTCGGGCAGGGCGCGCCGGGCGCGCCACACGCCCCTGAAAAGCACGGGCATCAGCGGCACCACGACCAGGATGGCCAGCACGCCGCCCAGGCTCACCTTGCGCAGATACTCCACGAAGCCCAGCCCGGCGGCCTGGCCCACCAGGAAGGTGGCAGGGTCGCCCACCAGGGTCAGCAGCCCGGCCGCGTTGCTGAGCATGGCCACCATTATCAACGGGCCGACGAAGTCCACCTCGAGCTCGCGGCAGACGCGCACGACGATGGGCGCGATGAGGATTACGGCCGTGGCGTTGGGCAGTATGGCGCAGACCACCGAGGTCAGCACCGCGGTGTAGAGCAGGAATCGCTTGCCGCTGCCTTTGGTCAGGATCAGGAAGCGGGTGCCGACGTGTTCGAAGACGCCCGTTGGCGCCAGCACCCTGGCCACGACCATGCCGCCGAAGAGCAGTGCCAGCGCGCCCTGGGAAACCATGACCGCGCGCATGACGTCGCTGTTGGAGATGATGCCCAGCAGGGTCAGGGCGCACAGCCCCAGCATGCCCGCGAGGGCCATGTCCATCAGGTTGCAGGCGATGACCAGGATGACCGCCCCGAACACGGCGAAGATAATGTGGGCTTGATATTCCGGCATGGTGCGCTTTCCTTGGGCGAGGGCGTGTTCAGAAGGGGGGGGCGTACATCAGGCCGCCGTCGGACCAGAGGCGGTTGCGGCCCCTGTCGAGCCGCAGGGGGCTCGCGGAGCCCAGGTTGCTCTCGAACATCTCGCCGTAATTCCCCGACGCGGCCACGGCCCTGAGCATCCAGCCCGGCGCGAGGCCCAGGGCCTTGGCAATGGCGTCCGCGTCGCCCAGCGTGCGCCGGGCGGCCCCATCGCCGAGGCTTTGCCCGCCATCCGCGAGGGCCTTCGCAGCGCCGTCGCGGGTCAGCCCGCATTCCTCGGCGTGCACCAGGGCCGCCAGCACGCTGCGCACGGCCAGCAGCCACTCGGCGTCGTCCGAGCGCACCACGGGAGCGATTATCTCGTAGTTGTTCGCATCGCGCAGCACGGCGTATTCCGCCGCCCCGGGGCCAAGCGAGGAGAGGAACCCCGCCAGCACGACGCCGTCCGCGGTCAGGGCCTTGCACTGCCCTGCCAGGAAGACGTCCCGGGCCTGCTCCGCGCTGTTGCAGTACAGCGGCGTCATGCGGATTCCGTTGGCCGCGGAGAAGTCCTCAAGATCCTGGGCGTGGGTGGTGCCCTTGACGATGCACAGGCTGGCCCCGTCGAGGCCCTTGGCGTCGCGGATGCCGTCGGCGGTGCGCACCATGAAGCGCTGGGCCGTGTACAGCAGTGGCCCGGCGAAGCTCACCTTCAGTTGGGCCTCGCGGCCGATCGTCCAACTGGTGTTCCGGCCCAGCAGGTCCACCTGCTTGGCCAGCAGGGCGGGGAAGCGGCCGGCGGTCTCCAGGGGAAGGAAGCTGACCTTGGCGGGGTCGCCCAGCACTGCGGCGGCCACGGCCCGGCTGAAGTCTATCTCCAGGCCGCGCCAGACCCCGTCGGCGCCCGGCTGGGAGAGGCCCGGCAGGGCGTTGCTCACGCCGCAGCGCAGTTCGCCCCGTTTCTTGATCATCTCGAAGGTGTCCCCCGCCGCGGCGGGGGCGGCGAGCAGCGTCAGGGCCGCAAGGGCCAGGGCGAGAACGCGCGTCATGGGCTGCCTCCGGTTGTGCGTGCTATCCGCCTTATCTATGATCCAATGGGAATCGATAGGCAAGCATGCGTAGCGCGAAGACCGAAGTTTTTCGGGTGGATATGTGAAGGCCGAGGGATGGCGCATCCCGGGCGGGGGGGGGGCCCCCGGGGCCCCCCCGCCCGGGGGGGGGCCGCGGGTGGTGGTTTGTGCCGGCGGTGGGGTGGCGCACGCGGGGGGGGGCCCCCTCGGGGGGGCCGCGCCCGGGGCGTGGGGCAAGGCTATTTGATGAAGCGGACCTGGCGGTTGATCTCTTCGATGATGGGGCCCTTGCTCTCGTTGTAGCGGGCCTTGTTCTCCTCGAAGAGGTTGTTGCCTTCGGTGTCGATGGAGATGATCAGGGGGCCGAACTCCTTCACGCGGCAAACCCAGAGGGCCTCGGGCATGCCCAGGTCCTCCCATTCCACGCGTTCGATCTCCTCCACCTCGGTGGCGGCCAGCACGGCGCAGCCGCCGGGGAACACGGCGTGCAGGGCCTTGTGCTTCTTGCAGGCCTCGGCGGTCCTGGGGCCCATGCCGCCCTTGCCCACGATGAGCTTGACCCCGGTGCGCTCGATGAACTCGTCCTCGAAGCGCTCCATGCGCATGCTGGTGGTGGGGCCGATGGAGATCATCTTCCAGCCGTCGCCGTCCTTCACCACGATGGGCCCGGCGTGGAAGATGGCCAGGCCCTCGAGGTCCACGGGCAGCTCCCGGCCCAGCTCGATGAGGCGGCGGTGGCCCACGTCGCGGCAGGTGACTATGTGGCCGTTCAGGAAGACCACGTCCCCCACGCGCAGCGAGGCGATGTCCTCGCTTACGATGGGCGTGTTGAGGATCTTTTTCACAGCACGGCCTCCTTGTGCGAGAGGATTTCGTAGGACAGGTCCGGGGCGATGCGGATGGTGCCCCGCCGGTGGGCCCAGCAGCCCACGGACACGCCCACGCCGATGGTGGAGGGGTGCCTGGCCGAATTCTCGATGTGCACGCCCAGCACCGAGGACTTGCCGGAGAGGCCCTGGGGGCCGAGGCCCACCTCGTTGAGGCCCTTTTCCAGCAGCAGCTCCATCTCGGCCGCCTGGGGGTTGGGGTTGCGGGTGCCGATGGGGCGCAGGATGGCCTTCTTGGAGAGCATGGCCGCCGTCTCCACGGAGGTGGAGACGCCCACGCCCACCAGCAGGGGCGGGCAGGCGTTCACCCCGTAGGAGGTGATGACGTCGAACACGAACTGCACCACGCCCTCGTACCCGGCCGAAGGCATGAGCACCTTGGCCGCGCCGGGCAGGCTGCAGCCGCCGCCCGCCATGTACACCTCGATGGTGACGCAATCGCCCGGGACGATGTCCCACTCGATCCAGGGCACGCGGGTGCCGGTGTTGTCGCCGGTGTTCTTCTCCACGAAGGTCTCCACCGCGTTGTGGCGCAGGGGGGCGTCCTTGGTGGCCCGGCGCACCGCCTCGCCCAGGATCTCCCGCAGCTCGCCCAGCAGGGGGAAGCCCGCCCCGGCGGTCACGAAGTACTCGATCACGCCGGTATCCTGGCAGCATGGGCGGTCGAGCTTGTCGGCGGCCTCCTGGTTCTCGAACATGGAGTCGTAGACCACGCGCGCCAGGGGGCTGTCCTCGCCTTCGCGCAGCTGCGCCAGCTTGTCCAGCACGTCCTGGGGCAGGCGCTTGCCCACGTATCCCGTGAACTTGGCCATGATCTCCGTCAGGGACCGTTTGGCCTCTTGCTTGTCCATTCGCAAGCTCCTTGTGTCGTCTGTACGCCGTCGGCGGCGCGTTCAATGCCGCGGGCTCAGCAGGTGAGGCCGATGGTGGCCAGCTGAGCCTTGATCTTCTCCGCGCTGCGGGTCAGGGCCGCGCGCTCCTCATCGGTGAGCTCGATCTCCCTGATCTCCTCCACGCCGTTGGCCCCGAGCTTCACGGGCACGCCCACGAAGGCCCCGGAGATGCCGTACTCGCCGCTGAGGTAGGCCGTGCAGGGCAGTATCTTCTTCTTGTCCATGACCACGGCGGCCACCATCTGCGTCACGGCCGAGGCCGGGGCGTAGAAGGCGCTGGTGTGCATCAGCCTGATGATCTCGGCCCCGCCGTCGCGGGTGCGGGCCACCAGCTCCTCCAGCTTCTCGGCTGGCATGAGCTCCGGCAGGGGGATGCCCGCCACGGTGGAGTAGCGGGGCACGGGGACCATGTCCTCCCCGTGCTCGCCCAGCACCATGGCCTGCACGTTCTCCACCGAGACGTTCATCTCCTTGGAGATGAAGTACTGGAAGCGGCTGGCGTCCAGGATGCCGGCCATGCCGGTGATGCGGGCGCGCGGTATCTGCCCGGCCTGCATGGCCACGTGGCACATCACGTTGAGCGGGTTGCTCACGATGATGTAGAAGGCGTAGGGGCTGTACATGGCCGCCTTGGTCACGCACTCGCGCACGATCTCCGCGTTGATCTTGAGCAGGTCGTCGCGGGTCATGCCCTCCTTGCGGGTGGCCCCGGCCGTGATGACCACGATGTCGGAGTTCCGGGTCTGCTCCAGATCCTCCCCTGAGACGCATACCGGCTCCAGCAGGTCCACGGGGCTGGCCTCCAGGATGTCCAGGGCGATGCCCTGGGCCTTGCCGGGGCTGCGGTCCACCAGCACGACCTTCTTGCAGAGCTTTCGCTCGATGAGCCTGCGGGTGACGGCTCCGCCCACGTTGCCCGCGCCGAACACGGTGATCTTTCCGTTCATGTGTGTGGCCTCTGTTGGATGTTTCGCGGCCTAGTCCTTGAGCATGAGCATGTAGGGGAAGTCGATGCCCACCAGCGCCGCGATGAAGATGACGCCGAAGACGAAGCCTAGGGTCCAGAACTCCTTGCGGGTGATGTAGCCGCATCCGTAATACACGGGGCTGGGGCCGGTGGCGTAGGGCGTGAGGATGCCCATGAGCCCGAGCGTCGCGCAGATCAGGATGGAGAAGGTCTTCATGGGAATGCCCGGGATGCCCATGGCCGTGGCCAGGATCACGGGCAGGAGCGCCGTGGTGTGCGCCGTGAGGCTGGCGAACATGTAGTGGATGAAGAAGAACAGCAGCACCAGGGCCACCATCAGGGCGTTGACCGAGAAGCCGGACATGGCCCCCGCCGCCAGCGCCGCGAACCACTTCAGGAAGCCCACCTTGCCCAGGCCGTCGGCCAGGGCCACCAGGGTGCCGAACCAGCAGAGCACGTTCCAGGCGGTCTTGTGGCTGGTGATGTCGTCCCAGGTGACCACCTTGGTCAGGATCATAAGCGACAGGGCCATCAGGGCCACCACGGTGGCGTCGAAGAGCTTGCCGCCGAATATCCACAGCAGCAGGGCGAACACGGCCAGGGATGCCATGGTCAGCTCCTTGGCGGTGATGGAGCCCATCTTGGCCAATTCCTCTCCGGCCCACTTGGGGGCGTCCTCGCTGCGTTTGATCTCGGGCGGATAGATCACGTAGATCAGGAAGGGCGTGGCCACGAAGAGCAGGATGCAGGCCGGGGCCAGGTGCACGAACCATTCGGTCCAGCCGATGGTGAGCTTGGTGGTCTTCTCCAGGAGCGAGAGGGCCAGCAGGTTGGGCGCCAGGGCCGTGAGGAACATGGTGCTGGTGATGCAGGTGGTGGCCAGGGCCGTCCACATCAGGTAGCCGCCGATCTTGCGGGCCCCGCTCTCGGGCGTGGAGCCGTAGAGCGGCGGGATGTTCTTGATGATGGGGAAGATCACGCCGCCGCTGCGCGCGGTGTTGGAGGGCGTGAAGGGGGCCAGGGCCAGGTCCGCCAGGGCGACCGCATACCCGAGGCCCAGGGTGCTCTTGCCCAGGGTCTTGATGAGAAGCAGGGCGATGCGCTTGCCGAGCCCGGTTTTCTCGTAGCCCATGGCGAACATGAAAGCCACGAAGATGAGCCAGACCGTGCCGTTGGAGAACCCGGAGAGCGCCCAGCGCACGGCGTCGGCCGTGGTGGGGGCCTTGTCTGCCGTGGCGGGCACCAGGTTCAGCGCCGCGGCCAGGGTGACGCCCATGAGCCCCGCGGCGGCCGCCGGGATGGGCTCGATGACCAGCGCCGCGATCACCGCCACGAACAGGGCGAAATAGTGCCAGGCGTAGGGCTGCAGGCCTTGGGGAGTGGGGACGAACCACAGGGCGAGCCCTATGGCCAGCGGGAGTACGGCCTTCCAGTCGAGTTTCATGCGCTGCTCCTTTGCGTTTGGCCCCGCCGCGCACTCCGGCGCGGACGGGGACCGGTTCGTCGAACCATGACCGTGAGGGAAGGAGCAGAATCCGTTCCAAAAATAACGTACAATTATCTCAACATGTTGCTGGCTTGCGTCGCAGGTGTGAAACGGCTATGTCTCAAATCGTTTCAATCTGTCGCGTTCTGTCGCACGGGGGGCTCATGGATACCATCGCCTTCATCGCCCTGCACGGGGGCATGCTCGAAAACGCCAGGCAGGTCTTCGCCGGGGTCCACGACGACATCCGCCTGGCCGAGGGGCTCATGGACGGCGCGGCCGAAGCCGCCTCCAAGCTGGCCGCCGCCGGGGTGGAGGTGGTCATCTCCCGCGGGGCCACGGCGCGCTGCATCCAGCGGGCCCTGCCGGACCTCTCCGTGGTGGACATCTCCACCTCCAGCATGGACCTGCTCACCGCCCTGCACCGGGCCAAAGCCCGGGCGGAGCGCATCGCGGTGGTGGCCTATCCGCCCATGTCCGACGGCGCGCGGGAGATGGGGGCCATGCTCGGGGCCGAGGTGAGCGTCTACGGCTGGGAAACCCAGGAGGACATCGCGCCCGCGCTCCAGCGCGCCAGGCAGGACGGGGCCGGGATCGTGGTGGGGGGCTACATCACGGCGCTCATCGCCGCGCGCCTGGGCGTGCCCTGCCAGCCCGTGGAGAGCGGCGCGCAGAGCCTGCTGGCCGCCGCGCGCGAGGCCAAGCGCATCGCCCACGGGCGCGGGGTGGAGAAAGCCAAGAGCCAGCTCATGCGCGCGGTGCTCACCTCCACGGACAACGGCATCCTGGCCGTGGACAGGCGAGGGGTGGTCACGGTGCTGAACCCCGTGGCGGGCAGGCTCCTGCGCATGACCGAGGCCGACGCCGTGGGCCGCCACGTGGGCGAGGTCTGGGCGCGCTCGGGGCTGGAGCGCCTGCTGGAGACGGGCCAGGGCCAGGCCGGGCAGGTGGAGCGGGTGTTCGACCAGGAGATCATGTGCGCGCGCACCGCCATCAACGTGCGCGGGGAGACCGTGGGCGCGGTGGCCACCTTCCATGACGTGCGCCAGATCCAGAAGATGGAGGCCACGGTGCGCAAGCGCATCCTGGCCTCGGGCCACGTGGCGGCCTCCCGCTTCCAGGACATCAGGGGCGAGAGCCCGGCCCTGCGCCAGGCCCTGGCCATGGGCGCGGACTACGCCCGCACCGCGGCCACGGTGCTCATCCACGGCGAAACCGGCACCGGCAAGGAGCTCTTCGCCCAGGGCATCCACAACGCCAGCGCCCGGCGCGGCGGGCCCTTCGTGGCCGTGAACTGCGCGGCCCTGCCCGGGCAGCTGTTGGAGAGCGAACTGTTCGGCTACGTGCCAGGGGCTTTCACCGGGGCCAGCCAGAAGGGCAAGCCGGGCCTGTTCGAACTGGCCCACGGTGGCACCATCTTCCTCGACGAGATAGCGGAGATGGACCTGCCCACCCAGGGCAGGCTGCTGCGCGTGCTGCAGGAGAAAAAGGTCATGCGCCTGGGCAGCGACCAGGTGATTCCCGTGGACGTGCGCGTGGTGGCCGCCACCAACAAGGACCTGGGCCGCCTCGTGGCCGCCGGGGCCTTCCGCGACGACCTCTTCTACCGCCTCAACGTGCTGCGCCTGCGCCTGCCGCCCCTGCGCGCCCGCCGGGAGGACATCCCCGGCCTGGCCGCCCACTTCCTGGAGCAGGCCTCGGGCCAGAGGGCGCAGCAGCAGGGCTTCAGGCTGGAGGAAGGCGCGCTGGCAGCGCTGCATGCCCACTCCTGGCCCGGCAACGTGCGCGAGCTGCAGAACGTCATGGCCCGTGTGGTGGCCGTGCACCGCGAGCAGGACATCTCAGGCGCGCTGATACGCAGCCTCCTGGACGACCCCCCAGCCGGGTGCGGCCAGGGCGAGCCCGCTTCGGCCGCGCCCGCCCCGCGCCACCCAGGGCAGGAGCGCGTCCGGGAGGCGCTGGAGCGCTGCGGGGGGCGGGTGAGCGAAGCCGCCAGGGAGCTGGGCGTCAGCCGTTCCACGCTTTGGCGCAGGATGCGGGGGCAGAAGAGCCCGTCCGGGCTTTGATCCCAAGTGCAGGGGATCATGACGGTTTACAAATTTGGCAGTGATGATCTTTACCAGACCGGAAAAGTGTGCAATTGCAGATGTGGATAATCGGGCGTCAGTAGTCGCCAGCCGTCCGGGGGGCAAGCCGGATGGCGCTTTCGCCCGCCTGCACCTGGTCTCTGCATGACGCCGCATCCACTCCGGAACAATTGCGTCGGGAATGACGCGCGGGACAAGATCCTGCTGGTGGACGACAGGAGCGAAAACCTGACGGCCCTGGCCTGCGTTCTTTCCTCGCTGGACGTCGCCTGCGTGCAGGCTCTCGGCGGGGAGCAGGCCCTGCGCGCAGCGCTCAAGGACAGCTTCGCCCTGGCCATCGTGGACGTGCGCATGCCCGGCATGGACGGCTACGAACTGGCGGGGCTGATGCGAGCCCAGCCCGAGCACCGGGCCCTGCCCATCATCTTCCTGACCGCCGCCGCCTACGACGAGGGCCACGTGTTCAAGGGCTACACCTCCGGCGCGGTGGACTTCCTGCACAAGCCCGTCAACCCCGACATTCTGCTGGGCAAGGTCGGGGTGTTCCTGGAACTGCACAGGCAGCGCAAGGAGCTGGGCGAGAAGGTGGCGGAGCTCACGCGCATCAAGGAGGAGCTGGAGCGGGCCAACTTTGCGCTCTTGCGCATGTCCATGGCCGACGGCCTGACCGGGCTCAACAACCGCCGAAGCCTCGACGACGCCCTGGAGCGCGAATGGCGCAGGGCCGCCCGGGAGGGCAGGCCCGTGTCGCTGGTCATGGCGGATATCGACTGCTTCAAGCCCTACAACGATTTCTACGGCCACCTGGAAGGCGACAACTGCCTGCGCGAGGTGGCCAGGATGCTCTCGGGTGCTGCCAGGCGCCCGGCGGACTTCGTGGCTCGCTTCGGCGGCGAGGAGTTCGCCATGGTGCTGCCCGGCACGGACCACCCCGGCGCCATGGAGCTGGCCGAGGAGGTGCTGGCCAGGGTGCGCATGCTGGCCATACCCCATGCCGGTACGGAAGTGGACGGCGTGCGGCACGTGACCCTGAGCCTTGGCGTGGCCACGGCCTGCCCCAGCGAGGATTCCCAGCCCCAACACCTGCTGGACGCGGCCGACAAGGCCCTCTACGAGGCCAAACGGGGCGGCCGGGACAGAGCCTTCGGCGTGCGCTGCGTCATGGACGGCCCCGCCTGCCTTTGCGAGTGGGACTGAGCGGCCAGCCGCTCAGCCTCGGCTCCCGGCCGGGACCAGATTCCCGGCGGTTCCGGGCAGAAGCCTGGAGAGCACCTCCCGCAGGGCTTGCATCTCCATGGGTTTGGTCAGGTATTCGTCCATCCCCGCCGCCAGGAACCTGTCCCTGTCGCCGGACATGGCGTGCGCCGTGAGCGCCACCACCGGCACGTCGCGGTTGATGGTGCCGCCGTTGCGCAGGCGTCTGGTGGCCTCCAGCCCGTCCATCTCCGGCATCTGGATATCCATGAGCACCACGTCGAAGCGGCTTTGGGTCAGGATGTCCAGGGCCTGATGGCCGTCCGACACGCCCACGGGCTCGAAGCCCAGGTGTTGCAGGAAGCGCACGGCGGTCAGGCGGTTCATGCTCTCGTCCTCCACCACGAGCACCCTGTTGCCCGGCTTGTCGGCGGGGCAGCAGGCTCTGGCCGCGGGCTTGGCCGCGCGCCTGGGTTCGGGATTGGCGTACAGGGGCAGGGTGACGTGCATCTCGGTGCCGTGGCCCAGCTCTGTGGCTATGCTCAGGGTGCCGCCCATGAGCTCGACCAACTGCCGCACGATGGCCAGACCCAGGCCCGTGCCTCCGAAGCGCCTGCTGTAGCTGCCCTCCACCTGGGTGAACATGCCGAAGATGTGGCCCACCTTGTCCTCGGGGATGCCGATGCCCGTATCCGTCACGCTGAAGTGCAGGTTCACGTGGTCCTGCCGGGGGCAGTGGGGCAGCGTGTACACGTCCAGCAGAACGTGGCCGGCGGTGGTGAACTTGATGGCGTTTCCGACGAGGTTGAACAGTATCTGGCGCAAACGGCTCGGGTCGCCCACCAAGCGGGCCGGAACGCCGGGCGCCACCCGGGCCTCGTAACGGATGCCCTTCCCGGCGGCCGCGTCGCAGAAGGAGGCCACGATGGGCCGGATGACCTCCTCCATGTCGAACTCCTCGTCCACCAGCTCCAGCATCCCGGCCTCCACCTTGGAGATGTCCAGGATGTCCGAGAGGATGCGCAGCAGGCTCCGGCTGGAGGAGAGGGCGTTGTCCACGTAGTCCCTGAGTTCGGCCTCCATGGGCATGGACTGGGCCAGCTGGAGCATGCCCATGATGCCGTTCAGGGGCGTGCGGATCTCATGGCTCATGGTGGCCAGGAACTCGCTCTTGGCCCGGCTGAGCGTCTCGGCTTGGCTCTTGGCGGCCTGGAGCTGGGCCTCGATGGCGATGCGCCGGGCGATCTCCTTCTGAAGGGCCGTGTTGGTGCGCTGCTGCGCCGCCAGCAGGCCTTCGAGCTGCTCCTTGCTTTGTTTGAGGGCCGCGTTGCCCTTGTGGATCTCCAGGAAGACGTGGACCTTCTGCAGCAGGAACTCCGGGTTGAAGGGCTTGGTGATGAAGTCCACCGCGCCGGAGCGGTAGCCCAGGAACTGATGGTAGTCGTCGGAGTAGACCGCCGAGAGGAAGATGATGGGCGTGTTCCGGGAGGCCTCGTCCATGCGCAGCAGGCGGGCGATCTCGAAACCGTCCATCACGGGCATCTGCACGTCCAGGATGGCCAGGGCGAAGGTGTTTCGCAATGCCTGGCGCAGAGCCTCGTCGCCGGTGGTGGCCTTGACGATGTCCGCGCCCAGGGGGGCCAGCACGCTCTCCAGCGCGATCAGGTTCTCGGGCTTGTCGTCCACGATGAGGATTTTGGGCGTCGGCGTCACGGGCGGCTCCTGTCGGGCGGTGTGGCCCCACTCTCGAGGTCAGGAAAAACAGGGTGGGGCTTCGGGGCCAGGTCGAGCAGCAATTGCGCTATGGCGTCCAGTCCGAGCACGCGCCAGGGGGAGGCGTGGGTCACGGCGGAGCGCGGCATGGTCGGATGCTCGGCGGTGTCCGGGTCCTGCACGACGGTCAACCCGCCGAGTTCGTTGATGCGCTTGATGCCGTTCGTGCCGTCGCTGCTGGCGCCCGTGAGCAGCACGCCCAGCAGCCCCGGGCCATAGACCGAGGCCGCGCTCTCGAACAGCACGTCGATGGATGGCCGGGAGTGGCAGACCTTGGGGTCCGCCGAGAGGGAGAGGGTTTTGTCCCACTCGATGAGCAGGTGGTAGTCCGGCGGGGCGAAGTGGGCGACGCCCGGCAGGAAGGGGTCCTTGTCCTGCGCGGGGCGCACCGGGATGCGGCGCCCAGGGGCCATGTGCAGGGGGAAGTCCTCCCCTTGCCCGGGGTGCACGTGCAGCACGATGGCCACGGGCAGGGCATAATCGGCCGGGAGCGCCGTGAGGATGCGGGAAAAGGCGGCCCATCCCCCCGCCGAAGCCCCCATGACCACGGCCTGCATACTGCGCGCCGGGCTCATGTGGGCGCGCCCCAGTGCGCTGCAAGGTAGGTGGCTCCGGTTTTCCTGTAGATCCGCCACTTCTCGTCGAGCATGTCGTAGTAGTCCGCCAGTTCGGTGAAGCGCAGGGTCTCCTTGCTGCCCAGGGCCAGGATGCCGCCGTGCACGAGGCTGTCGTCGAAGAGCCCGGCCGCCCTGCATTGCAACTGGGCGTCGAAGTAGATGAGCACGTTGCGGCACAGGATCAGGTGCATCTCCCCGAAGACGCCGTCCGTGGCGAGATTGTGCATGGCGAAGGTCACGTTCTTCTTCAGCGAGCCGTCCACGATGACGCTGTCGTACTCGGCGTGGAAATAGTCCGACAGGGCGGCCTTGCCGCCTCCGGCCAGGTAGTTCCCGGCGAATTTCTTCATGGTGTCCAGGGGATAGATGCCCGCCTTGGCCTTCTCCAGGGTGCCGGCGTTGAAGTCCGTGGCGAAGAAGGTGGTGCGGTCGTAGATGCCTTCCTCCTTGAAGAGGATGGCCAGGGAGTACACCTCCTCCCCGCTGGCGCACCCGGCGTGCCAGACTTTGATGAAGGGGTAGGTCTTGAGGTAGGGCACCACCTTCTCGCGCAGGGCCAGGAAGAAGGGCGGGTCCCGGAACATCTCGGTGACGTTGATGGAGAGGGCGTCCACCACGCGGATCAGGAAGCCCCTGTCCGAGAAGACCTTGGGCAGCATCTCGATGACGCTCGAGTGGCCCGTGGCGGCCATGAGCCCCCGCATGCGCCGCTGCAGCGAGGCCCTGGCGTAGTTGCGGAAGTCGTACCCGTAACGCCGGTAGACCCCCTCCAGAAAGAGGTCGATTTCGAGCTGTTCGAGTTCGTGCTGTTCCATGGCCGTCTCCGCCGGGCGCCCGGCCTATTGCGAATAGAGCCAGACCCGCAGCTTGGAGAGCAGGCGGTCCAGGTCGACGGGCTTGGAGAGGTAGTCGTTGGCGCCGGCCGCTATGCAGCGCTCCCTGTCCTCCAGCATGGCCTTGGCGGTCAGGGCGATCACCGGCATCTCGGCCAGGCTGGGGATTTGCCTCATGGCGGCCAGGGTCTCGTAGCCGTCCATCACGGGCATCATGATGTCGAGCAGCACCAGGTCCACCTCCTGGCCGGACTGGAGCGTCTCCAGGGCCTTGCGCCCGTCCTCCGCCTTGAGGACGTTCAGGCCGTGCTCCCGGAGCACGTGGGACAGGGCGAAGAGGTTGCGCATGTCGTCGTCCACCAGGAGGATGGTCTTGCCGCGCAGGGCCTTGTCCTTGTCGTAGAGGGTGGCGATGAGCTCGCGCTTCTTGGGCGGCATGCTCTTGACCATCTGGTGCAGGAACAGGGTGGTCTCGTCGATGAGCCGCTCCTCGGACTTGACCCCCTTGATGATGATGGATTCGGCGTGGCCGCGCAGGGCGCTCTCCTCCTCCTTGGTCAGTTCCCGGCCGGTGTAGACGATGACGGGCGGGATGTGGCCCCCCTTGTTGGCCCCCAGGCGGTCCAGCAGCTCGAAGCCGGTCATGTCCGGCAGGCCCAGATCCAGGATCATGCAGTCGTAGTCGCGCTGGCGCAGGGCCTCCAGGGCCTGTTCGCCCGTCTCCACCTCGCGGATGCGGATGCTGGCGTCGGAGAGCAGGCTGCACACGCCCTTGCGCAAGGCCACGTTGTCCTCCACCACCAGCAGGTCCTTGACCTTCTTGGACATGATCCCTTCGAGCTGCTCCAGCGCCGCGTCCAGGCTCTCGCGCGAGGCGGGCTTGCCCAGGAAGCCCACCGCGCCCCTGCGCATGGCGTCCAGGTTGCCCTCCTCGGCGGACATGACGTGCACGGGGATGTGGCGCAGGGAGGGGTCCTGCTTGAGCTCCTCCAGCACCTGCCAGCCGTTCATGCCCGGCAGCCGGATGTCCAGCACGATGCCGCCCACGGGCAGGGTTCGCGCCAGGGCGATGCCGTCCTCGCCGGTGGGGGCGTGCAGCACGAGCAGGCCCTTGGCCCGGCACTGGTCCATGAGCACGCCCGCGAAGGCCAGGTCGTCCTCCACGATCAGGATGAAGGCTTCGTCCCCGGGGTCGGCGTCGCGGTCGTCGGGCAGGGAGGGGGCCTGCTCCGCCGGTTCACAGGCCCGCGCCTCGGGGGCCTTGGGCCTGGCCGTGGCGGCGCTTTCAAGACGGGGCGCCTCCTGCGCGGAGATCTCGAGGTGCGCAGGGATGACCAGGGTGAAGGTGGAGCCCTGGCCGGGCGAGCTGACGAGCTTGAGCTCGCCGCCCAGCAGCCTGGCCAGCTCCCGGGAGATGGTCAGGCCCAGGCCCGTGCCCCCGAAGCGCCTGTCCGTGCCGCCTTCGAGCTGGCGGAAGGCCTCGAAAATCTCCTGCTGCTTCTCCTGCGGGATGCCCACGCCGGTATCCGTCACCGAGATGGCCAGCGCCCTTTCGGGGCCCAGGCCCCCAAGGCCCGCGCACTCGGC
This sequence comes from Fundidesulfovibrio agrisoli, assembly GCF_022808715.1. Lineage (GTDB taxonomy): Bacteria > Desulfobacterota > Desulfovibrionia > Desulfovibrionales > Desulfovibrionaceae > Fundidesulfovibrio > Fundidesulfovibrio agrisoli. The sequence continues at coordinate 186,945 of NZ_JAKZKX010000005.1, forward strand.
CGGTGTGGGCTTGCGGAAGCTGAGGGTCACCGTGCCCGTGTCGCAGAATTTGACCGCGTTGGAGAGCAGGTTGCGTATGATTTGTTCCAGGCGCTGCCGGTCCGTTCGGATCACCTGGGTGAGGTGGGGGGCCGTCTCCAGGGCCAGGGCCAGTCCCTTCTCCTCCGCCAGGGGTTTGAAGCCCGCCATCATGACCTGTCCCAGCTCCGCCAGGGAGATGTCCTGCGGGGTGATGGTCATGCGCCCGGCCTCGATCTTGGAGAGGTCCAGGATCTCGTTGATGAGCGCCAGCAGGTCGTTGCCGCTGCGGTGGATGATGGAGGCGTACTCCACCTGGTCGGCCTCCATGTTCCCGCGCTGGTTCTCCATCAGGCTGCGCGAGAGCAGCAGCAGGCTGTTGAGCGGGGTGCGCAGCTCGTGCGACATGTTGGCCAGGAACTCCGACTTGTACCGGGTGGTCTGCTCCAGCTCGCTGGCCTTGAGCTCCAGGCCCTTGCGGATGTTGTCCAGCTCCACGTTCTTCAGGCCCAGCTCGGCGCGCTGCAGCTCCAGGGAGCTGTTCTTGCCCGCCAGCTCGTCGTTGATGGCGGACATCTCCTCCTGCTGCTGGCGAAGTTCCTCTTCCGAGCTGCGCAGGGCGTTGGCTTGCTGCTCCAGCTCCTCGTTGCTGGCCTGCAGCTCCTCCTGCTGGATCTGGAGCTTTTCGGCCTGGAGCTGGGTCTGCTCCAGCAGGGCGCGCTGCCTGTCCTGGCTTTCCACGGTGTTGATGGCCACGCCCACGGCGTCGCAGGCCACGCGCAGGAATTCGAGCCGGTTGCCGGCGATCTCCTCCAGGGAGCCCAGCTCCAGCACGCCCTTGACCTGCCCGTCGTGCATGATGGGCACCACCACGATGTTGCGCGGCTGGGCGTCGCCCAGGGCGGAGTTGATGCGGATGTAGCCCTCGGGCACGTTGGCCAGGGAGATGACCTGGCGCTCCAGGGCCGCCTGGCCCACCAGCCCCTGGCCCAGCGCGAAGCCGTCGGCGAGGTCCTTGCGCATGGTGAAGGCGTAGCTGCCCGTGAGCCTGAGGCTGCCATCCGCCAGGATGTAGAGCGCCCCTATCTGGGCGCCCATGTATTTGGCCAGGAAAGATGTCACGGAGTCGCTCAGCTCGCGCAGGTCGTGCTCGCCCGCCAGCAGCGCGCCCAGGTTGTTCCGCCCGGTCTTGACCCAGCTCGAGTACGTCGACGCCTCGGCGGCTTTGCGCAATGCCGCGGACATCCGCACCAGCGCCGTGCCCAGGGCGTCGCTTGAGTCCGGGGTGTCGTCCGCGCTGCTGAAATCACCGGCGGTGATGGATTCGGCCAGGCGGATCTTGGCGTTGAGGTTCCCGCGCTTGAAGCGGAAGGCGTCGGCCAGTTGGCCCACCTCGTCCCCGGAGTGGTAGGTCAGCTCCTCACCGAGGTCGCCGCGCGAAATCTGCGTCAAGCGCTGGGTGACGAGCTTCAGGGGCGGAACGATGGTGCCCGTGATGTACCTGGCCACCAGCATGCCGCACAGGCAGGCCAGCAGGATGCACGCCGCGAGGAAGTATATGGCCCTGGTTCCCGTCTCGGCGGCCTTCTTGTTGAACTCGGCGGCCTTGTTGGTGGCGAAGTCGATCATGGCCTGGGTCTTGTGGATCAGCTGGAGGGTGTGATCCCTGGCAGCCCGGACCGCCTCGCGTTGCGTCGCTTCGGGCAGCTTGTCCCTGTGGGCCTCCTGGGCCTTGTCGATGAGCACGCACCATTCATTGAAGGAGGCCTCGGCCACGGCGATGTCCGCCTGGTTGCCCAGGAACCGCTCGTGGACGAGCAGGAACAGCTCGCGGATGTTCTTTTCCGCGTCCCGGAGCTGGCGGCTGAACTGGTCCAGCTTGGACGGGCTTACGCCCGGGTCCATGTCCGCCAGGATGGTCTCCACCATGCGGATGTGGCCCCTGATGTCGCGCATGGCGTTGGTGACCGTATAGGGGTGGTCGTAGAGGTCGGAGGTCAGGGTGGAGAGGCTTTGGGCCTGATAGATGGCGAACAGGCCGACCAAGGCGGTGATAAGGGTGATCAGCCCGAATCCGGCTCTGAGTCGGGTGCCGATTCCCAGGTCGCTCAATTTCATGCGCGGTCCTTACGTCTTCGCGGTGGAGACTGGCGGGAGAGGATATACACTTTTGGCTTTCCCGCACAATAGCCGCAACGGCCCGAGAGTGCAATCGTGCGGGTTGCCGCCCCTGGATGGCGGAATCCCTTGTATTATCCGCATGTGTCAGGCTATACAGGCTTGTCCTGATGGCGCATCGGTGTGCGCTGGGGCTTATGGCGGTTTCGATTGCTCGATCAGACCAGACCCTAGAGAGGAAGCTGTATGACGAAATTCTTCAGAGGCATCCAGGGATCGTTGTTCGGCATCGTTTTCATCCTCCTCGCCATCGTCCTTGGGGGCGTGGTCGCCTATGTCTCCTCATCCTCCAAAAGCTCCACTGTGGAGATGCAGACCAGGAACTTCCAGGTGGTCAACGCGGCCATGGCGGACGTCCTGCAGGACTTTCTGTCGCGCTGGCGCTCCGAGGTGAAGTTCCTGGGCAACAGCCAGGCCGCCCTGGACTTCCTCACCAACGACACCGAGGCCACGCGCGAGCGCGTCGCTGAAATGCTCAAGAACCTGACACAGAAGTCCGACCTGATCGAGGCGGCATTCATCTACCCCCCCACGGGCAAGACGGACTTTTTGTATTCCCAGGGCCAGAAAAAGGACAACCTGGACCTGCACGACCGCAAGTACGTGGTGGAGTCCCTGGCCGGAAAGCCCGGCGAGCTTCTGCTGCCCTTCAAGAGCCGCATGACCGGCAACTACCTGGTGGCCTTCGGCTTCCCGGTGCTCAAGGACGGCAAGGTCGTCGGCGGGGTGGCCATCTCCATCACGCTCAAGAACATCATGGACCAGTACATCGACAAGGTGAAGGTGGGCAACAAGGGCTACCCGTACGTCATCAGCAGCGGCGGCGTCACGGTAATGCACCCGGACCGGGAGCTGATCGGCAAGGATCTCTCCGGCATGGCCTTCATGAAAAAGGTGCTGGCAAACAAGGAGGGCACCGACACCTACGAGTTCGAAGGCAAGGAGAAGGTGCAGGTCTGGAAGCACGTGCCCGATTCCAGCTGGATCGTGGGCACCACCGCCTACGAGGAGGATCTGGCCGCCCTGGCCATCGAGCAGAGCAAGGTGCTCATCGGCATTGGGCTGGCGGCCGGTCTGCTGATCCTGGGCGTGGTGATCGCCTTCATCCGCGCCCTGGTCCTCAAGCCCGTGGAGACGCTCATGGACTACACCGAGGCCATCGCCGGGGGGGACCTCGCGGCCGAGGTGGGCGGGAGGCAGCGCTTCGAACTGGCCAGGCTGACCGGTAACATCCGCTCCATGGTGTCGACGCTCAAGCTCAAGATATCAGAGTCCGAACAGGCCCAGGAGGCGGCGCGCCAGGAGAGCCTCAAGGCCTGCGAGGCCACGGAGCAGGCCGAGGAGGCCACGCGCAAGGCTCTCTCCGCCCGCTCGGAGGGCATGCTGGACGCGGCCCGCAAGCTGGAGGAGGTGGTGGGCGTCGCCACCGAGGCGTCTGGCGAACTCTCCATGCAGATCCGGCAGTCCACCCGGGGCGCGGACGAGCAGTCCCAGCGGGTGGGCGAGACGGCAACGGCCATGGAGCAGATGAACGCCACGGTCCTCGAAGTGGCCAGGAACGCCTCCCAGGCTGCCGAAACGTCAGACAGCGCCCGCAAGCGAGCCCAGGACGGCCAGGGCATCGTGGGCGAGGTGGTGGCCAGCATCGGCGAAGTGCAGAATCAGGCCCTGGAGCTCAAGAACGACATGGGTACCCTGGGCAGGCAGGCCGAGGGCATCGGGCAGGTGATGAACGTGATCTCCGACATCGCGGACCAGACCAACCTGCTGGCCCTCAACGCCGCCATCGAGGCGGCCCGCGCGGGCGAGGCGGGCAGGGGCTTCGCGGTGGTGGCCGACGAGGTGCGCAAGCTGGCCGAGAAGACCATGACCGCCACCAAGGAGGTGGGCGACGCCATCAGGGGCATTCAGGAAGGCACGCGCAAGAACATGGACAACGTGGACCGGGCGGCCAAGGCCATCGAGGACGCCACCGGCCTGGCCAGGAAGTCCGGCGACTCCCTGCTGGAGATCGTGCGCCTGGTGGACCAGGCCTCGGACCAGGTGCGCTCCATCGCCACCGCCTCGGAGGAGCAGTCCGCCGCCAGCGAGCAGATCAACCGCTCCATCGAGCAGGTGGCCGGAATTTCGGCGGAGACGGCCCAGGCCATGGGCCAGGCCTCGCTGGCCGTGGAGGAGCTGACCAGGCAGAACCAGGTGCTCCAGGGGCTCATAGACGACCTCAAGTCGGAAGGGGGCGAGGCGCCTTCGGCCCTGCCCAGGAGAACCCTGGCGCTCGTGAAATAGGAAGAATCAAGCCAGCGGGTGAACACGCCCGGGGACGCGGCCACGGCCCGTTCCCGGGCGTCGTTTTTCCGGCGGGCGGGCTCAGCCCGCGGCCTGGGCCAGCAGCCCGTGCAGGGCCGCGAAGGAGCCTTCCAGGGTCTCGGCCTCGCCCACGCTCTGTTGCAGATAGGCGCGGATGGGGCCGATCATGCGCAGGGCCTGGTCGATCTCGGGGTTGGCCCCAGCCTGGTAGGCCCCGATGTTCACCATGTCCTCCACGCGGCGGTAGGTGGCCAGCATGCGGATGACCTCACGCCCGGCCTGGAGGTCCTCCTTGCCGGTCACGTCGGAGCGCAGGCGGCTGATGCTCTTCAGCACGTCTATGGCCGGGAAGTGGCCCTGGTCGGCCAGGTCGCGGGTGAGCACCATGTGCCCGTCCAGGATGGAGCGCACGGCGTCGGCGATGGGCTCGTTGAAGTCGTCGCCGTCCACCAGCACTGTGTAGATGCCGGTGATGGAGCCTGCGGCGCTGCGGCCGGCGCGCTCCAGCAGCTTGGGCAGGTGCGCGAAAACCGAGGGGGTGTAGCCGCGGGTGGTGGGGGGCTCGCCCGCAGCCAGGCCCACCTCGCGCCCGGCCATGGCGAAGCGGGTCACGGAGTCCATCATCAGGATCACGTCCGCGCCCTGGTCCCGGAAGAATTCGGCCATGGCCGTGGCCGCGTAGGCCGCGCGCATGCGCACCAGGGGGCTCTGGTCCGAGGTGGCCACCACCAGCACGGAGCGGGCCAGGCCCTCGGGGCCCAGGTCCTTCTCGATGAACTCCACCACCTCGCGGCCGCGCTCGCCCACCAGGCCGATCACGTTCACGTCGGCCTTGGTGTTGCGCGCGATCATGCCCATGAGCGTGGACTTGCCAACGCCCGAACCGGCCATGATGCCCACGCGCTGGCCCTTGCCCAGGGTGAGCAGGCCGTTGATGGCGCGCACGCCCACGTCCATGGGCTCGCTGATGCGCGGGCGGCTCATGGGCGGGGGAGGGTCGTTGAACAGGGGGTAGTAGCGCCTGGGGTCGATGGGGCCCTTGTCGTCGATGGGGTTGCCGAAGGCGTCGATGACGCGGCCCAGGAAGCGCCTGCCCACGGGCAGCAGGGGCGGGGTGGCCGTGTTGCGGATCAGGCAGCCCTGGCCGATGCCGCGCAGGTCGCCGTAGGGCATGAGCAGGCAGGAGTCGTCCCGGAAGCCCACCACCTCGGCCGGGATGCCCGCATCCTCCCTGGTGGAGCCCTCGGGCAGCAGCTGGCAGACCGCGCCCAGCGGGGCCTTGATGCCCTTGCCCTCGGCGATGAGGCCCACCACCTTGCTCACCTTGCCGTAGGTGCGCACGGGGTCCAGGCCGTCGAGCAGGCTCAGGCAGGCTTGTGCGTCCATGGGGTCAGGGCTGGGCGTCGTCGAAGCCGACGCGGTCCAGCAGGTCGGAAATCTGTTCGAAGCGGGTGTCCACGGAGTTGTCCACGATGCCCGCGTCGGACTCCAGGCGCACGCCTCCGGCCTCCAGGCTGGGGTCCGCCTTGACGCGCCAGTGGCCCATGCCCTGGTGGGCCTTCTTGGCCTCCTCCAGCAGGTGGGCCACGGTCTCCTCGTCCTGGGGGCTGACCAGCACGGTGAAGCCCTTGCGGGTGTCCATCAGGTCGATGGCCTGGTCCAGCAGGTTGGAAAGTATCTCCTGGCGGCGCTGGGAGAGCTCGGTGTGCAGCACCTTCTCCACCGCCATCTTGAGCAGGGCGGCGAATTCCTGACGGTGCACGGCCCACAGCCTGGGGCGTTCCGCCTCGATGCCCTGCATGGTCCCGGCCAGGGTGCCGCCCATGGCGGCCAGCTGGGCCTCGCAGGCCTGGGACGCCTCGACCAGCCCCTGCTGGAAGCCTTCCTCCCGGGCCTGGGCGCGCACGGCCTCGGCCTCGGCCAGGGCCTGCTCCAGGATCTCGCGGGCCTTGGCCTGGGCCTTGGCCCGGACCCTGGCCCAGAACTCCAGCTCGGTCTTCTCGTCCAGGGTCTGGGTCTTGGCGCCCTCGATCTCGTGGACGGTCATCTCGGCGGGGCCGTTGGCCCCGACGCCCATGACCACCCTGGCGTTGCCGGGCAGGAAGCCCTGCGTGGAAGCATCAGATGAAGACATCGCCGCCGCCCCTGCCGATGGCTATCTTGCCCTCGGCCTCCAGCCTGCGCACCGTCTTGACCACGTTCTGCTGGGCCGCCTCCACGTCCGCCAGGCGGACGGGGCCCATGATCTCCAGGTCTTCGCGGATCATGGTGGCCGCGCGCTCGGAGAGGTTCTTGAAGAACTTCTCCTTGAGCTCGTCGGAGGCGCCCTTGAGGGCCTGGGTCAGCTCCTCGTTGGAGACCTCCTTGAGCAGCTCGCGGATGGAGCGGTCGTCCAGAACCTTGACGTCCTCGAACACGAACATGAGGTTGCGGATGTCCTCGGCCATCTGGGCGGACTCCTCCTCGATCTCGGAGAGGACCTCCTCCTCCGTGGCGCGGTCCACCGCGTTGAGGATCTCGGCCACCGCGGGCACGCCGCCCACCTTCTTGCCTTCCTTGCCGCCCATGGCGATGAGCTGGTTCTGCAGCACCCTGTCCACCTCCACGAGCATCTCCTCGGCCACGGCCTCCAGCCTGGCCAGGCGCAGCAGCACTTCGGCGCGCACGCCCGAGGGCAGGTTCTGGAGCAGCTCCGCGGCCTGGTCCGGCTGCAGGTGCCCCAGGATGAGCGCCAGGGTCTGCGGATGTTCGTTGCGCAGGATCTGCGCCAGGATGCGCGGCGAGGTGTTGCCCAGCTCCTGGAAGGGGATGGGGCCGGAGGTGATCTCCAGCGAGTCCATGATGTATTTGGCCGTGTCGGAGTCCAGGGTCTTGCTGAGCATGCGCTTCACGGTGTCCGCGCCGCCCACCAGCAGGTCCTGACCGTACTGCATGGACTCGTTGAACTCCCTGAGCACCTCCTCAACGTCCTCCTTCTCCACGGTGTCGATTTCCAGCATGGCCTTGGAGATGCGGGCGATGTCGCCGCGCTCCATGCGTTTGAACACCTCGGAGCAGAATTTGTCGCCGAGCGCCAGGCAGAGAACGGCGGTCTTTTGCGGTCCGGTCAGGTTCATGGCTTAGGAGGCCTCCTGCTTGAGCCACCCGCGCAGGATCAGGATGGCCTGCTCGGAGTTTGTTTCGAAAAGCTGCTGCGCCAGAATCTTGGCGTTCTCCAGGCGTTTGGAGACTTCCACATGTTCGGTCTCCTCCTCCTCCGGTTCGGCCAGGGCGATGCGGCGCTCGCCCTCGGGCAGGCGGCTGATCTGCTCGATCTCCTCGCGGGTGACGCGGGGGCGGATGAGCGCCATGACCACCGGGCGGACCACCAGCAGCAGGAAGAGGAACACCAGCAGGCCGTTGAGGAAGGGCTTGCCCAGGCGCTGGGCGTATTCCAGCATGTTCTGGGTCAGGCTGGGCTCGGTGTAGAGCTCGCGCTCGCCGAAGGCCATGCTGCTGACTTCGATGGTGTCGCCGCGCCTGGAGTCGAAGCCCACCGCGTTGGACACGGCCTGCTTGATGCGCTCCAGCTCTTCGGCGGACCTGGGGATGAACTTCACTTCCTTGCTGTTCGGGTCCTGAATGTAGTCCACGATAACCGCGACCGAAAGGCGCTGCAACTCCCCGGAGGGGGAGACGATCTCCTGCTGTTCGGAGTCGATCTCGTAGTTGGTCATGCGCTTTTCCGAGGCCTGGTCCACCTTGTTCTGGGTGCCGGAGAAACCGTCGCCCCGGAAGTTGGTCTCGGGCACGGAGCCGTCCACGTTGGCCTTCTGGTTGGTGGAGGATTCCTCGCGCGTCTCGGAGCGCACCACGGTCTTGTTGGGGTCGAAGCTCTGGCGCTTGGTGACCTTCTGGGAGAAGTCCAGGTTGGCCGAAACCTTGGCGATGGATTTGCCGCCGCCCACGATGGGGGTCAGCAGTTCCTCGATGCGGCGCTCCAGGTTGTTCTGGTAGTTGTTGCGGAACTCGAACTGGGAGGAGGTCATGCCGTCGATGCTGCCGCCGTCCTTGGCCTGGTAGACGATCTTGCCGGCCGTGTCGGTGATGGTCACGCGGCTCGGGTCCAGCCCTTCGACGCTCATGGCCACGAAATTGACGATGCCCTGGACCTGCTTGGGCTCGAGCTTGGCTCCGTTCTTGAGCGTGAGCACCACCGAGGCGCTGGGCTTGCGCTGCTCCTCGATGAAGAGGCTGCGCTGGGGCAGCACCAGGTGCACGCGGGCCTTCTCCACTTGGGGGAACTCGCCGATGGTGCGGGCCAGTTCGCCCTGCAGGGCGCGCTGGTAGTTGATGCGCTGCACGAAGTCGGTCTGGCCCACCTTGGTGTCGTCGAAGACCTCGAAGCCCAGGCCCGCGCCGCGCAGCTTGCCGTCGCCGGCGATGCGGATGCGCGTCTCGCTCACGAATTCGGCGGGCACCAGGATGGTCTGGCCGTTGTCCTCGATCCTGTAGGGGGTCTTGGAGGCCTTGAGGTTCTCCATGACGCGCCCCGCGTCCTCCTGGCTCAACTTGGAGAAGAGCACCTTGTAGTCGGGCTGGTTGAACCAGAAGATCATCAGCGCGAAGGCCGCCACCACGGAGACGGCCACGCCCGCGAACAAGACGCGCTGGGCCATGGTGCGGGCGGCCCAGAAGCGGGTGGCCTGTTCCCAGAGGGATTTGAGCAGTGCGGGCATGGGGTGCTTCTCCTTGTGCTAACCGGCTAGAAGGGCATCTTCACGAGTTCTTTGTACATATCCAGAACCTTGTTGCGCACCGTGGAGGTCATGGACATGGCCAGCCCCGCCTTCTGCAGCTGGATCATCAGCTCGTGCACGTTCTGGTTCTCGCCGGTGGCGAAGGAGGAGACCATCTGGTCCTTCTTGAGCTGCTCCGCGTTGACCTCGCCCACCGAGTTCTTGAGCGCGTCCATGAAGCCGGACTTCTGCGCGCCCCCGGTTTTGCCCAGGCCCTGCGAAACGGTGCTTTCCGCGCTGCGGGCGGAACCCTGGGCCTGGCCCAGCGCGGTGCGGTAGGCGTTCATGGCGATGGAGTTGATGGCCATGGCGTCTCTCCTAGCGGCCCATCTCGAGGGCCTTGTTGTACATGGCCTTGATGGTGTTGATGGTGGAGGTTTCGGCCTCGTAGCTGCGGGTGGCCTGGATCATGTTGGTCATCTCTTCCACCACGTTGATGTCGGGGTAGCTGACGTAGCCGTTCTGGTCGGCGTCGGGGTGGCCGGGCTCGTAGACCTGCTTGGCCGGGCGGCTGTCGTTGACCACGCCCGTGACTCGCACGCCCTGGAGCTCCTGGCCCAGGGCTTGGTCCATGGCCTTGCCGAAGGGCGTGACCCTCGTGGATTCGAGCGCCACGGACTTGCGCTGGTAGGGTCCTTGCCCGTCGGCCGTGCGCGTGGTCCTGGCGTTGGCCAGGTTCATGGAGATCACGTTCATGTAGGTGCGCTGCGCGGTCAGCGCGGACCCGCCGACGTCGAGTGCGGTCAGGAAGTCCATGATTACCTGCCTCCATCCATGATGACTTTCTGGATGCCGTCGAAGTTGGATTTCATCACCGTGGTCAGGGCGTTGTACATGAGGGAGTTCTTGGCCATGGTGGTCATTTCCTTGTCCATGTCCACGGCGTCGGCCCCGTAGATGGTGCGGGGCTTGAATTCCTTGAGGCTCTCGCCCTTGTAGGCTTCCACGTCGAAGGTGCCCGGAACGTGCTTGCCGCTGGTGCGGCTCAGGTTGTCGCGCATCTCCTGGGAGCCGATGGCCTGCTGGAGCTGGTTCTCGAACTCCAGAGTGCGGGCCTTGTAGCCGGGGATGTTGATGTTGGCCAGGTTGGACACGACGAGGTTTTGACGCTCCAGGCGCAGGTCCATCACCTTGGCGATCAGGGGGGTGTTGGCTCCGTATAAGTCCGACATGGCGTCGCTCCTTGGGTGGCGGCGGATTTTTCCCGGTGTGGCGCTTGACGCCGCGCCGCCTCGGCACTCTGGCTAGCAACAACCGTTCCAATTGTTAACGCAATGAAATTGCAGAACTTGAATCGCAAAAGCGCCCTCCGGCACGGGAGGTGCTCCCCCTCGCGGCGGGAGAGCCCCGGCGGCGGAAATTGCCTGGAACAAGGCTTGGCACAGGCCTTGCTAAGTGGTTTCCGCCGACTTGCCGGTCCCCGGGAGGGACGTGAACGGCAAGGGCGGATTGTTCGAGGGGAGGCGGGGGCCAGGAGGGTTCCCCACAACGCGCAAGCGAACTGATGAGCGCCAGGCCCGGGAGGGATATCGGCCTGATTGTTCACGCACCGGAGGGGACTGTCATGAGTGGTCATCTGGATTACGAAATCAACAAGGAACTGGGCGAGTGCTACCTGTTCATGGGCGACCTGGAAAAGGCCGAGGAATACTACCTCAAGGCCGCAGGGGCCAACGGCAGCCACCCCGCCCCCTATCTGGGGCTGGCCACGGTGGCCGTGCACCGCAACAACCTGGACGAGGCCTACGGGCACTACCGCAAGGCCGCGAACCTTGAGGCCGGCGACAAGGCCCTGGCCGGCATGGGGCTCATCGAGATGGAGAAGGGCGAAACCGAAACCGCTTTCGACCACTTCAGCCAGGCCCTGGAGTTCAACCCCGAGAACATGGTCGCGCTCTACAGCCTGATCCGCCTGGGGCACGGCACCGGCCGCGTGGCCGAGGTGATGCCCTACCTGGAAGGCTACCTGGCCATCGACCCGCTCAAGCACGACATCCGCTACACCCTGGCGGGCTGCCTGGTGGTCGAGGGGCGCGAGGCCGAGGCCAAGGCCCAGCTGGAGCGCATCCTGGAGCACGACCCCACCCACGCCTGCGCCACTGAGCTCAAGGTGCACCTGGAGCGGGCGGCCTAGCCGGAAATTTTCAACGAATCTCCCCTCCCCCATTGGTTTCCGGTCCGGTTCGCTCCCGGCGGCCGGACCGGGAACCAACCAAAAGCCTGGGGAGGGCCCGGCCCACGGGTTGCCAAGAGCCGCCGGATTTGGCACTGCCAAGCAAAAAGCGAGGCAGACATGGAATTATTGCCTATCCGCAGGGCCATCCTTTCCGTCACCGACAAATCCGGCCTGGCCGAGTTCGCCGCGTTCCTCTCCGGCAACGGTGTGGAGCTGGTCTCCACCGGCGGCACCAAGAAGGCCATGACCGACGCAGGCCTGCCGGTGACGGCGGTCGATCAGGTCACCGGCTTCCCCGAGATGCTCGGCGGACGCGTCAAAACCCTGCACCCCCACATCCACGCGGGCATCCTGGCCGACAAGGACAACCCCGAGCATCTTGAGACCCTGGAGAAATTCAGCCTCAAGCCCTTCGACCTCATCTGCGTGAACCTCTACGACTTCGCCAAGGCCGTGGCCCAGAAGGCCGACCTCAAGGCCGCCGTGGAGCAGATCGACATCGGCGGGCCCACCATGCTGCGGGCCTCGGCCAAGAACTTCCATTCCATCCTGGTTGTGCCCTCCCCGGCGTACTACGGCGAGATCACCGAGGCCCTCAAGGCCAACAAGATGCAGGCACCCCTGGCCCTGCGCCACAAGATGGCCCTGGAGACCTTCAAGGCCACCTCGGCCTACGACGCCATGATCGCGGAGTACCTGGGCCGGGCCTAGTGTCGCAGCGGCGGGCCGCACAGGAGGAGGACCTCCGGCGGCCAAAGGGAGTTCCTCCCTTTGGAATCCCCTCCGGCTTCGCGGGAGAGGCAATATGTCGGCCCCCGGAGCGGCCTCGCGGCCGCTCCGGGGGCTTGACGTTCTCCCGCGCCCCCCTTGCCTCCGGCCCTGGGCTGTCCTACATCAGCGGGGCAGGGGCCCGCTTCGGACGGAGCGCCCCGGGAGGTTCCCCATCGCCAGCAAAGCCCAAGGCAACACCGAAGGACTCAAACCCAGCCAGCTCAAGGCCCTCGAGCGGCTCTACACCCGGCGCTATCCCCCCCAGGCCGGCTACACCCCGGACCAGGCCCGCGAACTGGCGGCCATCTCCCACGGCATCGGCAGGCAGGTGGGCCTGCTCATAGACCGCAAGGGCAGGCCGGACATGGTCCTCGTCGGGGAGCCCCACGCCATCTACATCCCGGAGCTTCCCCGCGCCCGCCTGGGCTCGGGCCGCCTGCGCGGCCTGCGCCTGCTGCACACGCACCTGCACGACGCCGGGCTGGACAAGGAAGACCTCACGGACATGCTCTTCCTGCGCCTGGACTCCGTGGCCGCCCTGACCGTGGACGACATGGCCGCGCCGGACCGGCTCTACGCCGCTCACCTGCTGCCCAAGACGGCCGAAGGCGAGGGCGGCGACCCCTGGGAGGTGCTGCCCCCGGCCCCCTGGGACCGCCTGGACCTCGACTTCGAGGCCATGACCCAGGCCCTGGAGGACGAGTTCGCCCGGCTGGACCAGCCCGTGGCCGGGTCCGAGGCGGGCGTCTCCGACCGGGCCATCATGGTGGGCGTGGGCAGCGCCCCGCGCCTGGAGCTGGAGGCCTCCCTGGACGAGCTGGAGGCCCTGGCCTCCACGGCCGGTCTCAAGGTGACGGGCAGGGTGCTGCAGCGCGTGCCCCAGGTGAACCCGCGCACCATCATCGGCAAGGGCAAGCTCTCCGAGCTTGAGATCATGGCCCTGTCCTCGGGCGCGGCGGTGCTGCTTTTCGACGGGGAGTTGACCCCGGCCCAGATGCGCAACCTGGCCGACCTGACCGAGCGCAAGATTCTGGACCGCACCCAGCTCATCCTGGACATCTTCGCCCAACGGGCCACCTCGCGCTCGGGCAAATTGCAGGTGGAGATGGCCCAGCTCAAGTACACGCTGCCCCGGCTGGTGGGTAAGAACCCGGCCATGAGCCGGCTCATGGGCGGCATCGGCGGGCGCGGCCCCGGCGAGACCAAGCTGGAGGTGGACCGCCGCCGCATCCGCGAGCGCATCACCCGCATCAAGCGCGAGCTGCAGGAGCTGCGCAAGCAGCGCGCCCAGATACGCGACAGGCGGGCCAAGGCCGGGCTGCCTATCGTCTCGCTGGTGGGCTACACCAACGCCGGGAAGTCCACGCTGCTCAACACCCTGACCCAGTCCGAAGTGCTTGCCGAGAACAAGCTCTTCGCCACCCTGGACCCCGTGAGCCGCAGGCTGCGCTTCCCGCAGGAGCGCGAGCTGGTGCTCACGGACACGGTGGGCTTCATCCGCCAGCTTCCCAAGGAGCTCAAGGAGGCCTTCCAGGCCACCCTGGAGGAGCTCGAAAGCGCGGACCTGCTCATCCTGGTGGCCGACGCCGGACACCGCGAGCTGGCCGGGCAGGTTGAGGCCGTGGAGTCCATCCTGGAGGAAATGGAGCTGGATAAGGTTCCGCGCATCCTGGCGCTCAACAAGTGGGACACCCTGGACGAGGACGGCAAGGCCTGGGTCATGGGCCGCTATCCCGACGGCGTGCCCATCTCCGCAAAGGCGCGCCCGAGCCTGGAACCCCTGGTGAATGAAATTTTATCGCGCCTGAAATGGGAAAAGGACTTGCCAACCTGAGCGAAAGCCGATAGACGACTCTTCCTCGCGCCGAGGTAGCTCAGTTGGTAGAGCAGGGGACTGAAAATCCCCGTGTCGGGAGTTCAATTCTCTCCCTCGGCACCACGAGAACACAAGGGGTTACGGTAACAAGCCGTAGCCCCTTTTTCGTTGTGCGGAGAATTTGTCCCAAGCCCGTTTCACTAAATATAAAGTAGGCTAGGGAGGTGGTGCTTGTGGGGAAAAGGTCACACGGCAATTTGAAGGTTGAAACGTTCGACAAGCCTTCCGTGCTGGTGAGGAAGGGAACTCGAGTGCCGCGCTCAATCTCGCCAATACACTGGAGGGAGAGCCCGGAGAGTTCAGCCATCCGTTCCTGAGTCAACTCGCTATGGCGGCGTAACTCAATAATATTCTACCCGAACTGTTTTTGAATGGTGCTCATTTCCTGACTCTAGTGGTAGGTACGGGAAGAATATTGAAGGAATATGCGACGACCGATTATATTTTGCTTGAATCGCAAGCCCGATAATTGCTAATATTGGTCTCGTTGAGGCGGTTGGCGTGGCTTGTGGGGTCGAAGTGAGCAGGCGAACTTTCCGACAAAGAATCGGGCCAAGTCCTTCCGCAGGATCAATCCAGGATGAGTCTGGAAATCGATAATACGATTAGACCTACAACCTAGATGATGGGCTTCAGCGCGGCAGCGTTGTTCATGCGGTAATCCCCCCAATAAAAGGTTGTTCTGAAAAGTAGAATTTTCTCGTAAACCCAGGCGAGGAGATTTTACATGAAGACGTCCCGCTACTCCGACAGTCAGATCCTGAGCATCCTGAAGCAAGCCG
>NZ_JAKZKX010000050.1 GCF_022808715.1 Fundidesulfovibrio agrisoli
CCGCGCCCCCCCCCCCCCCCCCCCCCCCCCCCCCCCCCCCCCCCCCCCCCCCCGCCGGAGGCTTCCTCACCTAGCAGCGTTGCACCCGAAGAAAGAAGCCTCCGGCGGCCAGGGGCGCCGCCCCTGGACCCCGCGAGAGGGAGTTCCTCCCTCTCGACTCCCTTCTGGCTTCGCGCCCAGAAAGGGAGGCTTCCACGCGGCGTTACGGCAGCACGACCTTGGCCGCCGCCTGGGCCAGGCCCAGCAGCGGCGCGGGATAAAGCCCGACACCCAGCAGGCAGACCGCCAGCGAGGCCCCCAGCAGGGGCGCAAGCCCGCCCGCAACGGGGGAGGCCCCTTCGGCGGCGGGCTCGGCGGTGTAGGCGTGGCGCACCATGTTCAGGTAGTAATAGATGGCGATAGCCGTGTTCAGCACCGCCACGATCACCAGCCAGTCGTGCCCGTGGCCCCACAAGGAACTCAGCAGGAAGAACTTGCCCGTGAAGCCCGCCGTGGGCGGCAGCCCCACCAGCGAGAACGCCGCCGCCAGCAGCACGAAGGCCATGCCCGGCGAGGTGCGGTACAGGCCGTCCAGGTCGGAGAGCGTGGGGTTCTGGCCGTCTTGGCGCACTCGGCAGACCACATAGAAGGCCGCCAGGTTCATCAGCAGGTAGCACACGCCGTAGAAAGCGGCCGAGGTCAGCCCGTCCGGGCCGCCCGCCACCAGCCCCATGGCCGCGTAGCCCGCGTGGGACACGCTGGAGAAGCCCAGCAGGCGTTTGAGATCCTTCTGGACCAGGGCCGAGAAGTTGCCCGCCGTCATGGAGAGCGCGGCCAGCGCGGCCAGCGCGTCGGCGGTCTGGGCGTCCAGCCCGATGGCGCCCACCAGGCGCACCAGCACGGCCAGCGCACCCAGCTTGGGCAGCGTGGAGACGAAGGCAGCCGTCTCGTTGCCCACTCCCTGGTACACGTCCGGGCACCAGAAATGGAACGGGAACAGGGCCAGCTTGAACAGGAACCCCGTCAGGTAGAGCGCCAGCCCGATCACGGCCAGGGGCGCGGCGGCGACGCTCCAGGGCTTGGCGGCCAGCTCGGCCACGTAGGTGGTGTGCTGCGCCGCCATGATGAGCGACAGGCCATAGAGCGAGAGCGCCGTGACCATGGCCCCGTACATGATGTACTTCACGGCGGCCTCGGCGGCCGGGCGGCTCTGGGCGCGCAGCGGTGCCACGGCGTAGAGGCTCAGGGAGGCAAGCTCCAGGGCCAGGTACATGGTCACCAGCTCCGTGGCCGAGGCCAGGAGCATCAGCCCCAGGGAGGATATGGCCAGGAGCATGAAGTAGTCGGGCTGCTTGGCCTCCTCCACTTCGCGCGGGCGGGAGCCGATGGCCACCACCACGCAGAAGCCCACGGCCACGGCGGCCTTGAAGAACTGCGAGAGCGCGTCCAGGCTGTAGCAGCCCCCGAACAGCACGCCCCGCTGCCCCAGGGCCAGCAGCGCAAGCGCGGCCACGGCGGCCGCGGCCCAGGCCCGCAGCGCGCCAAGTTTGGCGAAGTCCAGGGCTTCGATCAGGAACAGCAGGGCCAGGGCCGCCATGCCCGCTTCGGGGGCCAGTTGCACCAGGGCGCTCACGGCGTCACCTCCGCGATGATCGTTTGCGGGTCCGCTCCCGGCCCTGCCAGCGGCGGCCCTGCCAGCGACGGCGCGGCGTCCTTGTGGGCCAGGGCCGTGCGGGTGTTCACGTGCTCGAGCAGCCGGGCCACGGTGGGCTCCATGGAGCGCATGGCCAGTCCGGGCGCGAAGCCGATCCAGATCACCAGCACCGCCAGCGGCACCAGGGCCGTCCACTCCCGGATGTTCAGGTCCGCCCAGCCTTTCGCCGTGGCGGGCTGGCCCCAGGCCATGCTCCGCGTGGCGCGCAGCATGTAGGCCGCCGCCAGCAGCGCCCCGGGGATAGAGAGCGCCCCGGCCCAGAGGTTGGCCTTGAAGGCCCCGGTGAGCACCAGAAGCTCGCCCACGAAGCTGTTGGTGCCGGGGAACCCCAGGGAGGACAGCGCGAACAGCCCCCACAGGCCCATGAACGCGGGCAGGTATTTGCCCATGCCCATGTGGTCGGCCATCTCGCGGCTGTGGCTGCGCTCGTAGGCCGCGCCCAGCATCATGAACAGCGCGCCCGTGGTGATGCCGTGGTTGAGCATCTGCATCAGCGCCCCCGTGAGGCCCTGCATGTTGAACATGAAGATGCCCAGCGTCACGAAGCCCATGTGCCCCACCGAGGAGTAGGCCACCATGCGCTTGAGGTCGGTCTGCCCCAGGGCCGTGTACCCGCCGTAGAGGATGGAGATCACCGAGAGCCCGATCATCAGCGGGGCGAAGAAGTGGCTGGCCTCGGGGGTCAGGCCCAGGCAGAAGCGCATGAAGCCGTAGGTGCCCATCTTGAGTAGCACCGCCGCCAGGATCACGCTGCCCGCGCTGGGGGCCTGCACGTGCGCCGCGGGCAGCCAGGTGTGGAAGGGGAACATGGGCACCTTGATGGCGAAGGCCAGGGCCATGGCCAAAAAGGCCCAGCGCTGGAAGGTGACCGGGAACTCATGCCCCAGCAACTCGGGTATGGAGAAGCTGCCCCCCACGGCCCTGAAGGCGATGATGGCCACCAGCAGGAGCGTGCTGCCCGCCAGGGTGTAGAGGAAGAACTTCAGCGATGCGTAGCGCCGCTCCGGCCCGCCCCACACGGCGATGAGCAGGAACATGGGCACCAGCATGGCCTCCCAGAACACGTAGAACAGCACGAAATCGAGCGCGGAGAACACGCCCACGCAGGCCGCCGTCATCACCAGCAGGCAGATGTGGAACTCCTTGATGCGCTTGGTGATGTACGTCCAGGAGCACAGCACGCACAGCGGCAGCAGGAACACCGAGAGCAGCACCATGATGAGGCTCAGCCCGTCCAGGCCCAGGTGGTAGTGCATGCCCCACTGGGGCACCCAGTCCGCCAGCTCCACGAACTGGAAGCCCGGCTGCGAGGGCCGGAAGCTGAGCAGCGGAACCGCCAGGCCCAGCTCCAAGAGCCCCACCGCCAGGGTGAACCACCTGACGGCGGCCTCGCGCCGCAGGAGGAGCGCGGCCAGGGCCGCCGCCAGGGGCAAAACCATCAAGGTGGTCAGGAAGGGGAATCCGCCGCTTGCGGTCATGGTCTCTCCTGTCTCGAATGCCAGAACGATACGGTAAGGCCGTGGACGCCTCCGCCCGGCTCCCGGTGCGGCCTGTCCGCCGCCCGGCGGGACGGGTGTTCTTCAAATACGCCAGGACCG
>NZ_JAKZKX010000051.1 GCF_022808715.1 Fundidesulfovibrio agrisoli
AGCCCGGCGCGCCGTGTACAACAACCGCGCCCGGATATCGTCCGAGGTTGGAAAGTCTCTGGGAAGGTTGCGAACGGAACTTGTGGAGCGCAGCTTCGAGCATACCCGGGACCGCTCCGGCGGGATGCGTCGGGTCTGGCTCCGGGGCCGGGAGAACGTCCAGAAACGCTATCTGCTCCACGTGGCAGGCTTCAACCTCGGCCTGCTGATGCGAGTCAAGACGGGGTGCGGCACCCCGAGGGGTTGGGCCGACGCCTGGTTTGCGTTGATCTGGACAGATCAGCACCCCTCACTGGCCTGCCTGGCCATCGTGATCATGGCCCAGGAGCGATGCTGCGCAATCATGCCCTTCGCGATCATCGGAAAGGGAGATTAGCCGAAGACAGCCTTTTGCAACGGGCTGCTAAGCGGGGGCAACTCCAAGTGATGCGTCTTATTGCGCGGTGAGCAGCAACGTGGATATTCCTCCTACCGGGGCCACGGGTGGAGCCTTGCCCACCGCTACGAACGTGTAGCCCTCAGCCTGGATGCCCTCTACCATCTCTTTAAGGTAGGATATATCCAGGAAAGGATGGAAGTAGCACCCGGCCCAGCCGTCGCGCACCACCTTCACGAGCCGCGCCAGTCCAACGGCGTCAGCAGGCAGACGCGGTGGGATCTCATACGGGCTTATGTAGTTGCAGGTCTCTGGCAGGCGTTTCGTACCGTAGGCGTCGCGCTCCATTGGGTACGGAGCATACTGTTCTCTGAATTGATAATTCCCGTTGGAATCTTGTGCGAAATAAACGCCTCGATCCAGTGCCAAGGGGAAATAACGTGCAAATACTGAATAGTCCATGGGCGAGGCGAGGTAATGTGGCGTGAGCCAAGCCACAGGGGAGAGGTTGCTCTTCTTGAGCAGGCTCAAGCCCATGGTTATCCGGTCTGTAACCCACTGTTCGCTATCCTCTGGGATGAAGCCCACGTAGCGCTCTGATCCATCGGTCCTGCGAGCAACCCGGTAGAACTCCCAATCTTCAGCTGTCACGCCACTATCAGGATTCTTTATGCTGGAGTACTGGTGCGTGTATCCATGCATGACAATACGCCCGCCTCGCTTAATCATGTACTGTACGGCCGCGAGTGCCTCAGGGGCCTCGGACCATGTGGAAGAGTACGGAGCTCCGTAGACGTGACGCGGATCCTCATATTGGGGGATCAAACTGATAGCGAATGGAACCCTGCGTGAATACAGATAATCAGCGATGGCCCTGAGTTGCGTTGGGTCTTGGTGCGTGTGTACATCCTCTATTCGAAGCACTGCTTGGTGGCTTTCGGCCACACCGCTTTCAAGTACGTCATGCAATATATCGCAAAATGCCAGTGCTCTATCCGCGTAAGAAACATTTTCAAAAGGGTTGTCAGCAATGAAATACAGATTTTTCGAGCGCAAGATATAAGGTGCAGTCTCGTTTACGCTCTTCGCCAAAGCGAGCACCTCCGTATCGGCTCTCGTCTCTAGCGTGACCACTGCCAAGTCCCCTCCGGCACGTGGTAGCCAGGTACCTTTGTACTCCACACTAGCCCACTCCAAAGTGTTGACCGTCTTCACATAGGAGAGCCCGAACTTATTTTTGAACTGTTCCTGAGTGTTCCCCCAAGAAACTTTATGCAGATTGTAATTTATCCAGAATATTTTGGTATCTGTATTCAACAAATCGCCTATGAAACTTTGACTCAGAGCCGCATTGAACGTTGTTCCGAGATAAAAAACAACGTCGTAGGCCAAGGACTCATTTGCTGTATATGCATCAACTGGATGCGAAACAACTTCTGCGTTGAAATGACTGAGTATATTCTTTAACTGTATCGTTGAAAGTTCACCGCTCCAGGCCCTTGATCCTGTTCCATCGTAAACGATGAGCACTTTTTTCAACTCTTGCGACCAGCTTGTCGCTGTAGCCATCAGCACAATAAGAACAGTAAGATATACAAGCCTAACGAGATTCATGCTCAAGCGCCTCACTGCATCTATTTATATAACGTTCGGCAGAAGGCATATACCTTATCGAGGCGCTTCTTGTATATAGATAGACGTTGTTTTTTTTGTCGCCCAGGGATAAAGTAGGGAATACCTCTTCACAAAAGTGGGGACACCCCCATAAAACTGGACACCTTACAGTTACTGAGAAGCGAATGGACCGTGATCAACCGCACTGCCACCGACTTAGCAATAACCCCGACTGCCAACCCTGGCAGGCTCGGGCGTCTGCTTGGAATCCGTCAGATAGACGGACTTCACGGGTTGAACACTCGCCCACATGTGTCCCTGTCCGTATGCTGGTGACGTTGCCATGCGCCTTGAGGCCCTGAGTCGCGCGCGTAGTTGTGCATGATATGAGCTTACGGCATGCAATTGTAGCGGTCCAGGGTTTCTTGGACAGTTAGCTGCGTGTTGAAAAACACTGCCAAGTGACCGAGAATCCGGCCATCGAGCGGGCGGAGGTGAAGCGATGGGTCTTGGCCGTCAGGGCGACCAGCAAGGGAAGATGTATTTGGCCTGGGATGAAATTCCCAGTTCACGCGGACACGCCTTTTACGACCGTCTCCAGCTGATCCTACGTAAGTCCGGCTTCGACGTCTTCGCCGAGAAGCTGTGCAACCCCTTCTATTCCGACAAGGGCCGCCCATCGATTCCGCCCGGCCGGTATTTCCGGATGCACCTCATGGGATATTTCGAGGGCATCGAGAGCGAGCGCGGGATTGAGTGGCGGTGCGCCGATTCGCTCTCGCTTCGGGATTTTCTTCAGCTTTCATCCAGCGAATCCGTGCCG
>NZ_JAKZKX010000052.1 GCF_022808715.1 Fundidesulfovibrio agrisoli
GTCCGAGGTTGGAAAGTCTCTGGGAAGGTTGCGAACGGAACTTGTGGAGCGCAGCTTCGAGCATACCCTGGACCGCTCCGGCGGGATGCGTCGGGTCTGGCTCCGGGCCGGGAGAACGTCCAGAAACGCTACCTGCTCCACGTGGCAGGCTTCAACCTCGGCCTGCTGATGCGAGTCAAGACGGGGTGCGGCACCCCGAGGGGTTGGGCCGACGCCTGGTTTGCGTTGATCTGGACGGATCAGCACCCCTCACTGGCCTGCCTGGCCATCGTGATCATGGCCCAGGAGCGATGCTGCGCAATCATGCCCTTCGCGATCATCGGAAAGGGAGATTAGCCGAAGACAGCCTTTTGCAACGGGCTGTTAGCCGACGCTTGCTAAACGAGGGGCAGTACATTAGAGCCTAGCCCGACAACTCACACGAAGAAAGACGCTATGCACGACTTGACTAAAGAAACCAGGCAGAACAAGTCACAAGACAGATATGCCGCCCTGCCCCTGTTGGGGAATTTCCTCATTTTCTTCATAGCCTTGTACCTTGTGTGGCCCCTCTATGGACATGTTTCTGCTCAGCCCGTAGTATTTGGCTTTTCTTATGGCTATCTGAGTATGATTCTAGGGCTGGCAGGTGTACTTGCCGGTTGTTTCTACGCACTGCTGAGGTGTTCTTGGAGCAGTCACCGCTCCATTTTTTTCGTTCTCGTGATAGTCCTGGCCTCCCTTGAGGGCCTCTTCCGCCTGGACTCTGTCCAACTCCGATTCACCCCGGCTTATCATTTCCGTGAGACTGCGCCTTACACAGCCTTTTCCGGCACCAGAGACAGGTTCGAGCCGGCAAAGGCAACTCCCGGGGAATACCGTATATTCATGCTAGGCGGTTCTACTGTTAATACCGGCGACCCATCTCTCCCGCAGGCTCTCCAAGAAATTTTTCATGCCGAAGGCCACACGAATGTACGGGTGTACAACTATGGTGTCGTCAGTTTCATCTCGCGGCAGGAGCTGCTTTTGCTGCTGCTTGAAGTACTGAATGCCGCCCCCGACATGATCATCGTCTACGACGGTGGGAACAATATGTACCAACCCTTCTTCGGAGACCCTAGGCCGGGCTTCCCTTACAACTGGGCGACCTTTGAATCTGGGTTCGCACTGACAACCAGCATGGCTTCTTTCCGGACGACTGTAAGCTGGATCCTGCGACACAGTGCTCTGCTGCGCTGCACGCTGGACAGTGCGGAGTTTCAAGAGGACATGCTGCATCTCACCGCTCTCCGCAAGGAATCAGGTTACGGCACCGATGCTTGGCGCAACGCATTGGGGGACGTCTGGCGGGACGACTGGGATAAGATGTTATCCCTCATGGCAGGCAGGAAAATCAGGGCGGCCTTTTTCCTGCAGCCTTTCCTCACACAAAAAACGAAGCTTGATATCACTGAGGCTGAGATCGCATCTCGTTACACTGACGTCTTCCACCAGCACATGGGCCAGGGCTATGAGCGAATGAGGACAACCGTTGGCGACATGTCCTCCCGTTACCCCGGCGCGGTGGTCGCCGACTTTAGCCACGCCCTGGACGATTTTCCAGGAAAAGCCTTCGAGGATGTAATCCATGTAAACGCCGGGGCCAACCGCGCCCTGGCCCGCAAGATATTCAACATGCTGACCCCGTTCGAACCCTTCATGTCCGAGGGCCATGCCCACTGAATTGCCTCCGCTCGGATTGTCCTGCTTTCGATTCCCCTAGGTTCCGCATATGCCATCTGCCGAAAACCGGATCCGATTTCGTGACAACAGCCCCGCCGGAGCGCTCCGCTCCGGCGGGGTGTCAGGAGGGATCTAGCACGCGCAGGCGCAGGGCTTGGATGATGCGAAGGACGGGAGCTTCCCGCCAAGTTTGGAGGCCATCTGTTCGGCGATGGCGATGGCGAGGGCGTGGCCCATGATCTCCACTTCTGTAGCGGTCCAGGGTTTCTTGGCAGTTAGCCGCCAAAATCAGGCCGCCTTTGCGACCTCCAGTTTCTGTCTTTCCCTCACCTGGGCCGATGAGCGATAGCCGTGCCTGCCGATGCGCCACTGCCGGCTGTAGGTGTTCTTGAAGGCCAGGAGGCCCAGGCGGAGATCCTCGACCGTCTGGAATCGGCGCACCCAGAGCAGATTTTCCTTGAGGATGCGCACGAAACGCTCCGCAATGCCGTTGCCTTGGGGCTCTCGCACGTAGGACGGTGAATCCTTGATGCCCAGGAAGGCGATTTCCCGCTGGAAGTCCTCCGAGATGAACTGACTGCCGTGATCGTGGCGCAGGGTCAGGCCCGACGCCACCTCCTTGCCGAACGATCCAAAGCTGTGGCGCACGCCCTGCCGGATCGGTTCCAGCGCCTCGGACCTGGTGCCCCGCGGTAATCCTCCCCTTTTTTAGGCTGTCTGAAAAGTAGGGCTATGCAGCCGTTCTCAGTTTCTGCCTCGGAGTGATGCCGCCGATGCCCATGTTGGGCCGTTCGTTGTTGTAAGTCCAGAGCCACTT
>NZ_JAKZKX010000053.1 GCF_022808715.1 Fundidesulfovibrio agrisoli
CCAAGTGGCTCTGGACTTACAACAACGAACGGCCCAACATGGGCATCGGCGGCATCACTCCGAGGCAGAAACTGAGAACGGCTGCATAGCCCTACTTTTCAGACAGCCTAAAAAGGGGAGGATTACCACCCCGTCGACCTCGAATACCCATGGCATCGCCCCCTGTGGTCGTTATATCTACCTTTAGCAGGACAAGAGGACTAGTATCTCGTTTTGTAGGCGTTCACGTAGCTATGGATTCATTCAGGCAGCAAACGTCTATTCCAGGACATTGAATGTTCGACAAGCAAACAATCCAGGGTTGCGAAAGCGCCAATCTTGACAGATTGGCGCCATGGAGTGTTACAAAAGCGCTTATAGCATTAAAAATACACACCGAAACATCCCCCAAGAAGCTGGAATGGACTGACAATTACTGATTCAATCACAATGCACGGAATTCCAAACAACTGTAGATGAAATACGTCTTGAAGCAAAATAAGCACCATTACGAATTGTTCAACGACAGACCATAGCAATGTAAGAATAAATCCCAATATTTTATTCTCAACAATCACAGACTTAACCGCTGACGCAGCCCTATTTGCAAACCCTCGAACCCCAGTGCCTGCATATTCCGAAGAAACACCCCAGCTATATTGTTGCCTGTCAACCCATTCACGTTGAATCTGCTGTTCAGACTTTTTTTCTTGCGTAAAGCATGCGGAACACATCGAAATTAACAAGGACACAAGAAGCACACGCAAAACAAAAAAGACGCGACTGCCGATGTTTGTTACAGCTAATGCACACATACTCGATGTGCCTCCCATGGCTGTTATTCGTGCCAGTTAAGACTTAAATAGCTTCCGAAAGCCTTTGACAATCGGATTCTTACCCATTTCTTCTTTGAATTCTTGCCACGCCTTTCCCAACTCTTCTTCTGAATTGGATTCTGACGCCAATTTGTCAGCCTGAGAATGTTCGTTGCGTTCAGCGCCATCAGGGATATTGCTGATTTTTGCCATTTCGCGAGAGCACTCAGCAACAAAAGGGATTTGCCTTGATACAAACTGAACCAATGAAGAGAAGTCAGCTCCAGAAGCGCCTGCCTGACGAGCGCAGACGATCAGTTTGTCATACAAATCTGCCCCGATGGGATTCAGCGCTATGCACGTCAGAATTGTATCTATCTTCTCCGGACCACTCATTCTTGACGAATCAAGATTCTCCAGCACATTGCTTGCTCGCTCAAAGTTTTCCTTCCTCTTGTCCCATGAGGCAGCGATATTGTATCCATTGTCACCAACGATTCCTTGCATTGTTTTGTACGCATCAACTGTGAAAGCAAACGATGCCTTTTGGCAACTTTGAAAAATCATGCCAAGATCATAATTCTTATCTCTCAACCCTCTCCAGTCAGTGCCATCAAACCTCTCCAGCACATTATAGTGATAAATTGTAAAAAATTCATCATCAGAGCTACTTACTATATCCTCCGCACTGTAGTTTAGAATTTTGTTGCGCACAAGCGTGTCTTTGATGAAGTTCGCAACTGGATAGCGCAAATGGTCTGTACCCTTATTAATTACATCCCTGATGCAGTCCAATGTTTTACAATTGTTCCAGGCCCCCTCAAACTTACCAAAGTTATCTGCAGCAAAAGAAAGATATTCGCGATATCTTAAGCATTCCTTCAAGTACTCCTCGTTGATGAGCGCCTGTTTGCCAAGAACAGAAAACCCGACATTCCCTTTTGGAAAACAAGCTTCACTTTCCGCCTTGATCTCCTGCGTTGAAGAGTTAGGCCTTTGATTCAATTGGTCTTTGTTTTCGACGAGCCATTCAAACGCCGCATTCAATTCTTTCAACTTATTTTCAGCGCGCTGCCTCAAATTGCCTGGCTGCCTGTCTGGATGCCACACCATACACAACTGCCTATATGACAGCTTGAATTCGTCAAATGTTGCACCAGGATTAAGCTCAAAAAGGACAAGAATCTTTTCAATAGAAAATGAACTCATCAGCTTGCTCCATGAGTAGAAATGCTAGCGAATTACCCTAAGAAACTACTCCATTATCTCGTGAGTGCCATGCGAACTTCTGTCGCACTGCGTTACGATGTGAAATGGGTCGTTGAATTTTCGACCACACCACTTACAGCTATAAAGCCCGCTGTCATGCATGAGAACATGTCCTTTCGTTGGACTCGTCGCGCAGTTACAACCAGCCAACATGCTATTCGTTGTTTTCATCCCACAATACCGGCAAACAAATTTGTCAGGTTTCGCGCCAAGAAGCATCTTTACCTCCAAACTAAGCGCGGTATGGTAATCCTCCCCTTTTTAGGCTGTCTGAAAAGTAGGGCTATGCAGCCGTTCTCAGTTTCTGCCTCGGAGTGATGCCGCCGATGCCCATGTTGGGCCGTTCGTTGTTGTAAGTCCAGAGCCACTTGG
>NZ_JAKZKX010000006.1 GCF_022808715.1 Fundidesulfovibrio agrisoli
CAGAATACGCATCGACTACATTCAGCCTGGCAAACCGCAGCAAAACGCCTACGTGGAACGCTACAACCGCACCGTGCGCTATGACTGGCTGGGACAGCACCTGTTTGAAAATATCGAGGAGGTCAGGGACTACGCCACCAAGTGGCTCTGGACTTACAACAACGAACGGCCCAACATGGGCATCGGCGGCATCACTCCGAGGCAGAAACTGAGAACGGCTGCATAGCCCTACTTTTCAGACAGCCTAAAAAGGGGAGGATTACCGGCCTGGCGCGGGCCACGAAGGCCTCACACGCGAATATCGCGGGAAAACCCGTGGCGGCGCGCAGGGTAAAACGTGGAAGACGAGCCTTGGGCTCGGTTCTGAATGGGGAAGTTGAAACGCAAGAACCCGGACGATTTCTCGCCCGGGCTCTCAATGACTTCCAAGGTTTGCGGCTTTGTATGGCCGCCCCTGGACATATGGATGGTGCCGAAGAGGGGACTCGAACCCCTATGGGCTTTCGCCCGCCACCCCCTCAAGATGGTGTGTCTACCATTTCCACCACTTCGGCATTCTCGACAATTACTGCTTCTGTTCGGCCGGGGCCTTCTGCTCCTCGAAGAGGTTCTGCTGCCCGGGCTTCTTGTTCTCGGCCGGAGCGGCCTTCTGCTCGGCCGGGGCGGTGTCCATCACGGAGGAGGCGCTGGGCTTCCTGTCCACGCCGGTGGCCACGTTGTAGGCCAGCGAGGTGATGAGGAACAGCGCCGCAAGGCCGGCGGTGAGCTTCACCAGGAGCCCGCCCGCGCCGGAGCTGCCGAACACGGAGCCGCTGCCGCCGCCGAAGATGACGCCCATGCCTTCCTTGCCGGACTGGAGCAACACCAGCACGACCAGCAGGACGCAGGCGATGACGTGTACTGTTGCGATAAGAGTTTCCAACGTAATCTCCAATGCGGCTTTCGAGCGTGTCCCCGGGTTCGAAGCGCTTCTAGGCAGTCACGATCCGCGAGAAGCTTTCCGCGCTCAGGGAGGAGCCTCCTACCAATACTCCGTCAACATTGTCAAGAGACAATATTTCCGAAGCGTTCTCGGGCTTCACCGATCCACCGTACTGCAAGCGCATCTCCAGGGCTTTGGCCCCGAATTTGTCCTGCAATATGGAGCGCACCAGTCCGTGCGCCTCAACAATCTCCTTTGGCCCTGCGGTCAGGCCGGTGCCGATGGCCCACACGGGCTCGTAGGCCACGGTGAGGCGCTCGGGGGCCACGTCGGCGGGCACGCCCGCCAGGCCCGTATCCATCTGGCGGCGCACGACCTCCTCAAGGCGGCCCTCCTTGCGCTCGTCGATGGTCTCGCCCACGCACAGGATCATGCTCAGGCCGCGCTCCAGGCCGAAGGTGACCTTCTGGCCCACGAACTCGTCGGCTTCGCCCATGATGTGCCTGCGCTCGGAGTGGCCCGCCAGGGCGTACGTGCAGCCCATGTCCAGGAGCATGTCCGGGGCGATCTCCCCGGTGAAGGCCCCCTGCATGGAGGGGAAGAAGTTCTGGCCGCCCAGGGCGAACCCAGGGGCCTTCTTGATGGCCTTGCGCACGGAGCGCAGAGCCGTGAACGGCGGGAGGATCAGCACCTCTCGGTCCTGCGGCAGGGAGTCTTTCACGGCCTTGACCAGGCCCTCGGCGGTGAGCTTGGCCTCTTCGCGCAGCTTGTACATCTTCCAGTTGGCAGCCATCAGCTTTTTCATTTTCCGTACTCCCTCAGGGCCTTGAAGGCGGGCAGCTCCTTGCCTTCCATGAATTCAAGGGAAGCGCCGCCTCCGGTGGAGATGAAGCTCATTTTCGAGGCCAAGCCGGAGGCGTGCACGGCGGCGTCCGTGTCTCCGCCGCCGATCACGG
Organism: Fundidesulfovibrio agrisoli; assembly: GCF_022808715.1. Taxonomy (GTDB): domain Bacteria; phylum Desulfobacterota; class Desulfovibrionia; order Desulfovibrionales; family Desulfovibrionaceae; genus Fundidesulfovibrio; species Fundidesulfovibrio agrisoli. The sequence continues at coordinate 1,879 of NZ_JAKZKX010000006.1, forward strand.
TCACGGCGTCGAGCCCGGCAAGCACCTTGGCCACGGCCATGGTTCCGGCGGCGAAGGCCGGGTTTTCGAACGCGCCCATGGGGCCGTTCCAGACCACGGTCTTGGCCGGGGCAAGAACCTCGGCGAAGAGCGCGCCGGTTTTGGGTCCGACGTCCAGGGCCACGGCCTCGGCAGGCACCGCCGTGGCGTCGCAGACCCCGGCGGAAGTCATCTCGCCCAGGGGCTTGCCCGCATCCATGGAGATCACGAAATCCACGGGCAGGGCGATGCGCACGCTTTTCTCCACCGCCGCGGCCAGGATGCTGCGGGCCTCGTCCAGGAGGTCGTCTTCCACCAACGACTTGCCCACGCCAAGGCCCTGGGCCTTGAGGAAGGTGTTGGCCATGGCCCCGCCGATGATGAGGCTGTCCACCTTGCCCAGCAGGTGTTTGAGAACCGCCAGCTTGGAGGAGACCTTGGCCCCGCCCGTGACGGCCACGTAAGGCCGCGTGGGGGCTTCCAGGGCCTTGCCCAGGAACTCCCACTCCTTCTTGAGCAGCAGGCCGCCGCAGCAGGCCGCCATGACCGCCGGAACCCCGGAGACCGAGGCGTGCGGGCGGTGGGCCGTGCCGAAGGCGTCGTTGACGTAAATCTCGCCCAGCTTTGCCAGCTCGGCGGCGAAGGCCGGGTCGCCCTTCTCCTCCCCGGTGTGGAAGCGCAGGTTCTCGAGCATGAGCACCTCGCCGGGCTTCAGCGCGGCGGCCATCTTCTCGGCCTCTGGGCCCACGCAGTCCGGCGCGAAGGCCACGGGGCGGCCCAGCAGCTCGCTCAGGCGCTTGGCCGCGGGAGCCAGGGAGAATTTGGGGTCGAACGCGCCCTTGGCCTTGCCCAGGTGCGAGCAGAGCACCAGCGACGCGCCCTTGGAGAGGGCCAGCTCAAGGGTGGGCAGGCTGGCGGTGATACGGGTGTCGTCGGTGATGACGCCGTCCTTGAGCGGGACGTTGTAATCCACCCGGATCAGCAGGCGTTTGCCGGAGATATCCATCTCGTCCAAAAAACGCATGGGCATTGAGCGCTCCTTTTCCAGCGGAATCGTGGGTCGGCCGGGCCCGGCCGCGCCGGACCCGTGGATCATGAGTCGGGAGAGGTTTCCGGGTCCATATCCAGCCGCATGACCAGGGCGTCCTCCTTGTTGTCGGGGTAGTAGCGCTTGCGGACGCCCACTTCCTCGAAGCCGAAGGCGGCATACAGGCCCTGCGCGGCGACGTTGGACCGCCGGACTTCCAAATACCCCCGGTTTATGCCCATTCCACGGCAAAGTTGCAAGACGTGACCCAGCAGATGCTGGCCCAATCCTCTGCGCCTGCGCTCGGGATGGACCGCGATGTTGAGGACCTCCATCTCCCAGTCGTCCGCGAAGAAGGTGATGTAGGCGATGACGGCCCCCTGCTCCACGAGCCCGAACACGTGGAAGCGCTGGTTGTCCACCACGGCCTCGTACTGCTTGCGGGACCAGGGCACGGAAAAACACTGCTTTTCCAGCTCGACGACAGCGGGTATGTCCGCCTTGCCGAAGCGCTGGACTTTGGGCTTGGGGCCGGGCTTCGGGCGCGGCGCGCCCGGGCCGCCGGTATCGGGCATGGTCTGGCTCCGTTTTTCGCCCGGATGAGGGCGCGTTGATCGAAAGCGCTCCCGGCGTATCCACAGCGCGCAAGATCGCGCCAAGCCACGCCGGAACGCACACGAAGGACATAATGGAAACCGACAGGAAACACCAATCCCCGGAAACGGAGATGGTCGAGGTGCTGGACCGGGAGGGCAAGCCCCTGGCCGTGCTCTCCGCCACGGAGGCGCACCGCCAGTCCTTGCCGCACAGGGCCGTGCTGGCGCTCCTGTTCGACCAGGGCGGCAGGCTGGCGCTCACCCGGCGCGCCCTCACCGAGCCGCTCTACCCCGGCCGCTGGGAGCTCCCGGCGCGCGGGCACATCCGCCCGGGCGAGGCCGCCTCGGACGCGGCGCGCAGGCTGGCGGAGCGCCGTTTCCCCCAGGGGCTGGGCGCGCTGACCCCCCACTCCTCCCTGAAGGCCGGCGAAGACACGGATTTCGAAGCCCTGAGCGTGTTCCGCTGCCCCCTGCGCTGCGACGAGAACGACGAGGAGCTGCTGCTGGTCAGCCGCGAGGAGCTTTCCGCGCTGGCGGACGAACACCGCGAGCTGTTCGCGCCCTGGGTGGTCTACGCCTTGAAGGAGGGGGTGTTGTTTCCAGAAAAGGAGCGGGAAGTGGGAACGCAGAAGAGTTAACAACCCCTGCGTAAGCCGGATTTCGCAGCCTGATCCAAAAACTCGCTGGCAAGGCGCGAGGAAAAGTCAAGGCCGAAGCGTATTTGGCATACGTGAGGGTTTGACTTTTCCGAAGCAACGCAGCCAGCGAGGATTTTGGGCAGGCTGTTAGTCCTCGCGCAGGAGCGCGGCCACGGCCCCGTGCACCAGGCCGTTGGAGGCCAGGATGGAGCGCGAGCGCAGCCAGTAGGGGCGCGAGGCGTCGAACGTGCTCACGCGCCCGCCCGCTTCGGTCACCAGCAGCCAGCCGGCGGCGGTGTCCCAGGGTTTCAGCCCGGTCTCGTAGAAGGCGTCGAAGCGCCCGGCCGCCGTGTAGGCCAGGTCGATGGAGGCCGCGCCGGGCCTGCGCACGCCCTGGGTGCTCACGAGCATGTTCTCCAGGTTGTCCATCAGGGGCCGGATGTCCTCCCGGACGGTGTAGGGGAACCCGGTGGCGATCAGCGAGTCTTCCAGATGCTCCACGCCGGAAACCCGGACAGGCTCGCCGTTGAGGAAGGCCCCGCCGCCCAGAACGGCGTGGAAGCACTCGTTCATGGCGGGCACGTTGACGATGCCCAGCACCGTGCGCCCGCCCTGCCACAGGGCCACGGAGGTGGCCACGAAGGGCACGCGGTGGGCGAAGTTGGTGGTGCCGTCCACGGGGTCGATGATCCAGCAGAGTTCGCCGGGGTCGAGGCTCTCGGCGGACTCCTCGGCCAGGAAGGTGGAGCCGGGCAGGATGCGTGCGAGGCTCAGCTTGAGGGCTTCCTCAACGGCCACGTCCGTCTCCGTGACCAGGTCGATGGGGCCTTTGCGCCGGATTTCGCTGGGCTTGCTCCACTGGCGCAGGATGATCTCGCCGGCCTGGCGCACGGCCTCCAGGGCCGCCTCGGTCAGGCCGGGCGTCAGCTCGAAATCCGCCATGCTAGTTGATGAACACCTGGTCGTAGTGGCCGCGGTGCTCGATGGTCTTGCCGGTGCCGCGCACCACGGTGGTCAGGGGGTCGTCGTCGAGCATGACGTGCAGGCGGGTGCTGTCTGAAATCAGCTTGTCCAGCCCGCGCAAGAGCGACCCGCCACCGGCCAGCAGCAGCCCGCGGGAGGCGATGTCCGCCACGAGCTCGGGCGGGGTCTTCTCCAGGGCCTTGCGCACGGCGCCCACGATGACGCTCACCGGCTCCTTGATGGCCTCGCGGATGTGCGAATCCGTGACCTCCACCATGCCGGGCGTGCCTGTAACCATGTTCTTGCCCGCGACCTCCATGGTGAGAGGCTCGGGTAGCTCGTAGGCGCTGCCCACGCGGATCTTGATCTGTTCGGCCATGTTCTCGCCGATGAGCAGCTGGAACTGGTCCTGCATGTAGCGCTGGATGGCCTCGTTGAGCTCGTCGCCGGCCACGCGCACGCTCTCGGCGTAGGCCACGGCGGAGAGGGAGATCACGGCCACCTCGGTGGTGCCGCCGCCGATATCCACCACCATGTTGCCCACGGGCTCCTCGATGGGCAGGCCCGCGCCGATGGCGGCGGCCATGGGCTCCTCCACCAGGCGCACTTCGCGGGCTCCGGCCTGCTGGGCGCTCTCGATCACGGCGCGCTTCTCCACCTGGGTGATCCCGGTGGGCACGCAGATGACGATCTTGGGCTTGGCCAGCCTGAAGCCGGAGATCACCTTGCGGATGAAGAAGGCGATCATCTCCTTGGTGATCTCGAAGTCGGCGATGACGCCGTCCTTCATGGGGCGGATGGCGCGGATGCGCTCGGGGGTGCGGCCCAGGAACTCCTTGGCCTCCTTGCCCACGGCCACCAGTTGGCCCGTGCGCGACTCGATGGCCACCACGGAGGGCTCGTTGAGCACGATGCCTTCGGAAGGGGAGTACAGCAGGGTGTTGGCCGTGCCCAGGTCCATGGCCAAGTCCTTGCCCAGAAAACGGAAGAGCCTGTCGAATATCATGTGCAGCCCGCTCGCGAGATGGTTGAATTACGGAACAATTGCTTCTGTCTACGGGCAGGCAGGAAAAAAGTCTATGCCTTGTGGCGGGCGAGCCGGGCCTTGAGGTGCAGGTTTTCGAGGAACATGGCCAGCTGGTCGGCCACGGCGCGGGCGAAGTCCTTGTGGAGATCGCCAAGGGTGGCGGTCTCCTGGCTGGCGAGCACCAGCACGGCGCGGGTGCGGCGCGAAAAGCGCACCGGCTGGCAGATGACAGTTTTGAAAACCGGCGCGCTGGCCTGCGCCCCGAACAGGCGCAGGGCCGTTGTGTCGGCCTCCTGCGAATAGACGGGCGCGTCGTTCTTGAACACCCAGCCGATCATGCCCCCGCCCAGGGGAAAGCCCGCCGGGGCGGGCTGGCTGGGTGAGAAGAGCACCTTGCTCACGCCCTCCACGGAGAAGCAGCAGGAGGGGTCGTCGCGCACGGCCAGGAAGCAGTGGCTGAAGCCAGTGGCGCGCGAAACCTGGTCCAGCAGCTCGCCCAGATAGGCGTGCCACTTGGGGTGCATGCGTGGCAGGTCGGTGAGCTGGCGCAGGCACTGGCAGATCCTGGCCTCGGCGTGGCCCTCGGCCAGGGAGTCGCGCTCCAGGTACAGGGCCGAGACCAGCCGGGCGAACTCGCCCAGGATCTTCTGGTCCTTGTCGCCGAAGCTGTGCACCTTCTTTGAATCGAGGCAGAGCGCGCCGGTGACACCTTCCAGCGGAACGCCCAGGAAGGCCCTGATCTCGGCCTCGCCCTTGCCGGAATAATAGCCCAGCACGCCGCGCTTCTGGTCGAAGTTGCCCACCAGCAGGGGCTTGCGCTCCCTGACGATCCAGCCCACCAGGCCCTGGCCCGGGGCCAGGGTCATGCCCTGGCGCACGCCGTCGCCCAGGCTGAAGGACGCGGCAAGGCGGCAGCCCTCCCCGCCCTGGTCGGGCAGGAAGAGCACTGCGGAATAACTGTCGAACACGTTGCAGACCAGCTGCAGCACGCGCGAGAAAACGTCAAGGCGGGCCATGTCAGCCTTGGCGGCATTCCATGAAATAAGCGATGGAGCGGTTGTAGGTGGCTTCCTGCTCCTTGGTGAAGTAGCAGGCGGGGAGCTGGTCCTTGGCGCGGTGGTGGGCCACGCACTGGCAGCAGTTGCCGAGCCTGGGGCAGCTGGAGTAGGTGCAGGGACAGTCGGCCATATTGCCGGATTGCTGGCGTTCGCAGCCTGTGCTCATGATCTTGGGCTCCGTTGGCCCTCGCGAGCAGGGTTTTCCTACCTTGACAGAGCGAGGGAAATGCACTTCTAATAAAAAACTTTAGGATGGGACGGCGCTCCGGGTGATCCGGGCGGCGTCCGTTCTCGGTGAGTAGCGCAAACAGCCGCGTTTGGAAAGCCGCAAGCGGTCGCCACTGGCGTCCCGCCTGACCGGAAGAACCGCGCGGCGGAGAGATCGCATGTTCTTGAGTTGGGAAAACGCCTTCAGCAAGCTCCCGGGCGGACGCGGCCTTGCCGCGCGCGCACGCTCCCTCAAGGACGGCGACCTGCTGGCCCTCAAGGACTTCCTCGACCTGGCGCACGCCAAGTACGCCCTGCTCCAGCCCTATTTCACCCTGCCCAACTACCCCCTGGTGGAGAACCGCGAGCTGCTGCCCTCCTTCGAGGTGGACATCTTCGAATACAAGGAGCTTCCGGGCTTCTCCATGGTGGTGCTGCCCAGGCAGCTCTCCTATTTCCAGGAGGTCTTCCAGTACGACATCCTGCACTCCCCCGACGACCTCCACGGCCCCGGGAGCAGAGGCGCGGCAGTGGCCGAGCGTCTGGCGGCCTCCAACCTCAACTCCCTGACCATGCGCATCCCCCGGCAGGATCAGGACAGGCTGCGCCAGCAGTTCGCCGGCACGGACATCACCTCCCTCTCCAGCTACATGGAGCTCCTGCCCACCCTGCTGAACATGGAGCGCGCCCACGTGCTCTCGCACACCTCCAAGGGGCGCTTCCACCTGGCCGGGGTGTACAGCTCGTTCCCCTCCTACCTGGACACGGAGCTCAAGCAGTTCGGGCTGCGCATCGGCAAGTTCAGCGCCGGGGACGACGCCAAGTACGAGGCCAACCGCCTCTTCGTGTACCAGTTCCTCATGGAGCTCTACGGCTTCCCCATCGTCTCGGAGCGGCGCACCTCTGCGGCCATGTTCGCCCGCCGCCTCTCCCGCTCGGGCGAAAATTTCATGGTGCGCGTGCTGGGCCAATCCGACAGGACCATCACCACCATGTACTCCCACCCCGACGCCAAGCACTACCCCCGGGTGGAGAAGCTGGCCCTGGTGAGCGTGCACGAGCACTTCAAGGACACGGTGAAGCTCCTGGGAGACGGCGGCTACTTCGTGGACCCGGAGAAGCGCGTGGTGATCCTGCGGGTGGTCTACAACCAGCACAAGTACGACCCCGACAACGTCCGGCAGGACCGCGCCCTCTCCGTGGTGCGCCAGGAGGTCATCCACCCGCTCACGGGCGTGGCCACCTCCGGGCTCAACATCATCAAGGATTCCTACTCCATGTTCCTGCGTTTGAACGACATCGTGCGCGGCGAATACCACGGCCGCGTGGTGTTCAAGCGCCACGAGATCGTGCAGGGCACGGACACTGACGAGAAGCGCCTCAAGTTCCTGCACAGCTGGCTCACCAAGCACCAACGCAGGATCATCAGTTACTCCGAAGATTTTTACGCCAACGTGGTCAAGGTGCTCGACGGCTACCTGCTCTCGCCCGACAACTACGACCGCTTCACGCCCATGCGCGCTCTTCACCAGGAAGTATGGAGCAAATACAGCTACATACAGCAGGCCCGCAAAGTGAAGATCCTGGAGGATCTGCTGCTGCGCCAGCACCGGGGGCAGAAGCTCTCCTACCTGGCCATGCTCACGGCCTTCACGGGCATCGTCTCGGACCTCAAGTTCGAGATGGTCAACTATTTCGACGAGCTGGTGGACCGGGTCATCAAAATGGCCGAGACCATCCTGCAGGACCGCTACCTCCACAAGAACTTCGTCAACCGCAAGGACGAGGACCTTTCGGAGTACGGGCTGCAGATCAAGAAGATGTACGGCCGCCTCGTCTCCCTGGTGGACGAGTTCGGGCGCATCCGCAAGCTGCGCACCGAGCCGCCCAGGCCCCAGAACATGCTTACCCTCTAACCGACGGAGCCCAGCGTGGAAAATCTGTTCGTCACCCCGCTCAATGCCTGGCACAAAGCCCACGGAGCCAAGATGGTCCCCTTCGCGGGCTGGGAAATGCCCGTGCAGTATTCCGGCATCATCGCCGAGCACCAGCATTGCCGCTCCAAGGCCTGCATCTTCGACATCTGCCACATGGGCGAGTTCTCGCTCAAGGGCCCCGGAGCCAAGGACGCCCTGGCCAAGGCCGTGACCCAGAACCTGGACACCCTGGCCCCGGGCAAGTGCCGCTACGGCTTCCTGCTGAACCCCGAGGGCGGCGTGCTGGACGACCTGATCGTCTACCGCATCGCCGAGGACGAGTTCATGCTGGTGGTCAACGGGGCCTGCATCGATTCCGACTTCGCCACCATCGCCTCCCGCCTGCCCGCGGGGCTCGAGTTCACCAACATCTCCGAGCAGACCGCCAAGATCGACCTGCAGGGCCCGGCGTCCCTCGAGGTGCTCAAGGGCCTGCTGCCCGGCGAGTGGGAGAAGCTCGGTTATTTCAGCTTCGTTAAGACGGCCTTCGGCGAGGTGGAGATCATCGTCAGCCGCACCGGCTACACCGGCGAGCTGGGCTACGAGTTCTACCTGCCCGCTTCCAGCGCGGGCGACCTTTGGGAGGCCCTGGCCGCCGACCCCGACGTGCTGCCCGCCGGGCTGGGCGCGCGCGACACCCTGCGCCTGGAGATGGGCTACCCCCTCTACGGGCAGGACCTGGACACCAAGCACACCCCCGGGGCCGCCGGTTACGCGGGGATGCTGACCTCCACGGCGGAGTACGTGGGCAAGCCCCGCGCCCTGGACGCCCCCGAGAAGCTCATCGCGCTCTCCATCGAGGGCCGCCGCAGCGCCCGCCATCACGACGTGGTGGCCCTGCCCGGCGGCGAGGTCGTGGGCGTGGTGACCAGCGGCTCCTTCTCGCCCTCCCTGGGCCACAGCGTCGCCCTGGCCTACGTGAAGGCCGAGGCCGCCGACGCCGCCGAATTCGTGGTCAAGACCGCCAAGGTCGAGCTGCCCGCCAGGAAGGTTGACCTGCCCTTCTACCAGGGCGGCACCGCCAGGAAGAAATTGAACGGATAGGAATTACGAGAGCAACGGGGCACCGCCCCGAACCCCGCCGGGGGGAGAGCCTCCCCCCGGACCCCGGCGGCTGCTTCGCGGCGAAGCGCGACAATATGGCCGGAGCCTGAACGGCATTCCCGAGGGCCGGAAACGTGAATTCCGGTTTCGCCGCATAGGCGCTGTGAATCGTTTTGTTTCCGCCTGGTCCCTTGCTGCGACGAAAGGCTGATATTCTTCAAATATATCGGCCTTTCCGGCGCAGCAAGGGACCAGGCGGAAACCCGGCGCGCCCAAAAATCCGCCAACCAGAACCTACACAACCACCCGGCGCACCATGCCCAGACTGGACACCTTCTTCCTGCCTCCCGAAAGCTGGGAACCGCCCTTCCGACTGCCCGGCGACGAGGCCAAACACCTCTCCAAAGTGCTGCGCCTTGGCCCCGGCGCTCGTGTGCGCTGCTTCGACGGCCGGGGCCGCGAAGGGCTGTTCGAGGTGGAGGCGGTCAAAGGCGGCGTCACGCTGAAACTGCTCTCCGAGCGTGAGGCCCCCGCCTCGGCCTCGCGCTGCTGGCTGGCCCTGGGCTGGAACAAATCCAGCCGGCGCGGCTGGCTGATCGAAAAGGCCGTGGAGCTCGGCGCGGCTGGCATCCTCTTCTGGGAGGCCGCTCGCACCCAGGGCGCAATGCCCTCCCAGCCCAAGGAGACCTGGCAGGCCCAGCTCGTGGCCGGGGCCAAGCAGTGCGGCAACCCCTGGCTGCCGGAGATCGAGATGGTCCCTGGCGGGGCGGCAGGATTGGCAGCGCGCGCGGCCGGATTCAATAGACGATGGCTGCTCTGGGAATCGCCCGAGCTTCGCCGGGGCCTGACCCGCGAGGATCTGGCCGCGCAGGGCGACAGCATCTTCGTGCTCGGCCCCGAGGGCGGGCTGACCCAGGCTGAGGCCGATCTGTTCACCGGGGCCGGTTTCGAGGCCGTGACCCTGGGGCCGCGCCCGCTACGCTGGGAGACGGCGGCGCTCATGTGCCTGGGCCTGGCCTGGTGGGCTGCAAGCGAGGATGGGGGCGGCGAAACCGGCGGGGGTGACAATACCGCCGCCTGGAGGTAGGCTGCCCCCATGCCGCCTCTCGCACACGCCATCCGCCCGGAGACGTTCGAGGAATTCACGGGCCAGGGCCATGTGATCACCCGCCTCCAGACCATGCTCAAGGCCGCCCGCCTGCCGAGCCTGCTGCTTTACGGCCCGCCGGGCTGTGGAAAGTCCACCCTTGCGCTGTTGCTGGCCAAGGCCAAGGGCGTGCCCTACGTGCGCGTCAGCGCCCCGGAGGCCGGGCTGGCCACCCTGCGCCAGAAGATCGAGGGCAAGGAGATCCTGATCCTCGACGAACTGCACCGCTTCTCCAAGGCCCAGCAGGACTTCTTCCTGCCCCTGCTCGAACACGGCGACATCACCCTGCTGGCAACCACCACGGAGAACCCCTCCTTCTCTGTGACCAAACAGCTCCTCTCCCGGCTGCACGTCATGCGCCTGCGCGCCCTCTCCCACTCGGAGATGCTCCAGGTGGGCCAGCGCGGCCTCACGGCCCTGCACATGGAGGACCTGCCCCGCGAAAGCCAGGAGCTGCTGGCCGCCATGTCCGGCGGGGACGCCCGCACCTTCCTGAACCTGCTGGAATACGCGGCCCAGTTGCCGCAGGAGAAGCGCGCCCCGGCCGAGCTGCGCCAGAACCTGCCCGAGCAGGTCATGCGCGGGGACCGCGACGCGGACCAGCACTACGAGCTGGCCTCGGCCTTCATCAAATCCATCCGGGGCTCCGACGTGGACGCCGCGCTCTACTACCTGGCCTGCATGCTCGAATCCGGGGAGGACCCGCGTTTCGTCACCCGCAGGCTGATCCTCTCCGCCTCGGAGGACGTGGGCCTGGCCGACCCCCAGGCCCTGCCCCTGGCCGTGGCCTGCCAGCACGCCGTGGAGATGGTGGGCATGCCCGAGGGCTTCATCCCCATGGCCGAGACCACGGTGTACCTGGCCCTGGCTCCCAAGAGCAATTCCAGCTACGCGGCCTACCTGGCCGCCCGCAAGGAGGTGCAGGCCCACGGCGCGCTGCCCGTGCCCATGCACCTGCGCAACCCCTCGGCCAAGCTGCAGCGGCAATGGGGCTTCGGCGAGGGCTACAAGTACCCCCACGCCTACCCCGGGGCCTGGGTGGAGCAGGAATACATGCCCCCGGAGCTCTCCGGCGTGCGCTTCTACCAGGAGAAGGACCAGGGCGCGGAGCCCAAGCTGGCCGCGCGGCTCAAGGGGCTCAAGAGGAAATAACCGGCGGATTCCGCCCTCCTGGCGAAGGGCTTGGGGCTCATCCGATGGGGCTGAACGTTGCAACTATCCCGCGCCGGAGGCGCTGATTCATGGCGGACACGCAGACTTTTCTGATGCTTTTCAAGGCCAAGCGGGAGAACTTCATCGCGACCATGACCCCCGAGGAGCAGGCCGTCATGGAGGCGCACGGGGCGCACTGCCACGCCCTGGCCGCCCAGGGGCGCGTGGTGCTGCTGGGGGTCTGCCCGGACGGGGCCTACGGCGTCATGGTCTTCCGCGCGGAGTCCGAGGAGGAAGCCCGCCGCTTCTTCGACGAGGACCCGGCCGTTCAGGCCGGCGTGGTGCAGCCCGAATTGCGGCCGTTCCTCACGGTGATGCCGGGGTAGCCCTCCTCCCGCACTGACGCACCCGATCATGTTGTCGCGTATTCCGCTTGTGCACACTTTCACTCCCCTTCATCATCGCAGCCATTCGTGCTAGTTCTCCCAGGATGACCACCACCTTCCACGCATACTTCACCGGCCCCGCCCGCGAGTACCTGTTGCGGGCCGTGGACCTGGCCCTGGAGGAGGACGGCCCGGACCTGACCGCCCAGGCCGTGTTCGCCCCCACGGACCTTCTCGCGGCGCGCATCGTGGCCAAGGAGGACACCCTGGTGGCTGGCATGCCCATCGCGGACATCGTGCTTGATCGCATGGGCATTCTGGATTCGGCCCGGCGCGACTACCGCGCACAGGACGGCCAGCGAATCCCCGCCGGGACCGTGGCCGCCGTCATCACCGCTCCCGCCGCCGGCCTGCTCAAGGCCGAGCGGGTCATCCTCAACTTTCTCTGCCACCTCTCGGGCATCGCCAACCTCACGGCCCGCTACGTCGCGGCCCTGGCGGGCTCGCGCACGCGCCTGCTGGACACCCGCAAGACCCTGCCGGGCCTGCGCTACCCCGAAAAGTACGCCGTGCTCATGGGCGGCGGCCTGAACCACCGGCGCGACCTGGCCGAGATGCTCATGCTCAAGGACAACCACATCGACCGCGCCGGGGGCATCCCCCAGGCGGTGGCCGCCGTGCGCCGGGCCTTCCCCCAGGGCCGCCCGCCGCTGGAGGTGGAGTGCCGCAGCCTTGAGGAAGTGCTCCAGGCCGTGGCCGAGCGCCCCGAGCGCATCATGCTCGACAACATGACCCCGGAGCAGATGCGCGAGGCCCTGGCCCTGATTCCCCAGGGCATCGAAACCGAAATCAGCGGCGGGGTGGACCTGGACCGCCTGCCGGAGCTGGCCGCGCTGGGCGCGGACTTCGTCTCCGTGGGCCGCATCACCCACTCCGCACCCTACGCGGACTTCAGCATGCAGCTGGCCGCATTGGAGCAGACACCATGACCGCCCCGAACCACTCCGAGATCATCGAGGCCGCCCGGCAGCGCCTGGGCAAGCGCCTGGTCATCCTGGCCCACCACTACATGTCCGACGCGGTGGCCCGCCACGCGGACCACACGGGCGACTCCCTGGAGCTCTCCCGGCGCATACCGGACCTGGACGCCGAATACATCGTGTTCTGCGGGGTGTTCTTCATGGCCGAGACGGCCGCCATCCTGGCCAAGCCCGGGCAGAAGGTCTTCATCCCGGAGATGAACTCCCGCTGCGTCATGTCGGACATGGCCCCGGCCTGGCTGGCCCGGGACGTGATGGACATCCTGGCGGCCGGAGGGCTCCGCGTGACGCCGCTGACCTACGTGAACTCCTCGGCGGCGGTGAAAGCCCTGGTGGGCGAGCGCGGCGGCTCCGTGTGCACCTCGGCCAACGCCAAGGTCATGCTGGAGTGGGCGCTCGAGCAGGGGCCGCACACGCTCTTCCTGCCGGACGTGCGCCTGGGCCTCAACTCCGCCGACTGGGTGGGCCTGCCCAAGGAGCAGCGCCACATCCTGGACATCCGCGAGCACGGCAAGGCCATCATGCTGGAGAAGGCCCGCCAGGCCAAGCTGCTGCTCTGGCCCGGCCAGTGCGTGATCCACTCACGCTTCAAGCCCGAGTCCATCCGCAAGGCGCGGGCGGAATCCCCGGGCTGCAAGGTGGTGGTGCACCCCGAGTGCCACCCCAACACCGTGGCCCTGGCCGACGCCTGCGGCTCCACATCCTTCATCATCAAGTACGTGGCCGAAGCGCCCGAAGGCTCGGTGATCTACGTGGGCACGGAGTGGAACCTGGTGAACCGCCTGGCCGACCAGTACAAGGGCGTCAAGGACGTGCGCCCCCTGCTCTACTCCACCTGCTCCAACATGGAGAAGGTCACGGAGCCCAACCTGGCCGCCTTGATCGAAAACCTGGACGCCGCCCCCCGCGTGGAGGTGGACGAGGCCCTGATACCCCCGGCCCGCCTGGCGCTCACGCGCATGCTGGAGGTGTGCGCTGGCCCGGCTTCGCGCCACGCCTGAGGATTTTTCAGTGAGTTCAAAGCCCCCCGTCACCCCGGCCACGCGCGCGCTGGCCGCCGCCAAGGTGCCCTTCAAGGTGCGGCCCTACGACTACGTGGACCACGGCGGCACCGAGCGCGCCGCACAGGAGCTGGGCGTGCCCGAGCACGCCGTCGTCAAGACCCTGGTTTTCGAGGACGAGGCCAAACGCCCCTTCCTGGTTCTCATGCACGGCGACCGCGAGGTCTCCTTGAAGGAGCTGGCCCGCTGCCTGGGCGTGAAGACCGTGACCCCCTGCTCGCAGGAGGCCGCCCAGCGCCACACCGGCTACCAGGTGGGCGGCATCTCGCCATTCGGCACGCGCAAGAAGTTGCCCGTGTACGCGGAAAAGAGCATCTTCGGCCTGGACGTCATCTACATCAACGCCGGGAAGCGCGGCGCCCTGGCCGCGCTGGACCCGAAACACCTCCGGGAACTTCTGCCCGTCACAGAGGTTCAGGCGGGACGATAAGGAACGGGCCATGTACCACTACAGGATGAAGACCCAGGTGCTGGTGATCGGCTCCGGCGCGGCCGGATGCGCCACCGCCCTGACCCTGGCCGACCAGGGGCGCGAAGTGCTCCTGCTCTGCGCCGGGGACAAGCTCACCGACGGCAACTCCTCCCTGGCTCAGGGCGGCATCGTCTACTCCTCGCCTGACGACAGCCCCGCCCTGCTCGAGCAGGACATCCTGAACTGCGGCTGGAACGTGAACCACCTGCTGGCCGTGCGCTTCCTGGCCCGCAAAGGCCCCTCCATCGTGCGGGACCTGCTCATCGACCGCCTGGGCGTGCCCTTCGAACTGCGCGAAGACGGGCAGTACCACCTCACCAAGGAGGGCGGGCACAGCATCCCGCGCATCCTGCACTGCGCGGACTCCACGGGCTATTCCATCATGAAGCACATGGTGGCCGCCGTGGAGAAGCACCCCAACATCAAGGTGCTCACCCACCGCACCGCCGTGGACGTGCTCACCTCGCACCACCACGCCACCCTGCTGGAGTACAAGTACCACCTGGTGAACCAGTGCCTGGGGGCCTACGTCTACAACGCGGTGTCCGACGTGGTGGAGACCATCCTGGCGGACTACACCGTGCTGGCCACGGGCGGCGTGGGGCAGGTCTACCTGCACTCCACCAACACCAAGGCCTGCGTGGGCTCGGCCGTGGCCATGGCCTACCGCTGCGGCGCGCGCTTCATGAACATGGAGTACATCCAGTTCCACCCCACCTCGCTCTACCACCGAGCGGAGCGGCGCTTCCTCATCACCGAGGCCATGCGCGGCGAAGGCGGCAGGCTGGTCAACGCCAAGGGCGAAGCCTTCATGGCCAACTACGACACCCGGGCGGACCTGGCCCCGCGCGACATCGTGACCAGGGCCATCATGGACGAGTTGCTGAAATCCGGCGAGGATTGCGTCTACCTGGACGCGGCCAACAACGTGAAGGACGTGGCCCGGCGCTTCCCCGGCATCGCCAAGAAGTGCGCCGAGATCGGCATCGACATCTCAAAACAGCCCATTCCCGTGGTTCCCGCGGAGCATTACTCCTGCGGCGGCGTGCTGGTGGACGTGCACGGGCGCACCACCGTGGACCGGCTCTACGCCGTGGGCGAGTGCAGCTGCACGGGCCTGCACGGGGCCAACCGCATGGCCTCCACCTCGCTCCTGGAGTGCGTGGTCTGGGGCGTGAGCGCGGGCGGGTACATCGGCTCGCGCTTCGGCTCCAAGCCGGTGGTCACGCGCAAGCTCTGCGACTCCATCCCGGACTGGGTCAGCCCCGGCAACGACCGCAACGAGGACCCGGCCCTCATCAACCAGGACTGGTCCACCATCAAGTCCACCATGTGGAACTACGTGGGCATCCACCGCACGGCCTCGCGCCTCAAGCGCGCCTTCGAGGATCTGCGGGACCTCAACGTCCACCTGCACGACTTCTACCGGGAGACCCCGCTCTCCAAGCCCATCATCGACCTGTTCCACGGCTGCCAGGCGGCCTACATCATCACGCTGTCGGCCATGCGCAACACCAGGAGCCTGGGTTGCCATTACCGGGTGAACTAGCCGCCCGCGCCATCGACGTAAAAAGGCGCGGTCCCTGCGGACCGCGCCTTTTTCATTCGCTTATTCCAAAGGGCTTCGCCCTCCGGCTGCTCGCCGCACTAGATCGACAGCTTGGTCTCGGCCTTGTGCCCGCTCACCCACAGCTCCATCAGCGTGCGGCTGACAAAGATGGCCGTGAACATGGAGGCCACGATGCCCAACAGCAGGGTCACTGCGAAGCCGCGGATGGGGCCGGTGCCGAACTCGTAGAGCACGATGGCCGCGATGGCCGTGGTGGCGTTGGCGTCCAGGATGGTCAGGGCGCCGCGCTGGAAGCCCTCCTTGATGGAGGCCTTGGGCGGCAGGCCCAGGCGTATCTCCTCTCGGATGCGCTCGAAGATGATGATGTTGGCGTCCACGGACATGGCCATGGTCAGGATGATGCCCGCGATGCCCGGCAGGGTCAGGGTGGCGCCGAAGAGCGCCAGCCCGGACGTGATCAGGAACACGTTGAGCACCAGGGCGATGTTGGCCACCACGCCGGAGAAGCTGTAGTATACCAGCATGAACAGGGCGATGGCCCCGCAGGCCACGCTGATGCTCATCACGCCGTTGTCGATGGATTCCTGGCCCAGGGAGGGGCCGACCGTGCGCTGCTCCAGCACGTTGACGGGCGCGGGCAGGGCGCCGGCGCGCAGCACCACGGCCAGGTCGCGGGCTTCGGTCTCGGTGTAGCGGCCGGTGATGGTGGCGCGGCCGCCCGCGATGCGGTCCTGGATGACGGGGGCGGAGTAGGCCTTGCCGTCCAGGATGATGGCCATGCGCTTCTTCAGGTTGTCGCCGGTGACGCGTTCGAAGATCTTGGCGCCGCGCGGGGTGAAGTTCAGGCTCACGTAGGGCTGGTTGTTGTTCTGGTCGAAGTTGACGCGGGCGTCGGCGATGTGCTCGCCGGTGAGCACCGCCTCGGACTTGACCACCAGCGGGCGGTCCACCGGGGTGCCGTCACGGTTGGTGATGCGCTCCATGATGAGCTCGCGGCCCGGGGGCAGCTGGCCTTTTTCGGCCTTGGCCACGTCGGCGGAGTCGTCCACGATCTTGAATTCAAGATGCGCGGTCTTGCCCACCAGGGCGATGGCGCGGTCCGGATCCTTGAGGCCGGGCAGCTGGATCTGGATGCGATCCCCGGCCTGCTTGCGGATGTCGGGCTCGGCCACGCCGAACTGGTCGATGCGGTTGCGGATGGTCTTCACGGCCTGGTCCACGGTGAGGGAGACCAGGTTCTTGCGGTATTCCGTAGTGAAGCCCATGGTGTACTTGATCTTGCCGTCGTCCACGGTGTCGGTGCGCTCCACCGTCATGCCGCCGAACTGCTTCTTGAGCATCTCGTCGAAGGCGGCCTTCTTGTCCGGCGAGGCCAGCACGAACTCAAGGCGCTTGTTGTCCACCAGGTTCTGGCGGATGATGGCGATCTCCTTCTCCTGGGCGAAGGACTTGATGTCCTGGCCGCCCTGGGCCAGGGCGTTGGCCACGGCCTTGTCGACATCGACGCCGAGGGTCAGGTGGATGCCGCCCTTGAGGTCAAGGCCGAGGCTCACCTGGTTGGAGGGCAGAATGGACCCCAGAGGGGACTGACGGACCGCTTCGATGGACGGCAGGGTGAAGGCCAATCCGAATACGGTCGCCAAGGTCACCACGATCAAGCGCCAGGACAGGCTGGACATGCACGCTCCTTGCAGCGCGAAAAGGGGAAACCCCCGGTTTCCCCCTCGCAGATAGTCGAAAAGTGAGGCAGAACAGGCTTATTTGGTTTCAGCCTGCTTGTCTTCCTTTTTTTCTTCAGCTTTGACGGCTTTCTTGTCGTTCTTCTTCTCACCCTTGTCCGCGGCGGGCTTCATGTCGGCCAGGCCGGACACGAAGTTGCGGTTGACGGTGATGACGACGCCCGACGCAATTTCAACGTTCACCAGTTCGTCGGTGAGGGACTCGATGCGGCCATAGATGCCGCCGCCGGTCATGATCCTGTCGCCGCGCTTGAGGTTCTTGAGCATCTCGCGCGCTTCCTTCTGCTTCTTCTGCTGGGGACGGATCAGCAGGAAGTAGAAGATGACGAACATCAGGACGAGCGGAAGGAAGGACATGAGCCCCCCGCCGGGGCCTTCGGCGCCCGCTGCGGGCGGCTGGCCCATGGCGTATGCCACGCTGGTCAGAAACATTGATTCCTCCGGTGATGGGTTACGCTTTCCGGCCCCTTAGCAGGCAACGTAGAGGTTGCCGTACGGGCGGTGGGAAAACGGTTTCACGCGTTGGAAGGGTTCAGCCAAAACGGTGTTTAAGTCAACCCCGAATTCATCGCAGAACTGCTTGAGGTTCGCGGTGATGAGCTTCATGTCCTCTTCGTCCACGGCCTCGGTCTTGAGGTGGGGGCCAAGCTGCTCCACAGGGACCTCGCCGCGCACGTAGATGACGCCGCCGTGCATGCCGGTTCCCAGGGAGCGGCCGCAGATGGGCGCGTCGGGCTTGCCGGTGAACATGCCCAGCAGGATGATGGCGCCCCCGGCCATGTACTCGCCCAGGAAGTCGCCGGCCTTGCCGCCCACGACCAGAACGGGGAACTTCTCCTTGTAGGCCTTCATGTGGATGCCCACGCGGTAGCCCACGTCGCCCTTGATGAGCACCTTGCCGCCGCGCATGGCGTAGCCCACCACGTCGCCGGCCATGCCGTCGATGACCACCAGGCCGTCGTCCATGGTGTTGCCCACGCCGTCCTGGGCGTTGCCCTCCACGCGGATGGTGGGCCCGCGCATGAAGGCGGCCATGTCCTGGCCGGGCACGCCGTGCACCTTGAACTTGAGGTCGCCGATGAGGCCGTCGGCGATGTAGCGCTGGCCGCGCACGTTGATGATCTCGAACTCGGTCTCGCCCTGGGCGACAAGCTCGCGGATCTGCTTGTTGAGTTGACGGTAGTAGATGTTGTCGGCGTCGAGCAGCATGTGGCGTCCTCACATCTCGGGTGGCCTCCGGCGGCCAGGGCTCCGCCCTGGACCCGCTGGGGGAAATGATTTCCCCCAGACCCCCTCGATCATTTGCTTCGCGATCTCCGGCAAATTGAGCCGGGAGCGGCGCGAAGCCTATTGAAGTTTTTTGGAAGGGGGTTCGGGGGAAACCTTTTGTTCACAAAAGGTTTCCCCCGATTCTTCTCTTGATCCCGCCTACTCTTCCAGCTTCACGATGACGGGCTCGCCCGCCTTGGGGGCCCACACGTTGTCCAGCACGCGGTCCACCTCGCGGATGGAGGATTCCTCGCTGGACATGTAGACGTTGTTGCCGTGCTCGGCCACGATCAGCGGACGGAGCTTGATGCGGTCGTTGAGGCCCATCAGGCAGGTGCCGTCCGAAACCAGGATGGCGAAGGGGCCGTTGAGCAGCGCGGAGCCGTAGACCATGCGCAGGGTCTCGTAGACCTTCTTCTCGGCCTCGGGCATGCGGTCGATCTCGTCCCAGAACGGCGGGGCGAAGACCTTGCTGGCCATCTGCAGCGACAGGCCGTGCTTGCGCACCAGCATGTCCAGCTCATAGGCCACCACTTCGGTGTCGGTCATCAGCGTGCACTTGTAGTCGTGCTCGCAGAGGTAGCGCATGTTGATGCCGTAGGAGCTGATCTCGCCGTTGTGCACCACGGACCAGTCCAGCAGGGTGAAGGGGTGCGCGCCGTGCCACTGGCCCGGGGTGTTCGTGGGGAAGCGGTTGTGCCCGGTCCAGATGTAGGCGCTGTATTCGTCCAGGCGGAAGAACTCGGCGATGTCCTCGGGGAAGCCGATGCCCTTGAACGCGCCCATGTTCCTGCCGGAGGAGAACACGAAGGCCGGCGTCTTGGAGTTGATCTCCATGATGACGTTGACCACGAAGTCCTGTTCCTCCAGGGAGCGCCACTGGGGCCGGTCCACGCCCTGCTTGGGGGTCAGGAAGTAGCGCCACACGATGGGCGGGTTCTTGATGACCGGGGTGCGCTTGGTCGGAATCGGCTGGGACTCGTGCACCGTGAAGAACGACTTGATGATCTCCTCGGCCCTGTCCAACCCGTCCTGGGTGTCGCACATGATGTGGAAGGCGTACTTGTCGGCCATGTCCGGGTAGATGCCGTAGGCCGCGAAGCCGCCGCCGAGGCCGTTGCCGCGGTCGTGCATGGTGCACATGGCCTTGATGGGCATGTCGCCGGGGATCAGCTCGCGCTTGGTGTTGATGACGCCGAAGACGCCGCAGCCCGAGATGTCCTTCTGGAAGTCGTAATATCTGAAGGGAGCCTTCATTGGCTTGTGGTCTCCTTAAACGATCTCTTGCGCGCCGACCGGGTTGAACTTCTCGTCAAAGAAGCCTTCCGGCCACTGCAGGATGGAGGGGCAGCCCGAGACGAGCTTGGCCTTGGTGTCGGCGTCCAGGGGGAACTTGAACCGGATGAAACCGGTGTAGAGCCCGGCGTTATCGATGTCGCCAACCAGCACGTAACCCACGAGCTTGCCGTCCTTGAAGACGAGCTTGCGGTAGGTGGCGTTCTCCTCGTCCAGGGTCTCGGAGAGCTCGATGCCAGCCTCGCCCGGGGCCGGGTTGACGATGCCCACGCTCACGGTGGGCAGGCCGTAGAAGGCGATGGAGTTCATGGCCAGGCCGCCCAGGTAGGGGCTGTCCGCCCCGGCCATGTTCTTGCCGGCGTAGAAGCCCTGGTTGAAGGCGTTGGGCCAGATGGGCACCACGCGGTTGTCGTCGAGGATGAGGTCCTTGGCCTGGGCCACGTCGCCGGCGGCGAACACCGCCGGGTCGGAGGAGGCCAGCCTCTCGTCCACGACCACGCCGCGGTCCACCTTGATTCCGGCGTCCTTGGCCAGGGCGGCGGCGGGCACCACGCCGATGGCGATGACCACGGCCTGGGCGGGCAGGAAGGAGCCGTCCTTGAGGTGCACGCCCACGATGGTGCCGGACTCGTCGCGCTTGATCTCGGTGGCCTGGGTGCCGCAGTGCACGTCGATGCCCACCTCGGCCAGGCGCTTGGCAACCAGGCCGCCCGCCTTGTCGTCGAAGGCGGCGGAGAGCACGCGGGGGGCCAGCTCCACGATGGAGACCTTCACGCCGCGATCATGCAGGGCCTCGGCGGCCTTGAGGCCGATGAGGCCGCCGCCGACGACCACGGCCGTCTTGCAGTTCTTGGCCACGTCGACCAGGGTCTCGGCGTTGGCCAGGGTGGTGAAGCTGTAGACCCCGGAGCCGTCCTTGCCCGGCAGGGGCGGCACGAAGGGCACGCCGCCGGTGGCCAGCAGCAGCTTGTCGTAGGGATGGGTGTTGCCGTCGTCGGTGGAGACGGTCTTGGCCTTGGCGTCGAGGGAGACCACCTTGGAGCCGAGAGCCATCTTCACCTTGAACTTGTCGTAGAAGGTGATGGGCCGAAGCGGCATGCGCTCGGGGCCGATCTTTCCCGCCAGCAGGTAGGAGATGAGCGGGCGGCCGTAGGTGGGGGTGCTCTCCTCGGAGATGACCAGAATCTCCCCGTCGGGATCAGCCCTGCGGATGCCCTCGATGGCGCCCACGCTGGCCACGCCGTTGCCCACAATCACGTATTTCATCGCAATTCTCCGCTTAGTCCTTGCCGCGATCTTCGTAGATGAGGCCGGCGTTGGGGCACGCTTCCACGCAGGCGGGCATGTCGCGCCCGGCGCACAAGTCGCACTTGATGATCTTTTCCTTCACCGGGTGCCTGCGGATGGAGCCGAACGGGCAGGCCATCAGGCAGGACCAGCAGCCCACGCACTGCTCTTCGTTGTACTCGCAGCGCCCGGTCTCCGGGTTTTTGGTCAGCGCGCCGGAGATGCAGGCGGCCACGCACATGGGCTCCTCGCAGTGGCGGCAGGAGAGGGCCACGCACACCGGGCCCTCCTGGGCCACGTTGCGCCTGGGGGCCAGGCCTTCCTGGGCCTTCTCCACGTTGTGGGCCAGGATGATGTCCTTGGACTTGGAGTGCGCGGTGACGCAGGCCACTTCGCAGAGGTGGCAGCCGATGCAGACCGCCTTGTTGGGGTATATCTTCTTCATGGCCTATCTCCCGGCGGGCTTCACACCCAGGATGTCCATCTCGCTCTGGCTCAGGCCGACGGCGCGCAGTTTGTCGCGGTTGCCGCGCAGGGACTCGATGGAGTTGAGCCCCATGCCGCCGAGCATCTCCTCGATTTCGTGGGCCCAGGCCTTCATCAGGTTGGCCATCTTCTTGGCCGCGATATCGGGGTTCTGGCGCTTGGCCAGGTAGGGATCGTTGGTGGCGATGCCCCAGGGGCACTTGCCGGTGTAGCAGCGGGCGCACAGCGTGCAGCCCACGGCCAGCAGGGCGGCGGTGGCGATGTACACGGCGTCCGCGCCCAGGGCGATGGCCTTGATGACGTCGGCGGAGCAGCGGGTGCCGCCCGCCACGACCACGGAGGCGTCGTTGCGGATGCCCTCGTCGCGCAGGCGCTGGTCGACCGAGGCCAGGGCCAACTCGATGGGGATGCCCACGTTGTCGCGGATCATGGCCGGGGCCGCGCCCGTGCCGCCGCGCATGCCGTCGATGGCCACGATGTCCGCGCCAGCGCGCACCACGCCCGAGGCGATGGCGGCCACGTTGTGCACGGCCGCGATCTTCACGGAGACGGGCTTCTTGTAGTCGCTGGCTTCCTTGAGGGCGTAGATGAGCTGATGCAGATCCTCGATGGAGTAGATGTCGTGGTGCGGGGCCGGGGAGATAGCGTCGGAGCCCAGGGGCACCATGCGCGTCTCGGAGACCATGGCGTTGATCTTCTCGCCGGGCAGGTGCCCGCCGATGCCGGGCTTGGCGCCCTGGCCGATCTTGATCTCGATGGCGGCGCCGGCGTTCAGGTAGTCGCTGTGCACGCCGAAGCGGCCGGACGCGACCTGGACGATGGTGTTGGGGCCGTACTTGTAGAGGCTCTCGTGCAGGCCGCCCTCACCGGTGTTGTAATAGGTGCCCACTTCCGTGGCGGCGCGGGCCATGGCCACGTGCAGGTTGAAGTTGATGGAGCCGAAGCTCATGGCCGAGAACATGATGGGTATGTTCAGCTTGATGTTCGGCTTGGTGGGGGTCTTCAACCTGGGGCCTTCGGGGGTGGTCTCGAATTCCAGGCGCGTGGGCTTGGAGCCCAGGTAGGTGCGCAGCTCCATCGGCTCGCGCAGGGGGTCGATGGAGGGGTTGGTCACCTGGCTGGCGTCGAGCAGGAGCTTGTCCCAGTAGACGGGGATGTCCACCGGGGAGCCCATGCCCGCCAGGAGAACGCCGCCGGAGTCGGCCTGCTTGTAGACGTTCTTGATGAACACGGGCCGCCAGAGGGCGTTGGGTTTGAAGTTGGAGGGCTTCTCCTGGATGAGCAGCGCCTGGGTCGGGCAATACGCCTCGCAGCGGTGGCAACCGATGCACTTGGTGTTGTCGTGGCGCACGCACTGCCTGGCTTCATCCCAGTAGTGCACTCCGTATGAGCACTGGCGCACGCACACCTGGCAGTTGATGCAGGCGTCCTTGTCCCGGACGACGAAGAAGTCGTGGTAGTTCTTGTTGATGGGAGCGAAGGCCAAGTCGGTCACCTCTTCTGAAACGTTTTAGAGGGGTATTGGGGCCGGTGGTTCGGCTTACCCGGCCCGCTCCCCCTGCTCGGCTGCGGGCCTCTGAGACGCCCCCGGCTGGTGGCCGGGGCTGAAAAAAGTGGGAAGTGGACAATGAAAATTATTGGCAGTTTCGTCAAGTTAAATAAACACCACCATTTCAGCTAGATAGAACTCTCATTTTTTAAAATCGAGGCCTGGCGGGCAAAAAAGTACATTTTTGCATGCTCATGCGTTTTGAAAATACTAGACGCTACACTCCTGTAGGGCATGCCCGGGAAGCTAGATATACCGGGATTCGGTCAGGGTTTGCCGTATTCTGGAAACGCCGTTCCGCTTAGGGGTACGGCGGAAGTTGTTTCATTTTTGTATGGTGAAACAAAATATCATACCTTTGCGGTCTAGTTTCAGACGGATTCCGCCATGCCCGCTGAACTTTACCGTCAGGATTGGATTTAAGTCTGGCGGGGGCACTGTCAATGGCGCTCTTATGAACGCCTCGCATCTTCCCGGCAGGGCTTCGCGCTCCGCAACAAGCTGCATCGCTAGCCATGCGAAGTGTCGGCGTGCCGACTCGACAGCGCCGCGGTTCGGTGCCATAGGCTGCGGCGCGGCTCGGGCGCATCCGCCCCGCTCCGCGCAAGTCACATCACAGGACGTCCAGCGTTATGACCTCACGCCTTACCCCCCTGTTCCTGCGGCGGCTGCTCCAATACCTGTTCACGGCCATCTGCCTGCTGGCCGGAGTCCGGCTCTACCTCTTCTGCATGTGGGCCGCCGGGCAAAGCGGCGCCTTCGTGGCCCGGCCGCCCGTGGCCGAAGGCTTCCTGCCCATCAGCGCCGTGATGGCTCTGAAGTTCTACCTGTTCACCGGCCTGTTCGACCCGGTGCACCCGGCCGGGCTGACCATCCTGATGGCCGCTCTGCTCGCCTCCTTGCTCCTTCGCAAGGGCTTCTGCGCCTTCATCTGTCCGGTGGGCCTGGCCTCCGACCTGTTGAGCGGCCTGGGCAAGCGCCTGGGCTTCGGCGGCGCTGGGCCGCGATGGCTGGACCTGGCCGCGCGCCAGCTCAAGTTCGTGCTGCTGGCGGCCTGCCTGTACTTCTTCCTCTCCATGCCGCTCATGGCCATGCGCGGCTACCTCATGGGCGAGCACAACATCGCGGCGGACGCCTCCATGCTGCGTTTCTTCCTGGCGCCCTCGCCCACCACGCTGATCGTGCTGGGCGTCCTGGCCGTGGGCACCCTGCTGGCGCGCAACGTCTGGTGCCGCTGGCTCTGTCCGTACGGCGCGCTGCTCGGTCTCGCGGCCCTGTTCGGCCCCACGGCCGTCCGCCGCGACGACGGCCCGTGCACCAAATGCGGGCGCTGCGAGCGGGCCTGCCCCTCGGGCATCCTGATCCGGCGCAAGACGGACGTGCGCGCGCCCGAGTGCATCGGCTGCGCGCAGTGCGTAGGGGCCTGCCCCGAGCCAGGGGCGCTTGAAGTGCGGGCGATGGGGAAAACGATTTCCTGGCGCTGGCTGGGGTTGGGGACTGCGGGGGTGATCCTGGCGGCCTGGCTGATCGCCGAGGCAACGGGGCACTGGGCCTCGGCCCTGCCGCTGGAGATGACCAAGCCCATCTACGGGGCGATCTTCAGAACGCTCTGAGGCCCGCCTCAGCGCGCGAAGCCGTAAGGGAGTCGAGAGGGAGGAACTCCCTCTCGCGGGAGAGTCCAGAGAGGGCGGCGCCCTCTCTGGCCGCCGGAGGCATCTCCCTTACATAGCGGTAGGTTCGGGTTGGAGAGGCCTCCGGCGGCAAAAGGGAGTTCCTCCCTTTTGAATCCCGTGTAGCTTTGCGCCGGGCCGGTGGGCGTGCCTATTCGCCGGGCCGCACGCCCGGCAGGCGATTATTGCGCTGGCGCGGTGGGCGCGGCCCTGTTCTGGGGGTCGGAACGCATGCCCGTCACGTGGGCCTGCCACTCGTCCTTGCTGAGCTTGCCGTCGCCGTTGGTGTCGGCGCGCTTGAACTGCTCCTCGGAGAAGCCGGGGAAAGCCTTGCGGACCTCCTCCAGAGTGAGCTGGCCGTCGCCGTTCTCATCCATGCGCTGGAACAGCTGCGGCTTGGGGTGATCCTTGTCGGGCTGCTGGCCCGGGGCCGCCTTGGCGGGGCCGGGGCGCTGGTTCGGCATCTGAGCCCAGACGCCCTGCGCGGCCAGGGCCGCCACCATCGCCAACAACGCTATTGCTGCTATCCTCTTCACTGCTCTTCCTCCAGCACGGGCCTCTTATCTGGAGGCCCGGAACACGTACCAGGTGACGCCGCTCGCGGCGAAAAAAAGCCGGACGGCCTGGGCCATCCGGCGAACATGGCTCGACGCCACCTTAATAGCAGGCCGCCCCGGTGCGGGCAAGCGCGGTGGCTACATCAAGCCACCCTTGCGCTCGGCGCGCTTGGCGCGGGCGAAGGCCTGCCACTCGGCCACGGTGAGCTTGCCGTCGTGGTTGGTGTCGGCCTGCTGGAACATCTCGTCGGTGAACTTGGGGAACTGCTTCTGCACCTCGTCCTTGGTGAGATAGCCGTCCTTGTTGGCGTCCATGCGGTCGAACAGGGGATGGCGGTCGGCTGTCTGGGCGAAGGCGGCGGTGCTGGACAAGAGCAGGAAAGCGAAAGCGATGAATTTCATGCTGAAGCGCATTGGGTGGTCCTCCTGATGGTTGCCGCGCGGCTGACGCCAGGCGGTTGCATAGGGAGTCTACGGAATTGCGCCCGGGGTTACACGCGGACCTGTCAGCCCTGGCGTGGCATGCCCGTGGAAACCGGGCCGGAGACGTAGCGTACCGCTACGCTTTGGGTTATCCAGGGGCCATGCAACTCGACTACGAAGGGCTCTTCAAGGCCTTGAACGAGGCCGGAATCCGCTACCTGCTCACCGGCGGGGTGGCCGTGAATTTCCATGGTCTGCCGCGCATGACCTTCGACGTGGACCTCATTGTCTTGTTCGAGCGGGAGAATCTGGAGCGGCTCACCGCTCTGCTCGAAGGACTCGGATACGTGCCGAGGCTGCCCGTACCGGCGGCCGGTCTGGCCGACGAAACCACCCGCGAACAGTGGAAGCGGGACAAGAACCTTCTGGCCTACACCTTCATGCACCCCAGCCAGCCCATGGCCGAGGTGGACGTCATGATCGACACGCCCGCGCCGTTCGAAGAACTTGCGGCCAGGGGGATGAACGTCCCGTTCGGCTCGACCACGGTGCCGCTCATCTCCCGGAAGGATCTGATCGCTACGAAGCTCGGCTCCCCGAGGCGGCAGGATATCTGCGATGTGGAAGCGCTACGGAAGTTGGAGGGCGACGAGTGAAAGAAGAAAAGCCCCTTGTGGGCTTCTACCACGAACCGGATGAGGAAATGGTCAAGGAGTACGGGAAGTGGCCGCTGGAGCGGCGCGCGGCATGGTTGTTCGCGGGGCTGAAGATGCGGATGCTGCTGCCCAAGGAAGTGAGGGAGGTGCAGGATCAGTTTAGGAGGGGAGAGAGATAGCAACTGGGTCCAAACACCTAACGCTTGGATACAGCATGAAATGCTTTCACCACGACCTTGAGGTTGAATTTCCAGATGAATGGTGGTTTGAGGCAGGTATGCATCACTTTAAACCTAGACAGCCTAGTTTTATCACTGACATACCTTCCACTGTATCCAGAGAAACCAAGCTGATTCTAATTAATGATGTAGAGCCATTATACTTAAGATCAAAAAATATAGGTATTTTTCATGAAAACGAAAGTTTCAGCGCGAAGCAACGAGTCATAAACATTTTCACCGGATTCATCACAAACTCCCCGATACCTCCAGTCATCATTTGCGAATCCAGCAATAATGGTCATGCATTCAGACTGTTGGAGGGTTGCCACAGATTTTATTGTTCTCTTTTCGCAGGTTTTTCTCACGTGCCTGCTTTGTTTGGATGTGACATCAATGATCCCTCCATTTGAGCCAACCAACAAAAGCCCCGGGCGGTGTTACCGCCCGGGGCTTTCAATATGGGATTCCAAAGGGAGGCACTCCCTTTGGCCGCCGGAGGCTTCTAACCCTCCAGCCCTTACTTCCTAGCTCTCGTAGTAGCTCCTCAAGTGCTGGCTCCTCACCGGGTGCCTCAGCTTCCTGAGCGCCTTGGCTTCGATCTGCCTGATACGCTCGCGGGTGACGTTGAACAGCTTGCCCACTTCTTCCAGGGTGTGGTCGCTCTTCTCGCCGATGCCGAAGCGTTTCCTGAGCACCTGCTCCTCCCTGGGGGTCAAATCCGACAGCACCCGGGCGATCTGCTCGGTGAGCTTGGTGTTGACCACTTCCTCGGCGGGGGCCAGGGCCTTCTTGTCCTCGATGAAATCGCCCAGGCTGGAATCTTCCTCGTCGCCGATGGGCGTCTCCAGCGAAATCGGCTCCTTTGCGATCTTGAGAACCTTCTTCACCTTCTCCAGCGGGTAGTCCATGCGCTCCGCGATCTCCTCGGGGGTGGGGTCGCGGCCGAGCTCCTGCACCAGGTAGCGCGAGGTGCGGATGAGCTTGTTGATGGTCTCGATCATGTGCACGGGGATGCGGATGGTGCGGGCCTGGTCCGCGATGGCGCGGGTGATGGCCTGCCTGATCCACCACGTGGCGTAGGTGGAGAACTTGTAGCCCCGCTGGTACTCGAACTTGTCCACGGCCTTCATCAGGCCGATGTTGCCCTCCTGGATCAGGTCCAGGAACTGCAGGCCGCGGTTGGTGTACTTCTTGGCGATGGAGACAACCAGGCGCAGGTTGGCGCGGATGAGCTCCTGCTTGGCGCGGGCGGCGGCGTTGTTGCCGCGCTTGATGCGCCAGAGCACCTCCTCCAGGTCGGAGACGTGGTGGCAGCACTTGTCCTGCAGGCGGGTGAGGATCTCCATCTTGGCCAGGATCATCTCCTTGAAGGAGAAGACCTCGTCCACGGTCATGGAGAGGCTCTCGGCGGCCACCATGGGGTTGATCTCGCGGGCCTCCATCTGCTTGAAGATGGTCTGGATCTCCACCTGGGTCTTGCCGGTGGAGAGCAGGTAGGCCGAGAGGTCGCGCTGGCAGTTGTGCATCTGGCGGACGTAGTCCTCGACGGTCTCGATGACCCGGTCGATGAGGGTCTTCTCCAGCTTGATGTCGCGCAGGCGGTTGACCACCTCGTCCTTGAAGGCCACGATCTCGCGCTGCACGCCCGCCACGCGGCGCTCCAGGCTGGCGCAGGAGTCGAGCTTGGTGTAGATCTTGCGGCGCTTCTTGAAGATGGCCTTGAGCTCGTCGAGCAGCAGGATGACGCGGGAGCGCTGGTTCATCTCGTCTTCGGAGGGGTCGTCCTCCTCGATGGTCTTGACCACGTCCTTGAGCTTGATGCGCCCGATCTTGAGATCCTCGCCGACCTGGATGAGCTCCTCCAGGGCCACGGGAACCTCGACCAGGGCGTAGAGCACGTCCATCTCGCCGTTTTCGATCTTCTTGGCGATGGTCACTTCGCCGTCGCGGTCCAGCAGGGGCACGGCGCCCATCTCCCGCAGGTACATGCGCACCGGGTCCGTGGAGCGCGCGGAGTAGTCCAGCGCATCCTCGCTCTCGGTGAGCTCGAGCTCCGGCTCCGGGGCTTCGTCGCCTTCGGAGGGCATCACCTCGATCTTGCGCATCTCCTTCTCGGAGTCCACGATGGCGATGTCCATGGAGTCGAAGATCGAAATGACCTCCTCCACCTGATCCGGATTGGCGGTCAGCTCCGTGGGCAGCGCCTTGTTGACCTCTTCGAAAGTGAGGAAGCCTTTTTCCTTACCTTTGGCGATAAGGGTTTTTATCTGCTGGATTTCCTTGATATTGCTCACTGATTCCTCCCCACTAGATCACTTAAGGCGGCCATCAGGCGCTTCTCTTCCTCGAAGTCGCCCCTGTCCCTGGCGTCGCGCATGGACTCGATGAGCCCGCGCTTGCGCTCCTCCACCCTGACCCGCTGGCTGTGTGCCGATATGTCTTCCCACCAGTGGCGCGCCTCCTCCTCGCTGAGGGGCGGCTTGCTGGCGCATTGTCCCCAGAAGCTCTTCTGCCTGTCGTCCAGGTAGGGCAGCACGTCGTACTGGCCGTACCGGAAGAGAAGACGCCAAAAGGCCCTGGCTCTGTCCGTGGCCAGGGTCTCGAAGATGTTCATCCGTTCCAGCTCCGGGATGTGGGCCGGGCTGCGGATGGCGAATTCCAATACTTGAGCGTCCTTTTTGGCCTCGGAGCTCATGGGCTTGGCCGGCTGGTCGGGTGCTTCCCGCCGCTTTCCGGCCGCTGGGCGCGTGGCGTGAAGCCCGCGCAGTTCATGCTCGCCCAGGCCCAGGCCGTGGGCCAGCCGGGTGAGCATGGCCGCACGCAGCCCGTCGGAGGGCAGCTCGGCCAGAAATTCAAGAGCCCAGTCCACCGCGTCCTTGGGGGAGGCCGCTCTGCGCACGGTGGCTAGGCAGAAATCCAGCCCTTCGCGGGCCTGGTCCAGGCAGGCCTTGAAGGCCTCGGCCCCGCCGCTCTTGAGCAGGCTGTCGGCGTCCTCCCCGTGGGGCAGCAGGGCCACGCGGCACTCCGCGCCTTGCAGCAGGAGCATCCGGGCGCTGCGCAGGGCGGCCTTCTCGCCCGCGGCGTCGCCGTCGAAAACAAGCGTCACCTGCCGGGTGAACCCGGTCAGCCGCTTGACCTGCTGCGCCGTGAGCGCCGTGCCGAGCACTCCCACGGCCTCGGTGAAGCCGTGCTGATGCAGGGCGATGACGTCCAGGTAGCCCTCGGTGAGCAGCACCCGCCCGGCGCGGGCCAGGTTGGCCCTGGCCTGGTACAGGCCGTAGAGGTGCTCGCCCTTCTTGTAGATCACCGAATCGGAGCTGTTCAAATACTTGGGGTCGCCCTCGCCCATCACCCGCCCGCCGAAGGCCACCACCTTGCCGGAGACCTCGTGGATGGGGAACATGAGCCGCCCCCGAAATCTGTCCCAGACGCGCCCGCCCTCGTTCTCTATCAGTAGGCCCGAGGCCACGGCATCGGCCGAGCGGTAGCCCTTGGGGCGAAACAGCCGCTCCAGGGAGTGAAAATCGTCCGGCGCATAGCCCAGCTGGAAGCGCTCGGCCATTTCCGGGCTCACGCCGCGCTGTTCCAGGTAAGCGCGCGCCGCGCCTCCAGGGGGTCCATACAGGCAATCCCGATAAAAGTCCCGCGCCAGGGAGTGCATTTCTGCCGCGGCCTGACGCTGCCTGCGCCTGGCCTCCTCCTGGGGGTCGGGCTTGAACTCCGCCAGTTGGACTCCGGCCTCGTGCGCCAGCTGCTCCAAGCCCTCCCGGAAATCCAGGCCGTTGATGCGGCAGTAAAAATCAATCACGTCCCCCGAGGCCTGGCAGCCGAAGCAGTGGAAAAAGCCCTTGTCGGGGTGGACGTTGAAAGAACCCTTGGTTTCGTTGTGGAAGGGACATGGGCCCACAAGCCGTCCGCCGACGTTTCGCAGCTCCACGTAACGCCTGGCTATATCGGCTATGTTCAGCCTGGACTTGACGGCCTGTATGGCACGGGGATCGTTCTTCATGATCCTCGGTGTTTCCGGTTGTGCCCTAGGTAAGTCCGTTTCCGCGGGGAGCAAGTCCCCGCCTGCCACATTATTTCAGCTCCACCAGGGTCATGCCGTCGCCGCCCCTGTCTTCCGGCGCGAGGGAGAACGAGGCCACGGAGGGAAAGTCCTTGAGCATGCCGTGCACCTCGCGGCGCAGCGCCCCGGTGCCGCGCCCGTGGATGATCTCCAGCCCGTGAACCCCGCGCAGAATGGCCTTGTCCAGGAAGGCGGCCAGTTCGCCCAGGGCCTCGTCGGCGCGCATGCCGCGCAGGTCCAGCGTGAGGAAGGGGCCGGACGGCGCGCCAGGGGCCTCCTTGACCACGGCGGGGCCAGCGCCGGACATGGCGCCGGAGGCCGCCTTGGCCTTGACCGCCGCCATCCCGCTGGGGGGCGAAACGTCCTCGAAGGGAGCCCAAAGGCTCACGCCGCCCATGTCCAGCTTGAGGGCGCGGCGCTTCTCATCCTTCTCGCGCACGATGCCGGCCTTGTCCCAGCCCTTGAGGCTCACGGATGCGCCCACGGCCACGTCCTCCCAGGCCCAGGCGGGCGCGGGGGCGGCATCGGCTGGCTCCAGGCCCAGGCCTTCCACGGACTTTCGGGTCTGCGCCAGCTCCTTGAGGGCCTGCTTGCGGCTGATCTTGTCCTTCTGGGCCTCGTTCATGAGGGTGCGGGCCTGGGTGCGCAGCTCGTCCAGGAGCTTGCGGCGCTCCTTCTCGAAGCTCTCGGCCAGGGTGCGGCGGCGCTGCTCCAGCTTGAGCCGCTCCTTGGAGAGATCTTCCAGTTCGCGCTCGCGGGTCAGGGCCAGCTCGTTGAGCCGGTCGAACAGGCGGGCCGAGTCCTCCCCGCCCATGAGCAGGTATTTCTGGGCCTGGTCCAGTATGTCTTCGGCCAGGCCGCACTCCCGGGCCACGTCCAGGGCCACGGAAGCGCCCACCTGGTCGTAGGCCAGCACGAACACGGGCTTCTTGGTCTTGGGGTCGAAGAGCATGGAGGCCGAGCGCACGCCCGGCTTGGTCAGGCCGTAGGCCTTGAGCGCGGGGAAATGCGTGGCCGCGGCCACGAAGGATCCCTTCTCCATGAGTTTGTCCACCACGGCCTGAGCCAGCGCAGCTCCCTGGGAGGGGTCGGTGCCGGCGCCGAACTCGTCCAGCAGCACCAGGCTGTCCGCGCCCAGCGCGCCCCAGGCCCGACTCAGGTGGCTGATCTGGGCCGTGAAGGTCGAAAGATGGTCTTCCAGGCTCTGCTCGTCGCCCATGAACACGTAGACCTTGCTCCAGAACGGCAGGCGGCTGCCCTCGCGCGCGGGCAGGGGCAGGCCGGAGAGGGCCATGAGCGCGCACAGGCCCAGGGTCTTCAGGCAGACCGTCTTGCCCGAGGCGTTGGCGCCGCTGATGATGAGCGCGCGCTGGTCCGGCTTGAGCAGGATGTCCAGAGGTTTTGCTTTCCCCGCCTCGGTGAGGGCCAGCAAGGGGTGGCGCGCGGCGAATAGCTCCACGGAGCCCTCCCCTCCCACCTCGGGCACGCAGCCGTCCATGAGCGAGCCCAGGGCGGCCTTGGCCAGGAGCACGTCGGTCTCCACGGCCACGGCGTAGGCGGCGCGCAGGGCGTCCTCCTCGGCGCGGGCCAGCCCGGTGAGGAACTGGAGGACTTTCTGCTCCTCCTCGCGCTCCTCGTTCTTGAGCTCCTGGAGGCGGTTGTTGATCTCCACCAGGAAGAGCGGCTCCACGTAGCAGGTCTCGCCGGTCTGGGAGTAGTCGTGGATGATTCCCTGGATGCGGCCCTTGAAGTTGGATTTGAGCGGCAGGACGTAGCGGTCGGAGGAGATGGTCATGTAGTCGTCCTGCAGGAACAGGGCGAGGCCCTCCTTGGCCACGAAGTCCTTCACCTGGGAAGTGCAGCGCTGGTGGATGCGCCTGATCTCCTGCCGGACGGAGAACAGCTCGGGCGAAGCCTCGTCGCGCAGGCCGCCGTCCTTGGCCAGGCAGCGCTTCAGCGCCGGGTGCAGCCGCGAGGGCCAGGGCCTGGCCAGCACGGATTCGGCCAGCAGCGGCCAGCGGGGGTTTGCGGGCTGATTCTCGAAGCGCTCGCGCAGGGCTTGCACCGCGTCGAGCACCTCGCGCACGGCCCAGAGGCCGTCGGCGTCCAGGGTGCGGTGGGCCTGGGATAGATAGTGGAACACGCCCTCAAGCGGCGGGAAGGACTGCAGGCGCAGGCCCGTGTCGGCCACGCAGGCCGCGCCCTGGCGCAGGAGCTCCTGCGCGGCGGCCAGCTCGCCGGGGTTGCCCAGCGGGGCCACGTCAAGGCAGGCCCTGCCCCCGGATTCGGAGACGGCAAGGCGGGCCAGATGCCCGAGGACCTTGGAAAATTCGAGTTGGGTCAGCGTGCGCTGTTCCATGTGATGATGCCGCTTGAGCGGATGCGGCCCCGCCCGGGGCGGGCCGATTCCTGGTGGAGGTTCATGCGGCGCGCGGGCCGGGAGGATGCAGCGGAGGCCGAAACGCCCAGAAGGGCGCAATGCGGCGGCGATGCGGGGAAATGGGGAAACAACTCGCCAACGGACATGCTCGGCCCTCTGGAACAGGGTTCGGCTCGCTTCGCGAAGGCGAGGCTACGAGCTGAGTCTGGCTTTGACGATTTCGCTTACGGCCTTGCCGTCGATACGGCCCTTGAAACGGGCCATCACCGCCTGCATCACCTTGCCCATCTCCTTGGGGCCGGAAGCGCCGGTCTCGGCGATGGCGGCGTCGACGGCGGCTGCCGTCTCCTCGGGGGTGAGCTGGGTGGGCATGTAGGCCTTGAGGACGGCCAGTTCGGCCTCCTCGCGCTCGGCCATGGCCGCGCGGCCGCCCTGGCGGAACTGCTCGATGGACTCCAGGCGTTGCTTGACCTGCCTCCCGATCACTTCGAGGATCTCCTCGTCGGTGAGCGGGCGCAAAAGCTCCACCTGGCGGTTCTTGATGGCCGTCTTGAGCATTCTCAAGACGGCCACCCGAACCTCTTCCTTGGCCTTGTAGGCCGAAAGAAAGTCCTTCTCTATCTGTTCTTGCAGATTCATCACTACATCTGGTTGATCTTGCGCATCTTCTTGAGCAGGCGCTTGCGGGCTGCCGCCTTCTTCTTCTTGCGCATGACGCTGGGCTTCTCGTAATGCTGACGCTTTTTCAGCTCGGAGAGGATGCCGGCCTTCTCGACCTGCTTCTTGAAACGACGCAGGGAGATGTCGAAGTTGTCGGACTCTTCAAGGTAAACACCGGGCAAAGAAATCACCCCCTCTCTCGGTCCGGCCGCTGGCCGGACGCCCATGGAATTTCTCAACGCGTAACCCAGGCCCAATAGCCCGGCTTCCACAAAGGAGCAAGCACTATTTCGGGGTAGCGCCCGCAAAACGAAACCGCCCGGCATCTCTGCCGGGCGGTTGGAATTCGCGCGCCCTCTCTGGCTGATCGGCAACCGGCTTGCGTCGGATGTCCCACCATCCAGCAGGCTTGCCTGCCGCAGACGCTCACCGGCTCATAACGAGAGGCACGAAGGAGAGGTTCATGCCGCGTTCAAGGGGCGGCATGCCCTTTCACCCCCGAAAGTTATTTCACGGAGTCTTTGAGCAGCTTGCCGGGGCGGAACTTGACCACCTTGGAAGCGGGGATCTTGATCTCGGCGCCGGTGCGGGGGTTGCGGCCGGTGCGGGCCTGGCGCTCTTCAACCATGAAGGTGCCAAAGCCAGTCAGGGTGAGCTTGCCATCGGCAACCAGGGTGGCCTCAACGGCCTCCAGGAAGGCGTTCAGGGCGCGTTCGGCGTTGGCCTTGGTGATGCCGGCCTTCTCAGCGATTTTGACTACCAGATCAGCCTTCGTCATCGGTCCTCTCCTCCTCGGGTTCTGTTTCGATACGCAGCAGACGTATCGTGACTAGCATGGGCGGTTTTCGGTTTGCAACCGCCAAAACCCGCGCCCGGCGCAGGTTGCGGGGGCTTGGCGTTCCGGCGGAAGACTGGTCAGCCTTATAGCAATAGCAAGGCGATGTCCAGGGGGAAGGCCCTGTTTTCCTTACTCCTGCCCAACATTTGCGCCAATCGGGGCAGTTTTGACCTCCGTCATCGGAAATCCTCTACTCCGACGGTCTCCATCAGCCCGGCGATCTGCCCCGGGGAGAGCTCCTCCGGGCGGCAAACTGGCGAGAGGCCCTGGGCCTCCAGGTAGGCCCGGGCGGGGTCTCCCAGGCTTTTTCCCAGGATGGAGCCCAGCTGCTTGCGGCGCTGGCTGAATATGCGCTTGATGAAGGCCGAGAGCATTTGCGGCTTTGCCGGGCGCTGTTCCGCAGGCAGGGGCGTGAAGCCCACCACGGCCGAATCAACCTTGGGCCTGGGGTGGAACACACCCGGCCCCACCTTGAAGAGCACATGCGCCTCCACGTGGCTCTGCAGCCACACGGAGAGCCCCCCGTAGTCGCGGTTGCGCGGCACGGCCGCGATGCGCTGGGCGACTTCCCACTGCACCATGAACACGGCCCGGGCGAAGCGGGCTGCCTGGCTGGCCAGGTCCCACATGATGGGCGAGGCCACGTTGTAGGGCAGGTTGCCCACCACGCGGATGCCGGGCAGCCGGTCCAGGCGTTCCCAGTCGAAGCGCAGGGCGTCGGCGTTGACCACCTCCAGCTCCGGCCAGCGGGCCTTGAGCGCCGGGGCCAGGTCCCTGTCCTTCTCCAGGGCCAGCACCTGCGCCGCGCCGCTCTCCAGCAGGTGCTCGGTCAGCGCGCCGCGCCCCGGCCCGATCTCGAGCACGGTGTCGCCCGGTCGAACGCCCAACGCGGCCACGATCTTGCGGGCCACGTTGGGGTCCGCCAGGAAGTTCTGCCCCAGGCTCTTCTTGGGCCTTGCGAATCCTTCGTGCTTCACGCCTGGCTCGCCGCGAGGGCCTGGTCGAGGTCGGCGATGATGTCCTTGGCGGACTCCAGGCCCACGGAGATGCGCACCAGGTCCGGGCTGACGCCCGCGTCCAGCTGCTCCTGCGGGGTGAGCTGGGAGTGCGTGGTGCTGGCCGGATGTATCACCAGGGTCTTGGCGTCCAGGATGTTGGCCAGGTGCGAACAGAGCTTCACCGAATCGATGAACTTCGCGCCGGCCGCCAGCCCGCCCTTGACCCCGAAGCCGAACACCGCGCCGGGCCCCAGGGGGAAGTAGCGCGCGGCGCGCTCGTGGTCCTTGTGGCCGGGCAGGCCCGCGTAGTTCACGAAGCTCACCGCGGGGTGGGCGCTTAAGAACCTGGCCACGGCCAGGGCGTTCTCGCAGTGGGCCCGGGCGCGCAGGGGCAGGGTCTCCACCCCTTGCAGGATCAGGAAGGCGTTGAGCGGCGCGAGGCAGGCCCCGGTGTCGCGCAGCATGCCGCAGCGCGCCTTGAGGGTGAAGGCCATGCACTTGAGCGCGCCCTCCTCCAGCCCGCAGAAGCTCTTGAAGAAGTTCACGCCGTGGTAGGTGGGGTCCGGCTCGGTGATCTCGGGGAATTTTCCGCCCTGGGCCCAGTCGAAGCCGCCCTTCTCCACGATGGCCCCGCCGATGGAGTTGCCGTGGCCGCCGATGATCTTGGTCAGGGAATAGACGCAGATGTCGGCCCCGAAGTCGAAGGGGTTGAAAATGGGCGGCGGGGCCACGGTGTTGTCCACCACCAGGGGCAGGCCGTGCTCGTGGGCCACGGCGGCCAGGGCCTCCATGTCGTCCACGTTGCAGCGCGGGTTGCCGATGGATTCGGTGTAGACCAGCCGGGTGTTGGAATCGATGGCCCGGGCCACGGCGGCCGGGTCGGAGGTGTCCACGAAGCGGGCCTCGATGCCGAACCGCTTCAGGGTGTGGGCGAAGAGCGTCACCGTGCCGCCGTAGAGGTTGGAGCCGGTGACGAAGTTCTGCCCCGCCTGGGTGATGGTGGTCACGGCGGCGAAGATGGCGGCCATGCCCGAGGCGAAGCACAGCCCGGCCGATCCGCCGTGCATGGCGGCCAGCCGGTTCTCCAGCACCTCGTTGGTGGGGTTCATGATCCTTGAATATATGTAGCCGGGCTCCTTGAGGCCGAAGAGGTTGGCCGCATGCTCGGTGTCGCGGAAGGTGTAGGACGTGGTCTGGTAGATGGGCACCGCCCTGGAGCGCGTCTGGCAGTCGGGGGACTGCCCGGCGTGCAGGGCCAGGGTTTCGATGCCGGGTTTGTCTGTGCTCATGGCTTTTCTCCTTGGAGATGCTGCCCCAGCGTCTACCCGCGCCCAGGGCAAAAGAAAAGAGGGTTGAGCAAAGGGCTGGTAAAAGGGTATCTGCCAACCATAGCCATGAACATCCTCAATAAAATAATCTCCGCCCTGACGGACAGGAAGCACCCCATGCCCGAAGAACATCAAGAACACACCTGGTACCTGCCGGAAAAGAGCCGGGAGCAGCTCGGCACCATCTTCCGCGAGATGCAGGAGCCTGTGAACCTGCACGTCTTCACCCAGAAAGGCGTGAGCGACCTCTACAACGAGTTCCTGCTGCGTTTTCTGGACGACGTGGTCCACCTCTCGGACAAGATCACCCTGCACCGCCACGCTCTAGGCGACGAGGCGGCCCAGGCCCATGGCGTCACCTACTCCCCCACCCTGCTGGTGGAGCCCGAGCGGTACCGCCTGCGCTTCGTGGGCGCGCCCATCGGGGAGGAAGGCCGCAGTTTCCTGGAGGCGGTGCTCCTGGCCTCCAGGCGCAGTTCCGGCCTCACGGACGAATCCAAGGCCAGGCTGGCAAAGCTGGAGGAGCCCCGCAGCGCCAAGGTGTTCGTCACCCCCACCTGCCCCTATTGCCCGGGCCAGGTGGTCAACGCCATGCGCTGCGCCGTGGAGCGCCCGGACCTGATTGAAGCCTGGTGCGTCGAGACCAGCCAGATCACGGAGCTGGGCCTGCGCTACAACGTGGGCAGCGTGCCCCAGACCGTGTTCAACGAGAAGCTTTCGGTGCTGGGCATGGAGCCCGAGGCCCGCTTCGTGGAGGAGCTGATAACGCTCCAGGCTTCGGAGCAGGCCGTCACCTCACACGTCCACGCTCCGGGCGAGACGCTGCGCGTGGACTGCCTGATCCTGGGGGCCGGCCCGGCCGGACTCACGGCGGGCATCTACGCCGGGAGGGCCGGGCTTTCCACCCTGATCCTGGAACGCGGCATGCTCGGCGGGCAGGTGTCGCTGACGCCCGTGGTGGAGAACTACCCAGGCTACGTCAACGTGGCTGGGCTGGCGCTCATCGAGATCATGGCCGCCCAGGCCAGGCAGTACTGCGAGATCATCCAGGAGGAGCCCCAGGAGCTCACCGCCACGCCCGAAGGTTTCAGCGCGCGGACCTCCACGCTCAAGATCGAGGCCAAAACCCTGCTCCTGGCCACCGGGGCCACCTGGAAGAAGCTGGGCGTTCCCGGCGAGGAGGAGTTCTTCGGCCACGGTGTGAGCTACTGCGCCACCTGCGACGGCTACCTCTACAAAGGGCGCAAGGTGCTGGTGGTGGGCGGGGGCAACACGGCCCTCACGGACGCGCTCTACCTCAAGAACCTCGCCGTGGACGTGGCCATCGTGCACCGCCGCGACACCTTCCGGGCCGAGAAGCACCTCGTGGATTCCGTGACCCGCGAGGGCGTGCCCGTGCACTTCGGCTGCACTGTGGAGAGGGTCCTGGGGGATTCCAAGGTGACCGGGGCCAGGCTGCGCTGCGCCGGGTCGGATGCAACCAAGGACATGGAGGCCGACGGCGTGTTCGTGGCCATCGGGGAGACGCCCAACACGGACGTGGCCGTGATGCTGGGCTGCGAACTGACCGAGGGGGGCGACATCAAGGTGGACGGGCAGATGCGCACCAGCGTGCCCAAGGTTTACGCCGCGGGCGACGTGACGGGCGGCGTGCGCCAGATCGTCACCGCCGTGGGCCAGGGCGGCACGGCGGCCCTGACCATCTTCGACGACCTGACCAGGGCGCGCGGCTGAGGCGGAGGGTATTTTCGCCCGGGAGGGCCTATTCCCTGGCGCGCACCATGTCCCCGACGAGGATCATGGCCAGCAGCCCCCAGCACAGGCCCACCGCGAGGGCGGCGCAAATGCGTTGCGTCATGGTTTCCATGGGCGGCGTTTCTCCCTGACGACACGAACCCGCGCCCGGGGGGAGCCTCCGGGCGCGGGCGTTTCGTTTTGCCGGTTACTGGGTGACCGTGGTCTGCTTCCG
Organism: Fundidesulfovibrio agrisoli; assembly: GCF_022808715.1. Classification (GTDB taxonomy): domain Bacteria; phylum Desulfobacterota; class Desulfovibrionia; order Desulfovibrionales; family Desulfovibrionaceae; genus Fundidesulfovibrio; species Fundidesulfovibrio agrisoli. The sequence goes on from NZ_JAKZKX010000006.1 coordinate 40,656, forward strand.
CCAGGATTTTGTCTGGCCGCCAGGACCGGTCACGGATTTGTCCTTGGTCCAGGTTTTGGTGGAGCTATCCCAACTGCCCGAGGAGTCCTTCTCCACACTCTTGCCGTTTGGGCCGGTGGTGGTCGCGGAGCGGGTGTAGCCGTCGGCCGTCTTGGAGCCGGTCACCCGTTTGGTGACGGCCTTGCCGCCGGAGCCGGTGACGGTGGTGTTGCGCTCGTAGGCCTGCGAGGCCCCCGCGCCCCCCAGAATCAGGGCGGCGGCCACGGCCAGGGCCGACAAGGCGGCGAATGCACGGTGCGATACGTTCATGGATGTCTCCCGTCTGGTTGCTGTTGTTTCGTGCGGCCGGAACCCCGAGTCGCCCGGCCGCGATGAAACACAGTCCGGAACGCCATCATTCCGGTTACACCATTTCGGAGCCTTGATTCAACGGATTTAAACGCGAAACGAATTGTCGCGGGAATCGGGGGGGGAACGGTCAGGACTTGGCGATGCCGAGCTTCTTGAGCCTGGAATCGAAGGTGGAGCGGTTGAGCCCGGCGCGCTTGGCCGCCCTGGAGACGTTCCAGTGCGTAGCCTTAAGCAGTTCCAGGGCGTAGGCGCGCTCCAGCTCTTCCCAGGTGCGCCCGGCCAGGGGCGCGGCTGATTCGCCCGGGGTGGGCTCCAGCCCGGAGGGTCCGCCTGTCTGGCAACCTTCCGGGCAAACTGCCCCGCCGCCAGACGGACCTCCAATCGGACCGGCAATCGGCCCGGCAATCGGCCCGGCAACCGGCCCGTCAACCGGATGGAACTGGGCGGGCAGGTCCGCAAGGGCGATCACCGGCCCCTCGGCCACGGTGAGCAGGTACTTCACCAGATTCTCCATCTCCCGGATGTTGCCCCTCCAGGGCCAGGCCGAAAGCGCCGCCAGGGCTTCGGGCGCGACTCGACGCCCCCCCAGCCCCAGGCGCAGGCTGTCGCGCTTGAGGAAGTACTCCAGCAGCGAGGGCACGTCCTCGGGGCGCTCGCGCAGGGGCGGCAGGTGCAAGGGAAGGACGTTCAGGCGGTAGTAGAGGTCTTCCCGGAAGTCCCCGGCGGCCATGGCGGCGGCCAGGTCGCGGTTGGTGGCCGAGACGATGCGCACGTCCACCGTGCGGGCCGTGGCCGCGCCCAGGGGCTTGACCTCTCCGCTCTGAAGCACCCGCAGGATCTTGGCCTGCAAGGGGGCGGGCATGTCGCCGATCTCGTCCAGGAACACGGTGCCGCCGTCGGCCGCCTCGAACAGCCCCGCCCGGTCGCGGTCCGCCCCGGTGAACGCGCCCTTGCGGCAGCCGAACAGCTCGCTCTCCAGCAGGCCGTCCGGCAGGCAGGAGCAGTTCTGCACCAGGAAGGGCCTGGCGCGCCGCTCGCTGGCCTGGTGGATGGCCTGGGCGAAGAGCTCCTTGCCTGTGCCGGATTCGCCGGTGATGAGCACGGGAAAGTCCGTCCTGGCGTAGGCGGCGGTCTTGGCCAGGGCCTCGCGCACCGCCGGGGAGCTCCCCACTATGGGCGGCTGAGACCGGTACCTGTCCAGCGCCTGCTTGAGCCCGTGGCACTCCCTGCTCTTGGACTCGAAGGCCAGGGCCTGGCCCAGGGCCACCGAGCCCACCGCCACCAGGGAGGAGAGCAGTTCCAGGTAATCCTCGTCCAGGTTGAGCCTGGCCCCGCGCTCGGAAGTGTCGATGAGCTCCACCGCGCCGTAGACCTCCCCGCTGGAGAGGATCAGCGGGAAGCACAGGATCAGGCTGCTCTTCACGGCCAGCCCTTGCTCCATCTCGGCGTAGTGGCGCGGGTCGGCCCCGGGGCGGGAGGTGGTCATGCGCGCGTTGGCGATGACCCAGCCCACGATGCTGGGCCTGTCCGCCGGGATGGCCACGCCCAGCACGGCCTCGCTCTGGTCCCCGGCGGCCTCGATGCAGACGATCTGCTCCCCGCGCCGCACCCAGAGCGAGCCGCGCTCCACGCGCTGCGTGGCCAGCAGCCCTTCCAGGAAGCGCTTCTGCAGCGCCTCGGGGTCCATCTCCTGGAAGATGGCGCGCGTGAATGAGAGCATCTTGTCGATCATGGTCGCTCCGGGATCAATCCAGGCTGAAACGCCAGGAGCAGTACTCGCCCTCGGGCAACGGGTCCGGCGGGCAGGCCAGGCAGCGGGTTCTGATGCGCGGGTCCACGGCCCGGGCGAAGCCCTCGTATTCCGTGACGCCCGCCGAGCGGCAGGGGTAGTCCGGCAGGTGCTTGCGCCGCCTGGCGGCCTGGACGCGGCAGCTGGTCACGCGCAGGACCAGCGCGCCCGGCTCCCGCTCCATCAGCACCGAGTTCACGCGGGAGTTGAAGCGCTGGCGCAGGCAGGCCTCCAGAGCGTCCAGGGGGTCGGCTCCCGGCGGGATGCCCAGCAGCGACTTGATGCGCACCGCCTCCAGGGGGGCGAAGCGGGCCCAGCAGGTGTCGTTGACCCGCTTGGCCCCGTCCATGCCGGCGAGGCCCTCAACGGCCTGGAACCAGACGCCGTCCATGCCCAGCCAGAACTTGGAGAGGCTCTCCTCCATCTGGTGGAGGCTCTCGGGGGCCCAGCCCTCGAAGGGGTTGGCCCCGCCGCCGAGCCTGCTCAAAGCCAGCCCCACGGCGGCGTCCCCGGCGGCGCGTTCCGCCTGGAGCGCGCCCTCCAGCCCGAACTGGTGCACGGCCTCGGCGAACCAGAGCCCGTAGTGGGCGGCGATGAGGCGGATGGATTCGAGGATTCGGGCCGGGGCCCCGGGCGCGGCGTCGACCGGAGGCGCTGCTTCTAGCTGATGCAAACTCGCGGACGGGGACTCAGTCCGCTGCTCCGCTGCTTCGGGAGCGGCATGGGCGGAAGGCGCTTCATCAAACATCTGCTACCTCGCGGACGTGGACGCAGTCCGCTGCCCCGAAGACCGCCCCGCAGGGAACGCCAGGAGCAGGAACACGCTCTGTTACGGCCCGGTGGAGGGCACCGGCCTCCACCACTCGACAAACCAACCCCGCAATTCCAAGGAGCCCCTTCCAGGACCGCCCAGGCGAACAGCTGCCGCCGCCGACGCGGCGCATGCCGGGCGGGCGCGGACACCGGGCAAGGTCCGGGCGGACTGCGCTAGCGCGCCATTTCCCTCGGCCGCGACCCGGCGGAGGCCTCGGCCCCTTCCCAATCCTTCAGGCGCAGCTCCACGCTGCAGAGCCCGTTGTAGGTGTCCAGCCGGGGGGTGAAGGCCAGGCGCACCTGCTTGCCCTGCACCTCCGGCCCGATCTCCTCCGCCATGCGCCAGGCCTTGGCCCGAAGCGTCACCCCGGCCCCCGGGTCGCGGACCTCCAGCAGCACATGGTTGGCCCCGAACACGCGCCGGTTGCGCACGTCCACCGGGGGGGAGCAGAACACCGGCTCAGGGTTGCCGCAGCCGAAGGGGCCGAGCAGGTCCAGCTCCTTGAGCAGGGCCTGGTGCACCTCGGAAAAAGGCATCTCGCCGTCCAGACGCAGGGTGGGCGTGGGCATCACCGGCCCCAGCTGCTTGAGCACGGCGGCCCGGAAGGTCTCGCGCAGGGCGTCCAGGTTTTCGGGAGCCAGGCTCATGCCCGCGGCCTGCCGGTGCCCGCCGAAGCCCAGCAGCAGGTGACTGCACTCCGAAAGGGCCTCGTAGAGATCCACCTCCGGGATGGAGCGGCCCGAGCCTTTGAGCTTGCCCTGGTCCTCCGTGATGACGAGCGCGGGGCGGTAGTGGTTCTCCACCACGCGGGAGGCCACGATGCCGATGACGCCCTGGTGCCACTGCGGCGAGTAGAGCACCATGGCCGGCTCGCCGGCCTGGGCCTGGGCCTGCTCCATGGCCTGGGCTGATATCTCGGTCTCCTCCTGGCGGCGCTGGGTGTTGATGGCGTCCAGCGAGGCGGCCAGGGGCCTGGCGGTTTCGATGTCGGGGGCCAGAAGCAGGGCCAGGGCCTCGTCGGCCTTGCCCAGCCTGCCCGCCGCGTTGATGCGCGGGGCCAGCCCGAAGGTGACCTGGGTGGCCTCCAGCGGGGCCTTGGCGTAGTAGCCCGCCGCCTCCTTGAGGGCGAAGAAGCCGGGCCGGGCGGCCTCGCGCAGCAGCAGCAGGCCGTTCTTCACCAGAATGCGGTTCTGCCCGGTGAGGCTGACCACGTCGGCCAGGGTGCCCGTGGCCACCAGGTCCAGGAACTGGCGCATGTCCAGGGCCTCGCCCGGCAGCAGGCGGTTGAGCGCGCAGGCCAGGAAGAAGGCCACGCCCACCCCGGCCAGGTCGGAGCCGGGGCAGTCGCCCAGCTTGGGGTTGGCCACGGCGCGGGCCTCGGGAAGCTCGGGGCCGGGCAGGTGGTGGTCGGTGACGATGAGGTCCAGCCCCAGCTCGCGGGCGCGTCGGGCCTCCTCCACGGCGCTGATGCCGCAGTCCACGGTGAGCACCATGCCCACCCCGGAGGCGGCCAGCTTTTCCAGGCCCGCGCAGGAGAGGCCGTAGCCCTCCTCCAGGCGCACGGGAATGTAGTGCCCGGCAGTGACGCCGCGCCTGCGCAGGAAATCCACCATGAGGGCCGTGGAGGTGACGCCGTCCACGTCGTAGTCGCCCCAGACGGCCAGCTTCTTACCCCGGGACAGGCCTTCGGCCAGGGCTGCGGCGGCGTCGCTGAGCCCCGGGATGGCGGAAGGCGGCATGAGGTGGCGCAGGCCGGGGCAGAGGAAGACGTCCATGGCCTCCTTGCTGCGCTGCCCGCGATGCCAGAGCAGCTCCGCGATGCGGGGGGATATGCTGAGCGCCGAGGCCCACTCCGCAAGCATGGGCGGCGCGGGTTCGCTCGCGCGCGGTCGCCAGATTTTACGCACCGTGACTCCTAGAAACGGCTTTGGAACGCTCGGGGCCTGAGGGCTCGCAGTGTTAGGCGGCCAGCCCGGCCGCGAAGACGCCGGGGTCGTGCTTCACGAGCAGGGCCTTGGCCCTCTCCAGCAGGTCCGCGTCGCTCAGGTTGAATTTGCAAAGCACCTCGCGCCAGGGGCAGGTGACAAGGCTCCCCGTTTCGGCGGCGGCGTGGGCCATGGCGTCCGCCACGCACAGCACCAGCGCGTCGCGCCGGTGCAAGGGGGAATGCATGGGCGCGTGGTGCCAGTTGACCGGCTCGGTAAGGTCGGCCGGGAGGTTCCAGGCGCCCATGACCATGGAGCCCACCACCCCGTGCTCGATGCCCCAGTACTCGTCCTCGGCCTCCGAGTAGGAGATGGAGCCGCCCTCGGCCAGGGCGGAGATGGCGCGCCAGTCCTCGGGGCGGTGCAGGGCCGTGAGCAGCTTGCCCAGGTCGTGCAGGACGCCGGCGGTGAAGAGGTTGTCGGGGTCCCCCCCGCCCATGAGCGGGGCCAGCATGCGCGCCACGATGGCCACGCTCAGCTGGTGCTCCCAGTAGGGGCCGACCGGGAAGTCCCTGGGGAAATCCTTGGAGTCGGTCAGCGCCTTGACCCCCACGGCCAGCACCAGGGTGCGCACCTCCGCCAGGCCCAGCACGGCGATGGCCCTGGCCACGGTGTTCACCTCCTGTTGGAGGCCGTAGAAGGCCGAGTTGGCCACGGTGAGCACCTTGGCGGTGAGGCCCTGGTCGCGCCCGAGGGTTTCGGCGATCTCGTCCAGCGGCGTCACGGAGGTCTGGCCCGTCTGGCTGTAGAGCGTGGTGAGCAGCGCGGGGGAATAGGGCAGGTTGTGCCGCATCCCCGGCAGGTCCAGCAGGAACCGCTGTCCGATCTCGTGGCTCATGCGCGCCCCCGGCTCAGGTGGCTTCGGAATCTTCGGGGAGCAGCTGCGCTATCCCCGGGGCGTCGGCGGACGCCTTGCCCTGGTCCACCAGGTACTTCACGAACAGCCGCGCCTCCTTGAGCCGGGGATTGATGTCCAGCGCCTTGGCCAGGTAGGCCAGGCACTGCTCCACGTTGTCCTTCTCGTGGTGGGCGCGGGCGATGTTGTAGAAAAGGTTCTCGTCGGATTCGGCCAGGGCCTCGGCCTTGGAGTAGTATTCCAGGGCCTGATCCAGCATTCTGTTCTTGCGCAGGCTGATGCCGAAATCGTTGAAGAGGTGCTTGTGCTCGGCCTCGAAGGCGGCGTCCAGGCGCACCAGGCGCTCGAAGATGTCGTTGGCCTTGTGGGATTCGCCCCTGTCCAGATAGGTCAGGCCCAGGCCGAAGTTGGCCCGGACGTTCTCCTCGTCCACGGTGAGGGCCTGGTCGAACTCCAGCTCGGCGCTGAAGTTCTCGCCCTTTTCGCGGTGGCGCTCGCCCTTCTGGATGGTGCGGTTGAGCTCCTGCATCTTGGGGTAGACGGTGGAGACGTAGAACTCGGGCTCCGGTGCGAACTTGGCCAGCAGGTCTTCTATGGAGATGGCGCGCTTGGGGCCGGACGGGATGTAATTCTTGTTCAGCGGCTGGATTTCCAGGGTGCCGTCAGGCTGCTCGTTGACGAACCAGTACGTCTTCTGGATGGTCTTTCGGGTGGTGGTGCCCGTGCCCACCTTCTGGATGGACTGGGTGGAGAAGATGCCTTTGATCTTCTCCCGTCCGCGCGGCGCGCCGCTCTGTGCGTGTGGGGCGTTCTCCATCGTCTCCGAATCGCTCATGGCTGGGCTCCGGTGCCGCAGGGCGGCGGCTGTCCCTGTTCGGGGTGTGTCCGCCTAAATACCCGCAACGCAAGAGCAAGGCAAGCTCCCGCTACGCCTCCTCCCAGCCCCGGAGCAACCCCTCCACGAGGCCCGGACGCAACTCCGGCGCGCAACGCGCCGCAAGGTAAACCGCCCGCAGCTCGTCGTAAGCGGCGTCAAGGTCGTCGTTGACCACCAGGTACTGGAACCAGGGGGCCTGGGCTATCTCCCTGGAGGCGTTGGACAGGCGTTTGGCGATCACCTCGGGGGTGTCGGTGCCGCGCCCGGTGAGCCTGCGCGTCAGCTCCTCGCGGGTGGGCGGCAGGATGAACACCGTGCAGCCCAGGTTCAGGTTGGCGCGCAGCTGTTTGGCGCCCTGGACGTCGATGTCGAAGAGCACGTCGCGGCCCTTCGCCAGCAGGTCGAGCACCTGCTGGCGGGGGGTGCCGTAGTAGTTGCCGTGCACCTCGGCCCACTCCGCGAAGTAGCCCTGGGCGATGCGCTCCTTGAAGAGGGCTGCGTCGATGAAGTGGTAATCCACCCCGTCGCGCTCCGTGCCCCGGGGAGCCCTGGTGGTGCAGGAGATGGAATAGCCCACGCCGGGGAACTCGGCCCGCAGGCGCCCGATGAGCGTGCTCTTGCCAGCGCCCGACGGCGCGCTCACGATCAGGGCCAGGCCCTGTCTGCCGCTGGAGCTGGGATCAGGCATCATCTTCCTCCTGGCTGAAGCGCTGCGAGATGGTTTCGGCCTGGATGGCCGAGAGCACCACGTGGCCGGAATCCGTCACGATGATGGAGCGGGTCTTGCGGCCCTGGGTGGCGTCCACCAGGCGCTGGGCGTCCTTGGCGTCCTCGCGCAGGCGGCGCATGGGGGAGGACGCGGGGTTCACGATGGCGATCACCCTGGAACTGACCACGAAGTTGCCGAAGCCGATGTTGAGCAGTCCTGTTTTCTGCACGGGGAGCCTACTCTATGTTCTGCACCTGTTCGCGGCACTTCTCCAGCTCGGCCTTGAACTCCACCACCACGCGGCTGATTTCGATGTTCTGGGCCTTGTTGCCGCAGGTGTTGATCTCGCGGAAGGCCTCCTGCAGCAGGAAGTCCAGCCGCTTGCCCACGTCGCCGTCCTGCCCGAGCAGGGCGCGGATCTGGTCCAGGTGGCAGCCCAGGCGGGTGAGCTCCTCGGTGATGTCCAGCTTGTCGGCCAGGACGGCCACTTCCTGCAGCACGCGCTCCTCGGAGGGCTCCACCCCGAGCTTCTCCAGCACAGTGCTGAGCCGGGTGCGCAGGGCCTGGAACTTCTCCTCCTTCACGCGGGGGGCCTGCAGCTTGATCTCGGCGTGCCAGGCGGCCAGCTTGTCCAGCCTGCGCAGGATGTCCGCCGCCATCAGCTCGCCTTCGTGCTGGCGGGAGGCGGCGTGGTCCTCCAGGGCCTTCTCGAGCCCCGCCACCAGGGCCTCCATCAGTTCGGCAGGGGCGTCCTTGAGCCCTTCCTGCCACAGGGAGGAGATGGTCATCAGCCGGGTGTAGTCGGGGGCGAAGTCATGGCCCATCTCCGAGGCCAGCTCGGACACGCTCTGCAGCATGGCCATGGCCATGGGCTTGTTCAGGCTGAAGTCCAGCGCCTCGGCGCGGTGCGCCTGGAAGTTGCAGACCACCTCCAGGCGGCCGCGCTCCACGTAGCGGCGCACCACGCGCTCCAACTCGGACTCGTGGGCGCGCAGGAAAAGCGGCAGCCGCCATTTGAGGTCCAGGTAGCGGCTGTTGACGGAGCGGGCCTCCCAGACCACGTTGGCGAAGGAGTTGTCGGTGATGCTGCGGCCGAAGCCGGTCATGCTTTTGGTCATGTGTCTCTCTCGGAAGTCGTGGTCGCCCGGCGGGTGCCGTGGCGCATCGTGGTGACGGATCCGGCGGTCGCCGGGAAACAAGACAGCTAACGCGACTCGCCGGGCGCGTAAAGGGGCTCTGTGGGTTCGCGGAGCGGTTCCACCCGCAGCGCGCCCCCTTCCCCCTCGTCCAGCGGCCTCACGGCCAGCAGGCCCGGCGGTTCGAAGCCCTCGGGGATGTTCTCCACCCGGCACTCCACATAATACTCGCACAGCCCCCCGGGCGGGTCGGCCTTCTCCAGGGCGACCTCCAGCCTGGGGAGCGACGCGAGCCGGTCGGCAAAAGCCTCTTCCAGCCTCGCCGCCTCGGCCCGCAAGGCGGCGGCGCGCGCTTTCTTGACGTCCAGGGACAACTGGCCGGGGGCCTTGGCCGCCACGGTGCCCGGCCTGCGCGAGAAGGGGAACACGTGGGCGTAGCTCAATCCCGCGCGCGCCATGAAATCCAGGGTCTGCCGGAAGGCCGCGTCGTCCTCCCCGGGGAAGCCGGTGAGCAAGTCCGCCCCCAGGGCCGCCACCGGCCAGACGCCGCGCAGCTCGTCCAGGAAGCGCAGCACCTCTTCGGCCCCGTAATGGGCGCGGCCCATGGCCGCCAGCACGGACGCGGAAGCGCTCTGCATGGAGAGGTGCAGGTGCGGGCAGGTCATGGAGGAGCCCGCGAGGACGTCCAGGGCTTTCGGGCCAAGCATCCCCGGGTCCAGGGAGGAGAGGCGCAGCCGCGCCCGCCCGGCCCAGCGCGGCGCAAGGCCGCGCTCCAGGGCCGCGAGCATGTCCCAGAAGTCGCCGCCGCCCTCAGTGGCGAACTGCCCGAGGTTGATGCCGGAGAGCACCACCTCGCGGTGCCCGGCGGCGAACAGGGCCTCGGCCTCCCGCTGGATCGGGCCGAACGGGCGGGAGCGCGCCCCGCCGCGAGCCCGGGGAACGATGCAGTAGGTGCAGCCGTGCGAGCAGCCGTCCTGTACTTTGAGCACAGGCCTGGAGCGCTTGAACCCGCCGATGGAAAACTCCGGCCACGCGCGGGAGGGCGCGGCCTCGCACGGCTCGGGCCAGCGGGCCAGGCCCGGCTTCGCGGCCTGCGGCACCACCGCCGCGACGCCCGGCAACGGCCGGAACATCTCCGGCTCCACCTGGGCGGCGCACCCGGCCACCAGGATGGCGGCTTCGGGAGCCTCGCGCCCCATGCGCCGCACCGCCCCCCTGCTGTCGGCCACCGCGCCCGAGGTGACGGCGCAGGTGTGCACCAGCACGAGGGTCGCCAGCGCAGGTGAATCCGCCTCGCTCCAGCCGCGTGCGGTCCACGACTCCCGCAAGGACTGGGATTCGTATTGATTGATCTTGCAGCCGAGGGTCTGAATGAAAAAACGCATCCCAGCCCACTACTCCATTCCTCTCCCGTGGTGAAGCACCCCTCGAATCCTCAAAACAGGACCGTGTCCATTATTCGGGACTCATCCCGCCTGCTTTCAGGACCGACACAACCAGAAAGGTTGCATGGCTGTTTACATCAGCTCAAAAACACAGTATATTTGATTCAGGCATGCAACTTGCTGAGCAACAACCATGTTCCTGACACCATACAAAACCGCAGACTCAACCAGCCACGCCCCTGTCACCCTGCTCCCCCTCGTGGATCTGGGCGACGGGTCGCTCAAGGCTGTCGACGCGGAAGTCCATCCGCTGCATCCGACACCCCCCAGCCCTGTGGAGCGTCTGGAAATGGCTGTGCAGTGCGCTCGCCCCGTCCTGGACCAGGTGGCCTTCATCTGCCTGCCCCTGCCCGCCGCAACACTTGCCGACACGCGCCAAATTCTCGGCCTGGCCGCCAAAGCCCAGGCCATGGACATCAGGACCGGCAAGCTCTGCCTGTTCTTCCCCGACGGGCATTGCCGCGACTTGGGCATGACCGGTGTTGAAGGCTTCATCGCCCTGAAGCGGCTCGGGTTCCTCCTGGGCATCGATGTGGGCTGCCTTGGCGCCATGCCCTCTCTCTTCGTGGAGCGTCTGCCCGCCGACGTGTTGCGCCTGGACCCCCTGGACACCCTCTTCCACGAGGACGACTCGGAAGCCCGCGCCGCGCTGCTCGATTTCAGCGCCTACGCGGCCAATCTGCTCATGCTCCCCGCCGCCCGCGGGGTGCACAGCAGGCTCCAGGTTTCCATGCTGCGGGATATGGGCATCCAGATCGGCCAGGGCCCCTTGTTCGCGTCAAGCCTGGCCCGCCCCCCCCGGCGGGCGGGCAGCCATGACCCGGCCTGACCATCCTCAACCTGGGTTTCTCTCGCTGGCGAATAAAATACGTATTTACAATTCCGCAATATTCGCTACTCCTCCTGAAGCCTGACGGACTCAATCAGGATGACGTACGATAATCACGAAGGAGACCGCATGGACGACTATCTTAAGGAAGCCCTTGAAATTGTGAGGGCTCAGGCCAAGGTTCGGATCATGACCGCCCAGGAGATCGTGACGATGGTCCAGAATCTGGTGGTTGGGCTTAAAGCAGTTGTGCAGGGCTTCACCCCCTCCGCTCCCGTGGAGGACGCCTCCGGCCGTCCGCTCGAGGCGAAAAAGGCCATCCGCGAAAAAAGCATCCTCTGCATGGAATCCGGCAAATCCATGAAGGTCATCACCAAGCGCCACTTGGCCAAGTTCGGCCTCACTCCCGACGAGTACCGCGCCAAGTGGGGCTATCCCAAGGACATGCCCCTGGTCTGCAAGGAACTCCAGCGCGCCCGCCGCAAGAAAATGCAGGACATGCGCCTCTGGGAACGCCGCAAGAAGGCCAGCTGACTCGCCAGTACGCTAGAAAACGAGCCGGCTTCCATCTGGGGAGCCGGCTCGTTCGCTTTGCGACGCATTGACACCCGCCCAGCCGGGTGACATTCAGGACACATCGGGGTTTGACATATTCATCCTTGACCGAGGGTGGACCATGAACAGGCTTTTCGATGCCAGCCTGCTCTATGCCGAATGCGGCCGCTGCAGATCACCCGTCACCTTCCGCGACCCGTGCGAAGTGCTGCTCTGGATGGGCATCCCGACGGACTCCCTCGGCGCGGACTGCCTGCTTCTATATGATGGTTGCCCCAACTGCTCTCCCGGCGGCTCCCTGAGCGAGCCCCGCTTCGTGCGACTGCGGCTCCGGGGCAGGCCGCAGGCAACGCACTAGCCTCCGCATCCCCGCTCCGGCGGCCCTCCCTATCCATATCGGCGCCCGGGTGGCGTTGCGGCGGATCGCGCGGAGCGCTCCCATCGCCCCTCCCTCCGAAAAAAGTTTCATTTCTTTCGTTACGGTTTGGTAACGTTCAGGGCAATCCGAAGCTGCGTCAGCGCCCCGGAGTGAAAGAGGCTTCGTGTCGCGGCCCGGCTTGGCCAGAATGGCCGCCAGCGGGGAACATGCCGTGCATTGAAAAATATCGCAAACGATCCCGGTCAATTAAAACAAGCGTCCCTTCCTATTGCCAACAAAATGACGCCGATCGGCCGACGCCGCCACTTGGTGACGGTTGAAAGATTTGAACGCCGTCGTTCCTGTCACCGGAATTTTCTCTAACCCCGCACATTTCAAGAAGGGATGATCGAGAGGTTTTTTAAGCGAAACGACAATTTTGTGATTTATTTTGTCTTGCCTCCTGTTACGTTTCAATCTACAGAAGTTTCGGCCGTGGTAGGGTACAGTTTTTTTTACCGACGCGCGCTGGCTGCCCAAGCCGCAACGCGCGCATCCAACGGCAACAGGGCACGAGGGGATTCCCGGAGGCATCGGCTTCCGGAGGGCGAGTTCCCACCTGGACGTGCCCTTTGGCAGAGGCCCTTCATGTTATTTCTAAGAGGAGGATGGAAAATGAAACGCATTATGGCCCTGGCTCTGCTCGTCAGCTTTGCCCTCGGCGCGGTTGCCGCTCAGGCTGCCACCGAAGTCAAGATGACCGGCGACGCCCGCATCTACGGCAACTTCTGGTCCCAGTACAACTTCACCGGCTGGAACGCCCGCGGCACCCAGACCTACGACTCCTTCACCATCTGGGAGCGCTTCCGCCTGCGCACCGACTTCATCGCCAACGAGAACCTCAAGTTCCGCCTTGGCATCCGCGTGAACGACAACCCCTGGGGCTCCGGCACCTTCACCGTGGACAACCCGGCCGTGTCCATCCAGGTCTACCAGGCCTTCATGCAGTTCAAGTGGCCCAACACCGACGTGCAGTTCACCATCGGCCTGCAGAACGTCGACCTGCCCATGTCCGTCGACTGGCTGGGCTCCAACCCCGTGTTCGGTGGCACCCGCGCCGCCGCCGCCCTGGTGTCCGTGCCCGTCATGGACAGCCTGAAGATCGTCGGCGGCTTCATGCGCTTCCTTGACACCAACAAGGACTTCGACCCCACCACCAAGCAGGTGCCCGACGAGTTCGACGGCTACTTCCTGAGCCTGCCCATCTCCGTCAACGGCTTCAGCGCCACCCCCTGGGGCCTGCTCACCGTCGCCGGCAAGAACGCCAACTACGCCGGCACCTGGATGGGTAACGGTGGCCCCAACACCAACGAGACCCTGGCCACCTACCTGCTGTCCGCCTCCACCTACTCCGGCCTGAGCCGCATCAGCGCCTCCCAGCCCGTGTACTGGTGGATCGGTTCCTCCTTCGCGGTGACCGCTCTTGATCCCTTCAAGTTCTACGCCGACGTGATCTACGGCGAAGGCAACACCCAGGGCAGCTCCGGCAACAAGCGCGGCGGCTTCTTCTTCGACGTCGCCGCCGAGTACACCGGCTTCGACATCCTGACCCCCCAGCTCACCTTCTGGTACTCCACCGGTGAGGACAGCTCCACCCGCAACGGTTCCGAGCGTATGCCCTCCGTGGTCAACTACTGGGGCCCCTCGAACTCCTTCCTGTTCGACACCAACCAGGAGCTGAACTTCGGCCAGATCGGCACCAACTCCATCGGCAGCTGGGGCTTCGTGTTCGCCCTGGAGAAGATCAGCTTCATGCAGGATCTGACCCACCGCCTGACCTTCACCTACGCCCGCGGCACCAACTCCTCCCGCGCGCTGAAGACCGCCAACCTGCTGACCGGCGTTGGCAACTACGTGATGATGGGTCGTGACCTGACCACCAACGAGTACTCCATGGGCATCAACTTCGATACCCAGTACAACATCTACGAGAACCTGGCCCTCATCTGCGAGACCGGCTGGGCTCACGGCCAGTTCGAGAAGTCCGTCTGGGGCCGCCGCTTCGTGAACCAGGCTCAGAACGGCGACGCCTGGAAGGTGGCCCTCGGTCTGCGCTACCACTTCTAGTGGCTGCTTGACCTGAGCGACCTGCGGCCGGGGCGAAAGCCCCGGCCGCGTTGGGTTTGGGCCAGGCGGCGCCCCGGCCCGCGGGGGGGGGGGGGGGGGGGGGGGGGGGGGGCCGGCCCCCCCCGCCCCCCCCCCCCCCCCGCGGGGCCCCCCCCCCCCCCCGACGGTAATCGCCGACGCTGCCCCCTGGTGTCGAAAAGGCATTCGCGGGCTGTACGCTCAGGGCCTGTAGACCTCGTATCCAAGCTCCGCGAGCTTGGCCGGGATGTCCTCCACAGCCTCCCTGTCGTACTTCTTGATGTCGTCGGGCAGTTCGTTCCAGGGGACGAGGTAGGGGCTGGTCTTCTTTACGGGGTCGCGGTCTCCCCGGGTCCAGCCGTCCATAAGACGCTCCAAATTCCAGCGCGCGTGCTCGTACTCGGCCAAGTCTTCGACAACGCCGGCTTTGTTCATGTCGAAGAGCACGATGTCGCTTTCTTTCGCCTTGCGCAGCTTGAGCCCCGCGCGGTCGAGCTTGGCTTCGATGTGGCCCACCTGCTGCCTGTTGGATTCCTGGATATGCGGCAGCAGTTTGTCCCAGCTTGCGAGCGCCGGTTCGGAAGGGGAGAGTTCACGGCCTCGGCGGCTGCGATATCCTTCGTGGGCCTGGATCGCGAGAATATCGACATCGGCCGGGGCAAGGTCCCGGGGCGGTTTCGGAGGGGTGATGAAGAGCTTGATGGTTTCTTTGTCGTTGGGCATGGGCATGACGCATCTGTGCTTGGACCAGAAGGGGTCGTCCAGCAGGCGGAAGGCCTGGCGGCCGCTGTCCTGGATGAGGCCGACCTTTGCCCCCAATGCCGCGGCGACCACGTACTCGGCGGCCGAAATCAGGCCGCCGTTGACGCCGAGCACCTTCACGTCCCGGGCGCGCAACCCCGAGGCCAGAATGTCCATCCATCCCTGAATCGGCCCCAGGGGGGAGAAGCCGCCGCCCGCCACGAAGCGGAGCCCCTGCTGGTAGCCCTCGTGCACGGTGATGCGCACGCCTTCGATCATTTGCGGCATGGGGTCCGGCAGATAGCTGACCAGGCGCACACCTTGCGCGCGGCCCAGGAGATCCCCCATGATGCCGCTGACGCCCGCGGTCGTCCCGCCGCAGATGACCGTACCCGATACGCCGGCGAAGGCGTTCTCGATGACCGAACGGTAGCCTTCGATCTTGGCTTCGACGCTGGGGTCGCACCCGCCGGCCACAATGAAAACCGGGCCTTCGAGGCCAGCCTGACAGGTCAATCCGTAGGCCGCAAGGCAGTTCCGCACCGCGGCGGCCCGTTCCTTGTCGTCCTCGATCGTTTGGCTGGCCTGGTTCGCCCTGGCGAGGATGAGGAACTGCCGTGCCCATTCCACGCCCTGGAGCTCTTTGCCCACGGCTTGCCCGATTCTACCCAGGGTGTCGATCAAGGCATCGCTGCGCCGCATGGAGACGTCGTACGTCACCGCCTGGGCAAATGCCTCCAGGCTTGCATAGGGGCGCCCGCGCATGAGTTCGAGCATGCCGATGTCGTGGTGGGTCCAGGGCAGCCCGGTCTCCATGGCGGCCCGGCTCCGGGCGATTTCCAGGGCCTTGTCGATGACGGGGAAGAGCAGGGTGAGCGTGCCGGGCTTTTCCTCCTTGACCATGCTGCGTTCAAGGTAGCCCCGCAGAATGGCGGGTTCGGTGGGATTCAAGCCGAACGCCTTCTCGAACCACGAAAGGGATTCGTGCAGGTCCGCCCAGCCCAACGCCCCGCCCAGCAGCACCATGGCCTTCGTGTCCGTTTTGCCTTCCTCCCGGGCGAGGTATGCGCGCAGTTCGTTCAGCCCCTCTGTCCGCTTCTGGGGGGCGCCGCTTTTGATCCGCAC
The DNA here is from genome assembly GCF_022808715.1 of Fundidesulfovibrio agrisoli. GTDB lineage: Bacteria > Desulfobacterota > Desulfovibrionia > Desulfovibrionales > Desulfovibrionaceae > Fundidesulfovibrio > Fundidesulfovibrio agrisoli. The sequence continues at coordinate 56,371 of NZ_JAKZKX010000006.1, forward strand.
TTCGGCGAGGGTCCGGACCATCTCCGCGTCGAGCGGGTCATAGTGCCCCGTGAGCACGGACTCCGCATCGTCAAAGCGGTCCAGGAGCATCGAGAGACGCGCGATGCGGCACGAGGCTGCCCCTTTGTCGTCGCAGTAGGGCAGGACTTCGCTGAGTCTTTTGATCTCTTTTTCGACGTCCTCGACGCCGCGCAAGGAGTCCTCGGACGACTTGTGGTCCTCGATGTCCTCCAGCAGGCGCACGAAGCATTTGTCCGCGTCCTCGATGAGCGCCGCGATGCGGGCCGCATCCCTGGACCACTTCTTCTTGAGCACCTTGAACGCGCTCTTGTAGAGCGTGTCGTGGACGACGCTCGCCCAGGCGTGCTGCATGAGCGTGCGCACCTGGATTTCGGCCTTCAGGCCCATGATTCCCTGGAGCGCATCCTTTTCTGACTGCCCCAGGTCGTCCAGGCACTGCTGGGGGATGTCCGGAGCCCCGTCCTTGTTCTTGCGCAGGGATACGATGAAATGGACGGAGCGGTACCCGAACTCCGCATCGTTGAGTCGTTTGGCCTGGTCAGCGGAGTTGTTCTCGTCGATCTCGAAGCGGTCGCGGATGAACCCGCAGACCTGCTTCACCTGGTCGCTGGTGATCGTAATGACGCGGACGCCGCAGAAGTCCGTGGTCTGCGTGAAGGGGGCGGAGTAGCCCTTGCAGATGATCTTGTCCGCGAAGCTGGAGGGGGATTTGACCCTGTCCTGGAAGATGGGGGCAAGGGACATGCCGGAGCAGGCCTTTTCCAGGATGCTGCGGACTATCCTCGCAAGCAGCCCGTAGCGGCTGCGTTGCTCCGAGAACTGCTCCATGTGGTCCTTGACGGTCGGGCTGTGCTTGTCGGTCATGTGTGTTCCTCGCTAGGGAGCGGCGGTTGCGATACGGACGCGCGCCAACGGATGGGTGCGTTGTTGCCGCGCTGCGACCAAAAAGGTCATTTCACCCCGCGCCGCTGCCCAAGATGTCTCTCTTTCCGGGCGGGAGGGCGTGCCCGGCTTTGTCGCTTGCAGAGAGAACGTTATAACCCTGGTGTCGGCATTACTGGCCGCTCCCCACCAGCGCTTTGAGCTCCTCGCCGGACATCTCCTGCTTCTCCACCAGGGCGTTCGCGATCCTCTCCACGGTGCCCTTGCCGGCGGCTATCATCCCTTTGGCGTCGTCGTAGGCCTCGCCGATGAGCTCCTCGATCTCGGCGATGTCCTCGTTGGTGGGGGTTTTGCGCCAGTTGAGGCGCATCATGGTCCCCAGCCCGAGCTTGCAGACCATGTCCGTGGCCACCTCCGTCGCCTTGGCCAGGTCGCTCTGTTCGCTCCCGCCGGCCCCGGCGCCCACGCGGTCCTCCCCGAAGAAGACCTCTTCCGCCGCCCGGCCGCCCAGAAGGATGGAAAGGTAGGCCAGGTAGTCGGCCTTGCCCGCCGTGGCCACGTCCGGGTTGGGCTTGAGCGAGACGAAGCCCAGGGAACCGTCCGGCCTGGGCACGATGGAGATGTAGGCGATCCCGCCTGCGTTGCCCCCGCATTTCAAGCGGAGGAATGCGTGCCCGGCCTCGTGGATCGCCACCCGGCGCAGGCCCTCGCCATCCAGGGGGCGGATGAAGCTGTTGTCCAGCGGCCGGTTGTAGAGCTCCGCCAGCAGGTCTTCCTGGCGGACGGGGCGCCCGGCAATGCGCGCCCGCCGGACGGCGCCGCGCACGGCCAGGCTCACATCGGCGCCCGTACGGCCGAAGGACGCCTCGGCCAACGGCTTCAGGGCGATGTCGCTGCCGGCGCCGAGGTGCACGCCGTTCTTGTTCAAATAGTAGCCGAAGATCTTTTCCAGGGCGTCGATGGTCGGCAGCGAGACCTGGATCACCCTGTCGAGCCTTCCGGCGCGGCGCAGCGCCGGGTCCACATTGTCGGGACTGTTGGTGGCGGCGATCACGAACACCTTGCCGCGGTCCGAGAAGCCCTGAAGCTCCGCGAGTACGGCATTGACCACCTGGGTGGCGTAGCTCGCGTTGCTGCCTGTGAATTTGTCACGGCTGCCGATGGAGTCGATCTCGTCGATGAACATGATGGTGGGCTCGAACCGCCTGGCCTCCTGAAAATCACGCGAGATGGCGGCGAGGTGGTCGTTCAGGTACCCCGACATCTGCCAGCGGGCCGCCGAGCATTCCACGAAGTGTATGCCGCAGTCCTTGGCGATGGCCCTGGCGAGGGTGGTCTTGCCGCACCCGGGAGGGCCCGTGAGCAACATGCCGCGATCCACCTGGGTCCAGGGGATTTCGCCGGCCAGCGCGGCCCGGATGTCGGATATGAGCATCTCCGCGCGGATTCGGGCCTCGCCGAGCCCGTGCAGTTGGGAGAGGGAGGGGCCGTGCTTCGGGGTCAGCCGCTGCAAGCGGTCCTGGATGCGGTGCTCGAGCAAAACGTAAGCGCGCAGGGGGTCTCCCTCAAGCCGCGCGACCCTGGCCAGGTCGGATGGCTGAACGTACCGGATCCACGACGCGTCCTGTGGCGAATCCTGCTGTTCAGGCGGCAGCACGCCGTAAAAAGCCTGGAAGAGTTTGCGGAAAAGGGGCTCATCCGGCTTGGGGCAGCTCACGACCACTTCGATTATCCGGCGCAAAGGCTCCGGAAGGGCGCGAAGGCTGCCGCAGGTAATGATCGCCGCGTGCTCCACGCTTTGGATTTCCGCGGCCACGGCTTCAGGGTCGGACAGGCTCGGGTAGGCGTTCAATGGCAACACGACAAGGGAGGGGCTTGTGGATTTGGCCAGTGACAATACCTGCTCGGTCGGGCTGAGCGGTTCGGCAAATACCGGGCGCAGGGTGAGCCCGAGCTGCATGGCGCCTTGAACGAGTTGCCGCTCGATGAAGGGGATCTCCGTCTCGATGGCTATGACGCTTCTTACCTCCAACTGTTCAACCAGCCACTCCAGTCCGCGCTGGTGGTCGCTGCCGGGCTGGTCTTCCAGGTGCCCCTGGCGCAACAAAGCCTGCTCGAAGAGAACATTGACGGCTAATCTGAGCGGATTGTCCGGAACTGTCCGTTTTTTGGGCACCGGGGCTGGCTCGGCCTGCTCCTCCCCGAGGAAGCCCTTGATGAGCCCGGGAAAAACGGCCACCGGCTGGAGCCTGCCGTCGGACATCTCCTGAAGGTATTGAAGGACCGCGCCCGCTGGGCAACGCCGGTCCAGAAAGAGGCGTTCCAGCTCATAGGCGTCGTCGAAATGATCCTTGAAAAGCACCGAGGCGGCCACGAGATCTTTCGTCTCGGCCGCCCCCCCGTCGAAGAAACGATAGGTGAAGTTCGGTTTGCGCACCCGGGGTGCCTGGGCGTCTTCCTCTTTTTCTTGCGGGAAGTAACGCGCCAGCTTTCCCCCGGCCAGCGACGGATATTGTCCGGCTGTGCCGACAAAGTCCTCCGGGGAGCAGAGGACCGCAACATGGCCATCGAAAGCGAGCACGCGCTCCCCTTCCAGCATGGATTGGCTCTGCGCCTCGGCGGCCACATCGTGCCGCGCCTTGATGACGGCCTCCACCATGCTGTCGGAGCCATTTTCAAGTTCGATCTTTTTATAGACGGCCTTTACGCCGACAACCAAACCCTTGTGGATGAAGCACGACAGAAGTGTGAACTCATACGTTTCCAACGCGATGCCCCCGGCAGTGTATTATTGAGTATCTCAAAAGGCTATTGTGGCCATGTCATCGGCCTGTCACGGTGCAGAATGATCCAGTCCGCATTCTCCGCCAATGCTTCGCGTCCGAGTTCCATGACGATGGAAATGAATTTCCTCTCTCGCTCGCTCAGTCGGGGCGGCCGTGTTTCCTCAGGTTTGTCCGGGATGCTGGATACGAGCTTCGCAGCCCGGCTGAATACGTCGTGCATTCTGGAGTATTGCTTCGTCTGCTGGTCCACGCCCAAACGATACGTATAGCCAGCCAGTGTCGCCGCAATGGCCGGAAGCAAACCGATGAAGGTGATGAACCACTTCGCGGCTTCCTCCCCCATGTACGTTGCGGGCTGTATGACAAGCCACACCAGCGCGAGGGTCAGGCCGCAAATGAACAACACCAGGGCGATCATGTTGTTTTTGTTCTTGATTTTGATGTCTCGCCGGGCCGCCCTCTCGAAGTATCCCTGTTGGTCGGCAATCCAGCGCCTGCTGACGATGTCGATCTCCGGCTTGCTCCTGTGTTGCGTCAGGTCGATTGTCCTGATGGCGTCACGAATCCAGGTGATCTCGCTATGCTGTTTTCGGAGGTATTGGTCGGAAGCTTTCACAGGTGCGGCCGCCAACCTGTAAAACAGCAGCACGCGCAGCCCCTCGGCGAGGCCTCTGTAGTCGAGATATTGAGTATAGCAGTTGTTCTTGCGATTGTGCCAGTAGACAATGAGGCCGGCTGTGAAAAATGCAATGTACGCACCTAGGGCAAGCGGAGACGTTATGATGTTGTTCGAGTATGTCGCAAATGAAATCACCATCAGGATTGCTGCTATAAAAATGGACCGTATATATAGCAGCGTTTTCAATTGATACTCCCCCGCCAGGGCGTCTGCGGCGACAAACGCTCCCAATATGGATTGCTCTCCTTTGTTCAGCTCGATCCTTTCCTTGCTGAAATCCAGATAGGATGCGGACAAGGCCAACAGATTCGGTTTGGCAACCCGGAGCCTCGCCGCCTCATAGTTGAAACGGTTCAAAGCCTTGAGCATGGGTCCGGACTCCTCGCTCGCTAAACCCGAGCAGTCCGCCCAACCGAAGATGTTCTTGGGAAGCATGCCGTTGCGGGGCACATAGAGCGCGTGGACCTGCCTTCGTTCCGGAGGATTGAGCTTGCAGGCGATGTCATCGAGGTGTTCCTCGTTGATCCCCTCCTGGAAGAGCTTCATGACATGACGTGTGCCGCCGATTTTCGACGACTCCTTGCCGTCCCAAACCGCCAACAGAATGTGGCTGTGCCGCGCGAGATAAATTCCCACGTGGGCGTATCGCATCGCGGTGTGTTTCATGGCCTCCGGCACATGCACGTGGACCACGTCGCTGCAACGCCCGAGTATGTCCTTGAATTCGGACGCCAGGGCCTCAGCGCTCCGGCCGGGGTGAGCCGGTTCGCGGAAATCCTTGATGAACTCCTCGGTTGAATCCGGGATGACGGCAACCAGCTCAAGCCCCAGGGAAAGCGCGGCCCTGGCGAAGACCATGTCGGCGCCTTCCGCCAGACCGCTCAGGCAGCGCACGGGGGTGTCGGGGTATTGGTCCCGGAACTCCTTGAGCTTGCCGACGAGCTTTTCGTGGATGAGTTCCTCGTGAATGGGGTCTATGTCGCGGTGGCCCGTTACCGCCACTGTCAGCGGGATAAGATGAGGAGAGACAACTTCTGTCGATGGCATTGCGGTCTCCTGCCAGGGTTACGTGGTATGTTCAGCCAGCATCTGTTGCGCGTCGCATCAACCTCTATCCGAATTCTCCGGGCGGCGGAGCAATCTCTACGGCGAGTTCCTCCAGAAGCAGTTCCTCGTTGCAGAGCATCATCTGTCCGAACGTGTAACCTTCCTCGATCCCTGTTTCTGGGTTCGTCACATCCATGGCTTGCGGAGCGATCTTGACGTTGGTCCGGAACAGGGCGTTCTTGAATACCACGGTGGCCACAAGGGTGTGCATGCCGTCCGGGGCGATGCCCCGATAACTCACGGGCATCAACTCGGCTTCCACCGCCGCTTTTTCATCGTCCGTGGCCTCCGGCAGCCAGGGGACTTCATCCAGGTTTTCCACGATGATGAAACGGCCTAGTTGGCCCCGCACGTAGTGGAAGAAGAAGCGCACGTAGGGGATCATGGTCTGCTCGGTGAGGATCAGCGGGAGCTCCTCGTTGAGCTTGTAGATGGGCTCGTTGGTCCAGTCGTGGAGGACGGTCAGGCCGTCCTTGTGGAAGGCGTAGCGGGTGTTGGGCGGCGGCAGGGTGTTGTCCGAGAGGGCGTAGAACTTGACGCCCTCGTAAAAGGGCAGCTCGGCGGCCTGCACGACCGTCTTGCCGGAGCTGAACTCGGCCAGGGCTATGAGCGGAGAGACCGCATCAATGATAGTTTGCGCGGATTCGCCGTTCAGGGGATGGAAACGAAGTGGCGAGTTGTCGGTGCTGAACTGGATCTGGTCAGGGGAGTGGGTGGTGTCAGGCATCGTTGGTGCCGCCTTTCATGGTTTGCATGAGCTCACGTCAGATTTTGCAAGCTGTTTGGATGTTTCAGCCCCGGTGGATTCTCCCGATCAGAAGCCGTACGGGGGGGCCGAAAGCTGCGCGCCGCCGGAGTCGCTTGGGCCTGCGGACGCGAAACGGGCTGTCCAGGCTGGCCGGGACGTTCCGGAGCGCGGCACTGGGCGTCTCTGCAGGCGCTTGCGGCGTGGCAGGAGCAGCGAGGGGGCAACGGCGTCGTCGGGATGGCGGGTTGAACAAGGGGGACGAAAGACCGCTGAGGTGCTGCTCCGGCGCTTCGGCCAGCCAGGCGATGCCTTTTTCGATGGAATGCTCCCAGTCGGGAGTGCCGGGAATGATGCCCTCGGAGTCGATCCAGACCTCGTGCCCGCTTGCGGTCAGATCGCGCTTCAGGCGCAGGGCCAATTCGGCGTGCTCGTCGTGCCCATAACTGATGAAAATACGTCTGCGCACAGGGAAATGCGAATTCAAGGGCAATCTCCGACAGCTAAGAGTTCAGCAAGCGAGGAGAATACGCCAGGAATACGGTCTTAAAACTGCTTGCCGCTCAAGCGCCGAACAATCCCCGAGCCCGCGCAACTAGAAACCGCAATGCTATTGAGGAAATATTATCGGGCGGCCTACAAATTGTCCAGAAGTTAGCAGCCTGTCGGAAAACACTGCGTGCTGGCCGAAACTCCCGTAACGGCATGCAGGGGAGAGTCGATGGGACGTGGCCGTCAAGGCGATCAGCAAAGGACGATGTGTCTGGCCCGGGATGAGATTCCCCTGTCTCGTGGGCGGGCCTTTTGCGACCGTCTTCAGCGGATTCTGAGGGAATCCGGTTTCGACGGCTTCGCCGAGAAGCGGTGTGACCCCTTTTGCTCTGGCAAGTGGCGCCCTGCGAATCCTCCAGGCCGGTATTTCCGTATGCGTTCGTGGGGTATTTCGAGGGAACCGGCAGCGAACATGAAAGCCGACGCGGCGCTGAAGACCATGGGCATGAGCGGGAGCAACCATTGTAACAGCCTGTTGGCACAACCGCTCATCAATCCGGGGGCAGGATGGCGGAGCCTCGCCTCTTTCTTTTAGATTCGATTCGGGCTAAACAAAGAATGAACGGATTTAATGCGGAAGGAGGCGGAAAGCCGGATGGAATTGATGAAGGCGATGCGAACTCGGCGGAGCATCCGCAACTTCCAGCCTACCCCGGTGCCGCAGAAGTTGATCGAATCTCTGCTTGCGGCAGCGATTGAGGCCCCATCTCCTAAGAACGCTCAGCCCTGGCGCTTCGTTGTGGTGGCGCAGAAGAGCCGCGACGCGTTGTTCGCCCGTATCCGCGTGTTGGTAGAAGAGGAGTTGGCCGCAGGGCGGATCGGCGTGTGCGTCCGGGCCACCGTCCGGGCCATGGAGGAGGCTCCAGTTTTTGTCCTGGTGTATAACCGTGCCACCGCGCGCTACAGCATGGAGAAGGACCCCGTGCTTGCACGCGTCATCGATGTCCAGAGCATAGGGGCCAGCATCCAGAATATGCTGCTCGCGGCCCAGGAGAAGGGCCTCGGAACGCTCTGGATATGCGATCTGCTCGATGTCGATCCTGTCCTGCGCCTGCTCCAGACGGAAGACGAACTCGTCGCCGTCATCGCTTTGGGGTATCCGGTTGGCGACCCGCCCCGCCCCCCGCGATGCGCCCTGGCGGACATAGTCACCTGGCAAACGGAGTAATGCGCACATGAGACTCGGGCAAGCGCAGGAGTGCCCGCCCCGCTGCCCGAGACGGCAAATCCTTCCCCATGGCGATCGCTAAACTGCTGTCCCACCTTGGGCTGGCCCTGCGCAAGGGCCGTCCGCTGGTACCGGCCTCCTGCGGGCACCGGATAGTCGTGGCCGACGCCCAGCGGCGCTTTGTCCAGATATGGCTGCGCACCCGCGGCTGTCGTCACGACATACTCAACGGCGGTTGCACGATCTGCAATTACTGGGCGAGCACCGAGCCCCAAGCCGACGAGATGGTCGCGGCCATGGGGGCCGCGCTGGACAGCCTCGCTTTCGAGCCGGAAATGATCGTCTTGAGCGCCTCGGGGAGCTTCCTGGACGCCTGGGAGATCGCCCCGCCCGCCCGTCGGCGCATCCTGGCGCTGCTGCGGGCGCGCTGCCCCAAAGCCTCGGTCATCATCGAGACCCATCACAACACGGTTACGCCGGAGTGCATCGCCGACTGTTCCGAGATCCTCGGGCCCAGGTGGACGGTGGAGATGGGGCTGGAGTCTGCCTCGCGGCAGGTGCTGCGCTGCTGCATCAACAAGCCGCTGACGCCTGACGGATTTTTGAGGACTATCGAGGCGATCCGAATGGCTCCGGGGCTGTCGAGCATCGCGAACGTGGCCCTGGGGGCGCCCTTCCTCAGCGGGGAAGAGATCATAGCCGACGCGGTTGCGACCGTCACCTGGGCCCTTGGCCACGGGGTGGACGAATGCGTGCTGTTCCCGATGAACCTCAAACCGCATACCCTGACCTACTGGCTGCATGGGCAGGGGCTTTACCGGCAGCCTTCGCTGTGGGTGCTGGCCGATGTCTTGGCCGCCTTGCCGGCGGAGCTGCTTCCCCGGGTCAACTTCGCCTGGCACCGGGTAGACCGGGGCCAATATTCCGAATGGGACGAGGGGATCGTCGCCCCCATGACCTGCCCGAACTGTTACCCCCGAGTGATGGAGCTGTTGGAGCAGTATCTTGCGGGCGGCTCTCGCGGTGAACTTGCGCAGGCGCTTCAGCGGCAGCAGTGCCCCTGCCGCGACCAATGGAACGCGGCGAAGCACGTGGACCAGCCCCTTGGCGACAGGCTGTTGCAAGGCTACGAGCGGGCCGCGGTGACGATATTGGGGGAGGATTACTGGGCGCGGCACGGCGCGGCCCTGCGCGAAGAGCTGCAACAATTAATGGAGCGAGAAGGCCCCCCCGGATTGGAGTAAGGGCGCTGCGACTGGCTTGGAACGGAGAACATGTGATGGACGCACAGAAGAGAGTGGCCCAGATCGTTACGGCCCTGCAGGGCAGGCAGCTTGTCTACTTTGGCACGCGCGGCGCGGATGCGGAGCCCTTGCTCAAGATCCCGAACTTTCAGGTGATCGTTTCGCTCATCGCCCCGCTGCAAGCCAGCACCGTGCGCGAGACTTGCCTGGAGACGCTGACGAGCGAACGGGTCGAACTGGACGACTACACCATCGACCACGACACCAGGCCCGTTGTGAGCGAGATGCGGCGGGCCCTGCTCCGTGAATTTGAGGGGCCGAGCGCGCTTCTCGCTTACCGGCCCTGCGCCTTCCTGTCTTCGGCCTGGTTCCCCAGGTCGGACCGGGTGCAGTACCTCGGCCTCTTTCACGGGCACCAGTCATGCTTCGAGCACAAAGCCTGGATGGAAACGCAGCTTGCGGCCTTCGGCGTGCCCGTGCTGCCCTGGCGATTTTTTGCCGACGAAGAAGCCGACATCATCAGGGAATGGGTCGCGGTGGAGCCCATCGTCTTGAGGGCGAACAGGAGCGACGGCGGCCTCGGCGTCCGTTTTGTGCCGAATCCTGGGGCGCTTGAGGTCCAATGGCCCTCCCACGGCGATGGGTTCCTCGCCGTGACGGAGTATCTCTCCGACAGCATCTCCCTGAATATCAACGCCTGCGTGTTTGCAGACGGCAGCGCGTCCCTGCATGGGCCGTCCGTGCAGCTCATCGGCATCCCCGCCCTGACCAGCCGCACCTTCGGCTACTGCGGCAACGATTTCGGGGCTGCGGGCTTGCTGGAGCCGAGCATATTGGACAGCTTTGAGAACTTGACGCGCCTGACGGCGCGCTGGCTGCGAAGCCAGGGCTACCTGGGTGTCTTCGGGGTGGACGCCATCGTGCACAAGGGCGAGGTCTACCTGACGGAGGTGAACCCGCGGTTCCAGGGGTCGTCCCTGCTCTCGGCCCGGGTGGATGGGGAACTCGGCAGGTCCGACGTCTTCCTGGAGAACCTCGCCGCATTCTTGGGGCTGCCGGCACAGGAGCAGCCGAGGCTGCGCGACCTGGCCGCCGGGCAACCGCCGCTTGCCCATGCGGTGGCCCACAACCTCGCGGGGCAGACCGTCCGGCTTACGGCGGCTCCCCACGTCCCCGACGGTGTGGAATGCCGGCTGCTCCCGGATGTCGGTGTGGCGATTCCTAACGACTGCATCACCTTCGACGCGGTCTTCCCCGGACCCATCACGGCCGATGGCTCGCGGCTCACGGATGAGGCCGCGGCAGCCATCGGCGCATTGAAGCAGGGCGTCAACTGCTAAAACGCAGTTTTGCGGGCGCTTTTCTTTTCTTGAGGGGGGGCAATCCTGGTGAACTCTGTCCAGTGCAGGCAATCAAAACGCTCTCTGTCCTTCTCGTCGAAGTCCTGGAAGAGTGAGCCATAGATATCGAACTTGTGTGCGCTGATCTGCTGGTTTGCTTGCCCCCCAGCGGGCTTGAACGTGTAGAGCTGCGCGTAGTGAGCTTTGCTTTTGTTGAAGTGCAGGGCGTTCTTCAGGCGTACGCCACGGATAACGGCGCTCGAAAGATTGCAGTCGATAAAAGCGACGTCATCCCATCTCGTGCCTCTGATGACTGTTCCAAGCATGGCGCAGTGATCGAACTTTACATGTTTAAATGAGCCTTTCAGGATAAAGGCACCGTTGATCTTACAGTCTGTAAAAATACAGTTCTTAAACGTGCACTTTGTAATGAAGCTGGCGTCAAAGGAGCACTTCCTGAAGTGGACATCGGTGATCGTTAAGCCGTCGACGAAGCATCCGTCCCATCGTAGCCGTTCCAAATCCTGTTTCCTGATGTGGTTCATTCTGATAATCTGCTTTCCGTAAACGCCGATGTCTGGAACCAGCACATCATCTTCTCTACGCCTCGGGTCGGTGCACCACTCCGTCAACGCCGAGGCATAGCCGTCGTGCTGCAAGGACAAGATCGACGATTGGAACTCATCCTGGCCGCAGTTCTTAAGGATGTTCTTGTCGGCAAGTTGGTCGACAGCGGTGCACGCTGCTGCCCAAAGTTTTATGGTGAGATCGTTGTAACCATCATCCGATGTGAGGGGCTTGTTCTCCTTGAGCAGTCTTCTTATATTGTCCAGCATTTTGGCTATTTCTTGCTTTTCTGCTTTTTTCCCCTTTTTGCTGCCGCCCTTTAAGCACATGGTCAGTTCTTCGCGAATGGCATGGAATATGAGATTCCCTCGGGTGATGTGGCTCTTGTAGCCCCTGGGGGTGGCCAGCACGCTGCCCATATTCGCGGCTACACGCCGGATAAGCGGTCCGTCTTCGCCGAGCCCATTAAAGGCCCTGTCTATCCAACGCAGCAGCGCGCCGATGTAGAGGTCTTTGTCTTGTCCATTGAGCCGGGGCTCCGCTTCGTACAAGGCATGTAGATATTTGTCGAGGTGGTCTTTATCTATCACAATTTGACATTCGTCATCAGCTAATCCTTGGCTTTGCAGTGAATCATAGGCACGGTCATAGATATCCGTCAGAAACGCCTGCGCCGTGAGCATCTCAACTGTGGCTGTGTTTTTATCAATCCCATCGTGATGGGTAAATGAGTTCGCCCATGTGAGCACTGTGTCCATCTCAGCGATGCCGATCTTGAAACGGCCTGACGACGAGGCAACGTTGACCAGCGCTTTTATCGCATTGTCCCAAGTCAGCGGATAAAGGTGGAAAATACGAGGGCCAAGCGGCAAGTACATGTTCTCCAGCTGGCGAAGCTTGCTCATGTACTCCTCGCGAAGGGAAATGATGACTTTGACGTCTGAGGTTTTGATCAGTGAGGCCAGCGTGGAGAGTGCTTCTGTCAGGAATGCGCGCCCGGCGCTCACGCCGCTGCCCATGAATTCCTCGGCCTGGTCAACGATCAGTATGAGCTTGTTCTCCGGCAGTGCCGTCTTGATATCCTCGATGTACTGTCCCAATAACGTTGCCTGATCCGTATGTAGCGTCTCGTCCTTGTACAGACTCAATACCGGGTCCAGCGCATCGAGATCTTTCTTTAACTGCTTGATGCCGACCAAGTCTGAGTTTTCACGGACAAGTTTGCCGAGTTCTTCAAGTGCGGTGGTAACAGCCTCCCGAAAGATGTTCGCAGAATCGCCGATGGAGAGGCCGCCCCCCGCAGTGTCGCTCTGTTGGGCAATGCTTCCCCACGTGCCGACATAGAGAGCGAAGCCCATGCTCGCAATGTCCCCTTCGCGCCAATAGCGAAGCGCGGGGATCAAACCCGCGTTGATGAGTGAAGTTTTGCCGGCCCCGCTTTCCGCCGTGATGATCGTCAGGTCTTGGATTCTGACTTTCTGTATCAAGTCCCGCAGTTCGGCAGTGCGACCATAGAAATTCTTGGCATGGACTTCGGAGCAAGGCACCGGGCCGACAAATGGGTTGTTGCTTTCGTCGTTACGCATATTTTTTACCTTTAGGAAGATCTACGAACTCTTGGAACTTGTCGACTTCGGCCGCGAAGTCGTTCAGGTCCATCGCAAGGGGCTTGACACGGAGCCCTGTAAGCAATTCACTGTCCAGGCCGTCCCGGTGCCTGCAGCCGATGCTGAGCCGCTCCTTATTGCCGTCTCCCTCTCCAACCCACACGTTACGATGAATTCCCAGTATTCCGTCCATGTCATCCAACGGGTAACCAAGAAAACACTTGACTCTATCTACGTTGTCGAGCTGCTGTTTCAGCCACCGGGGCTCACCAAGGTCCGAATCGGACAGCTCCTGTACAAAGTCAAGACTTGAAAGCAGTAAACGGTTCTCAGCACTCGACTTCAATGCGGTTGGGGTATCCGGGGCGCCGATGTCGTAGATGTCGTTGGCCCTTGAATTGTGGAATGGCGACCCTCTGTACTTCACGATCAAAGGGCCACTTAATGCTTTGTAGATTTCTGATTCGACTGTATTGGATAGTGGGAATAAATAGTATCTGTCGCTGTTTTCTTTGTGCACTCGCAAGAACCAATATGTTTTGGTGTCGTTTACTGCCTGCACAGGGTAAAGGACAGAGTACGTAACGTGCTGCAAGCATTTTTCTAGCTCTTCATCGATATTCATTGAGACAACAATCGGGTATGGTTTCTGCGCAGCACTAACCGATTCTTCGTAAGCTGGTCGGTCGCCAGCCGATTCTTCGTAAGCTGGTCCGTCGTCGTCAACTCGAAGTGTCTCCGCGCATAGTAAATATGAATTCCAAAGAAGCTTTGCCATGGCACGGTAGAATTGCGTCGGCCCAGAGCTCATTTTGCGGTACAGTTTGCGGTGCATATGCTGCGTACATTGTGCGATTGTTAGATTTAAATCTTTTATTTGACTCTCTTTGCCGTTGCACTCCGCAGTTTGGATGGCAGCGGTGGTTCCAAACGGTATCCGCACAAAGTGTTTCGTGGTTTGGCATAGGGCCAAACAGAAGTCGATCTCGTCCGGCTTCGGGAATATCGGCAGGTCGAACCGCATCAAGTGCCACAGCAAATCGCTAAGCCAATCTAGCTGCGACAGAGAGAGGTGTACCTCGTGCATGTTTACATCCGTCTCCTTACCCTTGAAGACAGCGTTCAGAAACAATTCCAGCTTGGCCTCAATATGGCGTGGCCCCATACACCCTTTGCTGTGATCATGGTAAGAACAGAAGCTATTTGTTTTGCCGCAGCTTGCCGCAAACGCCTTGGCCGACTGCAAAGCAGTCCGCAGTGACTTAATGTCCGGATCATCCGCCTCCGTTATGACGACCCGGTAGGCCTTGGCGTCGATGATCCCCTTGCAGCGGTTGAGCGATTTGCCTAGGAGTCGCGAGGCGGCGGCCCCGGCCAATGCGACGGCGACACGAAGTTCAAAGAGATCCCCTGCCGCCTCTTCTTCCGATACAGCACCGCCATGAAGATCTGTCTGGTCGCCGAGGTCTGGGGTGTGCGATCTGACGACGGCTTTCAGATATTCCCTGTTGGCCTCTTGGTTCTCTGGGTTGACCTCCTCAAGCCGTTCTCGGATGATATCCAGTCGAGCCCCGAGGGTCTTAAGGTGGGGCTCCCATTCGTCGCGCAGACCGTAGCAATCCGGGCCGATGTAAGGAACGAAGAGCCCTTTGGCTATAGCTTCCTCATATTCAAAAAGAGGACCGTCATTCGCGCTCCTTCGCTTGATTCCGAAATGCTCCAGGATCACCAGAGCCATTGTTTCGTATGTGAGAGGCTCTTGAACGACTTTGTACTGCGGCGACTTAGCGGCGCCAAGCGAGTACAATTGCCTCTTCTCTTTTCCTAAAATCTTCCGGAGAAGTCCTCTGCAGCCTCCCTTTTCCTCTGGTAAGTCACAGCTTTCCACCAGCAATGGAAAGATTTCACGATCTTTGTCGTCATTTATATATATGTGTTGCAACTCTTCAAATATAGGGCCGCTATCTAAAAATCTTTTTGTGATAAGTAAAACATGTGCTTTAGCTTTTTCAATGCCTTCTTTTATTTCTGTGTCATATCTGCTTTTCGAAAATGTCAAAGAAGAAATCACTTCAACGTCTACTGATGCATTTTTTTTCAGTTCATACTCTAAGCCTCTTACATGCTTTTTCTGCTCGTCATCATGGCACCAGCTGATCCACACCGAAAGTTTATCCTTAGATTTCTCTTCCATGGATGCTCTATGACCTCACTGTTTGCAACGACCATATTGGAACAAAAGAGCCGCCATCCGCGCCCACAGAGCGTTGTCGCTCTGTTCGAAGTATGTGGCGTGGCGGGACTGGTCCACGTCTACGGCGATCTCGTCAATTCTGGGAAGCGGGCACATGATGATGCCGTGCGACGGCAGGGCCTCGAGGGTCTCCCGGTACACGGTGAAGCGCTTCCGGAGCTCCAGCGAGAAGCAGGGCTCGCTTTCCGGATTCGGCATGCCCGCGACATAGAGCACGTCCAAATCTGCTGCAATAAGTTCAGGATAGACGGACACGGAAGATTTGGCAACATGCAATAACGCTTCGCCTGTTGCCTCGCGCCCGGGTGGAGCCATGAGCCGCAGCTCCGCCGGTGGCCAGTGGCGCATCGTTTGAAGCAGCGAGCGTGCGGCCCTCGACGTGCACAGGTCGCCGACGAGGCCTATTCGCAGGCCCTCCAGCCGTCCAAAGCGGTTCTTGATGTGGAAGAGGTCAAGCAGGGCCTGCGTCGGGTGGTGTTCGCACCCGCAACCCGCGTTGATGACAGGCGCCACTGACGCGCGCATCGCCGCGTGGAGGGCCGGGGTCTCCGCATGGCGCATGACGATCATGTCGCAGTAGCCGGAAACGGCCCGGATGGTGTCCTCCAGAGACTCGGGGCTCGGAGCGCGCTGCACTTCACGCGCTTCGGTCACAATGACCGTGGACCCGCCCAGCCGTTTCACGGCCGCGTCAAAACCGACGCGGGTTCTGGTGGACTCCTGGAAGAAACAGAGCCCGACAACCTTTCCCGCCATTTCCGTTCCCATTGGGCCAACGGAGCATAGCCGGGCGGCCCGGTCCAGCATGTCCTCAATCTCTTCCTTCCGCAGGTCCGCGATGGAGAAGAAGTGCCGGAGCATGCTGGATGCGCTCATGCCGTGGCGTCCTGCTGGGGAAAGGTCAGCGTGTTGTGCTGGCAGGGGGCGCATTGCGGGCCAAGCCGCACGCCGCGCGCCTCGCAGATATCGGTGGCGCGCAGGAACAGTTCCTCGAAGAACTCGGCGCTGGGCGGATGCAGGTCCTGCAGGGGCGTGCCCGGAGCGGGTCGGAAAGGGCTGAGCACAGGGGTGCATCCCCGTTCGGCCAGGGCCTGCACGCCGGCCAGGGTGCTCTCCATGGGCTCCAGCCCCACCATCAGCATGGATCGGACCTCCGCCCCGAAGAGCTCAACCCCCTTCCCGATGGAAGATAGCCACGCCTTCATCGGGATGGCGTGCTTTTCCGGCACGATCTTCCTGCGCAAACCATCATCGAAGAGTTCCAGATTGATGGAGAGCCCGTGGAGGCCTTGGGCGCGCAGCGCGCGCAGGTCGAGGACTCCCTCCAGGGGGAGCATCATGATATCCACGGGGACGCCGGGAAAGGCCGCCAGCACCTGCTCGTATACGTCGCGCAGATAGCCGAAGTCCGTGTCCTTGGGCGTTCCGCCGGAAATCAGCACGTGTCTGGCCGGCAGCAGGGGGTCTTCCAGGGCGACACGGATCGTCTCGATGAGCAAGCCCGCATCCTTGAGGCGATACTCGTAGCGGCGTGGCAGGTCGCAGAAGGTGCACCTGTTCGCGCAGCCGGAAATGGGCGAGATGCGCACCCGGTCCGTGTGGGTCAATCCATAGTGGTTGTAGGGCTCCCCGGCGGAGTTGTTCCGCGAGCCGTAGGCCGGTACGGGTATGGGTTCGGCGGGCCACTCATGTTGCGGCGACCGCAGCACGAAGGCCTCCCCCGTCCAGTCCAGCAGGTGCGGCGAGGCGTTCACAAAATTCGGGTTGTGGTCGGCTATGGGGGCGTTGACGTAGATGTCGCCCGGAAGGCGGATCGGGATTCCCGAAGTGCTGGCGTAGTCCGCCAGCGTCAGGACCCCTCCGGGGGCCTGGGAGAGCAATTCGGTCCGGGCCGCAGCCGAGATGGCCATGCCTTGCGCAAGCAACTGAAACTTGATGCGATGCAGCATTGTGAGCATTGGTGGTACATGAGGTCGATCACGTAGTCATGTCAAGCCCAATGAAGTCTCCCGCACGCTTTTCCTCCATTAATTTCGAGCACACAGGATAGTAGAATGGCCTTCGGCGATGCCAGCTTGAGTTCCTTGTTGTCCCTGGCCGGAGTCATGATTTGTCCGTTGCGAGCATGATGTTGTATTGGGACATAGGACGGGCACAGACGACGGAGTACATCCCCACGACAGTCTGAGGTAGTCGTTCATAATTCTGGTCTGGGCGTCTGAAGCTTTTGTCCCCCCCCCCGGATTCATGGGCGGCTGCTCCAAGTGGGTTCTCGTGGCCTCTTCCGAAGAGGAGATCGGCCATGAAACGGCGGGCGTGGCCTTGGGGAGGAAGGCTCTCATCGTCCTTTAAGGTCTTCGAGGGCTGCCAATCGCGAGCACGGCATTTCCCAGGGGCCGTTTTGCTCGCGGTGTGACCGTTTACCCGAGAATGCCAACCGTGTGCTCGAGACTGCTATCGTGGACAAACACACGCAACGGCATAAGTCTGACAATGCTGCGCTCAAAGGCGTTGTCGGCGAGTTGACCATGGACTTATAAGAATGAATTATTGCGCTAAGAACCTGAAAGACGAAGGGTGGTGATGCGATAGTCTTGTCCAAATGTCCAAGACTGTTTGGAAAATGCCAATGAAAGTGTGTGTAAGTTGTCCAGAAAGAATGCAGTTTGCGCTTTGGCACTAGTGCTGCTCTGCAATTGTGAGGGGCTACGTCTTGGGCATTGCAACGTCCGTAAGTTGTTCATGGGGCGCTATTCAGAGGTGTATGATGTAGTGTTTCATATTTTATGGCATTATTCTCTCTGCCGCACAGTGTCTCAGCCACCGGAGGGGGGCCTTGAGCGTGATTCAGGTGCTGTTAGGCCGCGCGAAGTTGACCACTACGCGGACCTACCTTCATGATTCCTCAGAATCATTGTGCGATGCGAGGAAGCTCTTGGGGGGGAGGCTAAAAGCCCCACATAAAGGCAAAGGGGTTACGACATGCAATCGTAACCCCCTGAATTCCTGGAGCCAGCGAGGGGACTCGAACCCCTGACCTGCTGATTACGAATCAGCTGCTCTACCAACTGAGCTACGCTGGCGATTTGGCAGGGAGCCTTGATACACGTGGGCTAGGGGCCGGTCAAGGGGTTCCCTCGGGCTGGTTAGGGCTGCCCAATAAAGGTCAAGACGGAAAGCACTGCGCATAGCGTTCGCAAACCGTAAAAGGCCGCCTCCGCTGGCGGCCTCGATTCGCCGAATGATGAGAAGCGCTCGCTGCGACACATCCGCCGCCGCTCCTCCCGCCCCTGTGCGCGGGCCAATCCAGGGCGGGGAGTGCGGGCCCCGGGTGGCAATCCCCGGGGCCCGCGTCTTTTCTAGCCTATTGCACCAGTTTGCCGTTCACCATCAGAGCCTTGCCGTCCCAGACGGCGCTGGCTTTGATGCTCGAACCGTCGCGGGTGAGGAAGCCCTTCTCCGTGAGCTGCTGCAGGGCGGTCTGCAACTGCTGCTGCTGGACCTGGCTCTCCTTTTCCTCCGGGCTGGAGAACGTGTCCACCAGGATGACCAGCCCCTGCTCCTGGGCGGAGAGGTCGGCCTTGGCCCGGAGCTGGGCCAGCGCCTCCTGCGGGGTGGGCGGCACGCTCTTGAGCTCAGGAGCGCTCGCTTCGCCCTTGAAGGCGATCTCATTCGGGGTGCCGGCCAGGGCCTTCATCTCGATTTCGACGCGGGGGCTCCTGGCAAGCAGCAGGTCGTAGGTCTTGCGCACCTCGTCCACGTAGGGCCTCACGGCGTCGCCTCCGCCGCCGTATTCCCGCTGCAGCAGGCCGTAGAGCTGCGAGAATCCGTCCAGATCCAGGTTGTAGAGCGTGGTGGAGAAGAACAAGGGCAGCGGCGCGGAATTATTGACGCTCGTCACGCCGCTCAGGGAAAAGCTCGCATCGATCGTCGGGCCATGGAGAACCGTTTTGCCGGGGACGGCGAGGTTCTCCAGGGTGAAGGACCTGGGGGGCGTGGTGTCCTTGGTGCTCAGGGCCAGGCCAGCCAGCTTCAGGGTGCTTTCCCCGTGCCAGACGTAGGGGCGCAGCTTGACGGCGTCAGACCGGATGGTCAGCCCCTTGAGCAGGAAGGTGTAGCTGTCGTCCTGCAGGCTTATCAGGGGGATGTCCGCCTTGGTGGTGTGACTGCTGAAGCAGGTATCCGTCAGAACGGAGACTTTCGCGCCCTGGAACTCCTGGCGCTGCGGGGTGTCCCGGAAGAGGGGGGGCACGGTCAGCAGGATGTCCAGACTGCCGCCGAAACCGGCCTCGGCCCGGAGTTTGGTGTTGAGGAGTTCGGGAACCTGCTCCAGGGCGGCGCGGGCGGCTTCAGGCGTGTTCTTCGCCAGGGAGAACCGGGTGTTGACCACCGCGGCGCAGGGCGAGAACGATCCGGCCGCGAAGGGGATGGGGCCGTGGGCCACGTCGAAGGTGACGGTCAGGGCCGGGGCTTCCGGTCCGTTGGGCTGTGTCGAGAAGCCCAGGTTGTAGGTGTAGCTGCTGCTGAAGATGCCGATGCTGCTCCCCTTCGGGCTGAAGCGGAGTGTGGGCGATTCGGCGAAGGCTTGTTTAAGGGCCGCATCGATGGTCCCGCCGGCGTTGAATGCGACGAAGACGGTGACCGCCATGTAGGCGGTGGCTGCAAACAGCACGGCGAGGAAGGATTTCTTCACGGCGATCTCCGCTGAGGGTGCCTGAGGTTGTCGCCGGGCACATCGCCCGGCGGGCCAGCCAAACGGCCCGCGTTCATCCGCCCGCGGGCAAATATGTCATGAGCAGGTCCTGCCCGCTCTGGCGCACGTCGCCCAGGCGCAACGGCAGGGCCAGGTCCATGCGCTCCACGCAGGCCCCGGAGAATACGGACACGCCCGAGGCGTCGCCCAGTATCTTCGGGGCAAGGAAATACCGGAACTCGTCCATCAGCCCCTGCCTGGCCAGGGAAAGGGCCAGCTGCCCTCCGCCCTCGCACAGCGTGGCGTGGCAACCGGCCTCGGCGCGCAGGCGCTCAAACCCGGGAGCCAGTTGCAGCCTGTCGCCCAGGCTGGGCAGCTCCCAGACGCGCACGCCCTTGTCCCGCAGGGCCTCGGCCCGGCAGGAGGCGGCGCTGGCCGCGCCGGTCCAGAAGATGGTCTGCCCGGGCCGGTCCTTCAGCAGGGAGAGCGGGGCGTCGTGCTCCGGCAGGAGCGAGGTGACCACCACGGCCAGGGGCTGGGGGCCGTTCTCGCGGCCTTCCAGGCGCACCGTGAGCCTGGGGTTGTCGTGGCGCAGGGTGGCTCCGCCAACGACCACGGCGTCGGCTCGGGCGCGCATGTCCTGCACCAGGGCCCGCGATTCAGGGCCGCTGACCCAGGAGGAGTGCCCCGTGCGGGTGGCGATGCGCCCGTCCAGGGTGGCGGCCATCTTGAGCACGTTGTAGGTGCGTTTCGTGGTCTGCCAGATCACGAAATCCGCGATCATGTCCCGGCATTGGCGCTCCAGCACGCCGGTGACCACCTCAACGCCGTTCTCGCGCAGGCGGGCGTTGCCGCCTCCGGCCACGGTGGCGTTGGGGTCCGTGCAGCCCACAACCACCCTGCGGATGCCCGCCGCAAGCACGGCCTCGGTGCAGGGGGGCGTCTTGCCGTAGTGGTTGCAGGGCTCCAGGGTGACGTACAGGGTGCAGTCGGCCGGGTTTACGCCTTTCTCCCGGGCGTCGGCCAGGCAGTTCACCTCGGCGTGGGGGCCGCCGCAGCGCTGGTGCCAGCCTTCGGCCGCGACGGCGCCGCCGGAGACGAGCACCGCGCCCACGCAGGGGTTGGGCGCGGTGGAGCCTTTGCCCTGGGCGGCGAGCTCCAGGGCGCGGCTCATGAAGGCCTCATCAGGCCTGGTCGGGTCGGGGCAGGGTATCAAATTTCACTCCAGCTTCGCCAAGCATATCACGGGAGAGGTCGTCGGGATAGCCCTCGGCGTAGTGAATATGGCTGATGCCGCAGTTGATGAGCATCTTCGTGCAGATGATGCAGGGCTGCGTGGTGCAGTAGAGCACGGACCCGGAGATGGAGACGCCGTGCACCGCGGCCTGGATGATGACGTTCTGCTCGGCGTGCAGGCCCCGGCACAGCTCGTGGCGCTGGCCCGAGGGGATGCCGAGCTGCTCGCGCAGGCAGCCGATGTCCAGGCAGTGGGCCGTGCCCGCCGGGGCGCCGTTGTAGCCCGTGGCCAGGATGCGCTTGTCCTTCACGGCCACAGCGCCCACCTTGCGGCGCAGGCAGGTGGAGCGCTCGGCCACCAGGAAGGCGATGCGCATGAAGTACTCGGGCCAGGGGAGGCGGGAGTCTTTGGGATGAATGTGTTCCATGATGGGCAAGTAGATTGCCGGGGCGGCCCGGTATGTCAAGAAAAAGGGCCGCCCGGAGCGATCCGGGCGGCCCTTGTGCTCAATCCGAGCCTGGTTTCTACCAGGCGAACAGGGGGTACTGCCTGGCGAAGGCGTTCACCTCGGCCTTGATGGCGGCCAGGGTGGTGGCGTTCTCGCGTCCCTTGATGGCGGCGTCGATCCAGGCGACGACCTTCTCCATCTCGGCTTCCTTCATGCCGCGCGTGGTCAGCGAGGGGGTGCCCAGGCGCACGCCGGAGGTCACGAAGGGGGAGCGGGTCTCGAAGGGCACGGTGTTCTTGTTGGCGGTGATGCCAGCCGCGTCCAGGGCGATCTGGGCGTCCTTGCCGGTGACGTCCTTGCTGGTGAGGTCCACGAGCATGAGGTGGTTGTCCGTGCCGCCGGAGACCAGGTCGTAGCCCAGGGCGACCAGGCCCTTGGCCATCACCTGGGCGTTCTTGACCACCTGGGCCTGGTAGGTCTTGAACTCGGGGCGCAGGGCCTCTCCGAAAGCCACGGCCTTGGCCGCGATCACGTGCATGAGCGGGCCGCCCTGGATGCCGGGGAAGATCTGGGAGTCGATCTTCTTGGCCTCTTCCTCGCCGGCCAGGATCAGGCCGCCGCGGGGGCCGCGCAGGGTCTTGTGGGTGGTGGAGGTGGTGAAGTGCGCCTTGCCGATGGGCGAGGGGTGCTCCCCGGTGGCCACCAGGCCCGCGATGTGGGCCATGTCCACCATGAGGTACGCGCCCACTTCGTCGGCGATAGCCCGGAAGCGGTCGAAGTCGATGATGCGGGGGTAGGCGCTTGCGCCGGCCACGATCATCTTGGGCTTGTGCTCGCGGGCCAGGGCCTCCAGGGCCTCGTAGTCGATGGTGCCGGTCTCCTTCTTCACGCCGTAGAACACCACGTTGAAGAAGCGGCCGGAGAAGTTCACGGGGCTGCCGTGGGTCAGGTGGCCGCCGTGGGAGAGGTCCATGCCCAGGATGGTGTCGCCGGGCTTGAGCACGGAGAAGTATACGGCCATGTTGGCCTGGGAGCCGGAGTGGGGCTGCACGTTGGCGTAGTCGCAGCCGAAGATCTGCTTCACGCGGTCGCGGGCCAGATCCTCGGCGACGTCCACGAACTCGCAGCCGCCGTAGTAGCGTTTGTGCGGGTAGCCTTCGGCGTACTTGTGGGTCATGACCGAGCCCTGGGCCTGGCGGACGGCGGCGGAGACGAAGTTCTCCGAGGCGATCAGCTCCAGGCCGCTGACCTGGCGGTCGATCTCGTTGACTATGGCGGCGGCCAGCTCGGGGTCGCGGATGAGTATTTCGTCCATGGGGATGCGCTCCTGTGGTCGGTTAAGCGGATTGGCGGCAAGCTGCGCAGGAGGACGAGGCGGGGCGGATCAAGGCGCGCCCGGGCGTTCCAGCGCGTGAAAAAGGCAACTTCGCCGTTTCCGGGCGCGCCGTCAAAGGAAATATCGCTGGAGAGCCTCTTGCGGGAAATGCCGGAAGACACGGAAGAAGAGCGGGGCGCTGCCCGCACCCCGCAAGGGGGCGTGGCCCCCTTGACCCGCAAATAAAAAAGCCGGGGAGGCTTTCGCCTCCCCGGTTATGTGCTCACTCAGCGGCGCGCCTACTCGGCGTACTTCTTGAAGATCAGGCTCGCGTTGGTGCCGCCGAACCCGAAGGAGTTGTTCATGACCACGGACACGTCGCGCTTCTTGGGGGTCAGCGGGGTGTAGTCCAGGTCGCACTCGGGGTCGGGGGTTTCGTAGTTCATGGTGGGCGGGACCACGCCTTCCATGATGGACATCACCGAGAACACGCTTTCGATGGCCCCTGCCGCGCCGAGGCAGTGGCCGATCATGGACTTGTTGGCCGTCACAGAGAGCTTGTAGGCGTGCTCGCCGAAGACGCTCTTGATGGCTCGGGTCTCGCACATGTCGTTGAGCTGCGTGGAGGTGCCGTGGGCGTTGATGCTGTCCACCGCCTCGGGGGCCAGGCCGGACTCGCGCAGGGCGGCCTTCATGGCCAGGGCCGCGCCTTCGCCGGTCTCGGGCGGGGCGGTCATGTGGAAGGCGTCGCCGGAGGCGCCGAAGCCCACGACCTCGGCCAGGATCTTCGCGCCGCGCGCCTTGGCGTGCTCCAGCTCCTCCAGCACGAGGATGCCCGAACCCTCGCCCATGACGAACCCGGTGCGGTTCTTCTCGAAGGGGCGGGAGGCCTTGGTGGGCTCGTCGTTGCGGGTGGAGAGCGCCTTGAGCGCGTTGAACCCGCTCATGCCCAGGGGGGCGATGGTGGATTCCGCGCCGCCGCAGATCATGGCCTTGGCCCGGCCGAGCATGATGTCGGTGTAGGCGTAGCCCACGCCGTGCGCGCCGGAGGCGCAGGCCGTGGTCGTGCAGACGTTGGGGCCCTTGGCTCCGGTGAAGATCGCGGCCTGGCCGGCGGCCATGTTGGCGATCAGCACGGGGATGAAGAAGGGCGAGACGCGCCCGGGGCCGTCGGCCAGCAGCTTCTGGTGCTGCAGCTCGATGGTGTGCAGGCCGCCCAGGCCGCACCCGATGAGCACGCCCACCTGCTCGGCGAGTTCGGGGGTGATCTTGAGCCCCGAGTGCTCCACCGCCATCAGCGAGGCGCACACGGCGTACTGGGTGAAGAGGTCCATCCTCCTGGCCTGCTTGGCCGGGATGTGCTTGGACGGATCGAACTCTTTGACCTCGCAGGCGAAGGTGGTGTCATAGCCCGTGGTGTCGAAACGGGTGACAGGGGCAGCGCCCGAAACGCCGTTCAGGAGGTTCCGCCAGCTGGCTTCCAGATCGTTGCCGATGGGCGTGACGGCGGCCAGACCGGTGACGACGACTCTATGCAGCTTCATTGTGATTGGCACCTTGGAAAGATGAGGCGGCCGGAGATGTCGGCCGGCCGCCGGACCGGTTTAGCCTTTTTTGGCTTCGACGTAGGAGATGGCGTCCTGGACTTTGACGATCTTCTGAGCGTCCTCGTCGGCGATCTCGACGCCGAACTCCTCTTCCATGGCCATGATCAGCTCGGTGAGGTCCAGGGAGTCGGCGCCCAGGTCGTCAACGAACTTGGCTTCGGGAAGGACTTCGTCAGCGGACACACCCAGCTGGTCCACAATGATTTCTTTGACTTTTTCAGCGACGGACATGGTTTTCTCCTTACTTAAGAGCGAGTGGTTGTACTGTGTTAGCGATGAAGCCCGCCGTTGACGGCCAGCACCTGTCCGGTGACGTAGGCCGCGCCCGGGGAGGCAAGGTAAGAGACCGCGGCGGCGACGTCCTCCGCGGTGCCCGGGCGTTTGAGCGGAATTTGTTCAAGGAATGCCGCCTTGGCCGCGTCGGGCAGCACGGCGGTCATGTCGGTTTCGATGAAACCGGGGGCCACGGCGTTCACGGTGACGCCCCGCGGGGCCAGCTCCACCGAGGCGGACTTGGTCAGGCCCACGAGCCCGGCCTTGGCCGCCACGTAGTTGGCCTGGCCCGCGTTGCCCATCTGGGCCACCACGGAGACCATGTTGATGATGCGGCCGCTGCGGCGCTTCATCATGATCTTGGCGGCCTCGCGCAGGCAGGTGAAGGCCCCGGTGAGGTTCACGCCGATCACGCGGTCCCAGTCCTCGTCCTTCATGCGCACCAGCAGGCCGTCCTTGGTGATGCCGGCGTTGTTCACCAGCACTTCCAGTTCGACCTTGCCCTCGATGTGCTCCTTGAAGAAGGCGGGCACGGCGGCCCTGTCGGAGACGTCGAGGCGCACGGCCTGGGCCTCGCCGCCTTCGGCCATGATGTGGGCAGCCACGGCGTTGGCCTCGTCGGGCTTGGAAACATAGGTGAAGATGACGGAATAGCCGTCCTTGGCCAACTGCTTGGCCACGGCCGCGCCGATGCCGCGCGAGCCTCCGGTGACGAGGGCGGTGAGGCGGGGTGGGTTGTTCATGATCGTTCCGGTATGAATTGAGGATTGTCCCTTAACCCAAACAAACGCATAACTCAAACGCCAATTTGGCGTCGGCCGGGCCTAGACGAACTCCAGGAGGGCCGCGCCGAAGGTGAACCCGCCGCCGAAGGTGGTCAGCAGCACCTTGGCCCCGGGCTTGATGCGCCCTTCGAGCTTGGCGTCGGCCAGGGCGATGGCCACGGAGGCGGCCGAGGTGTTGCCGTAGCGGTCAACGGTGACCATGACCCTGTCCCCGAAGAACTTCAGGCGCTTGCCCACGGCCTCGATGATGCGCAGGTTGGCCTGGTGCGGGATGAACAGGTCGATGTCGTCCATTTTCAGGCCGTTCTTCTCCACGATCTCCTCGCAGACCTGGCCCATGGAGCGCACCGCGTTCTTGTAGACCTCGGGGCCGTTCATCTCGATGAAGAAATCTTCCTTCACGGTCTCGCCCAGCTTGAGCGGCCAGCCGGAGCCGCCGCCCTTCACGGTGAGCAGGGGCCACATGGAGCCGTCGCTGTGCAGGATGATGTCGCGGATGGTGGCCTGGCCGGGCTTGGGCTCCCTGGTGGAGAGCACCACGGCCCCGGCGCCGTCGCCGAAGAGCACGCAGGTGGCGCGGTCAGCCCAGTTGGTGCGCGAGGAGGTGACCTCCGACGCGGTGAGCAGCACAGTGGCGTCGGGCTTGCGGGCCAGGGTGCCCACGGCGTGGTCCATGGCGAAAAGGAAGCCGGAGCAGGCCGCGCTCACGTCGGAGGCGGGGCGGCCCGAGATGCCCAGCTTGTGCTCCAGGATGCAGGCGGCCGGAGGGCAGATGGAGTCGGGCGTGAAGGTGGCGAAAAAGATCTGGGTGACATCCTCGACGGGGCGTCCGGCGTCGGCCAGGGCGGTGAAGCAGGCCTTGGCGGCCAGGTCGCTGGCGGCCTCGCCCGGGGCGGCGATGTGGCGGGTCTTGATGCCGGTGCGGGTGGTGATCCAGTCGTCGCTGGTCTCCACGATGGACTCGAGGTCCGCGTTGGTGAGCACCCGTTCGGGAACGTGGCGGCCGAAGCCTTCAATGGTGAATCGTCCGTGCATGTGGGGAAGTCTTCTATGTTACTCGGCGTTGGCCGGTCGTTTCACGAAGTGGGCGAAATCCTTGTTGGCGGCCAGGCCTTCGCGCATGAGGCTGGTGGCGTCGCGGCGGATGAGCACCCCGGCCATGTCCACGGCGTTGCCGATGGCCTTCACGTTGGATGCGCCGTGGCTGACGATGACGATGCCCTTGAGGCCCAGGAGCGGCGCGCCGCCGTATTCGGCGTAGTCCATCAGGCGCGAAAAGCGCTTGAGCGCCGAGAGGGCCAGCGTGGTGCCGATCTTGGCGAAGAAGCCCCGGCGCAGCTCGCCCTTGAGCAGCCGCCCAAGGGAGGAGGCCAGGCCCTCGGCCTGCTTGATGACCACGTTGCCCACGAACCCGTCGCAGATGACCACGTCCACGTCGCCGGAGAAGAGGTCG
Source organism: Fundidesulfovibrio agrisoli (assembly GCF_022808715.1). Taxonomy (GTDB): domain Bacteria; phylum Desulfobacterota; class Desulfovibrionia; order Desulfovibrionales; family Desulfovibrionaceae; genus Fundidesulfovibrio; species Fundidesulfovibrio agrisoli. The sequence goes on from NZ_JAKZKX010000006.1 coordinate 83,134, forward strand.
CGCCCTTCGACGTTGCCCACGAAGGACAGCGAGGACTGCTTGAGCAGTTCGAAGGCCTCCTTGACCAGTTGGTTGCCCTTGCCCTCTTCCTCTCCGTTGGAGAGCAGGGCGACCTTGGGGTCGGGGTAGCGCAACAGAGTGCGGGCCATCACGTCGGCCATGATGGCGAACTGCAAGAGGTTCAAGGGTTTGCAGTCCACGTTGGCGCCCGCGTCGGTGAGCACGCAGGGGGTGCGCTCCGTGGGCAGGATGGTGGCCAGGGCGGGGCGGTCCACGCCTTCGAGGCGGCCCAGCGTGAACAGGCTGCAGGCCAGCACAACGCCGGTGTTGCCGGCGCTGATGAGCCCGTCGGCCTCGCCGGCGCGCACGAGGTTGCAGCAGACCTGGATGGACGAGTCCTTCTTGCGGCGCAGGGCCTCGGAAGGCTTGTCGTGCATCTCGGCGACCTGCGAGGCGTGCACCACGCGCACCGCAAGACCCCGCGTGTCGTGCTTGTTCAGCTCGGCGGTTACGCGGGCCTCGTCGCCGACCAGCAGCAGGTCGTACTGCTTGGCCTTGGCCATCTGGACAGCGCCGGGAACGACGACATGGGGGCCGAAATCGCCCCCCATTGCGTCCACGGCGATGCGGGGCCGGTTAGGACTGGGGTTCATCCCGCTTGAGCACCTGGCGGCCCTTGTAGGTGCCGCAGGTCGGGCAGACCCGGTGAGGCAGGGTCGGCGCGCCACAGGAGCACAGGATGACGTTGGGGGCGGTCAGCGCGTCGTGGGAGCGGCGCATGCCCTTGCGGGACTTGGAGACTTTTTTCTTGGGGACGGCCATTTCCGTTAACCTCTATGATCGGTCGGTTTATCAATCTTTTTTGGCGATGGTCAGCCCGCGCAGGGCGGCCATGCGCTCATCGCCTTCTGACTTGGCGCAGCCGCAGGGACCCTCGTTCAAGTCCTTGCCGCAGGTGGGGCAGAGGCCCTTGCAGTCCTCGGAGCACAGGGGCTTCGTGGGCAGCGCCAACACGAACTCTTCCCAGAGCATCGCCCCCGCGTCAAGCTCAAGCCTGCCCTTGTGCTCGCGCAGCAGGCCGGGCTCCACGGATTCCTCGTCGGGCGACTCCAGCTGTTCGAACAGGTCGAAGGGCTGGTCGATGCTCACCGAGACATCCTTGAGGCAGCGGTCGCAGGGGGTGGACACCTCTCCGCTGAGGCGGCCCCGCACCAATGCGCCGCGTTGCTGCGGCTGCACGGTGAAGGTGGCGCTCATGGGGGTGAGGGCCTCGTAGCCCATCTGGAACTCGGCCCACTTGTCGGCCCAGAACTCCTTCTCATCAAAGGAGAACTCGCGCCCTTCGGCCGGGATATCCGTTATGTCCAGCCAATGTTCGGCCATGCTTCCTCCGGGAAACAAGGGTGAGTAATCGCGCCTCGCACTTCTGTCAACAAAAAGCTTGCCAGTGCAAAAAAGTGCGTGTAAGCATCTCTTCCCTTTGAACGGGAATTCATATTCCAGGGGCCCGGCCCCGCGGAGGTGCGATATGTCCAAGGTTTGCGAAAATTGCGGCAAGCGGCCCCAGACCGGTAACAACGTCTCCCATGCCAACAACAAGACCAAGCGCCGCTTCATCCCGAACCTGCGCCAGGTGCGCGCCCAGAAGGCCAATGGCGAGGTCTGCACCATGACCGTGTGCACCCGTTGCCTGCGTTCCGGCGCCGTGGTCAAGCCCGTGGTGCGCCAGACCGCCGAGTAGGTCCGAGCCTCCAGATCATTCTACCGCAAAACAGCGGCCGGTCCAGCACGAACTGGACCGGCCTTTTTGCGTTTGCTTCAGCCGGGCCAGGGGGCAGTGGCGGCCAGATCCGGGACGCAAGCCGGGCTCAGCTGGGATTTTCTTCGGGCAGATTGGTACTTACCGCCGGAGCCGGGCCGCTTGCCGGGCTCAATCCCCGGATATCTTCCTCGAATAGGCCACGAAATCCACCTGCACCTGGTGGATGACGTGCTCGCGCAACTCGGCCACCTTCTCCATGGGCTGGCCTTCCATGATGGCCTGGTGAAACTCCGCCAGGGCGGGGTAGGTGGTGAGCATCCCCTCGAGCATGGACGGCTTCTCCGGCGTGACCTCCCGCAGCGAGACCACGCGCTGCCCCATGCGCGAGGCCAGGTAGCGCAAGGGCATGACGGAGTTGCAGGCCTGCATCAGCGGCAGGAGCAGCTCCACGCCCAGTTTGGCGCCCGGGTCGTCCGGGTTGAGTTCGCGCATCAGGGTGGAATAGGGCTTGCCCAGCTCCGCGGCCAGCACCTTGACCGGGGTCGGTCCGGCCTCCACCATCTCCTTGATTACCTCGTATATCTCTTTGGACATGAGAAATGTTTCACCCCAAAATAATGGCGTAATTCCGCCTTGCGTTTCAAACCTTGGCGCGTTTGCGAAGAGCCGTTCCGGGCGAGGCGTGAGCCGGCGGATTCAGGGCGCTCGCCGCCCGAAACCCGGTCCGGGTTTTCCATTGTCGCCGACCTGGGCGGAATAAGTCAATCCCGCCCGGCGGAAAGCTGGCTACGGCAGGAGTATGGCAGGAATGGGCAAAAAGCTGAAGATCGTCATCGGCGGCTATGCTGTCGGTTTCCCCATGGGCGGGCAGGTCTGGATGATGCTGCATTACGCCAAGGGGCTTTCCCGGCTGGGGCACGAGGTGCTCTTCGTGGAGGACACGGCGGAATGGGCCCTGCCCTTCGACCCCGTGCGCGGGTTCGCCCTGCCCGACTCCACCCACGGGCGCGGCGTGGTCTCCGAGGCCTTCGAGGGCGCCGGGCTCGCCGGACGCTGGGCCTACAACTCCATGTTCGAGGGCCGTTGCTTCGGCCTTGAACGCGAAGAGGTGGAGCGCTATTGCGCCCAGGCCGACCTGTTCCTGAACGTCTCCGGCGTGATCCCCCTGCATGAGCATTTCCTGAAGGCCAAGGTCCGCGCCGTCATCGACACGGACCCGGTGTTCACCCAGTCCAAGATCGCCAGCGACCCCTGGACCAGGGACTACTACCGGCAGCACGACCTCGTCTTCACCTTCGGGCACAACATCCCCACGGGCTCCACCGGGGTGCCCCTCTCCGGCATCGAGTACGTGCCCACCCGCGCCCCGGTGGTGTTGGATCAATGGCGGGAGCGGCCCGGCCCCGGCCTGGGCTTCACCACCATCGGCAGCTGGGACGCCCAGGGCCGCGACATCGTGCACGACGGCAAAAAGCTCTCCTGGCGCAAGTGCGAGAAGTACGAGCGGATCATCGACCTGCCCGCCCGCCTCCCCGGCGTGACGCTGGACCTGACCATGAGCTCCATGAAGGAGGACGCCAAGCGCTTCGCCGACCACGGCTGGAACGTGAAGGACGCCCTGGTGGTCTCGCGCGACATCCAGGGCTACCGGGATTACATCCGGGGCTCCACGGCGGAGTTCACCGTGGCCAAGGAGCAGAACATCCAGCTCAGGTCGGGCTGGTTCTCGGACCGTTCCGCCTGCTACCTGGCCTCCGGCCGCCCCGTGATCGTGGAGGACACGGGCTTCGGCACCTACCTGCCCGTGGGCGAGGGCCTGCTGGCCTACGAGGGTGCGGAGGAGGCCAAGGGCGCCATCGAATCCGTGCTGGCCGACTATCCGAGGCATCGCGCCGCTGCCAGGAAGATAGCCGAGGAGTTCTTCGATTCCGACAAGATTCTGGTCGAGCTGCTCAAGGCCGCCGGGCTTGCCTGAGCACCGCGCCTCCCAAGGACGCGAAACCCCGCCAGGGCATGCCCTGGCGGGGTTTTCCATTTCTTGTCCGGCCCGGCGAACCGTTTCGTTCAGGCCTGGGTGATGATCTCGCCCGCGACAGCGTCCTTGGGGTGCGTCACGCACTCCACCTCCTCGCCGTCAACCACGCGCCCGTCCTCCATGACCACGGTGCGCTGCGCCAGCCTGGCGTAGCCCATGTCGTGCGTGACCATCACCAGGGAGACTCCCTCGGTGTGCAGGTCGCGCAAGAGCTCCACGATGCCGTCGCCGTTGCGCTTGTCCAGGCTGCCGGTGGGCTCGTCCGCGAAGAGCACCTCAGGGCTTTTGACCAGGGCGCGGGCGATGGCCACGCGCTGCTGCTCGCCGCCGGAGAGGTTGCCGGGCAGCCGGTTGCCCTTGCCGCCCAGGCCAACGCGCTCCAGGCACTCGGCGGCCTTGTCGCGGATCTCCTGCCCGATGGGGCGCAGGGTGTTCATGAAGGGCACCATCACGTTCTCCAGCGCCGTGAGGTAGGGCAGCAGGTGGTGCAGCTGGAAGATGATGGAGAAGTCCTTGTGGCGCAGGCGGTTGATGCGGCCCTCGCCCATGGCGGTGACGTTCTCGCCCTGGTAGAGCACGTGGCCCGAGTCCGGCCGGGTCAGGGTGGAGAGCACGTTCAAGAGCGAGGACTTGCCCGAGCCCGAGCGGCCCACCACGCACACGAACTCGCCCTTGCCCACCTGGACGGACACGTCGTCCAGCACGAGGGTGTCGCCGTAGGATTTGGATACGTTCACGGCCTGAAGCATGAGAGCCTCCTACAGCATCACCAGCGCCTGGCTGGGGTCGGTGTTGGCGGCCTTCCAGGCCGGAATCACGGAAGACAGGCAGGAGATCACGGCCACGCCCGCCAGGGTCACGCCCAGATGCCACCATTCCATGTGCATGGTGGCCTCCTTGCCGAGCTCCAGCATGTCCATCACGGAGTGGCTCACGCCGAACCCGCCCAGGAACCCGGCGACGCCCGCGCCCATGCCGATGGCCAGGGCCTCCAGGCAGAAGATGGAGAACACGCTCCCCCGGGAGTAGCCCAGGGAGCGCAGCACGCCGATCTCGTGCTTGCGCTCGTTGACCGAGGCCAGGAGCGACAGCGCGATCATGAAGCAGGCCGTGAGCAGCAGGATCACGCTGACGATGAGCGCCAGGTGCTGCACGAAGTGCACGGTGTACATGCGGGCCTTGACGATCTTCTGCATGGCCACGATGTCCACGTCGGGGATCTTCTGCTGGATTTGGGTCACGATCTCGTCGATGGGGCAGCCCGAGCACAGCGCGGCCACTTCGGCGAAGTGGATCTGGCCGGGCTTGCCCATGGCGGCCTGAAGGTCCTCGATGCCGGCGAAGAGCACGTTGTCGTCCTCGGAGCCGGTGGGGGTCAGCAGGCCGGACACGGTGAAGTCGCGCCCCTGAACCCCGAAGCGGTCGCCCACTTTCAGGCCCAGGGTCGCAGCCGCGCGGGAGCCAACCAGCACCTCGCCCGGAGCCTCGGGGGTCTTGCCCTCGAAGCCCCAGTAGTTCTTGATCATGAGCTCCTCGGGCCAGTCCACGCCGATGATGGCCGCGTGCTGCCCCTTGACCTCGGTCAGGGCGATGAACTTGGGGGCCACGGCCGCGATGCGCTCGTGCAACTCGATGGTGCGGACCTTGTCCACCTGCTCGCGGGTGAGGCTTTTGACGTCCACCGAGACGTTGCCCAGGCTGAACCCGCCGTAGCCCACGGCCAGGGTGTCCACTTTGGGCTGGAGCAGGATGTTGGCCCCGTAGGCGGTGAGCTTCTTCTCCATGGAGTCGCCCACGGCTTTGGACACGTAGTTGAGCGCCACCACGGAGCAGATGCCCGCGGCGAAGACCACGGTGAGCAGCGCGGTGCGCATGGCCTTGCGGCGCAGGGTGCGCAGGGGCAGGGTGAGCAGGTTCACGGGCTCTCCTTCGCTATTTGAAGTATTTGACGCCCTGGGCCAGGTCGGACTTCTGGATCACCACCTTGTCGCCCTCCACCTTGTTGGGCAGGGGGTGCGGGTTGCAGCCGCCCTTGACCATGCCCACGCGGCTCACGTGGAACTTCTGCCCGCAGTTGACGCAGACCATCACGTCGCCGGACTGCTTGTAGCCCTTCTTCTCGGGGAAGCAGACGTCGCAGGCGTCCAGGGCGGAGCGCACGGTGCCGTCCGGGGCCTTTATCACGAAGTACTTCACGGTGACGCCGTCCACGTCGAGCTTGTAGAACTTGGCGCTGTCGCTCACGTCGGAGAGCGGGATGCTGACCGTGTCGTCGGCGGCGCGGGCGGCGGGGGCCAGGGCCAGAAGCAGGAGCAGGGGAAGAAGGATGCGTTTCACGAAGGATACCTCTCAGTAAAGGATTTGCGCGACGACCGGTTGCTGTGGCCCGGCCTGTGAACGTCGGTGAAGCAAATGGATAACCATTCCTTGTTCACAGTCAAAACGGACAAGATTAAGCAGGATTTGTGCCTGTTGTTAACCGCTTGGAATCACAGCACGTGATTTGGGTGGCGGCGTCCGCATGTGCAATAACCTGCACAAGGATGGCCCTTGTGCAAAGTGGCAGCCCGCAGGGGGGGAGACGCCCGGAAAATAAGTTGGCCGTTGTGCGGCGGCCCCAGGTGCGATATTGATGCGCGCAAGGAATTGCCGCTCTTCGAGTTGCCGGAGGTGCGGTTCGTGCCGCACCGCTGGATTGCAAACCATCGCCGCGTGAAGGAGCTTTCCGATGAAAAAGGCGTTGATGATCCTGGGTGGGTTGTTCCTGGCGGCGATCGTGTTGGTTGGCGCGTTCTTCGTCTACATGGCAGTGGTGGGGCCGGGGCTGGACCAGGAGAGCAAGGCCTACGTCATGGAGACCGTGCCGGTGCTCTGTTCCGCATTTGATCTGGAGACCTTCAAGAAACACTCCAGCCCAGAGCTCCTGAAAGCCGCCTCTCCCGAGGAACTGGCCAAGATCTTGAGCTGGTTCAAGCGGCTTGGCCAATTCGGGCGGATCGTGGACGTGACGGGGGACTCCAATGTTTCCTTCATGCTCGGGAGCGGGAAGGTCGTTACTGCAAAATACAGGGCCAAGGTTGAGTTCGAGACAGGCCCCGCGACCATCCAGATCGTGCTCGTAAAGCGTGACGACGGCTGGAGATACAGGCTCTTCACGATCAACTCCATGGCGCTCATGCCGGGTCAGGCCCCGGCCCCTCCCGCCTCCTGAGCCTGGCGGCCTTATTGCCGCCCGCTCCCTTCGTTGACATCCGCCCACTGAAAGGCTTACCAGCCAGCCACCCAAATTTTGGCAATCACGGGCCTTTGCGCTGGGCTTTTCCCCGCATCGCGCCCGATCTGGAGGCTCCATGAGCATCGTCACCCGTTTCGCCCCCAGCCCCACCGGCCAGTTGCACATCGGCGGCGCTCGCACGGCCATTTTCAGTTGGCTTCTGGCCCGCCAGGCTGGCGGCCGGTTCGTGCTGCGCATCGAGGACACCGACACCGTCCGCTCCCAGGCCGCCTACACCGAGGGCATCCTGGCCTCCATGAAGTGGCTCGGCCTGGATTGGGACGACGAGCCCATCTACCAGACCCAGCGCTTCGACATTTACAACAAGTTCATCGACTCCATGATCGAGAACGGCACGGCCTACTGGTGCTCCTGCACGCCCGAAGAGGTGGAGGCCATGCGCGAGGCCGCCCGCGCGGGCGGCACCAAGCCCAAGTACGACGGCCGCTGCCGCGAGCGCGGCCTGGGGCCCGGCCCCGGGCGCGTGGTGCGCCTCAAGGCCCCCCTGGCGGGCACCACCATCATGGACGACCTGGTGCACGGCCCCGTGGCCTTCGACAACGCCGAGCTGGACGACATGATCCTGCGCCGCTCCGACAACACGCCCACCTACAACCTGGCCGTGGTGGTGGACGACGCCACCATGGGCATCACCCACGTGATCCGGGGCGACGACCACATCAACAACACCCCCAAGCAGATCATGATCTACAACGCCCTGGGCTTCCCCCTGCCCAAGTTCGGGCACGTGCCCATGATCCTGGGGCCGGACAAGAAGAAGCTCTCCAAGCGTCACGGCGCCACCGCCGTCTACGAATACGAGGCCCAGGGCATCCTGCCAGAGGCCATGCTCAACTGCCTGGTGCGCCTGGGCTGGTCCTTCGGGGATCAGGAGATCTTCAGCCGCGAGGAGCTGTTGCAGCACTTCTCCATCGGCAGCCTGGGCAAGTCCGCCTCGGTGTTCGACAACGAGAAGCTGCTCTGGCTCAACCAGCACTACATCAAGGAGGCCGACCTGGACCGCCTGGCCGGGCTGCTGGCCGCGATCCTGGGCGAGAGGGGCCATGCGGGGCTGGATGCCGGATATTTGAAGGCGTTCATCCCGCTGTTGCAGCCGCGCTCCCGCACCATGGTGGAGATGGCCGACCAGGCCGAGATGTTCGTGGCCGACGAGCCCGCCCTGGACGAAGCCGCAGCCGCCAAGTTCCTCACGGAGGAGACCAAGCCCCACCTGGCCGAGATCGCCAGGATCTTCGAGGCGGCGGACGACTTCCAGCAGGAGCCCCTGGAGGCCGCAGTGAAGGCGTATCTGGATGCCAAGGAACTGAAGTTCAAGCTGGTCGCCCAGCCCCTGCGCGTGGCCCTCACCGGCAGAACCGCCAGCCCCGGCCTGTTCGAGATGGTGGAGGCCATGGGCAAGGAGCGGGTGCTGAAGCGGCTCAAGAGGGTGGCGGGGTAGCGCGTTCGGGGCTGATGCCCGGAGCGTTACTAGACGTAAGAATGAAGGGCCGGAGCGGCGAAAGCTGCTCCGGCTTTTTTCTTCGACATTCGATGTGGACATATATAATCCTCAACCAACGGTGCTTGTCAGAATTGATGAGGAGGGAATATGTCTAATGATGTTTTTTATTATGATTTTAAAGAGCTAGAAGAAGTAGATGAAGAAGGGTTAAAGAGATTTATTTCGACGTGCGGGAAAAAGAGATTGCAAAGCATCACTGTTCTCGACCTGGCTTATTTCGATGGACTGTCGACTAACGGCGTCTATATGTTTTTTGATTCCAATGACAATGTTATCTATGTCGGAAAATGTACGGGAAGATGTTTTGTGGAAAGGATACCGTCGCATTTTGATATTAGATGTGAACATAATATGTTTGGAACTCTCATGAATAAATACGTGGCTGTGAACGGTGTCTCAGTACAGTGTGCTTTGAAAAGTGCTCGAGAGTTCTCGTTGACCGTCTTGTGTTGCGACATAAATTTGAATATAAAAGAAATTGAGCGCTATATGCAACATGTTCTGCGTCCAGCTTTAAACAGCATTAAAAGTAAAAGTCCTTTCAAACATTATACAACGCTCGGGGCAGTGGCCAATGTTCCAAAATCTGAGGAGGGTGCGATTAATAAACCAAGTGCAAAAAAGTCGAAGTGAAGTTCGTTTAGCCCAATCTTGAATTCTGAGATTGTACAAGCCAGTGATGGTATGCGTCGTGACAGGTTGCCAGTCTGTATGAGGGCACAGGCTACCGCCTCAATCCTCCCCTTCTTCCACCCCAGTCGCTCCGCCCTCGGGGCGAACCTCCTCATAGATCGCATTGAACCCATGCTCCGCGCAGAATTTCCTTCGCTCCCGGCTTCGAGCCGTCCAGACCAGCACCGGCATCCTCTCCCGAACCTTCATGAGCCAGTTGAGCCGCCAGCCCGCGAGCATGGTGATGTCCACGGCCGCGAAGTGCGGCTGAGTCACTGCGTTGAGCAGCATGTTGCGGTAGGCGAAGCTCCTGAGCGGGTGCTTCGCGGATTTGTCCGCATAATCGTAGACCAACTGCCCGCGCAGGAAGTTCGGCCTGTGCCGCCTGAACCACAGCACCGAGAGCGGGTTGAAGGCCTGCACCGCGAACGGGCAGCCGTAGCCGTCCAGCAGGGCGGCCACGCGCCCCTCCAGTTGTCCCGGAGGGCCGTCGCCCTTGATCTCCACCAGCAGGGGCGAGCGCCCGGCCACAAGCTCGAGAACCTCGGAGAACAGGGGGATGGTGTCGCCCGTGCCGAACAGCCCGTAGCCGGAAATCTCCGCGTAGGGGCGCTCGCGCAACAACCCGTCCACCCCGCAGGCCCGCGTGAGCCCCTTGTCGTGGAAGGCCACCACCCGGCCGTCCCCGGTCAGGCGCACGTCCAGTTCAATGGGTATGCCGGACCCGGCGCAGCGCTCGAAAGCCGTGAGCGAGTTCTCGGCCACGCTCACGTTGTCGTGCAGGCCCCGGTGGGCGATGGGGGTGTCTCTCAGCCAATCCGGCATGGATGGGGTTCCTTTCAGGTCCGGCGCAGTGGGGCCGTGCTGGCGGTTCCAACTGCGCTCCGCAGGCCAGGGCAGGGAGAATGCAACAGGGCTGCCCTCACGGCAACGCCGAAGTGACGGCAATGTCGGAGCGCGACCCTTCGCGTCTTTGGCGCAACCTGGCCATAAGGCGATACGGCGGGGCGGAGGCCGCAAAAAAGGCCGGCACGCTCGCGCGCGCCGGCCTTGTTTCGTCGAATCGTGCGGATCCTACTGGTTCAACAGGATCACCAGCACCCCGGGTACGCCGGGCAAGGGGAGGCCGCCGCGCACGCAGCGGGAGTAGAGCGTTGCGGTCTTCCATTCGACCTTGGAAATACTCCATATCGGCTGTGAGCCTTGGGTGAAATCCCCGCGCCAGGCCGTGGGGCTGTATCCGCCTGACGTGCTGCTCCATATCGGAGTGGCAGTGTCAAAAACGGGGTTCAGAGTCGGGTTGGTGAGGCTGAAATTCGCGAGACTCAGCAATTCCCTCTGGTTCGGCAGCCGCCAGTCCTTGAAGCCGCCGGTGGTACGGGTGGAGCAATAATTCAGGGCGGTCTCCCAGTCCGAGGCGCTGGCGCTGGCCGCCTTTTCCCAGACTAAGCCCGTGGAAGCGTCGCTGACCGTTCCGTTGCCCTTGTCGGTCAGGTTGGGTCCGGGCAGGGCCGTGCCGGACACGCAACGTACGCTATAGGCGTCGGTTTTGGCTTTGTGGTCTGGAGTGCCGGAGGAATAGTCGACGGTCCAGGCTTCGCCGGTTGCTCCGGCCATCGAGGTCGAGGACCAATAGGGTGCGCCGTCGGGATCGGGGCCAGGCAGGGTGGTGGCCCAGTTGTATGGGCCGTAGTTCACGATGCTCAGCAATTCCTGCTCCGTCGGCAGCCGCCATCCCGACACGCTTCCCAGGCTCAGGTTCTGGCAGGCCGTCACGGCCTCGTCCCAGGTTCTGCCGTCAACGCCGCTGGCTCCGGCGGTCTGCCAGGTCAGGCCGGTGATTTGATCCTTGGCGGTGCCGTTGCCGTTATCCAGGTATCTGGGCTGTGCCCCGCGGAAGTTGCCGTCCTGCCCGTAGAAAGGCATGCCGCGCGCGGGGCAGGGGATTGCGGATTCAGAGGTGTCGAAGCACTGGGTCAGACCGGTGTCTGGCAGGGTGTAGGCCCGTGCGGGAACGGACGCGAACACGAAAAGGGAAGTCGCCAGTATGCCCGTCAGCAGGAGGAATGGGAGGTGGAGGGGCGAACAAGGCTGGCTCTGATTCCGCGCGATACTGCTCATACTTGGCTCCAGAGGTTGCTGCGTGGCAAAAAATATAATCTTGTTGCCCCCGGGAGGCAAATCATAATAAAATGCAAAATTTCGATTCCGCACGGGCCGGGTGCGGCCGGCCATCCGTCTGTAAGGACAACAAAAAAGCCCCGAAACCAGAGTTTCGGGGCTTTTTCACGAACATTAATTTCTCTTCATGAACACTATTCGTGGAAGTCGTACGTCCTGAAGCCCTGGGTCTTGCAGAGGCTGTCGCGCTCGGCGTCGCGCAGGTCGGCCTGTATCATCTCGGCCACCATCTGCTTGAAGGTGATGCGCGGCTCCCAGCCCAGCTTCTCGCGGGCGTTGGACGGGTCGCCCAGCAGGGTCTCCACCTCGGTGGGACGGAAATAGCGCGGGTCCACGGCCACGATGCACTGCCCGGTTTCGGCGTGGTAGCCCTTCTCGTCGACGCCCTGGCCCTCGAAACGGACCGGGATTCCCAGCTCCTCGGCGGCGGCCTGCACGAACTGGCGCACGCTGTGCTGCACGCCGGTGGCGATCACGAAATCCTCGGGTTTGTCCTGCTGGAGCATGAGCCACATCATCTTCACGTAGTCGCGGGCGTGGCCCCAGTCGCGCCTGGCGTCCAGGTTGCCCAGGAAGAGGCAGTCCTGCAGGCCCAGCTTGATGCGCGCCATGGCCCGGGTGATCTTGCGGGTCACGAAGGTCTCGCCGCGCAGCGGGGACTCGTGGTTGAAGAGGATGCCGTTGCAGGCGTACATTCCGTAGGCTTCGCGGTAGTTCACCGTGATCCAGTAGCCGTAGAGCTTGGCCACTGCGTAGGGGCTGCGCGGGTAGAAGGGGGTCTTCTCGGTCTGGGGGGTCTCCTGCACGAGGCCGTAGAGCTCCGAGGTGGAGGCCTGGTACACGCGGGTCTTCTTGGCCAAGCCCAGGATGCGGATGGCCTCCAGCACGCGCAGGGTGCCCAGGGCGTCGCAGTTGGCCGTGTATTCCGGCGTCTCGAAGGAGACGGCCACGTGCGACTGCGCCGCCAGGTTGTACACCTCGTCCGGCTGCACCTTCTGGATGACGTTGATGATGTTGGTGGAGTCGGTCAGGTCGCCGTAGTGCAGGATGAACCTGCGGTTGTCCACGTGCGGGTCCTGGTAGATGTGGTCGATGCGGTTCGTGTTGAAGAGGGAGGAGCGGCGCTTGATGCCGTGGACCGTGTAGCCCTTCTCCAGCAGGAGCTCCGCGAGGTAGGCCCCGTCCTGGCCGGTGATGCCGGTGATGAGGGCGACTTTGTTGCTCATGAACACTTCTCCTGAAGGCGCAGGCGCTCTTGCTCGGCCCGCACCATTTCTTTCACGACGAGGGGCATGTCCTTGCTGGCGGCCCAGCCCAGCAGCTCCCGGGCCTTGGACGGGTCGCCCTTGCTGACGGGAATGTCGGCCGGGCGCAGCAGCTCGGGCCGGGTGTCCACGTGGTCGGCGTGGTTCAGGCCCACGGCCGCGAAGGCCTGGGCGGTGAACTCCATCAGGGAGTGGCTGCGGCCCGTGGCGATGACGAAATCTTCCGGCTCCGGGTGCTGGAGCATGCGCCACATGGCGTCCACGTATTCGGCGGCCCAGCCCCAGTCCCGCACGACGTCGGTGTTGCCCAGGCTCAGGCGCTCGCCGGACCCGGCCGCGATGCGGCAGGCCGTGGAGACGATCTTGCTGGTCACGAAGCGCGTGGGCCGAAGCGGGGACTCGTGGTTGAAAAGGATGCCCGAGCAGGCGAAGAGCCCGTAGGCCTCGCGGTAGTTGGCCACGGCCCAGCACGTGGCGGCCTTGGCCACGGCGTAGGGGCTGCGGGGCTTGAAAGGGGTCTCTTCGTTGGCGGGCTCGGGGGTGTGCCCGAAGCACTCCGAGGAGCAGGCGTTGTAGAAGCGCACCGGGCGGCCCAGCAGGCGCAGCAGCTCCAGGATGTTGAGTGTGGCCACGGCCACCGATTCGAACGTCTCCAGCGGCTGGTCGAAGGAGAGCCCCACCGAGCTCTGCCCGGCCAGGTTGTAGATCTCGTCGGGCCGGGCCTTCTCGATCACCTGCCAGAGCCCCCGGAAGTCCGACGGCGAGGCCGAATGCAACGTGACCTTGTCCGCCACGCCCAGGAGGCGCAGGTTGGCCGTGCGGGCCATCTGCGCATCGCGGGAGGTGCCGGCCACGGCGTAGCCCTTCTCCAGGAGGAGCCTGGCCAGATAGGCCCCGTCCTGGCCGGTGATGCCGATGATGAGCGCTGATTTCATGGATGGTCCGATGGAAGCGTGTAAAAGGTGACTCCTCTTGGGCCAAAGCTCCCTTCCTGTCAATGGCGCGGCCATCAGGCAAGCCGCGCGGATGTGCACGGGCATGTGCAAGCGTTTGCACATGTCTGTGCAGGCGCCCGGAGCGGCATGGAGAACTCGCCGGAATCATTGAATCAGTTGGTTGGCACGGTTGCTGCTTTGCCCATGGCAAACGCGGCGGATGCCGCAATCGGGAGGTTCCCATGCGCACAACGGCACTCTTCATCGCCCTGGCGGCGCTGGCCCTGGCGCCTTTGGCCGAAACAGCCATGGCCAGGGGCTACGGCAACGGTTACGGCAACGGCTGCCCGGGATGGTCCTCGGGGGGGCCCATGAGCGGCGCGGGCTATGGCCCGGCCAACTGTCCTGCCTACGGCCAGGGCTACGGCCCCGGCAATGGCCCCGGCTACGGCCCCGGCGCGGGTCGAGGCTACGGGCGCATGATGCGCGGCGTCTCCTGGAACACTTCCGCCCCGGCGCAGCCTCAGGCCCCGGCCCAGGCCGCGCAATAGCGTAAGACCCGAACAGGCCTGAACACAGGTCCGGCCCGGCCGGACGAAACGGCGCCGCTCCCCCCGGGGCGGCGCGCAACGACAAGGAGCCTCCCGCGATGAGCATCCGCACCACGACCCTTTCACTGGCGATGGCCGCCCTGCTGGCTGCGGCGTCCTTCTCCCCGGCGCTGGCCTATCGGGGCATGTCGCTGGACATCCCGCAGGACAAGCAGGAGCAGGTGGCCAAGATCTACCGCGAGGGCCGCCAGAAGATCGCCGAGCTCGAAAGCCGCAAGTGGAACAAGCAGGGCGAGCTCAACGCCCTGCTGGCCCAGGCCAAGCCCGAAAGCTCCAAGATCGAGGCCCTGGCCAAGGAGATCGGCAACCTGAGCTCCATGATCTACCAGGAGCGCGTGGCCCTGCAGCAGCGCATCTTCAAGGAGACCGGCGTGAGCCTGCCCATGGCCGACGGCCCCGGCTCCGGCCGCGGCGACTGCCCCGGCGGCTACGGCTACGGTTACGGCCCCGGCGGCGGCTACGGCCCCGGCGGTTGCCCCATGGGCGGACCCGGCGCGGGCTACGGCCCCGGCAGGGGCGCTGCCAAGGGCGGCAACCTGCCCCCCTGCTGCCAGACTTCCGAGACTCCTGAAACCCAGCCCAAGACCAACTAGTCCTCCGCCTCCACTGCGCGCATGGGCGCGCCCTCACCAAGGGAACCCCGCCCCCACCGGCGGGGTTCCTCCTTGAGGGGCGGATTGCATAGGACGGCGGCGGGGTGTAGATCTGTGAGCTTGCGGCGGGCCGGTGCCCGCCCTGATCGCAGGGAGCAAACTTCATGATACGCCGTCTCTTCTGGTTGCTTTTCGCCTTTTCCCTGGCGGGGCTGTGCGCCTCGTCCCTGGCTCTGTTCGCCGGCCCCTCCAACGAGGTGGCCCTCTGGTCGCAGTGGACCTTCCTGGGGCTTTCCCGCCCCCGCTGGGAGGCCCTGCACTACGCCATGGGCCTGCTGGCCGTGCTGGGCGGGCTGGGCAGCCTGCTGGCCGGAGGCCGCAGGATGATGGCCCTGGAGGAAGAGGAGCGCAGCGCGGCCCCCTCCTGGGTTTTGGCCCTGATGACCTTCTTCGTGGTGGTGCTGGCCAGCGTGCTGATGCTGCCCCCGGGGGGCACGCTGGTGAACCTTTCGGCCTCTCTGAAAGCCTGGCACGCCAAGAGCTTCGGCGAGCCCCCCATCGCCGGGGCCGCCTCCATGACGCCCACGGACCTGGCCAAGCGCCTCAGCCTGGACCCGGCCAAGGCCCTGACCAACCTGGCCCTGCACAACGTGAAGCTCTCCTCCCCGGACGCCACCCTGCAGGAGATCGCCCGCCAGAACGGCCTGGCCCCGGCAGCCGTGTACGAGACCCTGCGCGGCGGCAGGGAGCCCAAGGCCCCCACGCCCCCGCCGGTGCAGACCGCCGAGGTCAAGACGCCGCCCCCCGCCCCGCAATTGCCCGCCGACCCCCCGCCGGGTCTCGGCAGGCTCAAGCTCTCCGACGTGTGCGAGCAGTACGGGCTGAACCTTTCCGCCGCCGTGGAGAAGCTCACCAAGGCTGGCATCAAGGCCTCCCCGGAGATGACCCTGCGCCAGATCGCCCAGACCAACCTGATGCTGCCCATTGAGGTCTACGACGCCCTGCGCGGCGTGCCGCCCAAGGCTGCCGAGCACGCTCCGGCACAGGCTCCTGCTCCCGCTCCGGCACAGGCTCCTGCCGCAACCCCGGCGCCTGCCCCGGCTCCCGGCCCCGCTCAGGGCGTGGCGCAGCCGGGCCACGAGCAGCCCGCGGCCCAGGCCCCGGGCAACATCCCCGTGCCCGAAGGCCTGGAGCGCATGACCCTGGCCGCCTTCTGCCGCGAGAACGGCATCGACACACTGCAGGCCCAGGCCAGGCTCAAGGCCAGGGGCATCGTGGCCTTCTCGGACATGACCTTCCGCGAGCTGGCCATCGAGAACAACCTCACCCCCGAGCAGGTGATGGACCTGGTGGTGAAATAAGGCCGTGGACGTCTCCTCCCAGCGTTCGCCCGTAAGCCTCCTGGCCCTGGCCGCCCTGGCCCTGGTCATCCTGGGGGCGGCGCTCTCGGCGCTCACCTGGCGCAACCTGGTGGAGCAGCGCAGGCTCATCGACCAGCACGTGCTCTTCGCGGCGCGGGCCATCCTGCACGGGGTGGAGGCCAACCTCACCCGCGTGATGCCCATGCTGGGGCGCATGCAGCCCGAGGAGGCCCGCCAACGCCTGCAGGAGGCCTTCCATGAGGTCACGGCCTCGGGGGACGTGCTGTTTCTGGGCGTGTACGACTCGCAGGGGCAGCTGCTGCTCTCTTCCCAGCCGGATGCGTCGGACGGGCACGGCCAGCCCCCCCTGGACCCCATGGCCCTGGAGGACCTGGCCGTCACCGGCGAGTGGTTCGGCAGCCTGCCCTTCGCCGGTGGCACCACCATGCTGGGCTATGCCAGCGTCATGCGGCCGGGCATGGCCCAGTTCTGCCCGGGCGGGCGCGGCTCCGGCCAAGGCTCCGGCCAAGGCCCCGGCCCAGGTCAAGGTCCCGGCAGGGTCCCCGGCCAGGGCATGAGCCCGGGTCGCCAGTCCCCGGTGTATTTCCTGGTTGGCATGAGCCTGGACGAGCACTACCAGCAGTACCGGCAGTTCCGCAGCCAGGCCGTGGCCCAGACCGGCTTCGTGCTGGGCGCGGCGGCCCTGGTCTGGCTGCTGCTGGTGGCCTACATGCGCAGGCGCACCCAGGGGCGCAGGCTGGTGCGCCTGGAGAGCTTCCACTCCAAGCTGCTGGACTCCATCCCCGAGGGCATCATGGCCGTGGACGCCTCGGGCATGGTCACCGCCGCCAACCCGGCGGCCAAGAACATCCTCGGGGAGGACCTGGCCGGGCGCAGCTTCGACTCCCTGCCAGTGGCGGCCTGCCTGCGCGAGCCCGGCGAGGGCTGCGCGCCCGCGGGCGAATGGCGGCAGCAGGACCTTGATGGGCGGCATCTGGAAATTCTCAGCCGCTCCCTGGACGGCGAGACCCTGGTCATCCTTCGCGACCGCACCCACCTGCGCTCCCTGGAGAACGACCTGGAGCAGAGCCGCCAACTGGCCACGGTGGGCCGCCTGGCCGCGGGCGTGGCCCACGAGATCCGCAATCCGCTCTCGGCCCTGCGCGGGTTCGCCCAGTTGTTCGCCTCCAAGCTCAAGGGCCGCGAGCCCGAGGAGTCCTACGCCAGGACCATGGTTCAGGAGGCCGACCGCCTGGGGCGCGTGGTCACGGACCTGCTCTATCTGGCCAAGCCCCGGCCCATGGAGCCCGCGCCCGTGGAGCTGGCCGCCCTGTGCGGGGAGCTGGAATCCCTGCTGCGCTTCGACCTTGAGCGCCGCAGCGCGACCTTCGCCACGGCCCTGGAGGCCCCCGAGGCCCTGGCGGACCCCGACGCGCTCAAGCAGGCCCTCATCAACCTTGTGCTCAACGCGCTGGCCGCGCTGCCCGCCGGAGGCGGAAGCGTGACCGTGCGCAGCCGGGCACGCCCTGGCGGCACGGCCGTCTCCGTTGAGGACAACGGCCACGGCATGAGCGAGGAGGAGCGGGCCCGCGCCCTGGAGCCCTTCTTCACCACCCGGCGCGACGGCTCCGGCCTGGGGCTGGCCATCGTGCAGAGCATCGTGCGCCACCACGGCGGCGAGCTGGAGATCGAGTCGGACCCCGGGCGCGGCACCCGCGTGACCATGTTCTTCCGTTCCGCAGCGCCGCCGGGCAACGGGTGATCCTGTCCGCACTGGATATTCGCGGTGAACCCGCGGCAATACTATGGGATTCCAAAGGGCCTCGGCCCTTTGGCCGCCGGAGGCCTCCCATGCTGACCCTCAACACCTCCCCGAAATGAAAACACTCCTCGTGATCGACGACGAACCCGGCCACCGCCTCATGGTGCGGGCCGTGATGGAGGACGCGGGCTGGCGCGTGCTGGAGGCCCCCTCCGCCGAGAAGGGCCTGGAGCTGCTCTGCGGCTCCGGCGGCGCCGGCGCAGCATCCACGGAGCGCCCAGGCGTGGTCCTCCTGGACATGCGCATGCCCGGCATGGACGGCATGGAGGCCCTGGCGGCCATCGGCTCCTGCGCGCCGGGCCTGCCTGTGGTGATGCTCACGGCCTACGGCACGGTGGGCTCCGCCGTGGAGGCCATGAAGCGCGGGGCCTACGACTATCTCACCAAACCCGCCGACAACGAGGAGCTGCGCGCCGTGCTGGAGCGCGCCCACGAGTACGGCCGCCTTCTGGGCGAGAACACCGAGCTGCGGCGCAAGGTGGGCGAGAAGGACGCGGCCGCGCGCCTCATCGGCTCCAGCCGGGGCATGCGCAACCTGCGCGAGCTGGCCGGGCAGGTCGGCCCCGCCGAGGCCACGGTGCTCATCCTGGGCGAATCCGGCACCGGCAAGGAGCTGGTGGCGGAGCTGATCCACTCCCAGAGCCCGCGCCGCGACAACGCGCTCATCAAGGTCAACTGCGCGGCCCTGCCCGACGAACTGCTGGAGAGCGAGCTGTTCGGTTACGCCAAGGGCGCGTTCACCGGGGCAGTGAAGGACAAGCCCGGCCGCTTCCAACTGGCCCACGGCGGCACCATCTTCCTGGACGAAGTGGGCGAGCTGCCCCTGGCGGTGCAGGCCAAGCTGCTGCGCGCCCTGCAGGAACGCGTGGTGGAGCCTCTGGGCTCGGTGCGGCCCGTGCCCACGGACGTGCGCATCCTGGCGGCCACCAACCGCGACCTGCGCGCCGAGGTGGCCAAGGGTGCCTTCCGTGAAGACCTCTATTTCCGGCTGGCCGTGCTGGAGATCTCCATCCCGCCCCTGCGCGAGCGCCTGGAGGATCTGCCCGAGCTGGTGGCCCACCTGCTGGCCAAGCTGGGCGAGCGCAACCGCAAGAGTGTGCGCAGCGTGAGCCCGGCCTTTCTGGATCTGCTGGGCCGCTACGCCTGGCCGGGCAACGTGCGCGAGCTGGAGAACGTGCTGGAGCGCGCCCTGATCCTCACCCGCTCCGACATGCTCACCCCCGAGACCCTGCCCCCGCACCTGCTGGAGGCCGCGCAGGCCCACGCCGCACCGGCCGCCCCCCGGCCCGGCATCGCGCCGCCCCCCATCTCATCGCAAACGGTTTCGCCTTCGGGAGGCGCGCAGGCCCCGGCCAGCTTCGAGGAGGCCGAGAGGGCCATCCTGCTGGGCGCGCTGGAGGCCAACGAGGGCCACCGGGAGCGCACCGCAGAAGCCCTGGGCATCAGCAGGCGCACCCTGCAATACAAGCTCAAGAAGTACGGGCTGGCAAAGCGATGAGCGTGGACACAGGGGCAGTTCCCGAGCCGCTGCGGCCGCTGCTGCCGGAATTCGCGGCGTCCTCCCGCCGGACCCTGGCCCAGGTGCGGGCAGCCGTGGCCGCCGGTGAGCGGGAGGCCGCGCGCGAGGCCGCGCACTCGCTCAAGGGGCCCTGCCAGTTCTTCCAACTGCGGGAGCTGGCCGAGGCCGCCAAACGGGCGGAGGAGTCGCTGCTGCGCGGGGAGGACGCCGGGGCCGAGTTGGCGGCGTTCGAGGCACTTTTGGGATCGCTGGAGTAATCGGATTGAGCGCCTCCGGCGGCCAAAGGGCTGCGCCCTCTGGACTCCCAGGCGGCGTGTGCTGAAATCTGACAAGGCTCGCTGACACTTCTGAACGGCGGAAGCAAGTTCCTGGGAGAATCTTCCTCTGGGGCAGCGCGCGAGCCAGCCGGAACATGCGGGAAAGGATGCGAAGCGGAAGGGGAGTACTGAGGGCCGAAGGCAGGACTTCGTCCTTTGGCCGCCGGAGGCTGTTTCCCCCGGGACAGGCGCGGGGATTTATTCGTCGTCGTCGGTGAGCCCGTTCTCCACGCAGAACGCGGCCAGTTCCAGCGAGCTGCGCAGCCCGAGCTTCTTCTTCAGGTTGGTCTTGTGTTTTTCCACGGTCTTTACGCTGACGAAGATGGCGTCGGCCACGTCCTTGTTGGTCATGCCCTTGGCCGCCAGCTTGAGCACCTGCCGCTCCCGTTTGGAGAGGCGCTCCAGCGGGGCGTTGTTCTTGTTCCCCATGCGGCAGACCTGGGCCAGCATGGAGGATACCTCCCGCGAGAAGTAGGTCTGCCCCTGGGAGACCGCCTTGATGGCCGCGAACAGCTCCTCGCTGGGGCTGTTCTTGAGCATGTAGCCGTCCACCCCGGCCTGCACGGCGGTGGTCAAATAGGATTCCTTGCCGTGGGCGGTCAGGGCCAGGATGCGCATGCGCGGGAAGCGGCGCTTGATCTCGGTGATGGCTTCGACCCCGTCCATGCGCGGCAGGGAGAGGTCCATGAGGACGACGTCGGGGTTGGCGGCCTGGGCCTGCTGCACGGCCGCATGGCCGTCGACAGCCTCGCCGACCACCTCGAAACCGGGGCTTGAAGTGATCAGAGCCTTGAGACCCTTGCGAACTATCTCCATGTCTTCGGCTATGACCAGCCTGATCTGCTTCATGGATGCCAACCGTTCCGGTTTTGCTCGATTGCGATTATTAAAAACGTAACAAAGTCCGCATGGGAGTCAATAAAAACCGTACCGGCAGGGTTGTATAAATATGGTTTCAGCGAGGCGGTCCGCCTTCTCCGCCCCGAATGCGGTATTTCCCCACCCCGGCGCCGCCTCCCGCCTGACGGGAGGCCTGTACCGGGGGCGGGGGATCATTCCAGGCCGAGCCCGGCCAGCACCTTCTCGGGCGGGCGGCGCTCCGGCACCACCTTGTGGGGGATGGAGCCGTCGATCCAGCGCTGGTCGACATAGAGCCCGCAGAAGCAGGACCCGTACTCGGCCACGTCCGGCTCCCTGTAGGCGCAGGGGCAGATGATGTCCCTGTCCATCTCGTAGTTGCCGCTGGCCAGGCGGCAGGGGCAGGCCATGTGCCCGTAGCGCTCCTTGTTGACCAGGAGCATCTCCATCAGGTCCATGGTCATGGAGGCGTCCGGGTTGAACTGGTAGCCTTTCTTGGCCTGGATGGGCCCGAGCATGTTGAAGAGCTGTTTGGCGTCCATTCATTCCTCCAGGGCCTGGACGATCTCGGCCTTGTCAAACCCGACGATGACCTTGCCGTTCACGATGACGGTGGGGAAGGAGAGGGAGGGGTTGACCTTCTTTATCTCGTCGATGACCTGCTTGCGCTCGTCGCCGGTGAGCTTGTCCACGTAGACGCACTCGTACTCCTGGCCGCGCTCGTCGAGGAATTCCTTGCAATGCTTGCAGTGGATGCATGTGGATAAGGCGAAAACCTTTACGTCCTTGCTCATGTGGCCGCTCCTTTCTGTTTGTCCGCCGATGCTTTTCGTGGAGCGGACTGGTAGGTTATCCGTCTTTCCAGGTGGTAGGTCAAGATGCTCAGGGGGTAGGTCAGCAGCAGGTAGAACGCGGCCAGGGGCAGGTAGGCCTCGAAGGTTTTGTAGGTGGCCGCGTTGACCATCTCCGCGCCCTTGGTCAGTTCCCGCACGGCGATGACCGAGAGCAGGGACGAATCCTTGATGAGCGACACGAACTGGCCGGTCACGGGGGCGATGATGCGGCGCATGGCCTGGGGGAAGATCACGTGGCGCAGGGTCTGGCCGTGGCTCAGCCCCGAGGAGCGCGCGGCCTCCCACTGGCCCTGGCCGATGGACTCGATGCCCGCGCGCACCATCTCCGTGATGTAGGCCCCGGCGAAGAAGGCCAGGGTGGCCATGCCCGTCAGGAAGGGGCTGTCCACGTGGATGACCACTGCCAGGCAGAAGTAGAAGATGTAGATCTGGGTGAGCAGGGGGGTGCCCCGGAAAACCCAGACGTAGATGGTGGCCAGCTCGCGCAGCCAGATGTTCTCCGACACGCGGGCCAGCCCGCCCAGAAGCCCTATGGCCAGCCCCAGCACGATGGCCCCGCAGGAGACGGCCACCGTGTTCACGAAGCCCTGCCAGTACACGGAGCGGTACTGCCAGACCACGCCCCAGTTCCAGGAGTAGTCGATGGTGGAGAGCAGCCCGGCCAGCGCCGCCGTGAATACGGCGACAAGGATCAGGCGGACGTACAAGGGGCGGATGGCTGCAAGATCGCGGGTCATGGCGCGGAAGGCCCCGGCCGGGCGGTCAGGCGGCCGGCCGGGGCGCGTGAGGCTTTGTTAGAACAGCTCGCCCAGGTGGGCTTTGCGGATTTCTTCCATGCGGCCGTTGGCCTTGTTCACGCTGATGAACATCTGCAGCCAGTTCCAGAGGTCGAAGTCGCCCTTGCGCATGGCGATGCAGTACGGCTCGTAGGTGAAGGGCGTGAGCAGGGCCTTGGTGCTCTCAGGGTTCTGGCGGGCATGCTTGGCCACGGAGATCTGGTCGTAGAAGAAGGCGTCGGCGCGGCCGTTGACCACCTCCTGCACGCAGGCGGTTTCATCCTTGTAGCGGTTGATCTGGGCCTTGGGGAAGCGGGCGGTGGCCACGGTGTCGGCCGTGGTGCCGGTCTTCACGGCGATGACGCGGCCGGTGGCGTTGAGCTGGTCGGCCTTGGTCAGGTCGCCCGCGCGCTTGCTGGAGAGCAGGGCGCACAGGCCGGTGGTGAAGTAGGCGTCCGTGAAGGTGATGGACTTGGCGCGCTCCAGCGTCCCGGTGATGCCGGAGATGATGAGGTCGATCTTGCCGGACTGCAGCGCGGGGATGAGCCCGGTCCACTCCATGTCCTTGATTTCGAGCTCCACGCCCATGTCCTTGGCGATCTGGCGGGCCACGTCCACGTCGAGGCCCACGGGCTGGCCCTTTTCGTCGGTGTATTCGAAGGGCCAGAACTTGAGCTCCATGCCCACGACGAGCTTGCCCTTGGCCACGATCTCGGCCAGCTGGCTCTTCTTGCTGATGTCGAAGGGGGTCTGGGCCGCGCCGGTCCCGGGCAGGACGGCTTGGGCGGCCAGCAGAGCCATGGCGATAAGGAGCAGTATTTTGCGCATCGTGGATTCCTCCGGGTAGGGATGGTAGGCAGTACCTAGCCTGAAAGGCCCATGCGAGGAAAGAGTTTTTTAATTCTTCAGGGCAGATGCGCTTCGAGCGCCGCGCGGACCCTGGCGAACACGTCTTCCGGGCTCCCGGCCGCGTCCACCACTGCGAAGCGCCAGGGCTCGCGCCGGGCCAGCTCCAGAAACCCCTCGCGCACCCGCTGGTGGAAGTCCAGCTCCAGGGCCTCGAAGCGGCCCTCGCTCTGGCTCGCCCCTGCGGCATGGTTGCGGCCCCTGGCCCGGGTCAGCCCGGTTTCGGGGGGCAGGTCCAGCAGGATGGTGGCCTGCGGGGCCAACCCGCCCGTGGCCAACTGCCCAAGCGCCAGCAGGCGCTCCACGTCCAGGCCGCGCCCGAAGCCCTGATAGGCCACGGTGGAGTCGTGGTAGCGGTCGCAGAGCACGTCGCGCCCGGCGTCCAGGGCCGGGCGGATCACCTCGGCCACGTGCTGGGCGCGGTCGGCCAGGTACATGAACAGCTCCGCGGTGCTGTCCAGGTGGGTGTTGCGGGCGTCCAGCAGGATGCGGCGCAGCTCCAGGCCCAGGGCGCAGCCCCCGGGCTGGCGCGTCACCAGGACCTCGCGGCCGAGCGACGTGAGCCACTGCCGGGTGAGCCCGATCTGGGTGGACTTGCCCGAGCCTTCTACGCCTTCGAAAGTAACGAACACTGGGCCGGTCCTTTTTCCTGGGGCTTTTTGGCGGGCGGGGTCTCGGGACGCACGCGCACGGGGTTGAACACGTAGCGGTCCAGCCCGCGCACGTAGCCCACCACGCCGGTCTTCTCGGGGTCCTCCACCACCTGGCTGAACTGCTGCACCTTGGCGTCGATGTTGTCCGCGAAGTGCAGGATCATGGCCTCGGGCGTCATGGGCGCGCGCGGGGAGCCGTACTCCAGTTCTCCGTGGTGGCTGACCAGCATGTGCCGGAAGTGCAGCACCAGGCCGGGCTCCAGGTCCTTGGCCTTGCGCAGGAAGGGCTCCAGCACGGACATGCCCAGCATGATGTGCCCGAGCATCTGGCCCTCGTCGGTATAGTCGCGGGTGAGCCCGGCGGTGAGCTCCCAGGCCTTTCCCAGGTCGTGGAAGGCGGCCGAGGCCAGCAGGGTGTCGCGGTCCAGGGCGGGATAGAGCTGGCAGAGCGAGAGGGCCACCCGGCAGACGCTGAGCGTGTGCTCCAGCAGGCCGCCCCGGTAGGCGTGGTGCATGGCCTTGGCCCCGGGCGCGGCCAGGAGCTTCTCGCGGATTTCCGGGTCGCCCAGCACCTTGCGGCAGAAGCGCCGCCAGGGGGCGTGGCCGATGTTGGCGGCCAAAAGCTCCTCCAGCGCGGCGAGCAGGCATTCGGGCTTCTCGGCGCTCTGGGGCAGGAACAGGCCGTGGTCCACCCCTTCGGGGGATGGGCCGAGCAGCTCCAGGCCGTCAAGGTTGAGCTGGGGCTGGTCCCGGAAGGTGTTGACCACGCCGGAGGCCAGCACGAACTGCCCGGCGGAAATTTCCTCGAAGGCCCCGGCCGCTGGCGACCAGAGCTTGGCCTCGATGGTGCCGGTGGCGTCCTGGAGCTTGAGGGTCCAGAACGGGCCGTTGCGGGCCTGCCCCTTGGAGGCCTGGGCCAGCAGGAAACACTCGTTCACCTGGGCGCCCACCGCCAGGTCACGGACGAAGATGCGTTTTTCGCTCACGGCTTGCCAGCCCCTCGGGTGTCATCTAATGTGGATTCAAGCGGCGCAAAGAGTTACAGATTTCAAGAGGCGGGGCAAGTGCCGCCCTGCGAACCGCCCGAAGGCTCCGAATCCATGAAGATCCTGCTCACCAACGACGACGGCATCCAGGCCACGGGCCTGCGCTCCCTGTACCACGCCTTCAAGCGCGCCGGGCACGAGGTGCATGTGGTGGCCCCCGTGACCGAGATGAGCGCCGTGGGGCATGCGGTCACCCTGGCGGCCCCGCTGCGCGTGAAGATATTCGACGAGGCCGGCTTCTATGGGCAGGGCGTCTCCGGCACCCCGGCGGACTGCGTGAAGCTCGGGCTGACCACGCTCATGGACTCCGTGCCGGACCTCGTCGTCTCCGGCATCAACGCCGGGGCCAACGTGGGCGTGGACATCCTCTATTCGGGCACGGTCTCCGCCGCCACCGAGGGCGCGCTCATGGGCTTCCCGGCCCTGGCCGTCTCCTACGACAACTTCGACCCCCGCGACCTGGCCGGGCAGGCCGACTACGCCGCCGCGCTCGCCGCCAGGGTGGACTGGGCCGCGCTGCCCCGCAACTGCGTGCTCAACCTGAACTTTCCGCACCTGCCCATGGAGCGCGTCAAGGGCCTCAAGGTCTGCCCGCAGACGCGCGCCGCCTACCACGACTGGTACGAAGAGCGCGAGGACCCGCGCGGCAGGAAGTACTACTGGCTCACGGGCGTGATCCCGAAGGACAAAGTCTCCCCGGAGAAGGACAGGGCTCTTCTGACGGAGGGCTACATCACCCTCACCCCCCTGCGTTTCGACTTTACCGACCACGCGTCCATGGAGCTGTTGCGGGGGTTGGCCTTCTAGTTAGATTCCGCGCCGGTTTTTTCATTGCGCGCTGTGTGGAAAAATGACAGGTATCGCGTAAACCAATACCGGACGCCGCCATGCTGCACATTCTCGCCGTGGACGACGACGAGGTCACCCAGTTCCACCTGACCCAGTTGCTCATGCCCCTGGGCAAGGTGCGCATCGCCAGTTCCGGCCTGGACGCCCTGGAATGCGTCCGCACCGCCCTGGACAAGGGCAAGCCCTACGACCTGATCCTCATGGACGTGAAGATGCCCGGCCTGGACGGGCTGACCACCGTGCGCGAAATCGTGGGCCTGTTCAACAAGCTGCGCCTGCCCCTGGAAGAACGCCCCAAGATCATCATGCTCTCCGCCGTGGACGAGCCCGACACCCGCATCGACGCGCTCTACGCCTGCGGCGCGGACGCCTACCTGATAAAGCCCTTGGAGGGCGAATCACTGTTGGCCGCCCTGCGCGAGCTCAAGGTCGCCCAGCCGGATTCCCCCGCAGAGTCCTGAAATTTTCCGCATCCGCTTGCGATGACGGCTGGGGCGCGCTACAGAGGGCGCATCGGCCTTTAATCCATCCCAAGGAGTCAATTCGATGAGAATACTTCTCCTGCTCGTGTTGCTGGCCGGCGTGGCGGGCGTCGCCCAGGCCCAGAACGGCAAGGTCTACCAGTGCGTGCGGCCCGACGGCACGGTGGTCTGCACCACCAGGGATACCTCGGGCGACCCGAGCGTCACCTGCAACTACGAATGCCCGGACTGCAACATGGTCTGCGCCGCCAAGCTCAAGCTTACCGAGGACGACGGCACCCTGCGCCCGGTGACGCCCCCGCCCGTGATGGACGGCAAGGGGCCCATCAAAGGGGCCAACGGGAAGGAGACGCCCGAATACTGCCAGCAGCAGTACCAGAAGTGCCTGAGCGGCTGCACCAGCAACCCGCTGAACAAGTCCCGCTACGACGTGGAGTCCTGCCAGGCCAGCTGCAAGAGCTGGTACTCCGGCTGCGGCACCAACAACTAGGCGATTGACGAAGAACGGGGAGGGCGCCGCCCTCCCCGGACCACTCCCGCGAAAGGGGCTTCGCCCTTCCCGACTTCCACATAGCTGCGCATCGTCCGGCGGGAGCGATTTTCCGCATCGACGCCGTGGACCGTGTTGCCTCCCGGCAGGGCCGCCCGGAAGGCTATAAACACAATATTTTCAATAAACGATTAGGGGTTCCAAGGGGACGAAGTCCCCTTGGCCGCCGGAGGCGCCCCCCACCCGTCTCCGCCTAGAACAGCAGCAGCGCCGCGATCCCCCCGCCGATCACCACCACGAGCATGTCCACCTTCAGGGCCAGGGCCGCCACGGCGGCCGCGCCCAGCAGAACGTGGACCGGGCTCCAGTGCGTGGCCAGGGCGAACATGCCCGCCGTGTAGGCCAGAAGCCCCACGAAGCAGCAGTTGACCCCCATGCTGGCCCGCTGGAAGCGCACCGAGGCCTTGAGCCGCTCGTGATAGGGGTCGGCCAGCATCAGCAGCACGAAGGAGGGCGAGAACATGGCCACCGTGGCCGCCACCGCCCCTGGCAGCCCGAACAGCATGTAGCCCAGGAAGGTGGAGGTGATGCTGATGGGCCCCGGCGTCACCTGGCCCAGGGCGATGCCGTCCATGAAGGTCTTGGCGTCCATCCAGCCGCGCACGTCCACGATCTCGTGCAGCATCAGCGGCAGTGAGGAGAACCCGCCGTTGAAGGCCACCACGTTGATGCGCAGCATCAGCTCCGTGAGGCTGAACAGCTTGCCGTCCAGAAAGGAGAGCAGGCCGAGCCCGGCCAGCAGCGCCGCGCAATAGGCCAGCATGGGCTTGACGTGGGAGGGCGCGGGCGTGTCGCAGGCTTGAGGAGAGGCCGCCACGGGAGAATTGCGGAAGACGATCATCCCGGCCAGGGCCGAGGCCACGATGATGCCGAAGGGGTTCACCCCGTAAGCCAGCAGAGCGCAGGCCAGCCCGGCCAGCAGCCAGTGCCGGGGCGTGCCCAGCAGTGCGCGCCCGAACCCGGCGCAGGCCACGGCCAGGATGGCCATGACCACGATCTGCAGCCCCTGGAACAGGGCCTGGAAGCTCTCCAGCGAGCGCGTGGCCCCGTAGGTGGCGGCCAGGCCGAGCATCATGAGGAAGGCCGGGAGCCCCAGCCCCACGTATGCGGCCACGGCCCCGCGCAGCCCGCCAGCCTTGAGCCCAACGTAGGCCCCCATCTGCATGGCCGTGGCGCCGGGCAAGGATTGGCACAGGGTGAGCCCCTCGCGGAAGGTGCGCTCCGCAAGCCAGTTGTTGCGCGTGACGGCCATGTCCCTGATAATGGCGATTATCGCCGGGCCGCCGAAGGCGGTGAGCCCCAGGCGCAGGAAGGCCCGGAAGATCCGCCAGGTGCCGGGAGGGGCGCTGTGGGCCGCGGCCTGCGGCGCTTTCGCGGCGCTTTCGGCGCGGGCGTTCACGGCGTCACCCCGTCGCCGGGCGGCGGCACGAGTCTGCCGTGGGACTCCAGGAACACCGACAGGATGCGCATGCGCGTCTCGATGTCGTTCTTCCAGAAGTCCAGCCGCTCCCAGCCCAGCGGGGTCAGGCGGTAGATCTTGCGCGGCGGGCCGGACTGGCCCGTGTCCCAGCCGGAGGCGATCTCGCCGTCACGCTCCAGCTTCTGCAGGGCGCGGTACACGGCTCCGGTGTCGGCCTTGAACACCGGGAGCTTGTGCAGCAGAGCGTCGTGCACGGCGGCCCCGTGGCTGGGGGCCTCGGCCAGGGCCAGGAGCACGAAGGCGTTGAGGTGCCTGTATTGCTTGCGTTTTTCCATGGGAGTCTCACATACTGTTTTTAACAGTATAGTGCTATAAACAGTATGATGTCAAAAACAGAATGCGGCGCGGGCCGCAAGGAGGATACGTCATGCGTCTGGCCATGATCAGCCGGGAAGGCCGCACGGGGCTGGCACTGTGCAAGGATGGGGAAATGCGGGCGCTCTTCGAGGGCGACGGGAGCTACCCCGGGAGCCTGGAGGAGCTGCTGGCCGCCGGGGCCGACCTGCGGGCGGCGGGGGCGGTGCTGGAAAATGCCCCGCAAGTGGATATGGCCGGGGTGCGCTGGCTGCCGCCGGTGCGGCGGCCCGGCAAGATCGTCTGCGTGGGGCTCAACTACCGCGACCACTCCAAGGAGACCGGCTACGACGTGCCGGATTATCCCACCTTGTTCCTGCGTTTCACCACCACCCTGGTGGGCCACGGCGAGCCTATCGTGCGCCCGGCCGTCTCCACCCAGCTGGACTACGAGGGCGAGCTGGCCGTGGTCATCGGCCGCAAGGGACACGCCATCCCCAAGGACCAGGCCCTGGAGCACGTGGCCGGGTATTCGTTGTTCAACGACGCCTCAATCAGGGACTACCAGTTCCGCACCCCGCAGTGGACCGTGGGCAAGAACTTCGACGGCACCGGCCCGTTCGGACCGTGGCTGGTCACGCCGGAGGAGCTGCCGCCGGGCTGCGCGGGCCTGGGCATCCAGACCCGGCTCAACGGCACGGTGATGCAGAAGGCCTCCATCGACGACATGATGTTCGACGTGGCCTCCCTGGTGTCGATCATCAGCGAGGTGGCCACCCTGGAGCCGGGCGACGTGATCGTCACCGGAACCCCGGCGGGCATCGGCTTCGCGCGCGACCCCAAGGTGTTCATGGCACCGGGGGACGTCTGCGAGGTGGAGGTGGAGGGCGTGGGCGTGCTCAGGAACGGCGTGGCCGACGCGGTGTAGCCGCTCGCTTCGGGAGCCGATAGCGCGCCTGTTCAAAGACCCGCTGGCAAGGGCGGGAAAAGGTCGAGGCCGGAGCGTGGCTGGCGGGTGCGAGGGCTTATGCGGCGAATCGCCAGCGAGGTTCTTCAACGGGCCGCCAGCGGCGCGGCCAGCTCCTGAAGCAAGGCTCCGGCGGCCTTGTACAGGGGGGAGCGGGCCGCCTCGGCCAGCTTGAGCCCGTAGGCCCCGGCCCAGGGGGCGATGCGTTCGGCGTGGAAGGCCCGGGCCGTGGCATGCAGGGCTGCCGCGCCCGCCGCATCTTCATCGGCGCAGCGCAGCAGGGCGCTGACGAAGGCCAGCTCGAAGCCAAGGTGGTCGGGGTGGGGGATGGCCCGCCAGAGCGGGTCCATGTCCAGCTGGGCGGGTTCGAACCCGGCGGCCTCGTAGGCCTGCCGGGCGTTCCAGGCGGCCTCCCCGCTCAGGCGGCCCTCCCGAAAGACGGACTCCAGGGGCGGCAGGTAGCGCCCGGAGCGGGGCGAGAAGAACAGGTCGCTCCAGTCCTCAACTGACAGGGCAACCGCCTCGGCCACAGCCTCGGCCGCAACTTCACCCACAGCCAGGGTCGCTCCCTGCTGCGCGGGAAGCTCCGGCAGGACGACCGCCGCGGCCTCCAGCAGCGCCGGGTCAGGGCGATTGAGCAGCAGGGCCGCGCCCGCGTCGAACAGCCAGGCCAGCCCGGCGAAGTCCCCCATCCCGAACCTCGGCCCCTACAGCTTCACGATGCGCGCGGGCAGGGCGTTGCGGGCGTTGGCCCCCACCGCGATGTCGCCGAGGGTGGAGAAGCCCTTGCGGAAGGGGTCCTTGAGGCCCAGCAGGTTGGAGGCCGCGCCCGCGCCGCGCAGGGGGCTGGCGGGCAGGGTCTTGGCCCCGAAGCTCATTTCCTTGGCTCCCAGCGCCCAGTGCCCGTAGCCGTGCTCAACGGCCACCACGCCCTCCATCACGCCCAGGCGCACGGTGAGGCGCGCCTCCACGGAGCCGTCCGGGGTCTCCAGGCGCACCTTGTCGCCCGTGCGCAGGCCCAGGCGGGCGGCGTCGGCCTCGCACACGGCCACCTCGCTCTCGGGGCGGATGGCGTGCAGCCGCTTGGAGCCCACGGCTCCGGCGGACATCAGCTGGGACTTGGTGGAGACGACGAGGAAGGGCCACTTCTCCTCGGGATACACGGCGCGCACCGGGGTGCCCTCGCAGAAGGCCGGTTCGATCCAGGCGGCCGTGCCCTTGAGGCGCTTGCCGGTCATGGAGTTGATGGCGCGGGCCACGTTCTCGTTCCAGATCTGCACGGGCTTTTCCCAACGGGCGGCCAGCAGCTCGCCCTGCCAGCCCTTCTCCACGGGCTCGAAGCGCCCGCCCCGGCAGTACACGCTGGCGGCCTTGGCCGCCTCCTCCGGGGTGAGCACGCGGGCCAGGCTCTCGGCCAGCTTGGACACGCCGCTGGCTTCCATGTCCTCCTGGGTGGCGTCGGCCACGGGCTTGGCGTCGAAGGCCATGTTGGCCACGGCGCGGTGGTACCAGTCCTCGGGGCGCTCCAGGGGGTGCTTGCCGCCCTGGGCGTCGGCGACGGCCTCCGGCCCGAAGCCGGGCAGGCCCAGGCGCTTGGCCAGGGCGATCAGGAAGCTCTCCATGCACACGGGGTCGCCCTCGGGCGTGCGGGCCACGGGGGAATCCACGCAGGGCCAGGCCACGCTGGAGACCTTGGACAGCGGCCCGGCCCAGGGCGTGGCGCAGCCGAAGCCCTCGTACAGGGCCACGTCGGGCAGCACGTAGTCGCACAGGGCGGCCGTCTCGGTCATGAAGGCGTCCACGCAGACCATCAGGGGGATGCGCTTGGGGTCCTTGAGCTGCTCGGCGCTGGTGTTCATGAGCCCTGCCTGCCCGTACACCGGGTTGCTGGCCCAGAAGAGCATGGCCTTGAGCGGGTAGGGGTAGGCGCTCAGCGCCGAGGGCAGGTACTCCGACTGCACGGAGTTGGAGAACGGGTACCAGGGTGCCCTGGCCGGGTAGGGCTTGGCCCCTGATTCCACCAGCCGCTTGAACTCGCTGGTCTTCTCGTAGGGGAACCCCTGGCGGGAGAGGCGCACACCCCCCGGTTTCGCCTTTTTCGGGAAGTCGGCCAGGTTGTAGCGCGGGCCGGGGCCGAAATCCTTGAACTTGCCGCCGCCGATGCCCGTGCCGCCCTTGCGGTTCAGGTTGCCCGCCAGGGCGTTGAGCAGGGCCACGGCGTAGGCGGTGTAGAACCCGCCCGCGTGCATGGTGCCGCCGTGGCAGTCGGCCACGGCGGTGCGTCCGTTGGAGGCGAACTCGTCGGCCAGGCGCACGATGTCCGCCTGGGGCACGCCGCAGGCCTTGGAGTATTCGGCCAGCGTCTTGGACTGGGCTTCCTCGAGGAGCAGTTGCAGCGCGGTCTTCACCGCCACGGTGCGGGCCGGGGTGGTCACGGAGCCGCTGAAGAAGATGGAGCAGGGGCCTTGGGCCTGGTCGTGGGCCACAAGGTCGCCCGTGGCCACGTCGCGGGCCAGCAGGGCGTTCTCGGCCGCCTCGGGGCTCAGTTCCCGGGCGCGCAGGAACTGCCCGAAGTCCTTGGCGGCGGGATCGGCCACCACCAGGTGCGCGGCGTTGGTCCAGGCGGCCTCGCCGGCGTTCTTGGCGGCCAGCGGCCCGGCGCAGGCCAGGTGCCCGGCCTGGTAGCCGCGCGTCTCCAGGATGCGGCGGATCATGCCCATCACCAGCGCGCCGTCCGTGCCCGGGCGCACGGGCACCCATTCGGTCTTCGCGCCGCAGCAGGCGTTGTCGGAGTTGGTGAGCACCGGGTCCACCACCACCAGCCTCGGGCCGCCCTCGGCGCGGGCGCGCGCGGCGTGCGCGGCCTGGTACATGAAGGGGTTGCCCGCGTTGGCCGGGGCCGAGCCCACGGAGAGGTAGAAGGTGCAGTTGGCGTAGTCGGGCTTGAGGTGCGGGTATTCCTGGAAGTCGCCCAGCATGGCCGCGTAGCCCGCGCGCATGGTCAGCCCGCAGTTGCCCTGGTGGTTGGCGATGTTGATGGTGCCGAAGGCCCCGGCGGCGAAGCGCTGGAAGAACTGCATGCGCCCGTTGGCGTAGCCGAAGATGCAGGCCAGCTGGTTGGCGCGGGTGCCCAGCTCCGGGGAGGCCGGGTCGATGGGCTTGCCGTCCAGCAGGGCGGCCAGGCCCTCCACCTGCCCCTCCCCGAAGAGGTCGCCCCCCGTGGATATCTCCTCCACCAGGCGCTCCAGGCTGATGGGCTCCCACTTGCCGGAGCCGCGCGGCCCCACGCGCTTGAGCGGGGTGAGCACGCGGTAGGGGTCTTTGAGCTTGTCCAGCACGGCGTTGCCCCGGCCGCAGGCCGTGGCCCGCCGCGCGAGCCCCGAGCCCTGGTGGCCGGAGAGGGCGCGCACGGTGTCGGCCAGGGAGGCCTCGTAGGGCGCGGGGGGCTGGGCGGCCAGGGGGTGGTAGGGGTTGCCGGAGACGCGCAGCACGCTCCCGCTTTCGTTGTCCACGCGCACGCGCACCCCGCAGATGGAGGTGCAGCCCAGGCAGATGCTGCCCGCAAGATATTGCTGGCGGTTGAAGGTCACCTCGCCGGTGGCCTTGTCCACCGTGGCCTCGGGGGCCAGCGATGGCCCGGACGCTACGGTCTGCTTCGGAGGATCAATGATGGCCTTGAGCGTGGGCTTGTAGCCCGAGGCGAACACGGTGAGCGCGGCCCCCGCGCCAAGGCCTTTGAGGACGGTGCGGCGGTCGATGCTCATGCGGGGTCTCCGTGGGCGGTTTGGGCGTCGGCGGGGGCTTCGGGCTGGGCCGGAGGTGCGGCCGAAGCGGCGGACACTTCAGGCGCGGCGGGTTCTTTCTTGGCCGGGCGGCCCATGATGATGGAGGCGATGAACATCAGCGCCACGAACAGCGCGGGCGTGGCCAGCACGCCCAGGATGTCCGCGTGCCCCAGCATGTGCGGCTCGCCCTGGGCGCGGCCCAGCGCGGCGGACTGCCCCAGCAGCAGGATGCCCAGGCGCGCGCCCAGGCCACCGGCCAGCGCCAGCAGGCAGGCCCATAGCAGCGACCCGGAGAGGGATTTGGGCCTGTCCAGGAAGAGCGCCCCGGCCAGCAGCAGGGCCAGGGCCGAGCCCGCCAGCAGGGCCGAGCCCCAGGGCCATCCCGGAGTTCCGGGCCAGGACCCCAGCAGCCCCCACACGGCCAGCGTGCCGCCTGCGCCCAGCGCGCCCAGGGCGGCCACCAGCCGCGCCATCAGGGATTGCGCCGCCGCGCCGCCGTGGGCCATGTCCAGCCAGAGGGCCAGGCCGAGGCCGCAGGGCAGGGCGGAGGCGAGCAGCACCGCCGAGGCGTAGGGGTCGGCCCAGAGGGGCACCCCGGCGGCCCGGGCGATCTCGAACCAGGTGTAGGCCAGCACGCTAAGCGCGGCCAGCAGGCCAAGGCCCGCAACGGCCTTTCTCGGCACGGGCAGGGGGCGCCTCAGCCCCACGCAGCCCAATGCCCCGGCCAGCACGAACAGGCTGATGGCCGCCACGCCCCAGGAGAGCGGGGAGCTCAGGTTGAAGCGCGGGATCAGGGTGTAAAACTTGTGGGGGCCGAGCATCTCCGCGATGAGGTTCAGCGGGGCGGAAAGGCCCAGGCCCGTGGCGGCCAGCAGGCCCCAGGCCCCGAGCCCGCGCTGGCGCTCCGCCCCCGTGGCCTGCGCCGCCAGACCCGACAGCATGGCCCAGGCCCCGGCCTGGATCATCAGCAGGTACAGGGCGGCCTGCATCTCCCACACGGGCTGGTGCCTGAAGGCGGTGAGTTCGATCAGCGTGCTCATCGGAAGGTCTCCTCGGTCACGCGGCGCTCGCGTGCGGCGGCCGGGTCGGCCTGGGGCAGGGCCATGCCCTCGGGCAGGCCGATGTAGAACACCTGGGGCTTGGCCCCGGCCTTGGGTTCGAGCGTCACGGCCTTGTGCTCCGCCAGGAGCCTGGCCACCGCGCTGGCGGGGTCGTTCGCGTCGCCCACGGTGCGGGCCTTGCCGATGCAGGTCTCCACGCAGGCGGGCAGCAGCCCGGCGTCCAGGCGGTGCGCGCACAGGGAGCACTTGTCCGCCGAGCGCGTCTGGCGGTTGAGGAAGCGGGCCGAGTAGGGGCAGTTCAGCACGCAGTAGCCGCAGCCCACGCAGCGCTGCGGGTCCACCAGCACCAGCCCGTCGGCGCGGCGGAAGGTGGCCTTGGCCGGGCAGGCGGGCACGCAGGGCGGGTTGTCGCAGTGGTTGCAGAGCGCGGGCAGCAGGATCTTGCGCGGCCTGCCCTGTTCCAGGGTCTCGAAATCGTTCACCGAAGTGCGGAATTCGCCCAGGGGGGTGCGGTTCTCCATGGCGCAGGCCACGGTGCAGGCCTGGCAGCCCACGCAGCGGCGCAGATCAACGACCATGACCCAGCGTTGGGGCGGCGGCGGGGGCGGCGCGGCCTCGCGCTTCTTGCCGCCAAACGAGAAAAACTCCAGGAAGTCCCGGCGCTCCATGGGGTGCTCCGTCAGGTAATGGTTCGAATTTGTTTGTTATTTTGTGCTGAAAGCCATCTCGTGAAACTAGCAGATGGCCAGGGGGATTGCAAACGCGCCGGTTCGCAAGCCTGGCCAGCCCCCAAAAACACCAGCCCCCCCCAAGAAGGGGGGGCAGATGCGGGTGTGAGGAGGGGCGGCTCCGGGGGGCTGGGCCCGGAGCCGCTGGAGGGGGATCAATTCAAACTGGGCGCTATTGCACCGGGATGGAGCGGAACACCGGCTGTCCCTGGCGCTTGACGAGCACCAGCACCGCGCCGTTGGCCTTGCCTTCCTTGTTCACGATGGCGGCCAGTTCGGCCGCGCTGCCCACGGGGCGCTGGTTCACCTCCACCAGCACGTCGCCGCGGCGGATGCCCACCTCGGCGGCCGGGGAGCCCGGGGCCACGTTGACCACCAGCAGCCCGTCCACGGGGCGGCCGTTGCGCGGGTCCACGTTGGAGAGGGACATGCCGAGCGTCCCGGACTCGTCGCCCTGGTCCTGCTCTTCGGCCTTGCCGAGCTTCTTGGCGTCGCGCTCGGTGAGGGTGACCTTCACGGACTTGGTCTGGCCCTTGCGCAGCAGGGTGGCGGTCACGGTGTCGCCGGGGGCCATGGTGCCGATGCGCGCGGTGAGCTCGTGGGAGTCGGTGACGGCCTGGCCGTTGACTTCGGTGATGACGTCGCCGGAGAGGATGCCCGCCTTCTCGGCCGGGCTGCCCGGGCTCACCTGGCTGACCAGCGCGCCGTGGGTGGAGGGCAGGCCCAGGGCCTTGGCGGTGTTCTCGTCGATGGACTGGATGGTCACGCCCATCATGCCGCGGCGCACCTTGCCCTTGCTCTTGAGCTGGGCCACCACTTCCTTGGCGATGTTGGAGGGGATGGCGAAGCCGATGCCCTGGCCCGAGGAGACGATGGCCGTGTTGATGCCGATGACGTCGCCGTCCAGGTTGATGAGCGGGCCGCCGGAGTTGCCCGGGTTGATGGAGGCGTCGGTCTGGATGAAGTCGTCATAAGGCCCGGCGCCGATCACGCGGCCCTTGGCCGAGATGATGCCCGCCGTGACCGTGTGGGACAGGCCGAAGGGGTTGCCGATGGCCATGACCCAGTCGCCCACGCGCATCTTGGCGGAGTCGCCCAGCTTGAGGAAGGGCAGGCCGGAGCCGTTCTCGATCTTGATGAGCGCCAGGTCGGTCTCGGGGTCGGTGCCGATGACCTTGGCGGCGATGGTCTTCTCACCCTTCTGGAGCTTCACGTTGATGCGGTCTGCCTTCTCCACCACGTGGTTGTTGGTCAGGATGTAGCCGTCGGCCGAGATCAGGAAGCCGGAACCGAGCGAGCGGCTGCGCTGCGGCTGCTGGTCGCGGTTGAAGTACTGGTCGAACTGGTCGAAGAAGTCGTCGAAGGGCGTCCCACGGGGGACGTTGCGCTGCATGCGCGGCTGCTGTTTGGGAATGGTCTCGGTGAAGATGTTCACCACGGCCGGTCCGGCCTTTTCGGCCAGGTCGGCCAGCTTGGGCAGTTCGGCCAGAGCCTGGCCAACGGTGAACAGGACGAGAAGGGAGCTGGTGAGAGCGATACGGATGAGCTTCGTCCTTAACATGGTCTTCTCCTGGTGTTGGGCTGTAAGCGCCCGTGATGGGAGCAATTAAAGCCCGTGAATGACAGAAATATTTCCCAAGAATGAACGGGTGTTCATCCTTGATCCGCCGGCTGGTCCGGCAGGGGGCATCGCCGGCGGTGCTCAGTGTGGCGGAGTCATGGGGCGGGGCGGCTTCGCCACTCTTCACCGGCTTTGGTAACCCGGTTCTCGGGTTTTGTCTTCAACCCGTCATGACCGGATGTTCATGCCGGTTGCAGGGCGGGGATGGAGAGGCTGACCCTGAGGCCCGGGGCGTTGTCGCCAAGCTCCAGCCTGCCGCCGTGCAGCCGGGCCACGGCCGCCACCAGCGAGAGCCCGAGGCCGGAGCCGGGGGTGTTGCGGCTCTGGTCCAGCCGGTAGAAGCGGGAGAGCACGTTGCCGCGCTCGGTTTCGGGCACGCCGGGGCCGCTGTCCGACACCGTGAGCACGGATTCGCCCTCGCCGGAGGCCACCTCCACCCGGATTGCCCCGCCCTCCGGGGTGTACTTCACGGCGTTGTCCAGCAGGTTGGCCATGGCCTGGGAGAGCAGGTGGCGGTTGCCCAGCACCTGTGCGCCCGTCTCCAGGTTGAGGGTCAGGGTGATGGACTTGTCCTCGGCCAGGGGCTCGTACAGCTCGGCCGCGTCCTGCACGAGCATGGCCAGGTCCAGCTGTTCGAAGGCGTCGCGCGCGGCGGCCGCCTCGGCCCGGGCGATGGTCAGCAGGGCGTTGAAGGTGGCGATGATGGCCTCGGCCTGGTCGATGGCGTCCTCGATGGCCTGGCGCTGGGCCGCTGGGTCCGGGTCCTCCAGGAGGGCCAGCTCCAGGCGGGAGCGCAGGCGGGTCAGGGGGCTGCGCAGGTCGTGGGCGATGTTGTCGCCCACCTGGCGCACGGCCACCACCAGCTCGCCGATGCGGTCCAGCATGTCGTTGAGGTTCTTGGCCAGGCTGTCGAACTCGTCGCCGGTGCCCGTGAGCGGGATGCGCTGAGTGAAGGTGCCGCCCATGATCTTGCGGCTGGCGCGGTTGACGTCGTCGAGTCGGCGCAGCAGCTTGTTGCTCATCATCTGGCCCCAGACCAGGCCCATGAGCACCGTGCACAACAGGCCGATGGCCATGGCCCGCGCCATGACGGCCTGGGCGCGCAGCACGTCGGAGAGCTCGCGCCCCACCAGCATGTGCACCTTGCCCATGAGCGTGACCACGAACACCCGCGCTTCAAGGGGGTGGGCCACGTCCTCGGCGGTCACGGAGATGGTGTGCCACTCGGGGAAGCCGCGCGGCTCGATGGATTTGGGCCACAGGCGCATGTTGCCCGCCAGGTAGTGGAACTCGCGGTCAACCAGGAGGTAGATGTTGGCCTGGGAGGAGCCGCTGCGCTGGCGGCTGGAGATCTGCATGGAGAGCGCGGCCAGGCCGCGCTCGTCGTACTGCTCCACCAGCCCCCAGGTCTCGCTTTCGATGATTTCGTCGGTCTGGCGGATCATGAAGGTCACCGCCGCCCAGTAGATGAATCCGAAGACCACGGTGGCAGTCAGGGCGAAGATGCCCACGTACCACATGGCCAGGCGGAAGCTGAACGACTTAAGCAGCTTCAGACGGATCACGCAGGATGTATCCCGCCCCCCTCACGGTGTGGATAAGGGGCTTGTCGAAATCCTTGTCGACCTTGCTGCGCAGCCGGGAGACGTGCACGTCGATGACGTTGGTCTGGGGGTCGAAGGCGTAGTCCCAGACGCGCTCCAGCAGCATGGTCCGCGTGACCACCTGCCCGGCGTGGCGCATGAAGTACTCCAGCAGGGAGAACTCCTTGGGCTTCAAGTCGATGGGCTTGCCCGCGCGCTTCACGGTGCGGGCGGTGAGGTCCAGCTCCAGGTCGGCCACCTGGAGCACGGTGAGCATCTTCTCCGCGCGCCCGCGCCTGCCCAGCGACTCGACGCGGGCCATGAGCTCCGCGAAGGCGAAGGGCTTGGTCAGGTAGTCGTCGCCTCCGGCGCGCAGGCCCTCCACGCGGGCGTCCACGTCGGAGAGGGCCGAGAGCACCAGCACGGGGGTGGTGTCCCCGGCGGCGCGGATGGCCTTGAGGATGGAGAGCCCG
The DNA here is from genome assembly GCF_022808715.1 of Fundidesulfovibrio agrisoli. Classification (GTDB taxonomy): domain Bacteria; phylum Desulfobacterota; class Desulfovibrionia; order Desulfovibrionales; family Desulfovibrionaceae; genus Fundidesulfovibrio; species Fundidesulfovibrio agrisoli. Next base: position 121,969 of record NZ_JAKZKX010000006.1, read on the forward strand.
TCCAGGTTGGGCAGCATCCTGTCCAGCACGATCACGTCATAGCCGCCCGCCGTGGCCCGGATCAGGCCTTCGCGCCCGTCGGCCACGTGGTCCACGGTGAGGCCCTGCTCCTTGAGGCCCTTCACCAGATAGGAGGCCGCCTGCGGGTCGTCTTCCACCAGAAGAACGCGCATGGCCTAGAACCTCACTTCCCCCGTGAGCGCCGTTCCGTCCGGGATGTGCACCTGGGCGCCCGAGGCGTTGATCACCGTGGCGGTACCGCTGACGGTGACGTTTTTACCGAATACGACGTCCCCCTTGACGGTCAGGCAGGAACATTCCTTGAGCGAAGGCGCCCCGTGCGGGAAGCGGGCGCTGAAATCGTCGATGCGCTTGTAGAAGTGGCCGTCCAGATGCACCACGGGCATGGGGCCCTTGTGCGCGCTGGCGGGCACCACGGTCTTCTCCGGGCTGACCTCGTAGCAGTCGGACATGACCACCAGCAGGTCCGCCGTGGTCTTCACCGGGGCGAAGCGGGTGCGCGGCACCTTGATGGCCTGGGCCGACTCGAAGGCCGACACGGCCGAGCCCATGGCCGTCTCGATCTGGATCACCTCGGGGGACTTGTGGTCGCGCGGGTCCAGGGTCTTGGGATTGAGTATCAGGTCCAGCGGCATCATGCCGTTGGCCACGAACACCTTCTCCATGGCGCGCAGGTCGATCCAGAGGGAGTTGGTGTTGAAGAAGCGGTGCTTGGTGATGTCCTGGAAGGCGTCCACGTCCTTGTCGGGGCACTGGGCGATCTCGCGCAGAACCAGGCGGCCGTTGGAGCGCTGGCGGGCCAGGTGGCCGCCCTTGCGGTCCGAGGCGGTGCGCCCGGCCACCTCCATCAGGAAGGGGGAGCCCTGGCTGACCATGTAGCCCAGGATGCGCTCGTCCATCACCGCGCCCAGGTTGTCCGAGTTGGAGATGAAGGCGTAGTGGAAGCCCCGGTCCAGGAGCTTGCGCAGGATCTTGGAGGTCACCAGCGCGGTGTAGAGGTCGCCGTGGCCGGGCGGGTTCCACTCCAGCTCGGGGTTGCCGGGCCAGGTGGCGGGGGAGAGGTCCTTGTGCAGTATCTTGGGGTAGCGGTGCTGCAGGAAGGCCAGGGGCAGGCTGGTGGTGCCGTTGTCGAAGCCCTCCACCTTGAGCATGGTGTCCAGGTGGGTCTTGAAGCTGTTCATGAACAGCAGGGGGATGGGCTTGCCGTACTTCACCCGCAGGGCGCGCATCTGGGCCAGGATCAGGTCCAGGAAGGTCATGGAGTCCTTCACCTGGATCAGGCTCTTGGCCTTCTCCAGGCCCATGGAGGTGCCCAGGCCGCCGTTGAGCTTGATGACCACTGTGTGGCCCATGGAGTCGCGGCCGGTGTCGGCGTACTCGGCCAGGGCCTCGTACTGCGGGACCTCGGCGTCCGTGAGCGGGAGCAGCTCCTCCTCGGGGAGCTTGCCCTGCGCGCCGTAGAGCAGCCGGGCGTAGTAGCATTTGAAGACGTTTATGACGATGGGGGGGATGCCCTGCTCCTCCATCTTCAGGCCGAAGGGGCGGAACATCTCGATCATCGCCGGGTCGGCCGTTTTCATGCAATCAAGGATCATGCGCGTCCTCGCGGGTGCTGAGAGTGTAATTGCGTACCACTCCCACACATGCGTGAAATGGTTGGACGCGTCAAGCGGGCTGGGCGGATTCCTCCGTGTTTCGAGCGGGCCGGGTGGAGGCGTACACCGACGCCAGGATCACCGCCCCGCCCACGGCCTGCCCCATGCTCACGGATTCGCCCAGGGCCAGGTGCGCCCCGAACACCGCCACCACGGGCACGGCGTTGATGCACAGCGAGGCCGTGGGGGCGTCCACCCGCGACAGGGCGTAGTTGTATGCCAGGAAGGCCCCCACCGTGGCGAACAGGCCAAGCGCCCCCACGGCCAGCAGGCTGGCCAGGGGCACGGGCTCGGGGGTGGGCGGGTCCGCCAGGAACATGGGCAGGAAGAAGAGCGCGCCCCAGGCCATCTGCAGGGCCGTGAAGCCCAGCGGGGCCACGTTGGCGCAGAGCCGCCCGGTGGCCACCATGTACACGGCTGCGGAAGCCACGGCACCGAGCATCAGGGCGTCGCCCGTGTTCACGGGGCCGCCCGGACCGGCGCCCACGCCCACCAGCATGGCCACCCCGGCCAGGGAGGCGGCCACGCCCGCCATGCTGCGCAGGCTGGGGATTCTGCGCTCCACGGCGCAGGAGAGGGCCAGGACCATCATGGGGATGGCCGCCGCGATGAGCGAGGCGTTGGTGGCCGAGGTCAGGCGCAGGGCCCAGGTCTCCAGGGCGAAATAGCAGCCCGGGAAGACCACGGACACGGCCAGCACCTGCAGGTGCACGCGCAGGGGCAGGCGCAGCGCCCCGGCGCGCAGGGCGGGGGGAAGAAGCAGCAGGCAGGCCAGGCCGAAGCGCAGGAACAGGATGGAGGAGGGGGAAAGGCCCTCCAGGGCGATCTTGGTGGCCGTGAAGGAAAGGCCCCAGAAGAGGACCGAGGCCGCCAGGGCGGCGTAGGGGGCGTAGGAGGCGCGCGGCATGGGATACTCCGGGATGCGGGATTTGGTGGACGCGGGGGGCTGTAGCCCGGAGATGGGGGAGGATTCTTGGATGAAATTGCGCTGGAGGGGATCGAAGAATGCCTCCGGCGGGCAAAGGGCCTTCGGCCCTCTGCACTCCCTTTCGGCTTCGCGCTCACGCTGGCGGCGAACCGTGCACTCTGCTCATACGGGATTCCAAAGGGAGGAACTCCCTTTGGCGGGAGAGTCCAGAGAGGGCAGCGCCCTCTCTGGCCGCCGGAGGCATTCCCTTACGGCCTCGCCCCCAACAAATACTGCCTCGGCGTGGCCCCCATGTAGCGCCTGAACACCCTGTTCAGGTGGCTCTGGTCCACGAATCCGGCCTCCAGGGCCACTTGCGCAATGGGCGCGCCCTCGGCCAGCATCCGTTTGGCCAGGTTCACGCGCAATTGGGTCTGGTAGGCGTGCGGGGTCAGCCCGCGCGAGCGCCTGAACACCCGCAGCAAATGGCTTGGGGTCAGGCCGGAGGCCTCGGCCAGCTCCTCCAGGCGGATGGTCTCCGCCGGATCGCGGGATATGGCCCGCACCACCGCGCTCACGGCCTCGCGCTCCGCCGCGGGCTCCCCCTCTCCCAGAAAGTAGGCGGGCGCGCGCAGCAGCCTGCGAAGCGCCACGCGCAGCAGGGCGAGCTTCTCCCCGGCGGGGGCGTCCCCCTCCAGGGCGCGGGCCAGGGGCGCGAAGGCCCCGGCCGTGGCCGGGTCGCAGACCACGGCCGGGCGCGCGGCCCCGTCATCCGCAATGCACCCTTCGGGGGGCGCGGCGGGCTCCCCGGCCAGTTCCAGGCGCAGGGCCTCGAACCAGGCCGGGGCCAGGTAGTACTTGCGGTAGTCCATGGCCTCGCCCGGCAGGGGATTGCAGGAGTGCGGCTCCTCCGCCGGGAAGAACACGGCGGAGCCGGGCCCGGCCTCACGCGTCTCGCCCCGGCAGCTCAGGGCGTAGCTCCCCCCGCGCACCACGGCCACGGAGACCGTGTCGTGCGTGTGCACGCCGAAGGGCGCGCCCTGGATGAGCGAGCTGCGCCACTCCAGGAAACCGAGCTCCGGGTCGCGCCGGAACACCGAGGCGCAGGGCGGGGTCTTGCGCATGGGCGGGGGCTGGCGGGCCTAGTCCTCGTCCAGGGCCTTGCGCACCCAGCTCATGGCGGCGGCCACGGTGGGGAAGCCGATGGTGGAGGTCAGGCCGATGAGGGCGTGGTAGATCTCGTCCAGGCTGGCCCCGGCCTTCAAGGCGCGGCGGGCGTGGGAGAGCACGGAGCCCTCGGAGTGGCTGGCGGCGGCCGCCCCCAGCTGGATCAGCAGGAGGGTCTTGCTGTCCAGGGGGCCGCAGCCGTGCACGGCCTTGCCCAGGTTCTCCACGGCCTCGATGTATGCCGGGTGCTTGGCGCGAATGATCTCGTAGTGCTTGGGCTTGAGTTCGTCCTTCATCGATTTCTCCCGCTGAGTGGTTTCGTGACCTTTCCGTGACATGGGGATGGCAAAAAGTCCACGGCGGGAGGGGGTTGGGCGCGACTCCGGGCGTCTCATGGTTGACCGTCACGCGCGCTCGGGGATATGCAACGCGGGGCGATACCGGTCGCCGGCGGACGCGCCGGGGCCGCCTGCCCCCCGGAGGAAGGATGATCACAATCTACGGACCAGGATGCACCATCCTGGACGACCCGGACGGAGCCTGCGAGGGCTGCTGGATCGACCTCATCGAGCCCCGTTCGGAAGACATATCGCGGGCCGCGCGCATGGCCGCCGTGGACGAGAAGCTCCTCCGCCACGCCCTCGACATGCACGAGCGCCCGCGCATCGAGGTGGACGACGACGCCACCCTGGTGGTCATCCGCACGCCGCACATCGAGCAGAACGGGGACCAGCGGCGCTACTCCACCGTGCCCATGGGCATCCTCTTCACGCGCGCGAACGTGGTCACGGTCTGCCAGATCGAGGACGAGTCTCTCACCCACATCCTGAGTATCAGCAGGAGCGCGCCGGACGGCTTCAAGCAGGAGCGCTGCCTCTGCAACATCGTCAAGCACGTGACCATGCTCTACATGCACCACCTCAAGGAGATCTCGGCCAAGATCCAGGAGGTGGAGCGCGACCTGGCGGAATCGCCCTCCAACGATGACCTCAAGTTCCTGCTGAACCTGCGCAAGGCCGTGACGTACTTTCACGCGGCCCTGAAGAACAACGACCTCATCATCGACAGGATCGCGCGCAAGGGCCTGGCCGTGTGCAACAGCTACAAGCTCATGTTCTCCGAGGACGACCTGGACATCTTCGACGACGCCCTCATCGACATCCGCCAGGGCATCTACATGTCCAAGATCTTTTCGGAAGTCCTGGACTCCACGGCCAATGTCTATTCTTCGGTCATCTCCAACAACGTCAACCAGATCATGAAGATCCTGACCTCGCTGACGGTCATCCTCATGGTCCCCACGCTCATCACCAGCATGTACGGCATGAACATCCCCCTGCCCCTGCAGGAGGCGGAGCACGCCTTCGGGGTGGTGGGGGTGGTGTCCATCATCATCACGAGCGGGGTCATCCTGTTCCTGCGTTTCAGAAGATTGCTGTAGCGTCCCGGGCGGGCCCCGAGCCGGGGCCGGAGGCATCATGAAGAGCGCCGGCAAGACGAAAGAGCAGTTGCTGGAGGAGATCGCCGAGCTCCGCCTGCGCGTGGACGGGCTGGAGCGCGCCTGGGCCATGGTGCGCGATTCCGAGGAGCGCTACCGCAAGCTGCTGGAGTCCGTGACGGACTACGTCTACACCGTGAAGGTGGAGCACGGGCGCGCCGTGGGCACCACCCACGGGGCGGGCTGCTCCCGCCTGACCGGCTACGACCCCGAAGACTTCGAGCGCGACCCGCTGCTCTGGCTGAACATGGTCAGCGAGGAGGATCGCGCCGCGGTGCTGGAGCAGGCGGACAGGATCCTGCGCGGCGAGGACGCCATGCCCCTGGAGCACCGCATCCTGCGCAAGGACGGCACGCTGCTCTGGGTGCGCAACACCCCGGTGGTGCGCCGCGACGCCTTCGGCCGCGTGGCCTTCTACGACGGCATCATCCAGGACGTGACGGCCTCCAAGGGCGTGGAGGCCAAGGCCATGCACGACGCCCGGCACGATCCGCTGACCATGCTCCCCAACCGCCACCTCATGCTCGACAGGCTGGCCGAGCTCATCGACGCCGCCAGGCGCGAGGGCGACAAGGTGGCCGTGCTCTTCGTGGACCTGGACAACTTCAAGCCCATCAACGACACCCTGGGCCACGCCATGGGCGACGAGGTGCTCAAGGAGGCGGCCGCCCGGATGCAGGGTTCGGTGCGCTCCACGGACACGGTGGCCCGCGTGGGCGGGGACGAGTTCGTGGTGCTCCTGGGGCGGCAACGCGGCGGGGCGGGCGCGGCCGAGGTGGCCCGCAAACTGGTGGCCGCGCTCTCCAAGCCCTACCGCAGCCTGGGCGGGGCCGCCGGGCCGGGAGCCAGCGTGGGCGTGAGCCTGTACCCCGATGACGGGGCGGACCCTTTCACCCTGATCCGCGGGGCCGACGAAGCCATGTATCACGTCAAGAACCACCAGCGCGGCAGCTTCGCCTTCGCCTCCAGCCTGACGCGCCTGAACCATCCGGGGGCTGACGACGCATGAAGCACGCCCCCGACGCCGCCATCCGCCAGTCCGCTCCCGCCCGGCCCGCCGGCGCAGGCGCGGGGGAGGGCATGTTCGAGGCCATGTTCCGGGGCCACGTCTCCGCCATGTTCCTGCTGGACCCGGAGACCATGGAGGTCCTGGACGCCAACCAGGCCGCCCTGGACTTCTACGGGTGGGACCCGGCCGCATTGGGCGGGATCACCCTGGCCAGCTTCTGCACGAACGGGGCCGCCTGCCTCGAGGCCACCAGGAGCGTGTGCAGGTTCGCGGGCGGGCGGGTGGCGGTCTGCAAGCACAGGCTGGCGGGCGGCGAGGTCCGCGACGTGGACCTGCGGGTCTCGCGCATCCGGACGGACCAGGGCGAGGTGCTCTTCGCGGTGGTGGGCGACATCTCGGACCGCACCCAGGCGGAGCAGGCCCTGCGCGACTCCGAGGCCCGGTTCCGAAGCATTTCCGAGAGCGTGATGGAGGGCATCTTCCAGGCCTCGCCCGAGGGCTCCTTCCAGTGGGTCAACCCGGCCTTCGCCAGGATGCTCGGCTATCCGGGCCCCAGCGACGCGGCGGGCCGGACATGCGTGATGCTCGATCCTCCCCTCGAGGACGGCGAGGATTTCGGCGGCTTCCTGGCCGGGGCCGCGGCGAGGGGGAGCCGCAGGGAGGTCCGCCTCCGGCGGGAAGACGGCAGCCCCATCTGGGTCTCGCTGCACGTATGGGCCCAGCGCGGCGACGGCGGGCGCGTGCTGCGCTACGAGGGCGTGGCCGAGGACGTCACGGCCCGCAGGCAGGCCGAGGCCGAAAGGATGCTGCTTGTGGCCGCCGTGGAGCAGGCCGTGGAGGGCATCGCCATCACCGGGGCGAAATGGTCCGTGGAGTACGCCAACCCGGCCTTCTTGGCCGTCACCGGCCTGGGGCGCGGCGAAACCCTGGGCCGCCCCCTGTTCGGGATGTTCATGGCCGCGCGGCCGCCCCTGCCCGGGAAGCAGATCGCCGCCGCGCTGGCCGAAGGCCGCGAGTGGACGGGCATCATCAGCCAGCTGCGCCCCGGCGGGCACTGCTTCACCGCGGAGACGACCTTCAGCCCCATCCGCGACGCCGCGGGCCAGGTGAGCAACGCCGTGCTGCACCTGCGCGACGTGAGCTACCAGGAGAGGCTGGAGAAGCGCCTGCGCCGGGCCCAGAAGCTGGAGGCCGTGGGCACCCTGGCCGGGGGCATAGCACACGACTTCAACAACATCCTCACGCCCATCCTGCTCAACGCCGAGGTGGGCATGCAACTGCTCGAACCGGGGGACATCCTGCGCAAGCCCCTGGAGGACATCATCAAGGCCGGGGTCAGGGCCAGGCAGCTCATCAAGCAGATCTTGGCCTTCAGCCGCCGGGGCAGCCTGCGCTCCATCCGCGTGGCCTTGGCCCCGCTGGTGCGCGAGACCATGGAGCTGATACGCCCCACGCTGCCCGCCGGGGTGGAGGCCTCCTTCGACGAGGGGCCGGAGCCGTTGGCCGTCATGGCCGACCCGAGCCTCGTGCACCAGGTGCTCGCCAACCTGATGGACAACGCCCTGCACGCCATGCGGGAGCGCGGGGGCACCCTGTCGGTGGCCCTGGCCCGGCACGAGGCCCACGGGGGCGACCCCACCGGCGACACCGCCCTCGCGCCCGGGGAGTACGCCCTGCTGACCGTGAGGGACTCGGGCCACGGCATGGACGCCTCCCTGCTGGAGAAGATCTTCGTCCCCTTCTTCACCACCAAGCGCCCGGGCGAAGGCACGGGCATGGGCCTGGCCACGGTCCACGGCATCGTGCGCTCCCTGGGCGGTGCGGTGCGGGCGGAGAGCGAACTCGGGCGCGGCAGCCTGTTCAAGGTCTATCTGCCCCTGGCTCAGCAGCCGGAGGAGGGCGCGCCCTCCACAGGGTGCGCGCGCGGTGCTCCGCTGGGGTCCGCGGCGCCCCGGGCCCTGGTGGTGGACGCCCAGGCCTTCTCGCGCCAGGCCCTGGCCATGACCCTGCGGGAATTGGGCTACAAGGTCACCACCATACGCGACGCGGCCAGGGCCCTGAGCGTGTTCGGCCGGGTGCCCGCGCACTTCGAGGCGGTGCTGGCGGGCGAGAACCTGCACGGCATGTCCGGTTGGGAGTTCCTGGCCGCCTGCCGCCGGGTGCGGGCCGAGGTCCGGCTGGTGCTGCTGACCGACCAGGCCGAGGACGGGCGCGGCGCGGCCGTGGCCGACGCGGTGCTGGCCAAGCCGGTTTCCCGGCATGAACTGGCCCGGGCGCTGGCCCGGCCCGGTGATGACGGGGTCGCTCCCCCCTGTTGAGCGGGGGCTAGCCGTCCAAAGGCGGGGCCGCCTGGAAATGCCCCCTGTGGTGGGCGCAGGCGGGGCAGCGCTCGGGCGCTTCGAGGCCCTGCGTCGTCCAGCCGCAGTGGCGGCAGTACCATAACGTGGGTTCGGTGCGGGAATGGAGCGTCCCGGCGGAGAGGCGGTCGAACAGGGCGCTCAGGCGCGCCGCGTGCCTGGCCTCGGCCTTGGCGATGTTCTCGTAGAGCAGGGCGATCTCCGTGAGGCCCTCCTCCCGGGCCGTCCTGGCGTAGCCGGGGTAGACCAGGCGGGAGACGGCCGCCTCCTCCGTGATGGTCCCGCGCAGGTTCTCCAGGACGGAGCCCAGCGCGGCGCCGTTCACATGCACCACCGCCTCGCCGCCGGCGCCCCCGAGATGCGACAGGAAGCGCTTGGCGTGCACGCGCTCCTGCTCGGATATCTCCAGGAACACGGACCGGATCAGGTCCTGCCCTTCCTTGCCCGCCTGCTTGGCGTAGTAGGCGTAGCGGGTGGCCGCCTGGCACTCCCCGGCGAATGTGGCCAGCAGGTTGCTGCGGGTCTGGCTGTCTTCCGGTGCGGTCATGTTTCCTGCTCCAGGGCTGCGGTTTTTCGATGCCGGTTCCGCCGGGTGTAATACGGCCGGCGGCCCCGCGTCCACGCATTCCTCCGGCCGGGGGACAAGTTGGAATACTTATCAAGCACCTACCGCCCCAGGGTGGCCCGCGAGCCGCGTGGCTGCTGCGTTCCCGGGGCGCGAACGTCCGCTTTTCATTGACAAAAAAGCCGCTCCGGGGCTAGGCTCGCGAGGCTGTCGCGGCGCTTCGCGCCGGGCCCGCACACCCCACGACACAACCGCCCGCGTCCCGCAAGGAGGAGAGCGTCATGCCATTGGTATCGCCCAAAGAGATGTTCGAGAAAGCCTATGCCGGCGGCTATGCCGTCGGCGCGTTCAACGTCAACAACATGGAGATCGTCCAGGGCATCATCTCCGCAGGCAACCAGGAACGCTCCCCGCTCATCCTCCAGGTCTCGGCCGGGGCGCGCAAGTACGCGGGCGAGAACTACATCATGAAACTCATGGAAGCCGCCATGCAGGACACCGACCTGCCCGTGGTGCTCCACCTGGACCACGGCCAGAACTTCGACATCTGCAAGAAGGTCATGGACGCGGGTTTCACCTCCGTGATGATCGACGGCTCCCACCTGAGCTTCGAGGAGAACATCGCCCTCACCAAGCAGGTCGCGGAATGCGCGCACGCCCAGGGCGTGTACGTGGAGGCCGAGTTGGGCCGCCTGGCCGGCGTGGAGGACGAGGTCAGCTCCGAGCACAGCGTCTACACCGATCCCGATCAGGCCGTCGAGTTCGTCGAGCGCACCGGCTGCGACTCCCTGGCCATCGCCATCGGCACCAGCCACGGGGCCTACAAGTTCAAGGGCGAGGCCAAGCTGGACTTCGAGCGCCTGGAGAAGATCGGCAAGCTCATGCCCGGCTACCCCCTGGTGTTGCACGGCTCCTCCTCGGTGCCCCAGGAGTTCGTGAAGATGGCCAACGAGCACGGCGGCAAGGTGGGCAGCGCCAAGGGCGTCCCGGAGGAGATGCTGCGCCGCGCCGCCTCCGGCCCGGTGTGCAAGATCAACATCGACACCGACATCCGGCTGGCCATGACCGCCGTGATCCGCAAATACTTCGACGAGAACCCCGAGCACTTCGACCCCAGGCAGTACCTCGGCCCCGCCCGCGACGCCGTGCGCGACATGGTGGCCCACAAGATCAGGAACGTCCTGGGCTGCTCGGGCAAGGCCTAGCGCAGGCTCCCCGGAAATCATGACTGCCCCCGAGGGGGCATGCAGCAACATCATACGCGGCCGCGAGCATCCCGGCCCGCAAGGAGAAGACAATGGCGATCAAGATTGGCGTGAACGGATTCGGACGCATCGGGCGGTATCTCACCCGTCTCCTGGCCGACGACAAGGACATCGAGATCGCGGTCATCAACGCCCGCGCCTCCAACGCCGACCTGGCCCGCCTCCTCAAGTACGACTCCGTGCACCGCACCTTCCACGGTGAAGTGGGCACCTGGGAGGACGGCATCACCGTCTGCGGCAAGAAGATCCTGGTGACGCGCTGCAACTCCGGCGAGTGGAAGTGGGGCGAGCTGGGCATCGACTACGTTGCCGAGACCACGGGCAAGTTCACCGAGCGCGACAAGGCCGCCCATCACCTGGCCTGCGGCGCCAAGAAGGTGCTCATCTCCGCGCCCGCCAAGAACCCGGACTGCACCGTGGTCATGGGCGTCAACGAGCACATCTACGATCCGGCCGCCCACGCCATCGTCTCCTCGGCGTCCTGCACCACCAACTGCCTGGCCCCGGTGGTCAAGGTCATCAACGACGCCTACGGCATCAAGCACGGCCTGATGACCACCATCCACGCCTACACCATGAGCCAGCGCATCCTGGACGGCTCCCACAAGGATCCCCGCCGCGCCCGCGCCGCCTGCGTCTCCATGATCCCCACCACCACCGGCGCGGCCCGCGCCACCACCATGGTGCTGCCGGAGCTGGCGGGCAAACTGGACGGCTACTCCATCCGCGTCCCGACCCCCGACGGCTCCATCGTTGACTTCACCTGCGAAGTCTCCAAGGCCGTCACCCGCGACGAGGTCAACGCGCTGCTCAAGGCCAAGGCCAGCGACGCCATGGGCTACACCGACGAGCCCCTGGTCTCCGTGGACTACCTGGGCGACACCCACGGCGGCGTGGTGGACGGCCCCCTGACCGCCGTCATGGACCAGACCATGGTCAAGGTGGTCATCTGGTACGACAACGAGGCCGGGTTCACCAACCAGTTCGTGCGCCTCATCAAGCTGGTCGTCTCCAAGGGCTAACACAAGGATTGCGCGGCCGGGGGCCAGGGCCTCCGGCCGTTCCGTTTTCAGGCCGTATCGATTGCGGGGTGCGACGGGTGGTTAACCGGAAGATTGAGACGTCAGACACCGCCACGAGGTTGTCCAAGGCGACCGTGCTGGTGGCCGAGGATACGCCCGTCATGCGCGAGCTCATCTGTTCCCTGCTGGAGCCCCTGGGGCTCGGGCGGGTGCTGCAGGCCTCGGGCGGCCAGGAGGCCTGGGAGCTGCTGGAATCGGCCGGCGCGGACGTGGTGGTGGCCGATTGGCTCATGCCCGGCATGAACGGCCTGGAGTTGCTGGCCGGCATGCGCGGCGACGACCGTTTCGCCAAGGTGCCGTTCATCATGGTCACCGGCGTGCCGGACAAGCGCGTGCTCGGCCAGTGCGGGGCCTATCCCGCCACGGACTGGATCCTCAAGCCTGTGGACGGTTCCGAGCTCAAGCGCAAGCTGCTCAAGGCCCTGGGCCGCCCCCACAGCTAGCCCCGCGGAGCCTTTCGCCAATGAATCCCCTTGTCGCCGTGGTCCGCGACGCGGTCCGCGTCAGCCTGGACCTGTTCAAGGTCATGGTGCCCATCATCATCCTGGTCAAGGTGCTGCAGACCATGGGCGCGGTGGACTACATCGCCGCCCCGGTGGAGCCCCTGATGGAGCTGGTGGGCCTGCCCGCCGGGCTGGGCCTGGCCTGGGCCACGGCCATGCTCTCCAGCATCTATTCCGGGCTGGTGGTGTTCTACGCGCTGGCCCCCTCCATGGGGCCGCTCAGCCAGGCCCAGGTCACGGTGCTGGGCGTGCTCATGCTCATCGCCCACAACCTGCTGGTCGAAGGCCAGGTCACCAAACGCTGCGGCGTGAGCTTCTTCGGCCAGAACCTGCTGCGCGTGTTCGGCGCGCTCGGGTGCGCGTGGATATTGCACGCCATCCTGGAGGGCGGGGGCTACCTGGCCCAGCCCGCGCGCATCCTGCTCGCGCCCCAGCCGCAGGACGCCTCCCTGGCCGGGTGGGCCTTGGGCGAGCTCAAGAACCTCGGCTGGATCTTCCTGGTCATCCTTGCGCTCATGGCGCTCATGCGCGCGCTGAACGCCGTGGGGGCCACGCGCCTGTTCGAGGCAGCGCTGGAGCCCTTCCTGCGGCTCATGGGCATCGGGCGCAAGGCGGCCACTGTCACGGTGATCGGCATGACCATGGGCCTGGCCTACGGCGGCGGCCTCATCATCCACGAGGCCCAGTCCGGCAAGCTCTCCAAGCGGGACATCTTCGCCTCGGTCTCGCTCATGAGCCTCTCCCACGCCCTCATCGAGGATACGCTGCTGCTCACCCTCATCGGCGCGAGCCCCTGGGGCACCATGGTGGCCCGTCTGAGCTTCTCGCTGGTGGTCATCGCGGTGCTGGCCCGGGTGGTGCCCATCCGGGAGGATGTCGCGCCCGCGGCGGGGAAGGGCTGAAGGGAAGAGAGAGAGATGCCTCCGGCGGCCAAAGGGAGTTCCTCCCTTTGGAATCCCTTCCGGCTTCGCGCTGGGGGCGGAGTTATTTCTTCGGCTTCTCGCCCAGGTCCTGGGCGCTGGCGGAAAATGAGAAAAGATTTTTGCCCGTCTTGAGCACGATGTAGCGGTTGGAGACCGAAGCCACGTACTTCTGCGTCTCCGGTATGGGCGGTATCCCCGCGCTCCTGCGCACGGCCTCCGGCCCGGCGTTGTACGCGGCCAGGGCCAGCCTCACGTCCCCGAAAGCCTTGATCTGCTCCTTCAGGTAGCGGCAGCCCGCGTCGATGTTGGCCGCCGGGTCGAAGGCGTCCTTGAGACCCAGGTCCTGCGCGGTGCCGGGCATGATCTGGGTCATGCCCTGCGCGCCCTTGGGCGATACGGCCTGGGCGTCGCCGCCGGACTCCACCTCCACCAGCGCCTGCAGCAGGGCGCGGTCGATCCCGTACTTGGCGGCGGCCTGCTTGATCCAGAGTTTCACCTGCGAGTCGGCGATTCCTTTGGGAATGCGGAAATCGAACTCGCCGGGTTCATGCTCCTTCTCGGCCGCGAGGCAGGGAAGGGCGAGGACCAGGCAAAGCAGGGCGGCCGCGACGGCGGGGAGGGGGCGTGTGTTGGTGCGCATGGCCAGGCTGTGCCAAAGCGCGCGGGGAATGTCCAGCCGGGGGGGCGTCGTCAGACGCCCGCCGCCTCCATGCGGGTCATGAATGAAGCCAGCAGGGGCAACTGGTGCTTGCCCGCCTGGAACACCAGGCCAAGGGAGACCCGGTTCTCCTTCATTGTGAAGTTCTTGATCCTGGCTTTCAGGCTCTCGACGCGCAGCCCGTCCAGCGGCAGGGTGAGGTGCACCGTGTCCCCGCTCATCACGTTGACGACGCCCTCCTGCCCGTCCAGGTTGGCAAGCACGCGGCAGCCGCCCATGCTGATGTCCGTGACGTAGCCGCTCACGCGCATCATCTCGCCCTCCAGGGCGGCGGGCATCATGCAGTGCACGCGCGGGTGCAGCCTGCGTTTGAGCACTTCGATCTTCTTGGGGCAGGCGAAGAACACCAGGGGGCGCGGCTTGGTGATGAACTTGAGCACGCAGGTGCGGAACCCGAAGTAGGAGCCCTGCTTCTCGAACCGGCCGCGCAGGCCCATGCCCGGCTTGGGGCAGCAGCCCAGGGCGGTGAGCGGCATCTCCGCGATGATGCACTCCGGGACGTCCACCGCCACCACGCTGGAGGCGTCGTAGAGGTGGTTGCCCGTGAACTGGAGCTCCAGGGGCTGGGCCACGGTGAGGCTCACGTCCGCCCCGTCGCTGACGTGGGCCGTGGCGTCGCGCAGGGCCTCGGATTCCAGCGGGGCGTGCGCCCTGCTTGTGGGCGGGGGCGAGTTCAGGGCAGCCGCCAGGGAGTCCTCCCGGCGCAGGTTCTCCACCATGATGAGCTCGCACACGAAACGTTCCGCCAACTCGGAGCTGCGCCCCTCATGGAAGGACATGCACAGGGCCACGGCTGCCCCGTCCTGCTGCACGGAGCGCAGCTCTCCGGTGAAGGTCTCCATGCGCAAGCCGCTCACCGGCAGGCGGATCTCCAGGGGGGCGCCGTGGTGCAGGGGGGGGCCTCCGTTGCGGGGATGGCTGGAGGTCACGATGCGGCAGCCGCCCACGCTGAAGTCGCTCAGGTGCCCCTCGCAGGTGAAGCCCTCGCCCACGGCGGTGGCAGGCAGCAGGCATTTGTGGCGCACGTGGCGGCGCAGCGCGCGGGAGCGCACCTCCTGCGGGTAACCCAGAAAGAGAACGTGGACGGGGTGGCTCAGTGCGGCGAGGACTTCGGAATGGAAGGCGTAGACCGTGCCGTCCTTCTCCAGGAGCACGTCAACGCCCGATCCGGGGCGCGCGGACCGGGCCGCCTGGGAAGCGGCGGGAGGCCGGACCACGATGAACTCTCCGCGCTTGAGCCCGAGCACCTTGGCGCGCTCGGCCCGCTCGGACCCGGCGCAGCGGATGGTCATGGGGTGGCCGGGCTCCAGCAGCAGGCTGGCCAGGCCGAGGCTGTCGGGGCAGGCCACCGCGGCGGCAGAGCCGCAATACCTGTCTCCGTCGTCCGAATTTTCCCAGTACATGCTCGGTCTCACGCGGAACGCTGAGCGTTGGCGGCCGTGCGCCTTGCGGAGCCGGGTGCGGCGGGATGCCGCGGCCTGCATCGGGCAGGAGAGCCCCAAGCCTGCCTGGTCACGACATTATCCTGCGAAACTCCCTCTGGAAAGTCGGAAAACACGAATTCCGCCAGAGAATCCGCAGGGCTGTGCGGTCAGCGGGGCCCCTCGCCGGGGGCCTGTTCCCGCTGGGTGGCGGTCACGGTCCTGTCGCGGCCCTGGGCCTTGGCCTCGTAGAGGGCGTTGTCGGCGGCGGAGATGGCCTTGTCCAGGTCCGACCCGGGGAGGACCGAGGCGATGCCGAAGCTCATGGTCACCGTGATGGTGCCTCCGTTCCAGCGGGTGGGTGTGTCGCGCACCAGCTCGCCCAGTTTCCGGGCCACGTTGTGGGCGGCCTCGGCTCCGGTCTCGGGCAGCAGTATCATGAACTCCTCGCCGCCCCAGCGGGCGCACAGGTCCTCGGCGCGCAGGTGGGACTGCATCAGGGCGGCCACGTTGCGCAGCACTGCGTCGCCGCACTGGTGGCCGTGGGTGTCGTTGACCTGCTTGAAATGGTCCACGTCGCCCAGGATGAGCGTGAGCTCGCTGTTATGGCGCTGCATCCGGTTGTGCTCGGCCTCCATGCGGTGGGTCATCTCCCAGCGGTTGGCCAGGCCGGTGAGCAGGTCGGTGCGGGCCAGCAGCTCCAGGCGCATGTTGAGGTCGCGCAACTGGGACTGGTAGGAGTCGGAGATGGTCACGGTCTTGGCGAAGCGGCGCGCCAGCTTGGAGTAGCGGTGCACCAGGCGCTCCAGGTCCTCCTCGAATTCCGGGGCTTTGGCCTCCACCCTGGCGGCCAGCTCCCTGGCCTCGCGCACGTACTGGTCGTCTGTGACGATGGAGGGGCGGTTGCGCGTTCTGGGCTTCGACGGGGGCTGGGGGGGGGCCTCGGCATTGGGAAGCGGGCTCGCCTCGGCGGCGCCCATGCGGGCGTAGGTGGACTTGAGGCAGTCCGGGCAGATGCCCTGGGAGAACATGATGTCCGCGTTGCGGCTGAGGAAAGTTTCCAGCTTCTGCCAGTAGTCCTCCGACTGGGGGCGCACCCTGCGGCAGTAGACGCACAGGGGCAGGGCCACCTCGCGCAGCTGGTTGATCTTGGTCATGGCGCGCTCCAGCTTCACGGCCAGCTCCTTGACCTGGCGCTGGTAGCCGTCGCTGATGAGCAGCGTCTTGTAGAGCCTGCGGGAGAGCGTGCGGTATCCGTCGGCCAGGATGGCGTACTCCGACTGCAGCGCATCCGGCCCCGGCGGGTCCAGCAGGAACTCCCCGCAACGGTCGAGGAGGGGGTCGTCCTGCGCGGGGGTGGCTCTCTTGGGGCTCATGGGTACTACTCCTGGGGCACGAGGTTGAACTCGAAGGTGACCTCTTCCTGGAATTCCTCGGCCAGGTCCAGGGCTCGGGGGTTCTCGCTGTCGTAGCGCCAGAGCACACTGGCGGCGAAGCCCTTGGCCGAGGCCTCCTCCAGGATGTCGAGCAGGTCGAGCATGCACTTGGTGCTGCTCGAGTTCATGTAGCTCACGTGGATGTCCAGGCGCAGGGAGTCCAGGGCGGCGACGGCCTCCCGCAGCCAGCGCATCACGGGGTCGTAGAACTCGAAGGAGTTCTCGGGGTAGGACTCTCCCGAGATGCGCAGCGTGCTTGTCTGCGCGTCGTAGGCGATCTCCGGGGAGGTGGAGGTCATTGCGATGTCGAGCGGTTGCATGGGGGCTCCTTGACCGTCGCCGCGGCTACACCGTGGCGGCGAGGCTGAAGAATGCGTACTTCCCGTCCAGGTCGCGCACGCTGTAGCTGAGCTTTTCCGGGCTTCTGCGGGCTATGTCCAGCAGGCCCAGGCCGGCCCCGAGCGCGCCGGGCTGGCGGTCCTTGCGCATCTGCTCCTTGTAGCGGGCCTTGAGCCCGGCCGGGTCCAGGGCGTTGATGGAGTCGATGTTGGCCAGCAGGGGCGGGATGTCCTCCCGCAGGACCACATTGCCCGAGGAGACCTGGTAGCGGCCGTTCTTCCTGGCGATGGTGATGATGGAGGAACCCTGGTCCCCGGTGGGCAGCGTGCGCGTGGCGCAATAGTTTTTCACGTTCTGGGCCAGCTCTATGTAGGCGGCGAACACGTCCATGACGGCGGCCTTGGCGATGTTCTCCGCGCTCAGGTGGTTGCGCACGGCCTGGCCTATCTCGTCGATGATGCTGTGGGAGAACGGGCCCGTGAAGCAGATCATCACGCCTGATTTGGAAAGCTCTTCCCTGATGGCGAACAGGTCCATGTTTCCTCCGGTTGGAACCGCTCCGGGGGCGGTCCGTTCGTTGCCGGGGTTCAGATGCTGAACCCGAGCATGGCGATGTCGTCGCGCTGCTTCCTTGCGCCCCGGTACAGGGCCAGGGCGTGCTCGAAAGCCTCGGCCTGACGCTTGAGGGGCGCGCCCGCATGGGCCAGGATCATCTCCCGGAAGCGCTCGGGGCCGAAGCAGTAGCCTTTATCCCCGCCGCCTTCATCCAGGAAGCCGTCGGTGACGGCGTAGTAGACATCCCCGGCGCAGTCCGAAAATTCGTGGGTGGTATAGGCGTATTCCTTGAATTCGCCCCGGTAGCCCAAGCGCCGCCTGTCCCCTTTGATCTCCGTCAGCACTCCCCCGCGCAGCCTGTAGAGCGGGAGCCCCGCCCCGGCGAAGAGCACGCGGCCTCCGCCCGTTCCGTCGCGGTGGATCACGCACAGGGCCATGTCCAGCCCGCAGTCCAGCGAGCCCTCGCCGGTTTCGTGCAGGCCCAGGGTCTCGCGCAGGACCCCGTCGAACCTGCTCAGTATCCGGGCCGGGTCGCGGCTGTCCAGGGTGTCGAGCACGTGGTTGAGCACGGAGTGCGCGGTCATGGTCATGAACGCGCCGGGCACGCCGTGGCCCGTGCAGTCCATGAGCGCGGCCACGCTCAGGCCCTCGAACCGGCGCAGGTAGATGAGGTCGCCGCCCACGATGTCGCGGGGGAGGTAGAGGCTCATGTGGCTGGCGAAGGCGCGGTCCATCAGGGCGGGCCTGGGCAGGATGGACTGCTGGATGGTGCGGGCGTAGCGCAGGCTCTCCATGATGCGCTGGCGCGACTCCCGCAGGTGGTCGTTGGCCTCGGAAAGCTCGGCCGTGCGGCCCAGGACCATCTGCTCCAGGTTCTGAGTGTAGTCCAGAACCTTGGCGGTCATGGCGTTGAAGCTCTGGGTCAGCTGTCCGATCTCGTCGTTGCGGTCCACGGGCAGGGTGACGTCGTAGCGCCCCTGGGCCACCTCCAGCGAGGCCCTGTTGAGCCGGGCCAGAGGGCCGATGACGATGCGGCCCAGCAGCCAGCCCACCATGACGATCACCGCCAGCAGCGAGAGCACCAGCAGGGCCAGCACGGGCATGAACACCCGGGAGCTCACCACGCCCGAGACGTTCACCAGGGCCACGGTGTACCAGCCGATGCCCGGCAGGGCGGTGACGGCGGCCAGGGTTTCTCCGCCCTCGAGATGCACCGGGAAGGACTCCACGCCCTGCGGCGACCCGTCCAGGGCCTGGAGGGCCTGGCGCATGCGCTGCTGGTCCTGCGAATTGCGAAGCATGGAATACAGGGTGGTCTTCTTGGAGTCGTCGCGCTCCATGGCGTTGCGCTTCACCACGTCGGGGTCGCCCCAGGCCTGGAGCACCCCGGCCCGGTCCACGATGGCGATGGAGACCGCCTCGTCACTCGCGCCCACGGCCTCGCGCAGGAAGTCGCCCAGGTCGATGCCGCCGCCGCCCACGCCGATCTTCTCGCCGCCTGCGCCGCGCACCACCACGTTGAACCAGACCTTGGTGACGTTGAAGGAGGGGTTGTGGTCCAGGTTCAGGGCGAAGGAGTCCACCTTGGAGAGCGTTTCGAAGAACCAGGCGTCGGCGGGGTGGTCGCGCCGCAGGATGCGGGTCTGCACCTCGCCCTTCTGGTCGCGTTCGGCGATGTAGTACCGGGCGGAGGACTTGAGCGCCAGAAACACGCTCCTGTCGCGGAACTGGCGGCGGTAGTTCTCGAGTTGCTCCAGGGCGGCCTGGCGAAGGGCGGGGTCGGCCTCGTCGGCGGCCCAGCGGCGCACCAGGGGGTCGCCTGCCAGGGTGCGGGCCAGGGCCTCCTCCCGGTCGATGATGGTCATGACCTTGTTGCGCTCGAGCAGGGCCTGCTTCACGGCGATGCGCTGGGCGAATTCGCCCAGGATGCTGTGCGTGACGAAGGCGAAGGCCACCAGCGACCCGGCCGCGGCCAGCAGATAGACCAGGGCCACCGCGAGGTTGAACTTCGCCTTGAGCGAAAAACGGCGTGTCGAATGGATCATGTGGACGACGGTGATGAGGTGACCTGCTGCAGACGGTCAGAGCTGCCGTAACCGCGCTGTCAGCCTAGCACCATGCGCCGCAAGAATCCAGCCGCAGTTGGCCCCGCCGGGGGCGCGCCGCGCCCCCGGCGGGATGAGCGATGATCTTTAGGGGCAGGGTATCTGCTCGTAGACGGTGCGGCCGCCGTCCTGCATTTCCCGGTAGCATTCCCTGTCCACCTTGTAGACGGTCCTGCCGGAGGAGCTGATGGCGATGGCCGTGGCGGGAAGCACCGTGAGCATGGCGCCCATGGCCATGCCCGCGGCCACGGCTCCGCCGCTCGGCCCGTAATAGCCGCCGTAGTAGCCGGGGCCGGGAACGGGAACGGGCACGGGCACCGGCGGCGGGACCACGCGGCCCCTGGGCACGGCGACGGCGTTGCCGCGCGGACCCACTGCCGCGCCGCCGCCGTAAGGCCCCCTGACCGCCGCGCCGCCGTACGGGCCACGGGCGGCGGCCCCGCCGTATGGCCCCCTGACCGCAGCGCCGCCGCGCGGGCCCACGGCCGCCGCGCCGCCACGCGGGCCCACGGCCGCCGCGCCGCCACGCGGGCCGACGGCCCCTCTGGCCATGGCCTCCAAGGGCTGGCTCCAGTCGCCAAGCAGCAGCATCCCGGCCGCCAGCCACCCGCACAGGCCCAGCGTGCAGGTCCGGGCAGCGCTTCGAAGAAGAGTGCGTCTCATCTGGTGCCTCCTAGTTGACGGCCTTCGCGGCGGCCCTGCTCTTGGCCTTGCCGGCGGGTTTGGACGCTGCCGGGGTGAACAGGGCGTCGTCGCGCGTGGTTCCCTCAGGGGCGGTGAAGGCGAAGGTCTTCGCCGGGATGGGCTTCTCCTTCCAGGCGCTGAACGTGGCCTGGAACTGCGGGTCATTGGGCAGGGTCTTGTCGGTAATGAGCATCTTGGCTGGCAGGGCGGGGCCGTTCTCCGGCACCCAGAGCTGCCAGTCCGCGCCGGGGGCCTGGAAGAAGAGGTGGTCGCAGACGACGTGGTTCACCACGGCCTTGCCCACGTGGATGGCCGCGGTCATCTTCAGGCGCGCGCAGGGCTGGCTGACGATCAAATCCCCAAGGGGCGACTCCAGCCCGTAGACGTCGGCCAGGCGGTCCAGCACGGCGTCGATGGTCATTTCGGCGGGGATCTGGCTCCAGATCTTCTTTTCGGGCTGCAGCACGGTGAAGGTCTTGCCGTCGAAGAAGGAGGCGGCCTTGATGTCGTCGCCGGAAGTTACGACGCGGAAGGCGTCGGGGCGGCGAACGCTGATCTGCATGACGCGGGAATACTGCACCTTGGAGCCGTCTTCGTAGACCTTGTCCAGGGCCACGTCGGCGTGGAAGGAGAACTCCTTGAGCGCGGACAGGGCCTTGCAGCTCTTCTCAAGGACGTCCAGTGCCTGAGGTTCCAGGCGGGATTGTACGTCTTTGGGCTTGCCCTGGTCGGCCGTGCCGGCGGCCGCGGCCAGGCCGGGGAGCAGCGCCGCCAAGGCCAGGGCGGCGATACCCATGCGTATGCGGGCGGGGAAAGACATGCGGGCCTCCTTGATGGGGATTCTTCGAGAACGACAGGTATATGGCTCACGAATAGCCCATCGGGGGCTTCAGTGCCAATACGAAATAGGGCTGAACGGGTTGGAAATTTCAGAGCCGGCGGGCGCGTTCCGGCTTCAGGGGGAGTGAGCCGTCCAGGGCCGCGTCCAGCAGGTCCAGTCCGTGCTGTTTGTCGCGCGGCATGCGCAGCTTGAGCGGCACATGGTTGGAGGCGTGGTCGGCCAGAAAGAGCCCGCGACGCATGTCGGCATGGGCCAGCAGCTCGCGCAGCTCGCGGACCATGCCCGGCCCGTCCGGCAGGGTGAAGCGCCCGGCCCGCACGTCCTCCCAGAGGGGGGTGCCCGGCACGGGGATCACGCTCAGGGAGGCGGCCTGATCCGGCTCCATGAGGGTCAGGGCGCGGCCGGTGAGCCGCGCGTGGCGGCGCCAGCCCTCGGCCCCGCCCAGGCCCGCCAGCACGGTGACGCAGAGCTTGAGCCCCGCCTGGCGCACTTTCCGGGCCTCTCGCAGCATGTCCTCCAGGGTGGCCTTCTTGTTCATGCGGGCCAGCACCTCGTCGTCGCCGGATTCCAGGCCCATGTACACCGCGGCCAGCCCACGCTCCCGTAACCGTTCGAGATCACCGGACGTCTTGTTCTTCAGACCCCTGGCGTTGGCATAGCTCGAGACCCGCGCCACCCAGGGCAGGCGCTCTCGCACCCGCGTGAGGATGCGCTCCAGCCGGGCCTGGGGCATGGTCAGGGCGTCGCCGCTCAAGAGGAACAGGCGGCGCTGGCGGGTCATGTGCCTGGCGGCGAAGTCGATGTCCTCGAAGACCTGGGCCTCGTCCTTGATGCGGAAGCGCTCGCGCGGATAGGCCCCGCAGAAGGCGCACTTGTTGTGGGTGCAGCCCACCGTGGCCTGGAGCAGGATGCTGTCCGCCTCGCTGGGCGGGCGGATGACGTTGCCTTCGTAGTGCATGGGCTCCTCATCGGGGCGTCGCCCCGGCGTCACCCTACATCCCGACGGCG
Source organism: Fundidesulfovibrio agrisoli (assembly GCF_022808715.1). Taxonomy (GTDB): domain Bacteria; phylum Desulfobacterota; class Desulfovibrionia; order Desulfovibrionales; family Desulfovibrionaceae; genus Fundidesulfovibrio; species Fundidesulfovibrio agrisoli. The sequence goes on from NZ_JAKZKX010000006.1 coordinate 144,028, forward strand.
GCCTTCGCCAGGGAAAGCTGCTTCCGGGGCGTAACCATGAGAATTCTTTCGTGTTGCAAGCATATTTGGTATGGGATAACATATCGCTGCCATAGGAGTGACGTAGCGCCGGGGCTCTGTATCGTGATCGTGGATGCCGGGTTGGGACTTGAGGGGTTCGCTTCGCTCAATCGCATGTCGTTCAACCGGGGGGATCATGAAGCTATCGACCAAGCTCATTCTGTCGTTCTCGGCGGTGTTGGCCTTGATGGCCGTAACCAGCGTGGCGGGCATCATGGCCATGCGCAGCATCAACGCCAACTCTCATGAAATCGCGACGAACTGGCTGCCCAGCGTCAAGGTGGTCGGAGCGATCACGCGGGACGTGCAGGACATCCGCAGGTTCGAGTACGCTTTGTTCGTTGCGGAATCCGGCGAGCGCGATGCCGCCATCAAACGCTTGGGCGACATAAGCAAGTCGTTCGATAAGAATGTCGCAACGTACGAGCCCCTGATATCCTCCCCGGAAGAAAAGGCCATCTACACGGAATTCAGGAGCCAATGGCTCGAATATCTGACGCTCCACAAAAAATTCATGGATGAGGAGGCCGCGGGCAACGACACCCAGGCCAAGAAAACCCTGGCTGTGGATGCCGCCAAGCCCTATCGTGCCTGCATCGACCAGATGCAGAAGCTTATCGACCTGAACGACAAGGGGGCGGCCACCGAGGCTGAACTGGCCCGCAGCAATTATGAAAGGGGCCTGATGGTCTCCATCACCCTGTTTGCGGCGGCCGCGTTGGCCACGCTGGTGATCGCCTTCGTGCTCATCCGGGGCGTGATGCGCCAGCTCGGGGAGGACCCGGGCTACCTCTACGAGGTGGCCTCCAAGATCGCAGGCGGCGACCTGGACGTCCGTTTCAAGGATGCGAAGGTGCAGGGCGGAGTGTACGAAGTTCTGCGCGGCATGGTCGGCACCCTTAAGCAGAAGATCGGCGAAGCCGAAGAGAAGAGCGCGCAGGCCGCGCGCGAGGCGGAAGCGGCCCGCGTGGCCACGGCCGAGGCCCAGGAGGCCAAGGCCCTGGCCGAACGGGCCAAGGCCGAGGGCATGCTCCAGGCGGCGGTGAAGCTGGAGGGCGTGGTGGAGATCGTCTCCAGCGCTTCCGAGGAGCTTTCCGCCCAGGTGGAGCAGTCCAGCCACGGCGCGCAGGATCAGGCCCAGCGCATCGGCGAGACCGCCACGGCCATGGAGGAGATGAACGCCACCGTGATGGAGGTGGCCCGCAACGCCTCCAAGGCCGCCGAAACCACCGAGAAGGCCAAGGACCGCGCCGAGTCGGGGTCCAAGGTGGTCAGCCGGGTGGTGGACGGCATCGGCCAGGTGCAGAACCAGGCCCTGGGCATGAAGGAAGACATGTCCCTGCTGGGCAAGCAGGCGGAAGGCATCGGCCAGGTCATGAACGTGATCTCCGACATCGCCGACCAGACCAACCTGCTGGCCCTGAACGCCGCCATCGAGGCCGCCCGCGCGGGCGAGGCCGGGCGCGGGTTCGCGGTTGTGGCCGACGAGGTGCGCAAGCTGGCCGAAAAGACCATGACCGCCACCAAGGAAGTGGGCGAGGCCATCCACGGCATCCAGCAGGGCACGCAGAAGAACATCGGCAACGTGGAAACCACGGTGAAAACCATCAATGAGGCCACCACCCTGGCCGGAGAATCCGGCGAGGCCCTGGCCGAGATCGTGAAGCTGGTGGAGGCCGCGACGGACCAGGTCCGCTCCATCGCCACCGCTTCGGAGCAGCAGTCCGCCGCCAGCGAGGAGATCAACCGCTCCATCGAGGATGTGAGCCGCATCTCCTCCGAAACGTCGGACGCCATGCGCCAGTCGGCCATGGCGGTGTCTGAGCTGGCCAACCAGGCCGGCGTGCTGCGCGGCCTCATCGAGGATATGAAGTCAGAAAGCGGCGGCGCGGGCGGGGCCCTGCCCGCCGGCAAGCCGAAGGCATTGCCCGGACGTACTCACTAGAAGGGGGAATCGATGGCTGAAGAACACCAAAGGAACGACGGCACGCTCCTGCAGCTGGTCACCTTCAACATCTCCCAGGAAGAATTCGGGGTGGACATCCTGAAGGTGCAGGAGATCATCCGCATCATGGAGATCACCAAGGTGCCCCGGGCGCCCGAATTCGTCGAGGGAGTCATCAACCTGCGGGGCAAGGTGATCCCGATCATCGACCTGCGCAAGCGTTTCGGCATGGCCTCGCGCGGGCACGACAGCCAGACCCGCATCATCGTCATCGAGATCAACCAGATGATCGTTGGCTTCGTGGTGGACTCGGTCTCCGAGGTGCTGCGCATACCCGCCAGCACGGTGGAGCCGCCGCCGTCCATCATGTCCGGCATCGAGTCGGAATACATCAGCGGCGTGGGCAAGCTGGAAGACCGGCTGCTCATCCTCATCGACCTGGACAAGCTGCTCTCCTCCGAGGAGCAGGGGGCGCTGGGCACCGTCTAGCGGTCCCGGTTTCCAACGGCATCAAAAGGCCGGGGAGCGATTTGCTCCCCGGCCTTTTGCGTTCATGCTCAGTGGCTCGTCTCCGCCGCGCAGGCCGAAGGCGGAGACAGTCCGTTCGTGTGCGGTGTCGTGGAAGGTGGGACCGCCATGGACGCGAAGCGGAAAGGGAGTGCAGAGGGACGAAGTCCCTTTGCCCGCCGGAGGCATCTTCACATCCGGCAAGAGCAAGGGGAGAAGAAGCCTCCGGCGGCAAAAGGGAGTTCCTCCCTTTTGAATCCCTTTCGGCTTCGCATTCAGGGCGGGGACGCTCAGTACGAGCGTGACGGTGTGGAAAAATAGTCCGCTCCAAATGCGAAGCGGTATGGGAGTGCAGAGGGCCGAAGGCCCTTTGCCCGCCGGAGGCATCTTTACATCCGGCAGGCTCTGACGTTCAGCCTCGGGCTACTTCTTCTTGAGCCCGCCGAAGGCCTGGGCGATCTCCTGCGAGAGCCGGGCGACGAGCCTGCTCTGCGCGGCGGCCAGGGCGTCGTAGCCCGGCCCGGCCACGGATTCCTGCAGGGTGGAGGACTTCCAGACCAGCAGCTCGCCCTGGGAATCCAGGATGGACCAGCTGGCCCGCAGCACGGCCGTATGCGCGGGCGCGCCGTCGAAGCGCAGCACCTGCAGGGCCACCTGGTAGTCCGGGCGCACGCCCACGGGCCAGGGGTGCAGCACCAGGGGGCTGGCGCAGAGCGAGCCCTCCAGGTTCTCCAGCAGCACGCGCTTGAAGTTCTCCTGCAAGGGCTCCACCCATTGCTCGAAGTCGGCCACCTGCATCTGGTTGCCGCCCTGGCGCACCACCATCTGGGCGCGGTCCAGGTAGGCGGGGAAGTCCACGGGGCCGACGCCCAGCGAGAAGCAGGGCGCTTTGGCGGGCTTGGCCTCCTGGGCGGGCGCGCCTTCCTGCGTTGGGGCCGCCTGGCCGGAGTTCAGCGAATAGAAGTGCGTGGGCGCGCTCTTGCCGCAGCCCGCCAGCAGGGCGGCGGCCAGCAGGAGGAGCAGGGGCAGGGCGATGCGATGCGGTGCGGTCATGGCGGGTTATCTCCTGGGGCCGCCCTTGCCTTGCAAGAGCGCTTCGGGGTGGCGTTCGAGGGTGTCTGCCAGGGCGCGGATGGACTTGGCCGCGGCGGCCATCTCGTTCAGGGCCCGGTTGAGGTCCGTGACGGTGGGCGAATCCTGGTTGATGACCTTCTGGATGCTCGCGGTGGCGGTGCGGGCCTCCTTGAGGGTGGCGTTGAAGTTTTCGATGGTCTTGTCCGCGGCGCTGGCCAGGGAGTCGGCGCGGCGGTCCAGGTTCAGGGCCAGGCTGGAGAAGTGCTGGATGGCCGCATCCAGGTTCTTGGCCAAGGGGTCGATGCGGGCCTTGAGGTCGGTCATGACCTCGGAGGTCTGGCTCAGGGCCATGTTCACGTTGGCCGGGATCTTCTCGGTCTGGGGGGAGTTCACCAGCTTCTCCACGCCGGACACGGCGGCCAGGATCTTGTCCACCAGCTCGGTGAGCGGCAGGGAGCGCAGCGTGTTGGAGAACTGCTCGAAGGCCGAGGGCACGGTGGGTATCTCCGCGTCTCCCTCCTTGCCTTTGAGGTTCGCCGGGGTGTCGGGCATGAAGTCCAGGGATACGGCCAACTGCCCGGTGACGAAGCTCTGGGTGACCAACTGGGCGCGCAGCCCGATCTTGATGAGCCGGTCCAGGAGCTGGGTGATGTTCTCGCCCGTGACGGTGAGCAGGGTCGCGTTCTTGGGAGCGCTGCGGAAACTGATCTTGCCGCTTTCGAGCTCGATGTTCACGGGGATGGTGAAGTGCAGGGATTCCGCATTGGCCTGCACCCCGATGCTGGTGACCGTGCCCACGGGCACGCCCCGGAACAGCACCGGGGAGCCGATGGAGAGCCCGCTCACGGAGTTGTCGAAATAGAGCACGAACTTGTGCTTCTTGGTCAGAAACATGCCCGAGCCGAAGGCGGCCACGGCCAGCACCGCCAGGATCAGGGCTCCCAGCACGAACAGGCCGATCATGCTCTTGTTGACTTTGGTGCTCACGCGGACGCTTCCTTTTGGCCGTGGGCCGGGCGTCTATTCCTTGCCCCTGGTGAGGAAGCGCCTCAGCAGGGGGTCGGTGGTGGTTTCCAGCAGGGTCGTGGGGTTGCCGCTGGCCGTCATGGTGCGGGTCTCCACGTCCAGGTAGACCGAGTTGCTGCCGATGTCGAAGATGCTGGCCAGCTCGTGGGTGACCACCACGAAGGTGGCCTTGAGGCTGTCGCGCAGCTCCAGGATCAGTTCGTCCAGCAGGTGCGCGCTCACCGGGTCCAGCCCGGCGGAGGGCTCGTCGAAGAAGAGGATGTCCGGGTCCAGGGCCATGGCCCGGGCCAGGCCCGCGCGCTTGCACATGCCGCCGCTGATTTCGGAGGGGTAGAAGTCCTCGAAGCCGGAGAGCCCCACCAGGGCCAGCTTGAGCGAGGCCAGCTCGCGGATGTCCTTGGCGGGCAGGGAGGTGTACTGCTGCAACGGCAGGGAGATGTTCTCCGCCAGGGTCATGGAGCTGAACAGAGCCCCGCTCTGGAAGAGCACGCCGGTGCGGCGCAGGATGGCGGAGCGTTTCTCGTCGTCCACGTCCCACAGGCTGCCCTGGCGGTAGGTCACGGTGCCCTGGGCGGGCTCCTTGAGGCCCACCAGCACGCGCAGGAGCGTGCTCTTGCCGCAGCCGCTGCCGCCCATGATGATGAAGATGTCGCCCTGCTTCACGGTGAAGTTGAGGTCGCGCATGATGACGAAGTCGCCGTAGGCGACGGTCAGGTTGCTGACCTGGATGCGCGGTTCGGTGGTGCCGGCGTCTGCTTGCATGGCCTAGAATCCCAGTATTTCGCAGAGCACGGTCAGCACGGCCGTGGCGATGATGATGCTCATGATGCTGGTGACCACCGCCGAGGTGGTGGCCTGGCCCACGGCCAGGGCGCTGCGCCCGCAGCGCATGCCCCGGTAGCACCCGGCCAGGGCGATGAGCACGCCGAACACGGTGCTGTGGGTGAGCCCGATCCAGAAGTTGACCAGCGGCACGGACTGCCAGGTGGTGGTGAGGTACTGCATGGGGTTGATGTCCAGCATGACGACGCCCACGATGAACCCGCCCAGCACGCCCATGAGGTCGGCGTAGACGCACAGCAGGGGCATCATCAGCACCAGGGCCAGCATGCGCGGCAGCACCAGGAACTCCGTGGGGGAGAAGCCGAAGGTGCGCAGGGCATCGATCTCCTCGTTGACCTGCATGGTGCCCAGTTCGGCTGCGAAGGCCGCGCCGGTGCGGCCCGCCATGATGATGCCGGTCATGATGGCGCCCATGACCCGGACCATGGCGATGCCCACGATGGTGGAGACGTAGATCTGCGCCCCGAACTGGCGCAGCTGGATGGCGCCCACGAAGGCCAGGATCAGCCCCACCAGCAGGCTGATGAGCGAGACGATGGGCAGCGCGTCCAGCCCGCTCTGCTTGATGAGGGAAAGCAGCTCCGAGCGCTGGAACACGGCCCGGCCGCGGGCCAGGTTCAGGCAGGCCAGGGTGACGTCGCCCAGAAATTCGGTCAGGCCCTCGAAGCCGTCTCGCACGGAGAGAGCCAGGCCGCCAACGCGCTCCAGGAAGGGCTCGCTGACGGAGTGGCGGGCCGCGCCCTTGCGCTCGGGCACCTTGGCCGCCAGGTCCAACAGGGCGGCTACGCCCTCGGGCAGGCCGGAGAGGTCGGCCTGGACTCCGGTGGCGGCCGCCTTGGCCAGCACGGCGCGCAGGGCGCTCAGGAGCGAGCTGTCCCACCCGGTGACTCCGGAGGACTCGAAGGCCAGGCGCGCGGGGCGCGGCGTGGCCTCCAGGGCGCGCAGCAGGGCCGCCGGCGAGGCGTCGGGCGCTGGGGCGGGCGAGGTGATGAGCCACGGCCCGGAGAGGGTGGCCAGCAGCGCCCCGGAGGCGGCGCTCACCCGGCAGGAGGGGGCGGGGCTGTTGGTGTCTGGTCGCTGCATGTGTTTGGTTCCTGGCAAATCAGCGGCACTCTGGCAAAAGAGGCTCCAAAGATCAACGGCGCATCCCCATTTGGGAGTTGTTTGAGCCTGAAATGACGGCGGTCTTTACGGAAAGGGGCGCTTGGCATAGGCATGCCCTTCCGGAGCGCGCGGACGCGCCGGGAAGGGAGGGCTTGGATGGACCGCACCGCCCGGGAGCGCTGGCTTCCCGCCGCCTCGCTGACGCTGGCCATGATCCTGTGGGGCAGCTCCTTCATCGCGCTCAAGATCGCCTTCGCGGGGCTGCCGCCGTTCTTCGTCATGTTCGCGCGCATGGCCGTGGCCACGGCCTTCCTGGCCTGCTTCTACACGCGCTTCCGCAACGTGCGCTACCACGAGGGCGACTGGAGGCTGATCCTGCTCATGGCCGGGTTCGAGCCCTGCCTCTACTTCGTGTTCGAGGCCATAGCCCTGCTGAACACCTCGGCCTCGCAGGCGGGCATGGTCATGGCCACGCTGCCGCTCATCGCGGCGGTGGCGGCGCGGCTCATCCTCAAGGAGCGCCTGCACGGGCGCGGGCTGGCCGGGTTCGGCCTGGCCGTCGCCGGGGTGGTGGCCCTGACCCTCTGCGGCAGCCCCAGCGAGCACGCCCCGCACCCCGTCCTGGGCAACTTCCTGGAATTCCTGGCCATCTGTTGCGCCTCGGGCTACTTCATAGTGCTCAAGCGCCTGCTGGACCGCTACAACCCCTGGTTTTTGACCTCCATGCAGGCCGTGGTGGGCATGGTCTTCTTCGCGCCCACGCTGCTGCTGCCCTCGGGGCGGCCCGGGCCGGAGGTCGGTGCGGCCCCCGTGCTGGCCACGGTCTACCTGGGGCTGGCCGTGACCCTGGGTGCCTACGGCTGTTACAACTACGGGGTGAGCCGCATCCCGGTGAGCCGGGCCTCGGCCTACATCAATCTGATACCGGTGATAACCTTGGTCATGGCCTGGCTGTTCCTGGGGGAGAGGCTCTCCCTGGGCGAATACCTGGCCTCGGGGATCGTGGTGGCGGGGGTGGCGCTCAGCCAGAGCGGAGGCGGGCGGGAAGCCTGAACCCCCGGCCCGCCGGAGCGGATTGGAAAGGCGGGGCGGGTCAGGAGCGGCGGGCGCGACGCTTGCGATGGATGTAGAGCACGGCCGCCCCGATCACGAGCAGGATGGCCCAGTGGTGCTGGAAGCTCATGGGCAGGCCGATGCCCGCGGCGGCCAGAGGCAGGGCCTGGCCGAAGAAGGCGTCGCTGATCATGGGGCCTTCCGGGGCGCAGGGGTGGGGCAGCGCGCCGCCGAGGTGGACCTCGACGATGTAGAGCAGCAGGAAGCAGGCAGCGAGAATAAGTATCAGAACCATGGTGAACCTCCCGGACGGACCGGACGAGCCCCCCATACTCCCGCCTCGCCGCGGGGCCAACCGCGGCACCAATTGATTCTTTTCCGTGACATTCGATTGTTGAAGAACCTGCGGCCCCGCTCTTGTTCAGGACCCCGCCCGGTGCTAAAGCTCGAACATACGGCCCCGGCCGCCTGAGCGGCCGGGGCGCGAACACCCGATCCCGGGAGGGAGTATGGATCCCGCCAATTTCGTATTGGACCTCAAGACGGCGCTGACCCTTCTGGGCCTGGGCAACCTGATCGCGGGTTTCCTGCTCTGGCTGTCGCGCCGGGGCAAGTACACGGACCAGGCCGCCATGAGCTTCATGCTCGCCAAGGCCCTGCAAGGGGCGGGTTTCCTCATGCTGGCCTCCGCCGGGCGCAGCGTGGGGGCTCCCGGAGAGGTCGCGGCCAACTCCCTTTGCCTGGGCGGCCTGGCCTTCGAGAGCCTGGCCATCATGGCGGTCAAGGGAATCAGGTTCCCGGCGGCCACGGGGCTCGCCGGGCTGGGCGCGGCGGCGGCCTTCTGCGTCTTTCTGCTGCCGGACACCCAGCCCCTGGCCGCGGGCTACGCCTCCGGCTTCACGGCGCTGGCGCTGCTGCCTGGGCTGTTTGCCCTGTATTTCAGCAGCAGGACCACGCAGTACGACGTGGGCCTGGGGTTCGTTTACCTGCTCATCATCGCGGCCTTCTCCCTGCGCGCCTGGCTGAACCTGACAACCCCCTGGGAAACCGGGGAGATGCTTGGCGTGCCGGCCCCGACGGCCTGGCGCGGCCTGCGCTTCCTGCTCTTCCTCACCGGAACGGTGGGCATCACGCTGCTCTTCCAGGACCGGGCCGATACCCAGGCCGAGCACAACGTCACCTTCGACGCCCTCACCGGAGCCTTCACCCGCAACTTCTTCCTGGAGGAGACCCAGCGCGCCCTGAACCTGGCCACCCGGCGCAAGAGCAAGCTGGCCATCCTCCTGTTCGACGTTGACCGTTTCACCGCCGTCAACGACTCCCTCGGCTACCGCAAGGGCGACATGGTGCTCTCCTCCCTGGCGCAGACCCTGCGCAAGACGCTTAGGCCCTACGACATCCTGGGCCGCACAGGCGGCGGGGGCTTCGGGGCCGTGCTGCCCGACGCCAGCGAGGAGGACGCGGCGCGCGCCGCCGAGCGCGTGCGCGCGGCCCTGGCCGAATTCGCCAAGGAGGCGCCCGGCGTGCCCGGCTTCACCGTGAGCGTGGGGGTGTGCTCAGAGGTGCCGGAACCGGGCGCCACGGCCGAGGCCTTCCTGGCCTGCGGGGAGAAGGCCCTGGTCAAGGCCAAGCAGCTGGGGCGCGACCGGGTGGAATATTACAGGGACGGCGAGCCGGGGCAGGCCGCCTGAGGCCGGGCCGGAGGGGGCTGGGTTCCATCCCCGGGCGCCGGACGCGCGGCGGCGAGGGGCCGCCTCCGTGGAGGCGGCCCGGTCATGCAGTGAGGACGCCCCGGTCAGGACTCGATGGCGACCGAGGTGGACTTGGAGGGTTCCTTCTTGGGCAGGGTCACGGTGAGCACGCCCTTGTCGAACCTGGCCTTGACCCCGTCGTCCTTGACGGCTGACGGCAGGGGGATAGAGCGGAGGAAGCTGCCGTAGCTGCGTTCGATGCGGTGGTAGTTGTCCTTCTTCTCCTCGTCCTCGAACTTCTTCTCGCCCTGGATGGTCAGCACGTCGTTCTGCAGGGTGACGTTGACATCCTTGGCCTCGAGGCCCGGCAGTTCCGCCTTGACCTGGATTTCGGAGTCCGTCTCGCTGATGTCCACGACGGGATAGCGCGCTTCCTTGAGGAAGGGCGCGGCCGGGAAGGGGGCGAAGGGCTCTCGCCAGAAGTCCTCCATGAGGTCGGCGATGCTGGTGGGACGCTTGGTGGCCAGGGACTGTCTGCGCAGGCTGGGCAGGAAATCCTTGAACATATGCTACCTCCTGTAATGTATGGGGATATTACGGAAGACTGTACTCTATTTAGCATCTCCCCCAGCGCAGTCAACAGTCTTGGATCCCGAAAGGTGGCCCATGTCCGAAGAATTTGAAATCTACAACGCATACGGGCCGCTGGGGAATCCCCAGGTCAGCCGGTCCTTCACCATCGACGTTCCCGGCTGCGGCCTCGTGGACTCCCCTTCCGCCGTGTTCTGCAACCTGGGCTCCTGCTTCGCGGCCCATGTGGAGGACGTGTTCCGCCTCTACGGCGTGAACAGCTACTTCCGCACCGAGACCTGCAAGCATTTCAGCGCGGAGAGCATACTCCACATGCTGGACAGGCTGGCCGGGGGGCACCGGGGCCTCGCTGACGATGAACTCCACGCCTACGAGGACGAGCTGGGGGGCCTGCGCCCGCTGGGCTACCACTTCCTGGACCGCTTCCACGGGGACAAGGCCGCCCTGGAGGAGCGCCTGGCCTGGCTGGACGCCCAGCTGCTTGCCAACATCCGCAAGTGCACCCACATGATCGTGACCCTGGGCATCGCCAACGTGGTGCGGCTCAAGGCCACGGGCCAGTGCGTGAACAGGGTCTCGGGCATGCCCGCCGAACTCTACGACGTGACCCGCCACAGCGTCGACGAGGAGCTTGGCCACCTCCAGGCCCTGGTGGAGCGCGTCAGAGAACTCAGGGGCGGCTCGCTCCCGGCGATGTTCTTCACCATCTCGCCGCAGCGCTACATGTTCCACCCCCAGTTCGACTTCGACACCCGGGACGACTCCTGCATGGCCCGCTTCACGGATTCGCCCTACGTGGAGAACTGCGTCTCCAAGGCCACGCTGCGCGTGGCGGTGGACATGCTGCTCAAGGCCAATCCGGGCCGGCCCCTTTACTACTTCCCGGCCTACGAGATCGTCATCGACGAGCTGCGCGCGCAGGAGAGCTTCACGGGCAAGGGCTCGGCCTCCGTCACCTGGCCGCTCACGCCCCGGTACGTGGCCAAGCGTTTCTTCCAGTCCTACTTCTCGCCGGAGTGCCTGCGGCAGATCACCCTGCTGGACAGGCTGCACGTGTTCGCGGCCTCCATGCGCCACCTGCGGGAGAGCAAGCCCGGCTACGTGCTCAAATGCCTGCGCAGGGACTTCGTGGACGGGCTGGAGGAACTGGGCGCCACCTGGAGGGACTACAACGCGGGCTATGTGCGCCACCTGCACACCCTGGCAGTGGACCTGGGCTGCCATGACACGGCCCTGAGGGCGGCCCGGGCCTTCTTCCGGGGAGCGGGGACCGTGGCGGTGTGGGGCGTTTCGGGGTATTACGCGAAATACGTCTCGCCCCTGGTGCGGGCGCTGGGCGGCGAGGTCCGCTTCGTGCTGGCCGACGCCGACCCCGCCAAGGCCGGGAGCGCGGTGGACGGGCTCACCGTGCGGGAGCCGGGGGCGCTGCGCGAGGCCGAGCCGGACATCCTGGTGGTGGCCTCCTTCAAGCGAGGGGAGATCGTGGAGGCGGCCGACGCGCTGGGGCTGGCCGCCAGGATATTCTGAGGCCCCTCCCGGGGGCAGCCGGGGCCGCATCAAAGCCGAGGAAGGGTGACGAGATGATCGAAGGACTATCCCCCCATGTGCTGGACCTGCTGTGCCTGGGCCTCTCCATCCTGATGTTCACGTGCTACAACGTGTTCATCTGGTGGAAGCTCAAGACCGACCCCATCTACACCATCCAGGGCGCGACCAACCTGGCCCGGCGGGCCTGGGTGGTGCAGATCATGGAGGAGAAGAACGACATCCTGGCCGTGCAGACCCTGCGCAACGCCACCATGGCGGGAACCTTCCTGGCCTCCACGGCCATCCTGCTCTCGGTGGGGGTGCTCAGCCTCACGGGCCAGGCCGACAACCTGGGCCAGACCTGGCACGCCCTGAACATCCTGGGCTCCACCCAGAAGAACACCCTGGCGCTCAAGCTGCTGGTGCTGCTCATCAACCTGTTCATCGCCTTCTTCAGCTTCTCCTCCTCCATCCGGCTCTACAACCACGTGGGCTTCATGATCAACGTGCCCTGCGCGGACGGCAACTACAGCACGTCGCTGACCTTCGTGGCCATGCAGCTCAACCGCGCGGCCCGGCATTTCCACAACGGGATGCTGGCTTTCTACTACCTGGTGCCGCTGATCTTCTGGATCTTCGGGCCGCTGTTCCTGCTGGGCAGCACCATGCTGATGATCTGCGTGGTCTTTTTCCTGGACAGGACGCCCAAGCTCTACTGCGACTACATCACGGCCTACGAGCAGATGAGCTGCAAGCTCTAGGGGCGCGATTCCGATGAGTTGCGCGCCCTGCGCGTAGGCACGTGTTCGCGGACGCCACTTTGGCGGGTCGGGCGCGAGGCCGCGGGCCGGTTCAGCGCCTGCGCTTGGCCGAGGGCGCGCCCGCGCCCAGGAAGAAACCCCGGTTGGGGCCGTCGATGCGCCACTGCCAGTCCAGGCCGCCGGCCTCAAGCGAGACGAGGGACTCCAGCTCCCGCACGTTGCCCGGGAATGTGTGGCGCTTGAGCCGCCGGGACAGGGCCTCCAGGCTCTCCAGCGAGGCCTCGCGCGAGGCTTTCAGGCGCGAGAAATAGGCCACGATGGCCGGAATGTCCTGCTTGCGCTCGCGCAGGGGCGGCACGTGCACGCGCCTGAAGCGCTCCAGGAAGCCCGGCTCCATGGCCCCCGGCGCTTCGAGGGCGCGCAGGGGCTGGTTGGTGGTGCAGATCCACTGGGCGGGCAGGGCCGGGTATTCCTCCCCGGCGGGGGCGCGTCCTTCCATTTGATCCCAGGCCCGCATCACGGCGCGCTGCACGGCGCGGGGCAGATCCCCCATTTCCTCCAGCACCAGGGTGCCCCCGGCGGCCTCCGCGACGAGCGGCGGCTTGGGCTGCGGGGCGTGCCTGTCGCCGAAGATGGCGGGCATGAGCGCCGCCGCCTCCAGCCCGGCCGTGGTCATGGTCGCGAAGGGGGCGTAGGGGTCGCGCTCCACGTGGATGAAGCGGGCCAGCAGGCTCTTGCCCACGCCGGTCTCCCCGGTGAGCAGCACGGGCTGGCCCGAGGCCGCCACCTCGCGGCAGAGCGCGACGATGCGGCGCATGTCCTTGTGGCAGACCACCAGGGCGAGCTGATCGTCCAGGGGGATGACCTCCCGCTTGGTGAACCAGTCGGGCAGGCCGCTCAGGGGGTGGGTGTCGCCGGAGTCGTCATGGTCCGTTGCAGATGGGCCGGGAGTGGGGGTGTTCTCGCTCATGGCGGGAGGATATCAAGATGCATGCCACGGCCTGGCCGGAGAACGACGCCGGGCGCGAGCATGCAACATGCCGCGATATTGAGATAATTTTCCAACCACTGCCGGGGCGTCGCCGGAGGCTCCACAAGGAATGTTCCAATTTGGAACAACCCGGACTGGCCCTCAATCCAGCTTGAACTGCTTGAGCTTGCGCCAGAGCGTGGTGCGCGGGATGTCCAGTATCTGGGCGGCCAGGCCCTTGTTGCGCCCGGTGCGCTCCAGCACCCGCGCGATGTGGCGGCGCTCCATCTCCTCCAGGCTCTGCATGCGCTCGCCCTCCACGGAGTCGAAGTCCATCTGGCGCAGGTCCTGCGGCAGGTCGGCCACGGTGACCGCCTCCCCCTCGCACAGGGCCACGGCCCGCTCCACGATGTTCTCAAGCTCCCGCACGTTGCCGGGGAAGTCGTAGTTCATGAGGATCTGCAGGGCCTGGGGCCGGATGTCGCGTACGTTCTTGTGGAAGAGCAGGCCGTACTTGTCCAGGAAGTGCCGGGTCAGCAGGGGGATGTCCTCCCGGCGCTCGGCCAGGCGGGGCAGGGTGATGCCCACCACGTTGAGGCGGTAGTAGAGGTCCTCCCGGAAGAGGCCTTTTGCCACCTCCTGCTTGAGGTCGCGGTTGGTGGCGGCGATGACGCGGATGTCCAGGTCGATGGGCCGGGTGCCGCCCACCCGCAGGATGCGCCGCTCCTGGATGACGTGCAGCAGCTTGACCTGCATGCTCATGGGCATCTCGCCGATTTCGTCCAGGAACACGGTGCCGCCCCCGGCGGACTCAAGCAGGCCGATGCGCGTGGCCATGGCCCCGGTGAAGGCTCCCTTCTCGTAGCCGAAGAGCTCGCTTGAGATGAGCTCCTCCGTGAAGCCGCCGCAGTTGAAGGAGACGAAGGGCTGGTCCTTGCGTGGAGAAAGACGGTGGATGGCCCGGGCCACCAGGGCCTTGCCCGTGCCGCTGGCCCCCTGCACCAGCACGTTGCAGCCCACGGGCGCGATCTTGCGGATGAGCTCGAAGACCTCCCGCATGGAGGCGCTGGCCCCGATCATGGATTCGAGGCCGGTCTCCTCGCGCAGGGCCCGGCGCAGCTCCCTGTTTTCGCGGCCAAGGGCCGCCTTCTCGCAGGCGCGGCCCACCAGGCTGCGCACCTCGGCCAGCTTCACGGGCTTGGGCACGTAGTGGAAGGCCCCCAGCTTGATGGCCTCGATGGCCGTATCCAGCCCGCCGTGCCCTGTGACCAGGATGATTTCCGTGTCCGCGCCGGAGGCCTTCACCCGGGCAAGGGCCTCCAGGCCGGAGAGGCCGGGCAGCACCATGTCCAAAAGGGCCAGGTCGAAGGGGGCCTCGGCGGCGCGCGCCAGGAAGGTTTCGGCGTCCGCGAAGCCCTCCACCTCGTGGCCGTCGCGGGTCAGGGCGTCGCCCAGGCGTTTGCGGGCCACGGCCTCGTCGTCGATCACGGCGATCCTGCAGCTCATCTCGCGGCCTCCTCGTCCCCTTCCTCGATCCCGGCGGCGGGCTTGGGGGCCTTGGGCAGGTACACGTAGAAGGCCGTGCCCTCGCCGGGCTCGCTCTCCACCTCGATGCGCCCGCCGTGGCGCTTGACGATGGAGTAGGTCACGGCCAGGCCCAGGCCGGTGCCCTTGCCCACCTCCTTGGTGGTGAAGAAGGGCTCGAAGATGTGCTGCATGTCCTCCTGGCTGATGCCCTTGCCCGTGTCGCGCACGATGAAGCAGACGAAGTCGCTGGCGTCGCGCCCTGAGACGTCGATGCGCCCGCCCGCCGGGGTGGCGTGCACGGCGTTGAGCAGCAGGTTCAGGAAGACCTGCTGCAGGTGGCGCAGGCTCCCGGCCACCTTGTCCAGGCCGGGGGGCACGTCCACGTTCATGGTCAGCCCGGAGATCATGATCTGGTTCTTGAGCAGGGCCAGCGAGCTCTTGACCACCACCTCAGGGGCCAGGGGGCTGAACTTGGCCTTCTCCGTGCGGGAGAAGTCCAGCAGGTTGCGCACGATCTCGCCCGCGCGCTCGGCCTGGGCCAGGATGTCCTGCGCGGCCTCGCGGCCGTCGTCGTCCAGGGCCTCGCCGTTGGTCTCCAGCAGGGTCTCGGCGGAGAGCACGATGTTGTTGAGCGGGTTGTTGATCTCGTGGGCGATGCCCGCGGTGAGCGTGCCCAGGGCGGCGATCTTGCGGGCCTGGAGCAGGTCCTCCTGGTTGGCGGTGAGCTCCATGGCCATGCGGTTGAGCGCCTCCAGCAGGCCCGAGACCTCCACGATGTGCCCGCCCCCGCCGTCCACGGGGCTGAAGTCGCCCTTGGCCACCCGCGCGGTGATCTGGCCGATCAGGCCCAGGGGCTTGAGCAGGCTCTCCGCGATGACCTTGATGAGGATGGCCATGAACACCAGGAACACGCCCAGGTAGGCGAACGGCAGGAGCGATACCCGGAAGATGGTCTTGTTGATGCGGTCGCGCTTGGTGCGGATGAGCTCCTCGGCCATGTCCACCAGGAGCTTGCCCGTGCCGCGCACGCTCTCGCGCGCGGGGTCGCCGGCGCGCTCCAGGGCGGTGAACTCCTCCCTGTAGAGGCGCAGGGCGTTGCGGAACGCGGGCAGGCGGCCCGGCCCGGCCACCGCCTCCAGGTCGTCCCCCAGGTCGGCCACGGCTGCCTCGGCCTTGTCCAGATACTGCAAGCCTTCGCGCAGGCTCTCGGCCCCGCCGTAGATGAGCAGGTTCTTCTCGAAACGGCGGGCTTCCAGGATGGAGTTGAACAGGTCGTCGTAGCGCTCGCTCAGGTGCAGGCGCTCGCTCACGGCGGCCAGGGTCCAGACGTTGAGCGCGGTCAGGCCGCAGGCCACGCAGAACGTCACCAGGAAAAGGGTGAGGATCTTGCCCTTGATGGAATTGAAAAAGACCTTGAGCCGCTGCACCTGGTCCATGATCCGCCTCCACAGCCCGCCGGATGGCTCCACCCTAGGCCATGTTCCAATTTGATACAAGCACAACCGGCATTTCCCGTTTCATTTTGGAACCAGGGTGGCGCGCACGGTCAGAACCTCGGCAGATAAATCCATCCATTACGGCGCGTTGAGCGTTTCTTCCGTTCTGGCCCCAACCTTGCTTTGGGGAGGATGCGGAAACACTATGGAACGAATCCTCGTTGGCATCGATTCGACACGTCCCTCCTGGGAGGCGCTGGTGCGGGCCTTGTGCCTGGCCCCGCGCATCCAGGCCAGGGTGTCCGTGCTGGTCGTGTTCCCGCCGGATGGCGGCGCGGGGCCCAAAGCGGCCGCCGGGAAGGACACCCCGGAGGGCAGGGCGGTGCGGCGCAGGGTGGATTCCGAGATCGAGTCCGCCAAGGCGGCTGGGGCCACTGTCGACCTGTTCGTGACCGAGGGGCGATACGAGCGGGAGCTCATCGACGCGGCGGGACAACTCAAGACGACCCTGCTGGTGGCGGCCGCCGCCGGAGGGGACGGGGAAGGCGGGGAACGCGAGGCGGAGCTGCTGGGCAAGATACTCAACGGAGTGGACTGCCGCGTGGAGCTGGTCTCGCCCAAGAGACACCACGAATCACAGAAGGATGGGGCATGAGCATACCAATGGAACTTTACCTGCCCATCGCGGGCAACAGCGTGAACATCGCGGCCGTGTTCGGCCTGGGCGGAGCCGTTGGCCTGCTCTCGGGCATCTTCGGCGTGGGCGGCGGCTTCCTGATGACGCCGCTGCTCATCATGATGGGCATTCCGCCCACGGTGGCCGCCGCCTCCGACTCCAACCAGATCGTGGGGGCCTCCACCTCCGGGACGCTGGCGCACCTGCGCCTGGGCAACGTGGACGTGAAGATGGGCCTCCTGCTGCTGATCGGCGGCGTGCTCGGCGGCACCGTGGGCGTGGAGATCATCAAGGTGCTGCGCGCCATGGGCAACGCGGACTTCCTCATCAACGTCACGTACGTGCTCATGCTGGGCCTGGTGGGCGGCTACATGTTCATTGAGAGCCTGCAGTCCATGCGCAAGGCCAAGGCCCCGGCCAAGAACGAGCCCGAAAAGCACGTCAAGTCCAGCGCGTTCGCCAGGTTCGCGGCCAGCCTGCCCTGGCAGATGGAGTTCAAGCGCTCGGGCGTGCGCATGTCCCCCCTGCTGCCCCTGTTCCTGGGCGGCCTGGTGGGCGTGCTCTCGGCCATCATGGGCGTGGGCGGCGGCTTCATCATGGTGCCGGTGATGGTCTACCTGCTGCGCATGCCCATGCACGTGGTGGTGGGCACCAGCCTGTTCCAGATCCTGTTCACCTGCATCAACGTCACGGTGATGCAGTCCATCTCCAACCACACGGTGGACTTCGTGCTGGCCCTGATCCTGCTGGTGGGCTCCTCCCTGGGGGCCCAGGTGGGCGCCAAGATCGGCAAGAAGCTGCACGGCGACCAGCTCAAGATCCTGCTGGCCTCGCTGGTGCTCGTGGTCATGTTCAAGATCCTCTACGAACTCATCGCCAGGCCGGACGTTCTGCTGGCCTATGTGGGAGGGCATTAGCCATGAAACGCGCCGTATTTCTCATCCTGACGCTGCTTATGTGCCTGCCCGCCGCCTCCCGCGCCGCGGGGATCGACTTCACCGCCGAACCCGCCGGCATCGAGATCGGCACCCTGTACAAGGGCACGTCCATCCAGGTGGAGGGCCGCGTGCCCGAGGGCACGCAGGTGGTGCTGCGCTTCACCGGCGCCCCCGAGGACCTGCGCATGAAGGAGAAGGGCAAGGCCATGGGCCTTCTGTGGATGAACATGAACACCCTGCACTTCGGCAACGTGCCCAAGGTCTGCCTGATCGACGCCAGCGCCCCCCTGAAGGATCTGGGCCTCGACGGCGCGCGCCTGGGCCTCACTGGCCTGGCCGACGCCGTCACCGTGGAGCCCGCCACGGCGGACAAGGCCTCCCTGCTGCCCGAGCTGGTCACCCTCAAGGAGAAGGAAGGCCTCTTCCGCCAGTCCAGCGGCGGGGTGAAGCTGGGCGAGAAGCGCGACGGCCTGCAGGCCTTCAGCGCCACCCTTGCAGTGCCCTCCCGCCTCTCCCCGGGCAGCTACTCCGTGGAGGTCTTCGCGCTGCGCGACGGCACCATCCAGGCCCAGGCCGCCAAGACCGTGGACGCCCGCCTGGTGGGAGCGCCCGCCCTGCTGGCCGACCTGGCCTTCAACCACGGCGCGTGGTACGGCATCCTGGCTTCGATCATCGCCATCCTGGGCGGCCTGGCCATCGGGCTGGTCTTCCAGAGCAAGGGGGCGCACTAGCAACCCATGGACCTGCCCGGCATCAAGGAACTCCTCTCCGGGTGGCGCAAAAAGCCGCCCGTGCCCTTCACGGTGCTCTTCAAGAAGTTCAAGAGCATCCTGGAGCGCAACAACGCCATACTTGAGCTCATCGGAGACATGGGCGACAAGCTGGGGGGGGACTACGTCTTCGACCGGCAGTACATCCTCGACTCCTGCGAGAAGCTCGGCGACCAGGTGTTCAAGCTCGTCTCGGACCTGAGCCTGCTGTGCCAGCGCAAGAACGTGGCCCTGTTCACGGCCTTCGAGCGCGTACAGCACCAGATCCGCGAAGAGCTGGCCGGCCGCCGGGCTCTCTCTCGCACGGACCACATCCTCCCCCTCTCGGAGCTCACCCACGACCTGGCCGACGAGGGCGGCAACAAGATGTCCAGCCTGGGGGACATCGGCAACATCCTGGGCTTCACCGTGCCCGAGGGCTTCGTCATCACCGCCGGGGCCTACTTCGAGGCCATGGAGCACGCGGGGCTGCGCAAGCGCGCCGCCGAAGCCAGCCAGCGCCTCTGCGAGGCCAAGGACGGCAGGCTGGAGCAGGACTCGCGAGAGCTGCGCCAGGCCATCCTGGCCATGCCCTTGCCCAAGGGCCTCTCCCGCGCGGTGGAGCAGGCCGCGCGCAAGCTCTCCGGCGGCGGACGCGCCCTGCTGGCGGTGCGCTCCAGCGCCTGGGGCGAGGACAGCGAATCGAGCTTCGCGGGCATGTACGAGACGGTGCTGGGCGTGGCCCCGGAGAACATCCTGGAGGCCTACCGCCGGGTGCTGGCCAGCCTGTTCTGCGAGCAGGCCCTGCGCTACCGCCTCCATCACGGCCAGGGCTTGGGCCAGAACTGCGAGGAGCCCGCCATGGCCGTGGGCGTGGTGCGCATGGTGGACGCCGAGACCAGCGGCGGCCTCTACACCTACGCCCCCCTGGAGGAGCACGGCCAGCCCATGGTGGTCAGCGCGGCCTGGGGCCTGGGCAAGCCCATCGTGGACGGCACCGCCGAGACCGACACCTATTTCCTGCGGCGCGACCCCCCGCACGAGCCCGTCTCCGTGGAGTTGAGCGCCAAGACCACCCGCCTGGTGCTGGACCCGGCCGGGGGCACCCGCACCGAACCCGTGCCCGAGGAGCTGCGCAACGCCGCCTGCCTTGACGGCGCCCGCCTGTTCCAGCTGGCCGAGGCGGCCATGACCCTGGAGCGCTTCTTCCGCCGTCCCCTGGACGTGGAGTGGGCCTTCACCCGCGAGGGCGGGCTGGTGGTGCTCCAGGCCAGGCCCCTCTCCATCCGCCCGCGCACCTGCTCCCTGGAGGATGACGTTTCCGAGGCCGCCAAGGACGCCCCGGTGGTCTTCTCCGGCAAGGGCATCACCGCCATGGGCGGGGTGTCCTCGGGCAGGGTGCAGCTGGTGGGGCCGGAGGAAAACCTGGACGGCTTCCCCTACGGGGCCATCCTGGTGGCCCGCCACTCCTCCCCGCGCTTCGCCCGGATCATGCCCCGCTGCCGGGGCATCATCACGGACGTGGGCTCGGCCACCGGGCACATGGCCACCATCGCCCGGGAGCTGCGCGTGCCCACCCTGGTGGGCGCGGGCAACGCCACCCGCGTTCTGGAGCAGGGCCGCGAGATCACCCTGGATGCCGACCACAAGGTGGTCTACGAGGGCGCGGTGGAGGCCCTGTGCCGCTACGAGCTCTCCAAGGAGGACGTGTTCGAGGAGTCCTGGGAGTACCGGACCTTGAAGCGCGTGCTGCGCCACATCAGCCCCCTGACCCTGCTGGACCCCAATGCCGAGTCCTTCAGGCCCGAGGCCGCCAAGACCTTCCACGACATCGCCCGCTACGTGCACCAGCGCGCCGTGGACAAGCTCATCTCCCTGGCGGAGACCCACCAGGAGATCACCGAGGGCGCGCCCCGCAGGCTGGCCACAAAGCTGCCCCTGGGCCTGACCGTCATCGACGTGGAGGGCGGCCTGGAGCCCGGCGCGGGCGACGAGGTGGGCGAGGAGCAGCTGCGCTGCCGTCCCCTGCGCGCCCTGATGGAGGGCATGAACGCCCAGGGCATGTGGGAGACCAGGCCTGTGCCCGTGGACATCGGCTCCTTCATGTCCAGCGTGACCAGGACCTTCTCGGCGGACCAGTCCCACCCGGCCAAGATGGGCCGCAACCTGGCCGTGGTCTCCAGGGAGTACCTGAACCTGCACCTGCGCCTGGGCTACCACTTCACCGTGGTGGACGCCTACCTGGGCGGCTCCATCAACGACAACGCCGTCTTCTTCCGCTTCATGGGCGGCGTCACGGACCTGACCCGCCGCTCCCGCCGGGCCAGGCTGGTGAGCGCCATCCTGGAGCAGTTCGACTTCAAGGTGGAGACCAAGGGCGACATGGTCACCGGGCGGGTCAAGAAGCACCCCACCCGGGCCATGCTGGACAAGATGTTCATGCTTGGCGCACTGATAGGCTATACGCGCCAGCTCGACGCCCTGATGGACTCGGACGAGGCCTGCCGGATGCGGGCCGATGAATTCCTGCAAAGACTCGCCGCACTGAGGGAGGCCAAAGAATGACCGACGACACCGATACGCACGCGCCGGAAGCCAGCCCCAGGCGCAGGACGAGCATCCTCGTGCTCGACGACGAGCCCATCGTCTGCAAGCGCCTCAAGCCCTTCTTCCAGAAGGCGGGCTACGAGGTGGAGGCCTTCACCAACCCGGCCGAGGCCCTGGAGTGCGTCACCCGCCGCAACTTCGACGTGGTCATCACCGACCTCAAGATGGAGGGCCTGGACGGCCTGGCCTTCCTGGGCAAGGTCAAGGCCCTGCACCCGGAGACGGGCGTCATCGTCATCACCGGGTTCGCCACCATGGAGACCGCGCGCGAATCCTTCCGCAAGGGCGTGTTCGACTTCGTGGCCAAGCCCTTCAAGCTGGCCGAGATCCTCGACGGCGTGAAGCGCATCGAGAAGGAAAAGGGGCTGGGGGAAGGCAGGTAGCGGTTTCCGAGGGGCGGGGGAGGAGCATGGGCAAGACGGAAGGCAGTCACGGCGCGGCGATGGAGCCAGGCTCCGCGCGCTTCCTGCTGCGCACCTTCAAGCGCATCCTGGAGTGCAACACGGCGGTGCTCGAGCGCATGGCCCAGATGGACCGCGCCCTAGGCGGCGAATACGTGTTCGACAAGGCCTTCCTGGAGACCGCCGTGCGCGACGTCTGCTCCCTGACCCACCGCGTGGCCTACCACCTCAACGGCATGGCGGATGAGGGCCAGGTGGAGCTCTACGACGCCTACCTCGAGATCAAGGACACTCTGGAGGACGTGCTCTCCGGCGGCATGGGGCCCCAGGCCGCCAGCCGCGTGCTGCCCTTTCCCGCCATCGACTGGGAGATGGAGCCCCTGGTGGGCCTGGGCAACGTGGGCCTGGCCGTGCTGGGCGGGCGCATGGGCCTGCCCGCGCCCGACGGCCTGGCCGTGACCACTGCCGGGATGGCCGCCCTGGCCGGGCCGGACCCCCTGGAGCGCGAGGCCGTGCTGGCCGAGGTGGCCTCGGGCGTCTCGGAGTTGTTCACGCGCCTGGGCGGCCCCGCCCCCCTGGAGCTGACCCTGCTGGAGGCCGGGCCGGACCGGGCGGGCAAGGTGGTGGGCTCCGCCCGGGCGGAAAACGCCGCCTCCGCCGCTGCCGCCGTGCTGGAGTTCGCCTCCCGCATCGAGGATGGCTCCCCCGGACAGTCCCTGGCCGTGTGCCTGCGCCCCGAAGCCAGGGCCGAAGTGCTTGGAACATTGCAGACCCTGGCCTTCGACCCCAACCTCCCGCCCTCCATGCTCCTGGTGGCCCATCCGCCCGGAGAACCATCTGAAAGGGACAGGGCCTGGCTCTCCCGCTCGGCCCCGCACGAGCCCCTGCGCACCCGCATCGCCCCCAAATCCCTTGACCGCCCCCTGCCGGGCGGAAAAGCTCTGGCCCCGGCCGTGGGCAGGCGGCTGCGCGGCTCGGCCTGGCTGCTCCCGGCGCAGGGAGCCCTGCTGGCGGAGCTGGGCCTGGCCGCCGAGCGCGCCCTGGGCGGCCCCTGCGTGCTGGACTGGGCCCTGACTCCCGGCGGCGAGCTGCGCCTCACCGGGCTTGAGCCCGCCTCCACGGCCTTCCCGGACTGGGCGGAGGGTGAGGGGGCCGAAGGGGAGGCGGGCGAGGAACTCGAATTTCCCACGGAGGCCGACGTGCTCCTGGACGGCGGGCAAATCGCCTGCGGCGGCGTGGGCGCCGGTCCGGTGGTGCTCATCGGCGACGAGACCCTTCCTGATTCGGTGCCCCTGGGGGCGGTGGGCGCGGCCCGCAGCGCCACCCCGGCGCTGTCGCGCATCGTGCCCAGGCTGGGCGCGCTCCTGGCCGAGGTGGGCACCCCGGCCAGCCACCTGGCCACCGTGGCGCGTGAGAACCGCGTCCCGGCGCTGTTCGGGCTCAAGGGGGCCACGGAGCTGGAGCCCGGTGCGCTGGTCACCGTGGACGCGGACCAGGGCGCGGTCTATCGCGGCGTGGCCGAGGCCCTGCTGCGCCAGAGCGCCCTGCAGGGGCAGGCCTCCGGGGCCGAGCCGGAATACCTGGTGCTGCGAAGGCTCCTGCGCCACATCCGGCCCCTGAACCTGGTGGACCCCCAGGCCGCCGACTTCGACGCCGCGCACTGCCGCACCTGCCACGACATCATCCATTTCGCCCACGAGAAGGCCGTGGACCTGCTGCTGCACATCGACGCCGGGCAGCGCGAGGGCATGGGCGCGGCCCGCCGCCTTGAGGACGAATCACCCTTCCCCCTGAGCGTGGTGGACGTGGGCGGCGGCCTGGACGAGGGCAGGGGGGGCGTCCGGCTGGCGGACGTGGCCAGCCTGCCCCTGCGCGCCTTCCTGGAGGGCCTGCTGCTCAAGGACGCCCGCCGCCAGGCCCCGGCCAGCCTCTCCCTGGGGGACATCATCTCGGGCATGGGGCGCACCTCCCAGGCCTTGTCGGCCCCGGCGGGCAGCGCGGGGCTCAACCTGGCCGTGGCCTCCAGGGACTACGCCAACATCACCCTGCGCCTGGGCTACCACTTCAGCGTGGTGGACGCCCTGGTGTCGCCCCGGCCTGAGCACAACTTCGTGTATTTCCGCTTCGCCGGGGGCTTCGCCGACGGCGACCGTCGGGCCAGGCGGGCGGACCTGATCCTGGGTGTGCTGGAGCGCCTGGGCTTCAGGGCCACGCGCAAGGGGGACCTGGTGGTGGGCAAGAAGAAGCTCATGGAATCCGCCGACGCCCTGGACACGCTGCGCTTCCTGGGCGCGCTCACGGCCTACACCCGGCAACTGGACGTGGAGCTGACCTCCGAGGCCCACGTGGCCGAATTCACCCGCCGGTTCCTGGAAGCCTCCGGGCTCACGGAGGCGGGCTGATGGCCGGGCTGTTCTCCCGCCTGGCCGAAGGCTGGCGCAAGCGCAGGGAGCGGCGCAAGGGCGAGGCCCTGCGCTCGGTCAAGGCCCGCTACCACATGTTCCGCATCCTGCTGGCCGACAACGAGCGCGCCCTGGAGGCCATGGCCGACGTGGACCGCCTCCTGCTGGAGAACGAACGCTCGGTCATGGAGGCCAGGGCGGCGGACCTGTGCGAGATCGTGCTGGAACTGGCCGACGGGCTCAACCGCCTCACGGGCAACGCCTACGCCGGGCTGTATTCCCGCCTGGAAGCTTTGCGCGCCAGCCTGGACGAGGCCCTGGAGCGCGGCCGCAGCGCGCGGGGCGCGGTCTGGCTGCCCCTGGCCGAGGTGGGCGCGGACATGCGCGAGCAGGCCGGAGGCAAGGCCCAGCCACTAGGGGCGCTCATTCGGGCCGGGCTGCCCGTGCCGGGCGGCCTGGTCATCACCCGGCGGGCCTGCCGGGAGTATCTGCGCCAGGCCCGGCTGGACAAGCGGCTGGCCGCCCTGGCCGCGGACGCCGCCCGGCCGGATGCGGACCTGGAAGCCCTGGCTGCCCAGGCCCAGGGCATGATCGCCGCCTCCGAGCCCACGGACGATTTCGCAGCGCAGCTTGAGGCCGCCTGGGAGCACCTGGCCGGGGGCGGGCCGCTGGCGATCTCCGTGCGCAGCAGCGCCTCCGGCGAGGACGGCGGCGAGCACTCCTACGCCGGGCAGTACGCCAGCGTGCTCAACGTGCGGACACCGGCGGCCTTTCTGGATGCCTTCAAGGCCGTGCTGGCCAGCGCCTACTCGCCGAGGGCCTTGGCCTACCGGCACCGGGCCGGGGTGGGGCTCCAGGCCGTGGACATGGCCGTGCTCTGCCAGCGCATGGTGCCCGCCAAGGCCTCGGGCGTGCTCTTCAGCGTGGACCCCATGGACGCCGAAGGCGGGCGCATGCTGCTCACCGCCGTGCCGGGCCTGGGCACGCAGGCCGTCTCGGGCCGCGCCCCGGCGGACATCTACCGCCCCTCGCGCGGCCCCGAGCCGCCGGACGCGGCCAACACCCCCGCGGAGATCGCGGCCAAGACCGTGCGCGAGGTGCCCCGCGAGGAGGGCGGCCTCGTCCTGGAGGAGGTTCCCGAAGGCCAGCGCCATGAGCCCGTGCTCGATTTCGGGCGCATCGGCCTGCTGCGCGACATGGCCCTGCGCATGGAGGCCCTGGGCGGCGGCCCCAGGGACATCGAATGGGCCATGGACCACGAGGGCGCGCTCTGGATTCTTCAGTCCCGCCCGGCCAGGCTCGGCCAGGGCGTCTCCGCCCGGCAGGAGGCCCGGCCAGGCGCGTTGCTTGAGGGCGGGCTCGGGGCATCGCCGGGCAAGGCGGCCGGACGGGTGGCCGTGGCCCGCTCCAGGGGGGAGCTGGCCGAGGCGGCCCGGCTCGAAGGGCCGGTGGTGCTGGCCCTGCACCAGAGCCTTGTGGACGCCGCGCCCCTGGTGCCAGGTCTGGCGGCCCTGCTGGTGGACATGGGCAACCCCCTGGACCACCTAGCCTGCCTCTCGCGGGAGCTGGGCGTGCCCATGATAACCGGGCTCGGCTCCGCCACCACGGCCCTGTCCCCCGGCGACTGGGTGCTGGCGGACGCGGACGCGGGCGCGGTCTGGCCCACGGACGGACGCCTCTGGCGCGATGCGCCCCCAAGGCCGCGCCGGGAGCCCGCCAGGAGCCCCCAGGCCTCCTCGGGCGTGCGCGAGCTGGTGCTGCGGCTCAACCTCACCGACGCCTACGGCCCCACCTTCTCCATCCTGGAGTGCAAGTCCCTGCACGACATGGTCCGCTTCATCCACGAGAAGGCGGTCATCGCCCTGTTCGAGACCGGCGACGCCATCGCCGAGGGCGCTTTCGCCCTGGTGCGGCGCATCCGCGACGGCCAGGGGCTCGACTTCCTGATGATCGACCTGGGCGGCGGCCTGACCCCGGGCCGCTCCACCGAGATCGGGCTGGAGGGCGTGCTCTGCGAGCCGCTCAAGGCCTTGTGCGCGGGCATGGCCACGCCGGGGCTGCGCTGGGGCGCGGCTCCGCCCATCCAGGGGGTCACGGGGCTCATGTCCCGCGCGCTGCTGGACCCCGGGGGCGAGCGCCCCGTGGGCAACCCCAACTACGCCCTGGTCACCCGGGACTATTTGAACCTCAACGCCCGCGTGGACTACCACTTCGTGATGATCGACGCCGTATGCGGGGCCAACTCCCGCGAGAACTCCATCCGCTTCCGCTTCAAGGGCGGGGGCACGGCGCGGGTGCAGCGCGAGAGGCGCGCCGTGTTCGTGGAGACGGTGCTCCAGGCGGAGGAGTTCTTCACCACCCGCCAGGGCGACATGGTCACCGGGGTGCTCACCGAGGGCTCGCGGGAGACCATGCGCGCCAAGATGGAGATGCTGGGCCGATTCCTGGGGTTCAGCAGGCTCCTGGACGCGGTGATGGTGGACGACGGGATGCCCGGGCGCGTGGCCAGGGCCTTCCGGAGCGGGGACTACGCCCTGGAGGGGCTGGAGGCGGAAGCGGCGGAGCGGTGAGCCCGCTGCTTGGTACGGGTGGAGCTCGCCTGCTCACCGCTGTGGCGAAGCCCGGCGAGGAGCGAGAGCAGGGCCGCATCGAGCGCCCGCCCGGAGGCGGTTGAGCCGGGCGGCGAGCCCCGGTATTTCAGGCGTGGTGGAAGCGCAGCTCCGGAAGCTCCAGGGCGGTGAGCACGCGCCCTGAACCAGCGCCGGTGTCCAGCCCGATGAGCCCCGGGGCCACCAGGGGCGTCTCCAGGGGCATGTGCCCGAAGACCAAGGTTTCACCGGAGGCGGCCCAGCCCTCGGGGTCCGGGGTGCGGTTGCCCAGCAGGGCCTCCAGGGCCACGGGGCCGGCCTGGTCCGGGTCCGTGCCGTGGGGCATGGGGGCATGGAAGAAGACGTAATCGCCGACCCTTCGCCAGCGCTCCAGCCCGAGCAGGAAGTCCCTGTGGCTCCCGGGCATGAAATCGAGCCCCGTGAATCCGGGGCCTGCCCCGTAGCTGTCCAGGGTGGCCTGGAAGCCCGAGGCGCGCAGCAGGCGCAGCTCCTCCGGGTCCTGGCTGGTTGCGTAGCGCAGCAGGGCGGCCTCGTGGTTGCCCATGAGGAACACCGTGTCCGGCCGCTTCGCCTTGAAGGCCAGCAGCCGCTCCAGCACGCGGCGGGTCTGCCCGCCGCGGTCGATGTAATCCCCCAGGAAGACGTAGCGGGCCTCGGGGGCCAAGCCCTGCAGACGCCCCAGCAGGGCGTCGAGCTTGTCCGCCCGCCCGTGGATGTCGCCCACCGCGAAGATCGTTCCGCCGCCTGTTTCCATGTTCATTGTCCGACCATGCTAGCCCCCCGGGGCGGGCTTGTCCATGAAGGCGGGCCTTGTGCGCGGGCGCGCTCCGGGTTTACAGTTCGGGCAGGCCCGGCCCGCATGCCCGGCCATCCAACCGGAACGCCAGAACAGGAGGGCGCGATGCTGCAATTCCATGTGGACGGGGACCTGTGCATACGCTGCGGGGAGTGCGCGACCGACTGCCCCGCGGGCGTCATCGCCCTGGACGACCTGCCCGCCATCACCAATGAGGAGGGCTGCTACCGCTGCCTCCACTGCTACATGGTCTGCCCCACGGGAGCCATTTCGATCCTGGGCTGCGACCCCAAGGAGGCCGACGAGGCCAAAAGCCTGCCCGCCCCGGAAGAGGTGGACAACCTGATACGCTGGCGCAGGTCCGTGCGGCGCTACAAGGACGAGAACCTCCCGCCTGAGCTGATCGACAGCCTGGTGCAGACCGCCTGCCACGCCCCCACCGGGGTCAACGCGCAGGATGTGCTCTTCACCGTGGTGCGCGACAAGGGCCGCATGAGGGTACTGGGCAAGGAGATGATGGCCTGCCTGGACAAGCTGGAGAAGGCCGGGGAGCTGCCCGGCGGGCTGGCCGGGAAATACCTCAACTTCGTGGTGCGCGCCTGGAGGGACATGGGGCTCGACGTGGTGCTGCGCGGCGCGCCGCACCTGCTGCTCACCAGCGCGCCCAAGGCCGCGCCCTGCCCCGTGCAGGACGTGCACATCGCCCTGGCCCAGTTCGAGCTGCTGGCCAGCGCCCACGGCCTGGGCACCCTCTGGGACGGCCTGTTCATGATGGCCCTCTCCGTGTGCCCGCACCTGGTGGCGCACCTGGGCCTGCCCGAGGATCACCTGCTGGGCTACGCCATGCTCTTCGGCAAACCCGCCGTGGAGTACCACCGCCCGGCCAGGCGCGGCCCCGCCAGGATCAATTACGTGGATTGAGTGCCGAGGCCAAGGAGGGCGAAAGCCTGATGCCTCCGGGTTTTGTCGGCACAAGGCGGCCATGAGGCGCGGATGCTGCTGCCGAACAGCCACGACAAGGGGTTGCTGAGAGGCGGCAGCGGTTCGCGGAGAATTTCACGTCGCCGGGCTTGCCAGCCCAGCGGGAGGCTGTGCTGTGCCTGCCGCCGCGGTCATGATGCGCTGTACCCAGAGAATAATTCCTTCGTCGGCTCGTCGGCAGGAAAGAGTGACTCGATGCGCAACTCCTGCGTAGTCGCGTCGAGCGGGGTTCCAAGGGTTGTCAGCATAGTGAAGAAAGATGCTCTCAGGTCGTTCTGCTCAAATGTTATGCTCAAAATGGGCAGATCACTGTCAACTGCCCTCAAACAGTTCTTCATCTCTTTCTGACCCTCTGCAAGTTCCTCATAAAGCGAGAACAACGCCGTGTTGTGGGTGGACAGCGCCTCGCCATGCAATCGATCAAGCATGAAGTCTCGCGCCACGTTCCAGTTTTTAATGTGACGGCACAAGCCGTCACTTGAGAACGTGAGTCTGTAAATGTTTTTGTACTTTCTCATTGTAGATTCGCCAACAAGAAGCGATACTAGGCGATTGTACCCGTGGTTCGTCATCAGAATGTCGTATGTGGCGTTGACAACGAAAGCAGGGTACGGATCATGCTTGTCCAACATGCGACGCAAAGCATGGAGGACCATGGTCATATTCTTCTCCTCGACAGGCTTATCCCCGTATTCTGAAGCATGGCCTGAAGCTGTCAACAGTGAATTCAAGTGTCTGTGCGGCATCTTGAGGGCGCCCGCTATCTTGAGAATAATGGCTCGGCTCGGATTGGATTTTCCAGTTTCAATGAAACTCAAATGCCTTGCCGAAATCCCGACATCCAAAGCCAGGTCCAACTGGCTCACTTTTCGTATCGAGCGCCAGAAACGGATCATGCTGCCAGCAGCCTTATCGTTGGTTGCGATGGCATAAAGATTGTTCATGATCATTACCTCTGAGGTAATTGCTTGATATACCTTACGCGTGTACTTCCTTCCGGACACATGCACAAGCGTAAACAGGAAGGATAGTCAATGCACAACTTCAGGATGTTACTTGCTCTTTTCACCGTATGCATATTGATTTATACTGGTGTGGTTGTGTCGACTCACGGATGGAATCTGTTTCCTGTGTTTTTCGGCGAGTTGGCCGCATTGACCTGGCCTGGGCAGTTCAACTTGGATTTCGCATGTTTCCTCGCACTATCTGGTATATGGACAGCCTGGCGGCATGGTTTCTCCCGTTGGGGGATCGTGCTGGGAGTGGCAGGCTTTTTCGGCGGGATGCTGTTCCTCGCGCCATACCTGGTCTTTGCCTCGTATAAGGAGCAGGGCGACATGGCGAGGGTGCTGCTGGGAGTGAACAGGCCGGTAGGTTGATTCGACGCCATCACCGTCAGGCAGCGTAGTCGCGGGGCGTTTCCCGAAAGAACTGCAGCCGCGACCCAGGGCGGAGGGATGCATATAGGGCGGCATACGCCGTTGCATGCAACATGGTGCGGCCGCCGAACGGTACAGGAATCAAGGCCCCGGAGCGCCGCGAGGCGGGCCGGGGCCTTTGCTTTGTGAGCAGGGGCTCTATGCAGGCACGATGACCATCCAGCCCACGCCGAAGCGGTCCGTGAGCATGCCGAAGCAGGGCGAGAAGAAGGTCTTGCCCAGGGGCATCAGCACCTGGCCGCCTTCGCCAAGGGCGGCGAAAGCCCGCTTGGCCTCGGCCTCGTCGGCGACGGTCAGCGAGAGCGAGAAGCCCCGGAAGTCCGGCTCGCCCCGGCAGTTGCCGTCCGAGGCCATGAAGGCGGTGTCGCCCACGCGCACGTTGGCGTGCATCACCTTGTCCTCCGAGCCGGATGGGATCATGCCGGGGGCGGGCGGTTCGGGGCTGTCGCTGTAGCGCATGAGCATGGTCACCTGGGCGCCGACGGCCTCGGCGTAGAAGGCCAGCGCCTCGTCGCAGCGGCCCTCGAAGAACAGATAGGGTTCGATCCGCATGGGTTGGTCTCCCGTGATTGGAGGGTTTCAGGCGTCGCCGGAAGCCCGCAGCGCCGCAACCACCTCGCGCAGGTGGTCGGTGTGGAAGCGGACGTGGAAGTCCGTCAGGCCGAAGATCATCTGCTCCAGGGTGGGGCGCTCGCCCAGGGGCGTATCCTTGAAGGCGGGGATGTGCGCCTTGCGGGCCAGCTGCTCCGGCGTGAGGGCCAGGGTGAAGGCGGCCACGGCCTCGTATTCGCGCCGGACGCCCTCAAGCAACTCCGTGAAGGACATGGCGTCCCGCTTGTCGGTGTAGAAGGGGTTCTCGACCACCAGGTCGATTTTCGGGGTGTCCGCCTCAAGGAAGGCCTTGAGCAGGGGCAGCATGCCCATGCCCTCAGGCCCGCTCAGGTGGGAGAGTATCTGCTTGGGGCTCCAGCGCCCGGCCGGGGCCCTGGATGCCGTGGCCTCGTCCAGGCCTTCGCAGGCCTGGGCCAGTTGGTTCATGTTCTCCCGCATGCCCCGGACCAGTTCTTCAGGCGTGGCCATATACTTCGATCCTCCTTGCCGGTTGGCGCACCAGGCGCACTTCATTCCATCATACGCCTTTTCCGGCCCGGTGCACAAGCATGGCGTGAGGCCCGCCGCCGGACACCGGGGCAGGGCGGACGGCCGATGACGATGCCGCCGCAGAAACGGTCGCAAGCGGTGAAAACGACTGGAGATTGCTGTTGCTCGCAAATATGTTGGCTGCAAACATGGTCTCTGAGTGATGAAAACTGCGCAGTTGCGGGCCTTGTGCGGGTATTGTATAGTGGCATGACGCAAGATGTACTTCGCGCCCATCTTTCCGTGGCCCACCCTGGCCGCGAGATGCAGGCGAAGCAAACCGTTCCGTCCGTGCCGTCTTCCGCCGTACCCGGCTCTCCGGGCTTTCACCGCCACCTGCCTACCGGCCGCATGGTCCTTTCGCCTGCGGCAACCGACAGACGACGGAGACCGCCATGCCCGCCCGCCCGACCCTCGCCGCGCTATGCCTGCTGACCCTGCTGCTGTGCGCCGCCCCTGCGGCGGCCGCCAACCTGACCCTGACCCTGGACGCCGACTGGGACCTGGAGTTCACCCTCTCCGACATGGGCGGCAATTCCAAGGTGGCAGCCGTGGGCACCGGGACTCAAACCTACGGGGGCACGACCCTGCAGACCGCGCTGTTCCAGTCGCAGGGCACTGTGGGGCTCACGGTCAAGGCGATCTATAAAGGGTCCGCCCCGGGCACCGTGAACCTGACCGTCGATCCGCAGCGCATCGGCCTGAACTTCAGCAAGGTGGGCACGGACGCGGTCAACGCCAAATACACCAGCGAGAGCTTCTACGCCGCGGACCAAAAGGATTCGGGCTACAGCAACTATTGGCCATTGACGATCTACGCGGAGCTCCAGCCGCCCGGCGGGCTGCCCACAGTGTACTTCAGCGGGGTCGTGGAACTGGACGTCGCCCAGTTCCGCCACACCTGGGTCTCGGGGGGCTGGTCGGGTCCGGGCTTCCTTGGGGCCTACGACCTGCAGTTCACGCCCAACGGGCAGGGCGGCTACGCCTTGACGCGTCTGCCTGTGAGCGGCGAAAGCTTCGACCTGGTCGTCACGGAGCCGTTCGAGGTCACCCCCAGTTCGCCGACCACCTCCACCTACTACGACTGGGGCAAGGCCGACTTCATGATAACCTGCCCGCTCTCGGAGTTCGTGGGCCCCAAGCGCACCGGCAGGATAGGCTTCGCCATCGGGGACGAGCCCATGATGAGCGGCCCCATCGAGCTGGCCTTCGGCTACATCCTGGGCGCGTCGGACATGGGGGTGGAGCGCAAGGACATGCTTTCCGGAGCCTGGAGCCCGGTCCAGGCCAACATGCGGGTGGACAAGGGCGACTGGCTCAGGCTCCAGCCCGTGGTGGCCCCCTGGGGCGTGGTGCTGCCCTTCGTGAGCGTGGAGTTCGCCGACGGCCAGGTGCGGGAGGTTGCCCTGACCGACGGCTACGACCCGGACAAGACCGGCGAGACAATCGTCATCGTGGGAGAGGACGAGCTTCAGGCCAAATCGGTGTGCTGGACCATCAAGTTCACCAACTTCGCGCAGGATCTGGCCATCAACCATAGGGAATACGCCCGCGAGTTCATCTGGGACAAGCTCATCCAGGCGGGCGTCAACGCCGTGGCTCCGGGTTCCAGCTGGCTGCTGCGCAAAGGCGCCAGCAAGACCATCGGCTACACCCTGGAGAAGGGTGCGGAGGTTCTGGGCTACCAGAGCCCGCCGCAGCCGGGGGCCGCTCAGCCCCTCCAGACTGCCGGTCAGGCTTCGGCGGCCCAGGCGGCGGGCGCGAGCGGGTTCACCCCCCCGGACGCCCTCACCGGGAACAACGCCGCCGTGGTGAGCATCCTGAGCAATGGCGGCATGACCGCCACCAATGTCACGGGCACGCTGCGCGTCACCGACGCGGGCAACGTCAGCAGGCTGCTGCCCCCGCGCTCCCAGGTGACGTACAACGCGTCCTTCGGCCCAGTGCTGCCGATGGACTACACGCCGACGCCCTACGAGCAGTACCACCAGTTCACCATCAACCCGGCCAACAACGGCTACGTGGGCTCGCTCACGCCGCTCATCACCATCGCCTACAGCGGCTACCAGTCCGCCTACGACTCCCAGAGCCTGACCTGCCGCATCAATGGGGTGATGGTGCCGTCCTTCAGCTCCCTGGGCAGCACACAGGCCACCTATCAGGTGCCGGACCTGGCCAGGCTCAACTACGGCTACAACACGATCGAGGCCTCCATCTGGGACAGCTTGAGCGGCCCCGAGTCCAAGTCGTCGACCTTCTGGGCCTCGGGGAGCGTCAAAGCGCCCCTGGCCCTCATGGCCTACCCCGGCAAGACCGGGATGATGCTCACCTGGCTGCCCAGCTCCGAGCGCGGGCTGGAGGGCTATCACGTCTACAAGGGCTCCAGCGCCGGGACCATCACCCAGAGGATAACCTCCACGCCGGTGCGCAGCGCCGTGCTGAACCTGCTTGCGGAGAACGAGCCGGGCCTGGCCGCGCAGGACTGGTTCGCGGTGACCACGGTGGCCTCCGGCCTGGAGAGCCCCCTGTCCATACCGGTGCGCGGCTCGCTGGGCACGGCCTCCGGCCCCCCCCCGCCCGACATCACGGACCTGGCTGTGACCCCCGACGGCCTGGGCGTGCAGGTGAACTTCACCCCTGTGGAGGGGGCGCAGGCCTACCGCCTTGACCGTTCCGGCGCGGCCCCGGCCTTCTTCCGCGCCCCGCCGTTCCACGACGAACCCCTGAGCGTGCTCGGGGGCTACTCCTGCACGGTGACGCCGCTGGGGCCGGACATGGTTCCGGGGTCAACGGCGGTGTCCCCGGTGCTGACGGCGCAGAACTTCACCACGCCCGCGCCCCTGGGCCTCTCGGTCCTGCCGCAGGACGCCAAGCGCAAAATCTGGGCTCTGCGCTGGGATCCCGCGATCCCCGGGGTGACGGGCTTCAATGTGTACGAGTCCTTCAACGGGGGGGCGTTCGCCAAGCTGACGGGCAGCCCGGTCACGGATACGAGCATGACCAGGACCCTGGTGAGGCCGGGGCTCTACGTCTGGAAGATCACCGCCGTGAGCCCCGCCGGGGAGAGTCCCGCTGGCCCGGCGGTGCCCGGCGGGTTCGCCGTGAAAGCCGGGCCGACGGTGGTGGGGGCGATCAAACTGTTGCTGCAATAGGGAGCGCCGCCCCGGCCACGCCGGATCACGCCGGACCAGGCCGGGCTCCGCCGGATCACGCCGGACCCCGCCAGTGTCCGCCGGAGTGGGGCGGCGACCCGGAAGGCTACTGCTTGCGTGCGGACATGACCCGGGAGATGGCCTTGGCCAGGTCGGCGAGCTCCACGGGCTTGGCGAGGTAGTCGTCCACCCCCGTGGCCAGGATGCGCTCCCTGTCTCCGACCATGGAATAGGCCGTGAGCGCGATGATCGGGATGTCCCGCACCGCGGGGTCGGGGTGTTTGCGGATGAGTTCGGTGGTCTTGATGCCGTCCAGCACGGGCATCTGGATGTCCATGAGCACGAGGTCGAAGTGGGCCTTGCCCAGCGCCTCCAGCACCTCCTCGCCGTTGGAGGCGACCGCGGGCCTGTGCCCGGCCATCTCCAGCACGCGGGTGATGAAGATCCTGTTCACGGAGTTGTCCTCGGCCACCAGGACGTCCAGGGGGCCGCGTGCGATAAGGCCCTGCGGGAGCGTCGAGCCGTTGGCGGGAGCGTTCTTCTTGGCCGCCTCCACCGTGTGGAACGAGGCCGTGAACGTGAACGCGCTGCCCTTGCCCGGTTCGCTTGCCACGGTGATGCTCCCGTGCATCATCTCGGCCAGCCTTTTCGATATGGCCAGGCCCAGGCCCGTGCCGCCGAAGCGCTTGGAGTAGGAGCTGTCGGCTTGCGAGAAGTTTTTGAAGAGCTTCTCCATCTGGTTCGGATGTATGCCGATGCCCGTGTCCTCGACGGCGATTTCCAGCGTCACCGCCCCGCCTGAAGCGTCGGCCACGCCCAGCCTGAGGGTGACAGACCCCTCTTCGGTGAACTTCAGCGCGTTGGAGAGCAGGTTCTTGATGATCTGGGCGATGCGCAGCGAATCGCCCAGAATGCACTTGGGCATGTCGGGCGCCTTGTCCAGCCGGAGTTCTATCCCTTTCTCCTTGGCCTGCACGGAGAATCCCTTGACCACGGTTTCCAGCATTTCGTCGAGGTCGAACTCGGCGACGTTGAGCTCGAGCTTCTGGGCCTCGATCTTGGAGAGGTCGAGGACGTCGTTGACGATGCCCAGCAGTGACTGGGCCGAGGCGCGGATCATGGAAAGGTAGGTGGCCTCTTCCGGGCGCGTGAGGGACGCCTGGAGCAGGTCGGTCATGCCCATGATGCCGCTGATGGGGGTGCGGATCTCGTGGCTCATGTTGGCCAGGAATTCCGTCTTGGCGGAGCTGGCGGCCTCGGCCCAGTCCTTGGCGTTGACGATGTCGGCTTCGAAGCGTTTGCGGTCGGATATGTCTTCGATCATGCCGACGGCGAAGAAGCTGGCGTCCTCGGAGTCGTGGAGCAGGGAGATCGTCAGCCTGCCCCAGATCGCCTCGCCTCTGGCCGTGGCGAACCGGATGTCCTTATGGACCCTGTCGGCCTTCCCGGCGGCAAGGCGCATGAAGCACTCCCGGCATTCCTCGGCGTCCTCGGGGGAGGCGAGCTGATCCAGGCGTTTGCCCAGAACCAGGCTCCTGGCCTGGCCGAGCATCCCGCCCAGGGCCTTGTTCGCGTCGAGAACGCGCCCGCCGTTGTCCAGAAAGGCCATGCCGATGACGGACTGCTCGAAGATGACCCGGAATTTGCTCTCGCTCTTGCGGTACTCCTGCTCCACGTGCTTGAGCCTGGTGATGTCCACGAAGGTGATGAGCACGCCGTCCACCCCGCCGGATTCGGTGCGGTAGGGCAGGATGCGCTTGAGCAGCCAGACGCCGTCGGCTGTCCTGACCTCCTTCTGGGAGGGCACGCCGCTCTCGAGCACCTTGCGGGCGTTGAACAGCATCTCGTCGTCGCCGACGATGTTGGAGGAGATGTGCTGGATGGGGCGGCCGATGTCCTGCGGCATGAGGTTGAAGGAGACCGTGGCCGAGGGCGTGAATTTGCGGATCTGGAGCTCCCTGTCCAGGAAGATGGTGCCGATCTCGGTGCTCTTGAGCAGGTTGTCCATGTCCCTGCTGAGCTGGAGGAGCTCGTTGATCTTGTTCTCGTACTCCGAGTTGACCGTGTAGAGCTCCTGGTTGACCGAGTGCAGCTCCTCGTTGGTGGACTGCAGCTCCTCGTTGGAGGCCACCAGCTCCTCGTTGGAGGCCTGCAATTCCTCGTTGCTCGTCTCCAGTTCCTCGATGGTGGCCTGCAGGTTCTCCTTGGTGAACCTGAGCTCGTTTTCGACCATCTCCAGATGTTCCCTGGAGCCTTCGTCGATGTCGAAATCCGCCGCCTTGGGCAGCTTCTCGGCAGCCTTCACGGGCTCAAGCACCACGTGGAGATACGTCTCGTCATCGTGCTTGCCCGTCACGGGCTCCACGAACAGCGAGACGGACTCCTCCGCGTCGCCCGCCAGGGCCTGCACCCTGCCGTAAGCCACGGGCGCCTTGTCCCGCAGGGCCTTCTGGATGGCGGTGGAGAGTGCGATGCGCAGGTCGCCCTGCACCAGGTCGAGTATGTCCAGGCTGGTGCGCCCGCGATGCTGCAGGAAGCGGCTGGCGTTTCCGAAGGTGTGGATGATCTCGTTGCGCTGGCTGAGCAGGAACCCCGGGGGCATCCGTTTCTCGAGCAGTTGGTCGTACACGCCCAGGAGCCATTTATCGCCCCCCATCTGGCGGGGGAGTTGCGGCAGGACGATCTGGCGTGCCGAGAGGGCCAGGCCGTCCGGCCTGCGGGCGAAATTGGTCAGGCGCGCCTCGCGGCGTTTGGCGAAGATGCGCCAGTGCCGGTCCACGGAGTCGAATTCGTCCTCCATGTCGCCGAGGGTTTCGCTGGGGCCCAGGAAGAGAGTTCCCTTGGGCTTGAGGGCGAAATGGAACATGGCGAGAACTTTCCGCTGCACGGCGGGCTGCAGGTAGATGAGCAGGTTGCGGCAGACTATGAGGTCGATCTTCGTGAACGGAGGGGAATTCACCACGTCGTGCTGGGTGAACACGATCATCTGCCGCAGATCCTGGGTGACCTGGTAGTGCGTGTGGACCGTGCGGAAGAACCTCTCGCGGCGCGAGTGCGAGACGTTGTTCATGCTCTCCTCCGTGTAGGTGCCGGAGGAGGCGATGGCCAGCGACTCCCTGTGGACGTCGGTGGCGAATATCTTCACGTTCGGCGGGTTCTCCATCATCGCGGACCGCTCCTGGAAGAGCATGGCCACGGAGTAGGCCTCCTCGCCGGTGGCGCAGCCCGCCACCCAGACCCGTACGCCCAGGTCGGGGTCGGCTTTGTCCAGGATGGTGGGGATCACCACCTGCTCCAGATGATCGAACGCGCCCGGCGTGCGGAAGAACTGGGTCACGCCGATGAGCAGATCCTTGTACATCAGGCTCAGGGCTTCCCGGTCGTTCTCCAGGTGCTCGGCGTATTGCTTCACATGCTCGAACCCGCCCATGCTCATCCGGCGCTGGATGCGCCGGGATACCGTGGCGGGTTTGTAATAGGCGAAGTCGATGCCGTAGCCCTTGTTGAGCAGTTGGAAGACCTCGGAATATTCGCCCTCGTCCACGGTCTGGGGTTTGGGGATCTCCTTCGCGGGCGTCTGCCTGGCGTGGGCCAGGATCGCCCCGGGCATGGCCTCGGGGTTGAGCACCTGGTGCACCACTCCGGTGGCTATGGCGCTGCCGGGCATGCTGTCGAACTTGGCGGTCTTCACGTCCTGGGCGATGACGTAGCCGCCCGCCTCGCGCACGTGCAGGATGCCGTGGGAGCCGTCGCTGCCTGAGCCGGAGAGCACCACGGCCACGGCTTTGTTCCCCGCGTCGTGGGCCAGGGAGCGGAAGAAGATGTCGATGGGCAGGCTGAGGGTCTGGCCGGGGTCCCGCTCGGAGAGCAGCAGCCTGCCGTCTGAGATGACCATCACCATCTTGGGGGGCAGCAGGTAGATGACGTTCGGTTCCACCGGCATGTCGTTCTCGGCGATGCGGATGTCGAGCTTGGTGTGCCTGGCCAGGATCTCGTCCATCATGCTGATGAAGTCGGGCGAGAGGTGCTGCACCACCACGAAGGCCAGCCCGCAGTTGGGGGGCATGTGGTCGAAGAAGGATTCGAGGGCCTCCAGGCCGCCCGCGGATGCGCCTATGCCCACGATGTGGGTGGGTGTGGTGTGGGTGCCGGGGCCCTGGGAGCACTCGCCCAGGGGGCCGGCCGTTTCGGGGTTGGGGTGGGTGTCGTCAGGTGCGCCGGTCATTTCGGTCGGCCGGGTGGGATCGGATTCCATCTTGAAGCCTCAATAGAACGCATGAAGTTTCATTCTTGCGTCGGCACCCCCGCAACGAGCGCCGCCGCGTCCAGGCGGAAAGACCCGCCAACCCAGGGGCGGGCGTTGTACGCCATTCCCACGCCCTTCAACTTCGCCCCCGTATAATGATATAATAATAAAAAGCATAGTGGAATTGATACAACCTGGCGCGCGGGCGCAGCAGGTTCGCGCCAGGGCGGGCAGAAGCCGCTGCTCAGGCGGGCTCGAAGGCGTGGGGAACGAAGCGGCTCAGGTTGGTGGTGATGCGCCCCGCCGATTCCCTGATCCCCATGCCCGCGGCCCAGCCCCCCACCACCCAGGCCCCGACCACGGGCTTGGCCCCGCCGAAGTCCGGCAGCTCGCACAGGGCCTGCCACACCACGTCGGATTCGTCGTAGCCGCCGCCCGTGCGTTCGATGGTCGTTCCGCCCTTGACCAGGGCCATGTTGGCCCCTTCCCGGGCCAGCTTGGGCTTGACTACGTAGCCGGTCATCCCGCGCGGGCCGTCGAGGTAGGCCGGGACCAGGTTGGGGTGGCCGGGGAACAGCTCCCAGAGGATGGGCAGGATGGCCTTGTTGGAGAGCAGCATCTTCCAGGCCGGTTCGATAAAACACATCCGCTCGGAGGCGTAGGCCAGGTATTGCCCGAACTCCTCCCGCAGGAGCCATTCCCAGGGGTAGAGCTTGAACAGGCTCTCGATGTGCCTGCCGCCCATGTCCACGAAGCGCATGGCCAGGGAGTTCCAGCCGATCTCGTCCACGTGCAGGAAGTCCGTGGAGAGGCCCGCCGATTGGGCGGTGTCGCGCAGGTAGTTGGCGGTGATGATGTCCTCCACGTCCCTGGTGGAGGCGAAGTGCAGGATCTCGCCGCGCAGCTTGGGCTTGAGTTCGGCCCAGCGGGCCAGGAGCTTCTCGTGGATGGAGTTGAACTGGTCCAGCCCGGGGAAAACGTCCTGGAGCCAGAACCACTGGATCACCGAGGCCTCCAGCAGGCTGGTGGGGGTGTCGGCGTTGTACTCCAGCAGTTTGGGGGGCGATGTGCCGTCGAAGGCGAAGTCGAAGCGGCCGTAGATGGAGGGGGGCTCCTCCTCCCAGGCGGCCTCGATGAGCGGCACGGCGGATTCGGGGATGCCCAGGTCGGCCCAGCGGCGTGTGTCGATGATGTGCTGCGCGGCCTCCAGGCAGCGCTCGTGCAGGTCGTTGGCGGCGCGCTCCACCGCGTCCACCTCCTCTGCGGTGAACAGGTAGTAGGCCGACTCGTCCCAGTAGGGAACGTCGTCCAGGGTGTGGAAGATGAAGCCCTGGCATTCCACCGTGGCCTGCCAGCCGGGCCTGGGTTCGATGGGGATGCGTCGCATGGCTAGGCCGAGGCGGAGAGCCGGCCGCCGGTGGAGCCGAACCCGCCCCTGGTCACGTAGGCCCGCCCGGCGTGGGCCTGGGTGCCCGAGGCTATGGCCCGGCCTTCGGCCACGGCGCCGCCGTAGTTGGGATGGTCGGGGGGCATGGGCCTGATGGAGCGGTCCTCCCCGACGATGAAGGGCCGCCCGGAGCTGTGGTAGATGACGTTGCTGTAGCTGCCGGACCTGTAGCCCTGCTCGCCTTCGTCGTCGTCATCGTCGAAAGAGCACCCGGAGAGGGTCAGGCTGACCGAGACCACAAGGCCGATGGCGATATGGCGGGAGCGTTTCATGGCGCGCGCCTTACGCCGTGGCCGCGATGATGAGGGCGATGCCCAGCTTCACGCCCGCCTCGGCGATGACCGCCGCCAGGTTCCTGTCGCGGACGATCTCCTCGCCGAGGGTCGTGCCCGCCAGGAAGACCTTGTCCGCCAGCCAGGAGCAGGCCAGCAGCAGCGCCACCCCGCGCACGGCGGCCAGCGCGAAGGCCGCCAGATCCTCCCCCCAGTGCGTGAAGTCGCCGAGCACGGCCGAGGCCAGGATGATGCCGAGGCACGCCAGCATGGTGCCCAGGTGCAGCCCCAGCGCGGCGTTGCCCCGGGCTATCTCGGCCTGGTCGTCGTAGGGGGAGAGGCGCTCCAGCAGCTTCAGGAAAAGGATCAGGGTCAACTGCCCGAGCAGGAAGAACACCACGCCGGAGAAAACCGTCCCCTGCCCGGTGAAGGCGGCCCGCAGGATGAGCCCCGTGGCCAGCCCGCCCCCGGCCTCGACTAGGCCCACGGCCAGGTTTCCGCCCAGAATGGCCCTGGTGTTGTCGATCTTCGGCAGGGCGAGCTTGTCCAGCAGGCCGAAGGCCGCCACCAGCAGGGCCAGGAGCACTGCCCCGGTGAAGGCGAACCCGGCCACGTCGCGGAAAAACCCGGTGGAGGGGGCCATGAGCGGGCCGCACAGGCCCAGGGCCGAGGCCAGGGCGAAGGATGCGAAGCGCAGGGCCACGGCGGCGTTGTTTCGGGAACAGACCTGTTCCTCGAGGGAGGAGTCCCCCGCGCGCGCGATGCGGTCCGCGCAGAGCCGGTGCGCCAGCCAGAGCACGGCGAAGGCCAGGGCCAGGAAGACGAGGGAGGCGAGGGCGTGGACCATGGGGCGCTCCTGCCGGTTGCGGCTGCGGGGATGGATCGCGAGACATGCTAAACAATCGAAACCGCCACGGCAATGCCCGCAAGGCAGCTTCGCCCATCGTAGCGTAAGTGCGCTGAGGAGCCTGCCAGCTTGCGCCTCAACAGGGGTGGGGGAGTCGGGCATGTACTTTTTAATGGTATATCGGAACAGGGTGGGGCATAAACATTGGAGCTAGGTCGAAAAGACCGGCCAGGCTGAGCCTTCCTGGACTTTGCGGCGAGGTGGCGTTCCGGGCTGTCCCGGGTCGTGAGCCGAACAGCGGCTGTACCCGCTCCCTGGGGGCGGACCTCAACGAGACAAGGAGGCGTTTGCGGATGAATAACCTGATAAAACGAGCGGCGGCTGCGCTGACTGCCTTGCTTTTCCTGGCCGGGGCCGCCCTGGCTGCGGACAAGCCCAACATCCTGCTGATCGTGGGCGACGACGTGGGCTACGGCGACCTGGGCGTCTTCGGCGGCGGCGAGGGGCGCGGCATGCCCACCCCCAGCCTGGACCGCCTGGCCAGCGAGGGCATGACCATGTTCTCGTTCTACGCCCAGCCGAGCTGCACCCCGGGGCGCGCCGCCATGCAGACCGGGCGCATCCCCAACCGCAGCGGCATGACCACCGTGGCCTTCCAGGGCCAGGGCGGCGGCCTGCCCGCAGCCGAATGGACCCTGGCCTCCGTGCTCAAGCAGGCCGGATATCAGACCTACTTCACCGGCAAATGGCACCTGGGCGAGGACGACTACGCGCTGCCCAACGCCCAGGGCTACGACGAAATGCGCTACGTGGGCCTGTACCACCTGAACGCCTACACGTACGCCGACCCCACCTGGTTCCCGGACATGGCGCCGGATATGCGGGCGATGTTCCAGAAGGTGACCAAGGGCGCCCTCTCCGGCAAAGCCGGGGAAAAGCCCAAGGAAGACTTCAAGATCAACGGCCAGTATGTGAACACGCCTGAGAAAGGCGTGGTGGGCATCCCCTTCTTCGACTCCTATGTGGAGAAGGCCGCCATCGAGTTCCTGGACGACGCCAAGAAGTCCGGCAAGCCCTTCTTCATCAACGTGAACTTCATGAAGGTGCACCAGCCCAACCTTCCCGCCCCCGAGTTCGAGCACAAGTCGCTCTCCAAGAGCAAGTACGCGGACTCCGTCGTGGAACTGGACACCAGGATCGGGCGCATCATGGACAAGCTGCGCGCCCTCGGCCTGGACAAGAACACCATCGTCTTCTTCACCACCGACAACGGCGCCTGGCAGGACGTGTACCCAGACGCGGGCTACACCCCCTTCAGGGGCACCAAGGGCACCGTGCGCGAAGGCGGCAACCGCGTCCCGGCCATCGCCTGGATGCCCGGCAAGATCAAAGCCAACACCAGGAACCACGACATCGTGGGCGGCCTGGACCTGATGTCCACCTTCGCCACCCTGGCCGGGCTCAAGCTCCCCGAGAAGGACCGCGAGGGCCAGCCCATCATCTTCGACAGCTTCGACATGTCCCCCATGCTCTTCGGCACCGGCAAGTCCGCCCGCAAGAGCTGGTTCTACTTCACCGAGAACGAGTTGAGCCCCGGCGCGGTGCGCGCGGGCAACTACAAGGCCGTGTTCAACCTGCGCGGAGACGACGGCCAGCCCACCGGCGGCCTCGCCGTGGACAGCAACCTCGGATGGAAGGGCCCCGAGAAATACGTGGCCACCGCACCCCAGATCTTCGACCTCTGGCAGGACCCGCAGGAACGCTACGACATCTTCATGAACAACTACACGGAGAGGACCTGGACCCTGGTGACCTTCAACCAGGAAGTCACCGAGCTGATGAAGACCTACGTGCAGTATCCGCCGCGCAAGTTGCAGAGCGAGGTCTACACCGGGCCGCTGACCATCTCGAAGTACCAGAACCTGGAGTGGGCGCGTGAGGAGTTGAAGAAGAACGGCATCAAACTCCCGTTGCCTTCCGGCAACTAGGCGGGCAACAGGCGGGCCGCCCGCCCGCACCTGCCTGATCACTGAAACAGTTGCGGCCCCCGGCACTCGCCGGGGGCCGCTTCGAGACTGGGCCGGTGAGGCAGGCCCGCCGCCCCCGCGCCCCTGAGGCCCGCCGCGTCCGGTTCACATCAACCCCCATCCACCCGGAGGCCCCAT
Organism: Fundidesulfovibrio agrisoli; assembly: GCF_022808715.1. Classification (GTDB taxonomy): domain Bacteria; phylum Desulfobacterota; class Desulfovibrionia; order Desulfovibrionales; family Desulfovibrionaceae; genus Fundidesulfovibrio; species Fundidesulfovibrio agrisoli. Next base: position 187,010 of record NZ_JAKZKX010000006.1, read on the forward strand.
GAGATTCAAGCACGCGCTCCTGCCCGCAATGCTGCTGGCGTTCGCCCTGGCCTCGGCCCAGCTGGCGTTCGCTCAGGTGGCGGACCCGCTGCCGTCCTGGAACGACGGCCCGGCCAAGTCCGCGATCATGGGCTTCGTGTCCGCCGTGACGGACAAGAACTCCAAGTCGTTCATCCCCGTGGAGGAGCGCATCGCCGCTTTCGACAACGACGGCACCCTCTGGGCCGAAAAGCCGGTCTATTTCCAGTTGTTCTTCGCCATTGACCGCGTGAAGGCGCTGGCCCCCGAGCACCCGGAGTGGAAAACCCAGGAGCCCTTCGCCTCCATCCTCAAGGGCGACCTGAAGGGCGCCATGAAAGAGGGTGACAAGGCCCTCGTCGACATCGTCATGGCCACCCACGCGGGCATGACCACCGCCGAGTTCGAGACGCTCGTGAAGGACTGGATCGCCACCGCCCGCCACCCCCAGACCAAAATGCTCTACACGCAGATGGTCTACCAGCCCATGCTCGAGCTGCTGGCCTACATGCGCGCCAACGGCTTCAAGACCTTCATCGTCTCGGGCGGCGGCATCGAGTTCATGCGCCCCTGGACCGAGGCGGTCTACGGCGTGCCGCCGGAACAGGTGGTGGGCAGCAGCATCAAGACCAAATACGAGATGCGCCCAGGCGGCCCGGTGCTCGTGAGGCTGCCGCAGATCGACCTCATCGACGACAAGGCGGGCAAGCCCGTGGGCATCAACCTGCACATCGGCCGCCGCCCCGTGGCCGCGTTCGGCAACTCCGACGGGGACCAGCAGATGCTCGAATGGGCCACGGCCGGGCCGGGCGCGCGCCTCGCCCTGCTGGTGCACCACACGGACGCCAAGCGCGAATACGCCTACGACAAGGGGACCGAGAACGCCCTGGCCGAGGCCAAGGAGAAAGGCTGGACCGTGGTGGACATGAAGCAGGACTGGAAAGTGATCTACCCCAAGGCCAGATGATCCGGCAGGGGGCCTGTGCGCCGGACGCCGCATCGCGACCGGGCCCCCGCCTTCCGCGCCTTTCCCCCGGATCCGTGACGGCCGAGCCGGAACGTGCACCCTTCCAAGTCGCGCAAATGGTTGGCGCGGCCGCCCGTGTTGCGGTATCTTCCCCACCATCTTGACGGAACCGGCGGGGGATACATGCTCCAGACCCTCTTGAAATTGTTCAGGCGCACACCTGCTTACGCACCTGGCGCCGCGTCCGGTGTCGGCGACGAGGCCCTGGCCCACAGGCTCGCCACCATGCTGCTGCCGGAGGCGGTCCCGCAGCTCAAGCACGCCGAGGCGCGGCCCGCCGTGCTGATGGACCCGGCCCTGCGCGCCATCGGGCACATGCGCGGCCTGGTGGGCAGCCTGGGCCAGCCGGTGCTCCTGACCCGCGAGGCCTTCTTCAAGGAGCCACGGGTCAACGCCATGTTCACCTCGGCCGAGCAGCTGCAAGGCTTCGTGAGGGATCAGGCCAGCCTGCGCTCCTTCTTCGGCGAGGCCTCCCGCGAGACGGCCCGCATCCTGCTCACGGCCACGCCCGTGACCAGGGGGCAGTTCGGCAGCGAGGTACAGGGGGAGGTCATCCAGAGGGACGTGCTGCAACGGGGCCTCACCTTCGAGTCCCACCGCTGCCCGCTGGTGGCCCAGGACGATGACGCCTTCTCGGAGTCCGTGGTCGCCGCCCTCATGGACCTCTACGCCGCCAAGATCGGCGAGATGCTCCTGGACCTGGAATCCCGCCGGGCCGAGTGCGAGCACCAGGCCAAGGCCCTGGGCTGCAAGATCAAGATTCTGGAGATCAACACGAAATCCATCGGCGGGATGTTTTCGGACAAGAGCGACGAAGCCGCCAAGCTGGCCTCCGCCAGGGAGCTCCGGGCCTCGTTCGAGGCCGAGCTGGCCGGGCTGCGCCAGCGCCTGCAGGACCCCGAGGCCTACTCGCGGGAGGTGGCCGGGGCGCTGAGCAACCCGGCGGAGATACTCTCCGGCCGCAGCACGGCTTTCCGGCTGGACGAATACGGCATCATCCACGACCTGGCCGACGCCTCCGTGGGCAACGTGGTGGAGTTCTCGGAGTTCACGCTGGAGACCCGCACCCGCGTGGCCCTGATCGCGGACGTGCCGCGGGCCGCGCTGGAATCGTAAGGGGGGCCGCCCGGGATGTTCGCGTGGGCGCATGAACCGTGCATGCGGCTTGTCGCTCCGGGGCAACCTGGGGATTTGAACCGGAGGGTGGATGCATCGAACGCCCGGTGAGGAGGCCTGAGCCAAGGGGGGGGCATGCGTCGCGGCGCAACATGAAGGGGTTATCCGGAGAACGGATAACCCCTTCGGTTTTCGAAATGCTGGCGGGCTGTCGCAGGCCGATTATTTCTGCCGCTTGGCTACGCTGGTGGCGACAACGCTGTCTGAAGGCTTTACATGGCGGTAGACTATCTCAAGCCTGTCTTTCCCGACGATTTTGCAGTCGAAGAAGCCATCCGTGTCGGAGGCGTACATGTACTTGCCGTCGGGCGAGATCATCGCGATGAATTTTTCCGAACCACGCGCAGAAGTGTACACCCCTTGAATAAACCGGCCATCCTGGCTGATGATCTCCAGTTGTCCCTTCAGAACTTTCTGCCCGGGAGTCCAGTGGGTTACATTGGATTCCTTGTCGCCGTTGAGCATCATGCCGCCAGTCGATTCGACATCCCATTTGCCGACGAGCGAAGGCGCTTTCGCGCCGGCAAAGGCAATGGAAGTCGTGAGAACGAGGGTGAGCATACACGCCAGAGCAGCTCTGAGCATCATACACCATTCTCCTGGTAGAAAGGGATTGGAAGACGATACACCGCCTGTGGCGACCTCGGAACCTCCTGATACAATGTGATTTCCCATCACTCTACACATAGGCAAGACCCGGATGCAAGGTGTCACCCTGCCTTGAGCCCGCCGGGAACCAGAGTGAGCCCGTTCTTTCCCGCGAACTGCCCGCCGGTGAAGCAGGCCTTGGGTATCAGGCCGTGCACGCCCTTGGTGTAGTCCACCAGTTGGGTGATGTTGAAATCAACCGCCTGGCTGCAGAAGGCGTAGGCTTCGCCCTTTTCCATGCCGTAGTAGGCGTTCAGGAAGCCGATGCTCCTGCGCACCGCCATCTTCGCGGCCTCCTCCAGGTTGGTGTGGAAGCCCATGAGCACCCAATGCTCGGGGGTGGAGGCCATGGGCCAGTCCACGATGGCGCCCAGGTCCTTGCGGACCGTGAGCCGCAGGGAGATGCACTTGAAGGCCCCCTCCACCGCGTTGAGGTTCACCTCGCCGTTGCCCTGGGCCAGGTGGCTGTCGCCGGTCTTCAGTCCCGCGCCGGGCACCTGCACCGGCAGGTAGAGCACGGTGCCGGCGCACAGCTCCTTGTTGTCCATGTTGCCGCCGTGCCTGCCGGGCGGCACGTTGCTCCACTTGCCGGGCGCGGCCATCTCCACGCCGATGGAGCCGGGGAAGGGCCTGGCCTTCACCGTGACGCCGGGCTGGAACTCGTAGGTCCCGGTGGCGGGGTCCAGTTCGTACCAGCGCATGCCGCCCTCGGGGAAATCGTCGGGCAGCAGGCCCAGCGGCAGGAAGGAGGCCTGGGGGTTCAGGTTGAACCCGTAGGGGTAGGGCTCGATATGCAGGATCTCCACCTGCAGCACGTCGCCGGGCAGCGCGCCCTCCACGTGGATGGGGCCGGTGAGGTGGTGATGGCCCGCGCCCTTGCGCAGGCGCTCGGCCCCGGTGGCGGGGTCCTCCAGGATGTAGACGTCGGGGATGTCGCCCATGAGCCGCCTGAAGGCTGCGGCCCAGTCCGCCAGGGGGGCCCCGGGCTTCATGGAGAGGTGGATGCCCGTCTCCACCTCCACGATGTCGCCGGAGCGGACGGTGAGCGCGGGCTGGCGGGAGTTGTCCCAGTAGCCGTCCGTGGAGGTGCGCTCGTCGCACGGGAGCACGTGGACGGTGTCGCCCGGGCCGTAGGGTTTCTTCGGGGTGGAATGCGTCATGGCCTCTCCTGCTTCGGGTCTGCGTGCGCCTGGGGCCGGGTACGGGCCGCAAGGACTACGTCTTCGTCCCGGGTGACCCCGGTGACGCGGTGGTGCTAAACGCGGCCCGTTACCTGGGGCTCGCCAGCTCGAAGCCGATCTCCACCAGTGCGTTCTGGCCGAGCACGCCCATTTCGCTCCATTTGGGGTCGCAGAAGGAGTAGTCCGGCATGAAGATGTTCAGCCTGGCCGAGAAGCCCGCAACCTCCAGCTTGGGGTCCAGGGGATTGGCCTTCATCCCGTGGTAGGTGAGCGGCAGGGTGATCTCCCTGCTGACGCCCTTGAGGGTCAGCGTGCCCGTCATCTTGAACTCATGCTCCGAGACGCGCCGGATCTTCGAACTCTTGAAGCTGATGTCGGGGAACTTGGCCGCATCGAAGAAGTCGGGGCCGCGCAGGTGTTCGTTGCGCTTGTCCACGAAGGTGTCCAGGCTGGCGGCCTTGACCGTCACGTCGAAGACGCTGCCGGCCAGATTCCTGGGGTCGAAGCGCACCGTGCCGCCGTATTCGGCGAAACGGCCCGGTATCTCCACGAAGATGTGGCGCACCTTGAAGGTGATGGCGCAATGGGCCGGGTCGAAGGCGAACTCCCGCGCGGGTTGCGCGGCGTCCGCCCGGGAAAGCGCGCACAGCAGGAAGCAGATCGCACACAATGCGGAACGAATTTTCATGACATGCTCCGGAAAACGGGTTGATGACGAATCGGGGCCGGACGTGCCGGGTTACGAACTGCCGATGAGGATGCCGGTCAGAAACACCAGGACGCCCCCGAGCACCACCTGCATGGCCGCCGAGAGCACGGGGGTGTCCATGTAGTGCGCCCGTATCCAGGTGATGGCCGCCAGCTCCAGCGCCACCACGGCCAGGGCCACGGCCAGGGCGGCCTGATAGCTGGAGATCAGGAAGGGCAGGGTGTGGCCTATGCCGCCCAGGGTGGTCATGAGCCCGCAGACCACGCCCCGGATCCAGGGGTGGCCGCGCCCGGTCAGGCTGCCGTCGTCGGAGAGCGCCTCCGCGAAGCCCATGCTGATGCCCGCGCCCAGCGAGGCCGCCAGCCCCACCAGAAAGGCCTGCCAGCTGTCGTGCGTGGCGGCCGCGGCCGCGAAAACCGGGGCCAGGGTGGAGACGCTGCCGTCCATGAGCCCGGCCAGGCCCGGCTGGATGATCTGCAGGGCGTAGAGGCGCTTCTGCGTGGCGGATTCCTGCTCCACCGCGCCCGGAGTCAGCTCCTTGGCGGCCAGGCGCTGCGCCGTGGACTCGTGCCCCCGTTCGGCCTGGGCCAGGTCGTCGAGCAGGCGGCGCACATCAGCGTCCCCGGACAGGCGCGCCGCCTTTTCGTAGAATTCCTTGGTTTCGAGCTCCATGGCCGCGGCGTAGCGCCTCACTGCCTCCACGCCGAGCGGCCTGGTCAGCCACAGCGGCTTGCGGGCCACGAACCCCCGCACGTCCTGGCGGCGGATGAGCGGGATGTGCGCACCGAACTTGCGGTTGTACAGGTCGGTCAGGCGCTGGCGGTGGGTCGTTTCCTCGTGGCCCATGCCCTCCAGCACGGCGGCGGTGGCGGGATACTCCTCCCGCAGGCCGTCGGCGAAGTCCGCGTAGACGCGCTCGTCCTCTTCTTCCAGGGAAATGGCCAGGGCCAGTATTTCCCTCGCTCCGAGCTTGGAAAAATCCTTCATGGTGCTCACCTTCATTCCGGACCTGGTTGCGCCCAGCGCCTGTCCGGTCGGGCCCTCAGGCCTTGAGCCGGCGGGTCCAGGCCTCCAGCGCGGTCATGAGTTCCTTTACTAGACCAGCGATGTGTTCGTCCACGAGATCGCCGTCCTCATTGAAACTCGGGCTGAAGGCGTTGGAGAAGACCTCCGGTTTGTTGAGCGGGTGCATGTCCAGGTACACGCAGACCTGGCGCAGGTGGTACTGGGATCTGGCCGAGCCCATGCCGCCGCCCGCGCCCAGGATGGCCACCGGCTTGCCCGCAAGCAAGGGGTTGCCGGGCTCCCTGGAGGCCCAGTCCAGGATGTTCTTCAGCGCCGGAGCCAGGGAGTAGTTGTATTCGGGGCAGGCCAGCACCAGGGCGTCGGCCTCGGCCATCTGCCCGAACACGGCCGCGACGCTGGGGGGCGTCGCCACCGCGGCCACGTCGGCGTTGTAGAAGGGCACCTGGGATATGTCGGCCCGGGAGAAGCGCACATCCGCCGAGGCCATGGACATGGCGGCGCGGAGCAAGCCGCTGTTGCGGGATTGACGGCGCAGGCTGCCGCAAATGCCGAGAAAACGCAGTGTGCTCATGGGGAAAACCTGTGGTCCTGGTTGTATGGGTGTGTGTGGCCGTCTCACGGTGAAGCTTAGGCGCATACTGCAACGATGCGGTTATGGGAGCATCATTTTTTTGTTGTGTGCCATTACTTTGGGTTATAGCAGTTTGCAATGGAATTCAGACATATGCGCGCGTTCCTGGTTGCCGCGGAGGAGCAGAGCATCAGCCGGGCCGCCCGGAGGCTCTTCGTGACCCAGCCCGCCGTCAGCCGCCTCATTCGGGATATGGAGTCGCAGCTGGGGACGAAGCTCTTCCACAGGGAGCGGCGCGGCCTCGCCCTCACCGCTTCGGGAGAGCTGCTGCTGCCCTACGCCCGCAAGATTCTCATACTTTACGACGAGGCCCTTCAGGCCACCGCCCACGAGAGCAATGCGGAAACCACGGTGAACATCGGCTTCATCCCGGCTTCGCTCGACTCGTTCACGGCTCCCATGCTGCGACGCTTGAAGGAGCAATGCCCCTGGCTGCAGGTGCAGATCCACGGAATGCCGCCCGGCGAGCAGATCAGGAGCCTGCGCAAAAGCCGCATCGACCTCGCCCTGGTGGGGACCCCCTGCGGGACCGTGATGGACGAGTTCGAAACCATGGTGCTGCGGGAACTCCCCCAAAGGCTCATCCTGCCGTCCGGGCACAGGCTGGCCGACCAGGAACGGGTGAGGCTGGCCGAGTTCCGGCAGGACGATTTCATCGGCTTGAGCGAGGACGACTTCCCGGGAAGAAATCAAATGATGCAGAGGGCCTGTCTGAGGGCGGGGTTCGCCCCGAAGATCGTCACGCAAGCGGGCGGCCTGATGTCCCTGCTCGGGATGGTCGGCGCCGGTGTCGGAGTCGGCATCGTGCCAAGCGAGGTGGACAGCCTGCCGCACCCCGGGGTCGTCTTCCGGCAACTCGCGGACGCGGTGGATGCGGAGCGCTTCAGCGTGGTCTGGAGGCGCTTCGACACCAGCGACGCGGTGCGCGCCGTGATCTCCGCGCTGCAAGGCATGAGGGAGGCCCGGATGGCGTCCGAAGTCCCCGGAAGGAGCGAACCGCAGGAAGACGGGCGGGCCTGAAGCCCGAGCCTCCTTTACCTTGAAACAATGCGGGCCCGGCCAAAAGCCGGGCCCGCTGCCATTGCGTTGCCGGGGCGGCGAGGTGTGGACACAGGCCCCCCGAACCGATGCAGCCGGGCGTTCATCTCTCAGCCTGCTGCGAAAGGCCCGCATCCGCTCCTGGAAGACGGAGAGGGCAAGACCCATCCCATCGCCTCCCCCTGCGCGAGTCTAGGAATTTCGGTTGCTTCGAGATGTTTTTCGGCACGCTAATAGTCAAGTACTGAAAACTTTCTGCTAATCTTTACTATTTTCATCGCCCAATGCTAGCCGACGGGGTAAGATGAAAAAGTATTGCAGCCTGATCGCCGCCCTAGTGGTTCTGGCCTTCCCGGTGGCCTATCAGCGCCACGTGGCTGGTCAGTTGGAGCAGCGCAGGGCTGAGGCCTTGGCAGGCCGCCAGGCTGGCAATCATCAGCTTTCTCAAGATGCTCGCTGCGCCAAGAAGGCACCTGCGCCGTCTAAACCAGCATGCAGCGTGAAAAAGGAGCGGGGGGAAACCGCGCCGAAAGCATGCAATGCGATATGGGCTCCGGCAGGAGGTTCAAAGGCAACCAAAAAATGCCCGCTATGCATTGAAGCCCAGCATCTTGCAGCCATCCAGTGCGGGATAACCTCGCTTGCAGCTTATGACACAAGGGCAACTCGCCAGCCGATTACAAGCCCCATAGTCCACGCCCAGTATATTTTATTCGCAAAATCCCGCGATCCTCCTGAGGCAAGTTGATCTCTATTTGTGCAGTGTCAATGTGGCAAGGCGATTGCCACAATTGCGCAATAGGGATGTATCGCGACGGTGCCTCTTCAACGAAACAGTGGTGAAGTGTGTATATTTCAAGGAGTGCGTGATGAAAATGGTTCACGGTGTAAGAGTGGTGGTGTCAGCCATGACCCTGGCAGTATTTGTGGCAACAGCCTTTGCGGCGGACCCGCCCCCTCTTTCGAGCATACCGGTTCCTGCGATACCTGGCATCGGCAACTACATTAAGGATCAGGACGCCGCCATCCGGCTGGGAAAGGCCCTCTTCTGGGATATGCAGGTCGGCAGCGATGGAGTCCAGGCTTGCGCATCATGCCATTTCCAGGGCGGTGCCGACGTTCGCTCAGGAAATACCTTGAACCCTGGCGGCGATGGCAATTTCACTGTCAAAGGCGCCAACGGCAGCCTCTCCCCTTCCGACTTTCCGTTCCACAAGGTGTCAAATCCGGATAACGCAGCGACAGTGGTCAGCGACAGCGACGATATCGCCGGCGCACAGGGATTGGTGAACTACGAGTTCAAAAGCACGAATGGCGATAGAACCCGGTCAAAGGATCGGGGCATTCTGCAATCAGAGCCGGTATTCCAGGTCAATGGAAAGTTTGTCCGTCAGGTGACGGGGCGCAATGCCCCCTCTACGATCAACGCAGTGTACTACTTCTACAACTTTTGGGATGGCCGCGCCTCCAACACCTTCAACGGCGTGAATCCCTTTGGCGCTGCGGATACCAACGCGCACGTCATGGTCAACAACAACGGTTCCCTGGTGCCTGAAACCGTCGCACTTCAGAATTCAAGCCTCGCATCCCAGTCGGTCGGGCCGCCCAACAACAGCGTCGAAATGTCTTTCAACGGACGCACATTCCCCGATCTGGGGCGCAAATTGCTTGCAGTGCGGCCATTGGCAAAACAACATGTCCATCCTTCTGACTCCGTGCTCGGGAGCATTTCGGCTTCGCCAGCTCGCGGCGTCAAAAACAGCGTGTCCTACAAGCAGATGATCAAGGACGCCTTCGTCGACAAATACTGGAATTCAACTCAGTTGGTGGACGGCCACACGCAGATGGAGGCCAACTTCTCCCTGTTCTGGGGGCTGGCTGTTCAGGCCTACGAGCGGACCTTGATCTCGGACCAGTCCAAGTACGACCTGGCCCAGCTCGGCTTGGCCACCCTCACCTCTCAGGAGGAGAAGGGGCTTGGCGTCTTCACCTCCGGCGGCTCGCGCTGCAGCAATTGCCATGCAGGCGCCGAATTCTCCGACCATACGGTCTCCTTCGTGTCGGGCCAGGGGCTCAACCCCGTGCTGCCGACAGTGGTGGACACGACGGCCAGCGGCCGTGTGGGAACCCGGGACGTGGGCTTCCACTATATCGGAGTGCGCCCCTCGCCCGGTGATATCGGGCGCGCGGGCACCACTCCCTTCGGCGGGCCTCTGTCTTTCACCTACCAATCTGGGGTGCTCCAGGCCAACGCGATTGTCACCGGATCCTTCAAGACTCCGACTTTGCGCAACGTCGAACTGACCGGGCCCTAGGTAATCCCCCCAATAAAAGGTTGTTCTGAAAAGTAGAATTTTCTCGTAAACCCAGGCGAGGAGATTTTACATGAAGACGTCCCGCTACTCCGACAGTCAGATCCTGAGCATCCTGAAGCAAGCCGA
>NZ_JAKZKX010000007.1:0-44432 GCF_022808715.1 Fundidesulfovibrio agrisoli
TGAGCGGCGCGCGCCGATATATCGGAAGAATATCAACGCGCGCCGCTCAGGCAGGCCCCACCGGGAGACGGCCCGTCGCAGGGCGGAAGTTTGTCGATGGTGAAACGTTCCAGCGCCTAAAATTGCGAAGCGAAATGGGATTCCAAAGGGAGGAACTCCCTTTGGCCGCCGGAGGCATCTTGATCTCTCGGCTTTCTTTCTGGGGAGCGCCTCCGGCGGGCAAAGGGCCTTCGAGCCTCTGCACTCCCTTCCGGCTTCGCGTACCGGCTCGATCCTTCGGCTAGGCGTGCAGCCCCAGCACCCGGGAGAGCAGCGCCTCGGCGTTGCGCTCTGCCTGGAGGTGCTCCTCCTTGGTGAGGCCCGCGCCTTTGGCGATCATGCTCCGCATCTCGGCGGAGACGAGATCGCCGGGGGCGTGGGCGTCGTTGTCGATCACCAGCCCGGCCCCGCACTTGCGGGCCATCATGGCCACGTGGCCGTTGGTGAGGCTGTGGCCCTTGCGGGTGGTGATCTCCAGGAGCACGCCCTTCTCGGCTGCCAGCAGGGCCTCCTGCTCGGTGATGAGCCCCGGGTGGGCCAGCACGTCCGCCCCGCCCTCGATGGCGGCCAGGTTGGTGCCGCGCGCCACGGGCTCCACGATGGTCTCGCCGTGCACCACCACAAGCATGGCTCCCGCGCGCCGGGCCTCGGTGATGAGGCCGGGGATCAGCCCAGGGGGCACGTGGGTCAGCTCCACGCCCACTGCCAGGTTGATGTCCAGGTAGGGCCCGGCCTCCTGGGCGAAGCGCTGCAGGTTCTCCAGGATGAGGTACATGTTGGAGTGGTCCGCGTGGTCGGTGATGGCCAGCCCCTTGTATCCGGCCTTGGCGGCGCGGCGGGCCAGTTCCGCCGGGATGAGCTCGCCGTCGGAGAAGGTGGTGTGGGTGTGCAGGTCGATCATGTGGCCCTACATCTTGTATTTGGTGTCGGCGGGGTTGTAGCTTTCCAGAATGTCGGTCCAGTCGTCGGTGCCGTCGGTGGCGATGCCCGGCTTGGGCTTGTTCTCGGCCAGGGCCTCCACCACGGCGGGGGCCACCAGGATGGGGGCCTTGGCGCGCAGGGCCAGGGCCACGGCGTCGGAGGGCCGGGCGTCGATCTCCACTTCCTTGCCGCCCTGGTCCACGCTGACGATGGCGAAGAAGGTGCCGTCGGTGAGCCCGGTGACGGAGATGCGCAGCACCTTGCCGCCCAGGGCCTCGATGGAGGAGAGCAGCAGGTCGTGCGTCATGGGCCGGGGCAGCTTGACGTCGTTGAGCGTCAGCGAGATGGCCATGGCCTCCATGGCCCCGATCCAGATGGGCAGGGTGGTCTTGTCGTCGAGGCTCTTGAGCACGAGCACGGGGGCCTGCGTCTCCTCGTCGAGGGCGAGGCCGGAAACCTTCATTTCGATCATGGCAGTATCTCCCCCCATAAGGAATGCTTTTTGGCCTCCGTCACGCGCACGTTGACGATGCGCCCGAACAGGTCCGGGCTGGCCGGGGCCAGGAAGTTCACGGTGCGGCCGTGGGCGTCGCGGCCGCGCCAGGCCGGGGCGTCGGAGTCCCTGCGCTTGCCGGGCCCTTCCACGAGCACCGGGGCCACCGAGGAGACGAGCCCCTGCAAAATGGACTGCTGCCGGGCATTTTGCAAGGCCTGAAGCTCGTCGAGCCGCCAGGACTTGATCTCGGCGGGGATCTTGGGCTCCATCTTGGCGGCGGCCACCCCGGGGCGGTCGCTGTAGATGAAGGAGAACGAGCCCTCGAACCCGGCGCGGGGTATCAGCTCCAGCGTGGCCTTGAAGTCCTCCTCGGTCTCGCCGGGGAAGCCCACGATGAAGTCCGTGGTGAGCGAGATGTCCGGGCGGGCACGGCGCAGGGCGTCCACGATGCCCAGGTATTTCTCCACGGTGTAGTTGCGGCCCATGCGCCTGAGCACGTCGTCCGAGCCGGACTGCACGGGCAGGTGCAGCGTGGGGCAGATGTTCTCAAGCTCCCCGAAAGCGGCCACCACCTCGGGCGCGATGTCCTTGGGGTGCGAGGTGGTGAAGCGCACCCGCTCGATGCCGTCCACGGCGGCCACCGCGCGCAGGAGCTGCGGGAAGCTGGTGCCGTCGCCGCCTTTGTCGCGCCCGTAGCTGTTCACGTTCTGCCCCAGGAGCGTGACGTCCTTGACGCCGCGCTCGGCCAGGGAGCGGCACTCGGCCAGCACGGCCTCCGAGGCGCGCGACTTCTGGCGGCCGCGCACGTAGGGCACGATGCAGTAGGTGCAGAAGTTGTCGCAGCCCTGCATGATGTTCACGAAGGCCCGGGGCGAATCCAGGGGGCCGGGCAGGGCGGCGTCGCGCTCGATGTAGGAGTCGGAGAAATCGAGCAGCGAGACGCGCAGCCTTGGCTCCCGGGCGATGCGCGCCATGGCCTGCGGGGCCTGGGCCACGCCGTCCGTGCCGAAGACGAGCCGCACGAAGGGGAAGCGGTTCCAGAGCTTGGCCCCCACCTGCTGGGCCACGCAGCCGCCCACCGCGCAGAACAGCCCCGGCTCGCGCTCCAGGTGCTCGGCGATGCGCCCGAGCTCGCTGTAGAGTTTCTGCTCGGGCTTTTCGCGCACGGAGCAGGTGTTGACGATGAAGGCCTTGGCCTGGTCGGCGGGGGCCTTCTCCCATCCCATGTTTTCCAGCGAACGTGTCAGCCAGCCGGAATCGGCGGCGTTCATCTGGCAGCCGAACGTGAAGACGTGAAACTTCATCCTGCCATACTAATGCATGGAAGGGGCGCGGTAAAGGGCGGGAGCCGGGGCCCTCGTCGAGGTGGATCCGAGCGGAAGGCTCAGTGAGGCTTGCCCTTGCCAATGTGTAGCCTAAAAGCTACATTCCTTGCATGTTCGAACTGCGCGATTACGTCACCCCGGAGGGCGTGGACCTCGTCCGCGCATGGCTCGCCAGCCTCCGCGACGCTAAAGCGCGCGCCCGCATCCACCTGCGCCTTAACCGGCTGGCGGGTGGCAACTTCGGGGACTGCAAGCCCCTGCGGGAGGGCGTCTGGGAGTTGCGTGTCGATGTCGGCCCGGGATACCGCGTCTATTACTCCCAATACGGGAAGACCGTCATCCTTCTGCTATGCGGGGGCGACAAGCGCAAGCAGGACGGCGACATCGCCCGGGCGACAGCCTGCCTGAAAGATTTCAAGGAGCGAGTGGAATGAGCCAGATCGACAAGGCGTCCGTGTCTTATGAGGCCGGGATCGTCGAAGACCTGCGCGCCGACCCGGATTTCGCGGCCGAATACCTGCGCGCCGCCCTGGAAGACGAGGAGAACCCCGAGGCTCTGCTCATGGCGTTGCGCCACGTGGCCAAGGCCCTGGGCGTGAGCGAAGTGGCCGAGAAGGCCGGGGTGAACCGCGAGAGCCTGTACCGGGCGCTCTCCCCCCGTGGCAACCCGACCCTCAAGACGCTGCGCGCCGTAACCAAGGCCATGGGGCTGCGGGTCACCGTGGAGAAGATCGGGCCGCAAGCCCATCCGGCGCATTAGCCACTGCGGAGCCCTAGCCGACCCCGAACCAGCCCTTGAAGCGCTCCAGCACCGCGTCGCGCATCTGCTCCGCGCTCAGTTTCTCGGCGTCGAGCACCAGTTCCGCGCGCGGGTCTTCCTCGAAGGGCACGTCTACGCCGACAACCTGGCCCAGGCCCTCGAACTTCTGGCCCGTGGCCTTGCGCTTCACGGCCTTGGCGTAGAGCCCGGCCATGACCAGCCCCTCGGGCCGGGCGGACTCCCGGCGCATGGCCGTGGCCACGCCGCAGCGCAGGTGGACTTCCGCGAAGCGCTCCACCAGCCCCCGCGCGTGGTCCCGCATGGAGCGCAGGGGCGCGGTGCCGTCCATGAGCACCACCCTGCCCTCCCCGGCCAGGGCGGCGGCCTCCTCAGCGAACATGCGGTAGGCCTGCTCGCGCTCCCTGGCGGTGTAGAGGGGCCGGGGCGTGTAGTGCTTGCGCCGGGCGTCCATCTGCAGCCAGACCGGGGCCAGCCCCCTGCGCGTCAATTCATCCGCCACGGCCTTGGCCACCGTGGACTTGCCCGACCCGGGCAGCCCCGTGAACCACAGCACCGCCCCGGCCCGCTCCGCGAGCGGGCCGTCCGACTCCGCAGCCAGGGCGCTCATGCCAGGTACTTGTTGATGCCGCGCCAGTCGAAGCGGTCATCCGCCAGAACGTTCTCCAGGAAGCGCAGCAGGCCCCGGCGCACGGGCTCGGGGTGGTGCGGGTACCACTGGGGCGAGGCGATCACCAAACCCCGGAACATATAGAACGGCGCGATCACGTCCAGAATCTCCTCGTCGTGGGTGCGTTCCAGGTAGCGCTCCCAGAAGGCGGTGTAGAGTTGCTCCAGCGGGCCGGAGAGCCTGGGGGAATCCGTCTGTCCGTAGAGCGAGAAGAGCACGAAGTTGAGGCTCATGGTGGCCACGTCGTCGGCGGGCTCGCCGAACTCGCCCCGGCTGCGGTCCAGCACGTGGAAGTCGTAGCGCTCGCCCTGGTCCTCCACCAGGACGTTCCAGGGGTGGAAGTCCCCGTGCACCGGGCTCAAGCGCTTGGTGTAGGCGCGCAGTTTCCAGCGCCAGTCCACCACGCGGCGCTCCAGGGCCTGGAATCGCTCCGGCGGGAAGAGGTCGTAGGGATGGGGGTAGGCGTCCACCAGGCCGAAGATGCACTCCGAGGCTCCGATCAGGTTGCGCACCCGGCGCAGGTAGAGGTCCGGGTTGTCCACCCGCTCGGAGTGGATGTCCGCCAGCCAGTCCGCGAAGGATGTCGCCAGGGCCACGTCCTTGGGCGCGGCCTCGGTGCGGCCGATGCGCTCCAGGTGGCGGTAGTAGTCCTCGCCTTCGAGCAGTTCGGTGAGGATGAAGAACTCCTTGGGCTCCTTCACGCCCACCATGCGGTCGGCGGAGTCGAAGTAGCCCAGGCCCAGGGACCTGGCGTGGCGCGGCAGGCGGCCGGAGGTTTCGTGCTGGAACATCAGGATGGCGGCGCGGTCCCAGTAGAACTGGTGGCCGTACTTGTCGCCGCGCATGATGGAGAGCACGGCGGATTTCACCCTGCCCTCCACCGAGA
Source organism: Fundidesulfovibrio agrisoli (assembly GCF_022808715.1). Classification (GTDB taxonomy): domain Bacteria; phylum Desulfobacterota; class Desulfovibrionia; order Desulfovibrionales; family Desulfovibrionaceae; genus Fundidesulfovibrio; species Fundidesulfovibrio agrisoli. The sequence continues at coordinate 5,116 of NZ_JAKZKX010000007.1, forward strand.
ACTCGATGCGCAGCGGCTTGCCGTAGCCGAACTCCTTCATGCCCTGGGTGCCGGTCTGGCCGATCTCGCCCAGCCAGCTCAGGCGGGCGCTTTCTCCGAAAGCCTCGCGAAGGTAGGCCTGGATCTTCTCGGCGTTGACGCGCAGGGGGGTCTTTTCCTCGGTGCCTGTTCTCATGGCCTGCTCCTGCGGGCCCCGGGCGTCGTCAAAAGGCGCGCCCGGCGGCGATGGCTCGGCGGTGATGGCCCGGCCGGAGGGCCGGGAACCCAGTATCGCTCAAAGCGAGGCCCGCAACAACACCTATTGGCGCGTTTCCCTGCCCAGGTAGCCGAAGTACTCGTGGTCGCTGGCGAGCATATGCCGGGAGACCACCTCGTCGAGCAGGAAGGTGAACAACTGGCCGGAGGAGAGCTGCCTGCGCTCGAAGCGCTCGGCCAGTTCGCTGGCCTGGCTCACGAGCATGCGGTGCGAGCGGGCGTGCTCCTCCACCATGGGGTAGCCCGCCGCGCGCAGGACCATCTCCTCATAGCTGAAGTGGCGCCGAATCTGCTCCATGAGCTTGCCGATGAGCGCCCTGCACTCGCCTTCGGGGCATTCCACGGCCACGGCTGAGAGCAGCTTGTTGGCCGTGGCGAATATCTCCCGGTGCTGGGCGTCCAGGGCGGCGTCGCCGCATTCCAGGGCGCTGTCCCACTCCAGGCGCACGAAGCGGGCCACGTCCGGAAAGAGGTCCGGCGGGGCCTGGGCCTCGCCGATGGCCACCTCCACGCGGTCGCGGCCCCGGCGCTTGGCCAGGTAGAGGGCCTGGTCGGCCAGGGCCACCAGCTGCTGCCAGCTCTGCGCGGCCGGGTTGCACTCGGCCGCGCCGATGCTCACCGTGACGCTCAGGGGGCCGCCGCCTCCCTTGATGGAGGCTTCGGCCACGGCCTGGCGCAAGCGCTGGGCGATGGCGCAGGCCTGGCGGATGTCGGTCTGGGGCAGCAGGGCCACGAACTCTTCGCCGCCGTAGCGCGCCCAGACGTCCTCGGTGCGCAGCTGGGCCCGGGCCGCGTCGGAGACGGCGCGCAGCATGGCGTCCCCGGCCAGGTGGCCGTGCTCGTCGTTGAAGCGCTTGAAGTGGTCCACGTCCAGCAGCAGGCAGGAGACGGGATTGTGGTGGCGCGCCCCGCGCGGCCACTCCACGCGCACCATCTCGTCCAGGGCCATGCGGTTGGCGGCCTTGGTCAGGGGGTCCTGGCGGGCCAGGGCGTTGACCTCCTTCTGCAGGAGCTGCGAGGTCAGCAGCACGAGCAGCGTGGTGAGCACCACGCAGGCCACGATGGAGGCACCCACGAACTGCGCCTGGGAAAGGGTGGGCATGGCGACGGCGTCGGCCCCGGCGATCACGCCGCCCACCGCGCGCCAGACGACCGAGGCCGCAAGCAGGGCGTGGATCGCGGCGATCAGGCGCAGGGTGGAGGCCAGGGTGGCCTCCCGGCTGGTGAGGCAGGCCCGGATGACCAGCAGGTCGAAGGCCACCGCCGCCCCGCTCAGGACGACCACCCGCACGGCGTAGTCGTCCCGGGCCAGGGTGAACCAGACCAGGAGCCCCAGGGCCAGGGCGCAGAGAACCGCGCCCCGGCGCCAGGGTGGGTTGCCCCCGGTTGCGCGCACGATGCCGAAATTGAAGACCATCATCCCGGCCAGGAGCAGGCCGTTGGCGAGCAGCGCGCAGCACCATGGGGGCACCCAGGCGCGCAGGCCGAGCAGGGTCAGGCCCAGGGCGGAGATCAGCGCGCCTGCGCCCCACTCCCGCGCGGGGGGGAAGTTGCGGTGGATTTTCCAGACGTGGAGCAGCACGCAGGCCTGGGCCGCCTGGCAGAGCGACCAGACCAGGAAGAGGGGGCGGAGGTCCGTGCTGAAAATGTCCAATCCGTGCATTTCGTGCAATCCCGCCCCGTGGGCAGTTCCGGTGAAGCCCGGACTTTTGGAGGTTGCCGTAAACGCCGCCATCCGACGCTTCGCCAACCCATACCACAATGAGAGGATTTTTCAATTCGAATGATCGAAATAATTGCCCGCTCCGGCGAGACGGGAAAAAAGAAGCCGCCGGGCGCTGGCCCGGCGGCTTGGATGCGTCTGGGAGGCCGCCCGTGAGGGCGGCGCTTCGGGGGGGGCGGCTAGCAGCCCGGTGATAAAGTTGGATTTCGCAGCCTGTTCAAAAAACTCGCTGGCAAGGCGCAAGAAAAAGTCAAGGCCGAAGCGTAGTTGGCATACGTGAGGGTTTGACTTTTTCGCCGCAACGCAGCCAGCGAGGATTTTTCAACAGGCTGTTACTCCCCGGCCTTGCCGTAGTTGGCCTCATAGCGGGCCCAGAACTCCTCGGGGGTGAAACTGTGCTCCTGGGTGCCGTGCCGCTCCACGCAGTAGGCGGCGGCCACGGCGCCCATGCGGGCGGCCACGGCCAGGCTCTTGCCGCGCGCCAGGCCGCAGAGCAGGCCCGCCCGGAAGGAGTCGCCCGCGCCGGTGGGATCCTTCACGGCGGAGACGGCGGCCGCGGGCACGGTGGACTCCACGCCCTTCTCGTTGATGGCCACGCCGTTCTCGGCCAGGGTGGTGATGAGGGTGTCCACCCGGTGCAGGATGGCCCCCTTGCTCAAGCCGGTGGCGTTCATGATCATCTGCAGCTCGTAGTCGTTGGTGATGAGGAAGCTCGCGCCGGTGAGCATCTCGGCCAGGTCCTCGCCGGAGAAGGCGGGGATGTTCTGGCCTGGGTCGAAGAAGAAGGGGATGCCCAGCTCCTTGTAGCGGGCGCAGTAGTGCTTCATGTCCGCCAGGCAGCCGGGGGCCACGATGCCCATGGTCTTGGCCGGGTCGAAGCCCTCAACGCTGAAGCCGGACTGCACCTTCATGGCCCCAGGGTTGAAGCCGGTGATCTGGTTGTCCGACTGGTCGGTGGTGATGTAGGCGCCCGGTGTGAACTCCTCGGGCACGCGGCGGATGCCCTCCATGCTCAGGCCGAGCTGGGCCAGCCAGGCGGCGTAGGGCTCGAAGTCCTTGCCGGCGGAGGCGATGATGGTGGGTTTCTCGCCCAGCAGGCTCATGGTGTAGGCGATGTTGCCCGCGGTGCCGCCGAACTTCTCGGTGAGCCCGTCCACCAAGAAGCAGACATTGAGGATATGGATCTTCTCGGGAAGGATATGATCGGCGAACTTGCCGGGAAAGGTCATGATCCGGTCGTAGGCCACCGACCCGGAGACGAGGATGCGCATCGAGGCTCCTTAGCTGTTGGGACGGGTTTCGGCGGCCACCCAGTCCAGGAAGTCGGGGTTGCCGTCCGCCACCGGCAGCACCACCACGCAAGGCACTTCGTAGGTATGGAGTTGGCGTACACGGGCCACCACGGCTTCGGCAAGCTCGGAACGCGTCTTGGCCACGAAACAGGCCTCGCGCTCGTCCTGGACGGCCCCGTCCCACCAGTACAGGGAGCGCAGGCCGTCCAGGATGTTGACGCAGGCCACGAGCCGCTCCTCCACCAGGGTCCGTCCGATGCGCAGGGCCTCCTCGGGGCTGGGGGCTGTCACGTAGACGAAGCTGACGGCCACGCTATTCGCACACGGGCTTGCTGCCGGGCTTAAGCCCCGCGAGGTAAGCGACCACGGCGGGCTTGTCCTTCTCGCTGACCTGCGCGCCCTTGCCCATCATCCTGGTGACGGTGGCGTCCCAGGCGGCCTGGTCCTTCTTGCCAAGGGCCGTGCAGACGCGCTGGGCGTTGTGGCACTTGGTGCAGGCGGCCATCACGGTCTTGGAGGCGTCCTGGGCCAGGGCGGCCCCGGCGAGGAAGGCGGTCATGGCGGCGGCGCACAGGCAAGAGGCAATCAACGGACGTTTCATTTGAGGGTCTCCTTGCGAAGGTTTTCTACAGACTTCCCCGATACACCAGGCCCACTGAAAAGCAAACCATGTAAGGCTTGCGCGCACAGGCCAGGCGCGGCTACCATGCGCCCATGGACCGCGAAACCCTGCTGCTAGCGTATTACAAGGCCATGCTGGACGCCCGTGGCCACAGGGGCTGGTGGCCCGCCGAGACGCCCTTCGAGGTCTGCGTGGGCGCGGTGCTGACCCAGAACACCGCCTGGACCGGCGTGCGCAAGGCCATCGACGCACTCAAGGAGCACGGCTGCCTCGACCCCGAAGCCCTGGACGCCCTGCCCCTGGAGCGCCTGGCCGAGCTGATCCGCCCGGCGGGCTACTTCCGGCTCAAGGCCCAGCGCCTGAAGAACCTGCTGGCCTACCTGCGCGAGAGCTGCGGCTTCGACCTTGCGGCCCTGGCCGCGCGCGACATGCCCCAGGTGCGCGAGGAGCTGCTCGGCGTGCGCGGGGTGGGCCCCGAGACGGCGGACTCCATCCTCTGCTACGCCCTGGGCATGCCCAGCTTCGTGGCCGACGCCTACACCCGGCGCATCCTCTCGCGACATGGGCTCTTGCCCGAGGACGCCGGGTACGACGACATGCGCGACTTCTTCATGGACGTGCTGGAGCCCGAGACCGCCCTGTACAACGACTTTCACGCGCAACTGGTGGGCGTGGGGCACCACTTCTGCAAGACGCGCGCGCCCCTGTGCGGCGAGTGCCCCCTGGGGCCGTTCCTGGACAACCCGCCCGGATGATTACGGAGGCTAACCGCCCGGAACACATGGCACGAGCGGGGTTTCCCCGAACGATTGGCATTGCGTTTTGGGGTGAAACCTATTAACCCCACCCGATGAATCCCAGCCGGTCGAACCGCCGGAGGGCCAGTGCGGCCCCGGCGCCGCCCGGCGGGCATACGGCCTTTTTTCCGCTGGAGGCTATTCTATGTCCCGCATCACCAAGGCCGGGCTCGCCCTTCTCGTGGTGGCCCTGCTTCTCACCGCCGGTCTGGCCCTCGCTCAACAGGAGGACCGGTTCGGCCCCCTGAAACGCTTCAGCCAGGTGCTCGACCTGGTGGAAACCAACTACGTCAAGAACGTCACCCGCCAGGAGCTCATCGACGGCGCCATCGTCGGCATGCTCCAGCAGCTCGACCCGCACTCCAGCTTCCTCACCAAGGAGGACTTCAAGGAGATGCAGGTCAGCACCTCGGGCGAATTCTCGGGCATCGGCATCGAGATCAGCGTGGAGAACGGCCGCATCACGGTCATCTCCCCCATCGACGACACCCCGGCCGACAAGGCGGGCCTCAAGGCGGGCGACATCCTCGTGGAGATCGAAGGCCAGTCCACGCAGGACATGTCCCTCATGGACGCTGTGCAGCGCATCCGCGGCCCCAAGGGCAAGCCCGTGAACCTCACCATCGTGCACAAGGGCAGCAACAAGCCCGAGAAGTACCGCATCGTGCGCGACGCCATCCCCATCATCTCGGTCAAGGGCACCGAGGTGGACCCCGGCTACCTGCTGGTGCGCATCACCCGCTTCAACGAGAACACCACCAGCGAGCTGCGCGACGTGGTGGGCAACTACACCAAGTCCGGCAAGGAGCTGAAGGGTATCATCCTGGATATGCGTAACAACCCCGGCGGTCTGCTTGACCAGGCGGTGAGCGTCTCCAACTTCTTCATCTCCAAGGGCCGCATCGTGACCATCAAGGGCAAGCGCGACGAGCAGCGCAAGGACTTCGACGCCAAGAAGGCCGCCGGAGTCGAGGCCAACATCCCCCTGACGGTGCTCATCAACGCCGGTTCGGCCTCGGCCTCCGAGATCGTGGCCGGCGCCCTGCAGGACAACAAGCGCGCCCTGCTGGTGGGCGACAAGACCTTCGGCAAGGGCTCGGTGCAGACCGTGATCCCCTTGAACGACGGTTCCGGCATCAAGCTGACCACCGCCCTGTACTACACCCCCAGCGGCCGCTCCATCCAGGCCGAGGGCATCGAGCCCGACTTCAAGGTGCCCCTGCAGGACGGCGACAAGGAAAAGGATCTCTTCGCGCAGGGCCATCAGGTGCGCGAGCGCGACCTCTCCCGCCACTTGGACAACCTGGGCCGCAAGAAGCAGTCCGACGGCTCCGACCCCAAGGTCAAGATCAAGGAGCTCCTGGACAAGGACAACCAGCTCAAGCTGGCCCTGGAGCTCATCAAGTACGCCCCGGTGACCTCGGCGGCCCAATAGGTAGAACATGCCCCCCAAACGCCCCGGTTCAAAACCCCGGCGGCGCTCCACGAAATCAAAGCGCGGCCAGGGCAAAGCTCCGGCCGCGCTCGTGTTTCTCGCGGGCGCGGCCGTGGCCCTGCTGGTGATGTTCTTCGGCTACGCCTTCTTCTACCTGCCCGCCCAGAAGACGCCCCCCGCCAAGCCCCAGACCGCCCAAGTGCAGGCCCCGGCCCAGGCCCCTGGCAAGCCCGCGCAGGAGGCCGCCCAGGCTCCCGCCGCCTCCCAGAACCAGGGCCAGGCCCCGGCCCAGGCACCGGCCCAGCCCGCCGCCGCGACGCAGGCCGAAGGCCAGGCCAAGGGACAGCCCGAGCCCCAGCCCGCGCAGCTCCCCACGCCCTCGGGCCCGCTCCTGACCATCGTCATCGACGACATGGGCGGCTCCAAGGAGCAGGCCCAGGAGCTCCTGGACCTTGGCTTCCCGGTGACCTTCTCCATCATGCCCAACCTGCCCCACACCCGCGACGTGGACGAGATGGCCGCCAAGGCCAAGCAGGAGGTCATCCTGCACCAGCCCATGGAGGCCAGGGCCCAGAACGCCGCACCCGCGGGCACCCTGCGCCCGGGCATGAGCCCGCGCGAGGTGGCGGGCATCCTCTCCGCCCACCTGGCCCAGGTGCCCCACGCAGCCGGCGTGAGCAACCACCAGGGCTCCCACGCCACGGAGGACCAGGCCCTCATGGACGCCGTGATGGCCGAGCTCAAGCTGCGCCCGGCCCTGTTCTTCCTGGATTCGCGCACCTCGGACAAAAGCGTGGCCGCCAAGGAGGCCGCCCGGGCCGGTGTGCCCGTGCTCTCCCGCGCGGTGTTCATCGACGCGGAGCGCGGGCAGCAGGCCGCCATGCTGGCCCTCAAGCAGGCCGAGCGGGAGGCCAAGGCCAAGGGCAGGGCCGTGGCCATCGGCCACCCCCACCCGGAGACCATCGCCGCCCTGGCCGGTTGGGCCATGCGCCGCGACAAGGGCGTGACCGTCGTGACCCTGGGCGCGCAGCTCAAGGGCGGTTGATTTCCGGGCCTGGGCCGTCACCATTTCGCCGCCCGGTTTTGACTTTTTCGCAATTTGCGGCCATACCCTCCCGGTCGGGGATGCCTCCTGGCAGAGGCGCGAAACCATCCCCGCAAGGGTCACGAATCCACGGCGCCCGCCGCACAGGCGCCGCCGCAACCACCCCTCAAGGAGCAGGCATGAAACGCTTCCTCGTCCTCTCTCTGGCCGCCGCGATGCTGTTCGCGGCAAGCGCCGCCCTGGCCCAGACCAAGGTGATCTCCATCACCCAGATCGTCGAGCACCCCGCCCTGGACAACGCGCGCAAGGGCTTCATGGACGGCCTGAAAGAGGCGGGCGTGGACGCCAAGTTCAACGTGCACATCGCCCAGGGCAACTCCGCCACCAACGTGCAGATCGCCGGGCAGATGCTCGACGAGAAGCCCAACCTGGTGCTGGCCATCGCCACCCCGGGCGCGCAGGTCTGCGCCCAGAAGATCAAGGACATCCCCGTGCTGTTCACCGCCGTGTCCGACCCCGTGGGCGCGGGCCTGGTCAAGACCATGCAGGCTCCCGGCGGCAACCTCACCGGCATGACCGACATGCCCCCCGTGGACAAGCAGATCGAGCTCATCAAGACCATCCTGCCCAAGACCGCCACCATCGGCATCGTCTACAACGCTGGCGAAGCCAACTCCGTGAGCCAGGTCAACGCCGTGAAGGCCGCCGCCGCGCCCCTGAACGTCAAGATCGTGGAGGCCACCGTGGCCAACTCCGGCGGCGTGTACCAGGCCGCCAAGAGCCTGGTGGGCAAGTGCGACGCCGTGTACATCCCGCTGGACAACACCGTGGTCTCGGCCTTCGAGTCCCTGGTGAAGGTCTGCGACGAGAACAAGCTGCCCCTGTTCAGCTCCGACAACGAGTCCGTGGGCAAGGGCGCCATCGCGGCCCTGGCCGTGGACTACTACGCCATGGGCAAGCAGACCGCCGCCATGGGCAAGAAGATCCTGGACGGCGCCAAGCCCGCCGACCTGCCCGTGGAGAGCCTGAAGAACCTGGACATCCACCTGAACCTGAAGGCCGCCAAGGCCCAGGGCGTGACCATCCCCGAAGCGGTGGTGGCCAAGGCCGTGAAGAAGTTCGAGTAGCAGCCTGCCCAAAAATCCCGCTGGCTGCGTTGCTGCAAAAAAGTCAAACCCTCACGTATGCCAAATACGCATCGGCCTTGACTTTTTCTCGCGCCTTGCCTGCGAGTTTTTGAACAGGCAGCGAAAGCAAGTATGTCATCAATCCGCGGGACGGGGGCGACCCCGTCCCTTTCTTTTTGCGCCCGCCGCCCTGCCCCCCACCTTTGACAAAACGGCTTTTTCCGGGCACAGGCAGTGGGTTTTCGCGCTCATCGCGACCACACCGGGGTAATGCACGCATGTCATTTTACGCTTTCATCGGCGCGCTCGAACAGGGCCTCGTCTACGGGCTGATGGTGCTCGGGGTGTACCTCACCTTCCGCATCCTCGACTTTCCCGACCTCACCGTGGACGGCTCCCTGCCGCTTGGAGCGGCCGTCTCCTCCGTGTGCATCGGCGCCGGCATGGACCCCTACCTCTCGTTGGTGCCCGCCACCCTGGCCGGGTTCTGCGCCGGGGCCGTCACCGGGCTTCTGAACACGCGGCTCAAGATCCTGCACCTGCTGGCCTCCATCCTGACCATGATCGCGCTGTACTCCATCAACATCCGCATCATGGGCCGCCCCAACTTCACCCTGCTGGGCAAGTCCACGGTGCTCGACTCCCTGACGGCCTTCGGCCTGCCCTCCTCCATGGCCGGGACCTGCCTGTTCGCGGCCTTCACGGTCAGCGCAGCGCTGGCGCTCATCTGGTTCACCCGCACGGAGCTGGGCCAGGCCATGCTGGCCACCGGCGACAACCCGCGCATGATAACCGCCCTGGGCGTGAACACCGGCAACATGATCGTGCTGGGCGTGGGCCTCTCCAACGCATTGGTGGCCCTGTGCGGGGCGCTCGTGGCCCAGAACCAGGGCGCGGCGGACGTGAACATGGGCGTGGGCACCATCGTGGCCGGGCTGGCCTCGGTCATCATCGGCGAGACCCTCCTCGGGCAGGGGCGCATCTCCAGGATGATCATCGCGGCGGTGCTCGGCTCCGTGGCCTACAGGCTGGCCATCGCCCTGGCGCTTGGGGTCAAGCTGGGCGAGTTCTCCTTCTCCCCCAGCGACCTGAACCTGATCACCGCCTTCATCGTGGTGGCCGCGCTCACCGCGCCCAGGCTCAAAAGGAAGATGGCCCGCTGATGCTTACCCTCAAGAACATCACCAAGCGTTTCCACAAGGGCAGCGTCAACGAGGTGCTGGCCTTGAACGACGTCAACCTGGACATCCGCCAGGGCGACTTCATCGCGGTCATCGGCTCCAACGGCGCGGGCAAGTCCACCACGCTCAACTGCATCGCGGGCGGCTTCTTCCCGGACCAGGGCAGCATCACCCTCGACGGCGCGGACATCACCGCCTGGCCCGAATACAAGCGCGCGCGCTTCATCGGCCGCGTCTTCCAGGATCCGCTCATGGGCTCCGCCGCCTCCCTGACCATCGAGGAGAACATGGCCCTGGCCGACCGCCGCGGCAAGCCGCGCGGGCTCTCGCTGGGCGTCAAAAGCAAGGACCGCGCCCGCTACAGGGAGCTGCTCTCACAGATCGGGCTGGGCCTCGAAGACCGCCTCAAGGACAAGGTGGGCCTGCTCTCCGGCGGGCAGCGCCAGTCCCTGACCATGATAATGGCCACCATGGTGCGCCCCGAAATCCTGCTGCTGGACGAGCACACCGCCGCCCTGGACCCCAAGACCGCGGCCCAGGTGCTGGAGCTGACCCAGCGCATCGTCGATACCCACAAGCTGACCACCCTTATGGTCACCCACAACATGAACCACGCCCTACGCCAGGGCAACCGGCTGATCATGATGCACCAGGGCAGCGTCTTCCTGGACATCGAAGGTGAGCAGAAGGAGCGGTTCAGCGTGGAGGACCTTCTGGAGCGCTTCTACACCCTCAAAGGAGAGGAATTCTCGTCGGACAAGATGTTGCTGGTGTAGCGCGTTTCAAGGACAGGAGTTCTCCCGCCCGGGCGGCTTTCGCCGTCCTGGCCTCCGGTTCAACCCCAACGTAAGGAAGGCATCTTCATGGAACTCACGCTCTGCCTCATCAAGCCCGACGCTGTCCGCCGCGATCTCGTGGGCAGCATCCTCTACATGATCGAGAAGGCCGACCTCAAGATCGTAGCCATGAAGATGCTCAAGCTGGACCTGCCCCTGGCCCAGGGTTTCTACCACGTGCACAAGGAGCGCCCCTTCTTCGGCGAGCTGACCGAGTACATGGCCTCCGGCCCAATCGTGGCCGTTGTTCTGGCCGGCAACAACGCCATCAAGCGCTACCGCGAGCTCATGGGCGCCACCGACCCCGCCCAGGCCGCCGACGGCACCATCCGCAAGGTGCACGCCATCTCCAAGGGCGAGAACTCCGTGCACGGCTCCGACGCCCCCGAAACCGCCGCCTTCGAGATCGGCTACTTCTTCAACGCCACCGAGCTGGTGGGCTGACGCCATGAAAGCCGCCATCTCCTTCATCGGCACCGGCAACATGGGCGCGGCCCTCATCAAGGGCCTCTCGGGCATGGACGGGGTGAGCCTGAACGGCTTCGACCTTGACCGCGAGAAGCTGAACGCCCTGTGCGCGCAGTGCGCCCTCCACGCCGTGGACACCATCCACGGGGCCGTGGAAAAGGCGGGGTACGTGCTCATGTGCGTGAAACCCCAGCAGATGAAGGCGGTGCTGGCTCAAGTCCATCCCGCGCTCACCGCGGACAAGTGCCTCATCTCCATCGCCGCCGGGATCACCCGCGAGCGGCTCTCGGAGTGGATCGGGCACGCCTGCCCCGTGGTGCGCGTGATGCCCAACACCCCCGCCCTGGTGGGCGCGGGCGTTTCCGCCGTATGCCTGGACGACCCGCACCTCACCGCGGAGCAGAAGGAAGTCGTGCAGGCGATCTTCGCTTCCGTGGGCAGCGTCCACGTGCTGGAGGAGAAGCTGTTCGACTCCTTCACCGCCGTGGCGGGCAGCGGCCCGGCCTACGTCTACTACTTCATGGAGGCCCTCATCGAGGCGGCCCTGGCCGCCGGGCTGCCCAGGCCCATGGCCACGAGCATCGTGAGCGAGCTCATCGGCGGCTCGCTCAAGCTGGCCAACGAGAGCACGACCCACGTGAGCGTGCTGCGCGAGATGGTCACCTCCCCCGCGGGCACCACCATCGCCGCCCTGGCCCACATGGACCGCATGGCCATGCGCGCCGCCATCATCGACGCCGTGGAGGCGGCGAGGCGGCGCGGGCAGGAGCTGGGAGCCTCCTAGAAGCATCACCACCGAAAACAAGGGGCCGGTCCATGAGGACCGGCCTTTTTTGTCTGCAACGGCGCGCGAAATTTGTCGTGCTGCGCGCCGCGCGATATCCCGGCTGTTCCCGTCTTCTCGGCTCCCCGCGTCCGCCGCCCTCCCAGGCTTCCCCGGACGCCTTCCCCTGCGCGGGAAGTGGAGCCGATGCCGTCGTCGACCGGCCTGCGCGGCCGTTTTCGTAAAGGTTTCCGATGCGTGCCGGCACGCCGTTTCAGGCGGCCTGCGGCCCGTTGCCCCGGACCTGATAATATCCGGGCGCGGCCTTGGTCCGGCCCGCCGCCCCGAACGGGATCAACTTGCCGTCGCGTTTTCCCTGGCCGTCCGAATCGGGGCGCACGCGGGTCCCGAACGAACCGTTCACCACCACCGGACGCTTCTTGGCGGGCAATGCGCTCATTGCCCTGCCTCAGGCGGCCGTGCTGGAGGTGGTGGTGTCGCTGGTGGAGCTCGTGGTGTCCACCCCGCTCAGGGCGCTGTCGATGATGGAATCCATCTTGGCCATGGGGTTGTCCGTGCGCATGGCCCCGGCGAACTTCATTGCCGCATTGCCGTTTCCGTTGCCGCCCGAGCTCATGGGCGCGCCCTTGGGCTTCTCCATCTTCAGGCTGTCCATGCTGCCGGTCTTGGCCGCTTCCGCGAACTTGGCCGACATCTCGCTGAGCATCTTGGAGTCGCGCGAGTCCGTGGAGTTCTTGGCCTCTTCCGCAAGCCCGTCGGAGATCTTCTGGGCCACTTCCTTGAATTTCTCGGGGTCGCTGCTGGCCAACTGGCTCAACTGGTTCATCCGCTTCGCGCCCTCGGAAATTTTTGCCTTGTCCTCCGTGGAGAGGCCCGCAACCTCAGCCGCCGAGGTGCTGTCCGAGGTCTGGGTGGTGCCAGTAATCAGGCTCGAGGCGTAGGTCTGGCTGGTTGAAAGGCTGCTGATTGTGCTCATGACTGTTGTACCTCCGCAAACAAGATGTTTCCAGGGTTATCGGATGCATTGCCGAAGAGTTTAGAACTGAAATGGACGATAAATTTTATTTTTTATTTCATTCCTGAGGTGTAACCTATTTCAAACCTGGATTTTACGTCCAAATAAATCAAGCAACGACGCCATGTTCTGCGAAATCAGAAAAAGTTACACTCCGATGTGACATTTTTCCAATAATCTGCATTTTTTTGGGCGGAAAATTTTTCCTTCCGCATACTAACGAGTGTATTGCATTGAAATATATCGCTTTTATCCTCATTCAGATGGGAACCCAAATCCGGACCACTCCCCTTCAACGCGCAACACCTCAACATTTTTGATATATTTAGGAGGATACGCACAGGCACTTTCGTTGCTTTCGCACGGGCGGCAGGTTCAACAGACCGCGAAATTCCCATCGCGGGAAAGGTTACAACGGAGGTGAAAAAAATGAGCATCAGTAGCATCAGTAGTCAGAACCAGCTCTACTCGATCTACGGCATCCAGGACATCGATCAGTCCCAGAGTTCCCAGACAACCACCAGCAGCTCCACAACCTCGGAGTCCGACAAGACGAGCTTCTCCAAGATGGGCCAGATGATGAGCCAGCTCTTCTCGCTGCAATCCTCCGACCCGGACAAGTTCAAGGAGGTCGCCCAGGAGATCGCGGACGACCTGGCCAAGCAGGCCTCCTCGGCCACCAGCACCGGCCAAGCCACCATGTACAGCGACCTCTCGGCCAAGTTCTCGGAGGCGGCCCAAACCGGCAGCATGGACAGCCTCAAGCCCCAGGGGCCGCCGCCCCCGCCCCCCGGCGGCGCGTCGGCAGGTTCCGGCCAGGGAGGAGACATGCAGGCCGGGTTCGACGAGTTGAACAGCATCATCTCGCAGAGCCTCGGGAGCACGAGCAGCACGTCGAGCGACTCCACCAGCCAGACGAGCTCCGGCACGTCCGGCAAGGACCTTTTCGCCCAGCTTGCCAGCCTGCAGTCCAGCGACCCGGCCAAGTTCAAGGAGGTGGCGGCGTCCATCTCCCAGCAGTTGGCCGACCAGGCCAAGAGCGTCAGCGACCCGGGCGAGAGCGCCTTCCTGAGCGACATGTCCTCCAAGTTCGCGGAGGCCTCGACAAGCGGCAGCATGGACAGCATCAAGCCCAAGGGCCGCCACGGGCATCACGGCTCGAGCCAGGGCGGCACCACGCAGAGCGGCACGGCGGATTCCAGCACCACCACGTCCGCGAGCACGGACACCACCTCGACCAGCACGGCCGGTTCCACGGACAGCACGCAACTGGACGCCATCAAGATGTTCTTCCAGAACCTTGAGAGCACCATGAGCGCACGCCTGGGCCTATTGGGATCGACGACGGGCACCACCACCGCGGCGGCCGCCTAGCTGGCCGCCAAGTTGGGCGTTCGCAAGGCCGGAAAGCCGGGCTGATCGCGCTTCGATCGTGCTTGGCGGGAAGGCTTCGCCACATGCGAACGTGTGGCTGCATCAAGATGGCGCGGCCTGCGCAGGATGCCCCACGGGCAGCAGACGGCCGCACATGCCCCTCCATCCGCCGCTCCAGGCGGAGGCTGCCGCCACGGACCGGCGGGGCGGGTGGAGACGGGCGGAAATTTACAGGAGGCTGGCGGCGGCCCGCCTCCGCGACGATGTTCCCCGCGCTGCGAAACGCGGGGCCGGGCCCGGGCGTCCAGCTCCCTCTCCCTTCCCTGGACGCCCGCCTACAGGCCCGCGCCGGGGAGCGCCCTCCCGGGGCGCTCCCCAACCGGGCGCAAATCAAAGCCCCGCGCGGGGGCGCGGGGCTTTAGAACTTACCGGTGGGAGAAATTTGTCAGGCGGGGCGGATCACGTTGGTGGCCTTCATGCCGCGCTCGCCGGTGACCATTTCATAGAGGACTTTCTCGCCCTCGCGCAGGGTGCGGAAGCCGTCGCCCTGGATGGAAGAGTAGTGGACGAAGATGTCCTCCTGCCCTTCGCCGGTGATGAATCCATAACCCTTTTTATCGCTGAACCATTTTACCGTGCCCTCGAGTACCATTCCCGTACCCTCCTTGAAAACTTCTATGGTCATAGTTGTATCGGGACGGAAAAAAAGGTCAACGGCGAAGCCGGTAGGGTTTCACGAAAATACCGCTTCCAAGCCCAGTAACAGTGCGCTTGCGCTCACGCACAGCGCAATTGAAGAGATGATTATCAAATTCAAGAGCGTTTTGACGGATTCTGCTTCCCAGGCGCAATCCGCGGGTCCGAGCAACGGCTTCTCCACCTCCTGCCCGAAATAGACCGCCCTGCCCCCCATGGACGCCCCGCACAGCCAGGCCGCCGCGCTCATGGGCCAGCCCGCGTTGGGGCTGGCCATGCGGGCGGCGTCGGCCCGCACGTTGGCCCGGGCTCCGGCGGTGGGCAGCCCCATGAGCGATGCGGAGAAGATGAGCACCCAGGCGGAAAGCCGCGCGGGCACCCAGGCCAGCAGGTCGTCCGCGCGTGCCCCGGCCCAGCCGAGATGCTTGAATCGTTGCGTCTTGTAGCCCCACATGGAGTCCATGGTGGAGATGGTCTTGTAGAGCCACAACAGCGGCGCGCCCCCGAGGCACAGGTAGAGGAACGGGGCCACGAAGGCGTCGCAGAAGTTTTCGCTCACGGTCTCGGCCAGGGTGCGCCACTGCCCGGCCCGGTCCAGGCCGGAGGTGTCGCGGCTGACGAGCATGCCCAGGGCGCGCCTGGCCTCGTCGTCACGTCCGGCCCCGATGAGCCGCGCGGCGGCCCTGGCCTCGCGCAGCAGTTGGCCCAGGGCAAGCCCGGCGTAGGCGAAGTACAGCGAGACGGCCCAGCCGAACACAGGGAGGCGCCCCAGGTAGTAGACGCAGGCGCAGGCCGCGTAGCTCAGCAGAAAGGCCGTGGCCGTGCCGTAGATTTGTTGCAGCCCGGCGGGGCAGTTGCGCACAGGGCGCTCCAGAGCGTTCAGGGCCGCGCCGATGAGGCGCACGGGGTGGGGCCAGCGGTGGGGGTCGCCCAGGGCGGCGTCCAGCGCCACGGCGGCCAGGGGCAGGAAGGTGTGGAAGTCCATGGATGCGGGGTATGCCCGCGCGGCCCCGCCCGCGTCAAGCACGGGCGGGGCCGGGGGTGATGAGTCTAGAAAGTGTATCGGAGGCTCAGGCTCGCTGCCAGGTTCTGGTAGTCCCTGCGGAACAGATCCGCACCGACGCGCGCCGCCACCTGGAAGCGCCTGGTGCAGTCCACCGTCAGGCCCGCGCTCACGGCGGCCCAGTCCGTGGCCGGGGCAACGGTCTTGGTGGTGAAGCCGGAGCTGGCGATGCCCAGGTAGTTGGCGGTGATGTCCCGCCCGCCGCTCAACCACTCGTGGCCCCAGAGCACGCGGGCTTCGGGCGTGACGCGCAGGCCGCCGAGCTCCATGGACTTGGCCACGCGCCCGCCCAGGCCGGTCTGCAGGGAGGCGTCCGTCCGGCGGCGGACGGAGAGGCCCAGAGGCCCGGCCCCGGCCTCGTCGAAGCCGTCCTGGCCGATGAGGGCGTAGCTCAGGGAGGCCACCGGCCCGAAGGACCAGCCCTCCGTGCGCCACTCGTAGCCGCCGCCAGCGTTGGCGAACAGGTTCCAGCCGTTCCAGGTGGATTTCTCCGTGAGCGAGCCCGTGGGCACCGAGATGGTGCGCCGGGCGTGGTAGGTGTCCAGGCCGCCGTGCAGGGTGGCCTCTCCGAACCAGTTCTCGCCGTACCAGGTGGTGGAGAGGCCCAAGGTGGCGGTGTCCACGCGCCCGTCGCCGGAGGCCGCGCCGCCCAGGCTTAGGCCGCGCCCGGTGTAGCCGCCGAAGACCGCGCCCGCCAGGCTGTCGCTGACGCGGTAGTCGAAGCCGCCCAGCACGCCGCCGGAGAAGGAGCTGTAGGGCGTGCTCCCGTTGGTTGCGCCCTGGTACGCGGTCATGCCGAAAGGCTTGAGGAACACCCCGGCCCTGTCGGCCTCGCCCCCGGCGGCCACGGCCTGGGGCGCGCCGTTGCGCAGGGCGTCCACGTCCTGCACGGGTGCGGTCCCGGCGTCGAAGGGGCCGGAGAAGGCGGCCTGCTCCTGGCCGGAGCGCAGCCCGTGCAGCCGCCCCTGGACGGTGGAGGTCAACAGCCTGCCCGTGTCGAACCCGCTCTGGGTGAATGCGTCGTAGGGTTCGGGGTGCAGGTGGTCCAGGGAGGAGGAGATGCTGGCGGGCGAGGCCAGGTCCAGCCCGAGCAGGGCGTAGGCCATGATCCCGGTGGCGCTGTAGGCGGCCAGGTTCAGCCCGTTGCCCGCCGAGGCCGCCCGGGAGTTGCTGGCGAACATGGCGTAGGGGTTGCGGAACACCTCGGTGAGCACCCCGCTCGGCGTGCTCACGGGCTGGAAGCTCACAATGTAGGAGGGGAAGGTGCTGGAGGCCCCGGCGAAGGCCCCGGTGAGCCCGCCCGCGGCGCTGATGGTCTGCCAGGCCACGCCCGTGGGATAGAAGGCCAGGGGCGCGCTGACCGCGAGCTGGCCGCCGTTCAGGGTTGCGCGGCCCTGCACCTTGAGCAGGTCCGCCTGGCCGGAGGGGTCCACCTCGTCAATGAACACCGCCGTGGGGCCCTGCACGTAGTCGCCGGTGGCGTTGAGCGTGCCGATGGACCCGCCCGGCGAGACCATGCCGTTGTTGTTGAAATTGCCCAGTGTGCCGTACCCGCCCACCAGGGTGCCGGGGTTGGAGGTCAGGCTGCCTCCCAGCGATCCCCCGGCCGGGAGGAAGAGCGTGCCGCTGGCCAGCAGGGCCTGCCCGGAGTAGGCCGAGCCGTTGCCCGCCATGGTGGTGACGCCTCCGCCGGTGAAGGTGAACGCGCCGTAGCCCGTGAAGGGGCCGCTCAGGGTCACGGGGTATCCGGCATTGTCCAGGGTGCCGCCGCCACCGCTGACCTCCAGCCTCCTGGCCGTGGTCAGCGGGGCCGCCGCCTGTAGCCCGCCGCCGTTGAAGCTCACCGCGCCGGAGGGGTCGCCCAGGTTGGCGTCGGAGGCGATGTTGAGCATGCCCCCGCGCAGGATGGTGCCGCCCGAATAGGTGTTGGCCCCACGCAGGTAGAGCGTGCCCGCCCCGGCCTTGGCCACGGAGCCCGTGCCGGAGATGACGCCCCCGTAGCTCTTGCCCGTGCTGATGTCGTAGATGATGGCGCCGTTGTCGATGATGTCGCCCACGATGGTCACGTTCTCGTTCATGGAGAACACGGCGTTGTTGTTGACGGTCAGGTTGAAGAAGCTGCTGGCGTTCTCGGGGCTTGGGTTGAGCACCCAGTTGGCGGCCGCTCCGGAGTTGCCCACCACGAGGTTGGTCACGCCCAGGAACTGCACGCCCGTGGAGCCCTGTCCGTAGAGGTTCACCAGGTTGTTGCCGCTGCCCAGGTCCACCTTGCCCACGAGGTTGGCCCCGGTGTCCAGGGTCACAACGTTGTTGGCCGTCCCCCCGATCCAGCCGCCCGCGCCGTCGGGCCGCCCGGCCCGGATGGCGTAGCCCGCCCCGCCGCCGGAGTTGTCCACCCCGCTCACGGTGCCCGTGACGTAAACATACATGGCCTCGGAGGAGCCGATGGCCACGGCCAGGCCGTTGGCGCTGGCCCACACGCCCCCTGAGACGTACAGGGGCGTGCCCCCGCCGCCGTTCAAGCTGCCGCCGCTGAATATGCCCACGGCGGTGTGCCCCGCCGCCTCGGCCACGACCCTGCCCGCCATGCCGCCGGAAACGGTCAGCCCCCCGGCCCCGTACATGCCGTAGGCGATGTTTCCGCCCGACTGGGCGTGGACGATGCCCGTGCTGGCCACGGAGCCGATGTTCACGGCGTCGCCAGTGGCCGCGAGGCCATAGGCCCCGGAACCGGTGGTGGTCCGCGCCGTGACCGTGCCGCTGAGCGACCCCAGGATCTGCAGGTCGTCGGCGGCGCGCATGCCGTAGGCGGACCCGCTGGCGGAAGTTGCCGTGATCGACCCGGCCATGTTCCCGGTGACCCGCAGGTTGTCGCCGGTGGAGGTCATGCCCGTCGCGGTGCCGGCCCCGGCCTGGGCGGTGATGGCGGTGTTGGCGGAGACGGTGCTGACCACCAGTTCTGTGCCGCCCTGGGCGCCTACGCCTGTGCTGTCGCCGGCTCCAGAGGCGCTCGAGGAGAAGTTTATGGCGTTCGCCCCCCCGAAGGAGAGGCGCTCGTTCATGGTGACAGCGGCCGTGGCGCCCGGCGGGGATACGATGGTCACAGCGCCCCCGGAGTTGTTCGAGAAGGTCACGGGGCTGTTGAGAGTGGGCAGGGCCGAGATCAGGGTGATCGTGGAGCCGGGGATGCTGAACTGGATCGTGTTGGACCCGGCCCCGGCCGCGTTGAGGTCCAGCATGGCCTGGCGCAGGGAGCCCGGGCCGGAATCGTTGCTGTTGGTCACGGTGAAGGTGCCCGCGAGGCACAGGGCCGGACTCAGGGTCAGGGCCAGCAGCAGCGCGAGCAAACCCGGCAGCCGAAGCTGGCGGCCCGCATTTGCTGCCCGGAGGGCGGCGGAGAGGGGCTTGGGCTGCGTCTCCGTAACGCGAATGCTGTCCGGATCGTGAGAGCGGCGAGCGGCGGGCAGGTACGACATGCGATACTCCATGAACACATTGGGTTACGAAGCATATGCAGATTGTTCCTGAAAAGGACAAGATATTTCTTAAAACCTTACAAGACGGAAAAGCCCCCGCGCCGTGTGGCGCGGGGGCTTGGTGATAGGATGGCCGTCGGGTGAGGGGCGTCAGCTCGCCAGCGAGCGGATGGCGCTCTCCAACTGGCCCGCGAGGCGCGCCAGGGCGTCCACGCCGTTGGAGGCCCCGCCCATCTCCTGGGAGGTCTCCTGGCTGACGCGGCGCACGTCGTCCACGGCGCGGGCGATCTCGTCGCTGGCGGCGGACTGCTGCTCCGCGGCGGCGGCGATGCCCCGCACCTGGTCGGAAGTGGCCTCGGCCAGGTCCACGATGCCCTTGAGGGCCTCGCCGGACTCGCGGGCCAGGCGGGTGGCGCGCTGCACGGCCTCGGCGGCCTGGTCGGTACCGGCGATGCTCTGGCCCACGCCGGTGCGGATGGCGCCGGTGACCTCGCCCACCTCGTGGGTGGCGGTCATGGTCTTCTCGGCCAGCTTGCGCACCTCGTCGGCCACCACGGCGAAGCCTCGCCCGGCGTCACCGGCGCGGGCTGCTTCGATGGCGGCGTTCAGGGCCAGCAGGTTGGTCTGGTCCGCGATGTCTGAGATCACGCCCATGATGCGTCCGATGGCCTCGGCGCGCTCGGAGAGGCCGTCCATGCTGCGCTTGAGGGTGGAGGTCAGCTCGTCCACCTGGAGGATGGCCTCCACGGCCTTGCCCACCACCTGCTCGCCTTCGCGGGCCTTGGCCTGGGCCTCGCCCGCGCTCTGGGCGGCGGTGCCCGCGTTGCGCGCGACTTCCAGCACGGTGGCGTTCATCTCCTCCATGGAGGCGGCGGTCTCCTCGGCGCGCTCGCTCTGCACGCGCGCGCCCCGGCTGGCGGCGTCCACCTGGGAGGTCAGGGCCCGGCAGGTGGAGGCCAGCTCCCGCGAGATGGCCTCCACCACGGACACGGTCTCCATGATGGCCTGACTCTGGCGGGTGATGTGGTCTTCCTTGGTCCTGATCTCGGTGTAGTCCAGGTACATGCACAGCCCGCCGCTGACCTTGCCGTCCAGGTCGTGCAGGGGGGAGAGGGCCGCCTGGATGAAGCGGGTGTTGCCCTTGAGGTTCTTGAACTCCACGTCGCGCACGACGCCCTGGTTGTTCTCCATGATGTCCACGATCAGGGCCTTTCGGGTCTTGTCGCCGTAGAAGAACTCCGAGAAGAACATGCCCGGGTAGTCGGAGGGCTTGCCGCCGCGCTCCAGCATCTCCAGGGCGCGGTCGTTGCACATCACCAGGTTTCCCTTGATGTCCACCAGGGCGTAGGGCACCAGCACCGCCTCGGTGAAGCCGCGCCAGTTGCCCAGGGTCAGCTTGAGCTGCCCGATGAGGCTGTCCAGGGAGGACTCCAGGGCGTCCAGCTCGGCCACGCTGGGGGCCGGGAGCCTGGCCCCGAAATCCCCGCCCGCGACCTTGGCCATGGCCTGGTTGATCTCGCTCAGGTTGTCGCGGACGCCGCCGAAAAGCAGCCACCCGAAGCCGAGCCCGGCCAGCACCCCGGCGGCGAGGCCGACAAGCTGGGCCGCGCCGGAGGAGAGCCCCAAGGGGCCGGAGGCCAGGACGAAGGCCGCGTACAGTACAAGGGGGGAAAGGACGCCGAGCAGGACGGCCCGGAACCTGATGGATGCGGAGTGGAGCATGACTGACCTCCAAAATGCTTGAGAGGAACGCGGGGACATCCGATCCCTGCCGGATGTCGCGATATTATGGCATGATGTCTCAAGAAACTGAATACCCCTATCGCAAGGGGCCGAAATACGTCCCCGAACGGAGTTTCAGGAGGGCTGAAGCGTTTCGGCCTCCAGGCCGCCGGTGACGCGCAGGGCTTCGTAGAGCAGTATGGAGGCCGCGTTGGCTATGTTGAGCGAACGCACGCAGCCCCTGATGGGGATGCGCACCAGGTGGGGCTGGCCCGCCAGCAGCTCATCCGGCAGGCCCTTGCTCTCGGAGCCGAAGACCAGGCAGTCGCCGTCGCGGTAGGAGAACTCGTGGTAGGGCGCGCCGATGATGCCCCGGTGCCCCGAGGATGTGAACACCAGCCTCTCAGGCCGCACGCCTTCGAGCATGGTCTGCCAGTCCGGCCAGACGGTGAGGCGCACGTGGGGCCAGTAGTCCAGCCCGGCGCGCTTGAGGTAGCGGTCGGTGAGCTTGAAGCCCAGGGGCTCCACCAGATGCAGGGGCATGTCCGTGGCGGCGCAGAGCCTGGCGATGGAGCCGGTGTTCTGGGGGATTTCCGGAGTGTAGAGGATGAGCTGGATCATGATGTTGCTGCGAACGCCTGAGATTCCGACCGCCTCCGCAAGGCCGTGATGCGGCGTCAGGGCTTGGGGCGGCTCTTGCCTATGCGCGTCTCGTCGCGCGTGTAGATGTCGCCCTTCTTGTCGATGCGGCCGGTGTAGGCCCCTGTGGGACCGTAGGAGCGCCCCTGCCCGTCGATGCGCCCCTTGTAGTTGCCGTAGCGGTCGTAGGCCTTGCCGTCCTCGCCTGTGCGGCCCACGTAGTTGCCGTAACGGTCGTAGGTGCGGCCGTCCTGCTCCACCCGACCCTGATAGAGGCCGTTGGCGTCGTAGATGTCCTGCTTCTGGGCCAGGGCGGGGGCCGCCTGGGCCAGGCAGGCCAGCAGGAGCAGATACGCCGGTGCGTTGCTCATCGCGCGCCTCCATCAGGAAGGGTGCTTTCCGGGCCGTGATGCACGCCGCTCGCTGAAAAAAGCAAAGCCCCGCAATTGCGAGGCTTTTGAGCTTTCGGTGGTGGGCGGCCGGGGATTTGAACCCCGGACTTCCACCGTGTGAAGATGGCACTCTAACCGCTGAGTTAGCCGCCCGCCGAGGTAAATAGGGAAACAGGCCCGGCTTGGCAAGCACTTTTTTTACAGATTGATTACCGTGCCGCTTTGAGGCAAGGAAACACCGGGGCGCGAACCCCCGCCACACCACGATCAAGAAGGTTCTCCATGCGTCTACTCGTCACCGGTGGGTGCGGCTTCATCGGCACCAATTTCGTCTACATGATGCTCGAGAAGCATCCCGAAGCGGTCATCGTCAACCTGGACAAGCTGACCTACGCAGGCAACCGCTTCAACCTGCTGCCCGTGGAGCGCCAGTACGGCGGCTCCCGCTATCATTTCATCCACGGCGACATCGGCAACGCCGAGCTGGTGGCCCACGCCATCACCACCCACAAGATCGACGCGGTGGTCAACTTCGCCGCCGAATCCCACGTGGACCGCTCCATCGCCGACTCCACCCCCTTCGTGCTCACCAACGTGCTGGGCACCCAGACCCTCTTGGAGACGGCCCGCCGCCTGGGCGTGCCCAAGTTCGTGCACGTCTCCACCGACGAGGTCTACGGCACCCTGGGCCCCACGGGCAAGTTCACCGAGGAGACGCCCATCGCGCCCAACAGCCCCTACTCGGCCTCCAAGGCCTCGGCGGACCTCATCTGCCGCGCCTTCCACGAGACCTACGGCTACGCGGTGACCATCACCCGCTGCTCCAACAACTACGGGCCCTACCAGTTCCCGGAGAAGCTCATCCCGCTGATGATCCTCAAGGCTTCGCGCGGCGAGAGCCTGCCCGTCTACGGCGACGGCATGAACGTGCGCGACTGGATCTACGTCACCGACCACTGCCGCGGCGTGGAGCTGACCCTGCTCAAGGGCCGCCCCGGCCAGGCCTACAACTTCGGCGGCAACGCGGAAAAGCCCAACATCGAGGTGGTCAAGACCATCCTGGCCTCCCTGGGCAAGCCCGAGAGCCTCATCAGCTACGTCACGGACCGCCCCGGGCACGACCGCCGCTACGCCATGGACTACTCCCTGGCCCAGCGCGAGCTCGGCTTCGAGCCCGAGGTCACCTTCGAGCAGGGCATCGCCCGCACCCTGGCCTGGTACCAGGAGAACACCGACTGGCTGGAGCAAGTGCAGAGCGGCGCCTACAGGGCCTTCATGGACACCTGGTACGGGGAGCGCAAGTAATGAAAGTCGCAGTGTTGGGCGGGCGCACCGGCCTGTTGGGCATGCCCCTGACCAGGGCCTTCGAGGCCGCCGGGTTCGAGACACGGCCCATCGGCCGCGCCGACTTCGACATCTGCGACCCCTCGGCCACGGGGGCCTTCCTGGACGAGTTCCAGCCCGACTGGGTGGTGAACGCCGTGGCCTACACGGCCGTGGACAAGGCCGAGGACGAGCCCGACGAGGCCGGCCGCCTGAACCGGGGCCTGCCCCAGATGCTCGGCAAGCTCTGCAAGAACCGGGGCGTGGGCCTGTTCCACTACAGCACCGACTTCGTGTTCGACGGCAGGAAGACCACCCCCTACACCGAGGAAGACCCCACCGGCCCCCTGTGCGTCTACGGGCAGAGCAAGCTCGACGGCGAGAAGGCCCTGGCCCAGGCCGCCCCGGAGAAGCTGATCGTGGCCCGCGTGGCCTGGCTCTTCGGGCCGGACAAGAAGAACTTCGTGCACACCATCCTGAACCTGGCCAAGCAGCGCGACGAACTGAGCGTGGTGCACGACCAGATCGGCTCGCCCTCCTACACCCCGGACCTGGCCGCCTACTCCGTGGCCCTGGTGCGGGCGGGGGCCACCGGGCTCTTCCACCTGGCAAACGCCGGGCGGGCAAGCTGGTGCGAGCTGGCCAGCGAGGCCGTGACCGCGGCCGGCCTGAGCTGCCAGGTGCGGGCCATCACCAGCGACCAGTGGCCCTTGAAGGCCAAGCGCCCGGCCTACTCCGTGCTCTCCACGGCCAAGTTCACCGAGGCCACCGGCGTGTCGCCGCGCCCCTGGCTGCAGGCCCTGCGGGAATACGTGTTCGCGAGCCTGGAAGTGGGGCCGGAATAACGCCACCCATGAATTGAAGAAAGGCGGCCCAGGGGCCGCCTTTTTTGTTTCCGGGCCGCTGGCCCGGGGGAAGCAAGAAAGCGTTGTCGCGCCCTAGTAATCCACCACCTTCTTAGGCAGCGTGACCAGCCAGAGCCTCGGCACCTCCCTGGTGGGGCGAATGCCGAACACGGCCTTGCTGGGCTGGTCGCCGTAAACCAGCTTCTTGCCGTCCGCGAGCATGTAGGAGGCCGGGTTGAGGCCCGGGGTGCCGTCCTTGTTGGCGGCGTAGCCCGATATCTGTCCTTCCAGCCCGAAGCCGTGGCCGCTCATGAAGGCCAGGGTGCGCCCGTCGGAGAGCAGGGTCATGCTCTCCACGAAGGGTTCGTTGAAGCCGGAGGCCTGCAGGTCCAGCACGAGGGTCTTCTTCGCCAGCCGGGTGCCCGCCTTGGCCCACTGCGCGGGTTCGACCAGGATCTCGGTGGGCTTGCCCTCCTCGTTGAACACGCGGCTGATGTTGTGGCCCTGGGAGAGGTCCGCCGCGAAGACGAGGCTGCGTGGCTTGCCCTCCTTGTCGATGCCCTGCTCCAGCACGAGCACCTTCTTGTCGGCGTAGGCCACCGGGTCGCCGGTGACCACCTGGGCGCGGTCCGGGAAGGTCTCGGTGTCTATGGGGTAGGCAAGCTGGCGCACCCGCTCCGAGTCGGGGTCGTACTCGATGATGCGGCTGAACACGGCGGGCACGCCGTCCACCGAGAGCACGCCGCGCATCATGGTGTGCACCTTGCCCACCGGGCTCAGGCTCACGCCGGAGAACCCCCAGCCGGGGCGGTGCGTGGCCAGGTAGGCTTCAAGTTCGTCCCCCGCGCCGAGCACCTCCAGCACGCGGCCGTCGCTTGGGGAGACGCGCAGCAAAGCCGGGCGGTAGCTGTCCGCGATCCAGTAGACGCCGCGCTTCACGTCGAAGGCCACGCCCTGCGGGTCGTATCCGCCCGGGGCGAAGGGCAGCCTGCCGAGCCCCAGGTCCAGCGGGACCACCACGGGCGCGCCGGTCATTTTAGGCATGGGGGGCAGGCCGCTGGCGGGCTTGCCGTCATCGTCGCGCAGGGGGATGGCCCCCACGAGCTCGGCCTTGTTGCCGGAGAGCTTCATGGTCACGATGGAGGGGTTATAGCCGGGGAGCACGAACAGGTCCGACCCGGTCCAGGCGTTGTCCTGCTGCACGGTGGGGCCGGGCAGCACAGGGCCGCGCCCGGTGAGGGTGTGCAGCACCATGGACCCGTCGGACTGGGCGATGGCGCAGTTGAGGCCGAAGCCCACGCCGGGCACGAGGCCCTGGGGGAAAAGCTGCTTCAGCCCGGCCGGAACCGGGATGTGCATGTTCTGGGGGATGACCACCTCCGCCGAGCGGATGGCGGCAGTCTGCGCGCGGGCCGGAACGACAAAGGCCGGGAGCGCCCAGACGGCGAGGAACAGCGCGGCGATCAAACGCGCGGGCATGCAAGGCCTCCTGAAGCCGTCAGGCTTTGAAATCTTGGGCTTCGATACCTAGCCGTTTCAAAATCTTCTGTAAACTCGCCCTCTCCAGTCCACTTACCCTGGCCGCCTCGGAGATGTTGCCCTTGGTGCGGGTGAGCAATTGGTCCACATAGGTGCGGGTGAAGGCGTCCAGGGCGTTGTTCTTGGCGTCCTGGTAGCTGCCCAGCATGGCCGGCGCGGCCTGGGGGGAGGTCTCGCCGCCGTCCACCAGCAGGGCGGCCTCGGCGTCGATGACATCGCCCGGCGAGAACACCACCAGCCTGCGCATGAAGTTGAGCAGCTGGCGCACGTTGCCCGGCCACTCGCGCCCGGCCAGGTAGCCCAGGGCGTCGGGGGTGAGCTCCTTGACGGGCAGGCTCATCTCCTCGCAGCTGCGCTGCATGAAGTGCACGGCAAGCAGGGGGATGTCCTCCCGGCGCTCGCGCAGGGGCGGGGTCTGGATGGTGAGCACGTTGAGGCGGTAGAATAGATCCTCCCGGAAGCTCTTGTCCTTGATCTTCTCGGCCAGGTGCTGGTTGGTGGAGGCCAGGATGCGCACGTCCACCTTCACGGTCTCGCTGCCGCCCACGGCCCGGACCTCGCGCTCCTGGAGCACGCGCAGCAGCTTGGTCTGGATGTTCATGGGGATGTCGCCGATCTCGTCGAGCAGGATGGTTCCGCCCTCCGCCGCCAGGAACAGGCCCTTGCTGGCCCTGTCCGCGCCGGTGAACGCGCCCTTGACGTGGCCGAACAGCTCCGACTCCAGCAGTTGCTCCGGTATGGCCGGGCAGTTCACCGAGAGCATGGCCCCCTGGCTGCGGCCGCTCAGGCGGTGGATGGCCCTGGCCACGGCCTCCTTGCCTGTGCCGGATTCGCCCTGGATGAGCACCGTGTAGTCCGACCCGGCCACGGCGGCGATGGTCTTCTTGAGCCGCAGCATGGGGGGGGACTCGCCGATGATCTCGAGCCCCGCCTCGCTGGCGGCCACGCTGCCGCGCAGCCGCCGGTTCTCGCGCAGCAGGCGGGAGCGCTCCAGGGCCTTTTCCAGGGCCATGAACAGGTTGTCCGGCTCCAGCGGCTTGGAGAGGAAGTCGTAGGCCCCGGTCTTGATGGCCGCCACGGCCGACTCCACGTCGCCGTGGGCCGTGAGCATGACCACCGTGAGCGAGGGGTCCAGGCGCATGGCCCGCTCCAACAGCTCCTGGCCGCCCATGCCGGGCATGCGCAGGTCGGTGAAGAGGATGTCGAAGCGCTGCTCCTCCAGCAGGCGCATGGCCTGCGAGCCGTCCTGCGCCAGGAGGACCTCCAGGTCGGGGTGGCGGGAGTTTATCAGCCGCGCCAGCCCCTTGGCGAAGTCGGGCTGGTCGTCGACCACCAGGATGGATTCAAGCCGCCTCACGCCCCGCCCCCTCCTTCGCGCCCGCCAGGGGCAGGCGCACGATGAACTCCGCCCCACCTTCGCTGCGCGCCACCACCGTGCCGCCCATGTCCTTCACCAGGCCGTAGACCACGGCCAAGCCCAGCCCCGTGCCCTTGCCCACCTCCTTGGTGGTGAAGAAGGGGTCGAAGATGCGGCCCAGATCCTCCTGGGCGATGCCCGGCCCGTTGTCCGACACCGAGAGCACGCCCTGCCCGCCCTCGACGAAGGCCCGCACGGCGATGGCCCCGCCGCCGGGCACGGCGTCCAGCGCGTTGATGAGCAGGTTGGAGAGCACCTGCTCCAGGGCGGAAGCGTCGGCCAGCACCGGTGGCAGGCCCTCCGGGGCGTCCACCTCCAGGCTGACGCCCGAGGCCGCCGCGTGGGCCTGGAACACCCCGGCTGTCTGGCGGGCCGCGCCTGCCAGGTCGCACGGGCCCGGGGCAGCCTGCCTGGGGCGCACGAAGTTGAGCAGGTCCCGCAGGACCTTCTGGGCCGTGCGGGTGTGCTTGAGGATGACCTCCACGTCCTCGCGCCCCGCCTGGCCCTCGCCCATGGAGGAGCGCAGCAGCTCGCCGTAGAAGAGGATCACCCCCAGGGGGTTGTTGATCTCGTGGGCCAGGCCCGCCGCCAGGCGGCCTACGGCCAGCAGCTTCTCGTTCTGCTGGGCCAGCTCCCGCATGCGCCGCTCGCCCGTGACCTCGCGGGCGTAGGCCACCAGCCGCACGCCCTGGCCCCTGTAGTCCGGCAGGGGGTAGAGCGAGGCCATGAAGGTGCGGTCTCCGGGCAGGCGCACCTCCCGGACGACGGGCTCCTCCAGTGCTTCGGGAGGGCCGCCGTCCCCCAGGCGGACCGCCTCCACGCCCAAGGCCCCCAGCAGCCTGGGCCTGCCGTCGCCGTCGTCCGGACCGGCCAGGGCCTGGGCCGAGCGGTTGGCCAGCAGCACCCTGCCCTGCCCGTCCAGCAGGGCCACCGGGTCGGAGATGCCCTCGAACACGGCCTGGAGCATGTCGTTCTGGCGCAGCAGGTTGTCCAGCGCGTCCATGTTCTCGAGCACCACGCCCAGCTGCTGCCCCACCGCCAGGAGCACCTCCTGCGGCAGGTTCTCGGGCTGGCCGCCCGGCGCCCAGCAGATGGTCAGCACCCCGAGCGTGGTGTCGGGCGTCTGCACGGGGATGTTGGCGCAGCCGTGCTGGAAGTCCGCCACGCCGCCCCCGGCCAGGCTCTGCCAGTGGTAGGGCACCGGCCCGGTGTCGCCGGGGTCCGGCCAGGAGCGGGTGCCCCCGGTTATCCCCGAGGCCATGGTGCAGCAGTAGACGACACGCTGGGCGTTGAAGCGCCTGGCGATGAGCTCCAGGCAGGCGTCCAGCAGCTCCACCCTGTCCTGGCTGCGGTTGAAGCCGCTGAGCAGGTTCACGAACAGGCCCACGTCCGCCCTGCGGGCTTCGGCCTCGCGGGAGAGGTCCTGCGTGCGCACGGCCACCATGGACTCCAGGTTGGAGGCGTAGGATTTGAGCTGCGCCCTGGCCTGGCTCAGGCTGTCCGCGAAGTGCTCCAGGGAGCCGAGCATCCCCTCGATCTCGTCGGAGCGCTGCAGCACGGTGCGCGGGGCGTCCAGCGGGGCCGCGTCCGGGAAGTGGCGCGCCATGACCACCTGGGCCCGGCGCAGGTTGTGCACCACCAGGCGGTTGAAGAAGAAGTAGATGGTGCCGAAGAGGATCAGCGCGCCCACGCTGAACATGAGCACGAAGCCCAGAGTGGCGCCCCTGATGCGCAGCTCGCTGGCGCGCATGGGCAGGCGCACCACGTGCGCCCCGGCCAGCTCGCCCTCCTTGCGGCCGAAGCCCCTGTCGGCCCCGAACGTCGCCACCAGGTCGCGCGGGGCGTCGGCCGGGTCGCCGTGGCAGCGCAGGCAGAAGCCCTGGTAGCGCACGGGCTGGGCCATGATGAAGGTCTCCTGCCCGTTCTCGTCGACGAGGGCCTCGGCCCACTCCAGGTCGGAGTCGCGCTGGAAGCGCTGGATGAAGTCGCGCTCCAGCCCGGCGGCTTCCAGGTCCGGGCTGCGGGCCCCGATGGCCACGCGCCGGAAGCGGTAGGAGTCCGCATCCTTGCCGCCGCCCTGCCCCCCGCCGCCCATGGCCGCGCGCGCCAGCGCCGTGCAGGACATGGCCTCCAGGAGCCCCTCGTTCTGAAGCAGCGGCCCGGTCATCACCGGGCGCAGGTTGTTCTGCACGTACACGTGCAGCGACTCCACGCCCCTCAGGATCACCTGGGCCTTGCCGCGCGTCTCCTGCTCCAGGGTTTCGCGCAGATACTGCTGGAGCAGGTAGACGAAGAAGACGCCCGCCACGGCCATGATGACCGCCAGGCCGATGATGAACTTGGTCTGCAGGTTGCGTGGCTTGAAGAGGCTCATGGTCGCGCTCCCTCCGCGCCGGGGGAGCCGGGGCGGGCTTGACTGGCGGCCTTGCAGGGGCCAGATGAATACTACTGGAGGAGACGCCGTGACGAGCACCTGCCTCGATGACGGATACGAAATCTTCTGGGTCACCCGGACCCTGGCCGTGGGCGCCATGCCTTGCAAGCCCGAGCACGTGGAGCTGCTCAAGGCCGAGGGGTTGTGCTGCGTGCTCAACCTCTGCGCCGAGTTCTGCGACCTGGCGGACTACGAGCGCGACTACGGCTTCCAGGTGCGCTACCTGCCCATAGACGACATGGGCGTGCCCGAGCCCGGCCCGTTGACCTCCGCCCTGGAGTGGGTGGACGCCTCCATCGCGGGGGGAGACAAGGTGCTCATCCACTGCCGCTTCGGCATGGGCCGCACCGGGCTGGTGCTGGCCTGCTGGCTGGCTCTGCACGGGCTGTGCCTGGATGCCCCGCCCGAGGAGCTGGCCCGGGCCGGCCTGGTGGGCTGCGCCCCGCGCGCCCGCCCAGCCTCGCCGCAGCAGCGCCGCTTCGTGGACGGGTGGCTGGCCCGGCAGGGGGTGCGGCGCCCCGGCTTGTGGCGCACCCTCCGCCGGAAGCTATTCGGTTCCTGAGCGGGGGGGCGCGTCCCTGCGTCCCCATGGGTGCATTCCGAAGAACGCACCCTGTAAACTCCGGTTAGCAAAACACCAGCGCCCTGTCCAGCCCCAATCTCACTATATCCTATCAAAACAGCTTGTTACAATTAATTGCAGCCAGCGTGGCAAGTTGGCACCGCGATTGCTAATACAGACGCGGGTTGGTTGTAGTGAGGCGATGCCGCGAGAAGAGAGCGCTCGCGAGCGTCAGCTCACCGAGTCGAGAGGCATGGGCTGTGCCCGGTCTCTTCCTCAGGGAGGGCCGCGGGGATGACGATCCTCGCGGCCCTTGCATTGTGAAATCATTCCTTTGCCATTTCCGCATTTTCCACTTGCCTTTCATCATTCCTTGACTAACTTCTGCCTACATGGCCCCATTAGCTCACGACATCAGGCAAGCCTGCCGTTTTGAAAACCGCCTGGACATGCGCTGCGAGATCACGAACATGATCGAGCAGGCTCCTCCGGCCGTGCGCGTCGCTATCCTGCACCTGCTGGTCTCCATCAAGACCAGCCTCGACATCCTTGTGAAGCGCCCCGACTTCCTCGGCCTGGAAACCCCGGTAAGAAGCTGGGAGGAGCTGCTCACCTGCCTCACCGAGCTGCGCCTCGACCTGGACAGGGTGAAGTCCTCCCGTTTGGCCCGGCTGCGCCACTGCCACCCGCACTTCGTGGAGCTCGAGCACCGCTTCGAGCTGCTCAAGCGCGCCTACGAGCGCAGCACCCTGACCATCGAGATCATCTACGAGCTGATCGCCGCCGGGCAGGAATTCACCACGGCGGAAGAAGTGCTGGAGCAATCGGGAGAGATACTTCTGCGCGAACTCGGGGCGGACCTGTTCGTCTGCCGCCTGCGCGACGAGGAAGGCAACTGGATCAACGTGGCCGCCTCCGACGCCGAGAACCGCCAGACCCCCATCTTCGTCTGGGCCATGGAGGACTCGCTCCCCAACCACCCCGTGATGCGCGCCGTGCACGAGCGCGGGGTGTTCCACGTGCTCTCCAACGACCTGCGCGGCCTGGAGCGCGGCGGCGAATCAGTGGACTGCATGGCCTACCAGGAGGGCTACCGCTCCCGCCTGGCCTTCCTGCTGCGCTCGGACTGCTACGCCTTCGGGGCCATCAACCTCTATTCGCACCAGCCCGCCTTCTTCGACCGCTACGACTCCCAGTTCCTGGCGGACGCCTCCAAGATCATCTCGCTCACCGTGGGGCGCCAACTCGAGGTCGGCAAGGACGCCCTGGCCAAGGCCGCTGGCGGCATGGCCCACGTGGGCAACAACGTGCTGGGCATCATGATGAACTACAACGCCCTGGTCATGGAGGAGCTTGAATTCCTCGCCGGGGACGTGCGCGCCGCCCTGGAGCGCCCGCTGCCCAAGGAGGCCGAATCCCTGGCCGCCGAAGTCGGGGAGCTGCGCGACCTCCTCAAGGAGCTGGACCTGGAGCGCAAGGTCAACTCCCTCAAGGGTGTTGAGGAAGCCATCCTGCGCCTCAAGGCCGCCATCGAGAACCTGCTGGCCCAGGTGCACAAGCCCGTGATGATGCCCTACGTGCGGGGGCAGGAAGTGCTGGATCTGGAGCACACGGGCTAGACCCGCCTCCCTTGACAGCCCCTCCCCCCGTTGTTAGCTCTCTGGCACTCTCAAGACCGGAGTGCCAACCCATGCTGGACCAAGCCCTGACCCCGCGGGAAATCGAAGTCCTCACGGCCATCGTGGAGGACTACATCGCCAAGGCGCAGCCCGTTGGCTCCCGCACGGTCTCCAAGTCCGGCAGGTCGCACCTCTCCCCGGCCTCCATCCGCAACACCATGTCCGACCTGACGGACAAGGGCTACCTGGCCCAGCCGCACACCTCGGCCGGGCGCGTGCCCACGCCCCTGGCCTTCCGCCTCTACCTGGACCAGGTGATGCAGCTGCGCCCCCTGGCCGTGCCCACCCAGCAGATGATGCAGGCCCAGCTCGGCAACGCCGGCCTTGAGATAGACGACATGCTGCGCCACGCCTCGCGCCTGCTCTCGCGCGTCTCCAACCAGGTGTGCATGGTGCTCGCGCCCAGGCACTCGCAGGCCCTGTGGCGGCAGATCGATTTCGTGCTCCTGCGCCCCGGGCTGGTCATGGCCATCCTGGTGCTGCAGGGCGGGCTGGTGCAGAAGCGCGTGGTCAGCGTCGCGGAGGACATCCGCGCCGACGATCTGGTGCACTTCGGCAACTACCTGAACCATCATTTCCAGAACCTCACCGTGGCCCAGGTGCGCTCCCGCATCATCGCGGAGATGGGCGCGGCCGAGCGCGAGCTGTCCTCCCTCACGGGGCGGGCCATGCGCCTGGCCATGGACGCCTTCTCCGCCACGGAGACGCCCGAGGTGTTCGTGGAGGGCACGCTGAACATGCTCTCCCAGCCGGAGTTCTCCGACATCGCGGCCATGCGCGACATCCTCAAGGCCCTGGAGGATCGCACCCGCCTGCTGGAGGTTCTGGACAAGACCATGGACGAATACCGCACCGTGGTCGTCCTCGGCGAGGAGGCCAAGGTGGGCGACCTGGCCGCCTGCGGCCTGGTGAGCGCGCCCTACGGCCCGCAAGGCGCGCCGCTGGGCTCCGTGAGCGTGATCGGGCCCATCCGCATGGACTACGCCGAGGTGGTGCCCCTTGTGGATTACACCGCCCGGCTGATATCGACCATGCTGGGCCGCCATTTCTAGCCCGCCCCCCAGGCCGCAAAGCATTTCCAAGCATTATCAAGGAGCGATGCATGACGCTTGAAAACGATACCCCCGAAACCCCGGCCGAAGAGGCCGCCCCCCTGACCCCCGAAGAGGAGATCGCCGCGCTCAAGCAGGCCGTGGCCGCCGAGACCGACAAGCGCCTGCGCGCCCTGGCCGACGCCGAGAACCTCAAGAAGCGCCTGATCCGGGAGAAGGAGGAGTTCGTCAAGTTCGCCGCCGAAGGCGTGCTGGCCGACCTGCTGCCCGTGCTGGACAACCTGGACCTGGCCCTGGCCCACGGCCGCACCGTGGCCGCCTGCAAGGACGTGGTCATGGGCGTGGACATGACCCGCAAGATCTTCCTGGACACCCTGGCCCGCCATGGCCTTGAGCCCTGCGGCCAGGCGGGCGAGGAATTCAACCCCGAGTTCCACGAGGCCGTGGGCATGCAGCCCGGCGGCAAGACGCCCCCCAACCACGTGATCCAGGTCATGCTCTCGGGCTACCGCCTGCGCGGACGCCTGCTGCGCCCGGCCAAGGTGCTGGTGAGCCAGGGGGAATAATCCCGCTATTTTCGGGGTGTACCCCTTTACACACCGATTATCCGACTTATTATCGGGTCTCGAAGCGCCCGCCCAGCGGGCGCAACTTATGAGAAGACATAATCCGGTTCCCAAGCGACACCGGTAGACATCACCCCCCTCAAGGAGGAACGGATTCAATGGGCAAAATCATCGGGATCGACCTCGGCACCACCAACTCGTGCGTCTACGTCATGGAGGGCAAGGACCCCAAGTGCGTCATCACCCCCGAAGGCGGGCGCACCACCCCCTCCATCGTCGCCTTCACCAAGGAACGCCTCGTGGGCGAGATCGCCAAGCGCCAGGCCGTCACCAACCCTGAGCGCACCATCTTCGCGGTCAAGCGCCTCATGGGCCGCTCCTTCAATTCCCCCGAAGTGGCCAACTGGCTCACCCACTGCCCCTACAAGATCGTCGAGGGCGCCAACGGCGAGGCCGCCGTGGAAGTCGACGGCAAGAAGTACTCGGCCCCCGAGATCTCGGCCATGATCCTGGCCAAGCTGAAGTCCGACGCGGAAGCCAGCCTGGGCGAGACCGTCACCGAAGCGGTCATCACCGTCCCGGCCTACTTCAACGACTCCCAGCGCCAGGCCACCAAGGACGCCGGCCGCATCGCGGGCCTCGACGTCAAGCGCATCATCAACGAGCCCACGGCCGCCTCCCTGGCCTACGGCTTCGACAAGAAGGCCAACGAAAAGATTGCCGTGTTCGACCTTGGCGGCGGCACCTTCGACATCTCCATTCTGGAAGTGGGCGACAACGTTGTGGAAGTCCGCTCCACCAACGGCGACACCTTCCTGGGCGGCGAAGACTTCGACCATCGCGTCATCCAGTACCTGGTGGACGAGTTCAAGCGCGAGAACGGCATCGACCTTTCGCAGGACCGCATGGCCCTGCAGCGTCTGAAGGAAGCGGCGGAAAAGGCCAAGAAGGAGCTCTCCACCGCCATGGAGACCGAGGTCAACCTGCCCTTCATCACCGCCGACGCCAACGGCCCCAAGCACATGATGGTCAAGCTCTCGCGCGGCAAGCTGGAGAAGCTGGTGGAAGACCTCGTGGAGCGCACCGCCGGGCCCTGCAAGAAGGCCCTGGCCGACGCGGGTCTCTCCGCCTCCGACATCGATGAGATCATCCTCGTGGGCGGCATGACCCGCATGCCCATGGTGCAGCAGAAGGTGAAGGAGCTCTTCGGAAAGGACCCCAACCTCTCCATGAACCCCGACGAAGTCGTGGCCATGGGCGCGGCCATCCAGGGCGGCATCCTGGCGGGCGACGTCAAGGACGTGCTCCTGCTCGACGTCACCCCGCTGTCGCTGGGCATCGAGACCATGGGCGGCGTGTTCACCAAGCTCATCGAGCGCAACACGACCATCCCCACCCGCAAGTCGCAGGTGTTCACCACGGCCGCCGACAACCAGCCCTCGGTGTCCATCCACGTCATGCAGGGCGAGCGCCCCATGGCCTCCGACAACATGACCCTGGGCCGCTTCGAGCTCACCGGCCTGCCCGCCGCCCCCCGCGGCGTGCCGCAGATCGAGGTCAGCTTCGACATCGACGCCAACGGCATCGTCAACGTCTCCGCCAAGGACACGGCCACCGGCAAGCAGCAGTCCATCCAGATCACCGCTTCCTCCGGCCTCTCCGAAGCCGAGATCCAGAAGCTGATCAAGGACGCCGAGTCCCACGCTTCCGACGACAAGAAGAAGCAGGAGGTCATCGAGGCCCGCAACCACGCCGACACCCTGGTCTACACCACCGAGAAGACCCTGCGCGACCTGGGCGAGAAGGTGGAGGCCGTGGCCAAGGCCGAGATCGAGGCCAAGATCGAGCGCCTGAAGGAAGCCATGAAGGGCGATGACGCCGACTCCATCAAGAAGGGCACCGAGGAGCTCTCCCAGGTGGCCCACAAGCTGGCCGAGCAGCTCTACCAGCAGCAGGGCGCCCAGCCCGGCGGCCCCGAGGCCGGAGCAGCCGGCGCGGCTGGCGGCGCCCAGCCCGGCGGACACGGCAAGGACGAGGACGTGGTGGACGCGGACTACACCGAAGTGAAGAAATAGCCGCGCCGACGCGACTACAGAGATGACGAGGCCCGGCCGGGGAAACCCGGCCGGGCTTTTTTAGTAGGGAGAGCGAAGAGAAGAGGGATGTGCCTCCGGCGGCCAGGGGCGCTGCCCCTGGACCCCGCGAGAGGGAGTTCCTCCCTCTCGACTCCCTTTCGGCTTCGCGCCGGGCGCGGTTACGAGCCGACCGTGCTAGTAGGTGTTGGCCAGGCAGACCCAGCCGAACTGCTTGGAGCCGGGCACTTCAACGTAGGCCCAGCCCTCGCCGTCGTTCCACCAGACGTTGAGCGGCTGATTGTGCGCGAGCTTCATGACCACGCCGCTGGTGGTGCCCTGCCCGTCGCGCAGGGGCAGGTCGGTGAAGCCAGCGCGCACGACCTTGCCCGTGTTGGAGCCGATCATGGCGGGCTCAACGTACAGGGCCGAGGCCGGAAGCGCGTAAAGGACCGTCGCCACGATGGCGCACGCCACCCCAACCAACCATTTGCGATTGCGATTCATGAGGTTCTCCTTGGGGTTAGAATTGAGGCCGGAGCGCGGCGCTTAACGCGCCGGTCGCCCGGTCACGCTCTCCTCGCACATACAGCAGTGAGAAGGTGGGATCAGCTCCAATTCTATACGGAATGCGCGCGTGATGGGCAAGAATCTTGTGAGGCCCTTTGCGGGAGGAACGGACTGGCGGGGTGAACCAGATGCCCGGGGCGGATGCCCGGGGCAGATTCACGAGGCGGGCGCACGAGGCGGAGCTGGGTGGCGCCGCCCTGGCCCCCGCGAGAGGGAGTTCCTCCCTCTCGACTTCGCGGGGGACAAGTACTGTTGGGTTTTCCTTCGTCCCGTGGTCGCCAACCGCAGAAGTAGGACGAAAAAGAGGCTCGTAATAATATGGGGTTCCAAAGGGCGAAGCCCTTTGGCCGCCGGAGGCCTTCTCCCCCCAGCGCTCTCTCCTACCCCAGCCTGTCCGCCAGCCGCCGCAGCAGCGTCGCGGCCTTGGCCCGGATGCCTACACGGGACTTTCGCGCAGCACCGCCGTGCCCGGCCAGTTCCGGCAGCCGCTCCAGGATGGCCCTGGCGGCGATCTCGGCCCCGGCGCGGGTCAGCCCCGCGCAGTGCGAGAAATGCTCCTTGGGCTTGCCCTTCACGTGCTTCGTCAGCACCCGGCAGCAGGAGGAGGCGTGCGCGCCCTTGAACCTGTCGTGAATCTCCCGCGAGACGCGGCGCACTTCGGCGGAGGGAAGCTTCCCGGAAAGAAACCACGAGGCCGCCAGCACCGCGCCGGACATGGCCCCGCAGGCGCACCCGGCCTCGCCCAGGCCCTGGCCGAAGCCCATGGCCAGGCCTCTGGCCCGCTCGCGCGGGAGCCCGCCGCCCAGGGCATCGTTCAGGGCGCAGAAGATGGCCTCGGCGCAGTACATCTCGCGGGAGAGAAACAAACCCTTCGCAACGTCCGCAATGTTTCCGATCAGCACTTCATGCATGCACACTGGGTGGCAGCAGCGGCCGTAAAATGCAACCCAGGTTTTTCCGATGTCTCGCGGCCCTCTCCATCGCGCCCCCCAATCCTTGATTTGAGGCCCAAGCGGAGCTACAAGAGGCAAATCCCACGCACATCCTCACAAGGGTTCACCCGCATGAGCACCACCCGCACTTTCAGCGTGCTTTTCATCCTGCTTCTTTTCGCCCTCTCCGGCTGCACGGGCTTCAACCTGGGTCCCGACACCCCGCCCACCAACGCCCAGGAGCAGGCAGCGCTCCAGAACAAGGCCGACGAGGCCTGGCATGCCGGTAAAAGGGAACGCGCCCTGAGCCTCTACCAACTGGTGCTGCAAGGCCAGGCCCTCACCCGCGAGGCCAAGCTGCTGGCCCTGGAGCGCTCCGCCCGCCTCGCCCTGGACCTGGACCGCGGCCCCGAGGCCAAGCAGGCCCTGGAGACCTGGGCCTCCGTGGAGCCCAAGGCCAAGTCCACCTGGGAGTGGACCGAGCTGATGGTGGCGGCCATGGACCGCTCCGGGCAGGACCGCCAGGCCGAGGAGCTGCTGGCCAAGATCATCCAGACCAGGGGAGCGGCTTTTTCCTTCACCAGCCAGGCGGGCATCGAGCTGGCCCGGCGCTACGCCTCCCGCGATTTCGCCAGCCAGGCCGCCCAGGTGCTGCGCACGCTGCACGCCAAGGCCCCCAACCGCAAGGCCCGCGCCCAATACGAGGCCGACACCGCGCGCATGTTCTCCAAGCTGAGCCCCAAGGGTTTGACCGCCATGCTGAGCACGGTCAACGAGGCCAACCACAACGTCTTCCCCTACAACCTGGCCGCCTTCGAGGACGCGCGCCGCACCGCCCTGTACAACCCCGGCGAGATGGGCAAGGCGCAGGAGCTGGCCGACAGGCTGGCCAAGTCCTCCGACCTGGCCGACAGGGGCCTGCCCGGCCGCATCCTGGCCAAGGGCGTCGAGGCCGCCACGGGCGCCGTGGCCGAGGCCCCGCCCCTGCCCGAGAAGGATGTGGAGCCGGTGAAGCCGGGCTCCGTCTCCGTGGCCATGCTCCTGCCCCAGACCGGGCAGCTGCGCGGGCTGGCGGGCAAGGTGCTGGCCGGGGCCAACGCGGCCAAGGCCCAGCTGGCGGCCCAGGGCATCCAGGTGGACATCCGCGTCATCAACACCGACGACCCCAACTACGTGGACCAGCTGGTGGCCCTGCCCCATGAGGTCATGCTCGTGGGCGGCCCCATGCACACCAGCTACTTCAAGAACCTGCCCCAGAGCGGCGAACTCTCCCGCCGGGTGTTCCTCTCCTTCACGCCCGAGGTGGCCGACGCCGAGGAAGGCAAGCAGATCTGGCGCTTCTTCTGGAGCCCGGCCGACGAGGTCAACGCCGTGCTGAACCTGCCCATCGAGGAGGGCCTGAACAAGTTCGGCGTGCTCTACCCCGAGGACCGCATGGGCAAGCGCCTGGCCGACGCCTTCACCTCCGCCGTGGCCGCCCGCGGCGGCGAGGTGACATCCATCCAGCCCTACCCCCCGCAGGACGTGCCCAAGTGGGGCGAGATCGTGCGCACCATGGTCAGGGCCACGCCCAAGGGCACGGACGGCAAGAGCTTCAACGTGCGCCCGGACTTCCAGGCCGTGTTCATCCCGGACGAGCTCCAGCGCGCCGACCACATCATCGGCCAGTTGCAGTACTACCAGGCCGACTCGCTCATCATCCTGGGCCCCCAGCTTTGGACCGAGGCCCTGGGCGGCGCGCAGAAGCCCAACATCTCCCCGCCCAACTACCGCTACGCCTTCTGCTCCGGGGCCTGGTGGGCGCAGTCGCCCTCCAAGGCGGTGGGCGAGCTGCGCACCCAACTGGCCAGGGACAAACAGGGCGAGCCCGATTTCTGGAGCGCCCTTGGCTTCGACTTCATCCGCCTGGCCGCCAACACGGGGGCCATGCCCAAGGACCCGGCCCCCTCCGAGGTCACCGCCCGCCTCAACGAGGCCTCCAAGAAGATGGAATGGGCCCTGGCCCCCATCACCTGGGACGGCTCCGGGCACGCGCGCATGGCCATGCACTTCCTGCGCCCCTCGGTGGAGGGGCTGGCCGCCGTGGACCGCGAGGGCTTCAAGGAGCGCCTGGACGCCGCGACCAACAAGCCCGCCGCGGGCGCCGTGCCTCCGGCCGCTCCGGGGACTATCCAGGCTGCTCCAGGCCAGGCCGCTCCGGCTCCGGGCCAAGCTCCGGCCCCCATGAGGCCCGCCCCGGCTCCGGCCCAATAGAGTCCGGCCCTTAAAGAGTCCGGATCAAGAGAACCGGACGCCATACCGCCACGCCAGAAGCGGGGGCGCCCCCCCGGGCGGCCGCCCGGGGTGGGGGCCAAACCCCCCCAACCGAAAAACCAGGGGGTGGG
>NZ_JAKZKX010000007.1:44442-96188 GCF_022808715.1 Fundidesulfovibrio agrisoli
TCCCACCTCCCACCACCCCCCCCCCCCCCCCCCCCCCCCCCCCCCCGCCCCCCCCCCCCCCCCGCCCCCCCCCCCGCTTCTTGCGCTCCAAAGCCCGAGAAGCTAAAGACCTGTGGTTCGCATCCAAGGAGCCCCGCATGAAATTCACGCCCCAACAGGCCGCCAAGGTTGCCGCGCTGGCCCGCCTGCGCCTGCCGGAAGAGAAGCTCGAACGCATAGCCTCGCAGATCGGCGACATCCTGAACTATATGGAGGCACTCGAGGCCTGCGACACCGCCGGGGTGGAGCCGCTCTACAGCCCCGTGGAGCACCCCACGCCGCTTCGCGCCGACGTGGCCGAAAAGACCTTCCAGCGCTCGGACATCCTCTCCGGCGCGCCCGAAACCGACGGGACGTACTTCATCGTGCCCAAGATCGTCGCCGGATAAGGATAAGGAAAGGATACGCTCATGTCCGACATTCTCTCGCTCTCCCTGGCCGGGCTGCGCGCCAGACTGGCCGACCGCTCCGTGAGCGCCACCGACGCCGTCTCCTCCTGCCTGGAGCGCATCGCCGACACCGAACCCGCCATCGAGGCCCTGCTCACCGTCACGGGCGAGGCGGCCCTCACCCAGGCCCAGGCCATGGACGCCGCCGGGCCGGACGCCTCCAAGCCGCTGTGGGGCGTGCCCGTGGTGGTCAAGGACGCAATCTGCACCAAGGGCGTGGCCACCACCTGCGCCTCGCGCATCCTGGAAAATTTCGTGCCCTTCTACGACGCCACCTGCGTGGCGCGCCTCAAGGAGGCCGGGGCCATCCTGCTGGGCAAGGCCAACATGGACGAGTTCGCCATGGGCTCCTCCACGGAGAACTCCGCCTTCCAGAAGACCCGCAACCCCTGGAATCTGGACAAGGTTCCGGGCGGCTCCAGCGGCGGCTCCGGAGCCACCGTGGCCGCCGGGCAGTGCTTCGCGGCTCTGGGCACGGATACGGGCGGCTCCATCCGCCTGCCCGCCTCCTTTTGCGGCGTCACGGGCATCAAGCCCACCTACGGGCGCATCTCGCGCTACGGCGTGGTGGCCTACGGCTCCAGCCTGGACCAGGTGGGCCCGCTGGCCCGCACCGCCGAGGACTGCGCCGTCATGCTGCAGGTGATGTCCGGCCACGACGCCAAGGACTCCACCTCCGCCCCGCGCGAAGTGCCCGACTTCGCGGCCCAGACCGCCACCCGCAAGGATTTGAAGGGCCTGCGCCTGGGCCTGCCCGAGGAGTACTGGGGCGAAGGCCTCACCGCCGAGGTGCGCGCCTGCTGCGACCAGGCCGTGGACGCCGCCAAGGGGCTCGGCGCGGTGGTCGTGCCCGTGAAGCTGCCCCACACCAAGTACGCCATCGCCACCTACTACATTGTGGCCATGGCCGAGGCCAGCTCCAACCTGGCGCGCTTCGACGGCGTGCGGTACGGCTTCCGCCACCCCGACGCCAAGGACCTGCGCGACCTCTACGAGATGTCGCGCTCCGAGGGCTTCGGGGAGGAGGTGCAGCGCCGCATCGTGCTGGGCACCTACGTGCTTTCGGCGGGCTACTACGACGCCTACTACCGCAAGGCCGCCCAGGTGCGCCGCCTGATCCGCCAGGACTTCCTGGATGCCTTCCAGGCCTGCGACGTGATCGTGGGGCCCACCTCGCCCTTTACCGCCTTCGGTTTGGGGGAGAAGGCGGACGACCCGCTCCAGATGTATCTCGCGGATATCTTCACGATCTCGCTGAACCTGTCCGGGCTGCCGGGCCTGTCCATGCCCGTTGGTTTGGGCCAGGAGAGCGGCCTGCCCGTGGGCTTGCAGATGTTCGGCAAGGCCTGGGACGAAGGGACCATCCTGGGCGCGGCCAATGCCCTGAGCGGCGCGCTGCCGCAGATCGGGATGCCGAAAATCTAAGAGCCGAGGCGAAGAAGCCTCCGGCGGCCGGGGGGAGGGCCTCCCCCCGGACCCCGGCGATAGGAGACCGTTCATGCTTCACAGCCTCCTCGGCCTTTTCGTCCTCATCTTCACGGGCTGGCTCCTCAGCTCCAGCCGCCGCGCTGTGCCCTGGCGCATGCTCCTGGGCGGGGTGGCGCTGCAGTTCGCCATCGCCGGGCTCATGCTCAAGGTCCCCGCGTTCTCCGGCCTCTTCATGGCCCTGAACAAGGTGGTCCTGGGCATGGAGGAGGCCACCCGCGCCGGGACCAGCTTCGTCTTCGGCTACCTGGGCGG
The DNA here is from genome assembly GCF_022808715.1 of Fundidesulfovibrio agrisoli. Classification (GTDB taxonomy): domain Bacteria; phylum Desulfobacterota; class Desulfovibrionia; order Desulfovibrionales; family Desulfovibrionaceae; genus Fundidesulfovibrio; species Fundidesulfovibrio agrisoli. The sequence continues at coordinate 46,671 of NZ_JAKZKX010000007.1, forward strand.
CGGCCCGGTCCCCTTCCCCGAGCCCAAGCCCGGGCAGAGCTTCATCCTGGCCTTCCAGGCGCTGCCGCTGGTGATCGTCATCGGTGCGCTGACCTCGCTGCTCTTCTATTGGCGCATCCTGCCCCACGTGGTGCGCGGCTTCTCCTGGGTGCTCTCCAAGACCATGGGCCTGGGCGGAGCGCTGGGCGTGGCCGCGGGCGGCACCATCTTCCTGGGCATGATCGAGGCCCCGCTGCTCATCAAGCCCTACCTCACCCGCCTGACACCAAGCGAGATGTTCGCGCTCATGGCCACGGGCCTCTCCTGCATCGCGGGCACCATGCTCATGCTCTACGCGGCGGTTCTCGGGCCTGTGATCCCCGACGCCCTGGGCCACATCCTCACGGCCTCGGTGATCCACGCCCCGGCGGCCCTGGCCATGGCCGCGCTGATGCTGCCAGAATCGGGCAAGCCCACCCTGGGCCGCGAGATACCGCCCTCCCCGGCCACCGGCTCCATGGACGCCGTGGCGCGCGGCACCTGGGACGGCCTGCAGCTCTATTTGAACATCCTGGCCATGCTCATCGTGTTCCTGGCCCTGGTGAAGATCGTCAACCTGGGGCTGGGCTCCGCGCCGGACCTCTGGGGCGCGCCCCTGACCCTGCAGCGCATCCTGGGCTGGGTCATGTCGCCGGTGGCCTGGCTCATCGGCGTGCCCTGGGCCGAGGCCCAGACCGCCGGGAGCCTGCTGGGCACCAAGATCGTGCTCAACGAGTTCATCGCCTTCATCGACATGGCCAACCTGCCCCCGGACGCGCTCTGCCCCCGCTCGCGCCTGATATTGACCTACGCCATGTGCAGCTTCGCCAACCTGGGCAGCGTGGGCATCATCATCGGCGGGCTGGGCGCGCTCTGCCCCGAGCGCCGCGCCGAGGTGGCCAACATGGGCCTCAAGGCCCTGGCCGCCGGAGCCCTGGCCTCGCTCATGACCGGGGCCGTGGTGGGCGTGCTTTTCCCCTGAGGCCGAACCGGCCGGAAAGAAGCGCATTTTTCGACGAACGGCAGGAATTCCTCGGCTAACAGCGCCCGTAAGGGCTCTTTGGCAATGGTGTTCCCGGTGGGCATGTGCTAGGTTTACGCATGCTGCTGGGTATCGACGTGGGGGGCACGCACACCGACGCGGTTCTTGTCGGTGCGGAGGGCCTGCTGGCCTGGGCCAAGGCCAAAACGAACCGCACCGATCTGCTTTCTTCGATCCGCGAGGTTCTGGGCCGCATCGTGCCCGAGGCCGGGGCCGGGCGCATCAGCCGCCTGAACCTCTCCACCACCCTTTCCACCAACGCCATCGTCGAGGGCCTCACCGAGCCGGTGGGCGTGTTCGTGGTCTCCGGGCCGGGCATCGACCCGGCGGCCTACTCCATCGGCGAGCACTACCGCGTCATCCCCGGCTGCACCGACCACCGGGGCCGCATCACCTCCCATCTGGACCTGGCCGCCGCGCGCGAGCACGCCGGGGCCTGCCGCCGCGCCGGAGTGAGCGTCTACGCCTGCGTGGGCAAGTTCTCGCCCCGCAACACCGATTTCGAGGAGACCCTCAAGGAGCTGGTGCACCCCCAGGCGGACTTCGTCACCCTGGGGCACGAGTTCTCCGGCCAGTTGGGCTTCGGCCGCCGCGTGCACACCGCCGCCTTCAACGCGGCGGTCTGGCGGGTGTTCAACCGCTTCGCCGACGCGGTGCAGCGCTGCGCCGTGAGCCTGGGCATGAGCGCGCGGGTGAACATCCTCAAGGCCGACGGCGGCACCATGCCGCTCTCCATGTCGCGCATGTTCCCGGTGGAATCCATCCTCTCCGGCCCGGCCGCCTCGGTCATGGGCATCATGGCCGTGTGCGACATCCAGGAGGACTCGGTCATCCTGGATATCGGCGGCACCACCACCGACATCGCCCTCTTCGCCGACGGCGCGCCCCTGACCAGCCCCGAGGGCGCGGTGATCTCCGGGCGGCCAACCCTGGTGCGCGCCCTCAAGACGCGCTCCATCGGCATCGGCGGCGACTCGGCCATCAGTTTGGTGGACGGCCAGGTGCGCGTGGGCCCGCGCCGCCTCGGCCCGGCCATGTGCGAGGGCGGGCAGACCCCCACCCTCACCGACGCTTTGAACGTGCTGGGCGCGGCGGACCTTGGCGACACCGCGGCCTCGCGCCGGGGCCTGAACGAGCTGGCCGCGAAGCACAACACCGACGGCCCCACCCTGGCCCAGGACGCGGCTCTGGCCGCCGTGACCTCCATCCGGGCCGCCGTCATCGACCTGACCCGCTCCGTCAACGACCGCCCGGTCTACACCATCTACGAGCTGCTCGAAGGCAAGCGCGTCACGCCCAAACGGGTCTACGTCATGGGCGGCCCGGCCCGGGCCATGTCGGGGCTTTTGGCCGAGGCCTTCCCCGAGGAGGTCTTCGTGCCCGAGAGCTACGCCGTGGCCAACGCCATCGGCGCGGCGCTCTCCCGCCCCACGCTCTCGGCCGAACTCTTCGCGGACACCCAGCGCGGCCGGATGCTCATCCCCGGCCTTGACGTGGAGGAATCCGTGAACGGCAGCTACAAGCTGGAGCAGGCCGAGGCCGACGCGGCCCGCCACCTGCGCGGCTACCTGGAGCACCTGCGCATCCCCGACCCCGACGCCCTGGTGGAGACCGTGGAGGCCCAGAGCTTCAACATGGTCGAGGACGACATGCTCGTGGGCCGCAGCATCCGCGTGAAGTGCCAGATCCGGCCCGGCGTGCTGCCCGGCTACCGCAAGGCGGTGGGCTGCCGATGCTGAAAGCGCGCAACTCTCTGGGAGTGGTCTTCTTCCCGGCCTTCGACTGGGCCATCAGCCCCACGCACCCCGAGCGCCAGGAGCGCCTGCTCTACACGCAGGACCAACTCCGCGAGGAGGGCCTCTTCGACGTGGCGGGCATCCGCGAATACAAGCCCGACCTGGCCCGCGTCCCCGACGTGGACTTGGCCCACTTCACCTTCCCGGACGTGGAGCACGTTGTCACCAACTCGCACCTGGTCAGCGCGGGCGGAGCCATGCGCGCCGCGCGGCTGGTGATGGAGCGCGAGGCAGAACGCGCCTTCGCCCTGGTGCGCCCGCCCGGCCACCACGCCATGTCCGTGGTGCACGGCACGCGCGGCTTCTGCACCATCAACATCGAGGCCGTGATGGTGGAATACCTGCGGGAGCGCTACGGCGTGCGCCGCATCGCCATCGTGGACACCGACTGCCACCACGGCGACGGCACCCAGGACATCTACTGGCACGACCCGGACGTGCTCTTCATCTCCATGCACCAGGACGGCCGCACCATCTACCCCGGCACCGGCTTCCCCTACGAGCTGGGCGGCCCCACGGCCATGGGCGCCACCTGCAACATCCCCCTGCTGCCCGGCACCGGGGACCAAGGCTTCCTGCACATGCTCGACCACGTGGTCATGCCGCTCCTGGAGCGCTTCAAGCCCGAGATCGTGATCAACTCCGCCGGGCAGGACAACCACTTCTCCGACCCCATCACCAACATGGCCTTCTCCGCCCAGGGGTACGCCGAGCTGACACGCCGCCTGGGCGCGCAGATCGCCGTGCTGGAGGGGGGCTACTCCATCCAGGGCGCTTTACCCTACGTGAATCTGGGCATCTGCCTGGCCATGGCCGGGGTGGACACCTCCAACGTGCGCGAGCCCGACTTCGACCCCGAGCGCGTCAAGCAGGAGAAGCGCATCACCGAGTACACCGAGTCCCTGGCGGACCAGCTGCTGGAGTACTTCACCGCGCCGCCCGCCCTGCCCAAGCACGGGCGCGTGGAGGGCGAGTGGTTCGTGCGCGACAAGGAGATCCACTACGACACGGACTCCATCTTCGAGCGCCAGCTCGAGAAGGTGCGCATGTGCGGGGAGTGCGGCGGCACGGTGGTCATCGAGAGCCGGGCCGGTTCCGACCCGGTGTGCCTGGCCGTGAGGATACCCGTGGGCGCGTGCCCGGAGTGCGTGAAAAAGGGCCACGAGGTGTTCGAGCTGGGCCAGCGCTCCAGGAACTACCGCCGCGCCATGCTGGTGGACAGGCCCGGCAAGAGCGTGAAGCGGGTGTTGATTTAAGGGAAGGCGGAGAGGGAAGACGCCTCCGGCGGCCAAAGGGAGTTCCTCCCTTTGGAATCCCATTCCGCTTCGCGTTCACGACGATAAATTTGCACTGCCTGGCGACTTTTTCCCCACATAGCCCTATGTGGGGAGACAGCGATCCTTTCTTGAATATGATGCGTCCCATTACCCGGCTGACCGGGAAATCCACAAAAGGACGCATCATGAGAAGCGAACAGGAACTCCAGGCCAATCTGGCCGCCTATTGGCGGCGCTTGAACGCTGCTTGCGGCGTACCCGCGGGCACCCACCCCGACGACCCCAACCCGCCCAGATCTGAACATCGGCAGGCCGCGCCCACGTACCGGGTGAGGCAGGCTGCATTCATGCCCGAGAACGAGCACATCCACGCCTCGTTGATGAGCGACCCCGAAGTGCTCGCAATCCTCCAGGACCACTGGAACGACACGTTCATCCCCAACGATCTAGGCCCCGCTCCAGCCGACCCGGCCGCCCAGCTCCGCTGGTACACCCTGCGCGACCTCAACGCCTTCCACCACAGCCGCCACCGCGCCGACTTCGAGGACGCCCGCAAGCACCGCACCAGAAAGCGCGTGGACATGCTCTTCGCCAGGCTGGCTCACCACGACCCGCTGCACGCCGGAACCATGCAGGTGATGAATCATGTGCTGAAGACCCTCCCGGAGTCCGCCAGGAAGGCGGTGACGAAGGTGTTCTCGCGCTGCCCGCTGGAAACGCTGGAGTTCTACAAGGAACTCCGTGGCGCGGCGGGGAAGGTCATGGGCGCGAATCACCACCGCCGCCGCAGGCGCGATGGCCGCTAGTCAGGCTGAAACGGAATAACCGCGCCGGAGGGGCTGACCTCCGGCGCTATCAAGGAGATGACGATGGATTCCAATGACGCGATCGCCGAAAGCTACCTGCGCCAGCAGGAACTTGATGGCGACCCCTACGGCGAGAAGTTCAATGGGGGGTTGGACCTGATCCCCGTTTCCAACATGTCCGGCCCGGACTCGAACCGGACGGATTTCGACACCGCCCATCCCGTCGGAGGACGGGATGACGATCTCGAACCCGGAAAGCTGAACAAGGTCGTCACCACGAACCCAGTCCCGGACGCGGACGGAGTTTACCGGCAGAAAATCGACTGGGGACAGCTCCATGCCGATGAAGACCCGCTGTTCAAGCAAATCGCAGGCGACAGCAATGAATTCGTCGGCGGCATCCCCAAGCAGGTCTGGGATGGTTTGAGCCAGGAGCAGAAGGACCGGTTCGTCCGTGGGACAGAGGAGGACCGGAGGGCTGCAGCATATGCAGGTGCAGTTACAGGCGGAGTCGCAGGCTTTACTGCTGCTCTTCCTGCCATGTCCTCTGGCCCTATAGGCTGGGGTCTGGCAACGTCAGGCTTGTCGACTTTAGGAGGTGTTGTGGGCTATAACACAGGCTATGACCTGCTGGATAAGGCTACTCCGCCGCAACCGTCGCCGCGCGACAGGCTCCGCGAGCAATTCGAACGAGCAAAGGACCACGATTAAGTAATAGCCCCTGCGCGAGCAGGGGCTTTACTTTACCAGATATATGTATAAATATTACACCGAACAAATACGCTTGAACCAGGTGAGGCCAATGAACAAATTCATCGGTAAATTCATTAATAACATCAGAGGGAGCAAACCTTTTCCTATTTGGAAAATGCTTATCCTTGTCATTATCTACTCACTCGCCCTAGCTTATTTTTTCGGCGATTATATCAGAACGATCAGTTGGCTCAGATGGTAGCCGGGCGGCCTGCCCAATGTGCATATCCAACGCCAACGTGAACAGACCAAAGGCATTCACATGAAAAGGTTGTCCTTCTCCGAATCACACCGCAAATTCGTCCATTGGGCGCTGGAAAAACCCTACCGCCTCCTCATCCTAAGTGTCGCCATTGCGCTTCTCATAACCAGCATCAGGGAGTGCAGAAGGGGCTGACATTGCGACTTGGCGGTTAGTCCGGTGCTGTCAGAATGATGAGTTCGTTCAGATGGTAGTCAGGCAGCCGGTTCGCTTCTGAATGGCCAGCGGTAGAAGCAATAGCCCAAAGGCACTCATGTGAACAAAGTTTCCTTTTTTCAATCCCTCAGAAAATTCACACATTGGCTGGTCGAAAAGCCATACCGTCTCATCCTCTTCGGAGTCGCAACGGCGATTCTTCAGTCCATCATCCGGGAGTTCAGATCAGGCGGTTGACGCATCGGCTGGCACGACGCGCAACCCCTGACACCATCACGCAGCGGCGGCCTCGGCCCCGCTCCCCGCTCATCCCCTCTCGTCCCCCCGCTCCTCCGGGCAGCGCGCCCCGCGCAGCTCCCACCGCTCGCAGGAGAAATCCGGCCCAACCCGGGTGTAGTTCCTGCCGCGCTCCGAGTACGGCCATTGCATCCCGATGTTCAGGCAACGTCCCATGCTGGCCTTGATGTCCATGAAGAAGAAATACTTGCAGGTGCAGCAGAGTTGGCGCGGGGCTGGCGAGGGCTGGCTCATGGCGATCACCCGTTGGCGTGGCCGTTTGGGGAAATGACAAGGGCCGCCGGTCGCCCGGCGGCCCTTGCCTGAATCGAGTCTATTTGGAGAGGTCCTTCACCGCGTCGGCCACCTTGCGCCCGTCGGGCATCTTGGCCCCGGGGTTGATGGCCACCAGCTGGTTCCAGGCCTCGGCCGCTCCGGCCTTGTCCCCCAGGTCGTAGAGCTTCACCACGCCGATGTTCATGCGGGCGATCTCATGGTTGTTCTGCAGCGAGACGGCCTTCTGGAAGGCCTTCAGGGCCTCCTGGGGTTTCTTTATGGCGCGCAGCATCACGCCCATGTCCGTCCAGACGTCGGGCTGCCCGGCGTCCAGGGCAAGGGCCTTCTCGTAGGCGGCCACGGAGCGCTCGGGCAGGTCCGCGTCGAAGTAGAGGTTGCCCAGATCCACCCAGACCTTGACGTCGTTGGGGGTCTTCGCGGCCTTGTCCTCCAGGGTCTTGGCCTGGGCCATCAGGTTGGTCATCATGGGGTTCTGGCCGCCGCCCATCATGGCGTTCATGCCGCCCTGAGGCATCCCCTGAGGAGGCATGCCCTGCGGGGGCATTCCGGCCTGGGGCTGCTGGCCGTGCTCCTGCCCGGCGCCCCTTCCGGCGACGGTCTCCTGGTTGAAGACGATCACCGCGCCCTGCCAGCCCATGAAAACCCCCGCCAGGAGCATGATCGCGCAGAGCAGCACGGCGCTCTGCTTGCGCACCATGCCGGCGGGCACTTGGCCCGGTGCGGATTTGGCGGAGGGATTGGAGGCCGGGGTCTTCTGCTTGGCTTTGGACATGGATTCTCCCTGATGGGTCATGCCGCGCGAGGCGCGGCGGTGCGTTACGATGCCTTCGACGTCCTTGTTGCCGGGTGTGCTACTGCGGCCCGGCGGAGCCCGCGCCCTTGCCGTACTTTGGGTTCAGCGCGGCCTTGCTCAGGAAGTAGTCCAGCTTGATCTTGCGGTTCTTGAGGATGCGGTCGAAGTAGTAGTTGGGCGGCTCCTTGAGCACCAGCCTGTCCTTGGCGCCGTCCAGGAAGACGGCCTCCAGGGCCGGGTCGGGGCAGTCGGCGGTGCCGTCGGGGTGCAGGGTGATCTGCGCCACGAAGGTGATGGACTTGAAGGTGTCCTGCACGTTCGGGGATTTGAGCCGTGCGATGAAGCGGCTGTCCGTCTGGCTGACGCTGGAGAGGTCGATGTCCGCCTTGAACTCGGCCTTGCTGGCGCTGAGCACCTGCCAGCTCCTGGAGGTGAAGAAGGCGTAGGCGTCCAGGGCCTGGCCCAGCGGCGCGGACTTGTCGAAGCGCAGCTTGGCGGCCTTGAAGGGGGCGGCGTCGCCTGATTGCTGCTCCGGCGCGGAGGCCGCAGGGGCCTGGGCCGCGACCTGAGTCGTGGACGGGGCCTGGGCCGAGAGCCCGCGCACGTCCATCTTCTCCAGAGGGAGCGTGAACATGGGCGGCTGGTCGTTGTGGATGAGCAGGTGCCCGGATATCTCCACGGTGAGCTTGCGCTCCGCGGCCTGGTCCAGGGCGGCGCGCCCGGCCGGGCCGAAGAACTCCCTGTCGCCGATGACGATCATCTTGCCGTTGTCGAGCATGAGCCGGTAGACGGTGACCTGGTCCTCCGTCACGGTTGCCACCTTGCCCGTGCGGGTGACCTGCATCTCCTTGACCACCCTGGCTTGCACGGGCGCGGCCAGGAGCAGCGCCGCCAGAGCCGCCAATACGCATGTGCGCGTCATGTCATGAATCCTTTTGTTGGGGTCAGGCGCCGGACTTGCCCTGGGAGGCCTGATCCTGTTTGGGCTGGCTGGGCGGGTCCCAGTAGATCCGGTTCTCCAGAACGGCCATGCAGAACCCGGCCAGGGCCTGGGCCCCTGCCGTGGTCATGTGGATGCCGTCGCGGGCGCGCAGGGTGGCTCCGTTCTCCACATCGGGCTTGGAGAAGGCGAACCCGCCGTCCTGGGAGGAGAACAGGCTCCAGGTGTCCACGTAGTAGCAGTCCTTCTGGGAGGTGACGGTCCTGCGCACCAGGGCGTTGATGTGGCGCAGGTCGCGGTTGAGGTCGCTGTCGGCGGTCACGGGCGAGCCCATCCAGAACACCGTGACGTCCGGGTTCTGGGCGCGGCAGATCTCGATGATGCGGCGCACGCGGGCGGCGTAGCCCTTCTCCCACTCCGGGGAGCGGTAGGTCACCTGGGAGCCGTCGGGGTTGCGCAGGTGCTTGTTGTCGTTGGTTCCGAGCATCACCACCACGGCGTCGGGCCGGTAGCGGCGGGCCATATCCTCCATGTGGCGATCCCAGTCGAAGAAGTCGGGCCGGGCCAGGCCGGATGAAACCTTGCCCAGGCGCGCGAAGCGCAAGCCCGGTTTTTCGGCCACCATCTTCTCCAGTTCGGAGCCGAGGCTGATGGATATGGAGTCGCCCACGACGACGAGCGACTGGATGCGCCGCTTGGGCGCCTGCGGATCGAAAAGGCCCTTGGGACCGAGCTTGGGCCGGTCCAGGGCGGCCAGTGCCTTGGATTTGCTGTCGCTCCCGGCGTGGGCGGAGCTTTCGCCGCCACCCAGCCCGGCGCAGCCGGTGACGGCCAGCGCCATGAGCAACACGCACATTTTCAGAATGAGCTGAATAAAGCGCATGGTCCCCGTTAGGACGCAACAGGGGCCTCCGTCAAGCCGGAAGAAAGGCTCGCCACACTCGCAACACCTCGCCGGTGTTCACTGAACATCCCAAAGCGGAGGCCGATCCCGCCGAGCGGGCATGACCCTGGAGCGCTTGGTTTCAGGGCGTCGCGGTGGCGGGCGCCGGGTGGGCGGCGGCCACTTCCTTGCTGTCCTTGGGTTTGAGCTCGATCATGGAGCCTACGTCCGTCAGGAAAGCCTTGGCGATGATGTCGCCCCCGGCGGGCGAGAAGTGGATCTTGTCGCCCTCGCGCACCTTCACCCGCTTGCCGGAGCCGTCCACCATGTGCTGGGCGTAATTGCCCCCCGCGTCGGCCAGCAGGCTCCAGGTATCAAGGAAGCGGGAGTGGGCCGTGCCCGCGCAGGCCTGCGCGACGATGGCGTTGAGGGCGTGGCTCTTGGCGGAGAGGTCCTGGTCGCCCATGACGGGCAGGCCGATCCAGAAGCTGGCGACGCCCTTCTCCTCCAGGACGGAGAGGAAGCGGCCCAGCCTGGTTTCGTAGACGCCGCGCCGCTTGTCCGCCACGGCGCAGGGCTCGGGGGCCTGGGGGTCCAGGGTCAGGTACTTGGCGTCGTTGGCGCCCATCATCACCACCACGAGGCCCGGGTTGTACTCCTTGAGGAACTGCCGCAGGGCCTGCTCCCAATCGTAGTACTGGGGGTTCTGCAGGCCGCTGGCCACCTTGCCCTTGGGGATCATGGTCAGGCCGTCGTAGCGCTTGAAGATGCGCTCCAGGCTGCCCGACAGGGCGATGGCCAGGGAGTCGCCCACCACCAGCACGTCGCAGGGCAGGTGCAGCCGGGGCGGGGCGGCCTTGGGCTTGGCCTGGAGTGCCGGGGCGGTCGCCGTGGCCAGCGCGGCCTGCTCGGCCTGCCCCTGGGCCTGCGCGGGCGGGCAGGCCAGGGCGGCCTGAACGCCGCCGGAGGCCTCGGGGGCCTGTCCGTCCAGCTCGGCCAGCACGGGCTGCTCGCAGCGGTAGGTGTTCTTGTAGGTGCCGCCGAACAAGGGCGCGGTGGCGCAGTCCAACTCAAGCCCGGCGGCCGCCAGGCCCGTGCCCTGGTAGAGGGCGTCGACATTCAGGACGAGTTCGTGCGCCCAGCCGGGCAGGCCCTGCTCGAAGCGGGAGCCGAGCCAGCTCTCCACGCGGTCGAACTGCACGAGCACGGCCACGGCCAGGGCCAGGGCGTATATTCCGATGATGCGTCCACCCTTCATGGGTCCGTCGTCCTTTTACCTAGAAAGAGAAGTATATGAACGGCAGCATGCCGTCTGGTCCCATACGAACGATCAACGCCGCCAGCAGGCCCAGCGCGGCCGCGAAGGCCGGGGCGGGCAGGCGCTCCAGCCAGGCCGGGCAGGCGCGCAGCACGTCCAGGCGCAGCCCCTGCAAGGCGATCACGGAGACGGTGATGACGGCCAGGGTGAGGCCGGGGCCGGTGCCCTCCCCATCCAGGGAGGCTATGCGCGCAAGCACGTCCATGGCGGTGGCGAAATCCGGGGCCGCGAAGAACACCCAGGCCAGGGTGACGAAGCCGAAGGTGCACGCCCACTTGAGGGCGTCGCAGGCCTTGCCCATCCAGCCCTCCGCGGGCAGCTTGAGCCGCCCGCCCAGGTGGTGCGTGGCCACGAGGCCCGCGCCGTGCAGCAGGCCCCAGGCCAGGAAGTTCAGGCTGGCCCCGTGCCAGAAGCCGCCCAGGCCCATGGTGGCCAGCAGGTTGAAGTCCCGCCGGATGGCGGAGCAGCGGCTGCCGCCGAGGGGGATGTAGAGGTAGTCCCTGAGCCAGGTGGAGAGGCTTATGTGCCAGCCCTGCCAGAACTCCTGGAGGTTGCGGGCCTTGTAGGGGCTGTGGAAGTTGTCGGGCACCCGCAGACCCAACAGCCCGGCCAGGCCCTGGGCCAGGTCGGAGTAGCCGGAGAAGTCCAGGTAGATCTGCGCGCTGTAGGCCAGCACGCCCATGAGCGCCCCCAGGCTGGAGAAGCCCTCGGGCGCGCTGAAGAGCTGGCGCGTGACGTGCTCCGAGAGGTAGCTGGAGAGCGCCACCTTCTTGAACAGGCCCACCGCGATGAGCCAGAAGGCCTGGTTGGAGTCGGTCCAGGCCGGACGGAGGTCGTGCAGTTGGGGGATGAAGTCCCTGGCGCGCAGGATCGGGCCGGACATGACCGTGGGGAAGAAGGCCATGAACAGCAGCACGTCCATGAACTGCCAGCGGGGGCCGTCCGGGTTGCGGTAGGCGTCCATGACGCAGCCGATGCCCTGGAAGGTGAAGAAGGAGATGCCCACCGGCATGAGCAGGGTGATCTCCGGCAGCAGGCCCGTGAGGTCGGAGGCCAGTCCGTAGTACTTGAAGAAGCACAGCTCGCCCAGAACCACGACCAGGTAGGTGGCCAGGATGGCGCGGCGCGAAGGCCCCAGGGGCAGCGCGTCGGCGGCGGGCCGGGCCAGCAGGCGCGCGGCCGCCCAGGTGGCGGCGCTCACCCCGAACAGCAGCAGGGCGAAACCCGGGTGGAAAGAGGCGTAGAAAATATAGGAGGCGGCCAGCAGCAGGAACCGCCAGGCCGTGTTGCGCTCCCGGAGGGTCCAGGAGAGCGCCAGCACGCCCAGGAAGAAGAAGGCGAACTCCAGGCTAAGCAGCTGCATAGGAAGCGAAGGCGGAATGCATGATGGCTCCGGATCAGGACGGGCTTGACGCGGCCTGCGCCCTGTTACACTCTCACACGCGCCCGGACACAGTCCGCTCGGCACGCACTCGATAAAAATTAATTGTAATATCGGATGATTGGGCAGTGACTTCGCCGAAGCGCGCTTTCACCCCCCCGGATGTCCGGCATTCTATCCCTCGGCCCGAAAAAGGCAACCGCCAACAGGGCCCCGGAGGCCACATGCAAGAGCTTTTGCAGGAATTGATCGTCATCAACAGGGAGATGCTCACGGAGCTGCGCCTGATCCGCCAGGCCATGGGTGCCGCACCCGCCGAGGATCGAGCCGCCCCGCCCCGCGCAGAGGCCGCGCAGCCCGCTTTCGCGCCCGGCCAGGAGGAGCCCACCTTCGACATCCAGGAGGCCCCGCGCACTCCCCCGCCCCGCTTCACCCCGCAGGATCTGGAGGACATCCACGGCAGCCTGCTCCAGGGGCTCAAGCAGCGCAACAAGCAGAAGAGCGACGCCTTCGACCAGTTCCAGAAGCGCCACAAGGACTGGTAGCCGATCCCGCCGCCCAGCCCATGCGCCTCCTAGAAATGGTGCAGGGCGCAGGCCGCGCGCACCTTCTCCACCACCTCGGGGTCGGGCTGGAAGGGGTTCGCGGCCATGGGCGGAACGGGCGGAGTAAGCTCCGCGCCGAAGGGGGTGGCGGCCAGCAAGTCGCCCAGGGCGTGCGCCAGGAGCACCTCGAGGCTGAGCACGTCGGCCGCGTTGTAGGCCAGCAGGGTATCCATCACGCGCTCGTCCCCGTGGCGCTCCCACTCGCGCCAGAGCACCACCGCGCCCCAGCCGTCCACGCCGTCCAGCTCCCTCCGGGAGAGGCCGTAACGCTTCTCGCAGGCCTTGAGGCCCCCGCCCACGCCCAGACTCTTGAGCACGAAGCGCAGGTCCACGTGGGCCTTGGGGGCGCGCACGCCGAGCACGCGCTCCAGCACGGGGATGTCGAAGCACTTGCCGTTGAAGGTCACCAAGAGCTTCACCCCTGCCAGATCCTCATGGAGTTCCTCCATGTTGCGACCGTGGACGTAGCTGCGCAGGCGGCCCTTGTGGTACAGGGCCACGGCCGTCACCGTTGGGAATGCCTCGCCGTCGGTCTCGATGTCGAGGTAGCCCGCCTCGGGCAGGAAGTGCGGCAGAAGCCGCCAGGCGTTGCCGGAGCGCAGGCGCGCGGCGAACCAGTCCGCGTCGCCCAGGGCCAGGGCTTCGGCAGAGCGTTCAAGCTCCGGGCGCAGCAGGGCCGCCTTGGCGGCGGAGACGGGCGGTTTGGGGGCGCAAAGAAAATCCTCCCAGGTGCGGATGCCCGCATTCCACAGGGAGGATTCGCTTTTTGGACCTACGCCAGGCAGATGGATGAATGTGCGCCCGAGCATGGCTCCAGAAAAGACCGTTAAACCTTGGTCTTGTCGGAAGGGGCCGCAGTGGTGGTCGTGGTCGTGGAGGCGGTGGTCGTCGTCTTGGAGTGATCGCTTTCGATCTTCTCCGGAGTGACGTCCGTGTCGTTCATGGCGCTTTTGAATTCCTTGATGCTCTTGCCCAGGTCACGGCCGAGGTTGCCGAGGCGGCCGGGGCCGAACAGCAGAAGAATGATTGCCAGAACGATGATCCAATGCCAGATGGAAAAGGCTCCCATGAGCGTCTCCTTGTCTCGTTGCGCTGGGGATATACCCGCACGGGGAAACTAAGCTCGGCATTGGTGTTTGGCAATTGAAAACTTTTTAATGAGGCTCACTCCAATGTGTGGACGCTTCGCCCTGGGCATACCCCGAAAGCTTATTCGAGAACGTTTCCAGATGGAAACGGTTCCTGATGCTCCCGCGCGCTACAACATCGCGCCGGGGCAACTTGTCGAGGCCGTCACCGAAAACGAGCACGGCAGGCAGATGGGCCTCTATCGCTGGGGCCTGGTTCCCTTCTGGGCCAAGGACCCCGACATAGCCGCCAGGACCATCAACGCCCGAGCCGAGACGGCGGCCGAAAAGCCCGCCTTCCGAGCCGCCCTGCGCCACCGCCGCTGCCTGGTGCCCGCCCAGGGCTTCTACGAGTGGACCGGCCCCCCGAAGAAGCGCCAGCCCTGGTTCATCACCCCGGAGGACGGCTCGCTCATGGCCCTGGCCGGGCTGTGGGAGCACTGGGAGTCCCCCCTGGGGGAGGAGTTGCTCACCCTGACCATCATCACCTGCGAGGCCAACGAGTTCGTGGCCCCGCTGCACACCAGGATGCCCGTGGCCGTTCGCCCCGAGGACGACGCCCGCTGGCTGGACCCGGCCCTGGACGACCCCAAGGAGCTGGCGGACATCCTGGCCCCGCGCCCCTGGCCCGGCATGGCCCGCTGGATGGTGGGCACGGCCGTGAACGCCTCCGGGCACGAGGGGGAGGGGCTGATCGAACCGTTACGGACGCTTGGCTGAACCGGACGGGCGCTTCAAGCACCCACAGCCGGCCCACCGAACGTCCGCGCACAAGGAGCGCCGCAATGCGAATCAGGGACGAACAACCCGGGGACGCGCCCCGCATCACGGAAATCCAGTACGCCGCCTTCAAGGGGCACCCCAGGCATCCGCCCGGAGCCGGGCCGTTCGAGCATCATATCGTGGAAAAACTGCGCGCCTCGGGGGCGCTCACGCTCTCGCTGCTTGCCGAGTTGGATGGGCAGGCCGTGGGGCACATCGCCCTCTCGCCCGCCGCCGTGGGGCAGGACGAGGAAGGCTGGCTCCTGCTGGGGCCGGTGGGCGTGCTGCCGGAAATGCAGGGCCGGGGCGTGGGCTCCGCCCTGGTGAGGGAGGCGCTGGCCAGGATGCGCGGTGCGGGAGCCTCCGGCGTGGTGCTGGTGGGCGATCCGGGCTACTACGCGCGCTTCGGGTTCTTAAGCCTGCCCGGCCTGGGCTACCCCGGCGTGCCGGGGCAATACGTGCTGGCGGTGAGCTTCGGCGGCAACCCGCCCCAGGGCGATATCGCCGCCCATGAGGCGTTCGACGCGGGCGGGCACTAGGGCGCGTTCAGCCGCATTCGGTGCTCCCGGATCGCCGGGAGTCCCTTGCTGAAAACGAGCAAATGCGGCTTGCACCAGATGGTGCAAGCCGCTGAAATCCATCTCCGTTTCTCAACAGAATCCCGTCACACATCACTTCCCAATCGTATCCAGCCACTTCTCCACTGTCGGCAGCGTGCCCCGCACGATCTCCCGGATTCCTTCGTGGTTGGGGTGCAGGCCGTCCGGCAGGTTCAGCGCCGGGTCGCCCGCCACGCCCTCCAGGA
The DNA here is from genome assembly GCF_022808715.1 of Fundidesulfovibrio agrisoli. Taxonomy (GTDB): domain Bacteria; phylum Desulfobacterota; class Desulfovibrionia; order Desulfovibrionales; family Desulfovibrionaceae; genus Fundidesulfovibrio; species Fundidesulfovibrio agrisoli. Next base: position 61,968 of record NZ_JAKZKX010000007.1, read on the forward strand.
AGAACGGATAGAGCGTCAGGCCGTATTTCTGGGCCAGCCTGGGGTAGATGGCCGCGAACTCCTCGCCGTAGCGCTTGCCCATGCCCGAAAGCGTCCTCATGCCCATGAGCAGCACGGGCACGCCGCGCTCCTTGCAGGCCGCGATGATCCTGTCCAGGTTGGCCTCGGCCTGGGCCGGGTCCAGGCCGCGCAGGCCGTCGTTGGCCCCGAGCTCCAGGATCACCCCGTCCGGTGACGAAGCCAGCACCGACTTCACCCGCGACACGCCGCCCGCGGTGGTGTCCCCGGAGACGCCGAAATTCACCACCGCCACGTCGCGCCCGCGCGCGCGCAGCTCCTTCTCCAGAACAGCCGTGAAGGACTGCCCCCCCGGCAGCCCGAACCCGGCGGTCAGGCTGTCGCCCAGGGCGGCGATTGTCAGGGCCTTGGCCTGAACGTCCATGAAGCCTCCCAGCAGACATATCACAAGGGACAGAAATCCCAGACATTTCGCGTACACGTTGCCATCCCCGCGCCTGTCGTGCCATGAGGGCCCATGGACGACTTGATCGCACTTTCCGACGTTACGCTCACCCTACCGAGCCAGGCAGGGCCGGTCAACATTCTGCGGGGAGCCAGCCTGCACGCCAAGGCCGGGGAACATCTGGCAATCGTCGGCCCCTCGGGCGCGGGCAAGACCACCCTGCTCATGCTCCTGGCGGGGCTGGAGAAGCCCAGCTCCGGGCAGGTGCGCGTGGCCGGGCTGGAGCTCTCCGGCCTGGACGAGGACCACCTGGCCCGCTTCCGCCTGGAGAACGTGGGCATCGTGTTCCAGAGCTTCCACCTGGCCCCGGCCATGACCGCGCAGGAGAACGTGGCCCTGCCCCTGGAGTTCGCCCGCAAGCCCGAGGCCATGCGCCTGGCCGCCGAGGCCCTCACGCGCGTGGGGCTGGGCGGGCGGCTCACGCACTACCCGGCGCAGCTCTCCGGCGGGGAGCAGCAGCGCGTGGCCCTGGCCCGGGCCGTGGTCAACAACCCGCGCCTGATCCTGGCGGACGAGCCCACCGGCAACCTGGACCACGAGACCGGCGAGATGGTGGTCTCCATGCTCTTCGACCTGGCGCGGCAATCCGGCGCGACCATGGTGCTCGTCACCCACGACATGGGGCTGGCCGCCCGCTGCGGGCGCACCGCCCGCATGGAGGACGGCGTGCTCTCGGACCATCCGTGACCCGGCTGGACCTCGATTCCACTCCGCCACGGATCGGGATGCGCCCAACCCTGGCCCGGCTGGCCCTGCTGGGGCTGGTGGTACTGGGCACGCTCTGGGGATTCAACAAACATTTCGAGAACGTGGCCACGCGCCTCCAGGCCCAGGAGGCCATTTCCGACGAGACCGGCCAGCTCCCCCCGGAGCGCCTGGCCCTCTTGCGCGAAGCGTCCTCGGCGCTGCGCGAGGCCTACGGCGTCCACCTCGCAATCGTGGTGCGCCCAGGCACAGTCGCCGCCCCGGCGCCCGACCCCAAGACGCTCTTCATCGGGCTGGACACCGCCTCCAACGCCGCCGTGGTCCAGCTGCCGCCCCTGCTGGCCAAGGCCCTGCCCCCGGAGCTTGCCCAAAGCCTCGCGAGCGGATACTTCGACGCCTACCTCGCCGCCGGGGCCTGGCCCGAAGGGCTCGACGCCGGCGTGCTCGCCATACTGGAGGCATTACGTGACCAACGCTGAGACAGTCATCATCCACTCCGACGGGGCCTGCCTGGGCAACCCCGGGCCCGGCGGCTACGGCGCCATCCTGACCCGGGGCGGGCAGGACGTGGAGTTTTCCGGGGGCTACAAGCTCACCACCAACAACCGCATGGAGATACTGGGCGTCATCGTGGCCCTGGAGGCCCTGGAGGCCGCCAGCGACGTGCGCGTGGTGACCGACTCCATGTACGTGCGCGACGCCATAGAGAAGCGCTGGCTGGCCAACTGGAAGCGCAACGGCTGGCGCACCGCCGCCAAGACCGCCGTGAAGAACCGCGACCTCTGGATGCGCCTGGACGGCCTGCTGGCCAAGCACCGCGTCAAGTTCGAGTGGGTGCGCGGCCACAACGGCCACCCCGAGAACGAGCGCTGCGACGAGCTGGCCCGCCGCGCGGCCCAGGCCCGGCCCCAAGCCGTGGATGAGGGCTACGTGAACTAGAACCGCCGGGGCTGGCCACCGCCGGCCCCATCCCTCCCCCCTCCGCAAAGGATGCAGGGCATGTCCGCAGATTCACCAGACGCTCCCGGTCAGCCCGCCGTCAACCCGGCCCGTTTCAAGGTGCTCTCCACGGCCTGCCTGGCGCACATCGTCCAGGACGGCCTCACGGACATGCTCTACGTGTTCTTCCCGGTCTGGCAGCAGCTCTTCGCCCTGAGCTTCTCCGAGGTGGGACTGCTCAAGACGCTGTTCTCCGGCACGCTGGCGGCCTTACAGATTCCGGCCGGGGCGCTGGCCGCGCGCCTGGGCGTGCGCACCACCCTGGCGGGCGGCACTGTGCTCACCAGCCTGCTGCTCTTCTGCACCAGCTTCGCCGCCACGCCGCTCGCGCTCTGGGCCCTGCTGATCCTGGGCGGGGCGGGGGCCAGCGCCCAGCACCCCGTGGGGGCCTCGGCCATCGCCCAGGCCTACACCGGCAAGGCATCCCGCAACGCGCTCAGCGCCTACAACTTCACCGGCGACCTGGGCAAACTGCTCTTTCCGGCCGTGGCCGCGCTGCTCATAGCGAGCTGGGGCTGGCCCGCGGCCATGCGCGGCATATCGGGCGGGGCCGCGCTGCTGGGCGCATTCATGTTCCTAGTGATGCGCGGCACCGGTTCCGGCCCCGATTCTAGTGGCGCGATTCAGGCCAGACAGCCCGCCGCCGCCGACCGCGCCCGGAATGGGCTGGGCCTGCCCTTCTGGTCCATGGCCGTGATCGGCATCCTGGACAGCGCCACGCGCATGGGGTTTCTGACCTTTCTGCCCTTCGTGCTGCGCGACAAGGGCGCGGACATGCCCACCCTGGGCCTGGCCCTGGGGCTGATCTTCGCGGGCGGAGCGGCCGGGAAGCTGCTCTGCGGCATGGTTGCCTCGCGCGTCGGCATCCTGCGCTCGGTCATCATCACCGAGGCGGCCACCGCGCTGATGATCTACCTGGAGACCGCCTCCCCGCTCTGGCTGGCCCTGGGCGTGTGCCCGCTCTTGGGCGTGGTGCTCAACGGAACGTCCTCCATCCTCTACGGCAGCGTACCGGAGCTGGTGGAGCAGGAGGCGCGCGGCCGGGCCTTCGCCTGCTTCTATACAGGGACCATCGGGGCCGGGGCCGTTGCGCCCCTGATCTACGGGGCGCTGAGCGACATGATCGGGGTGGAGCTTTCCGTGAAGCTGGTGGCGGCGATGGTCATGCTGGCCGTGCCGCTGACGCTGCCGCTGAGGGGGAAGATGCGGGGGTGAGGGGGGAGAGCGCCTCGATGAGCTAAAAGCGGGACACCCGCCCAGGCGGGCGTCCCGCTTTTTATATTCTATTTAAAACGGTTACGTCACTAGATGCCGACGAACAAGCTGAATTGGTTCAAGACAGCCTTGCCGTTATATTCCAAGCTTCTCAAAGAATATTTGATTACGCATTTTAGCATCTCTCAGAACTTTGTCCCAACTGACAACCTCAATGTAAAGGTTGATGTTTCCCATCCAATTAAACCACCCCATCCGGTCGGGCATGGGCTTAAAGTCCTTCTCGCGATGTAGCCAAACTTCTACCTTGGGAGTCAGATCACACACCACATATCCATAGAACGGCGTATTGTCCGCTACAAGCATCTTACGACCCTCTGGCGTCTTATACCTACCATCACGGATCTCATTCACATATCTGACAATTTGTTGCACCGGATCTTCGCGCGAAGATGGGTTTACAAAGTCATCACGTTGCGGCTTTTTGAATTCAAAGATTACGATTGGATTGCTCGCTTCATTGTCACCACGGAATAGTACACGCTTGTTATAAACTAAAAGATCTGGGCGATCCGTGTTCGTCCCGTTGAGAGGGATATCTGATGACACCCATTTCGTAAAATTTAAACGCTCATCGACAATCCAAAGATTGTGATCTTTAAACGGCGTTGCATCAGAGTCGCCTTTGCGCGGAAAGATTATATCGTGTACAACGCCTTCAGAAGAATATGCACCGGACTCGTCCGTTTCCAGACTCTTGCCAAAGATATCGAGTATAGCACGTCGCATCGCGATGTAATGAATCAAGTCGTTCTTACTTGTGCCAGAAACCCTTTCGACGATCTCTGTCACTCGCTCATGCGTTTTCTCGAAGTTCTTCTCAGCTAGCAGCCTTGCGACATCTTTACGGATTGCAACCTCCTGCCAAAACTTTTCCTTCTGAAGACGCACTTCAATATCTTCTTTTGAAGCATTATACGGCATACTACTCAAGTCAACACTCTCTAAAAGTGCTTTGTGCCAAGGCGCTTCTTCATCTACATAAGACTGTACACGTTCCTTCTTGCGCTGCTGTCGCAAAGTGATATCCTCGCCCACCGCCTTTCGTGCAATCAATGCGGCGCACTGTTCTATCTGGCTCTGCGCAATGCCATAGACGAGATCTCTTTCCATCTGAAACTCGAACCCGCCACGTTCCAAAGAGACATGCCGATCTAGGTAAGCTCCGAACACATAAGCTCTGACGATGTAGTTCCGATCACGGTCGTTTTCACTAGCTCCACCTCTCTCAACAAACTCGTCTTCAAACTCTGGAATGTATTTGTGAATCAACGAACCAGATACTTCCCGTTTGTGCGCAACCAAGCTGACCTTACTTTTCTGGTTGCGCGGAGAAAACAGTTTAAAGACGCGGACAGAAAATACTTCGTCAGATTCATGCGCTTTAAGAGTAAATTCCTTGCCCTCTATACCGATCTCATAAATGACGGCAGACAACTGGTTGATAACGAAATCATTGAGGTGAATCTCGTCACTGCCATCCTGTTCTGCAAGAACAATATCAGGGCAAACATAGTCCTGCGTGATAAAGTATGGGAGAAGATGCTCCACAAGGATACGGGCAATTGTTGGTAGCTTTTTGTCGAACCCACGCCCGCCCTTAAGGCCGACAAGGGATACTGTCGATCCGGTGTTGATCTCCTTGGACGGGCCAATCTTCTCGCGAACGATGATATCGTGCTCCTTGCCCATTGAGAAACTACGGAACTTGAACACGTCCCCATCGCGATAGACGCTCTTGACATGCACGTCCTCAAAATACTTGAGACTGATAAAGCGGCCAAACCCTTTAGCGCCTTCCGCAATCTTAAGATCTGTGTATAAAGTATCGAAGGACTTGCGGTGAGCTTCGTTGAAGCCCACGCCATTATCCACAATGTCGAAGCCCACGATCTCCGGAAGGCTACCGTCATACTCGACTTGGCGGCTACGCTGTACGTGCACGATCACCTTGCCATCATTTCTTCCGGTTTCGTCGATGGCCTGAATACCATTTACAATCATCTCGATGACGGGACTGTAGGCGGTCGTATTAGCGCGAATATTTTCAACTGCCCGCTTGATATTGACATTACTCATGATCAAACACCCCGCATGTCCCCTAACTTACCGGGATTCTCTACTGACCTGACATGCTACAAGCTGCATGGTCCAGCATTGCCGACAACACTTCTCCAACGATATTCTATGATTAAAAAAATGGAAAGGACTGGTTTGTCGGTTTTTCGACCCCCCACCACCAGTCCGTAATGGAAAAAGCTCTAGCGTTTCCATCCCCGCCAGAACTAACGCCATTATCTATTTATTCCCCAGGCTCACGAAAACCAGCGCGGTTACAAATCCTAAAGCGCCTAGCCCGCTCACGGGGGACATGAAGGGGAAGGAAAGCGCTGGGTTAGGCCCCGCGCTTTCCTGTATCTCCTCTTACTTATCCTTCTTAGGCTCAGCCTTCTTACTCTTGTCCTTCTTGTCCTTCTCCCCTTCCTGCGCGAAATCCCTCAGCCCTTCGGCCAGTTGCCTCAGCCGGGCGTCGGCCAGGGCGTTCACGCTGCCCTCGGGGTATTTGCCGTCCTTGCCGCGTTCCCCGGCGGGAACGCCGGTGAGCACCTCCACGCCTTCGTCAATGCTGGCCACGGCCCAGATGTGGAACTGGCCCTCCCGCACGGCCTCGATCACCTCCTCGCGCAGCATGAGGTCCTTCAGGTTGGCTTTGGGGATCATCACGCCCTGCATGCCGGTGAAGCCGCGATCCTTGCAGCAGAGGAAGAAGCCTTCGATCTTCTCATTGACGCCGCCGATGGGTTGCACGCGCCCCATCTGGTTCACGGAGCCGGTCACAGCCACATCCTGCCGCAGGGGCACGCCCGAGAGGCTGGAGAGCAGCGCGTAGAGCTCCGTGGAGGAGGCCGAGTCGCCGTCCACGCCGGAGTAGGCCTGCTCGAAGGCGATGCTGGCCGTGAGCGAGAGGGGCCTGTCCTGCGCGAACCTGCGGCGCAGGTAGCCCGCCAGGATGAGCATGCCCTTGCTGTGGATGGGGCCGGAGAGGTCGGCCTCGCGCTCGATGTTGATGATGCCCTCGCGGCCCATGGCCGTGGTCGCCGTGATGCGCGAGGGCATCCCGAAGGCGTGGCCGCCCATGCTGTACACGGCCAGGCCGTTGACCTGGCCCACGGCCGCGCCGTCCACGTCCACGAAGAGGCTGCCACGGGCGATCATCTCGCGCAGGATGTCCTGTATGCGGCTCAGGCGGCCGATGCGCGCGGCGAGGGCCTCGCGGGCGTGCTCCTCCTGCACGGTGTCGGACCCGGCGCGCTTGGCGTAGAGGTCGGCCTCGCAGAGCAGGTCGGTGTGCAGGGGGAAGGCCGTGGAGAGCTTCTCAACGCGCCCGGCCATGCGCACGGCGTGCTCCACCACCACGGCCACGGCCCCGGCCGTGAAGGGGCGCAGCTTGTGCTCGGCCGCCTCCCCGGCGATGAACCGGGCCATCTGCGTGACGGCGGTCCCGGTTTTGTCCATGGTGCGGGAGAAGTCCGCCCGGACCTTGAAGATCTTGGGCAGGTCCTGGTCGTAGTAGCGCAGCAGCTGGTAGAGCCGCTCGTCCCCGAGCACCACCACCTTCACCTCCATGTCGATGGGCTCGGGCTTGAGCCCCGTGCCGGAGATGAAGTAGAACGGGTCGTAGGTCTGTATCTCGATGCTCTCCGTCTTGAGGGAACGTTTGAGCGTCTGCCAGACGCCCGGCTCCATGATGGCGTCCATGAGGTTGAGCACCAGGTAGCCGCCGTTGGCCTTGACGAACGCCCCGGCTGTGATCTTGGAGAAGTCCGTCTGCCATCCGCCGTAGGGGCCCACCACGCGGTCCACCCCGCCGAAGAGGTTGCGGTAGGTGGGGTAGGATTCGATGACCACGGGCGGCCCGGCCTGCTCGGCGTTGTCCACCAGGAGGTTGATGTCGTAGGGGTGCAGGACCGCCTCGGGGGACGGGGCGGAGAAGGGCATCCCGGGCATCATGCCCTGGGGCTTGGCCCCGATGGTCTTGATCTCCTCCAGGTTGTCCACCATGTGCTCCACCATGGCCTCCAGGTGGGCGCGCACCTTGGGGTCCTGGTGGGCTTCGCGCAGGGGGCCCTGGAGGTCGGTGGCCATGGTGCGGAACATGATCTTGTCCACATCCTCCAGCTTGCGGTCCACCTCCTTTTGCAGGTCGCGCACCTCCTGGACGATGTGGTCCACATCCTCCTTGACCTCGGCCCGCTTGGCCCGCAGCCGCTCGAACTCGTCCTTGGGGAAGCGGCCGTTGGCCACCATGGCCTCCAGGTCGATGATGCGCTTGGGCTCGCCGTCCACCACGGGCAGCACGTCCGGCCGGGTGTATGGCCCCACCTCCATGCGCACCATGGCCAGGCCGGTGTTTTTGACCTTCTCCTCCACGGCCTTGTAGAACTCCATGACCTTCTTTTCGTGGAGCTCGATGATCTCGTTCTTGCGGGCGATGTACTCCTCGCTCTCGAAGAGCTGGGGGATCTCCTTTTTCAGGCGCTCCAGGAACTCGTGCACGTCCTTCTTGAACACCGAGCCCAGCCCGGCCTTGAAGCGCAGCAGCACCGGGGCCTCGGGGCGCTTGAAGTTGTTGACGTAGCAAAGGTCGTCGGGGATGCGGTCGGCCTTGGACCTCTCCTGGAGCAGCTTTTTGACCGCGGAAAGCCGCCCGTGCCCGGGGTCGCCCGTGACGAACACGTTGTAGCCCTTACGCAGCATGTCCATGCCGAAGCCCAGTGCTTCCAGGCCCCTCTCCTGCCCGATGACGGCGTCCAGGGGGGTGAGCTGCGCGGTGGTCTCGAAAGCGAGGGAAGCCGGGTCGAGCCTCCAGCGAAGGCTTTCCGGGGGTACTTCGAAATATGGTGAGGTCGCGGTCATGGTGCGCTCCGGTGGAGTTGGCGACGCCGCCCGCCGTGGCCCCGGCGGCTCGCGTGGGTTGCCGGGCCTAGCTCTTGCGGACTGGGATGCTGCGGACGGGGGGGAGCCCCTGGCGGCGCAGGCGAACGGTGAGCGTGCCGCCGGAGAAGCCCGCCTCGGCCGCCTCGATTGCGAAGGGCAGGGTCAGCTCGCGCGCCATGCGCAGGCTGCCGCCACCGCCCCGCTCCCGGGCGGCCGAAATGGAGAGCACCCGGCCGGTGACGCTCACGGCCACCTCCTCCGGCTCGAACCCGGAGAGGGGGCAGGTGACGAGCCAGTCGTCGCCGACGGCCTCCAGGTGCATGCCGCCCTCGGGGCACACGGCCCTGGGCAGGCCGAAATCCTCGAAGAGGGCGCAGAAGCGCCTGTCCATGTCGTCCTTGAGCTTGGCGAGCTCGGTGGTTCCCCAGGAAATGAGGTCGGGCATTGTCGCGCCTCCGGAAGGGGTTTCGCCGCACGGCCCAGGCGGGCCGGAAAGGCCGGGAAGGTACTTTCGCCCCATATACCAAGAGGCTGGGTTTATGGCGACAAAAAAAGCCCCGGCGCGTGCGCGCCGGGGCCGGAAGAGGCTGCGGGAGGCCGGGGCTACTTCAGCCCGATGCCCTTCTTGATGAACTCGAAGTCGATGTTGGAGCTCACCAGCTGCGCGCCCTGCTTGATCTTGATGATGTCGCGCAGCTTGTGGCGCTGCAGGATGGTCTCCATCTTCTTGGCCACGGAGAAGGTGTCGTCGCGCACCACGATGATGGGTATCTCCAGCACCTCGGAGCGGGTGAGGATGATGTCGTTGGGGTAGAGGTTGCCGGTGAGCACCAGGCAGGGGCTGTCGCCCTCCAGGGCCACCAGCTGCACGTCGGAGCGGTCGCCGCCCACGATGACGGCGGCGTTCTTGTTCTTGCGGAAGTGGGTCAGGAAGTTCTCCACCTGCATGGTGCCGATGAGGAAGCTCTCCACGATGCGCTCCGCCTTGTGCTGGGCGGAGATCACCTTGCCGCCCAGGCGCTCGGCCAGGTCGGCCACCTTGATGGCGCCCATGAGCGGGTCCTTGGGGATGATGCCGAGCACGCGCACGCCCTTGCGGTTCAGGAAGGGCACGATGAGCGACTCCACCTCGTCCAGGAAGTTGGGGGTGATGTCGTTCAGGATCACTCCCAGCAGGTTGTCGCCGAGCGTCTCCTTGAGCACCACGAGGTAGTCGTAGTTGAGCTCTTTCTGGAAGCGGTCGATGACGATGGCCGGGATGTTCAGGCGTTTGACCACGCTCACGCCGTCCACGTTGCAGTAGGTGCCCGAGTACATGGAGCCGGAGCCGGCCACCAGGGTCACGTCCTTGCCGGCGGAAAGTTTTTCGTAGCCTTTGACGATGATCTCCATCAGGTCAGGGCACTGGCCGGAGAAGGCCTTGACCTTGAAATCCTGCGTGACCACCACGGGCGTCACCTCGGAGGGGTCCTCCTCGAGGCCCAGCACGCCCTGGACGAAGTTGGCGTCGTCGTCGCCCAGCTTCCCGGCCACTTCCTTGGGCATGGCACCCACGGGCTTGTAGTAGCCGACGTTGAAGCCTTCCTTCTGGAACTTGAGCCCAAGGCCCATGATGACCATGTTCTTGCCGGAATAACCGGAAGTGGAACCCACGTAGATGCCAGCCATGCTGCCTCCCCGACCTTGCGTCACTGTGATCCCGCCGCGAGCCGCACGCTCACCGGCCTCCGGCGGGAGGGCCATTGCTTGAATCCGCTGGTTAGGGCCGCCCGGAAGCGGCCATGGCCCGGGCTGGTCCCGGGCGATTTCAGTCGCCGTTCGATCGCCTGCCCAGGATGAAGTGGGCGTCCACCACCAACGCCCCGCCCGGATGGGCCATGATCGGGTTGAAGTCGCACTCCACGATCTCCGGGAAATCTACCGCTATCTGCGAAAGGGTCAACAAAACATCCTCGATGGCCCGGAAATCCACGGGCGGCTCGCCGCGCACGCCGCGCAGCAGGGGGTAGGTGCGTATCTCGCGCACCATCTCGCCCACGTCCAGGAGCGACAGCGGGGCCAGCCTGCTGGAGACGTCCTTGAGGACCTCCACGTAGAGCCCTCCCAGGCCGAACATCACCAAGGGGCCGAACTGCGGGTCGCGCTTGAAGCCAGCGAACACCTCGCGGGAGCCGGGAGGCGCCATCTGCTGCACCACGCAGCCCATGACGTAGGCCTCCTTGATGCGGCTTGCCCGGTTGGTCACGTCCATGAAGGCGCGGCGCACGTCCGCCTCGCCCTTGATGTTCAGCACCACGCCGCCCATGTCGGACTTGTGGGCGATCTGGGGCGAGGCGATCTTGAGGGCCACGGGGTAACCGATGGTCTTGGCCGCCTGGGCCGCCTCGTCGGAGGTGCGCGCCAGCACCGTTTTGGGCACGGGCAGGCCGTAGGCCTTGAGCACGTCCATGGCCTGGAACTCCACCAGCTCGGAGAAGCCCCTGGACTTGGCCTTGGCCAGCACGTCCTTGGCCTGGAACGTGTTGGACATGTAGCAGATTTCCACGGGCAGGGGCCGCTTCATCCACTCGGAGTGCCTGAACAGGGCGTCCAGGGCGCTCACCGCGTCCTCCGGGGAGCTGTAGAAGGGCACGCCCGCCTTGCGCAGCACCTCGCGGGCCGGGGCCGTGGCCGCGTCGCCCAGGAAGCAGGCCGCCACGGGCTTGGCGCACTCGCTGGCCTGCCGGGCGATGGCCCAGGCCACCTGCTCCAGGTCGGCGTGGCAGCTGGGGGTGACCACGGGCAGGAGCATGTGCACCAGCGGGTCCTGCGCGGTGGCGGCGAGGGCCTTGGCGAAGGTCTCGGCGTCGGAGGTGCCCAGGATGTCCACGGGGTTGTAGAAGGAGGCGTGGCTCGCCAGGAAGCGCTTGAGCTCGTCCACGGTCTGGCCGCGCAGCGGGGCCATCACCAGCGACGAGCGCACCAGGGCGTCGGCCGCCAGGATGCCCGCGCCGCCCGAGTTGGTGACCACGCAGATGTTGGGCCCGTCGGGCTGCGGCTGGCTGGAGAAGGCCACAGCGAGGTTGAACATCTCCCGCAGGCCGCCCACCCGCATGATGCCGGACTGGCTGAACACGGCCTGGCAGGCGTCCTCGGAGCCGGCCATGGCCCCGATGTGGCTGGAGGCGGCGCGGGCGCCCTCGGGCGTCGCGCCGGACTTTATCATGATGACGGGCTTTTCAAGCGTGGCCTCCTGGGCGGCGCGCAGGAAGGCCTGGCCGTCCTCGATGTTCTCCACGTAGCCCAGGATCACCTTGGTGGCCGGGTCGTCCTTGAGGTAGCGGATGACGTCCGTCTCATTGACCACGGCCTTGTTGCCAAGGCTGATGAAATGGGAGAAACCGACCCCCTTGCCCGCGGTGGCGTCCAGGATGGCCATGCCCAGCGACCCGGACTGGGTGAAGAACCCGATGTTGCCGGGCGCGGGCGCGGCGGGCACGCCCAGGGCGTTGCAGTTCAGGGCGGCGTTGTAGAGGCCCAGGCTGCTGGGGCCGAGCATGGCGATGCCGTGCCGGCGGCAGACCTCCACGGCCTCCATCTCGAAGTAGTAGCCTTCGCGCCCCACCTCCTTGAAGCCCGTGGAGGTGACGCACACGCTGCGCGCGCCCACGCCACCGAGGCGTTCCAGGGTGGGGGCCAGCTGCTCGCGGGGCAGGCAGACCACGGCCAGGTCGATGCCGTGGGGCAACTGCTCGATGGCGTGCAGGGCCGGGACGCCCAGGATTTCATCGGCAAAGGGGTTGACCGGAAAAATTTTCCCCTGATACCCGGCGGAGAGCAGGTTGGCCACGACCACGTTCCCGATCTTGCCGGAAGTGCGCGAGGCCCCGACGACCGCCACGGTCCGGGGTTGGAGAAGGGAGAGCAAATGGTCGTTTCGTTCCATGCGGCCGCCGAAGGAAGGCATTGTAATGACGGAAGATGCGTTGGATAGCCTTCAGGAATGTATTTCCTATCGCTTTGGGCAAGTCAAGCTGTTGACTACCGCCCTCACCCACAGCTCATACGCCAACGAGCAGGGCTGCACCCACAACGAACGTTTGGAATTCCTGGGTGATGCGGTATTGGAGCTTACCGTTTCCGAGGAACTTTTCAACCGTTTTCCAGATGCTCCGGAAGGAGCTTTGACCAAGCTTCGCGCACGGCTGGTGAGCATGCCGGGCCTTGCCGAGATGGCCCGTGCGATCCGTCTGGACTCCTTCGTGTACCTGGGCAAGGGCGAGCAGTCCCAGGGCGGGGGCAGCCGGGACTCGCTTTTGGCCGACGCCTTCGAGGCGGTTCTGGGGGCCGTGTTCGTGGACGGCGGCTTCGAGGCCGCCCGGGGCGTGGTGCGCCGCCTGTTCGCCCAGCGCTGGCCCGAAGGCGTGGAGCAGCCCAAGGTGCGCGACTACAAGAGCAGGCTGCAGGAGCTGACCCAGCAGAGCCACCGCTCGCGGCCCATCTACAGGCTGCTGGGCAGCCACGGCCCGGAGCACGAGAAGGTGTTCGAGGTGGAGCTTGTGCTCCCCGAAGGCGGGACGCTTCTGGCCACTGGGGCCAGCGTGAAGAAGGCCGAGCAGAACGCGGCGCGCATGGCGCTCGAATCCTACCAGAATAATCAGGGCCAAAAAGATCAGGGGCCGGAAAAATCAGGGCCGGAATAATCCGGTTTGATGCAGGCCAGGGGTGGGAGCCACTCCCGGCTCCGCCCCCCCTGGTCCCGTCAATCACGCTATCGGCGTCAGGATGGCTAGCCCTGCAGCAGCTGGGTGGCCATCTTGGGCAGGCTGTTGGCCTGCGAGAGCATCGCGACCGCGGACTGCGTGAGAATCTGCTGACGGACGAACTCCGTCATTTCGGTGGCGACATCCACGTCCGAAATCTGCGATTCGGCGGCCTGCAGGTTTTCCGCCTGGATCTGCAGGTTCTGGATGGTGTTGGACAGGCGGTTCTGGGTGGCGCCCAGGTTCGCGCGGATCTTGTCCTTGGAGACGATGGCGTTGGACAGCGCGGCCAGGGCCTTCTGGGCCAGATCCTGCGTGGAGATGGAGCGGCCGGCCTTGCCCGCGCCGGCGGACATGCCGATGCCCAGGCCGGATGCGGTGGCGTTGCCGATGCTGATGAAATAGTAGTCCTCGGCGCTGGAGTTGCCGGAGCCGAAGTGGATCTTGATCTTGCCCGTGGGGTTCAGCCCGGTGCCGTCGTGGGTGGGGCTGGAGAGGTTGCCGTTGAGCAGGTAGATGCCGTTGAAGTTGGTGGCGCTGGCGATTCGGGTGATTTCCGAGCACATGGCCTGGTATTCCGAGTCGATGATCAGGCGCTGGTCCGAGGTGTAGGTGCCAGTGGAGGCCTGGGTCGCCAGTTCCTTGAGGCGGATGAGCTTCTCGTCCACGACCTGGAGCGCGCCGTCGCCGGTCTGGATCATGGAGATGGCGTCGTTGGCGTTGCGCACGCCCTGGTTCACGGACGCGATGTCCGCGCGCATGAGCTCGCGGATGGCCAGACCCGCGGCGTCGTCGGCGGCGGTGCCCACGCGCAGGCCCGACGACAAGCGGCGGGTCGCTACGGACAGCTTGCCGTACGAGTTGTTGAGGTTTCGAGAGGCGTTCATCGCCATCATGTTGTGATTGATGACCAGGGACATGGGATTACCTCCTTGTGGTAAGGCAACTTTCCTTGTTGTTGTCCTCCTTATGCTTCATCCGTGCCAAAACGAATTTATGCTGCAATTGCAGCATATTGAAAATTGGCATGGGATTTTTTTCCGCGTTCCGGGGTCCTTGAGGCCAAACTTGCCCCCTCGCGGCGGTGATTTTCCGACGCCCACGCGGCAAGAAAAGCGCGCCCCGGAAGACGGCCCGAACCGGGGAATTTTCAACGGCCTGCCGGGCGGACCTCTAGAGCCTTGATGCTCAGGCCGAGCCTGCGGGTGTCCCGCCCTGCGCCCAGCTGGGCGGGGCTGGCCGGAGCCGGGGGGATGATCGTGATTTCGCGCAGGCCGCCCTCCGTGACGAACCGCCTGGCCACGGCCTGATATCCCCCGGCGTCGCCGAAGACGTATTCGCGCTCCACGCCTCCGGCGCGCACGGCCACGGGCCTGCCCGCGTTGGGGCCGTAGGGCCTGGCCTCCAGCACCAGCTCGAAGCGGGGCGGCAGGGGGCGCGAGAAGATGATCGTGGCCTCGGGAGCCAGGTTGGCGTCGGTCCAGCGCCCCTGGGGCTCAGGTTGGGAGAAGCCCACCGCCGCGTCCACCTCGGGGGGAAAGCATCCTCCTGTCAGATCCGCGCGCCACGGCGCATCCCCGCCCTGCTCCGCCGCCTCGGTCGTGGGAACGGCGGCTGATCCCGCGCCCCTGGGCGGCAGCATGCGCCCCATGAGGCGGCCGCCGCCGTGGAGGCAGACCCAGCGCTCAAGCCCCCCCTGAACGTCGCCGCGCAGCAGGAACAGGTCCTCGGGGTAGCCCGGCGGGAAGTGCCCGCTGTAGCCGTTGACCGTGGGGATGTTCATGTCCTGCGAGGCCAGCATGGCGTCGAGCTGCACGACGTAGAAGGGCTCGCCCGGGGCGCGCGCCGCGTCCAGGAAGAGCACGGAATCGGGCCTTGCGGGTCCGAAGCCGCTTTCCACTGCCTCCAGCCTGGCTCTGGCCTCGGCCAGGGAATAGGAGGCCAGCGGCAGGTGCGCCTGCTCCAACAGGACAAGGCCGGCCAGGGCCGCGACGAGAACGACCGAGAATCGCGAGCCCGCCGCTGCGCGCTGGCGAAGCCGCCGCTCCAGCGCGGTGACGCCCACGGCCAGGGCCACGGCCAACGGGAACAGCAGCACCAGCGCGATGCGCGTCACCGAGCGGATGGCCCCGACTCCCGGCGCGGCCGAAACCAGCAGCATGTACAGGCTGTGCCCGCCCGCGTGCAGCGTCAGGATGGCCGCCAGGGCGAAGCACCACCAGAAGGGCATGGCCCGCCGCGCCAGGGAGTCCCGCCCGATCAGGGCCAGCAGCGGCAGGGCCGCCAGGGCCAGCAGGGGGGCGAGCCCGGGAAACAGCGGGTGCTCGTGGGCCAGGGGCAGCCGGGAGCTGAAATCCGTCGCCCAGGACCACCAGAGGCTCTGCGGCGCGTTGAACCAGGAGAGCAGGCGCGGCAGCATGGCCTCGATCTCGGAGGCCTGGCGCATTCCAAGAGCCCGGGACGCCCGGATGTAGGGCGCGAACAGCGGGACGAGCGCCGCCCCGGCGGCCAGCAGCAGGGCGAGGCGCGCCGGAAGCCCCCGCCAGCCCCCGCTGATGACCGCCAGCCGCGCCGCGAACCCGGCGCGCCAGGCGGTTGCGGGCTCGCCGCCGCCCGCAAGCAGGTGGGCCGCCGTCATCAGGCCCAGGCACAACCCCAGGAAATAGCCCAGGTAGATGCCGCAGTACGTCTGCCAGACCAGCGCCCCCAGGGCCAGGGCCAGCGGCCCGGCTGCCCCGCCCCGCAGGAAGGCCGCCCAGGCGGCGAAGGCGATCGGAACGCAGAAGCGCGGGAGCAGTTGGGCGTGGTTGAGCTGCCCGGCCACGGGCAGGCCGAAGGCGAAGACCCAGGCCCCGGCCGCGGCCCCGGCCAGGCCCGCGCCCAGCCTGCGCAGCGCGCCGTAGCAGGCGAAGAAGCTGAACGCCGAGCACAGCGCCATCCAGGCCGGGAACGCGGCCTCGCGCCCCAGGCCCGCCCAGCGCAGCGCGGCGTAGAAGGGCAGCGTGCCCAGGTGGCTGTCGGAATAGGCCGTGACATCCGGCGCGGGATAGTAGAACGGCGCGGACCAGAAGGACGGGGCCTGCCCCGTGAGCCAGCGCCAGCCGTGCTCCAGGATGTACATGTTGAAGCGGCTGTCGCCCAGGTCGCCCGGTATGCGCCCGGGCGTGAACAGGGAGTACAACCCCGCCGCCAGGGCCGCCAGGAGCAGGAGCGTGCGGAAAAGGGAGCCTGATCCTCCGCCATGGGAAGTGGAAGGTTGGGAAAGGCCGGGCCCGGCGGGAGAGGAAGTCATCCCCGGAGCCTAGGGCATAAGCCGACGCCCTTCAAGAGCGCCGGGAGTCACGGCTGCGCCCTCCCATGAACGCAGAAGCCCCCCTGCCGGGCGTGCCGGGAGGGGGGCTGCATTTTCTGCCTAGCCGGGCTAGCGCTTGAGCTGGATGACTTCCGAGAGCATGGAGTCGGCCGTGGTGATGATCTTGGAGTTGGCCTGGAAGCCGCGCTGGGTCTGGATCATCTGAACCATCTCCCGGGCCATGTCCACGTTGGAGGTCTCCAGGGAGTTGCTGGCCACGGCGCCCAGGCGGCCGGTGTTGGCCCTGCCCGTCACCGCGTCGCCCGACTCGCGCGTCTGGGAGAAGAGGTTTGATCCCTCCCGCTTGAGGCCCCAGGGGCTGGAGAAGTCCGTGAGCGCGATGACGTAGAGCTCCTGCACCTGGCCGTTGGAGAAGTGGCCCGAGAGCACGCCGTCGCTGTCCACGCTGATGCTCTGCAGGGTTCCCGGGGGATAGCCGTTCTGCGAGAGGTACAGGTTGGAGGACGAGGCCTCGTAGTTGGTGGTGGAGAGGTTGTTGCGCGTGAGCGTGGAGGGCACGAAGCCCTGCAGCAGCGGCGAGTTGGTGAGGAAGTTGAAGCCGATCTGCGAGGCGTCCGTGGCAGCGGAGGCGTTCCACTGGGTGGAGGCGCTGCGGATGCCGAAGTTCAGCGACATGCTCACCGCGTTGGAGGCCGTGGTGACGCTGGCCCCCGAGACGCTTCGGAAGTTGGCCGTGAACACCGGGTAGCCCGAGCCCGAGATGCGGGCCTGGGTCCAGTTGGAGAGGTCGCTGACGCTGCCCGTGATCGCGTTGTTGTTGAGCGTGAAAGCGGTCTGGTTCTCCAGGGCGCCCGAATCTGAGAAGGTCATGGTGCCGATCATCAGCACGCCCGCGTGGGCGTTGGAGGCCATGTTCACGGGCTGGCCGTTGACGGTGAAGGTGCGGCCGTCGGCAGTGGGATCGGTGGTGACCATGTACTCCCAGTACTCTTTGCCGTTCACGTCCGAGATCTTGTCGTAGTAGACCGTGAGGTTGTGGGAGCCGCCGCGCTGGTCGTAGACCTTGATGGTGGTCTGGAACCCGAAGGCGGTGTCCGGCAGGGGGGAGTCCTGCGGGCGGGTCGGGTTGAAGCGGTAGTTCTGGAAGAGCGAGAAGGCCGGATTCGTCGTGGCGGTGGACTTGCTGCCGGTGCGCGGGTCCAGGTTGGTGACCACGGTGACGTTGTCCGTGGGCTGGGCGGCCAGGGCCAGGGTGTCCAGCCGGACGTCGGTGACGGAGCCCCTGGTGGGGATCTTGGTCACGGTCTGGCCGTTGGCCCGCTCGGCGCGCAGGTTCAGGGTGTCCACCTGCCAGCCCTGCACGGTGTAGTGGTTGGGGTCGGTCAGGAATCCGTTCTGGTCGAAGCGGAAGTTGCCGGCGCGGGTGTAGTAGGTGGCCTGGTTGTTGCGGTCGCGCACGGTGAAGAAGCCCTGGCCGGAGACGGCCATGTCCGTGACCTCGTTGGAGGTCTCGAAGCCGCCCTGGGAGAAGTCGCCCAAGATGGCCTCGGGGCGCACGCCCTGGCCCAGCTGGCTGGTGCCCACGCCGGTGCCGATGTTGGCGTACACCAGGTCTTCAAAGTCCATGCGCTGTGACTTGAAGCCCACCGTGTTCACGTTGGCCAGGTTGTTGCCGATGACGCCCATCTTCTCGCCGTGGGCCATGAGGCCGGTGACGCCCGCCCACATTGAAGTCGAGAGACCCATATTCCACCTCCGAAATCTGCTGCCGGAAAATTCTGCCCGCTACGAGGCCGAGGCCGCGGGAGTGACGATCCCCTTGATGTCCGTGAAGGGCACCTGCCTGCCGTCCGTCGTGGAGAGGACGTACTGGCCGGAAGAGTCCGTGGTGACCCCGCTGACGATGCCCGTCACGCAGGTGCTCACCATCATGGACGTGCCGTCCACCTTGGCCGTGGTGACGCCTATCGAATAGTAGCCGTCGTCCACGGTCTTGCCGTTGTAATCCTTGCCGTCCCAGCTGTAGGCGTGCTCGCCCGCGGTCTGCGCGCCCAGGGGCGTGCTGCGGATGATGTTGCCGCTGGCGTCCATGACGTTGATGGTCACGGAGGCCGCGTCGCCCGGGATGGTGTAGTAAAGCTTGCTGACGCTCGTGCCGGTCTTGGAGAGCGTGTCGCCCGAGGCCTTCACTTCCTTGCCGATGAAGCCCACCGCGCTCATCATCTCCTGGCGGCCCTGGGCCTGGATCAGGCCGTCGATGCCGGAGCTGATGTTGGTGAGCTGCTCAAGGCTTGAGAACTGGGCCAGCTGGGCCACGAAGTCCTTGTCGTCCATGGGGTTGAGGGGATCCTGGTACTGGAGCTGCTTCACCAGCAGGTTCAGGAAGTCCTGCTTGCCGAGCTGTTTGGAGCTGCCAGCGGCCTGGGTCAGGCTGCTGCCGGTGGCTGAAACTGCGGAAGTGCTCATCGGATCCTCCTGCGGACTAGGCCACTATGTCCAAGCCGCGCTGGGTAATTTTTGCCTCTGCACCCACACTTTGCATCTGCTGGGCCAAAGACTCCCCGCCGGAGGAAAGAAGCGTGTTCGCGCGCAGGCGCTCCAAGGCGTCGCGGCGCTGCTGGAACTCGTTGTGCTTCTCGGAGCCGCCCGCCCACTGCTGACCCAGGCCCGCGTCCTGCGCGGCCTGGTGCTGCACTTCGAGCTTGGCCACGGAGAGGCCCTGGTCCTCCAGGTTCTTCTTGAGCTGGCCCAGGTTCTCCGAGAGCATCTTTTCGGCCTCGGGCGTGTCGGCCTTGATCATGGCCTGCACTTCCTTGCCCTTCACCGTGAGCACCACGTTGAGCTTGCCCAGGCCCTCGGGGGTCAGCTCCAGGGTGAGCTGCTTCACGCCCTGGCCCATGTTCTTGAACACGCCCGACTCCACCTGCTCGAGCAGCTGGCTGGCCTGGGTGCGCGCGGCCTGTGGGTCGGCGGCGCGGGCCTGCGCGGCCTGAGCGCCCTGGCCGGGCTGGCCCAGGCCGAAGAGCGACGCGCCCGTGGGGTTCGCCCCGCTCTCGGTGCGGATCTTGCCGCCCAGGTCGGCCACGGTCTGCTCGCCCGCGCCCTTGCCGGAAGATTGCTGGTTCTGCTGGCCCGCGCCCTGGTTGCCCGCCTGGCTGTTCGCCTGGTTGCCGGGCTGCGCTCCGGGCTGGACTCCGGGCTTGGCCCCGGCCGCGTTGGCTCCGGGCGTCCCGGAGGAGGCCTGGGCCTTGGCGTCGGCCGCCGCCACCTTGGAGGAGTCTTCCTTGCCCGCGCCCAGGTCCTGCGGGTCCTTGAGCAGGGAGGATGCCCGCACCCCGGCGGGGCTCGCCTTGGCGGCCGTCCCGGCCTTGTCCTTGGCCTGGGCCATGGCCTGTTCGAGCACCTGGCGCACGGGCTGGAGCCCGGCCTCGGCCTGGCCCTTCTGGGCGGTCACTTCCTGCTGCACGGCGGAGAGCATGGTCTTGAGGCCCGCGCCGGTGAGGTCGGCCCCTTCCACCTTGGCGCCCAGCGTGGCCAGGCGGTCGCGGGCCTCCTGGGGCAGGCGCAGGGCCTTGGCCAGGGTGGCCATCTCGTCGCGGGACATGCTGAAGCTGCCGGAGGAGCCCTGCTCCGAGAGCTGGGCCGAGACCTGCCGCCAGACGTGCTCCGTGCGGCCGTTGGCCAGGGCGTCGGTGAGCTCCTTGGCCTTGGCCTCGCTGAAGCCCATGTGCGAGAACAGGGAGGCCAGGGTCTGGCGGTCCTGGTCGGAAAGGTCTTCCTTCTTCACCTGCTTGGACACCGTGGCCTGCTCCACCTCGTGGGTGAACTGGCCCCAGGTGACGCCCTGGGGGCTGTCGGCCTTGGCGGTCAGCTCGTCCAGCTTGGTCTTGGGCACGCCCGCCTCTTCCAGCTTGGGGGCAAGCTGCAGGATGTCGTCGCGGGTCATCTTCACGTCGCGCATGGGGTCGCCCGCCGTGGAGCGGGAGCTCTCAGGCTCCGTGGACGGCTGGGAGAACGGATCCTTCACGGGCAGTGGGGCGCCCAGGGCGTCGTCGACGATGGCGCTGGCGCTCATCTTGTAGCTGTTGAGCAGCCCGGCGAACATGTCCGCGGCGCTCGCGGATGTAGCCCCGGAGAGGGATGAATCCTTGGGGACGAACCCAAGGCGGGCGATCGAAGTGGGAAGGATTTGCATGTCTTTCCTCCTGACGGCCCTGATTGTTCAAAAGCCGTTCCAACTTGCGAGCCACGCAATTA
This sequence comes from Fundidesulfovibrio agrisoli, assembly GCF_022808715.1. Taxonomy (GTDB): domain Bacteria; phylum Desulfobacterota; class Desulfovibrionia; order Desulfovibrionales; family Desulfovibrionaceae; genus Fundidesulfovibrio; species Fundidesulfovibrio agrisoli. Next base: position 82,720 of record NZ_JAKZKX010000007.1, read on the forward strand.
CGAGCACTTGCGGCCATCTGTCGGCGGCATGAATTTCCCGGGCGGCACAATCGGCAGCCCGGCGGGGAGGAAATTGATGGGGATTCCGGCCCGTTGGGCCAGAGGAGGCGATCAAACGGAAGCAGGAGAGACTGAGGCGAGCACGGCCCCCAGCAGGCCCTGGCATTCGGCCCTGGCCTCCTGGGAGTAGTCGGCGTTCTCCAGGGCCATCTGGACGTATCCCGCCGCCGGGCGCAGCATGGGCGGCCAGGACTCCAGGAAGGCGGGGGGAAGCGGGCCGCCCGCCGCGAGCAGAGCCTCCACGCGCCCGTAGAGCCGGGCAGCACCGCGCGCGAAGGAGCGCGCCAGCTTCGGGTGCGCCCCGGCCAGGGCCAGCCAGTCCCGCCGGGGGACGTCCTGCCCCCAGAGCCCGAAATGCGCGCCGAAAACCCCGCGCCAGAACTCGCCCAGGCCGTCTCCGGCCCTTGGCCTGGCGCGCCCCACCGCTTCAAGCTGGTAATATCCGGCGGCGCCGCGCCCGGTGCGGTACAGGCGCATGCCCGGCGGGGCCATGGGCCGCCCTCCCCTGGCCAGCTTCCAGGCCAGGTAGGCCACTTGCTCCGGGTCGAAACGCTCCCGGCAGCGCGGTTCGGCGAAGCGGCACTGCCAGCAGCCCTGGCAGGAAATCCCGGCGCGCAGCACGTAGTGCCCGGGGCTGAACGGCCCCGTCTCCCAGGGGTTCACCGGCCCCATGGAGAGGTTCAGGGTCAGCAGGCCGGACCAGGCCGCCACGTGCATGGGCCCCGTATCCGGCGTTATCATCAGCGACATGGTCTGCCCGGCGGCCATGAACTGCTCCAGGGAGAGCTGCCCGCTGAAATCCGCCAGGGTGCCGCCGTGCAGGGCGCGCACCTCGGCGGCCAGCGCCTGCTCGGCCGGACCGCCCAGCAGCGCCACGGCCAGCCCCCGGCGTTGCAGGGCGTGGGCCAGCGCGGCCCAGAAGGCGGCGGGGGGTCGCTTCTCCTCCTGGCTGGCCCCCAGGAACAGGCCCACGCGGTCCTTGCCGGGGGCGGGGGTGCGAGGGGTGTCGAAGACGGTGGAGGCGATCTGGCGGGGGTCCACGCAGTCCAGGGCGTTGAGCTCCACCCAGTGGAAGCGGTTGTGCCGGTTGTTGCCCGTGAGCGCGGCCCGGTAGAGCTGCCAGCGCCCGCCCACGCGCAGGTGGTCCTCCTGGTCGCGGTAGGGGCCGAGGCGGGTGGCGGCCCGCAGCCCGCCCGCCAGGATGGCGGCCTCGGGCCTGTGGCTCAGGTTGACCAGCAGGGAGTATTCGCTGGCGGGCAGGTGGTCCACGGCGGTCCAGGGCGCGTAGACCACCGGCGGGGACACGGCCTTGAGCCCCTGGTAGAACTGCTCCTCGGCCACCACCCACACCGGGCGGGCGGGCTGGGCGCGCTTCAGCCACAGGAACAGCGGGAATGAGAGCACGATGTCCCCCATGCGCTGCATCTGCAGCACCAGCGCCGGAGCCGGAGCTGGAGCCTGGGCCGAAGCTTCGCCGGAAGTCTGGCCGCCAGTCTGGCAGCCGCTCTGGCCGCCGGTCTGGCACATGCTGTGGGGGGAACCGATCACCGGGCCAGCTCCAGCGCGGCCCGGCGGGCGCGAAGGTCCTCCAGGGCGGCCTCAAGGGCCGTGGCGGCGGCGCGACGGAACTCGACGGCCTCGAACTTCTGGTGCAGCTTGTACTGGTTGGCCCAGCCAAGGCCCCACTGGGCCTGCCCCACCCCGCCCTGGCTGCCGGTGCTCTTGAAGTGGCGCACCCGCAGGCGGCCCTGGTACACCGGCGTGAGCCCGGCCAGAAGCAGGCGCACGTCGTGATCCAGGTCGTCGTACTGGGTGGGGGAGTAGCGCAGGTCGAACCCGCCCCGGGCCAGCAGGCGCCCGGTGCGGAACATGTGGCAGCAGCCCGTGACCGTGGCGCAGGGGCGCACGTAGCCGAACTGGCCCATGTCCAGGGTCTGGTGGTGGCAGTCGGACAGGGCGAAGCGCCTGGCTCCCGGGGCCTGGGCCTGTTCCTCGGGCTCGGGCAGCAGGAAGGTGTCCGCCGACTGGATGCGCACCGGCGCGGCGTGGTCCACCACCCTGGCCCCCCAGACCCCGGCCTCGGGATAGAGGCGCTGGGCCGCGCCCAGCAGGCCCAGCCAGTCGCGGGGCAGCTCCACGTCGTCGTCGAGATAGACCGTAAAGTCCGCACTGCGTGTCAGCGGGAGGGCGGCCAGCCAATTGCGCGCCGCCGGAGCCCCCACGTTCACCGGCAGGGAGACGATTTCCAGGCGCTCCGGCCCCAGGCGGCCGCGCCAGGCCGTAAGCACCTGGGCGGTGTCGTCGGTGCTGCCGTTGTCCAGCACGGCCAGGCGGGCCTGGCCAAGGTCCGAGGCGGCGAGGCTGGCCAGGGTGGCGTCGATGTCGCGGGACTTGTTGAAGGTGTAGAGCAGCACGGCCACTGACCCGAAGTTGGGGCCGGGGGTGGACGCGGCCCGGGCCTGGCCCGAAGTTTGGCCCGGTGTCTGGCGCAGCGCCTCGCTCGCCAGCAGCAGGGGGGTGGGGTTCCAGGGCTCGGCCGCGAGCCAGCGCCGGGAGCCCGTTTCGTCCCCCCGAGCCAGGGCCGCGCGCCGGGCGGTCAACAGTTCCGGCAGCTCCGCCAGGGAAAGAATCTCCAGCGCGCGCCCGCCCTCCCCCGCCGTGAGGGCCGCGTCCGCCCCGGCAAGGGCGGCCAGCAGGGGCTGGCCCCAGGCGGCAAGCAGCGCGGCCAGGGCCTCGGCCCAGTCCTGGTCCATTTCGGCCAGGGCGTGGCTCAGGGCCAGGCGGACCCAAAACAGGCAGCCCTCTTCGGCCTGGAGCCGGGAATCGAGATAGGCCTTGATCCGGGCGTGGTCGCGGCCATGGTCGGGACTGGAGGCCAGGCGGGCGTATTCGGCGGCGTCCCCGGGCTGGCGGGCGTAGCGGGCCGCGAGCATGGCCGCGCGCGCGGCCAGGGGCCAGGCCGTGAGCAGCGGGGCCGCCTGGAGGGCCAGGGCCGCATCCAACGGGGACTGGGACCAGGCCGCCACGGCCAGTCGCTCCGCCAGCTCGCCCTCCCCGGCCTCCGCGGCCAGTCGGGAGCAGCGGGAAAGATGGGCCGCGCCCTCCCCGCCGCAGACGAGCAGGGAGCGCAAGGGCTCGGGCAGGTTCTCCAGGGGCGTGCTCATGCGCCGGCAGGCTCGCAGTATGATAACCCGAATGTCTCGCGCACGGTGCGCAGCAGTTGGCCCATGCGGGCCACGTAGGTGTGCTGGGCCAGCACGCGCTTGCGCGCGGCCTGGGCGATGCGGGCGCGCTCCGTGGGGTGGGCCAGGAAGTGGCGCACCATGTCCGGGATTTCGTCCGGGTCGCCGTAGAGGGCCACCTCCCTGCCCGGCTCGAACAGGTTCTCGATCTGGGCGCGGTAGTCCGTGAGCAGGAAGGCCCCGCAGGCGGGCACGTCGAACACGCGCTGGTTCACCGCGCCCTTCATCTGCAGGCTGGTGCAGTTGAAGTTGATGTCGGAGAGCGGATAGAAGCCGGGCAGGTCGTCGTAATAGGACAACTCCGACAGCCGCCGCCAGCGCCCGCCGGGCTGCGCGCCCTCCTTGCCGAAGGTGGTCAGCCAGCCCTCGTCGCCCACGATGGTGGGGCTGAACTCCATGAGCTTGCCCAGGCAGCGCGCCCGGTACTGGCGGGTGGATTCCCAGATCACGGCCGTCTCGTAGGAGAGCTGCCGGTCCGGCGTCTCCAGGGCCTCGAAATCGGGGGCCAGGGCGGGGAAGCGCTCCCGCAGGAAGGCCCGCACGCTGCCCTCGGGGTGCTCGCCGAAGGCCTGGGCCAGACGGGGCATGGCCGCGCGCAGCCTGCGGGAGGGGCGGGCGTGGTCCAGGCGCAGGCAGGTCTTGATGACCATGGAGTTGCCCACGAAGCTCACGGCGCTGCGCCAGGGGCTCGCGGTCTGGAGCTCGGCCGGGGGGGCGAAGCGGCGCTCGTCCGCGGCCAGGGGCAGGTGGAAAACATGGTCGAAGCCCATCTGGCGCAGAGGGGCCATGTTGTCCGCGTCCCAGGTGAACATGGCCGTCTTGGCGGCGGCCGGGCGGGAATACAGGGCCAGGCCCAGGGCCGGGTTGTCCACGAACCAGGAGGCCAGGGGGATGTCCAGGCGGGAGAGCAGCCCGGTGAGCAGGCCCTCGTGGTCCACCCCCAGGTGGTTCACGGTGAGCAGAAAATGGGGGCGCAGCCGATCCATCCCCTTGAGCAGGGGCCGCAGGTACTCCTCGCTGTCGAGTTCGTCCCCGCCGGTGTCCAGGTAGGCGTATTCGACCCCCATGCGCCTGAAGGCGGTCATGATCTCGCCCAGCAGGAAGAACCGGCTGGTGACCAGCAGCACCCGGGGGGACTGCGCCATCGCGCTACTTGCCGCCCTTGGCGGTCATGGACTCCAGGTCCACGTCGGATTCGGCCACCGCGAAGAAATCCATAAGCTGCACCAGGCCCAGGGTCTTGCGCACCTGCTGGCTGGGGCTCATGAGCACCAGGCGCTTGCCCAGGCTTTGCAGCCGCGTGTTGCAGGAGACCAGGAAGCCGATGCCGGAGGAGTCCATGAAGCTCACCTCGGAGAGGTCCAGGGCCAGGGCCGGGGTGTCTTCCTTCTCCAGGGCCTGCTCCACGGCGTGCTTGAAGTCCTGGGTGACCTCCATGGTGATTTCCCCCGAGAACTTGGCCAGTAGACACGCGCCCTTGCGCAGCCAGGTTAGGTTTTCCACAGTTCCTTCCTTATCTGTTTGACCACCCGCAGGACGTTCTCCCTGCCGCGGCGCTTGAGTTCACACTGGTCGGACAGCTTGCAGATGATGAACATGCCCCGCCCGCACTCGGAGTCGGGGGCCGCGTTCTCGAACTTCACGGCGTCGCCGAAGCCCTTGCCCCAGTCCACCACTTCCATGTCCACGGACTGGCCGGGCCGGATGCGCAGACGCACCTCCATGGGGCCTTCGCCCCCGCCGTAGGCGTGCCGGGTGATGTTGGCGCAGGCCTCGGTGAGCAGGATGTCCAGGTCGTGGAGGATGTCGGGGTCCTCCATGTAGGCCTTCACTGCCGCGACCACGTCCTTGGCCAGGGCCCGGCTGGCCTGCGGGGTGGACCGGCCCGAGAACACCCGCGAGAGCGGGCTGCCCGCGCAGACCCACAGCCCGGTCACGTCGTCGCTGAACACCGGCCCGGCCTTCTCGCCGCAGAGGTTCTCCAGCAGGTTCTGCAGGCTGAAGCGGTCCGAGCGCATGAGCCCGGAGGCCAGCTCCGTGAAGCGCTCCAGCCCGAACATCTCCTTCTCCAGGGTGTGCCACTCGTACCAGCCGTCGGTGTAGAGCAACAGCCCGGCGGGCTTCTCGAACTCGATGGTGCGCATGGGGTATTTCTGGTCGAAGAACCCCAGCACCGAGGAGGTGGGGGCCAGCTCCATGATCCTGTCGCCGGTGTAGAGCAAGGGGGGGCAGTGCCCGGCGTTGACGTAGGTCAGGGTGCCCTCGTCCGGGTCGATGTCCACGGCGGCCAGGGTGACGAAATCCGGCTCCTGCCCGATGGATGAGAGCAGGTGGTGGTTGGCCAGGCTCAGCATCTCCGCCAGGGAGAGGTAGTGCGTCTGGGTGACCCGCACCAGGGTGCGCACCACGGCCATGAGGAACGCCGCCCTGGCCCCGTGGCCGGACACGTCGGCCATCACGGCGCGGATGCAGCCGTCTGGCAGCGTGAAAAAGTCGTAGTAGTCGCCGCTGGCGCGCCCGGAGGGGCGGTACAGGCACTCCACCAGGGTGTCGCCGAAGAGCGGCGAGCAGTCCGGGAGCAGGCGCTTCTGCAGGCCCGCCACGGTGTCGATCTCGCGGCTGATGCGGTTGTAGGCCTGGCGCAGCCGCCTGGTCAGGGTGACCTGCCTGGCCGCCGCGCCCACGCGGGCCAGCAGCTCCTCGCGGTCGAAGGGCTTGGCCAGGAAGTCGTTGGCCCCGGCGGCGAAGGCCCGGGCCTTGAGCACCTTGGTGTCCTGCGCGGTGAGCACCACGATCTGCACGTCGTGGTCCTGCGCGACGCCCCGGATGTGCTGCATCACCTCCAGCCCGGACTTCACGGGCATGTTCATGTCCAGGATGATGACGTCGGGCTTGAAGGAGGCGTGGGCCTCGATGGCCTCCTGCCCGTCCTCGGCGGATTCGAGGCGGTAGAGCTTGCCCAGGATGAAGGTCAGCAGCCGAAGGACCGTTTTGGAGTCGTCCACCACCAGGACGCGGATGTCGTCCCCGGCGGCCATCAGCCCTCCCCCGCCGTGGCGGGCCGGGTGAAGTCCGCGCTGTCCAGAATGATGGTCACGGGGCCCTGGTTGGTCAGGCTCACGGCCATGTCAGCCCCGAAGACGCCCGTGGCGGTGCGCCCGGGCAGGCGGGCCTCCACGTCCCGCGCGAGGCGGTCGAACAGGGCGCGGGCGGTGTCGGGCGGGCACGCGCGGGAGAAGCCGGGGCGCATGCCCTTGCGGCAGTCGGCGTAGAGCGTGAACTGGGAGACCAGCAGCACCTCCCCCCCCGTGTCGGCCAGGCTCAGGTTCATCTTGCCCTCGGAGTCGGAGAACACGCGCAGTCCGGCGAGCTTGTCCAGCATGGCGCGCCAGGCCTGGCTCGCGGGCAGGTCCGGGCCGTCGTCCGGGCCGAACCCGGCCAGCGCCAGGAAGCCCTGGCCGATTGCGGCCACGCGCTCCCCGGCCACGTCCACCGAGGCGTGCGACACGCGCTGGACCACCAGCCTCATGACAGCTCGGTGTAGGTGGCCTTGCTGGTGGCCTTCTCGAACACGCTGATCTCGGCCACCTGGGCGGGCATGCCTTCCAGCAGCCTGCCCAGCTCCCAGTAGATGTAACGGGCCAGGTTCTCGGCCGTGGGGTTGCGGCGCTGGAAATAGGGCAGATCGTTCAGGTGCTTGTGGTCGAGCCTGTCCAGCACCTGCTTGAGCAGGGCCTTCAGGTCCTTGAAGTCCATGAGCATCTCGGTGTCCTGGGTGAGGCGCTCGCCCTGGAACACCGCCTCCACCAAAAAGTTGTGCCCGTGCAGGGCCTCGCAAGGCCCGTTGTAATTGCGCAGGCAGTGCGCGGAGGAGAAGTCGTCCGTGATGGTCAGCTTGAACAGGCCCCGGCGCAGGACCGGGCGTTCGCCGTGTTGCATGGTCACAATAGTCCCCTTTGTCAGCCTGTAGCCTTGTTGTGGGCCCGGGCGAGACAGTCGTCAACCGCGAGCCAGAATTCCGGGCACGGCCCGACGCTGAGTTCGTCCGAGAGGCCCGTCAGGCACTCCATGCTGTCGAACACCAGGCGCAGCCGCACCTTGGCGCTTCCCGGATACTTATGAAAGATTTCCTTGAGCCCGGCAAGCGTGGTGCAGGCGTGGGCGTCCACGCGCAGCTCCAGGGGCTCGTCCCCCGCCTGGACGGCCTCGGCCAGGGGCCGGGCGGACTGCACGATGAGCTTGAGCTTGGCCTGGCCTTCGGGGGCGTCCTGGTCGTCCTTGCCGATCTTGCCCGTGATGAGCAGCGGCGCGTCGCCCTCCAGCAACTCGCGGCACTGGGTGAAGGCCTCGGGGAAGAAGATGGCCTCGCCGTCCCCGGCGATGTCCTCCAGGCCGCAGAAGGCCATGCGCGAGCCCTTCTTGGTGATGTGCTCCTTCTTGGTGGTGATGATGGCCGCCACCTTGACCTCGCAGTCGGGGGCGTAGCCCCGGCAGTCGGAGAGCGTCTTGAGGCCCATGCGCCGCAGGTCGCGCGCGTAGGCCTTGAGGGGGTGGCTTGTGAGGTAGAAGCCGATGGCCTCCTTCTCGAAGGCCATCATCTCCTCGTGGCCCCACTCGGGCACCTTGGCCTCCTCGCAGGCGAAGCCGATGCCGCCAGTGGGCGGGGCCTCGGGAGCGGGGGCCAGGCTCATGAGCGAGAGCTGGCCCGAGTTCTTGGCCTCGGCCCGCTTCTGGCCCTGGGTGGCGGCCTTGTCCAGCCCGGCCATGAGCGAGGCGCGCGGGGCCTCGAAGCAGTCCATGGCCCCGGCCTTTATCAGGAACTCCAGCACGCGCTTGGTCACCTTGCGCAGGTTCACGCGGGTGGTCAGGTCCACCAGGCTGGTGTAGGGCCCGTTCTCCTCGCGCTCGCGCACGATTTCGTTGATTGCTTCCCCGCCCACGTTCTTGATGCCCGCCAGGCCGTAGACGATCCTGCCCTCGCGCACGCTGAAGTGGCGCATGGAGAGGTTCACGTTGGGCGGCAGCACCTCGATGTCGCGGTCGTTGCAGTCGGAGATGTACTTGAGCACCTTGTCCTGGTTTTCCAGGTCCGAGGTGATGAGCGCGGCCATGAAGGCCACGGGGAAGTGCGTCTTGAGGTAGGCCGTATGGTAGGAGATGAGCGCGTAGGCCGCCGAGTGCGACTTGTTGAAGCCGTACTCCGCGAACTTCTCCATCAGGTCGAAGATCTCGTTGGCCTGGGAGTCGGGGATCTCCTTCTTGCGCGTGCCCTCCAGGAAGCGGGTGCGCTGCTTGGCCATCTCCTCCGGGTTCTTCTTGCCCATGGCCCGGCGCAGCAGGTCGCCCTCGCCCAGGGAGTACCCCGAGAGCACCTGGGCGATCTGCATGACCTGCTCCTGGTAGACGATGACGCCGTAGGTGGCCTTGAGCACCGGCTCCAGGTCCGGGTGGGGGTAGTGCACCTCCACCAGGCCGTGCTTGCGGTCGATGAACTCCTGCACCATGCCCGAGCCCAGGGGGCCGGGGCGGTACAGGGCCAGCATGGCGATGACGTCCTCGAAGCAGTTGGGCTTGAGCTGGCGCAGGTACTTGCGCATGCCGTCGGATTCCACCTGGAAGATGCCGTCGGTGTCCCCCCGGGAGAAGAGCTCGTAGGTCTGCGGGTCGGTGAGCGGCAGGGTGTCCAGGTCGGGGGGCTGCTGGCCCATCTCCTGGATGATGTCCAGGGCGTCCTGGATCACGGTCATGGTCTTGAGGCCCAGGAAGTCGAACTTGACCAGCCCGATCTTCTCCACGCGCTTCATGTCCCACTGGGTCACGATTTCCTGGTTCTTGCCCAGGTAGAGCGGCACGTACTCCATCATGGCCCGGTCCGAGATGACCACGCCCGCCGCGTGGGTGGAGGCGTGGCGCGAGAGCCCCTCCAGCCTGCGGGAGACGTCGATGAGCCGCGCGATGCGCGGGTCCTGGCTGGCCAGCACCGAGAGCTCGGGCTCCTGGTTCAGGGCCTTGTCGATGGTCATCTTCAGGTCTTCGGGGATGAGCTTGGCGATGCGGTCCGTCTCGGGGAAGCTCATGCCCAGGGCGCGGCCCACGTCGCGCACCACGGCCTTGGCCTTCATGGTGCCGAAGGTGGTGATCTGGGCCACCGAGTCGCGCCCGTACTTCTCGGAGACGTAGCGGATAACCTCGGTGCGGCGGCGTTCGCAGAAGTCCACGTCGATATCGGGCATGGAGATGCGTTCGATGTTCAGGAAGCGCTCGAACAGCAGGTCGTAGGGCAGCGGGTCCAGGTTGGTGATGCGCAGGCTGTAGGCCACCAGCGAACCGGCGGCCGAACCGCGCCCCGGCCCCACGGGGATGCCCTGGCCTTTGGCCCAGTTGATGAAGTCCTGCACGATGAGGAAATAGCCCGGGAAGCCCATCTGCTTGATGACGCCCAGCTCGTACTCCAGGCGGTCCCAGTAGACCTTCTCCTTCTCGGGGCTCAGCTCCATGCGGGCCAGGCGCTCCTTGAGGCCGTTGCGGGCCATGTCGGCCATCTCGTCGTCCAGGGACTTGCCCTGCTCCACCTCGTAGACCGGGAAGTGGTAGGTCTTGAGGTCCAGCTCCAGATCGACGCGCTCGGCGATCTCGCAAGTGTTGGCGATGGCCTGGGGGGCGTGGGCGAAGGCCTGGGCCATCTCCTCGGGGGAGCGGTAGTAGAGCTGCTGCGTGGTGAAGCGCATGCGCTTCACGTCGTCCACCTGGGCCTGGGTCTGGATGCACAGCAGCACGTCGTGGGCCGAGGCGTCGTCGGCGTTCAGGTAGTGGCAGTCGTTGGTGGCCACCAGGGGCAGCTTCATCTCGTCGGCCAGCTCCAGCACCAGGGCGTTGAGCCGGGCCTGCTCGGGCAGGTCGTTGGCCTGCATTTCGAGATAGAGCCTGTCCGGGAAGAAATTCATGTAGGTGCGGGCCATGTCACGGGCGGCGTCCATGCCCTGGTTGAGCAGGGCCTGGTGGATTTCGCCCTTGATGCAGGCCGAGAGCGCGATCACGCCCTCGTTGTGCTGGGCCAGCAGGGCCTTGTCCACGCGCGGCTTGTAGTGGAAGCCCTCCATGTAGGCCTTGGAGGAGAGCGCCAGGAGGTTCTTGAAGCCCGTGAGGTTCTGGGCCAGCAGCACCAGGTGGTAGCCCGCGTCGCGCGCGGACTTGGCGTCCTTGCTGGTGCGGTCGCCTTTGGCCACGTAGACCTCGCAGCCGACGATGGGCTTGATCCCGGCCTTCTTGCAGTACTCGTAGAAGACCAGGGCGCCGTGCATGTTGCCGTGGTCGGTGATGGCGGCCGCCGGGCAGCCGAACTCGCCCGCGCGCTTGACCAGATCGCCGATGCGGATGGCCCCGTCCAGCAGGGAGTATTCCGTGTGGCAATGCAGATGGACAAAGTCGGACATAATTCAATCACCTGTAAATATTGAACAAAACGTTTATCCGCATCTCGGGCGGTTGTTCCCTAGTACATTTCATCGGGGTTGCCAACCGCCCGGGGGAGTGGCCGCCTGCGCTTTACAATATCGGACAATTATACTAATTTTGCTCACCGAAATCTGGTGAACGGATAACCACAGCTTTTCCGCCGCACACCACCAGGGAGCCGTCATGACCGTGGCCTTGACCATCGCCGCCGTGGAGGATCAGGGATATCGCCTGATACTCACCCATGCAGGGCGGCAACTGCTCTGCGGGCCGGTGCGCCCTGAGCCTCACGAAGCCCGGAGCGACGCCGAGGCCCTGCGCCGCGCCGTGGCCATGGACGGCCGCTACCAGTTGGAGCGCGACGGCTCCGGCGGGTTCTGCTTCCGCGTGCTGGGCGAGGGCGGCTGCACACTGGCGGTGAGCACCCCCCACCCCACGCCCTACAGCCTGGGCCAGGCCATCGCCACCATCAAGGAGCTGATGCCCCAGGTGGAGCTGGTGCTGCCCTGAAGCGCGGCGCAACCCGCGGCCCCTTCTTTCCCGCGATAACAGATTTCCCTCCTGCTGGCGATATCCGGCGGTGGTGTTAAGGCTTACCGGCGAAGCGGCGCGCACGGCGACATCGTCGTGGATAGAACCTGATCCTGCCGTTGCCCCCTGGATACGAAACAAGGCCGGACCTCCGCCCATACTTGGCGCAGGCCCGGCCTTTCATCATCTGCGGCCGGTACGGCTTAACTGCGGCCTATTCGGGCTTCTGGAACCCGTACTTGGCCAGGATCGCCTGGCCTTCGGGACTCAGCACGAAATCAACGAAGGCCTTGGCGTCGGCGTTGTCCTTGGAGCGGGCCACGATGGCCAGGGGGTAGCTCACCTTGGCCTTGGTGGGGATCTCGGCCACAACGTCGATCTTGGCGGCGGCGATCTTGGCGTCGGTGGCGAAGATGAACCCGGCGTCGACCTCGCCCCGGCTGATGTAATCCTGCACCTGCTTCACGGAATCGCCGAAGACCAGCTTGGGGGTCAGCTTCTCGTACAGCCCGGCTGTGGTCAGGGCCTCGCGGGTGTAGCGGCCCACGGGCACCGTCTCGGGGTTGCCCAGGCCGATGCGCTCCACGGCCTTGTCCTCCAGCGACTGCATGGAGGTCACGGCCGCCTTGCCGCCCTTGGGCTTGCACAGCACCAGGGCGTTGGCGACGAAATTCCTGCGAGAGGCCGTGTCGATGAGGTTCTTGGCCTGGGCGCGGTCCATGGTCTCCTGGTCGGCGGAGGCGAACACGTCCACGGGCGCTCCCGACTCGATCTGGGAGAGCAGGACCCCTGAAGCGGCGAAATTGGTGTTCACGGTGACGCCGGGGCGTGCCTTCTCAAAGGCTTCCTTCACTTCGGTGAAGGCGGCGGTGAGGCTCGCGGCCCCGGAGACGGTGACGCTCCCGGCCCGTGCGATGAGGGGCATGGCCAGCATGGCGGCCAGGGCGATGGTTGTCAGGATGCGTTTCATCACTTCACTCCTTGTATGTTTGCGGTGAGCGGAAAATTTCCAAGGCCTGGCTGCCACCCGGCCCACGTTTCCCGCTCCCGGTTTCAGGGGATCAGGAGGTGTCGGCCTCCGGCTCCTGCCCGCGCGCCTTGCAGCGGACGGGCCGCGCCCGCCTGCGCGGGGTGGGCGGCTCTGACGGCCGCATCTCCAGCGCCAGGGAGGAGAGCGCCTGCGCCAGCCTGCCGGGGCTGGTTATCATGGGCAGCGGCCCCAGGGGCAGTTCCACCACGGGCATGCTGCTGAGCGCCGCACGGGCGGCCTGCGACTTGGCGGGCCGGTCATCACGCGCGGTGGTGCGCAGGAACACGCCTGGCAGCTGCCGATCCCGGTCGCCGTAGGCGTAGGCGTCCTCCAGGCAGGCTCGCGGGAAGGGCTGCAGCCGAACCGAGAGCCAGCGCCCCAGCTCCCGGCAGGAGACGCCGAGGCTCTCCGCCGTGGGCGGGGGGATGAGCCAGTCGCCGCCGTCGCCCCTGCCGGGGGCGGCGCGCCCGCACATCTGCGAGAAGCTCTTGCCGCGCTCGGGCAGCACCCCGTCCAGGTGCACCACCCCGGCCACCTTGCCGCTGTGGCGGTGGGCCACCGCGGCGGCGATCATGCTGCCGTAGCCGTGGCCGACGAGCACCACGCGCTCCAAATCCTCGTGGAAGAGGGCCTGGGCCACGTCCTCCACATGCCAGGCCAGCGAAATCTCGGGGCGCAGCAGGTGCGAGCGCTCGCCGCAGCCCGTGAGGGTGGGGCGCAGGCAGTCGTGCCCGAACCCCGCCAGGGTCGAGGCCATGCGCTGCCAGACCCAGCCGCCCATGAACGCTCCGTGGATCAGCACGAAGGCCGCCATGTCAGCCTGCCCTCCCCGGCCGCCGCGCCGGGGCTTGTTGCCGGTGCCTGCCTGTTTTCATCCGCATCCTCCCGGGCCGTGTCGTCGGCCCAGGGTGTGCCAGCAAACACCCTGCCACGCGCAACAATCTGAAATAATGCAATATTAACCAGAGGCCCGGCTGAATGCGTACAAAAATGAAAACAACCTTACATATTTGTACGCCCGCTCAGATTAAAAAAAGGCCCGGCTGCGTTCCGCCGGAAACTATGCGAGGGCCGCAAAAAAGTGGAGCGGGGGGCCGGGGGCGAAGCAAAACAGTCACCCCGCCCCACAAAATAAACAAAAAAGGGTGAGC
>NZ_JAKZKX010000007.1:96198-188268 GCF_022808715.1 Fundidesulfovibrio agrisoli
ACCAGGCGCGCAACCTAAACAGTGGCCGTGTGAGCAGACATCCACGCCACGGGCCCCCCCGCTCCAAGCTTTATAAGCTCAAGGGGGATCAGTCCGCGTCGAGGATGCCGGTCTTGCCCAGCAGGATCTTCCTGGTCAGCTTGCCCGCCTCGTAATTGGTCTCCTTCCACCAGAACCAGCCCGAGGTGTTGGCGTTGAGCGGAATTTCATAGATCCGGGTGGTCCTGCCCTGGTTCTGGTCATAGTAGGCGCAGGCCACGGCCACGAAGCGGGCATTCTCAGCGCGGTCCAGGCGCAGCGTCTCGCTGGAGCCCGGCTGCACCTTCACGCGCTGCGCGCCCACCACGCTGGAGTCGAACTCGCGGCATTCCACCAGGCTGGAGACCCCCGTGGGGCTGGCGGCCAGATCCTTGAAGGCGGCCGGGCTGGCGAGCTGGTACACGCACACGTCCAGGGGGTGGGCCGCTCCGCCGTATTCATTGAGGAAAGGGTCCGCCGTGAGGGTCAGCTCCAGGGCTTTGGGCGCGTAGCTCCAGTTGCCGGCTTCGGGGCTGTAGGAGGGCTCGGCCTTCTGCGGGGCGGCGGTTGGCCCCCCAGTTCCGCATCCGGCGCTGAAAGCGGAGAACGCCACCAGGGCCAGCATCGCCATGAGTGTCAACAGCTTGCGCATTCATTCCTCCCTTGGATCAGCGGGACTCAACATCGCCAGGCGGCACAATGTCAAGGCCCGGCCCCGCCGGGCGCCGGGCCGTGGGATCGACGGGTGATGCTCGCCCTGCCCCCCGCCGCGCCGGACGCCGGACCGGAGGCACGGGGGGCCGCAAACAGGCCTGCTTGAGCAAACTTCTCTATGATTCATCAATGTTACGCCTCATAACCAGCCAGAGTGTGGACGCAGCGGCCACTGCTCCTCAAGATGAAAATAATAGCATAAAGACAATTAGGTCTTGCCTTTCATTTTTTACTGGCTATATTCCAGGCCTCAGCAACTCAACCAGCATACATTTTCTTGATTCTTGGGCTTTCTTGTTACAGCTCCAAGCGATTTGAAATGACGTGCTACAAACAGGAGCAACAGCCCATGTCCAAGAAACTCTATGTCGGCAATCTTTCCTTCAATACCACCGAAGACGAAATCCGCAACCAGTTCGCCACCTTCGGCGAAGTCATCAGCGTGAGCCTGATCACCGACCGCGAAACCGGCCGCCTGCGCGGCTTCGGCTTCGTCGAGATGGACGACGAAGGCGCCCGCGCCGCCATCCAGGGCATGGACGGCAAGGACTTCGGCGGCCGCAACCTGAAGGTCAACGAGGCCCAGGACAAGCCCCGCTCCACCGGCGGACGCGGCGGCTACGGCGGCCGCTGGTAGCACCGGCGCCCTTGCCGCCTGTCGGCAATGATTCGAAAAGGCCAGGACGTGTTCCTGGCCTTTTTTGTTTCCGCCGGCGGGGAGCCCCCGCCAGCAGAGCTTCGGCACGACAAATGCTTACATTGCGGAGGGATAAGGGAACGGCACAAAGCGGCGCACATGTAACCCGCGCCCGGCGGGTCGCGTCCTCCTTGGCAGGGGGCCGTCCCGCCCCTGAGGAGGTTTTCACCATGCACACGCCGCCCAAGGCGCTGGAACTGCGTTTTCTCGTGCCGCCGCACCTTGAGGAGGCCGCGCGCAAGGCCATCGCGCCCTACGCGGTGGAGGAGCGCGCCCCCGACCCCGCCAGGCTGGCCTCCCCGGCAAGCCCCAAGCGCTGCCTGCTCAGCGGCCAGGAGCTGGCGGAGCTGCTGGGCGACTAAGCCTAGCCGGCCAATTCCCGGTAGAGGGCCTCCAGCTCCGCCGCCTCTTCGGCAACATTCTTGCCCCGTGGGATTGAAGCCGCGAGGGACTCCAGCAATCCCGGCTCGCCGCGCATCCTGCGGATGGCCCGCGCCAATCCTTGCGCGTCGCCATTTGCGAAGAGCAGGCCCCACCTCCCGAAACCGAGCATCTCTGGCACGCCGCCCACGTCCGAGGCCGCCACGGGCACCCGCGCGGCCAGGCACTCCGACACCACCAGGGGCGTGTTCTCGCTGCGCGAGGGCATGACCACCGCGTCCGCCGCCGAGAGGATGCGTTCCAGGTCCGCCGGGCCGTAGCCCCCGTGCCAGGCCGCCCCGCCCGGCGGATGCGCCCGCTGCAGGCGCTCCACGTAGTCCGGCACGCAGGGGATGCCGTGAACGTCCAGGGTCACGCCCTCCCAGCCCAGGATGTCCAGGGCCTCGAAGACCACGTCCAGCCCTTTGGCCGGGGCCACGATGCCCATGTAGGCCAGCCGGAGCGGGCCGCCCGCGCGCCTTGGCCGCGCGACCGGTCCCAGCGGGCGTTGCCCTAGCGGTATGCGCCGGAACATGCGCGGCGCGAGCCCCTGGCGGCGCAAACGCTCCTCCTGGAAGCCGGCCAGGCTCACCACGCAATCAAGGCCCGCCACGACCCGCCGAAGGTGTTCGCGGCGGGCCGCGAAGCATGATTCCAAGGCTTCCATATCGCGGGAGAGCGCGCCGCCCGGCCTGCGCTCGGCGAAGCAGCGGGCGCAGTCGCGCGGCTGCGGGGCCTGGTGGGCGCAGGGCGTCATGTCCGCGTGCAGGAAGTGCGGCTGCTCGCAGACCAGCCAGAGGTCGTGCAGGGTCAGCAGCGCGGGGATTCCCTCCCGCCGCGCCGCGTCCGCCAGGGAGGCCGAAAGGTCGAAGAAGTGGTGGAAATGCACGATATCCGGCCGCTCGGCGCGCAGGAACTCGGCGAAGCGCCGCCCGGACTCGGGGTTGTCGTGGGCCAGGGCGAAGGCCGCCGCGTCCCGGTCCGGCGGGGGCGGGTCCAGCTCCAGGCGCGCCACCCTGAGCCCCTGCGCCTCCTCGAACACGAGGCCGCCGCCCCTCGAGCGCCGGGGGCACAGGGCCAGCACCTCGTGCCCGCGCCGCGTGAGCTCCAGGGCCACGTCCAGGGTGTGCAGCTGGGTGCCGCCGATCTCATGCGGGGGCATGCCGTGGGCCACCATGAGTATCTTCATGCCCTGCCCCTATGCGTGTTCCCGGTTGTAGGCGTCCACGAAGGCCTCCATCTCCCCGGCAAGCTCCCGGAAGCGCTCCCGGGGGATGTTCTTGCAGAAGCAGTTGCTCGGGCTCTGGTGGTTGTAGAGCGACACGTCGAACCCTTCGTCCACCAGCCCGAGCCGCCTGCACTCCTCGAAGGCCTCGGTGCCGGGATAGGGCGTGAACACCGAGTAGATGATCTGGTCGCTGCCGATGCTCTGCATCAGCTCGAACGTGTCGCGCAGAGTCTCTTCCGTCTCCAGGGCGAAACCGGCCATGAAGAAGGTCAGCAGGCGGACCCCGTGGCGCTTCACCGTGGCCGCCGCGCGGCGGGACTGCTCCACGGTGATGCCCTTGCGGATGTGGCGCAGGATGCCGTCGTTGCCGGATTCGATGCCCAGCAGCACCGCCGCGCATCCGGCGGCGCGCATGGCCGCCATGACCTCGTCGTCCACCAGGCGGACCGACAGCTCGCAGCTCCAGGTGAGGCCCGAGCCCGCGATGGCTTTGCACAGGGCCAGCAGGTGGGGCTTGCCCACCCCGAAGGTGTCGTCCTCGAAGTGCACGTGCTTGAGGCCCAGCGCGGCCAGGGCCGCAAGCTCTGCGGCCACGTTGCCCGGGGAGCGCAGGCGCGGCCTGCGGCTCCAGATGTAGCGCGAGCCGCAGTACTGGCAATCGAAGGGGCAGCCGCGCGTGGCGAACACGAAGCCGAAGGCCTCGCGCGGGTAGCGGGCGTGGTCCACCAGCACCTGCGGCGCGGCCGCGTGCGGGAAGGGCAGCGCGTCCAGATCCGCGATGGGGGCGCGGCGGCCCGATGAAGCGATGGTGCCGCCCTGGCGGAAGATAAGGCCCGGCACCCGCGAGAGCGGGCGGCCCTCGGCCAGGGCCTCCAGCAGGCCGGTGAGCGTTTCTTCGCCCTCCCCGATCACTGCCGCGTCGATGGCGGGTTCGGAGAGGATGTCCGCCCCGGTCATGGAGGGGTGCGGCCCGCCCACGACGATGAACAGCTCAGGGTTCTGGTGCTTGGCAAGGCGCGCCAGCAGCCGGGCCGAGGCGCAGTTCTGCGACTTGACCGAGATGCCAAGCACCGCGGGATTCTCGCGGGCGATGGCCGCCAGGGTCTCGCGCCAGATGGGGGCCTCGGGGTCGGCCAGGTTGGCCCGGTAGCGCCGGTAGCCCTCGCCCGCCAGCACGGCGTGGCTGGTGGGGCCGGGGGTCACCGTGGGGTCGAAGTCCGCGTTGAGCACGCGCACCGTCCACTGACCGCGCGAGGCGACGACGCCCGCCAGGTAACCCAGCCCCAGGGGCATGTTGCACAGCACCATCCCCGCCTCGTAGAGGCGGTAGAACGGCGGCTCAACGAGCAGCAGGCGTTTTTCCATCATGTAACATCCATAATGAGGAGGAGAGGAGCCTCCGGCGGCCAGAGAGCCTTCGGCCCTCTGGACGCCCATTTAGCTTCGCGTTTGTCCGGCCACCAACAAATTTTAACCGCTCATGCCCTCAAGCGCCCGCCTGAAAAACTCGGCATAATCAAGCGCCTTCACGCGCCAGTCGAAGGCCCGCACAGCCTCCCGCGCTGCCGCGCCCATGGCCGCCAGCCGGGCGCGGTCCCGCGCCAGCTCCCGCACGACCTCCTCGAAGGCGTCCGCCCGGCGCTCCACGATGAAGGCGCTCTCCCCGTGGCGCAGGTACTCCGGCACGGTGCCGTTGTCCGTGGTGACGATGCCCCGGCCCGAGGCCGCCGCCTCCAGCAGGGAGTTGTTGCTGCCCTCCGTGAGCGAGGCGCAGCAGTACACGTCGATCCCCGCGTAGAAGCCGGGCATCTCCTCAAGCGACAGCATCCGCTCCCCCAGGCCGCAGGTGGCCAGGGCCACGCCCGCGAGCCCCCCCAGCCCGTCCAAGATCCCGCAGCCCTTGTCGCCGGGGCTCTGGCGGTTGCCCGCCCAGCCAAGGCGCAGCGGTCCGCCGTGCGCCCCCGGGGCGCTAGCGGGCGCGAACAGCTCCAGGTCAACCCCGTGGGTCACGTAGGCCACGCCCGGCAGGTGCAGGGCGAAAATATCCGCCAGCCTGCGCGACACGGCGTGCACCGCCCCGAAGCGCTCCTCCAGGATCGGCGCGAGCCCGGCCGCGCCCATGGCCTCCCAGGCCACGTGGGAGCGAATGCCCGCGACGTTGCGCTCCCGCCTGCGCACCAGCTCCGGGCGGGCCAGGTTCCACTCCAGGGCGTAGACGAGGTCGTATTCGGCCTCGTCGTAGGGCTGCTGGTCCCAGTAGTAATGGGGCACGAACTCGAAGCGTTCGCCCAGAAAACGGCGCAGGGCGGAAACGTGGCGATCGAAGATCCAGCCGCGCTGGTCCGCGATACACAGTATGCGCGGTCGCGAGTTCGGGTCGCTCATGCGTACTCCAGGCCCGGGTGGACCACGTTCCAAAGGCCGAAAACCGTGAGCAGCCAGAGGATGCCGGAAAGGTCGTATTCCGGAGTGTGGCGCGCCAGGTAGTCCTCGATGCACCGGCGGGAGAAGAGTTCCTCCAGCCGGGAGGACGGCTCGCCCAGCAGGCCGCGCAACATGGCGGAGGCCTCGCGCCCGGGCAGGAACCAGTGTTCGCGCGGGATGGCGAAGCCCTGCTTGGGCCGCAGCACGAACTCCGGCGAAAAACCCTCGGCCAGAAGCAGCCGCTTGAGCACGGCCTTGCCGCCCAGGCCCTCGCGGAACCGTTGCGCCAGCGGCAGGCGGCGGGCCACGTCCAATACCTGGGGGTCCAGAAGTGGCGGGCGCACCTCCAGGGCGTGGGCCATGGAGGCCATGTCCACCTTGGTCAGGATGTCGCCGGGCAGGTAGGTGCGCATGTCCATGCATTGGGCGTGGGCCAGGGCGTCAAAGCCGCAGCTGCGCCGGGCGGCCTCGGCGTAGGCATGACAAGGCTCGTCCAGGAAGCCCCGGAACTCGGGCCGCCAGAGGGGCTCGCGGAAGGGGCGCGGCGTGGTCAGGACGTGCTTCTCCCACGGCGTGGGGCCGCAGCCGGGCCGCTCACCCGAGGCCAGCCAGTTGGCGTAGGTGTGGTAGCCGCCGAAGGCCTCGTCCCCGCCGTCGCCCGAGAGCGCCACGGTGACGCCCTGCCGCGCGGACCGGCAGAGCAGCCACGTCGGCAGGATGGAGCTGTCCCCGAAGGGTTGGCCCTGCGAGGCGGCCAGCCCCGGCAGCAGGGCCAGCATGTCCTCGGCAACGATGGTCTCGTGCAGCTCCGGCCCGAGGATTTTCGCGGCCTGGCGGGCGTACTCCAGCTCGCTGGCGCTGGCCTGCTCGAAGCCCACGGCGAAGGCCGGGAGCGGCCCTTCGACGCTCCGGCGGGCGGCCCAGGCCACCAGGGTGGAGTCCACCCCGCCGGAGAGCAGCAGCCCCAGCGGCACGTCGGAGACCATCTGCGCGGACACGGCCCCGCACACCGCCTCGGACACGGCCTTGAGCGCGGCGGCGTCATCCTCCAGGGCCGGGTCGGGCTCGAAACCGGGGTCGTGCCAGCGGTGGGGCTCCTCCAGCCGGAAATCGCGTATCCCCCCTGCCCCGTCCGGGCCGCAGCCCGCGAACGTGGCCGAGAGGGAGCAGCCCGGCTCCAGGCTGTGGACGCCCTCGAAGATGGTCATGGGCGCGGGGATGTACTGGTAGCGCAGATAATGCTCCACGGCACGCAGGCTGGCGCGCGGCGCGGGTTCTTGCAGAGTGCCCAGGGCGTCCAGTTCGGAGGCGAAGGCGACGCCGCCCGCCAACGGCCTGTAATACAGCGGCTTGATCCCCAGGCCGTCGCGGGCCAGCAGCAGCTCGCCGCGCCGGAAGTCCACCAGGGCGAAGGCGAACATGCCGCGCAACCTGGGCAGGCAGCCACGGCCCCAGGCCTGCCAGGCCAGGAGCACGGCCTCGGTGTCGCTGCGGGTGCGGGCCTCAAGGCCCATACCCGCAAGCTCCGCGAACAGCTCCCGATGATTGTAGATTTCCCCGTTGCAGACCACCCAGGCCGAGCGATCCGCGCTGGGCATGGGCTGGGCTCCGCCCTCGCGGTCGATCACGGCCAGCCTTCTCTGGCCAAGTGCCAGCCATGCGGGGGAGCCGAACAGGCGCAGCCCCTCGCCGTCGGGGCCGCGATGGGCCAGCGCGCCGGTCATGGCGGCGATTTCCCCGCGCGTGGGGGGCGTTCCCGTGGAACGCAGCACTCCGGCGACGCCGCACATGGCCCGGCTAGGCCCTTCCCGCCTTGGCGGCCTCGCGCCATGCGATGAGCCGGGCCAGGCCCTGGCGCAGGTCGTCCGTGGCCGTGAATCCCAGATCGCGCCGGGCCTTCTCGGGGCAGCCCACGCGGTTCTTCACGAAAGTCTGGCCGCCCTCCTGATATTCGATGCCGGTCTTGGCCCCGGTGATCTCCAGCACGATCTCGGCCAGTTCCCTAAGCGAAGTCTTCCTGCCCGTGCCCACGTTGTAGAAGGCGTCGCTGGCGTCGGCCTTCATGGCCAGCAGGTTGGCGCGGGCGCAGTCCGCCACGGAGACGAAATCGTAGGACTGGCTGCCGTCGCCGAAGAGCACCGGGGGCAGGCCCTGGTCGATGCGGTCGAGCATGCGCATGATGACCGCGATGTAGGCCCCTTTGTAGTCCTGCCGGGGGCCGTAGACGTTCATGTAGCGCAGGCCCACGTAGTCGAAGTGCTGGGGCGTGCCCTTGTAGCGGTGGTGCAGGGCGCGGCAGAAGTGCTCGCCCGCGATCTTGGTGGCCCCGTAGAAGGTCTTGTTTGCGTAGGGGTGGTCCTCGGCCATGGGTTCGCTGACGGCGTCGCCGTAGACCGAAGCGGACGAGGAGTAGACCAGTCTGCGCACGCCGTTGGCCAGCATGGCCTCCAGCACGTTGAAGGTTCCCGCCACGTTCACCTCGAAGGCGGAGCGGGGGTAGTCCTGGCAGTGGAGCAGCCAGAGCGCGGCCAGGTGGAACACGCCGTCCACGCCTTTCATGGCCGCGTCCAGGATGTCGCGGTGCATGAGCTCGCCGCCGAGTTCGAAGATTTTCACCCGGGGGTCGCGGAGGGCGTTCTCCAGGTTGGCGCGGGTGCCGCGCGTGAAGTTGTCGAAGACGCGGATTTCGGCCACGTCCTCGGCGGTGAGCTGGTCCACCAGGTGGGAGCCGATGAAGCCAGCCCCGCCGATGACCAGGAGGCGCTTGCCTTTGATGTCCATTGTATTCACTCCGTCGCCGCGCGGGGCGCGGCGTAATCAGCGTATCTTGTACCGACTCCCGGTAGGAGGAGACGGTGGCTTTGTCCTATTCCGGCTCCCGCTGTGGCCTCCCCGGCCGTGAGCCGTCGGATATATTTGAAGAATATCCTAGGCTCCCGGACGGCGAGGCCACAGCGGGAGCCAACACGGTTCATCGCGGCAAGGCAATACAGTCCTCTTGTGCGGGGAGCCAATCCTCTCATCGCAACCGAGTGGGAAAGTCCCTGGTTTGGCGGGAACGATCCCAACTCATTGCGGCCAATCAACAAAGCCTTTGCGGATGGAGCCACCACGTTGCCTGCTGCGAGCCGAAATGCAATCTTGCCTGGCATCTGGGCCGAATGGGTGATTCCCCCTGACCCGTGAGGGTGATCGCCAACAACGCGAAGCAAAACGGGATTCCAAAGGGAGGAACTCCCTTTGGCCGCCGGAGGCATCCCCCCTCTTCAAATCTCCCCAAGCGCCTCGCGCAGCGCCGCCACCACCTCCACCTGCTCCCCGTCAGTCATTTCGTGGTACAGCGGCAGGGCCAGGCACTCGTCCCAGGCCCGTTGCGCGCCGGGGAACGGGCCTTCCAACCTGCACAGGGCCGGATCCTGGAAGGCGGGCTCGGCGGGCAACAGATAGGTGCCGATCTGGGCCTCGACGCCGCGTGCGCGCATCCTGGCCATGACCTCGTCGCGCCGGGGCACGAACACGCAGAAGGTCTGGCGGCAGCTCTTCCCGCCCGGTGTGACGGCGTGCGCGTCCACGCCCTCCAGGCCCTCCAGCAGTTCAAGATAACGCGCGGCCAGCTCCCGCCGCCGGGCCACGATCTCCTCCAGGCTGCGCAGTTGGGGCAGGCCCACGGCGGCCTGGATGTTGGAGAGCTTCAGGTTGGTGCCCATGCGCACGAAGCGCGGGCGGCCGCCGTCCGGACCCTGGCGCTCCAGCCCGAAGTGCTTGAGCGACCACATGCGCTCGGCCAGGGCCTCGTCGTTCGTGGTGACCAGCCCGCCCTCGCCGGTGGTGGCCACCTTGCGCGGGTGCAGGCTGAACACCGTGACGTCCGCTTGGGAGCCCACGGGTTGGCCGCGCCAGCTCGCTCCCAGGGAGCAGGCGGCGTCCTCGATTATGGGGATGCCCAGCCGCGCCCGCAGGGGGGCGAGCCGGTCCCAGTCCAGGGGGTTGCCGAAGAGCGAGACGGGCATGAGCGCGCGCGTGGCCGGGGTGACGGCCCGCTCCAGGCGCTCGAAATCGACGTTCATGCTCCAGGGGTCCACATCCACGACCACGGGCAGCGCGCCGACCATGGAGACGGCCGTGGCCGTGGCCGGATAGGTATAGGCCGGGACCACCACCTCGTGCCCGGTGCCGACGCCCAGGGCGCGCAGGGCCAGCTCCAGCCCGGTGGTGCAGGAGGTCACGGCCAGAACGTGCGCCGCACCAGTGACCCCGCGGGCTATGGCTTCCAGTTCGGCGGTGGCGGCCCCTTCGGTGAGGAAGCCGCTTGCAAGCACCCGGCCCACCTCGTCCAGGGTTTCGGCGGGCAGCCAGGGGCGCGTCAGCGGGATGCGGTACATGCGGGCACTCCGGTGAAGATGGCCCGGAAACGCTCCAGGGCCGGGGCGATGAGGCTCTGGCTCATCCACTGCCTGCCCCGCCTGCCGATTCCGGCCACACCGGCGGGGTCGTCGGCGGCCTGGGCCAGACGGGCGGCTACTTGCTCAGGCGTGGCGGCGTTGAGCATGGGATAGAGCGCGGCAGCGCCCTCGGGGTCCAGGTGGTCGTCGCGGCGGCCCAGCAGGGGCTTGCCCAGGCAGAGGGCCTCGCTGACCACGCCCCCGCCCTTCCAACTGTAGGCGAAACCCGAGGCCACCACGTCGGCCAGGGCCGCGCAGGGCATCACCTGCTTGCGCCCGGCCAGGGGCATCCAGTGCACCAGGTCGGCGATGCCCAGCTCCGCGATCAGCCGCTTGCTGGCCTCCACGTCCACGCCGTACTCGTGGCAGACCAGGCCCACGCGCACTTCGGGCCGGGCCTTGGCGAACAGGGCCAGGCCCCTCAGCAGCACGTCGTTGCCCTTGAGGTCGTCGGGGTACTGGGCGCTGGCCCATACGTGGCGGGAGTGATGATAGACGAGCAGGCCGCAGCTTTGGCGCAGTTCCAGCACGCGCCCGTAAAACGGGGCCAGCCCGGCGCGGGCGGGGAGCGTCTCCGGGTCGTACTCCGGCATGTAGAGAATGGGCACGGAGTGCTGGTGGCGCACGCCCTGCGGGGCCAGCTCCGCCCAGTAGCGCTCGCGCCCGGGGTTGTGGGCCGGGGCGAAGACGTGCGCGGCATCGCGGATGGCGGCGCGCTGGGCCAGGGAGAGCGGATGCAAGCCCTGGCCTGATTCGTCCTTGTAGTAGGGAACCTCGGTGTAATCGGAGCCGTGGGGGCAGAAGGCGTCCAGCCTGCGGCCCGCCTTGTGCACGAAGGCCGGGGCGTAGTTGCAGGCCACGATGTGGGTGTATGGTGCCAGGTCGCGGGCGATGGCCTCGGGGGCCAGCGCGGCGAAGCTGGCCGGGTCGCCCCAGGGGAGGTCCACGGTGCAGGCCGTGTAGCCGTCCGAATAGCTGTCGAAGCTGGGGTGGAAATGCTCCTGCTCGCAATTGAGGCGCAGCAGGTCCGCCCGGATGTTCATGTCCCGCAGGTAGCGCACCAGGCAGAAGTAGTTGTTGTTCATGTTGCCGATGCAGGCCACCCGCGCCTCAGCAACGGAACCGGCCCCGGCTCCCGCACCGCCGCGCATGGCCTAGTCGTCCTCGTCCGGCTCGGGCCTGAAACGCTCCAGGGCGCGGCCCACGGTCAGGAAGCGCACGCCGGGCTGGCCCACGCGGGCCAGGACGGAATCGAGGATGTCGTGCACGCCCATCTCTCTGGTGTTGCGCAGGGCGCTCAGGGCTTCGAGGTTGCGCAGGTGGGGTTTGGCGCGCTCGAAGTGCTCCTGCGAGGCAGTGTTCAGGTAGATGTGGATGGGCCGGAAGTTGAGCATGAAGATGCCCGGCTCGCGGCTGGCCATGCGCTCCAGGTTGGGTAGCGACCGGCCTTCGAGCCACTGCGCGTCGTCCCAGGTGATGGAGGCGTCCGGGCGGCCCTGCACCAGGGGGGCCGGCATGCAGTCCTCCCCGTGGCGGGCGCTTGTCCAGTTGATCTCCAGGCTGGCCAGCAGGCCCTCGGGCAGGCCCGGGCCCCAGTCCAGCCTGTAGGGGCGCATGCCCCGGGCGCAGTGGTAGAGCCGGGCCATGGAGATGACGTGCGCCGTGGGATCGGCAACGCTCATGTCCGGCAGCAGGGCCACGTCCCGGATGGCGGAGCAGCGCACGCGCTGGTCCTCGGTGGAGAAGTAGGTGTGCGGCACCCCGGCCTCTTCCAGGATGTGCAGGCAATGATCCGCGATTTCGGGCAGCACCCAGTCCGCTTCGTAGCACAGGCAGACGATCACGATTCCCCCTCCCCTTCGGCCACCACGCCCGTGGCCACCCAGTTCCGAACCGTTTTATCGAAAAATTCCAGACGGTTCTCCCCCACCTGCACCCCCGTGAAATGTTCCGAGAGCGCACGGGCCAAGTCCTCCGCGCGCTCGAAGAGCACGTGGAGCTGGCCGTGGCGATGGTCCCCGGGGCGGTTCACCCGCACCACCCCGTCGCCCAGGCGCTCGCACCCCCGCATGATCCAGTTCTCCGGGTGGTTGGTGGTGAGCACCACCCTCCCCCCGGGAGCGAGCACGCGGGCCATCTCGGCGAGCGCAAGGCGCGCCTGGTCCATGTGGGCGGCATAGTGCAGCACGCCGCCCGCGAGCGCCAGCGCAAACATGCCGTCCGGGTAGGGAATCCGCTGCGCCGTGCCCACGCGCACAAGGGCCTCCTGCCCGTAGGCGCGGGCGTTGGCCTCGGCGCGGCGGGCGATGGCCTCGGTGAGCTCCACCCCGTGGGGCCGCCAGCCCATCATGCCCAGGCCCGCCAGGTCCCACCCGGAGCCGCAGCCCACGTCCAGCGCGGCCCGGCCACGGCCCTCGGCGAAATCGGCCCCCAGGTGCCCGCCGCGAAGCAGGTGCACCAGGTATTGGTTGCCCGGGGCGTTGATGCGCCCGGCGTCCTCCCGCGAGCGCACCCCCTGGTAATAGGCCTCGTGCCGGGCCAAGTTGTCGGCCAGCTTGTCGGCCAGGGTTTGCTCCCCCGCGTGCGGCCTTCCGTCGGCCCGGGAATCAGGGAGCTTATGATCCGCTCCGCCGTTTTGCTCTCCGCTTCGGCCCCGCCCCGCGCTCACGCCCCGGCCTCCCCGCCCGATACCCCGGGGCCCAAACCTCCTGGACGAAGCGCCTCGGCGCGCTCCCGCAGCTCGCGGGCCCAGGCCGCGCGGTTGGCCTTGAGGTACTCCCACTTGGCCATCAGCTCCTCGTGGCGCTCCTTCTGTTCGGCCACTCGGCGCACTGCGGCGGTGAGGTATTTCTCCATGCGGCCCACCTCGGCGTGGAAGTCCGTGGGCAGGGCGTAGGCGGGCTCCCAGAGGATGGAGCACCCCGCGCACAGGGCGCGCCCGCCCTCAAGCGACTCGTAGTCCCGCCTGCGCAGGGCGTCGCGGAAGGCGGCCATGCGCGGGCCTTCCCACAGCGCCAGCACGCCCTCGTCGGCCACGTTGCCCAGGGCGTAGCCTGTGTTGCAGTCGATGGTGCAGGGCATGGCCGTGCCGTCCCAGTCGATGCCCATGATGTCCCAGGGGATGTTGCACACGGGCCACTGTTCGCGGGGCAGCGCGGCCTTGCCCTCCAGGCCGGACGCGCCCTCCCCGATGGGGCCGGTGAAGTTGTGCAGGGCGAAGACGCTCACGTGGCCGATGGGCAGGCGGGAGAACATCTCCTCGAACAGGGCGGCCTCGTGGTCGTTGGCCTGCTGGCGCAGGAACACGGCGTCGCAGGCGTAGGAGGCGGAGGTGGCCTCCTCGCCCCAGGCCTCCAGGAAATCCAGGAAGTTCGTGAGCACCTGCTCGAAGTGGCCGCGCCCCTTGACCGCGCGGTAGGTCTCCGGGCTGGCCGCGTCGATGGAGACGCCAAGGTAGTCCACGCGCTTCAGCGCCGGGATGTGCTCCGGGCGGATGGCCGCCAGGTTGGTGTTCATTTGCACGAAGAGGTTGCGCTCGCGGGCGTAGTCCACCATGTCGAAGATGCGCGGGTGCAGGGTGGGCTCGCCGTGCTTGTAGAGGTTCACCGTGATCTCGGCCCAGAGCGGGGCCAGCTCGTCGATGATGCGGGTGTAGAGCCCGAAGTCCATCTGGCCCCGAGGGCGCTCCATCTGGGTGTGGGTGGGGCAGTGCACGCAGCGGCAGTTGCAGGAGTTGGTGGGCTCGATGAACACCCGGCGCGGGAGGAACCCTTCGGGCGCGGTTCCGCTGACGGCGGCCTCGATGAACTTGAGCCGGTTGAGCTGTGTTTTCAGCTCCTTGTAGACGAAATCGTCCTTCTTCACGCCTGATCTCCTCGAATTTCTTCCGCAATGACCCGGATGGCGGCGTCCGCCCGCTGCGCCAGCGCGAGCGCCTGCTCCCGGCTCTCTGCGGCGGCCACCACGAACCCGGCCCGGTCCGCCCCGGTGCGCACGGGCCGGATTTCGTCCCCCGGCGACACCAGCAGGCCCGCGTCCAGGATTCCGGGCCAGGAGCGAACATCCTCCAGCCCTTCCACGCGCGCCACCTGCCCCGGCTTCGGGGTCAGGAAATGATAGACGCAGCCCCGGCGCGCCGTTGGCTCAGGCGGCCCAGGTTCCTCCCCCAGGTAGGCCCGCAGGGTGGCGGCCACCACGTCCACCCCCGCGACCCAGGGCACGATGGGGTCGGGAGTGTGGCCCCCGCCGGGACGGAGACCCACTTCGAACAGGGCCGTCCCGCCGCCCGGGAGCGAGCACAGCTCCACGTGCGCCGGGCCGAAGGGCAGGCCCAGGGCGCGCACCGCGTCGCAGGCCGCGCCCTCCACGGCGCGCAGGGCGTCGCCTCCCAGCACGCTCGGGTAGATCACGTCCGTGTCCACCCGGTAGGGCGGCGGGGTCTTGCGCTTGTCCGACACGGCCAGCACCGTGGTGCGCCCGCCCCAGGTGAACGTCTCCAGCGAATGCTCCAGCCCCTGGACGCACTCCTCCAGCATGACGCGGCGGTCCGCATAGAAGGACTGGGCGAAGGCCACGGCTGCGGGCAGATCCTCGACAGTGCGGACCATGCTCACGCCCCGGCTGCCCCCGCCCCGGCTGTCGGCGGGCTTGCAGACCAGGGGCCACGCGGCCAGCTCCCGCGCGGCGGCCAGGGCCTGCTCCGCGCTCTCGACCACGGCGAAACGCGGCTGGGGCAGGCCGCGCTCCCGCCAGCGCTGGCGCATGGCGGCCTTGTCCGTGCCCAGGGCGGCAACGCCCTCGCCCACGCCGGGCAGGCCCATGGCGGCGCTCACCGCGGCGGCCGGACGCACCCCGAAATCGTTCAGGGGCACCACGGCGTCGATGCGCAGCTCCCGGGCCAGCGCTATCAGGCCGGGCACGTCCACGATGTCCACGGCGCGGCCCGCGTGGGCGGCGGCCAGGCCCGGGGCCTTGGGGTCGCGGTCGGCCACGGCGGTGAAATAGCCCAGGCGGCGGGCCGTCTCGATGGCCCCCAGGTAGTAGCGCCCCCCGCCCAGGATGAGCACGCGCCTGCGCCCGTTCATTGCTCCACTCACTGATTTGCGCCTCCCCCGCGCAGTCGGCGGCGCAGCACCTCGGCCCGGACCAGGGCCAGCCGCGCGGCGAACTCACCGTGCGCATCCAGAATCTTGCCCTGCCCGTCGGCCACGCCGACGACCTGGGTGGGATGCGTGAGGCTGTCCAGAATGATGTCGCCGCGATCGCCCACCATGCCCCCTGCGGCCACTGGCTGCCCGGCCAGCTCGCCGCGCCCGCAGCCCGCCAGCCAGCGCCCGGCGTCCAGGGCGGCGCGCAGTTCCGCCGCGAGCATGGCCCGCATGTCGGGGCGCAGCACGGTCAGGCCGCGTTTTCCGGCTGCATCCAAGGCCTCGGGGGTGGCCGCGCCGATGCCGCCGTCCATGACCAGCGCGCCCTCCGGGACCGCCATCACCACTGCGGCGTCGATGCGCCCCGGCTCGAAGGCCAGCAGCACGTCCGCCCGCGCGGCGGCTTCGAGGCGGTCCGCCACGGACAGCACCTCCGGCGCGGCGGGGCACAAACGGGTGAGCGCGGCCGAGGCCTCGCGGGCCGCCTCGCCATCCGCGACGACCTGAGCCCCCTGGGCGGCCAGGGCCAGGGCGGTGCCGAGGGCCAGGGGCGAGGCGTCCAGCAGGGCGATCCGCGCACTGCTTGCGCCGCCGCGATGCCAGGCCACCTGGGCGGCCACGGCCCTGGCCCAGACGTCCGCGTCGCAGTAGGCCGATACGGGCGTATAACGCACCAGCCGTGACAGGACCTCGTGCAGGGAGCGGGCCTGCCCGGCCCCGCGCCCGGCGTCCACGAAGAACACGTCCACCACGCCGTCCAGCGCGGCGGCGACCTCCGGCAAAGCCTCCTCGCCGCAGCGCAGGCTGCCGATGACGTAGCCCGAGCCCTCCTGCACGAAGGGGGAAGGGGCCACGCCCGATGCGCCCTCGGGCAGGCGGTAGACGTTCATCACGGCCTTGCGCCCGGTGAGCCGCGCCCGGGAGCGCACCCGCGCGCCCAGGGTTTCCAGGGTTTCCGAGGCATCCTCGGGGAGCCCGAACAGCGTTTCTGGCAGGCGCGGGCCGCCGTTTGGGCCGTTGCCCCCCGCGTCCGCCAGCTCCCTGGCGTGGCGTCGGAAAAGCTCCGGCCCGGGCTCCTCGCGCTCCTCCCGGCTGGCGCGGCGGACCACCTCGCGGACGTCCACCCCGCACTCGCGCGCGGCCTGTTCCGCCAGCGGCAGGAAGGACGAATGCAGCCCGCAACGCCCGGCCTCCAGGGTGAGGCCGCGCAACCCCGGCGCACCCTCGGCCAGGGGGCCGAACAGGGCGCGCCCGGCATCCAGCAGAGCGTCGCGGTCGAGCCCGGTGGGCGCTCCGGCGCTCTCCAGCACGGCGGCAAGCACCTCGGTGGCGGCGTTGCCCCCGCCCCGACCCACACCGTGCAGGGTGGCGTCCAGCCAGACGGCCCCGGCCCGCCAGGCGGCCAGGCTGTTGGCCACGGCCAGGCGCAGGTTGTCGTGGCCGTGAAAGCCGACAGGCAGGCCGGTCTCACCGGCCACGGCGCGAACAGCCTCAGTCACGACTTCCGGCAGCATGCACCCGGCGGAATCCACCACGTAGATGGCCGACGCGCCGTACCCGGCCAGCTCGCGGGCCTTGGCCGCCAGCTCTTCGGGCGCGAGCACGTAGGATTTCATCACGTTGGCGAAGGCCGTGAGCTTAAGCTCCGCCGCACGGGCCAGAAACGGCGCGGCCCCGGCCGATTTGGATGGGTTCACGCCCACGCGCACGAAGCCCATGCCGAGCGAGGCGGCCAGCTCCAGGTCCGTGAGCCGCGCGACGCCCGGGATGCAGAACATGCCCCAGCGCGCCCGCTCCAGCGCCCCTGCGGCGGCCTCCATGTAGGCCGCGTCCGAGGCGGCGGCCCGGCCCTTGCCCGCCAGGGAGGCCCCCAGGCCCAGGCCGTGGCCGATCTCCACCATGCCCACCCCGGCCTCCTCCAGCACGCGGGCCACCAGGGCCGTGTCCTGCGGGGAGAACTGGAAGTCCACGGCGTAGCTGCCGTCGCGCAGGGTGCACTCTAGCAGGGCTGGAGCGCGGCGGGCGGCGGCGCTCACGCCCTAGTCCTCCTCGGCCGGGGCCAGGAAGCGCAGCAGGTTTTCGCCCAGCACGCCCGCGCCAGCCAGCTCGCCCTTGGAGACGCCGATCTTCTCGAAGGCGCGCAA
Organism: Fundidesulfovibrio agrisoli; assembly: GCF_022808715.1. Lineage (GTDB taxonomy): Bacteria > Desulfobacterota > Desulfovibrionia > Desulfovibrionales > Desulfovibrionaceae > Fundidesulfovibrio > Fundidesulfovibrio agrisoli. The sequence goes on from NZ_JAKZKX010000007.1 coordinate 113,433, forward strand.
AACATCTCCCCAGGAGGTCTCGGGGAAGTCGGTGCCCACGCAGATGCGCCGGTCGAAGCTCTCCAGCAGGAAGGCGATGTCCAGGCCCACGGAGGCCTTGGCGAAGCGGGTGAGGGTCAGCGAGAGATCCAGCAGCACGTGCTCCATGGGCCTGATGCGCTCCGAGGTGGCCAGCAGGTCGTCGTAGCCGCCGTGCACCAGCACGATGCGCGTGCTGTCGCACACGGCGCAGAGCTGGTGGATGGCGTCGCTCACCGGGCGGCCCAGGGGCGGCAGCGGCGGGCGGTGGATGGTGCAGACGAAGGCGGCCAGGTCGGCCTCGCCCGCCAGGTCCACCACCTCCTCGATCAGGGGGTCGGTGAGGGGCACGCCGGACATGCGGGGGTAGATCTTCACCCCGGCGAAGCCCATCTCCTCGGCCTGGGCGATGGTCCGGGCGGCGGTGTTCAGACCCATGGAGAGGTCCAGCCCGGCCACGGGGATGAAGCGGCCCGGATGTTTGGCCGCCGTGCGGGCCAGAAAGTCCAGCTCGGCGTGGCCGTGCATGCCCGCCAGCACGGCGCGCTCCACGCCGTGTTCGTCCATGGAGGCCAGCAGGGCCGCCACGGAGGCGTCCCGTCCCGTCTCGAACCATTTGCCGTCTTCGGTGGCGTGGGCCAGCGCGTCTACGATCATGCTCAGTCCCTCCCCCTCAGGGGATAAAGTGTCCCTATGCAGCGGTTGCAGGCCGCGAAGGAGCCCGCCCGCTTGAGCGCCAGGCGTACCTCCCGGGCTCGCTCCGAATTCCAGACGTCCATGAAGCCCCTGTGCCCGCCCTGCTCCAGAACGCTGCCGAACCCGGGGAGCACGCAGTGCCCGTAGACGCCCACGTTGCCGTCCATGTCCAGCTGGGCGGCGTACCAGGGGAGATAACAGGGTGTGCCGGGAAACATCCAGGCCTTGGGGTCGTAATATGCGGCCAGGTCTTCGGCTTCGAGGCGCGGTGAGAAGTAGACGTTGTACTCCCCGGCGGGGAACTCCGTGGCGATCAGCGCCGCCTGCTCCGCCAGCGCCGGGAGGTCGATGGCAGCCAGGTCCACCCCGTCCAGGCTGCACGGGGAGGCCTGGGCCAAGAGCGGGGACTGCTCCCGGCTCAACTGCGCCTCCCACTGCGTGGTGTACTGCAGGTGGTTGATGTTCACGTAGCAGTGTTCCAGCAGGCCCTCTTCGCGCAGGCCGCGCAGCATGGGCAGCAGGTGTCGGCAGTTGTGGTCGCTCACGGTGCAGCACACGCCCAGGATGGGCCGCTCCGCCCCGAGGTTCTTCTTGGCGGCCACCAGGGCCTTGAGCCCGGCCACGGCCCGGGCGTGGCTGCCGGGCACGCCGCGCAGGCGGTCGTGCACCTGGGGCGGGCCGTCGATGGAGACGCGCACCAGATCCACCCCGGCGTCCGCGATCCAGCCCGCATGGCGGGCCAGGGTCCAGCCGTTGGTGATGGTGTAGAATGGCAGGCCCTTGGATTTCGCGTAGCGGGCCAGGCGCTCCAGGCCGCTCCAGAGCAGGGGCTCCACGAAATTGGTCTTGATGGTGGGGCCGTGGGGGGCCAGTTCGTCCACCAGCGCAAGCGCCCGCTCCAGGGGGAACTCACGCTGGCGGCCCGGCCGGGAGTAGCGGCCCGAGAACAGGCGAGCTTCGCCGGGGGGGCTTTTGGCCGCGTTGGCCACGCCGATGTCGCACATGCGGCAGCGCATGAAGCAGTTGGTGTTCACCGAGAGGCAGACCGTGTGCGGGGCGGCGGCCACGCCGTCCTCGCGAGCGTAGTAGGCCTTGTTGGCGGCCTCCCTGGCCCGGATGGCCGCGTATTCCTGGCGAGACTTCACGCCCGGCCTCCCGTGACCATGCCGAACTCGGGCAGCCAGCGGTTGAGGTACAGAAGCGACCAGATCAGCAGGCGGAAATTGTCCCGCCCTTCCAGGTGGCGGTCCACCAGGGCGGTGCAGGCCTTGCGGTCCAGCAGGGACCACACCGGGGCGGCCGGGTCGCAGAGGTTGCGCCGCACGAATTCGATGCTGTCGCCCCTGAACCAGGAGCGGTCCGGGCCGGAGAAGCCCTGCTTCTCGCAGACGCAGACGTCCTCGGGCACGAAGCGGGAGAGCATCCCGCGCAGGATGATCTTGCCGTCGCGGGTGCGCTGGTAATACTGGCGCGGCTTGGCGAACTCGTTCTCGTCCAGGCGCAGGGTTTCGTGCAGGTTGCCGATCTTCACGCCCACGGGCAGGGCCGTGGCGAAGTCCACCAGCTCGTTGTCCAGGAAGGGCACGCGGTTCTCCAGGCCACGGGCCATGGCCAGCTTGTCCTCCACCATGAGCAGGCCGTGCAGGAAGGTCTTGGCCTCGAAACCGAGGCAGAGGTTCACGTACTCCTCGGGCGTGCGCAGGCGCTCGGGGCGCTGCCCGAACACCCCCCTGAATATCTCGCGCATGTCCATGTGGCGCACCTGCCCCCACACCGGGGCCAGCACCTCGGCCTCTCGCCCGTCGGGGATGAGGCGCTGCCAGTAGGCGTAGTACTCCCCGACGAAGCCGTCGAAGCTGCTGCTGGCGGCGGCGCGGTAGTAGCGCCAGGGGTAGCCGCCGAAGAGCTCGTCGCCCCCGGAGCCCGAGAGCACCACCCGGCAGAAGCGGCTGACCAGCCCGGCCGCGTAGTGGTTGGGGTAGCTCTGGCCCACGCGGGGCTCCTCCAGGTGGCGCACCACGGCGGGCAGGCAGCGCTCCATGTCCCCGGCCTTGAGCACGGCCTCGTAGTGCTCGGTGCCGAACAGGTAGGAGAGGCGCTCGGCCTTGGCCCGCTCGTCGAAGTTGAGCTCCAGGCCGGAGGCGGAGCTCAGGTCGAAGCCGCAGGTGAAGCTCTTGATGCCCGGGACCAGGCGCGAGGCCACGGCGCAGATGGAGCCGGAGTCCACCCCGCCGGAGAGGTAGGCCCCCACCTCCACGTCGCTGACCAGATGGCGGCGAACGGCCTGCTCGAACAGGTGGGCCAGTTCCTCCTCCAGTTCCTGCGGGGTGCGGGTGTCGTTCACTTTCGGGGCGAAAGTGAAGTCCCAGTAGCGCCGGAACTCGGGGTCCGGCCCGCCCGGGCGCAGCAGGCACCAGGTTCCGGCGGGCATCATGGAGACCCCGGCGAAGAGGGTGCGGGCGGTGAAGAAGTTCTGGAAGGTCATATACTCGCGCAGGCCCTCCGGATCCATGCCTCGGGGCGCGTCCGGGTGGGCCAGCAGGCCCTTGACCTCGGAGGCGAAGATGAGCGCCCCGCCCGCCCTGCACCAGTACAGCGGCTTGATGCCGTAGCGGTCGCGGGCCAGGAAGAGCGTGCGCTCGCGCGAATCCCACAGGGCCAGGGCGAACATGCCGTTGAAGCGTTCCACGCAGGCTGGTCCCCACTGGGCGTAGGCCGCCAGAACCACTTCTGTGTCCGTGTTGCTGCGGAACACACGGCCCTTGGCCTCGAGCTCGCGCCTGAGCTCCCGAAAGTTGTAGACCTCCCCGTTGTAGGCCAGGGCGAAGCGGCCCCAGTCCAGGAGCATGGGCTGGGCCCCGGCCTCGCTCACGTCCAGGATGGCCAGGCGGCGGTGGCCCAGGCCGCAGGGGCCGTCCGCGTGCAGGCCCTGGCCGTCCGGGCCGCGATGGGCCAGGGCCAGGGTCATGGACTCCAGGGCCGCGAGGTCGGGCCGCGAGCCATTGTCGCAGAGGATGCCGCAGACGCCGCACATGGCTAGAACCGCTCCCCGGCGGCGAGGGAATCCAGTACGGCCAGGCGGGGCGAACCGGCGGAATCGTAGGGGTAGAAGGCCCGGGCGACTGCCTCGGGCGCGGGAAGCTGCGCGGCCTTGCCACTTTCGGTGAAGCTCAGGCCCGGACAGGCCCGCAACAGGCCCACGGCTCTGGACGGATTAGAACCGCGATGCGCCAGGGCAGCCAGCAGCAGGTGCCAGGCCCGGCCCAGGTGGCCCGCGTTCATGACGCTGGGGCAGGCCTCGGCCCCGGCCAGGCAGCGACGGGAGAACCCGGCGGGCAGCGGCCCGGACGACAGGTAGCGCAGCAGGGCGCGGCAGGGGTTGCCCGGCCCCGGGTAGGCCCGCACGGCGGCGGCCAGGGCCTGGCGGGCGTTGTCGGCCCGGCCCAGGTGCAGGAGCGCCAGGGCCGCCTCCAACCCGGCGGCCCAGCCCCAGGCCACGCGCAGGTTGTCGGTGAAGTGGGCGGCCAGGGCCGCAAGCAGGGCATCGGCCCCAAGCTCGGCCTGACCCGAACAGGCCAGGGCCGTGCCCAGAAGCAGGGGCACCCGCCCAAGCAGGGTGAGCCCGCTCCGCTCCGCCCGGCGCAGAGGGTCCAGGGCATCCTCAAAGCGGCCCACCAGGGCCAGGGCTTCGGCCTCCCAGAAATCCGCGAGGCCCGGCCCCAGTGCCTGCCTGTCGGCCCTGTCCCGGACCACATCCAGAAATCCCTCGCGTTGGCCCTCCAGGGCCGCCACGTTCCAGAGCAGGTTCAGGTCCGCGTGGCCCAGTGCGGCCCTGGGGAGCACGAAGGCCCGGCAGATGGCCCCGGCCATGGCCCAATCCTGGGCGCGCAGGCAGACGGTGGCGGCCCAGTGCGTCAGGCCGCCGCCACGGGTGCCGCTCCCGGCCAGCCAGGCCACGTCCAGCCCGGCCAGCACGGCCCGGGCCTCCCCGGTGCGCCCGGCGAAGGCCAGGGTCTCGGCCAGTGAGAGGGCCAGGGGCAGAGTTTTGGGGGATGTTTCCCGCAACGCGGTCCGGGCGCGATCGAGCATGACCTTGGCCCTGCCGGGGAGGGAGCAGGCCATGAGGCCGCAGGCCACCCGCGAGAGGGCGAAGGGGTCGAATTCCACGCCAGGCCCGGCAGCGGCCCAGAAATGGCGCCGCGCCCCGGCCCTGTCCCCCAGCTCCCAGGCCATCTCGCCGAGCAGCAGGCGTAGTTGGGGCGTGGCCGCGGAGAGGTCGCGGACCGAGAGCCCCTCCAGCAGGGCCGAGCCCTCGGCCATGAGCCCATGGGCCATGAGGTTCTGGCAGAGTTCCGCCAGGGGCGCGCCCAGGCCCGCCCGCCTCCAGTGGGCAGGGGCCATGCCCTCCAGGCAGGTTATGGCCGCGTCGGCTCGCCCCGCCTGGAAGCAGAGTTGGGCCAGCAGGGCGCGCAGGGTTGGGGAGATGTCCGCGCAGGGGACGCGCAACAAGGCTACCAGCCGGGACCTCAGCTGGCTGATGACGGCAGCCTGGGCGCGTGGGGTTCGCAGCAGTTCGTCGAACACTTCCCCGGCCTGGGCCGTCAACCCGGCGTCGAGCAGGCGCAGCCCAGCAAGCAGCCGGGCGTGGTCAGCCTGTTCGGCCCGCTGCGCCAGCGCGCCGTGCAGCCTGCGCAGGTGCGCTTCCCCACCGGCCCGGCCAGCCAGCACGGCGTGGGTTGCCAGGGCCAGGGCGCAATCCAGGCCCCTGGCCTCGCGGCTCGATGCGCGTGCCATAGCTGGGCTGGATTTTGTGCTGGCGTGCATGGTTTCCATAGTGCGGACCCACCGGGGTACGGACCACCGGCTGAAATTTCCGGGCGACAGAATCGGCGAGCAAGGAACATGCCGCGTTGCGCGGCAACCGATAACTCACCGAACAGTATTTGAGCGCAAAGGTCAAAACGAATCTGCCTGAAGCGCGCCTTTCTGGCACATTACTTGTCGTACAGCGCGACAATCGTTTATCTAGTGAACAATTTCAAGCTGACGCACCCACCCCCGAGCCATCCTGGGCCTGCCTGGCGCTAGCCTTCCAGATCCAGGGCGCAGCGCACCCGCCGCGCCTCCCGCCACTCAAGCACCAGAAGTTCGCAACGAGGGAGCGACCCGATCCGGGCCAGCCGGTCCACCGCGCCGGGCCGGGCCATGCGCAACGCCCGGCACAGCTCGTAAAGCGCCGGGAACGTCTGCCTGCCGGTGATGGCCGCCCCGGTGCGGCCGTCCACCATCACTTGCCGCAGGCGGTCGAAGTGCCAGCGCCCGTCCGAGGGCTCAAGCCAGCTGAGCATGTCGTGCGCGGGGCCGGGGGAATGCTCGGTCACGGCGTAGGCGAAACCCCGAAGGCCCTGAGGCATGCCGACGGCGGGCAACCGCCAGCCATCCGCTTCGCGATGGGGCTCCAAAGCTTCGCCGATTGGCCCGCCCTCCCCCACCGGGAGAAATGATGCGCGCGCCTCAGCCCCGCAAACGAAGCCGTGGGCAACCACCAGCAGGCCGCCGTTCACCACTCGCCAGAGAGAAAGGCGCGGACGCCCCTCCTGCCCCGTGGAGGATACGCCGGCCAGTGCCGCCCCGGGTGCGGGCGGAGCGGCCTCGGCCAACCAGGAGGGGGCCAGTTCGCCGGAGGCGATGAAAGCACCGCCCGGAGCGGGGACAGGCAGGCATGTGTAGGACGGCGCAGGGCCGTCCAGGCGCGTGGCGGAGGAGTCGAACAGGGCCAGGATACCCGCGTCCAGCACGTTTTCGTGGCTCTGGAACTGGCAGGGGTGGTCCCGGCAGGGGCGAACCGTGGCCAGAACGTCCTGCCTCCCGGCCTCCAGGAGCTTTCGCGCCGCCTCGTACAGCCCGTGCGGCACATGCGGGTAGCGGAAATCCGCCACCGCCGCGCCGTCCTCGAAGCGTTCTCCCCCGGCGCGCAGGGCGGCCAGGGCCGCGCCCCAACCGGGGGGGGCGTCGCCGTCGGAGCCCCTACCGGCATCCGTGTCCGCTCCAGCGATTTCAAGCACTTCGAGGCCGTGATCCCGGGCCAGATCGCCCACCCAGGAATCCGCGCAAGCCACAACGCCCGCGCCAAGCCCGGAGAACCAGCGGCCAAGGGCCTGCATCCCTGCCTCGCCGCGCCAGGATTCGGCCTCTGCCGCGCAGCTGAAGACGACCGGCGCTACCAGCAACATCCCAGGTACCCCGTGCGCGCGTCGAACAGGTTGGCGGCCAGGATGCGCCGGGCGCGCAGCAGGTCTTCCGCGTGGTCGATGTCCACCAGCCCGGCGGGGTCGGAAATCTCGCGGGTGAAGTGGCGGCTGGCCGGGACGAGGCTGGCCGCCGCGAACAGCCCGTAGGGCCGGAAGTACGGCCCCTGCTCCAGTTCCGGCGGGGCGTAGCGCGCGCCGTCCGGCTCGAAATAGGTTCGCGGGGCCATGCGCCGCACCGTGCCCACCGTGGCGAAACCCTCCAGGGCGCTGGCTGCCAGCTCCTCCATCATCTCCAGGTGCCGGAAGGGATGCGAAGGCGGCAGCAGGCAGTAGGCCCGGGGCCGGTAGCCCTGCCCGGCCAGGGCCTCCAGGGCGTGCTCCACGGCTTCGCCGAGCAGCGATTCGTCGCGCGCCAGTTCGGCCGGTCGCATGAAGGGCACCTCTGCCCCCCACTGTCTGGCGGCGCGGGCGATATCCTCGTCCTCGGTGGAGACCACCACCCGCTCGATGCCGGGCGTGGCCAGGGCGGCCGCGATGGAATGCGCCAGCAGCGGCTTGCCGCCCAGGTCCAGCAGGTTCTTGCGGGGCAGGCCCTTGGAGCCGCCGCGCGCTGGGACGATGGCCAGCAGGCCGGACCTCACGCCAGGCTCCCCTTCCAGAGGAAGCAGAACTTGCCGGAGAGGGCCAGGGGCAGGGTCAGTTCGTACTCGCCGGGGTGCTCCTCCAGGAATTCGTGGACCGCCGTCTTCACCCCGGAGGAGAAGAACCCGTAGTCGTCCACCATGAGCACGCCGCCCTCGGGAACGCGCCCGTGCAGGGCCCGCAGCACGAGCAGCGTGGGCTCGTGGAAGTCCATGTCCAGGTAGGCGAAGCAGACCCGTTCGGGCAAGGCCTCGGGGGTGAGCGTCTCCTCCAGGAAGCCGGGCACGATGCGCGTGCGCTGCGCCGGGAAGCCCAGGCGCTCGAGCCTGCCTTCGACCACCTCCCGCCCGCAGACCATGGTGCCGTGGTATTTCCCGATCTCGCCCAGGCCGAAGATGTCGTCGAGCAGCTCGTCCTTGCCGCCGGGCTTGGGCAGGCCCTGGAAGGAATCGTAGAGCCAGAGGGATTTGGCGGTGTCCATTATTTCGTTGGCCATGAAGGCGGAGGTGGCCCCCTGGCAGATGCCGAACTCGCAGACGTCGCCCGGCAGCGGCAGGCAGCGGCGCAGGGTGTCCAGCAGGTAGACGGCCTCGCCCAGGCTGGTGCCCAGCAGCTCGGCCATCAGGGGGGCACGGTTGCCGATCGCAGGCAGGGACGGGAAGACCGCGCGCCGGTACAGCGCGTAGAGCTCGGTGATGGCGTCGAGGTATTTCTGGCGTTCGTAGTCGTTCATGGATGTCGGACGTCTCCAGTGTGGGGGAACGTTACGGTCAGCTCGTGGCCGGCCAGGGAGAGCGAGGCCCCCTGTTCGAGCAGGGCCTGGGCCAGCCCGGGGGGCAGGCCCTCGCGGCCCGGGCGCAGCCGGGCCGATGCTCCGGGGGCCAGATTGGCGGCCAGCAGAGCGGCCAGTTCGCGGCCCTTGTGCGGGGGCAGGCCATCCTGCAGGGCCAGCAGCAGCCCCCCGGCCTCGCCTGTGCCCAGGTAATAGGCCCAGAGGGACTCGTCCATGGGGTCGAAATCGGCGCGGACCCACTCCGGGCCGGGCGCGGGCAGGTTCACGGCCAGCAGCGGCAAACGGTCCGGAGGCAGCAGGGCCAGCCGGGCCTTGGCCAGACCGGGGTCATGGGCCAGGGCCTCTTCGAAGAGTGACCGGGCGGCTGACCCGTCGCTGGACTGGAGGGCCTCGCCCAACTTGAAGCAGGCCCAGGCCCGCAGGCCGGGGGTCACGCCATTCCCGCCGGCGCGCACGCGCTCCAGAATCTCAAGCCCGATGGGAGCGCCCTGGCGCAGGGCCTCAAGCCCGGCCCAATAGAAGCCCTCGGCATCCCCGCCCGGCCCCCGCTGCAGAAGGGCGCGGGCCAGGATGCGGCCTGCCTCGGCCTCACCCATGAGGAAGGCGTGGCGGACGCTCGCGGCAAGCCCGGCCCTGAGGGCCTGGGCCAAGGCCCGGCCGTCCATGGCTCCGGCTTCCGGAGCTGACCCGGCCAGGAGTTGGCTCCGGTTCTTGGATTGGTCGCCTGTCAGGGCCACGGCGGCGTCGGCGAGCAGGCCCCTGGCGGCGAAATCATCGCCCGAGGGCCTGACGCGGCTGGCAGAGGCCGCCTTGCAGGCCGTTACCGCCCGCAGCAGGGCCTCGCCCGCTTCCCTGGCGCGCTCCCGAGCCAGGGCCAGGGCCTCGCGCTCACGGGCCGGGTCGTGGTCAGCCCCCGGCGTTGCCCAGGCCTCGCGCATGAGTTCGGAGAGGGCCTGGGCGTCGGTGGGCTCGAAAAAGCGGGCCGTGGTCGCGCCGTGCTCGCGGTGGGCCGCGATGTCCGAGAGCAGCAGGGGCTTGCCCAGGGCCTGGGCCTCGGCCACGGCCAGGCCGTAGCCCTCGAACAGCGAAGGCAGGACCACCGCTTCGGCCCCACGCATGAGCTGGAGGGCGTCGTCCGGGGGCAGAAGCCCCGTGACGAAGACCCGCCCTTCACGCTCCAGGGGGGCCATGCGCTCCCGCAGGAGCCGGGCGTGGGCCGGTGCGCGGCCGTCCAGCGGCGCCCCGGTCAGCACCAGGGCCATGTCCGGCTCGGGGCGGCGGGCCAGGGCCTCCAGGGCGGTGAGGTGGTTCTTGTGGCTCCACATCTGGGCGGGCAGCAGGAGGTAGCGCCGGGGAAGGCCCAGGCGCAGGGCCGCGCGCCAGGGGGCCTCGCACAGGGCCTGCACCTCCGGGCCGGGCCAGGGCGCGGGGGGCAGCACGTGAGCCTTGCGGACCTCCCCGGGCAGGAAGGCCGCGCAGTCGGCCAGGGCGTCGCGGCCGCTCACGGCCAGGCCGTCTGCCAACATGGCCGCGCGCTGGAAGGAGGCCCGCCTGGCGGCGGCCTCCTGTGGGGGAAAGTGCTCCGGCAGGCGGAAGTGCTGGAAGTCGTGCAGGAAGGCCAGCCAGGGCACGGGCAGCTCACCGTGCAGGAAGGGCCGCTCCGCCGCGAAAAGGGCGTCGTACCCGCCCCGCGCCAGGGCCGCGCGCACCTCTCCGGGCGTGGCGCAGGGGAGCAGCGGGGCGTCCAGGAAGGCCTCCAGCCGAGCCCGCTCCAGGGGGCCGGACCCGGGCAGGGCCAAGATGTGGGCCTGGGCTTTCGGGTCGGCCAGCTTCAGGGCCCGGACGAGGTTTCGGATGTGCACAAGCCCCGCGAACCATCCCTCCCCGCCCATGAGCAGGAAGGCCAGCCGCGCGGGGGCCGCGCTCGTTTCCGGGCAGAGGCCAGGCCCAGGAGCGGGGCCGGGGCCGGGCGTAAGGCCGGGTGATGGGCGGCCCGTGGCCAAAGGGGCCTCGGGCCTGCGCCAGCGGCCCTCGAAGGGGTCGCCCGCCCTCTCCCGTGCTGGTTTCGGCAGGGCCAGGTAACGCCGCCGGTCCTCCTGGGTGACGGGCTCGCCGTCCGTGTAGGCGCCGAAGCTGTAGGGGCGGGCCGCGAAGCGATAGCGCTCCCCGGCTTCGGCCAAGGCTTCACGGTAGCCCTCCAGCAGCTCCGCCAGCGGGGTGCCCGGCTGCACAGGGCTGCCCTTGGCGCTGTAGCGCGAGAGACGCTCCGGCCGGGCCGGGTCGTAGCCGCTAAAGTGGAAGAAGGTCAGGGACTCTCCGTCCGCCGTCCAACCGTCACCCGTGCGGGCCAGCTCCCGCTGGAACAGGTTCCAGTAGGCCGCGTTCAGGCCCGGCCCGCGCAGCACCTCCACCTTGTCCACGAAGGACGGGGCCTGGCTGGCCCAGAGCTGGTCCACGAAGTAGGCGTAGCCCGGCTCCTGCAGGCAGTGCTCGCGCAGCCGCCCGCTCCACCAGCGCAGGAAATCCAGCGTCTGCTGCGAACGGCGCAGGGCCATGAAGCCCAGGTTGAACTGGCCCGCGTGCAGGCAGTCGCGCACGGTGGGGAACACGCCGTCGCAGTCGCAGGGTTTGGCGATGTGCGGGGTGAGCAGCAAATCGGCGCGCTCCAGCGGGGAAAGCAGCGGCTCCAAGCCGGAATAGAAGCGGATGTCCGGGTCCAGGTAGACGGCCGCGTCGTAGCCCATGTCCAGCAGGCGCAGCATGGCCCAGGGTTTGAGCGCGGTGTTGAACTCCGTGACGTTGTACTGGAAGGCCATGCCGCGCGCGTCGGGAAGGCCCAGCTCGTCGATGGTCATCAGCCCGGCCCCGGCCGGCGGCGCGAAATCAGGCCCCAGGGCGGGGATGGAGGCCGGATCCTCCGCCAGCACGAGGTGCAGCCCCTCCGCAACACCGTTGGCCGCCCCGTTGACCGCCCCGTTGGCCGCCAGGGACTCCAGCAGCACGGCGGCCCGGGGCAGGTAGTTGGCGCAGCAGATGGTGAACAGGGCTGTCTTCAAGGGGTTCCTCGCGCTCGGGCGCGGCATTTTTTGCCGCCTGGCCCCGGATGGAGGCCGCAGCAATTACCGGGCCTGATCCCCGTTTTGCAGCTTCGCCGCCCACTCCCGCGCGGGCCGCTTCCAGGGCGACCCTTCGGGCTCCCGGGCGAAGCGGGCCAGGGCCTCGTCCACGCGGCCCAGGCAGGCCAGGGCCTGGCCCTGCTTGTGGCGCAGCCCGGGGTGGGCCGGGGCCAGGGCCTCCAGCCCGGCCAGGGCGGCCAGGGCCTCCTCGTTTCGGCCCGCATAGCGCAGGGCGTCGCTCAGGAACAGGCGCAAATCCATATTGCGCGGGGCCAGGGCCACGGCCCGGGCAAAGGCCCGCGCGGCCTCGTCCGGGCGGGCCATGGCGGCCAGGGAGGAGCCCAGGGTCTCCAGGGCCAGGGCGTCCAAATATTCAGGTATGCCGCCTTCCCCGCTCGGGGCCGATGCGAGCACGGCCTCCAGTTCGGCGCGGGCCTCGCCCTCGCGGCCCAGGCGGTGCAGCACCCAGGCCAGATCGAAGCGCAGCCCGCACAGGAAGCTGAACTCCGCAGCCGTGCGGGGATTGCGGCCCAACTCCTCCAGTGGCGGACCGGGCTGAAGCGGCTCCGAGGCCCAGGGCGGCAACTCAGGGAGCTGGCGGCCGGACAGCATGGAGTCCATGGCCGTGAACACCGCGCGGGTGCGGAAATATTGCGAGAAAGCCCGTGCCGCATTCCTGTCCGCCGCCAGATCGCGCCGGAACATGCGCGTAAGCTGCTCCCGGAAGTGGGCCTCGTCGCCGGGATGGTGCGCCAGCCCCAGGGCGTTGTCCTCGATGCGGCGGGCCATGAGGCCCTGCCCCGCCGCCAGGACGGGCTTGCCGCAGCGGTGGGCCAGCAGCTGGATGCCCGAGGAGCCGTAATGCCGCCGGTAGGGCAGCGCCGCGCAGGGCACGGCCCTGTGCGCCAGCACGCCGAGGAAGAGCCTGTCCCCCGGGAGGTAGCCCTCGTGGACGAAGGCCCGGCCCCTGGCAACAAGCCAGGCCAGCAGTTCGTCCTCTTCGCCGGCGGTCTCGGAGCGCACGGCCTCGCCAAGCACCACGCAGCGCATGTCCAGGGAGTCGGCCACGGCCTTGAAGATCCAGAGGCTGTTCTTGCGGGCGTCGCGCTTGCCGAGCACGGGCAACACCGGCCCGGGCGCGGCGTCCAGGAAGGCGCGCAGGCGCGCCGCTTCGTGGCCGGAAGGCTCCCCCGATCCCATCAGTTCGCGGCACGGATCGGGCAGGAAGCGCACGCCGCGTTCCGAATGAGCATGCGCTTGATACTCGTCCAGGGTGAACACCCCGGATACGAGGCCCCCCTCCAGCACGGCGTCCAGGCGCAGGCCGTAGGGCTCGCGCTGCCCGGTATGGGCCTCGCGCCCGGCGAAGGTGGCCACGGCGTAGGTGTTCGCAAGCTGGGCCGCGCCCGGGGCGAACATGTCGCCCTTGGTGAAGAGCCACTGGTCAGCGCCCAGGTGCACGGTGAGCGCCGCGCCGGTGCGCTCTTGCAGGGCGCGCACGCCGTCCATGGAGCAATCGACGCCCTCATCCACGACGAATTCCACGCGCCCGTCCGCCGCGCAGGCGCGCCCGAACGCGGTGGCGGAGAAGTCCGCCCCGGCGTGGACCACCCGGAAGCCGCGCGAAAGTCCCCAGCGCGTGAAGCTGCTGGCGTAGGCCGCGCCGTGGCCGCGCCCCATGGGGTTGACCAGCAGCAGCGTGGCGGGCTTATCGCCCTCGCGGCGGGTGTCCGATTGCGATATCATTGAGGAAGGAGTACCCTAGCCATCTTGACCGCGCAACGGGGCCGCGCGACGGGGGCCGCCCGTGGCATGCATGATGCTTGCCCCCGTGCAGGGACTATTCTGCCGCCCCGGCAGGCCGCGCACACCGCCACCAGAGAGCCTTTCGCATGATTGCCATCCGCGACATGATGATCATCCAGATCGACATCACCAACGCCTGCATGAACAGTTGCTCCAACTGCACGCGGCTCATCGGCCACCATCGCAAGCCTTTCTTCATGAATTTCGAGATGTTCACGCGCGCCGTGGACTCCCTGGCCGACTTCCCGGGCATGGTGGGCATGATCGGCGGCGAACCCCTGCTGCACCCCGAGTTCCCGCGCATGGCCCGTTACCTCCAGGAGCGCATCGAGGACCCCAGGCGGCGCGGCCTGTGGTCCACCGTGCCGGAGGGCACCAAGCACGGCGCGCTCATCAAGGAAGTCTTCGGCAATCTGTACCTCAACGACCACACCGTGGACAAAATCATGCACCAGCCCGTGCTGGTGGCCGCCAGCGAGGCCGTGCCCGACCCGGCGCGCATGTGGAGCCTCATCGACGAGTGCTGGGTGCAGAAATGCTGGTCGGCCTCCATCACGCCCAAGGGGGCCTTTTTCTGCGAGGTGGCCGCGGCCTTCGACATGCTCTTCGACGGCCCGGGCGGCTGGCCCGTGGAGCCCGGCTGGTGGCAGCGCGAACCCCACCAGTTCGGCGAGCAGAAGGAGCGCTGGTGCCCGCGCTGCGGATGCGCCGTGCCCCTGCCCCGCCGGGCCAGCACCGAACAGGTGGACGACGTGAGCCCGGCCAACCTGGCCGAGCTCGAGCGCATGGCCTCCCCCAAGGTGCGCAAAGGGCGCGTGGCCCTGTACCGGGGCGAACAGGCGGCGGATTGGAACCCGCACCACAACTGGTACATGTCCGAGGTGGAGGGCGAGGCCCAGTACCGCAGCCGCATCGCCAAGCGCCTGGACGCCGCCGAATGAGCGCCGGATTTTCCAAAACCACGCGGCGCGTGCGCACCCGCAGGGGCGTCGTCTGGCTGGGCCAGACCTGCAACCTGCGCTGCCGCTTCTGCTATTTCCAGACGCGCGTGGCCACGCGGGAGCACCCCGACCACCCCTTCATGAGCCTGGACAAGGCCCGCGCGGTCTGCTCCACCCTGCGCGGCCGCTACGGCAACACCGCCGTGGACATCCAGGGCGGTGAGCCCACCATCTACCCGCAGATCGAGGCCCTGGTGGCCCACTGCCGGGAAATCGGCCTACTGCCCACGCTCATCACCAACGCCGTGGCCCTGGACGACCCGCAGCGCTGCCGCCGCCTCAAGCAGGCGGGCCTGCGCGACCTGCTGGTCTCCGTGCATGGGCTGGGCGCGGCCTACGACGAGGCCGTGGGCCTGCCCGGGGCGCACGCCCGGCAGATGAAGGCCCTGGACAACCTGGCCGCCGAGGCCATCCCCTTCCGGCTCAACTGCGTGCTGGCGTCCTCGGTGCTGCCGGACCTGGCGGCAATCGCCCGCTTGGCCGTGGAGCGGGGAGCGAGGGTGATGAACTTCATCGCCTTCAACCCCTTCGAGGATCAGCAAGGCGCCCGCTCCGGGCAGGACGTGCACCGCTACTCCGAGGTGGCCGGGCCGCTGGCCGACGCCCTGGACCACCTGGAGGCAAACGGGCTGGAGGCCAACGTGCGCTACCTGCCCTTGTGCGTCGCCCAGCCCCGCCATCGCAAAAACTTCTACAATTTCCAGCAGCTGCCCTACGACCTGCACGAGTGGGACTACGCCTCCTGGTCCTGGTCGGGGCGCAACCCGCAGCGCCGCCGGGACGGGGAGCTGGAGCCGCCCATCACCCTGCGGGAGGCCAACCGCCGTTCTAAAATGTTCGGGCATGACGGCTACCTGGAGGACGCCTCCGTAAGCGTGGAGGACGAATACCGCCACAGCGCGCTCATCCGCGCCAGGGAGCACTGCGGTTACAGGTTCGCCCCGGCCTGCGCGGCCTGCGCCTTGAAGGACATCTGCGACGGCTTCCACGGGGACTACTCCAGCCTGTACGGGGCGGACGAGGCCAGCGCCCAGGACCTGCCGGGTATTTCCTGTCCGGTGGGCGACCCGCGCCATTTGATCCGGGAGCAAGTGAAAATCGTCGAGGACGAGGACGCGTCATGGGCGCTCTAGCGGCAGCCGCCCCCGCCTCTCCGGCTCAGGCCTGCCCGGCCTGCGCCTGCCCCGTCTGCGGTGGCCCTGCCCGCCCCGCCCCGGCCAACCGGCACGGCCGCGTGGTCGCCGGATGCGCGGCCTGCGGGCACCATTTCGTGGCCAATCCCTGGAGCGAGGCGGAAATCCGTTCCTTCTACCAGGGTATGGAATATTTCCGCAAAAACTGCGCCCACCAGGGCATCGCCTCCATCGAAGACGACGCGGCTTGGCAGGGCTGGACCGCCCACCGCCTGGGCCAGATTGAGCGTCTGCTGCTGCCCCGCCTGGGGCCGGGGCCGCTGCGCATCCTGGAGGTTGGCTGCCTGGAGGGCCGCGTGCTGAGGGGCCTGGCCCGGATGGGGCACAGCGTTTCCGGCTGCGACGTCAACGCCGAGGTGGCCGCCCTGGGCGCGCGCCTCTTCGGGTTGGACATACGGCCGGGCTCCCCCGAGGAGTGCGGGTTCGAGCCCGCGAGCTTCGACGCGGTGATCTCCTTCCATACCCTGGAGCACCTGCGCGACCCCTTCGCGGCGCTTGAGGCCCAGCGGGAGCTTGTGCACCCCGGCGGCGCGGTCTTCCTGGAGGTGCCGCTGAACGAGGCCGACCACGACAACCGCGACCACCTGCACTTCTTCAGCGAGGCATCCCTGGAGCAGGCCCTGCGCAGGCTTTTCCCGCGCTTCGAGACCGAAGCCAACGTCTTCGCCGACGCCTCGGGCCGTGCCATCGGGTCCGCGCTGGCGCTGGCCTTCAAGGATGCGCCATGACCGCCTGCCCGTCGCCCTTCGCCCAGATCCCCGCTCTGGAGGACTCCCGCCTCGTGAGCGCCGGGATCGCGCCGCCCAAGGTCACCGTGCTGGTGACGAGCTACAACTACGCACCCTACGTGCTGGAGTGCCTGCGCTCCGTGGCCCGGCAGACCTACCCCGAGTGGGAGTGCCTGGTGGTGGACGATTGCTCCACGGACGGCTCGGCGGCGATCATCGAGGCATTCGCGGCCTCGGATGAGGCGCGCAGCAGGTTCCGGCTGGTGCGCCGAGCCGTGAACGGCGGGCAGATGGAGGCCTTCAAGGACGGCCTGGCTCTGGCCACAGGCGCCTTCGTGGTGCTGCTGGACGCGGACGACGTGCTCCTGGAGGATTTTCTGAAGGCCCACGTGCGCGCCCACCTGGGGCGCAGGCCCGTGGCCTTCACCAGCTCCAACCAGTACCAGATCGACGCGGCCGGGCGCGTGCTCAGCGCCGAGCACCTGGACCACCAGTCCAAAGGCCACTACCGGCTGGTGGCGCGCACCACGTTCCAGCGGGGTTTCTGGGTCTGGGCCACGGCCAGCTCCATGATGTACCGGGCCGACGTGCTGCGCCTGATCCTGGAGCGCCAGCCCCGTACCTTCCGCATCTGCGCGGACTACTACGTGGCCCACTTCGCCAACCTGATCGGCTGCTCGCTGCTCATCCCGGCCATCCACGGCTGCTACCGCCGCCACGGGGAGAACAACTTCGGCTCCAACCCGGTGCTGGGCGCGCTCAACTCCGTGGGCTGCATGAGCAAGCACCCGCCCCACCCGGAGTTCCGCAGGGCCATCGTCGAGCACGCGCTGGCCAACGGCGCGCGCTTCCTGCCCATCCTGGGCGGGCCGGGGCTTCGGGTGCTCATCTGGAAGGTGGCGACGGTGAGGGAGTTCGGCGAGGTGCTGCGCAAGCGGCCGGACCTGTTCCCCGGCCCGGCCTGGAGGGCCTGGGCGGGCTACCTGCGTTTCAGAATTTCGCGCTGGCGGCGCGACAGGACGCCCTGGCCCGACAAGCTGGAGGTCATCGCGCCGGAAGAGGCGGAGCCTGGGCGGCCAGCCCCCTGACGAAGGCGCGCATGTCCGCCCGCTGGGCCAGCTTCACGGCGAAGGCCGGGGCGTAGTCCAGGCGGGCGCGCAGAAGCGGCCCGGAGAGCGCCGCCTCGGCGAAGGGCCGCAGCTCGGCGTCGCCGTAGCGCTCCAGGTAGCCCGGGTCCAGCCCGTCGCAGCCCGGGCGTGCCGCGCATTCGGCGCACGGCCCGGCGAAGAGCTTGAAGCGCTTGCCGCGCTGCCCCGTGAGGCGCACGCCGTTCGGCAGGGCCTCGTCCAGCGGGGAGTAGGCGTGCTCCGGGCGCACGCCGTCCGGCGGAAGTTCGATGGCCCGGGCGCAGTAGGCGGGCTCGCGCTCGATGTTGCAGGCCCGGTTGCGCCACTCGCTGGGGTCGAAGGGCAGGCCCAGCACGCCCACCACGTGGCGCTCAAGCCCGGGGAAGGCGCAGAGCGGGGCGAAGCGGATGTTCACCGCAACGCCCGCCTCCGTGAGGATCTCCACGGCTTCGGCCAGCTTCGGGGCGATGTCATGGTAGGGGGCCTGCACCCCGACGGCTTGGCCGGACGCGGACCACTCGTGGTAGGCGTTGAACAGGATGAAATTGTGCGCCCAGACCCCGCGCGAGGCCGCCAGCCGGGCGATGTCGGGCAGCAGCGGCGCGCTGCCGCTGAAGACCACGGTGTTGGCCCCGTACTGCACGCCCCTGCGGTCCAGCTCGCGCATGGCCCGGAGCTGGCGCTTGAGGCTGCCGCCGGTGAAATCCTTGAAGGTGTCCTCCTCGGCGGCGTGGAGCGAGAACAGGAAGTCCGTGAGTTCGGCCGCCAGCAGGTCGTCCAGCAGGTACTTGCCGCAGGCCGCGCCGGGTCGCGCCAGCAACTGGCCCAGGGTAATGACCCGCCCGGCCAGCCCCAGTTCGGCGCACCCGTGGCGGATGATGGCGGTCAGATCGGAGTGCAGGGTGGGTTCGCCGCCGGTAACGTCGAAACGCAGGAAGCCCTGCTCCTTGAAGAGCGTGAGGATTTCGCGGCAGTCCTCGCCCGAGCGTAGCGGCGCGCCGCGCAAAGGAGCGAACTGCTCCACAGCGCCCCCGTGGAAGCTGTAGTAGCAGAAGCGGCAGGAGTGCACGCAGCGCAGCCCCAGATCGAGCACGCCGGAAAGCGCGGGCTGGCCCGGAGTGTGGAGCATGTGCTGCGGCGCGGCGCTTCGGGCGGGCTGAACTTGGGTACGATGGACATCCTCCGGCGCCTCGCTTTGGGCGGGCTGCCCTGGCGTAGCCGGGGAATGCCGCTGCGAGGGGCTCACTTCGCGCCCGCCATGTGCTCGCGGGCCTCAAGCACCAGCCGTTTGGATTCGCCGATCAGGCGGCTCCAGTTGGAGGGCGCGTGGATATCCACCTGGCGGGCGGCATGGTCGCGCACGGCCATGAGCGCCTTGGGCACGTGGACGAATGTGGCTCCGCCCAGGGCGAAACGCTGGAAGAGGTCGTGGTCGTGGGCCAGCAGGGCCTCGTCGTAGAAGCCGAAGCGCTCGTGCAGCTCCCGGCGGTAGAGCTTGCAGTTGCCGCAGAGGTACCAGTCCGCGAAGCTGCGCTGGAAGCTGTAGTCCGGCAGGTCGAAGCGGCGCGTGACCCGGAAGGCGTCGTCCACGATGAGCATGTCGGCGTAGGCGAAGTCAGCAGGTGTTGTTTCCAGAGCGCGGGCCAGTTCGGCGAACATGCTGGGCATGCACCAGTCGTCCGCCGGGACGTAGCTCACGGCCTGGCCCGTGGCGGCTGCCATGCCGGTGTTCAGGGCGGCGGCCAGGCCCCGGTTTCCCCCGTGTTCGATCACCCGCAGGCTGCGCCCGGCAGCGGGGTAGCGCGGGTGATGCGCGCGCTCCAGGGTATCGGTTTCGGTGGTGTAACGGCTGGCGTAGGAGGCCGCGTCCTGTTCCAGGGCGCGGTGGTAGTCCGCGAGCACTTGGGGGGTGTCGTCGGTGGAGCCGTCCTCCACCACGATGATTTCAAGGTCCGGGTGGTCCTGGAACCAGAGGGAGTCCAGGCAGGCGGCAAGGTAGCGCCCCTGGTTGTAGGCGGGGACGACCACGGATATCCTCAAGGCGGCGCCTGGTTCTGCGGGCTTCATGCGCCGCAGTGTTAAGCAAGGCCCGCCGTGGCGGCAAGGAGTTTCAGGGATGAGCGGAACGTGGCCCCAATCGCGACCTCAATCGCGGCCCGGAGTGGGCGTCGTGGGCGCGGGCCAGTGGGGCCGCAACCTGGTGCGCGTGTTCCACGGGCTGGGCGCGCTGCGGGCGGTCTGCTCCAGGGAGGCGGCGCACCTGGAGCGCGCGCGGGAGGCCTGCCCCGGCGTTTTTCTCTGCGCCACGTTGGACGAGTTGCTGGCCCGCCCGGACGTTGAGGCCGTGGCCGTGGCCACCCCCTCCGAGACGCACTACGCCCTGGCCCGGCAGGCCCTGCTGGCGGGCAAGCACGCCCTGGTGGAGAAGCCCCTGACCCTGCGCGAGGACGAGGCCCGCGAGCTTGTGGCCCTGGCCCGCGAGCGCGGCCTGACCCTCATGGTGGGGCACCTGCTGCACTACCACCCGGCCTTCGAGCGCCTGAAGGCCCTCTGCGCCGCCGGGGAGCTGGGGCGCATCGACTACATCTACTCCCACCGCCTGAACCTGGGCCGCATCCGGCGGGAGGAGAACATCCTCTGGTCCTTCGCGCCGCACGACATCTCCATGATCCTGGCCTTGGCCGGGGCCATGCCGCAGTCCCTGCTGGCCACGGGCGGCAGCTGGCTGCAGTCCGCCATCGCCGACGTCACCGTGACGCAGATGGACTTCGCCTCCGGGCTCAAGGGGCACATCTTCGTCTCCTGGCTGCACCCCTACAAGGAGCAGCGCCTCGTGGCCGTGGGCCAGGGCGGCATGGCCGTGTTCGACGACGGCCAGCCCTGGGAGGACAAGCTCCTGCTCTACCCCCACGAGATCCGCTGGGACGGCGGCGCGCCCGTACCGGTGAAGGCCGAGGCCATCCGAGTGGATGTTGCCCCGGGAGAGCCCCTGCAGCGCGAGTGCGAACACTTTCTGGAGTGCGTGGCCACCGGCGCGAGGCCGCGCACCGACGGCGAGGAGGGCCTGCGCGTGCTCACGGTGCTGGGCGCGTGCCAGCGCTCGCTCAACGCCGCCGGAGTGCGAGAAGTCGTGGCAGAGGCGTTGTGATGGAACCCGCCGTACTGCGGCGCAGGCCAAGGGCGCAGGGGCATCACCTCCACGGGGCCGCCAAGGAGAAGCGATGATCGAGTTCAGCGGACTCAAGGCCCAGCGGGAGCGTATCCGCCCCCGGCTGGAGGCCGCCATCAGCGCCGTGCTCGACCACGGGAAGTTCATCATGGGCCCCGAGGTGCGCGAACTGGAGGAGCGCCTGGCCGCGTTCGCTGGCGTGAAGCACTGCCTGGGCTGCTCCTCGGGCACGGACGCCCTGCTCCTGGCCCTGATGGCCCTTGGCGTCGGCCCTGGCGACGCGGTCATCACCACGCCCTTCACCTTCGTGGCCAGCGCGGAGGCCATCGCCCTGGCGGGGGCCACCCCGGTGTTCGCCGACGTGGACCCAGCCACCCGCAACCTGGACCCGGCCCGCCTGCGCGAGGCCCTGGACGGACTGGGGCGCGATCCGCGCGGACTCAGGCCCAGGGCCGCCATCGCCGTGGACCTCTTCGGCCTGCCCTGCGACTACCCTGCGCTGTCGGCAGTTCTGGAGGGAAGCGGCGTGCACCTGATCGAGGACGCGGCCCAGAGCTTCGGGGCGAGCCTCGGCGGCGTGCGCGCCGGGGCCTTCGGGCATGTCGCGGCCACCAGCTTCTTCCCGGCCAAGCCCCTGGGCTGCTTCGGCGACGGCGGGGCCGTGTTCACCGCCGACCCGGCCCTGGCCGAATCGGTGGAGTCGCTTCGCGTGCACGGCAAGGGCGGCCACAAGTACGACAACGCCCGCATAGGGCTCAACGCCCGGCTGGACACGCTCCAGGCCGCCATACTGCTGGTGAAGCTGGACATCTTCGAGGAGGAGCTGGCCCTGCGCGAGGCCGTGGCCGCGCGCTACGCCCGCAACCTGGGGGACGTGGCCGGGCTCGGGCTGCCGCCAGAGGTCCCCGGTGCGCGCAGCGCCTGGGCGCAGTACACCGTGGAGTTGCCGCAGACGCACGACCGGGACAGTGTGGCCCAGACCCTCCAGGCCAGGGGCGTGCCCACGGCGGTCTACTACCCGCGCCCCCTGCACCTGCAGCCCGCGTTCGCAAACCTGGGATACAAGCCGGGGGACTTCCCCGTGGCGGAAGGATTGTGCGAGCGGGTGCTCAGTCTGCCCATGCACCCGTATTTGCGGGATGACGAGGTGGATTTCGTCAGCGAAGTTCTTCGAGAGGCCCTGGAGGCCTAGCCGGAGCGGCCGCCCAACTCCTTGAGCCGCTTCCACGTCGCGCGCAGGCCGTCCTCCAGCCTGGTTTCCGGCATGGGCAGCCCGGCGGCCCTGGCGCGGCCCATGTCCGCCTGCGAATCATGCAGGTCCCCAGGACGTTCGGGCAAGTGCCTGATTACGAGTTCCCGCCCGGCAACAGCCGCAACCATCCCGGCCAACTCCGCCACGGACGTGGCCCTGCCCGTGCCGTAATTGAACACCCCGCGCAGGGGTTCATTCCCCCATACGCCCGAGGCGTGCAGCAGGGCGCGCACCACGTCGTCCACGTGCACGAAGTCGCGGGTCTGGCCGCCGTCGCCGTGCACGGCGAACGGCTCCCCGCGCAGGGCCGCATCCAGGAAGCGGCGCACCACGCCGTCATACGGGCCGGGGTTCCCTTCCATCGGGCCGTAGACGTTGAACAGCCGCAGCGCGCAGCCGTAGCCCGAGGCCTCGATGGCCCGCGTGGCCAGAAACTTGGAACGCCCGTAGGGCGTCTGCGGTTCCCCGGCCATGCCCTCGCGGGCGGGGCCGGCCAGGGGCAGGCCGTATTCCGCCGCCGAGCCCGCGAACACGAACGCGCCGACGCCCAGCCGCCGCGCCTCGCCGTGCAAGGCCAGCGCGGCCGCGCGGTTCACGGCGTCGGTGCGCTCCGGGTTCTCCAGGGACCACGGCGCGCTGACCACGGCGGCCATGTGCAGCACCGCGCCGAAGGGGCCGATCATGCCGTTGAGCGCGGCCAGCAGGCCGGGCTCGCACACGTCGCGCTCAAGGAAGGTGAAGTTGGGGTCGCCCGCGAGGGGCTCGATGTTCTCGCGCAGGCCGGAGAAGAAGTCGTCCACCCCGGCCACGCGGCACCCGGATTCCAGCATGGCCCGGCACAGCCTGGAGCCGATGCTCCCGGCCGCTCCGGTGACGAGGACGCTGCGGCCTGAGCCGGGCTGGCGGTTCATGGCCGGTCGAATAGCCCAAGCCGCCGGGATTGCCTAGCCCCGCTCGGGCTGTCCCTAGCTGCCTGTCGCAAAAGCCGATTCTTGCAGCCTGTTCAAAAAGCCCGCTGGCAAGGCCGATGCGTATTCGGCATACGTGAGGGTTCGGCTTCTTCGAGGCAACGCGGCCAGCGGGAATTTTTCAACTGGCCGCTAGGAGAAATAGGCCCGCAGCAGGGCCATGAACCTGGGCCTGCGCAGGTAGGGCCTGAGCCAGGCGGCGCTGATGGCCACGGAGCCCTCGATCCATTGCGGGCCTTTGCGGCTCTTGCGGCCGAGCCCGTGGCCGTGCATCCAGGCGCGCAGGGCGTCGCGCCCCGTAATGCGCCGCATGGGGCCGGACTTGCCCTCCCGCAGGCCGGGCAGCGCGGCCACGGCCCGGGCCGTCGGGGTGTCAGGCTCTGAGAGAAATGCGGCCAGGCTCTGGCGCGCCGTCTCCATCAGGGCCTGGAACCCGGCCTCGCTCCAGCCGCCGTCCGCGAAGGCCCGGGCGAAGGCCAGCGCGCCCTCCTGAATCTCGCTGATGACCTCCTGCCCCTGGGGCGGCTCCGCCAGCAGGGGCGCGGCCTTGCCCCCGGTGAGGCTGTACCCGAGCACCCTGCCGTGGCTGGCCGGGGTGAAGGCCCGCTCCATGAGCGCCTGGTTGCGGAAGAGCATGGACTCAAGCCCCCCGGGCGCGGCCTGCCCCGCGTGCTCGATGAACAGCGCCCGGTGCGCCCCGGCCTCCACGCGCCCCAGCCTGCGCCCGGCCAGGCCGAAATACCAGCCCGCCACGTCCACGCCGCGTTCGGCCAGCACCGCCTTGAGCGCGCGCTGGGTGTAGAGCGTCCACCCCATGTCCGCCACGGCCAGGGTGGCCCCCTCCAGCGCGCCCTGCCCCTCGAGGTAGGCCAGCAGCACGGCGTGGGCCGCCTCGGCCTTGCGCCGCAGCAGCTCCCGCGCGCCGGGCGTGTCCAGCAGCCGCCAGAGCGCGTCGATGCCCTCGTCGTCCAGGGGCGCGTCGGAGAGCAGGCCCGGCATGCTCAGGCCCGAAGCCTGCAGCAGCTCCTCGGGCGTGAGCGAGAGCCTGGCCAGCAGGTCCGCCGGACGCCGGGACTGCCCCTCGGCGGCCAGCCAGCCCAGGTCCGACCGGCCGATGGCCGCCAGCAGCGGGGCCGTCCAGGCCGCAAGGGAGCCCATCAGGTAGCGCGGCTCCGGCCCGCCGGTGACGGGATGCAGGGCCTTGGCGATGCGCCAAAGCGCCTCGCCCTCGCGGGCCAGGAAATACAGCCGGTCCGCGCCGCGCCGGGCCGCGTCGTCCATGGCCCAGGCCACAAAGGCCGTGAGCGCCGGGCCCACGACACCGCAGGCGAAGGCGCGCAGCGAGGCCAAACCCTTGGCGGGCTCGTCGCGCAGGCGGGCCAGGCGGCAGGCCGCCACCACGCGGGAGGCCTCGGGCGCGCAGTCGCGCTGCAGGCTCAGCAGGCGCTGCTCGTGCGGGGTGAGCCGCCCCGAAACGAACGGCTCCACCGCGATGCCCAGGGAGCGGGGGACGCTGGCGTCGGCCGCCTTGTCCGCGCCCACGTGCAGCAGATCCTGCGCGGCGATGCCCAGCGCGCCCAGGGCGTGGCTGAAGAGCGTTCCCTTGGCCTTGGTCTTGCCCAGGTCTCCCGCTGCGTAGACCTCCCCCGCGAACCCGTGGGACTCCAGCAGGCGGCGCAGCGCGGCGCCGGGCAACAGGCTGTCCGTGACGTAGACCACCCGCTCCCCCCGCCGGACGTGGGCCCGCACCCGCTCCAGCACGGGCGGCACCGGCCGCACCGAGGCCAGGGCCAGCTCCAGCTCGGAGGAGTAGAGGGCCTCGGGGTCCAACTCCCAGGGGTTGGCTTGGGGGAAGCGCTCGTAGACCATTCCCAGCCCTGCGGCCTCCAGGCCGGGGCCTTGGCGGGCCTCCTGCTCGGCGGCCAGGCGCAGCCGCACGAACTCGTGCATGTCCTCCCGGGTGCGGCTGCCGGGCAGCACCCGCGCGGCCAGGGCGTAGAGCAGGTCCGTGGGCCGGGCGTGGATGCGCGCCAGGCAGGTGTCGAAGATGGCGAAGGAATAGACGGACAAGCGTGAGGCTCCCTGAGTGGCTGGTGATGAAACGAGGTCGCTCCGGGACGCGGCGATCCGCCGCACTCGCCCGTAACAACTCAGATCGTCAAGAAAATTTACGCTTCGGGGAAGCCTCCGGCGGGCAAAGGGCTTCGCCCTCTGCACTCCCACGCGGCTTCGCACTGTTGGCCACCGCCGAAGCCCATAAAACCGGTTGTTTCCTCAGTTGCGCAGCCGCACTTCCGCCCTGCTCCCCGGCTGGCCCTGAACCTTGGGCGGTTTCGTGGCCTCGCCGGTTACAGGGTAGATCCGCTCGCCGGGCAGCTTGGCCTCGCTGGTCAGCAGCAGCCAGACCACCTCCATGCGCTTGCGGGCCAGGTTGGCCCAGTCCTCGGCGCTGGGGGCGCGCGCGGGCTGGGCAGCCTGCCCCGACTCCGACGCGGGTTGCGGGGCCTGGGCCGGAGCTTGCGCCTTCGCGCCTTTGGCGGGCTTGCCGCCCTTCTCCGCGGCGGGCTGGGCCGGTTGGGCCGTCTGGGCCTTGGCCTGGGCCTGGGCTTGAGCCAGGGACTCGCCGTAGGCCGCCGCCTCCGTGGGCGGGTCCACGTAGGTCATGATCTCCACGTTGAGCCTGGGCCGCCCGGCCAGCGCCCCGCCCAGCGACAGGAGCGTCTTGCGGGCCTCGGGCGTGAGCTGGTCCGTGCCGGGAGCGAAGGGCGCGTAGGCCGTGGAGCCGCTGCTCCCGGCCACGTTGAGGAAGGCCAGGGGCGAGAACAGCACCTTGGCGAAGGCCCCGGCCATGGCCGTGGAGATCACGTCCCGCAGGTCCGCCTTGGCGGTCTCGGGCGCGCCCTTAACCGGGATGTCCAGGTCGATCACGCCCTTGCTGTCGGTGAGCAGGCTCACCGCCAGATCAAGCGGGATGTCCTTCTGGCCCGGCTCCGGGGTCTTGCGTCCCAGTTGCAGCCCGCTGACCACGATCTTGTTCTTGAGGTCCAGGGCCTTGGCGTCGATCTTGTAGTCCAGGTTCAGGCCGAGCTTGCCACGGGTGATGGGGAAGCCCGTGTACTTGCGGCTCACCGGGGAAAGCTCGCCCAGGTCCAGCCCGTCCAGGGTGGACTTCATGTCCAGAACCGGCGGGCCGGAGCCGGTCCAGCCCGCGTTGCCCTGGGCGCGCAGCTTGCCCGAGTGCCCGATCTGGGCGCTGGCGTCCACGGCGGCGCGTTCGCCCGGTTTGAGGCCCTTGAGCCCCACCTGGATGTCCTTCACGGTGAGGCTGAGCGGCGGGTCGAAGCCCTGCGGGCTCAGGGTGACGCTGCCGCCGCGCATCAGGAAGCTGGCCACGTCGTAGCCGGGCAGCGCGCCGGAGGCCTTGGGGGCCGCGCCCTTATCAGGCGCGGGAGCCTTGCCCTGGGGCTGGGCCTGCGCCTGGGTCTGAGTCTGGGCCGCGAAGGGCAGCACGGGCTTGCCGTCCTTGTCCAGGGCCAGTTGCAGCACGGGGGAGTCCAGTGTGATTGACTCGGCCTTGAAATCAGGCGGGGAGAGCTGGAAGGCGATCCCGGAGGCGTTCAGCCCGGCCAGGGTCAGCCAGGGGTCGGTCTGCCCGGGCTGGGCCAGGCTCAAGCCGGCCACGGACGCCCCGCCCGCGTAGGACGCCGTGACTCCGCCCTTGCCCAGCGAGGCCTTGAGCGAGCCCTCGGCCCCGGCCTGCCCCGCCAGCACGGCCACGGGCAGGCCGGGGACGAACCGCGCGGCCTGGGCCAGGTCCACGCCGGAGAGTCCCAGCTTGGCGGAGATCCCCAGCGTGTCCGAAACGCCGGAAGTGCCCACGCCGGTGAGTTCGCCGGAGACGTCGAAAGCGGCCTTGGTGTCGAGGGTGCCCTTGGCCGCGAAACCCACGGGCTTGTCCACGCCCGCACCCACATCCTTCAGGGAGAAGTCGGCCAGGTTCACGGCCAGCGACATCTTGGCCTGATCGTCCTGCCAGGCGGCGGCCATGTCCGTTATGTGCAGTTGGCCCGCCGAAACGCGCCAGGGCTGTGCGGGCGTCTGCGGAGCGGGCGGCGCGGCCTGCTGAGGTGCGGCCTGCTGGGCGGCTGGGGCCTGCACGGCCAGGGCGGCCAGCGCCGGGAAGCGCCCGTCCGCCGCGCGGGTCAGCGCGGCAGTCCCCCCGCCCAGCGCCACCTGGCCCACGGCAACGCGCCTGGCGGCCAGGTCGACATCCAGCCCGGCGATCTTCAGGGTCTTGGCTTGCAGCAGGGGCGCGCCCTGCCCTTCGGCCTGGGCGCGCAGACCGGACACGTCCAGCGAGGCCGAGAGCGTCCCCGCCAGTTGCCCGCCCGCGTCCTTGAGGGTGAAGGTCGTCCTGTTCCCGGCCACACCGGCCAGGGTCAGCTTGGGCATGAGGCGCCTTAGCGTGGGCAACTGCTTGCCGAAATCCAGGCCCTCGAGGGTGAGTTCGCCGCTAAGGTCCAGGGGCAGGTACGCCCCCCCGGCTTTGACCTGCACGCGCTCGAACAGGTTGCTGCCCGCCTCCAGCCGGACCGACTCCACCTTTCCGGCCTGGGCGTCGAGCCCGGCGAGCGCGGCGCGCAGATCCTGCAAGGTGACGGTGAGCCCGAGGCCCGCGTCGCGGATCTCCACCCTGCCGTCGCGCAGCTCCGCCCCGGCCAGCTTGAAGCCGGGGGGTGCGCCTCCCGCCTCCCGGGCGGACACGGCCTGTGTTTCCTCCTGGTGGGCCAGCTCCAGGGCCCCGAGCAGGCCCACGCGGCCCTGCTCGTCGCGCGAGAGGCCCAGCACCGGCGCGCCGAGCAGCAGGCGCTCCGCTTCCAGGCTGCCCACCGCCGGGTCCAGGCTGACGCCCTGCACTTCGATGGTGTCCAGGCGCAGGAAGTTCTCCTCGTCCGCCGTGAGGCCCACCCCGCTGAGTTTGGCCTCGCCCTCCAGGCGTCCGGCCGCGCCGAACACCGCCCTGACCCGCAGGCCCGCGTCCGCCACGGAGAGGTCCATGGGGCGCTTGAGGGGTAGGTAGGGCGAGTAGCGTTTCATGGAGAGGTTCTTGACGCTGAGCCGGGCCTCGGCCTGGGGAGGGTCGGAGTAGAGGTCGGCGCGCACGTTGAGCAGCACGTCGGAGCCGTTGACCAGCCCCTCGGTGCTGAAGGCCTCGCGCAGGCCGCTCTGCCCGCTGCTGTAGGAATCCAGGGTGAAGCGCAGGTCGTCCACCTGGTGGCGCGTGCCCTTGAGCTCGTCCTCGAAGACCAGGGTTCCGCCGGTGATGGAGACGTCGCTCACGGAGAAGGACATCTCCGGGATGGTGAACTCCAGTGGGTTGCCGCGGGAGGCTTCCTCCCCGCTGGCCTCGGGCAGCAGGTCCGCGATGTTCAGGCGCCCCTCGGCGTCGCGGCCCAGGCGCACTCGGGGGTTCTCCAGGTGCAGGCCGCGCACCAGGAACCTGCCGCGCGCCAGGCTCAGCGGTCCGACCTGCAGGTCCAGCAGGTCGAAGGAGGCCAGGGGCTCGCCGCCTTTTTTGGAGGCCAGGCTGAAACCGCCCAGGCGGACCCTGCCGGTGAACGGGTTCACGGACATGCTGGCCAGCCTGATCTCGCGGTCCAGGGCGGCTGAGGCCTCCTTCTCCAGATACCCCTTGAACAACAAGGGCAGCGCCACGGAGCCCAGGAAGAGCACCAGCACCACGCCATAGGCGCACCACAGCGCGCCCACGCCTAGGGCGCGGGCAATGGAGTAGACCTCGGGGCCTAGACCCGGCAGCGGCGGCTCCGGGGATGAAGGCGCAGGCGAAGGCCGGACGTCGGACTCGGGCGCGTCGGAGGGCTTCGGTTCGTCGTTCATGGCGCACACGTAGCACACTTCCCCGTGCGGCGGGAATGCTCCGGGCGGCGCTCTTGCATTTTTCCGCCCCCCCGTGCACACCCTGCGCATGGAACACGCGGATGTGGTCATCGTCGGGGCAGGCATCATCGGGCTGACCCTGGCCAGGGAACTGCTCGCAAGCGGAGCGAGCGTGCTGGTGCTCGAAAAGGAGGAGGCCGCCGGGATGCACGCCTCCGGGCGCAACTCCGGCGTGCTGCACGCGGGCATCTACTACGCGCCCGGCACGGCCCGCGCCGCCACCTGCCTGGCCGGCAACCGGCTGATGCGCGCCTACTGCAAGGAGCGCGGCCTGCCCCTGCTGGAATCCGGCAAGGTGATCGTGGCCTCGGATCACGCCCAGCTCGGCATCCTGCGCGCCCTGCACCGCCGCGCGCTGGAGGCCGGGGCCGAGGTGAGCCTCGTGGACGAGGCCGCCCTGCGCGACATCGAGCCCCACGCCCGCACCGTGGAGCAGGCCATCCACTCCCCGCTCACGGCCGTGGTGGAGCCCAAGGCAATCCTGCAAAGCCTGCTGGCCGACCTGGCCGCGCACCCTGACGCCCGCGTGCGCTTCGGGGTGCGCGTGGAAGGCCCCGCGCCGGGCCGCGCCCTGCTGACCAGCGCCGGGCGGGTGGAGTACGGCGTGCTGGTCAACGCCGCCGGAGCCCACGCCGACACCCTGGCCCATGCCCACGGGCTGGGCCTGCGCTACATGCTGGTGCCCTTCAAGGGGCTCTACCGCAGCCTGGCCCCCGAGGCCTCGCGCCTGTGCCGGGGCAGCATCTACCCCGTGCCCGACCCGGACACCCCCTTCCTGGGCGTGCATTTCACCCGGGCGGTCTCGGGCCGGGTGCACCTGGGGCCCACGGCCATCCCGGCATTCGGGCGGGAAAACTACGGCCTGCTGGGCGGCCTGGACGCCGAAGCGCCCAGGTTCCTCTGGCAGGACGCCCTGCTCCTCGCCAGGAGCCCGGTCTTCCGCCGCGTGGCCCTTTCCGAGCCGCGCAAGTACCTGTTCCGCCACTTCTTCGCCGACGCGGCCCGGCTGGTGCCCGAGCTGCGCAGGGAGGATGTGCTCCCCAGCCCCAAGGTGGGCATCCGCCCGCAATTGGTGGACACCCGGACCAACTCCCTGGTGATGGACTTCGTCACCGAGGAGGCCCCGGGCCAGCTTCACGTGCTGGGGGCCATCTCGCCCGCCTTCACCTGCTCGATGGCCCTGGCCCCCCTCCTGGCGGAGAAGGTCCAGGGCCTGGCGCGCGCCGTGTGACGTTCCGCCGGCGGAACGCCCTCTATGTGAAGGCGGCCCCCCGAGGGGCCGCCGTTGCCGTCATGCGGTCAAGGCCTGGAGGTCCGCGTCGGAGAACCTGCGGGCAAACAGCGCCGCATGCCTGACCACGCCGTTGAGGAACGACCCGTTGGCCAAAGAGCCTATGTTGAGGGTCGTAGCAACCGGAGCGATTGGGGTGGCATCGGTGAGCACGCCCCCACCATTGAGGCAGGAGGAACGCCCGGCGCTGTCAAACCCATAGGCGGCCCGGTAGTGGGTTCCGGCGGCAGGGGACGGATGAAGGATCTGTACCGCCCCCACTTGCACCCCGAAGACCTTGTCCCAGGTGAACAGGCCGGACGCCAGTGTCCTGCTGATGTTGATCCTGTTGGCCGTGGTGCCGTCATCCAGGCCGATGACGGCCTGACCGACCACATCCGTACGCAACCCGTTGAACGCGAAGTTGGCGAACATCGTGCCGCAGGCCATGCCGAACGCCGGATTCCCTCCGCTGTCCGCCAGGCTGGCCAGAGGCAGCGTGCATTGGTCCGCGCTGCGTGTGACCGGTGCGGACGTGGTGGGGATGTAGGAGGTTGGGAACGCCCCCTCCTCCAGTTGCGCCCCCCAGATCGCCAGCGTCTTGGTTTGCAGCACGTCGGACAACGGCTGGTTCCAGCCGAGGCCATAGGATGGAGTGAGGCCGAAGCGCAGCGAGGTGCTGTCGCCCTTGTTCGCGCCCGCGACCCACAGCCGCCAGTACTGCCCGCAGTCGATGACGCCGAACCCCGCCGGGGCTGCCGACCCTGCGTAGGCCGTGTTGGTGTGGCATTCGCCCGTGGCCGTGTTGACCTCCAGCCTGTAGTTGGCCTGGGTGCCGTTGAAGAAGTACAGGTTGAAGTTGGTGATGGGGCCGCCCCCCGGCGTTTTCTGCACGTAGAGCGAGGCGCAGTAGGTGCTGGTGTTCGCCGGGACGGTCAGATCCTGTTTGATGGTTTGCGTATAGGCCGTGGAGGTGTCCCCCACGGAGTATGCGGTCTGGGTTCCGTCCGGCGAAACCGCCGCTCCGGGGGCGATCACCGGGCCGTTGAGCTGGGTCCAGGCCGCGTTGTCGAACACCGAGGAGTACGCCAGCAGGTTGGTGCGCTGCTCTTCGATGAGCTTGCCCAGGTAGGCCCCGGTCAGCGGATCGAAGCTGTCGCGCAGGACTCCGGAGGTTGCCGTGCGGATCACGCCGAGTGCGTCCGTGTAAGTGGCCGTGGAGGCGCGCGTGAAGTTGACCGCCGGGGGGGTGATGCCCGGCTGGGCCACCCAGTTGAAGACCGGTCTGATGATGGCCATTAGGGGATCCTCTTCATGACGCGGATGTAGAAGTCGGAAGCGGAGAGCAGCGCGTCAACTGGGTTTATGTTGATGGCATACACGTTCAATGCATTGTCCATGACTTCACACCAGAACAAGAAGCCGTAATGCGCAGCGGAGCTTGAAACAACAGCAAAGTCACCACGCCTTGCTCCCGGAGCGGAAACACCAACCAAAATGGCGGATGTCTGCATGGGATCGAACATCTCAGCCTCAGTGTAGGACTTCGCGGCGTCTATGAATCGCAGGTTCTGGAACGCCGCCGACCCCAGGCACCAGGCCGGGGGCAACTGGCCCGGCGCGACGCCCTTGGGGAACGCGGCCGCGCTTGCCGCGGCCTGCCCCGCCGAGATCGCGGATGCCTGGGCGCTGGCCGACGCCTGCCCCATGTACCCCTGGGCGTTCTGCGCCTGTGCGGCGGCCTCCGCCGACTCCATTCGGCACTGCTCCAGGGTTGTGAACTGGGCCATGGAGCCCACGGTCTCCGGGGTGCGCAGCACGATTCTTTGAACAACGGCGGCCATCAGCGCGTCACCTCCGGTTTCACGGTCACTTTTCCTTCCACCAGCCGCTGCACCATGGCGTCGGGCCAATTGAGCCGCAGGTCCCATACGCCGTATGGTTTGGTGAGGGCGCGGGTCTGTTCGGCGCTCAGGGTCAGGGTCACGCGCCCGGACAAGGGCGACACGTCCGCTGTGAACACAGCCGCCGGGTCCGGGTCGGCGTAGCGCACGCGGACCTGGGCGGCCGCGGAGCAGCCGGTGAGGTCGCAGGGCGAGCCGTTCTCGTCCTGGCAGTCCACTTCCAGGAGCAGGGTCGCGCCCTGCTCGACGATGATGTCGTGTCTGTGGGCCATGATTACTCCTGCGGGGCATCGGGCCAGGGTTTGTCCAGGGTCCAGCCGGCCGGGAAGTCGCGCAGGGCCTGGCGGTATGCCGCCCAGGCCGCCTTAGTTTCGGGGCTCAGGGGCGAATCGGGGAGCTGCGTCCAGTCGCAACCCGTCAGCAACGCGTTGCGGGTGCGGCGGGCGCTGTCCAGTGCCAGGGCCTCGTCCAGGGCCCAGGCTTGTCCGTCCCAGAGGAAGCGGGCGTCCGGGCGGGGCTGGGTGGTCCAGCCTTCTGGGATGGGGCCGATTTCGGTCACTACGTGGGCGACGCCGGTCGCGGTGTTGTGGATGGCCTGGCTCCGGTGGTCCTCAACGGGTTGCCAGCATTCTCCGTCGAACACGGGGACGAAGCCCTGCTCGCAATCCGGCGGGGCCTGCTCGGTGGAACGGGCGGGCCGCAGGTAGTTGGGCTCGCCTTCGATGAAGGGGCGGGCGGGCGAAAGGGCCGCGGCCACAGGCCCCACGTAGAGGCCGGACATGTCGTAGGAATACAGGATCATGTGCTTACCTCCACTTGATGCAGTACAGGACTGCGATGTTGACGGGACGAGTCTCCTTCCCGGCCACGCCGTAGTCGTCCAGCTTCTCGGCGTCGGTGAACTGAGGGGTGAAATCCTGCGTGTGGAACACCCCGCTTCCGTCGCGGAGTCCCACGTTGACCGTGTTGAAGCCCCCGCCGGATTGGCTATACCCATTGATGCCCACGAGGTGCGTGTGCTTCTGGCAGTCGAAGCCCTGCGTGGAGCCCACGGTGTCCCCGCGCGTGCGGCCGGCGGCGTCGGGGTCCACGTGGGCGTTGTTGTCCCAACCGCGCAGGAAGAAGCCCCGCAAGTCCGGAATCTTGAACTTGGCCGGTTCGGCGGCGAAGCCGAAAGAAGTGCCTATGGCCGCGTAGAGCGCGGGGTAGTCCGCCATGGGCAGCTCCGCGCCGTTGCACGGCAGCCAGTTGCTCCCCGCGGGCAGCGACTGCATGCCGAAGGCGGCGATCATGCCGACGGGGCCTTCAGCCAGCAGGCTGGGCAGCAGCCCGGCGGGGATCTTGGCCGAGGCGTCCAGGCGGGGCACACCCTGGGGCTGGTTGTAGTCCCCCTGGCTGATCTTGCCGCCGAGCGACGCCAGGAGCTGGTTGAGGCCCGCGAAGGCCCCGGTGAGGTCGGCGTCCAGGTCCAGGACGGCCTGTTTGACCGAGTCCCCCGTGGGGCTCGCGTCGATGAGCGTTGTTCTCGTGAATGTCATGCGTTCTCCTTGCCAGGTGGAGAGGCATGATATGCAGGAGCGCGCGGATTGCACCCCATATAGGGCTATGTGGGGAAAAACTTGGCCGGAATGAAAAAAACTCAGATTTCGGGGGATCGGTTCAGGCGGATGTGGCAGATGGCCTGGAGGCAGACCCAGGCGCCGAGCTGCACGGGCAGGCAGCAGAATTCGGTGAGCAGTTCGAGCTGGGCCTGGCTGCCATCAAGGGCGAAAGCCCCCACCAACCAGCCCGCGAAAAGGTTCACGCCGAGCCAGAACACGCCAAGGAGCACGTTCAGGGCTGCCAGCCGAGGCAGATGGCCCCTGGCCGCATGCCGGGCCGAACGCCATGGGGCGGGGTCGCCCAGGGCCAACCCCGGCAGCCAGAGCAACTGGAGCCTGGGGGTTGCGGCCTGGGCCGCCAGCACGGGCAGGGCCACGGCCAGGACGGCTTCGGCCTGCTCAGGCAGGCCCGCGTCCATCAGGAGCGAGGCCAGCCAGCTCCCCAGGGCGCCGGGAATCGCGGCCAGGCCCAAAAGCAGGGCCAGTGCGCCCAGCTGTTTCCAGGTTGCTGAACCGGACAGCCGGGCCAGGAAGCCCGAGGGCGGCTCCCAGGAGGCCAGCAGCAGGCGCAGGGCGTGCACGTTGAAGGCCGCCGCCAGCAACAGCAGCGCGGACACCGTGGCCCCGAGCGAGGGGAGCACGGCCCACTCGGGCATCAGCCCCAGGGCGGCCACGGCCAGGAAGAGCGCCCCGCAGGCGGGCATCGGCCAGGAGAGAAGCAGCAGCGCCCTGGAGTGGCCGGCCATGAGGGCGATAACGCCCACCACGGCACGCGGCACGCTCAGGAGGCTGTGGCTCACGCCTCTTCCAACTCTTCCGGGGCGGGTTCGGGCCTGCCTTGCAGCCGGGCGTACACTCCCGCCCCGGCGGCCATGGAGACCAGGGCCGTGGCGAAGCCCAGGAAATAACTGCACACGGAAAAGCCCAGGGCCAGCGCCTGGTTTTCCCACCAGCCCAGGGAGTCGCCCAGGAGGTTCAGCCCGACGCCCGCATACTCCGGGAGCCAGATCAGGAACATGACCGCCACGATGCGCCAGCGGGCCTCGCAGGCCGCCAGCAGGGACGGGTTCCTGCCGAACAGGCGCATGGAGCCGCCCACCGCCGTGTCCGCGAAGAGCATCACGGCCCGAGGGGCGAGCCAGATGTAGCCCACGGCGCAGATCGCCAGCGCGTAGACCACCGGGCCCACGGCCTGCTGCCAGCCTTCCGTGGCCTTTGCGGCGGCGGGGCCGCTGACGACGTACACAGCGGCCAACAGCATGCCGGGCAGGAACGCGCCGCCCAGATAGGCGACGCCGATCTTGAAGTAGGTCCCCAAGTAGCGCCAGGTGCACCCTTCCAGCAATTGCATCCCGTAGAACGAAGACGGCGTCTCCGAGAGCAGGGCCTTGCGGTACAGGCGCACATCGAGCGGCACGCGCACCCAGAGCAGCAGGAAGCCCAGCGCCAGCATCACCAGGACGGTCGCCCCGCTGGCATCCGGCGAAACCGGTTTTGAGGGCATGAGCAGGTGATAGAGCACGCCGAAGGCCATCGGGGCCAGCGCCCATTTGGCGAGCAGGCTCCGGTTGGAGATCACGAAGGAAAGCGCCCCCCCGGCCACGGCCAGGGGGGAGAAACGCCAGCTTTCGCCGTCTTCTGAGGTCACGTCCGGGCTCCTTGGGGTTCAGCTGATCGCGCGGGCGCGTCCGGGTCGGGCAGGCCGCGCAGGGTGCGGTAGGCGATGGCCATCACGGCCATGGAGGTGATGGAGTTCAGCCAGGAGATCGTCAAGGTCACGGGCATGGTTATCAGCTTTGCCGCGTCGGATGATTCCGGCAGGAAGAGCCAGGCCAGGCCCTCCACCAGCGCGCTCAACAGCCCGAAGACCAGCGGGGGGATCCCCATGGCCATGACCAGGGAGAACTTGTGCCCCGAGCCCAGGTGGTAGGCCTGCGAGAGGGAGGGCTCCTCCTCCACGGCGACGGCGGGATAGATCAGGTGCAGCGGGGCCGTGAGCACCAGGAGCGCCGTGACCAGCACCAGCGTGGCGAGCACGGCCGCCAGGATGAGCCCGATGCGGCCGTCGAGGCTGTCGAGCCCGTCCTTGGCCGCGATCATGACCGGCGCCAGGGACAACCCCATGCCCACAGCAATGATGAACGTGAGCAGCACAGCGTAGAGCACGTAGCGTAGGCTCCTGCGGCTGAAGATCTTCTCCGCGTAGCCCCCCGGCTCCACGCCGCCCAGAATGGCCATCTGGTTCACCCGCAGGCAGTAGGGCATCCAGCAGAACACCGCGAATATTCCGGCGGGGATGTACAGCGCCCAGACCCCTTTCCAGGAGTGCAGGGCGAAGGCCGCCAGCAGGGCGGCGGCGCTCAGCAGCATGGGCGGTATCAGCCAGCGGCAGAACGAGCCGAAGTGCAGGCCGGTGAAGGCAAGCGATGACTTGAACAGCGACAGGCAGGAGAGCTTGACCATGGTGACCGCCGGTTATTGAGAGGGCATTTTGTTCATGGTGAACAAAAAGCCTTCCGGCGTCAAACGAGTCTTGCCGGATCGGGCCCGGGCCGCTCCGGGAGCGCTCCCCCGGTGGGAGTCAGGCCCGGAAGCGTACGGCCCGGAGGTGATGGAGCCCCGGGCTCAGCTCCCGAATATCTTGCGGCGGCGTTCCTTGACCTTGGCCAGGAATTCGTCGAAGCGGCCCTGCTGCTCGGGGCGCAGTTGGGCGCGGATGCGCTCGGCACCGGCGGCCACGGCCTCGTCCTCGGCCTGGAGGCACGGTTTGCGGGCCTGCCCGATGCGGAGCAGGGTCTCCTCCACGATGGGCAGGATGCCGCGCCGCTGCTCGTCGTCGAGCTTGAGGGCCACGCTCAGGCGCTCCATGAAGAACCCGGCCGCGCCGGGCCTGTCCATGCGGGTCAGGGGGAGAATGTGGTACTTGGCCACCAGCGCCGTGCCCACCGTGCCCGCCAGCAGGCCCGCCAGGAAGATGCCCGCCCCGGCGAGGGCCATTTTGCTCTTGCTCGTCAGCGGCATCTAGAAGCCCCCCACCACGTTGCCCGAGAGCATGATCGACAGCTCGGTCATGTATCCGGCCTGCCACAGCCACATCCAGGCCAGGCCCAGGCCCAGCGAGGCCACGCCGCCGCCCGCCATGAGCGGGAAGGCCACCCGGCGCACGAACCAGCCCTCCAGCGCGGCCTCGGCCCGCTCGCGCACGTGGGCCATCACCCGCCCGGCAAAGCCCGGCGGAACATCCACAGTGGGGCGTCCAGCCACCACCTTGGCGCAGATGCGCTCCAATTTCGCGTTGTCGATCATGAGTTACCCCCCCGTCCGGTCAGGCCCTCGCATTTGCGGGCCATCTTCTGTCTGGCGCGGTGCAGCCGCACCTTCACCTTCGACTCCCCCCACCCCAGCATCTCGCCGATCTCCGCCACGGAATACTCCTCGGCGTAGTAGAGCTCCACGGCGATGCGGTCCTCGGGGCTTATTTCCTTGAGCAGCGTCTCCACCAGCCGGGCCGCCTCGTCGCGTTCGATCTGTTCATCGAAGCGCTGCGAGGAGTCCTCCTGCATGACGGACTCCAGCCAGGCCAGCTCCACGGGGCTCGAGAAGTCCACCCCCCGTTCGGCCCTGCGGGCGTTCTCGCGCCAGAAATCGGCGGAACGGCGCAAAGCTATGGCCGACAGCCAGGATCGGAAGCGCTCCGGCTCGCGCAGCTTGGAGAGGTGCTGGTAGGCGTCCAGGAAGGCCTCCTGGGCGGCCTCGGCCACCTCGCTGGCGGGCAGGTGGCGCGACAGCAGGCGGAACAGGTGCTGCTCGTGCGCCTTCACGAGCACGGAGAAAGCCTCCGTGTCCCCATCGAGCACACGCCTGACAACCTGCGAATCGTCTGGTCCTGTCCTTGCCACCGGGCCTCCGCCTTTCATGTCGCGCACAGCCCGGCGCCGGTTACACCGCGGTGACGAACGGGCTCAGGATTCATCCTCGGCGGGCACCGAGGCAGGCACGCCCCACTTGGCGCGCATGTGCACGCGCCGCAGCGGGCGCACCAGGCTGAAGACCTTGTGGCGCTTCTCGCGCAGGGCCTCGCGCGCGGCCTCGCGCTGGCTCTCCTCCGAGCCTTTGGGCTTGTACTTCACCTTGGCGCCCTGGAAGGCCACGGTGATCTTGGCGTCCTGCAGGGCCTGGTCGATGCTGGCCGCCAGCTCGGACTCCACGTCGAACTTGGCGCGGAAGTCCTCTATCCAGACGTACAGCTCGAAATCCAGGCCCAGCTTGCCGAGCTGCCGCAGCACCACCGAGGGCGCGGGGTCCTTGAGCACCTTCGCGTTCTCCCCGGCCGTCTCGAGCAGGATCTTGCGCACCTTCTTCACCTTCGTGCCCGGGATCACGCTCACGGGGACGGTCAGGCGGATGCGCTTGTCCTGGAAGCTCCAGTTGATGATCTCGCCGCGCAGGAAGCTGGAGTTGGGGATGATGACCATGGAGTTGTCCATGGTGCGCACGGTGGTGTTGCGCACGGAGACGTTGGTCACCTCGCCCAGGAGCTTGCCCGTCTGCACCACGTCGCCCTTCTTGATGGAGCCGCCGAAGAGGATGATGAGCCCCGAGACGAAATTGTTGATGATGTCCTTGAGCCCGAAGCCCACGCCCACGGAGAGGCCCGAGGCGATCCAGGTCAGCCCGGAGAGCGGCAGCCCGAGCTGATGCAGGCCCACCAGGAAGAAGGCCAGCCACAGCGTGTAGGAGCACAGGGTGGTCAGGGTGTGGGAGAGGGCCGGGTCCAAAGGCTTGCCCCCGAAGCTGACCTCCTCCAGGAAGGCCCCGACCCAGGCCAGGAGCAGGCGCACCGCGAAGAACAGCACCACCATGGAGGAAAGGGCGTCCAGGGAGAGCTTCACCGGCCCCAGCTCCCACTGCAGCTCGAAGACGTAGTCCACGAAGCCGGGGCCGCCCATGAACACCAGCACCCAGCACAGGTAGAGCACGACGAGGACCGTGACGGCCAGGGGGTGGACGTAGTGGAACCACATCCCCCCGGCCCCGGCCAGCAGCTTCTTGAGCCCCCTGGCCGCAGCCACCATCAGCCGCAGGATGAACCAGGCCTGCACCAGGGCCACGGCCAGCGGGGCGAACCCCAGCAGGGCCGCCACGCCGGCCACCCACAGCCTCAGGGCCACGGACTTCTCCCCGGCCAGCCAGCGGTTCCACCCGGCCAGGCCCATGACCGGCGGCCAGACCACGGCGATGAGCTCGGGCGGCATGTTCAGCATCTGCGTGACCACGCCGGCGCAGTAGACCGCGAGGAAGAATCCCAGCCCCCCCTCGGGGTAGTGCCTGCGGAGCATGAGCCAGCCCCCGGCGAAGACGGCGGTGACCAGCATGAGGTTCAGGATGTGGCTGGAGGTGATTGGCACGTACCGCGAGCCCATGAAGAAGGCCAGCCCAAGGCTGAACAGGGTCCACCCCCGGCGCAGTTCGGCGTCGCCGTGCAGCGAGAACCTGCGGGCCACGCCCGCCCCGAGCAGCAGCAGGGCGGCCCAGGCCACCACCCCGAACAGCAGCAGCGGGCCCCAGCGGGTTCCGGCCAGGATCGGCACGGCGAAGCGCGGGAAGTCGGCGAGCCAGTCCCGGGTGACGCTGGCCAGCAGCACGGCCCCGAAGGTGTCCGTCACGGGATGGGAGCGATCGAAGAAGTGGCCCTTGAAGATGTGGCGGTAGTCCTTGACCAGCCCGTTGTTCGCGTCCGCCACCTGGCTGGAGAGCGCCTCGAAATGCCCCAGTATCTCGTTCACCCTGGCCTGGAGCACGTCCACCTGGGCCTTGATGGGCGCGAGCTTGCGGGTGTGCTCAGCCAGGTCGTTCACGGTGGCGTCGTCGTAGGCCACGTCCATGCCCTTGCGCCTGATCTCGCGCAGGGTGGCGTTCTCCTCCTTGACCCGGGCGAGATGCTCCTTGAGCAGCTTGATCCTGCGGGAGGCATCCTCCAGGCGCTTGCTCAACCCGCTGAAGCGGAACATGAGGGTGCGCATGGTCCAGGGGTTGTCGCCCGCCAGGCCGCGCAGCAGCAGTGTCTGCGTGAGCATGTTGTCGCAGTCGGTCAGGGCCGCCTGGGCCCTGGCGGAAATCTCCGGCAGGGCGGCGTTCATGGCCGCCACTTCCTGGCCCCTGCGCTGCAGGTCGGCGTCGATGCCCGCGAGCATCTCCTTCCAGGCCTCGCCGTCCAGGCTTCCCGCCATTGCGGGGGGGGCAACCGTCCACAGGGCCAGTATGACCGCAGCCAATGCGCGCATCGGAACCTCCGGGGTATACGGGCGCTTCGCCGCCCGCTCCTGTGAGATGTGACAAAGCACGCCCTCCAAAGCAAGAGCCTTTGACAGGGCCGGGCGCACATCGTACCCAACCCGCGGAGGCCAGGACATGCCGTTGACCAACCATCTTGACCTGCTCGAAGCCGTGGACGCGGGCGTCCTGCTCATCGACGCGACCACCAACGTCATCCTGCACGCCAACCCCAAGGCCCTGGAACTGCTGGGCAAGTCCGTCGATTCCGTGGTGGGACGCCAGTGCCACGGCCTGGAGTGCCTCTGCGCCCCGGGCCAGGCCCTGCCCCTGGACCTCAGCGCCGCGCTGCCGCCCCAGGAGCGCACGCTCCAGTCCGAAGGCGGCCGGCAACTGCCCGTGCTCATCACCGCCCACCCCCTGCTCATGGCGCGCGGCCCGGTGAGCGTGCTCACCATCACGGACCTCTCCCCGCTCAAGCAGGCCGAGCGCAAGTACCAGTCCTTCTTCCAGAACGCGGTGGAGGGCGTGTTCCAGTCCACGCCGGACGGCCGCTTCATCGCCGTGAACCCGGCCCTGGCCGAGATCCTGGGCTACGAGAGCCCGGAGGAGCTCATCAGCGAGCTCACGGACCTGCGCTCCCAGCTCTACATCGACCCGCAGGACCGCGACCACCTGCTCACCGAGCTGCGCGAGCGCGGGCGCGTCACCGGGTTCGAGACCCGCTTCCGCCGCAAGGACGGCGGCGTCCGCTGGATCAACACCGCGGCCAGGCAGGTGCGCGACGAGTCGGGCGAGGTGCTCTACATCGAAGGCCTGAACATCGACATCACGGAGCGCAAGAACGCCGAAGCCGCGGTGCGCATGATCGAGCAGTCCCTGGGCGAATCGGAGGAGCGCTTCCGCCGCACCTTCGACCAGTCCCCCATCGGGGCGGCCCTCCTGGACCTGGACTGGAAGTTCCTGCGCGTCAACGAGGCCTTCTGCCTCATCACCGGCTACGACGAGCAGGAACTGCTCGGCACCAACATCATCCGCCTCACCCACCCGGAGGACGTGGAGGCCGCCCAGGCCCGCTCCGCCAAGCTGCGCACCGGCGAGATCGACAACTACGAGTTGGAGAAGCGCTACATCCACAAGGAAGGCTACGTCATCTGGGTGCACCTCTCGGCCGCGCTGGTGCGCGACTCC
This sequence comes from Fundidesulfovibrio agrisoli, assembly GCF_022808715.1. Taxonomy (GTDB): domain Bacteria; phylum Desulfobacterota; class Desulfovibrionia; order Desulfovibrionales; family Desulfovibrionaceae; genus Fundidesulfovibrio; species Fundidesulfovibrio agrisoli. The sequence goes on from NZ_JAKZKX010000007.1 coordinate 154,390, forward strand.
CAGGGCAAGCCCCTCTACTACCTGCCCATGGTGCAGGACATCACCGAGCGCAAGGCCAGCGAGGAGGCCCTGGCCCGCACCGAGGCCCGGCTCAAGACGCTGCTCACCAGCTCCCCGGCGGTGATCTACTCCCGCAGGCCCCTGGGCAACCTGCAGCCCACCTTCATTTCCGACAACATCGAGGACCTCACCGGCTTCACCCCGGACGACTTCCTTAGCGACCCCAACTTCTGGCACTCCCGCATGGACCCCGACGACGTGCCCGCCCTGGAGACCGAGCTGCGCATGCAGATGGCCCTGGGCCAGGGCACCCGGGAGTACCGCTTCACAAACGCCCAGGGGCTCACCCGCTGGATCAGGGACCAGTTCCGCCTGGTGCTCGACCCCTTCGGCCGCCCCCAGGAGATCGTGGGCTACCTCACCGACGTCACGGCGCGCCGCCTCATCAAGGAGGCCCTGGAGAGCAGCGAGGCCCGCTACCGCGCCATCGTCGAGGATCAGACCGAGCTGGTCTGGCGTTTCCGCCCCGACGGGGCCGTGACCTTCGCCAACGCGGCCGTGGCCCGCTATTTCGGCAAGCCCAAGGACGAGCTGCTGGGCGCGCACCTCAAGACCTCCATGCCCACCGAGGAGCGCGTGCGCGTGGAGGCGCACCTGACCGCCCTCACCCCGGAGGCCCCCACCGGGGCCATCGAGTACCGCCTGGTCATGGCCGACGGCGAGGAGCGCTGGCTCCAGCGCCACGACCACGCCCTGTTCGACCAGCAGGGCAGGCTGGTGGAGTTCCAGTCCGTTGGGCGCGACATCACGGAGCGCATCCTCTCGGAGCGCGCGCTCAAGACCGTGATGGACGAGAAGGAGCGCCTGCGCCTGAACCTGGAGGCCGTGTTCCGCTCCATCCCGGACGCCATCATCGTGGTCAACACCGAGATGGAGGTCATCCAGACCAACCGCGCCCTGAACGAGATCTGCTGCATCGGCGGCGAGACCACCCACGGCATGCACCTGCACCTGGTGGCCGGGCACTGCCAGCGGGGCTGCTTCGAGGTCATCTCCACCACGCTCAAGACGCGCGAGCCGGTGCTGGAATACCGCGTGGAGTGCAAGGGCCACCGCCCGGGCCAGACCGTGGTCATCAACTCCTCCCCGCTCTTGGACCCCAACAACAACTTCGTGGGCGCGGTGCTGGTCATCCGCGACATCACCCGCCTGGCCGACCTCGAGAAGCGCCTCACGGACCTGCACGGCCACCGTGGGCTCATCGGCAAGTCCAAGCTGATGCGCTCCATCTATTCCGTGCTGGACCAGCTCTCCGAGGTGGAATCCACCGTGCTGGTCACGGGCGAGTCCGGCACCGGCAAGGAGCTGGTGGCCGAGGCCCTGCACTACGGCGGGCCCAGGGCCAAGGGGCCGCTCATCAAGGTGAACTGCTCGGCGCTCTCAGAGAGTTTGCTGGAGAGCGAGCTGTTCGGCCACGTGCGCGGGGCCTTCACCGGGGCCATCCGCGACAAGATGGGCCGCTTCGAGGCCGCCGAGGGGGGCACGATCTTCCTGGACGAAATCGGCGACATCTCCCCGCGCATCCAGCTGAACCTGTTGCGGGTGCTTGAGCGCAAGGAGTACGAGCGCGTGGGCGATTCGCGCACCAGACGGGCCAACGTGCGCGTGATCGCGGCCACCAACGTGAACATGCAGGAGAAAATTCGCCAGGGCCTCTTTAGGGAGGACCTCTACTACCGCCTCAAGGTCATGGTCATCCACCTGCCCCCGCTGCGCGAGCGCACCGAGGACATCCCCCTGCTCTGCGAGCACTTCCTGGGCCTGTTCCGCAACAGCTTCGGCAAGCACATCTCCAAGCCCAGCGAGGAGGTGATGCGCATCTTCATGACCCACCCCTGGCCGGGCAACGTGCGCGAGCTGCGCTACGCCCTGGAGCACGCCTGCATCCTCTGCCCGGGGGGGGAGATACTGCCCTCGCACCTGCCGCGCGAGCTCACCGCGCCCCCCGGCAACCACTTTGCCCAGCCCCTCCCCTCCGCCGGCGTCGAACTTCCGGGCGGCCAGGCAACCCAACCCTATCCCGCCGCGCCCTTCGCCCGGCCCCAGCGCGGCATCAGCCGGGAGGACATCGAATCCGCCCTGACCCGGGCCGGGGGCAACCGCGCCAAGGCAGCGAGGCTGCTCGGCGTGGACAGGCGCACGCTGTACCGGAACATGGACAAGCACGGCATCGTTTGATCGGCCGCCACCCGGACGACTTTTTTGAAGAATCTTCCCACATAGCCCTATGTGGGGTGGAATCATCCGCCGCCTGAATACAATCCTCCGAAAATCCAAAGGAGGATTCACTCATGCTTTTCGCCCCCCCCGGCCTGGGCTTCCTCGACCTATTACGGCCGTATTCGCCCAAGGCCCCCGACCCGCGCTTTGCGCCACTGTTTCCCGATGACCACAACCCGGACCCCGGCATCTTCCGCTACGACCAGGAAGACACTGATCCAGATCCCGGCTTCTCGCGCTTCGGCCCTGGTCCCCACAACCCGGACCCGGGTTTCCACCGAACGGATATCGATTTCGTCGACTCGTATCCGGCTCGCCACCCGGACGATCCGCCTTCTCTTGACGCCTACCCCATGGGCAGACCGCCCCTGACGCAGGCCCAGACGCAGCGCGGCTACGCCCGGATGCTGGGCGTCGATCCGGCAATGATCGATCCCGTGGGGATGACGCTCAAGCGCGGCCTTGGAGATGATGGGCAGAGGACCGGCGAAGGCCCGGTGGGTGCGCCATCCGGGCTTCTTACTACTGCGGGAATGCGCCAGGGCGGGTTGCAGGGCCGCCAGCAAGGCCCGTTCGTGCCGGAGAACGAACCCGGCCCCATGAACCAGCCCTACGACCCTGAGAGCGACGCCGTGCGGGGCAGTAACTGGGCACCGCTCTCACCGGACATGAAGGAGCGGCTCAGGGAGCGGATAAAGGGGACACGGTTTGAAAACATGGATCTGGATTCGCTGAAGATCCACGTTGGGGAAACACCGTGGTACATGCCGTCCGACAAGGGGGCGATCACACTGGAGGACCACATCTACATCGCGCCCTCAGCGTCAGGTAGATTCAATCCGCATGATTCGGAAGAAGACTTCAACATGTTGACTGAGGAAGCCGTCCATTCAGGCCAGTTCCAGCTCGGGATGACCCGGCCCGGCTACCTCTGGGAAGCGCTGCGCAACGGCTATGAAGGCAGCATATATGAACAGGAGGCCAAAAGGATAGCCTACCCGGACTATCGCCCGCCTGACCCGGAACCGGCTCGGCCCACGCCGCCGCCACGTGAGGATTGGGAGCGGCGCTGACATCCGCGCCTGATCCGCCTCAAGAAATAAAGCCAGAAGCTTACCGGCTTCTGGCTTTTTTTCTTGTCAATTCAGGACTAAAAATGATACATAATAACAATTATAATTACGAATTACAATACTTGCAAATGCATACACTTACTCTTCGAGAGGGCCTATGCCTAAGATATTTTCGCCTTGCGGCGTCGCCATCGCTAGTTTGCTTTTGGTTCTGATGGCCGGTTGCGGTCTCCGCGTCGATTACAGCAAATTCGATTCACGCTGTAGGGAATGGCTCGGCAATGGTAATCCAAACAGTATCCAGTGGGAATTCGACAAAACCAACCCCAGAATTGAAGACTACTACGAATACTACATGTGCCTCAATATACCATTCCACCACGTAAGAGGGAATTCGGAATACTTCATGGTACATTGGAAAGAATTTATTATGCTCGCACCAAGCAAACTACTATCACCAAGAGATGACAAAGAAATTTTCCTCATCTCTATCTTAATTCAAAAGATCGCAAGAACTCATAAATCAGAAATAATGAACGATCAAAAACTCATCAGTGCCTGGAAATCAGCAGTTGACAACATGAAACGCAAGGACGGCTGGCCGTACTCCGTATCTTACGGCATCTACAACACCATCACCAGGCAACCGTAACTGGCGAACTCGCAATCATCAGCAACAGTTGACACTGCGATTTCTGCGATTTTACTCAGATGGAATATTTCATGAATTTGAAGCACACTCTCACAGCATTGCTCGCAACAGCTCTGCTTACAATTGTAGGCTGTGGTCCCACTAGAGATTATGCCAAGCTTGACCCAAGATGCAAAGAATGGGTTGATGCAAGCGACTCAAAGTCATTTAACTTGAAATTTGACAGTGACAAGGCGTCTCTCGAGGATAATTATGGACATTATATTTGTATTATGATACCATATCAACACGCAATTGGAGGCGAAAAATACTTCATGGAACATTGGAATGAATTTATAGCATTCATACCAAAGAAACTAATGGCCCCAGGTGCTGACAATGAAACTTTGTACATATCGATACTAATCTATGATATAGCTAAATATCACAGGGATGAAATTAGAAAAGATACAATTTTGCTTAAATCCTGGAAAACTGCAATAGACAATATGAAGCATAAGAACAGTTTTGCATATGCGCTGTCCAATGGATACTTCACGAACATCACCAAACAACTAGATCCATCATCACCACCAGCGCCCTGATGTTCACATAAAAACAAACAAGGCAAATTCGCACAAGAGAACGGATCAGGCCCCATGAACGAGTCATGACCACGAGATGGCCCTCACCCAAAGGTTTTTTCCCGATGTCACCCTCGCCGCCAACATTCCTCACAATCTGCCTATTATGCCTCATGGCTGCGCCGACAGCATGCCACAGGGGGATCGACTACACCAAGTTCGACCCAAAGTGCCGTGAGTGGAATGGCGAAAAAGGCATCATGCCGTCGAAGAGCGAATTCATGCAAACTAACCCGGACATGGATACCTACTATGAATATCTATGTGCATAAATTTGTCATACCAGCATGCGGCAATATTGGTCGGAATTGACTATTTGTTGAACAATCCAAGCGAATTCACTCATATGGTCATCGGGAAAATGCTGTCATCTCGAAGCGACAAGGAAACGCTGCTCATCTCTCATATCCTTCTTAGCATACACGAATCAAATCCACACATGATATCAAACAATGAAGCCCTTCTCTCAGCGTGGGCAACAGCTATCAGCAAAATGGGTCACAACTAGACACGCCAGCGCTCGATGGAATATTATACGGCCGTATCGCCCCCCATCAATCCAATTAAGTGATACTGGCTGCACAACCTCATCAAAGATCCATCACGCACGTAGACGCACACAACCATTACAAATGTCCGCCGTTGCAACCAACTGCCAATTCAAATCCAAGGAGTACCCCATGCCGCCGAAGCGCCTCCTCCCCGCACTGCTCGCAATCTCCCTTCTGGCGCTCTCCGGCTGCGGCCCGCATATAGACTACGCGAAGTTCGACCCGCGCTGCAAAGACTGGAACGGCGCCAACAGCCACGGCCGCTATGACGCCAACTTCGCCGCCACGGACCCCGACGTGGAAACCTATTACGAGTACTTCGCCTGCCTCTACAGCACATCCTCCAAAATCGCCTCGGAGCTGAAGTTCGCCTACTTCGCCAAGCACGCCGACGAATTCCTGGCCATCGCCCCGGCCAAGCTTGCCCGCACGCGCAGCGACGTGGAGACCCTGGCCCTCTCGCAGATCCTGGCCTTCATCCAGCTCAGCCGCTCGGCCCAGGTGGCCTCGAACAAGGAGGTCATGCAGGCATGGGGCAAAGCTCTCGACAGTATCAAGAGTTACCACTTTCAAAGGCTGGCCTACAAAGCGTACTTCCAGGTGCGCTGAGGCTCCCCACCCGCCCAGGCCGCAAAGCGATCCAGGCAGCCCCCTCCCCACGCCCGTCTCAGTATCCATACGGCGGCGCAGGGCTTCACCGGAACCGCCCTCCCTGCCTCTTACATGCCCGGCCCCTTCCGGGTATGTTCGCCGCCGGAGGTACCCATGCCCGACCTGAACCAGGCCCTGGCCGTAGCCCTGGAGGCCGCCTCGGCCGCCGCCGCGATCATCCGCGAGGCCATGCCCCACGCCGCTCCCGACGCCTGCACGCACAAAAGCCCCGGCGACGTGGGCACGGCCACCGACGCCCAGGCTGAGCAGGCCATCCGCCGCGTTCTGCTGAAAGCCTACCCGGGCCACGCCGTGCTGGGAGAGGAGGGCGGCCAGACCGGGAACGCCCCCTGCCGCTGGATCGTGGACCCGCTGGACGGCACCATGAACTTCGTGCACGGGCTGCCCTGGTTCGCGGTCTCCCTGGCCCTGGAGGTTGAGGGCGAGGTGCGCGTGGCCGTGGTGAGCGACCCCACGCGCGGCGACGTCTACTCGGCGGCCAAAGGTGGCGGCGCGTTTTTGAACGGAAACCCGCTGCGCGTCTCCCAGGCGGCCGCGCCCCTTGAAGCCCTGGTGGGCACCGTTGTGCCCCCGCCGCGCTGGCCGCACCTGGACGATTACCTGCGCCGCTTCTGCGCCTTGGCCCGCAACGTGGGCGGGGTGCGCCGCAGCGGGTCCGCCGCGCTGGATCTGGCCGCAGTGGCCTCGGGCCGCCTGGACGGTTTCTTCGTGATGAACCTGCACCTCTGGGACGTGGCCGCCGGATGCCTGCTCGTGCGCGAGGCGGGCGGCCGCGTGGAGCCCCTGCCCGGGACGGACGGCGAAGCGCGGATCGTGGCCGCCGCGCCCGGCGTCATGGACACTCTCCTGCGCATCCTGGCCTGACAAGGGTACTCCGCCCCCGGTTCGTGCCGTCATTGACTTTTGTCTGCTACTATCGTATGAATAATTGAGCAGTTGGAGCAATTTTCAGCTGTCCGCTCCGCTTCCGACCCCTTCCTTTGCAGTTCGTTACGCCTCCTAATTCGTTCTGACTTAGTCTCAATGTGTGGCATTCGCCACAGATGTGTGGCGCCACAACCGCCACACCGCCACACAATTTGTTGCCTTGCCTCAAACTCGCAATGCCCGGAAATTTCTTCAAAACGCTGTTTTTACTTAACTATCGAAAGAAATCCGCCTCTCGACCATCCTGGCATGGTTATTGCCCATAGGCCTAAGTTGAGAAGTGTGCTACACTTCAACCAGACTCATCATCTTTAACCCGGCCACCCTCCCAGGCCGTGCATTACAAGGAGGCAAACGGGACGCCAGCACCGTTATACCCCGGAGCCGCACCGGACCAAGGCGGCAAGGTCCGCATAGAGTGTTTCAACCATCGTAGCGCGATCGAGAGGAGGATAGGAGCAATGGCAGGCAAGAAGATATACAAAACGTTGTACTTCTGGGTCTTGTTCGGCATCGCCTTGGGTGTCGTTATCGGTCTCATCCCCGAGACCAAGGCATTCGCCAGCAAGCTTGAACCCCTGGCCAAGACCTTCATCAAGATGGTCAAGATGGTCATCGCCCCCATCATCTTCTGCACGGTCGTCACCGGCATCGCCAAGATGGGCGACATGGGCAAGGTCGGCCGCGTGGGCCTCAAGGCCATGATCTACTTCTGGACCATGACCCTCTTCGCCCTGGCCATCGGCCTGTGCGTGGTCAACATCACCAAGCCCGGCGTGGGCATGGACGAATACGCCCACAAGATGCAGGCCGACGCCGCGGGCATGAAGAAGGTTGAAGCCTACGCGGGCGAGACCAAGAAACTGACCACTGTCGAATTCCTCACCAATATCGTGCCTGATTCCGTTGTCGGCGCCTTCTCCAAGGGCGACATCCTGCAGGTGCTCTTCTTCTCCATCCTCTTCGGAACCGGCCTCTCCGCCCTGGGCGACCGCGCAAGAAACGTCGCGCAATTCATAGACGAGTTCGCGAAAGGCATGTTCAAGGTCGTCCATTACGTCATGTACTTCGCGCCCTTCGGCGCCTTCGGCGCCATGGCCGTGGTGGTCTCCACCCAGGGGGTGGACGCCTTGCTGGCCCTGGGCAGGCTGATGATAGACGTTTACGCCACCTGCCTGCTGTTCATCTTCGTGGTGCTCTGGGCCGTCTGCAAGATCTCCGGCTTCTCGCTCTGGAAGTACCTCAAGTACATCTCCGAAGAGATTCTGCTGGTGCTCGGCACGTCCTCCTCCGAGGCGGCCCTGCCCCGCATGATGGCCAAGATGGAGAACGCCGGCGCGGACCAGTCCGTGGTGGGCCTGTGCCTGCCCATGGGCTACTCCTTCAACCTGGACGGCACCTGCATCTACCTGACCATGGCGACCGTATTCCTGGCCCAGGCCACCAACACGCCCCTGACCCTGCCCGACCAGCTCTACATCCTGTTCGTGCTCCTGCTGACCTCCAAGGGCGCGGCCGCGGTCACCGGCGGCGGCTTCATCACCCTGGCGGCCACGCTGGGCGCGGTGGGCAACATCCCCCTGGCCTCGCTGACCCTGCTCCTGGGCGTCGACCGCTTCATGTCCGAAGCCCGCGCCATCACCAACCTGATCGGCAACGGCATCGCCACCATCGTGGTCGCCGGCTGGGAAGGCGCTCTGGACAGGCCCAAGCTCGCACGCGTGCTCGACGGCAACGTCCTGGACGAGATGGCCGACGATCCCGAAGATGCGCTGATCGCCGCCCATTCCAACAACAAGAGAACCGAAAAAGCCTAACGACTAGAAAAGCGGAGAAAGTAAATGTCCATACCGTCCATTGCAACCCACAAGCCCGTGGTCAGCTGCAAGTGCGCCGCGTATCTGGACTGGCTCCAGATGCTCTCCGGTGCCTGCCTGATCCTGTTCATGTGGGCGCACCTGTGTCTGGTTTCCAGCGTGATCATCGGCCCCGGCGTGATGAACGCCATCGCGGAGTTCTTCGAGGTGACCAAGATGGTGCACTTCGGCGGCCCCGTGATCTTCATGGTCTTCCTGCTGCACTTCGTGCTGGCGGCCCGCAAGATCCCCTTCGCCTCCAAGCAGCAGGGGGTCATGCTGGCCAACGCCAAGCGCATGCACCACACCGACACCTGGCTGTGGGTCGTCCAGGCCGTCACCGCCATGATCATCCTGATCATGGGCGCGGCCCACATGTGGGTGGTGCTCTCCGACCTGCCCATCACCGCCCAGAAGAGCGCCGCGCGCATTCAGAACGGGCTGTGGATGCTCTTCTACCTGGTGCTGCTGCCCATGGTGGAGCTGCACGTGGGCATCGGGTTCTACCGCATCATGATCAAGTGGGGCATCATCGACAGCAAGGGCAGGTTCGGCTTCAAGAAGAAGGAGAACATGCTCACCGCCATCATGATCGGCATCGGCGTGATCACCTTGCTGCGCTTCTGGTTCCTCGCCATCAAATAAGGATAACGCCATGCAAATCATACAAACCGACCTGTTGTGCATCGGCGCCGGCCTCGCCGGCGAGCGGGTGGCCATCGAGGCCGCCGAGAACGGCTTCTCCGTCATCTGCCTCTCCCTGGTTCCGGCCAGGCGGTCCCACTCCTCGGCGGCCCAGGGCGGCATGCAGGCGGCGCTGGGCAACTCCGCCATGGGCGAGGGCGACAGCCCGGACGTGCACTTCGCCGACACGGTGAAGGGCTCCGACTGGGGCGCCGACCAGGAATGCGCGCGCATCTTCGTGGACACCGCGCCCATCGCCATGCGCCAGATGGCCTTCTGGGGCGTGCCCTGGAACCGCGTGGTCCCGGGCGAGCAGACCTACTACAAGGGAGGCAAGCCGTTCACCGCCTATGAGAAGCCCGAGAACGAGGGCCTGATCCACTCGCGCAGCTTCGGCGGCACCGCCAAGTGGCGCACCTGCTACACCTCCGACGGCACCGGCCACGCCGTGCTCTACACCCTGGACAACCGCGCCGCGCAGATGGGCGTCCAGGTGCACGACAAGACCGAGGCCATCGCCCTGATCCACGACGGCGAGACCTGCATGGGCGCCATCGTGCGCGACCTCAAGACCGGCGAGCTGCGGGCCTACCTCTCCCGCGCGACCCTGATCGCCACGGGCGGCTACGGGCGCATCTACCGCGAGTCCACCAACGCGGTCATCTGCGACGGCGGCGGCATGATCGCCGCCCTGGATACCGGCGTGGTGCCCTTCGGCAACCCCGAAGCCATCCAGTTCCACCCCACGGGCATCGTGCCCACCGACATCCTGGTGACCGAAGGCTGCCGCGGCGACGGCGGCACCCTGCTGGACGTCAACCAGTACCGCTTCATGCCGGACTACGAGCCCGAAAAGGCCGAGCTGGCCTCCCGCGACGTGGTCTCGCGCCGCATGACCGAGCACATGCGCAAGGGCCTGGGCGTCAAGAGCCCCTACGGCGACCACCTCTGGCTGGACATCCGCCACCTGGGCGAGAAGCACATCACCACCAAGCTGCGCGAAGTGCAGGAGATCTGCGAGTCCTTCCTGGGCGTGGACCCCGTGCACCAGCTCATCCCGGTGCGGCCCACGCAGCACTACTCCATGGGCGGCGTGCGCACCAACAAGGACGGCGCGGCCTACGGGCTCAAGGGCCTGTTCTCGGCCGGCGAAGCCGCCTGCTGGGACATGCACGGCTTCAACCGCCTGGGCGGCAACTCCCTGGCGGAGACCATCGTGGCCGGCATGTGGGTGGGCGGCAAGGTCGTCGAGTTCCTCGCCGGAAACGACACCACCTTCAACACCGCCGCCGTCCGCGAGGCCTACGAGAAGCAGGCCGCGCGCATCAATGCCCTGATCAAGGGAAGCAACGGCAACGAGAACGTCTACGCCGTGCGCAACGCCATGTTCGACACCATCATGAAGGGTGCGGGCATCTTCCGTAACGGCACGGACCTCACCGAGAGCGTCACCAAACTCCAGGAGATCCTGCAGCGCGCCCGCAAGGTGGGCCTGCGCTCCAACGGACTGGGCGCCAACGCCGAGCTGGGCCTGGCCCTCAAGATCGAGGGCATGGTCAAGCTGGCCCAGTGCGTGTGCTACGCAGCGCTGCAGCGCACCGAATCCCGCGGGGCGCACACCCGCGAGGACTTCCCCGAGCGCAACGACCGCGACTGGCTCAACCGCACCCTGGCCACCTGGGTGAATGCGTCCGACGATCTGCCGACCCTCAATTACGAACCGGCCACCACGGTCTTCGAAATTCCGCCCGGCGAACGCGGCTACGGCGGCGGCAAGATCATCCCCATGGACAATCCCCCCCAGGCCACCCCTGCGGGCAAGAAGGCCTAAGGCAGCGAGGAGATAACAATGGCCAGAATGCTCAAGTTCAACATCTTCCGCTATAACCCGCAGGACCCCACGTCGGTCCCGCACATGCAGTCGTTCACCATAGACGAAACGGAGTCCATGACCCTGTTCATCGTGCTGAACCGCCTGCGCGAAGAGCAGGATCCTTCCCTGCAGTTCGACTTCTGTTGCCGCGCCGGCATCTGCGGCGCCTGCGGCATGGTGGTCAACGGCCGTCCCGGCCTTGCCTGCCACACCAAGACCAAGGACCTGCCCGAGGAAGTCACCCTGATGCCCCTGCCGGTGTTCAAGCTGGTGGGCGACCTCTCGGTGGATACCGGCACCTGGTTCCGGGGCATGTACCAGCGCGTCAAGTCCTGGTGCGAGACCAAGAAGGTCTTCGACCCCAGCGCCCCTGAAGAGCGCATGGACAACGCCCTGGCCGAGAAGATCTACGAGCTGGACCGCTGCATCGAATGCGGCTGCTGCGTGGCGGCCTGCGGCACGGCGCTCATGCGCGAGGACTTCCTCGGCGCCACGGCGCTCAACCGCGTGGCCCGCTTCATGCTCGACCCGCGCGACGAGCGCACCGAGCAGGAGTACTTCGACATCGTCGGCACCGACGAAGGCATCTTCGGCTGCATGGGCCTGCTGGCCTGCGAAGACGTCTGCCCCAAGTACCTGCCCCTGCAGGACGTGCTGGGCCGCCTGCGCCAGCGCATGGCCTTCGCCGCGGTGAACAACATCCTGCCCAGCTTCCTCAGGAAGGAAGTGAAGCTGTAGCGGCGTGGGGCGGTGGCGGCTCCATCCCCGCCGCCGCCCGCAAGCGGACACCATCCGGGGCAACGGGGGAGGCGTTCTCCCCCCTGCGGGAACCTGACCGCAGGCCCCCTCAAGGAGACAAAATGCGTACGATCAAAGCGCAGACCATAATCGACTCGGTGGCCCAGATGTGCATCTCGGCCAACCGGGAGCTGCCGGAAGACGTCATACGGACCTTCAAGGCCCGCATGGCCGCCGAGGTCAACCCCGCGGCCAAGGAGACCTTCCGCCAGCTGCTGGAGAACTCCGACCTCTCCAAGGAGACGGGCCTCCCCCTCTGCCAGGACTGCGGCCTCGCCGTGTTCTTCGTGGAGATGGGCGAGGACGCCCGCGTCGAGGGCATGGGCATCCGCCAGGCCATCAACGAGGGAATGATAAAGGGCTACCAGGAAGGCTATCTGCGCAAGTCCTCCTGCGACGCCTTCACCCGCAAGAACACGGGCGACAACTCCCCCGCGATCATCCACTTCGACCTGGTCCCCGGCGACAAGATCAAGATCTGGATGATGGCCAAGGGCGGCGGCTCCGAGAACATGAGCCGCGTGATGATGTTCCCCCCCGCCGCGGGCTGGAAGGGCCTGCGCGAGTTCATCATCAACCGCGTGGCCGAGGCCGGCCCCAACCCCTGCCCCCCGATCCTGGTGGGCGTGGGCATCGGCGGCAACTTCGAGCTGGCGGCCATCAACTCCAAGAAGGCGCTGCTGCGCGAGGTGGACGACACCCACCCCGACCCGGAGATCGCCAAGCTGGAGGCCGAGCTGCTCGCCTCCATCAACAAGCTGGGCGTGGGCCCCATGGGCCTTGGCGGCGACACCACCTGCCTGGGCGTGAAGATCATGGTGGCCCCCTGCCACCTGGCCAGCCTGCCCCTGGCCGTGAACATCCAGTGCCACTCCGCGCGGCACAAGGAGGTCGTGCTGTAATGGCCGAATACAACCTGACCACCCCCCTGACCGACGCGGACATCGAGAAGCTGAAGAGCGGCGACGTGGTGTTCATCACCGGCACCATCTACACCGGCCGCGACGCCGCGCACAAACGCCTGGTCGACTCCCTGGACAAGGGCGAAGCCCTGCCCTTCGACCTCAAGGGCGCGCTGATCTACTACGTGGGCCCCAGCCCCGCGCCCCCAGGACGGCCCATCGGCTCGGCCGGGCCCACCACCTCCTACCGCATGGACACCTACGCCCCGCGCCTGCACGCGCTGGGCCTCAAGGGCACCATCGGCAAGGGCAAGCGCTCCCAGGAAGTCAAGGACGCCATGATCGCCAACAAGGCCGCCTACTTTGGCGCCACCGGCGGCGCGGGCGCCCTGCTCTCCCTGGCCATCAAGGGCGCCAAGGTCATCGCTTATGACGACCTGGGCCCCGAGGCCATCCGCGAACTGACCGTCGAGAAGTTCCCCCTGCTGGTCATCAACGACTGCCACGGCGGCGAACTCTACGCAAAGCCCAACCTGGAGGCCGCCCTCGCCGGGTAGCCGACACCCCCACGGGGACCGGTCCGCCTCCGCCAACCGGCGGACCGGTCTTCCCGCAAGCGCGCGAACCTCGCGCCCTTGCGGGAAGGTCCAGGCCCCATCCGGAGACCGAGGCTGGCTGGCAGGCTCTTACGCCTTCGGAACGAATCAGGACGGGACACCAGGCTTTTCCACGGCGAGCGCGGGGGACGCGTTTGGGAGGACGCCCCCCCGCACCGCCACCAGGAACCGCCCGCTCCGGGCCTCCATGGTTTCCACCCTCCGGCGGGATCGGACGCTCTCCCGATCCCCCCGGCGGGGGAGGCCGGACGCCGGGCAGGTTCCTCAACCCTGCGCCACTTCACTTTCCCGAAGTATTGCGGCAGGAAAGCAGCGCCGGTTTTTTCCCGGCGGCCCCAGAGAAGAGACCGCCCAAGGAGTTGCGCCATGCCTTCTAAAATCGTCAGGAAAAGAAGCCTGATCCCAGGCCAGACCAGCGAACTGGTCCTCGATGCGCCGCAGATCGCGGCCAAAGCCAAACCCGGAAATTTCGTGATTCTGCGCGTCTGCGAGAACGGCGAGCGCATCCCGCTCACCATCGCGGACACCGACAAGCAGGCCGGAACCATCACCATAGTCTACCTGGTGCTGGGCAAGACCACCGCCCACCTCGAAACCCTCAAGGAGGGCGACGAGATCGTCGACCTCTGCGGCCCCCTCGGCAAGGACACCGACATCCACAAGATGTCCGGCCCGGTGATCTGCGTGGGCGGCGGCACGGGCATCGCGGCCATGCACCACATCGCCAAGGGCCACCACATGGCGGGCAACCACGTGGTCGCGGTCATCGGCGCCCGCTCCAAGGACCTGCTGCTCTTCCACGACGAACTGAGCAAGTTCGCCGACGAGGTGCTCGTCTCCACCAACGACGGCTCCTTCGGCGTGCAGGGCATGGTCACGGACCTGCTCAAGGAGCGCCTGGAGTCGGACCCCACCGTGTCCGAGGTCGTGGCTGTGGGCCCCGTGCCCATGATGGAGGCCGTGGCCCGCGTGACCAAGCCCTTCGGCGTGAAGACCACGGTGAGCCTCAACTCCATCATGGTGGACGGCATCGGCATGTGCGGCGCCTGCCGCGTCTCCGTGGGCGGCAAGACCAAGTTCGCCTGCGTTGACGGCCCCGAATTCGACGGCCAGGAGGTCGACTTCAAGGAACTGGGCAGCAGGCTTCAGGCGTTCAAGACCATGGAACAGCTTTCCTACGAGGAGTTCAAGAAAAGCCATGTGTGCACATGCTCCAACAAATAAGAAAGTAGGCAGCAAGGCCCCCCGCACCGCCATGCCGGAGCAGGATCCGCGCGTACGCGTGGGCAACTTCTCCGAGGTGACCACGGGCTACACCCCCGAGATGGCCATGGCCGAGGCCCAGCGCTGCCTGCAGTGCAAGAAGCCCCTGTGCCGCAAGGGTTGCCCCGTTGAGATCGACATCCCGGGATTCATCTCCCAGATCGTCGAGGGCGACCTGGACCAGGCCTACAAGGTCCTGCGGGACACCAACTCCCTGCCTGCGGTCTGCGGCCGGGTCTGCCCCCAGGAGACGCAGTGCGAAGGCTCGTGCATCCTGGGCAAGAAGGGCGAACCAGTGGCCATCGGCCGCCTGGAGCGCTTCGTGGCCGACACCTTCATGGCCAAGGACGCCTGCGAGGAGATCACCGGCGCCCAGGCCTGCCATCTGGAGCGCGACGACCTCAAGGTGGCCTGCATCGGCGGCGGCCCCTCCAGCCTGACTGTGGCGGGATACCTTTCCGCCCTGGGCATCAAGGTGCACGTGTTCGAGGCCCTGCACGAGGTGGGCGGGGTGCTGGTCTACGGCATCCCGGAGTTCCGCCTGCCCAAGGCCATCGTGCGCCGCGAGATCGACGCCATGCGCGCCCTGGGCGTGGAGTTCCACACCAACTGGGTGGGCGGCAAGACCGTCACCGTGGACGACCTCAAGGCCCAGGGCTTCAACGCCATCTTCATCGGCGTGGGCGCGGGCCTGCCCAAGTTCCTGCGCGTGCCCGGCGAGAACCTGATCGGCGTGTTCTCGGCCAACGAGTATCTGACCCGCGTGAACCTGGGCCGGGCCTACGAGTTCCCCAAGAGCGACACACCGGCCTACACGGGCAAGAACGTGGTGGTCTTCGGCGCGGGCAACGTGGCCATGGACGCCGCGCGCACGGCCATGCGCCTGGGCGCGGACAAGGTCTCCATCGCCTACCGCCGCACCGAGAACGAGATGCCGGCCCGCCTGGAGGAGCTGCACCACGCCAAGGACGAAGGCCTGGAGCTGCTCTGCCTGCACGCGCCCATCGAGTTCAAGGGCGACGAGAAGGGCTGGCTCAAGTCCATCGTGCTCCAGAAGATGCAGCTCGGCGAACCCGACGAGTCGGGCCGCTGCTCCCCCGTGGCCTGCGACGGCCAGTTCTGCGAGATCCCCTGCGACATGGCCGTCATCGCCGTGGGCACGGGCTCCAACCCGCTCATCGGGCAGACCACCCCGGGCCTGGAGCTCAACAAGTGGGGCTACATCGTGGTCAACGAAGAGACCGGCGAGACCTCCATCCCCAACGTGTATGCGGGCGGAGACATCGTCACCGGCGCGGCCACGGTCATCTCGGCCATGGGCGCGGGTCGCAGGGCCGCCAAGGAAATCGCCAAGAGACTTCTTGGCTAGATTGATTTGAGGGACGGCCCCTCGGAACCGCCTGGCACCGACGCACAGGCGAACGGGCGAGCGCGAATGTCGCGAAAGGCGGGTGGTCCGCCCTGGCGACTTCCGTCTGTGCCAGGCGTTTCCGGGGGGCCGTCAACACTATGTAATCCTTCGCATAGACAGCAAAGTGTCATTTTGATACACGAGTGTTATTTTGACACAAACCGTTAAAATCACGTAATTTCCCATTCCGGAGACTTGCCTAATCCTTCCGGGCGCACTAGTTTCCTCCCACGGCACCCTCCCGATCACACCTTTTACGCAAGGCGGGCTGGCTTCTATGCACGTCATCAATTTGAGCAAGACTCGCGACCAGGACTTCATCAACCGCGTGGAGCGGGAGTCCGGGCAGAACCTGAGCCTGTGCTACCAGTGCGGCAACTGCACGGCGGGCTGCCCAGTGACCTTCGTCTACGACATCCCGGTGCACCAGATCATGCGGCTGTGCCAGGCGGGCCAGAAGGAAGCCGTGCTCGGCTGCCACTCCCTCTGGCTGTGCGCCAGTTGCCAGTCCTGCACGACGCGCTGCCCCAACTCCATCGACGTTGCCCACATCATGGATACGCTGCGGCACATGGCCCGGCGCGACGGCTACGCCACCGAGTACGGGGTCAAGTCCTTCACGGACAGCTTCCTTGAATCCGTGGAGCGCCACGGCCGGGCCTTCGAACTGGGGCTCATGATGCTCTATACCATGAAGACCGGCAAATTCTGGACCGACGTGGACCTGGCCCCGGCCATGCTCACCAAGGGCAAGCTCGGGTTCAAGCCGCACCCTGTGCAGAACAAGGAAGCAATCTCCAAGATATTCAAGCGGTTCAGAGAGGAGTTCGCCCAGTGACGACCCTTCGCTACGCCTACTACCCCGGCTGCTCCGGCCTGGGTACGTCCAAGGAATACGACATGTCCACGCGGGCCGTGTGCGAGGCCCTGGGCATGGAGCTCATCGACATCCCCGACTGGAACTGCTGCGGCTCCTCCCCGGCCCACACCGTGGACGACCGCCTGGCGGGCGCGCTTTCGGCCCGCAACCTGGTCCAGGCCGGGGACATCGAGGGCGTCGACGCCATCATCACCCCCTGCCCCAGCTGCCTGGCCAACCTCAAGACTTCCCGCCACAGGCTGCAGAAGCCCGAGTTCCGCGCCGAGGTGAACAAGCTGCTGGAGCGGCCCGTGCACGGCGACATCCTGCCGGTGAAGTCCGTGCTGCAGGTCATCGTGGAGGACGTGGGCATGGAGGAGCTGCGCTACCGCGTACGCAACCCCCTCAAGGACATGTCCATCGCCCCCTACTACGGCTGCATCATGAACCGCCCCCCCAAGATCATGGAGTTCGACAGCCAGGAGAACCCCATGGCCCTGGACAACATCCTGGAGGCCCTGGGCGCCACGGTGGCTCCCTTCAACCTCAAGGTGGAGTGCTGCGGGGCGTCCTTCGGCGTGGCCCGGCGCGACATCGTGGAGCGGCTCTCGGGCAAGCTCCTGAACCTGGCGGCCGAGAACAAGGCCCAGGCCATGGTCACGGCCTGCCCGCTGTGCCAGATGAATCTGGACGCCCGCCAGAACCAGATCAACGTCGCCAACAGCACCAACCACGTCATGCCGATATTCTACTTCACGCAGCTCATTGGGCTGGCGCTGGGCTTCTCGCAGAGCCAGATGGGGTTGGAAAAACTCGTCGTGAGCCCCCGGGAGCTTCTCGCCGGCGCAGCCGGATGATCCGGGCGAGGCATACAAACGTCTCCAGGAGAAGTGCAAGGCCATGAAAATCGGAGTCTTCATCTGCCACTGCGGTTCCAACATCGCCGGTACCGTTGACGTGGCCAAAGTGGCCGAAATGGCCAAGTCCCTGCCCGAAGTGGCCTTCGCTTCGGACACCATGTACGCCTGTTCCGAACCCGGCCAGGAAGGCATCATCAACGCCATCAAGGAGAAAGGCCTCGACGGCGCGGTGGTCGCCTCCTGCACCCCGCGCATGCACGGCCCCACCTTCATGCGCACGGTGGCGCGGGCGGGCCTGAACCCCTACATGTTCGAGATGGCCAACATCCGCGAGCATGTCTCCTGGATCGGCAAGGACAAGGAGGCCAACACCGCCAAGGCGCTCGACCTCGTGCGCATGGCCGTTGCCAAGTTGGCCCGCAACAAGCCGCTCTTCGCCAAGAGCTTCGCCATCAACAAGCGCGTGCTGGTGCTCGGCGGCGGCGTGGCGGGCATCCAGGCCGCGCTGGACTGCGCGGACGGCGGCCTCGAGGTGGTGCTGGTCGAAAAGACCACCACCATCGGCGGCAAGATGGCCAAGCTGGACAAGACCTTCCCCACCGTGGACTGCTCCTGCTGCATCCTCGGCCCCAAGATGGTGGACGTGGCCCAGCACCCCAACATCACGCTCTACGCCAGCGCCGAAGTGGACGAGATAAACGGCTACGTGGGCAACTTCCAGGTCAAGGTGCGCAAGAAACCCACTTATGTCGACTGGAAGCTCTGCACCGGCTGCGGGGCCTGCCTCGAGAAGTGCCCCAGCAAGAAGAGCCCGGACCTCTTCAACGAGTTCGTGGGCACCACCACGGCCATCAACATCCCGTTCCCGCAGGCCATCCCCAAGAAGGCCTCCATCGACGCGGGCTCCTGCATCAAGTTCAAGACCGGCAAGTGCGGCGTCTGCGCCAAGGTCTGCCCGGTCAAGGCCATCAATTACGAGATGGAGCCGGAGATCGTCACCGAGGAAGTGGGCGCGGTCATCGCGGCCACCGGCTACGACCTCATGGACTGGACCGTGTACGAGCAGTACGGCGGCGGCCGCTACAAGGACGTCATCACCAGCTTGCAGTACGAGCGGCTGCTCTCGGCCTCCGGCCCCACGGGCGGGCACATCAAGCGCCCCTCCGACGGCAAGGAGCCCAAGACCGTGGTATTCATCCAGTGCGTGGGCTCGCGCGACAAGTCGGTCGGGCGGCCCTACTGCTCGGGCTTCTGCTGCATGTACACGGCCAAGCAGGCCATCCTGACCAAGGACCACATCCCGGACAGCGAATCTTACGTATTCTACATGGATATCCGCGCCCCGGGCAAGATGTACGACGAGTTCACCCGCCGGGCCATGGAAGAGTACGGGGCCAAGTACGTGCGCGGCCGAGTCTCCATGGTCTACCCCAGCGGGGGGCGCTACGTGGTGCGCGGCGTGGACACCCTGGCCGGCACGCAGGTGGAGGTCGAGGCGGACCTGGTGGTCCTGGCGGTGGGCGCGGAAGGCGCGGCCGGCGCGGCGCACCTGGCCGAGAAGCTGCGCATCTCCTACGACTCCTACGGGTTCTACATGGAGAGCCACCCCAAGCTCAAACCCGTGGAGACCAACACGGCGGGCGTCTACGTGGCGGGCTGCGTCCAGGGCCCCAAGGACATCCCCACCTCCGTGGCCCAGGGCAGCGCGGCCGCCGCCAAGGTGCTGGCGCTGTTCTCCAAGGATCAGCTGCAGAGCGACCCGCAGGTCTCCTCCGTGGACCTCAAGCGCTGCGTGGGCTGCATGAAGTGCGCGATGACCTGCCCCTTCGGCGCCATCAAGGAGCAGGAGGTGCGCGGCGAGATCAAGGCCCAGGTGATCGAAACCATGTGCCAGGGCTGCGGCCTGTGCACGGCCACCTGCCCGCAGGGGGCCATCCAGCTGCAGCACTTCACGGACAACCAGATTCTGGCCGAGATCAATACCCTGCTCGAGAGTGAACTTGAGGAGACCCAGGGATGAGCAAGGAACTCCGCATCATAGGCTTTCTGTGCAACTGGTGCTCCTACGGCGGCGCCGACACCGCCGGCGTGGGCCGCTTCACCCAGCCCACGGACCTGCGCATCGTGCGCCTGCCGTGCTCGGGGCGCATCGACCCGCTGTTCGTGCTCAAGACCCTGACCGGCGGCGCGGACGGGGTGCTGGTCTCGGGCTGCCACCCGCGCGACTGCCACTACTCCGAGGGCAACTTCTACGCCCGGCGCAGGCTGGAGATGGTCAAGCGCTTCCTGCCCGTCATCGGCATCGACCCGGGCCGTTTCGAGTACACCTGGGTCTCCGCCTCGGAAGGCCAGCGTTGGCAGACCGTGGTCCGGGGATTCACCGAGCAGGTTCACGCGCTTGGCCCCATCCAGCGCTTCGGCAAGGACGCAGCGGCCATGGCCGCCCAACTCGCGGCCTCGCACGCTTAGGAGGTTCGACGTGCCCATTCTCGACGAACTCAAGGCCGCCATCGCAAAGCGGCTGCCCGAACTGGACGTGGTCATCGGCTGGGGCAAGGGCTTCGACGCCCTGCACCACACCCCGGTGTTCATCACCAGCGAGGCGGACCTGGACAAGCTGGTGCTCGGGCCGCTGTCGGTCCAGAACCTGGCAACCTACCTGACCCGCTACCCCAAGACCAAGAAGATCGGCGTGGTGGTCAAGGGCTGCGACAGCCGCTCCGTGGTGCAGCTGCTCCAGGAGAAGCTCATCAACCGCGAGAACGTGGTGGTCTTCGGCTTCCCCTGCGAAGGCGTGGTGGACCTGGAAAAGGTCAAACGCGCCTTCGAGGACCAGGGCATGGAGGCCGCCCGCGTGAGCGAGGCCAGCTTCCAGGGCGACCGCTGCACCCTGACCTCCGGCGGCAAGGCGGGCTCCCTGCCCATGGCCGACCTCTGGGCGGACAAGTGCAACCGCTGCCAGTACCACGACGCCGTCATCAGCGACGAATTCGTGGGCCAGCGCCTGGAGCGCAAGGCCGAGGACGCCTACGCCGACGTGGCCGCCTTCGAGGCCAAGCCCCTGGCCGAGCGCCAGGCCTTCTGGCAGGAGCAGATGAGCCGCTGCATCCGCTGCTACGCCTGCCGCAACGCCTGCCCGCTGTGCGTCTGCCGCGACCAGTGCATCGCCCAGACCCGCGAGCCCAACTGGGTCAGCCAGCGCACCGGCGTGGAAGAGAAGTTCATGTTCCAGATGATCCACGCCTCGCACCTGGCCGGGCGCTGCACCGAGTGCGGCGAATGCGAGCGCGCCTGCCCCGTGGGCATCCCGATCCTGCTGCTCAAGCGCAAGAACAACAAGGAGATCCTGGAGCTGTTCGACTA
The DNA here is from genome assembly GCF_022808715.1 of Fundidesulfovibrio agrisoli. GTDB lineage: Bacteria > Desulfobacterota > Desulfovibrionia > Desulfovibrionales > Desulfovibrionaceae > Fundidesulfovibrio > Fundidesulfovibrio agrisoli. The sequence continues at coordinate 175,654 of NZ_JAKZKX010000007.1, forward strand.
CCGCGCCGGGATCGACCCCGAGGCCAAGCCGCCGCTGCTGGCGTTCAAGGTCGAGGAAGAAAAAATCAACGAGAGGGGCTGGTGATGTCCGCCAAGTACTTAGCCCAAGGCGATCTGTCAGCGTGGCTTGGCGCCCTGGCTCAGGGGCGCAGGGTGCTCGTGCCCGTGCGGGAGAACGGAGCCGTTGTCTTCAGGCCCTACGGCCCGGGAACCAAGCCCGTGCTGACCCGCCAGGCGGATTCGCCCCCCAAGGAGAGCGTGTTCCCCTCCACCGAGCGGCTCATGGAGTTCAGCTACTCCAAGGACGCGGAAAACCTGGGCAAGGTCGCCCTGGACATCAAGGAGACCGTCAACGCCCCGGCCACGGTGGTCTTCGGCGGTCGCCCCTGCGACGCCCGCGGTTTCACCGTGTTCGACCGGGTCTACGACACCAAGACCATCCGCGACCCCTACTACGCCGAGCGCCGGGCCAGCACCCTGTTTGTGACCCTGGCCTGCGACACCCCGGAGACCACCTGCTTCTGCAACTCCGTGGGCAGCTCCCCGGTGGACGCGGACGGCTCCGACGTGCTGCTCACCCCGGTGGATGGCGGCTGGCTGGTGGAGGCCGTGAGCGAACGCGGCAAGGCCCTGCTGGACGCCCCCGCCCTGAAGGACGCCACCGCCGCCGCGCAGGACCAGGCCAAGGCCGCCAAGGAGGCCGCCGAGGCCGCCATGCCCCCGGCCTGGGACGCGGCCCCCGCCGCGGCCAAGCTCCTCGAGAAGTTCGACGACATGGGCTTCTGGGACGACGTCTCCGCCAAGTGCATCAGCTGCGGGGCCTGCACCTACCTGTGCCCCACCTGCTACTGCTTCACCGTGACGGACGAGCGCTCCGGCATGAAGGGCGAGCGCATCCGCACCTGGGACACCTGCATGTCCTTCCAGTTCACGCTGGAGGCCAGCGGCCACAACCCCAGGCCCACCAAGGCCCACCGCCTGAAGAACCGCGTGGGCCACAAGTTCAGCTACTACCCCGACATCCACAAGGGGCCCATCGCCTGCTGCGGCTGCGGCCGGTGCATCAAGCTCTGCCCCGTGAGCGTGGACATCCGTGAAATCGTCCGACTGGCCATGGAACTGCCCACGGCCACCGCGGGCAAGCCGTAGGGGAGCCGCCATGACCACTATGATGAATCCCTATCTCCCCGAGATCGCCACGGTGCTGGAGGTCATCCAGGAGACCCCCAACATCAAGACCTTCCGCGTGGTCCTCAACAACAAGGACCGCATGGCCAAGTTCAAGTACGAGCCCGGCCAGGTGGGCCAGCTCTCGGTGTTCGGCGTGGGCGAAGCCACGTTCGTCATCAACTCGCCGCCGACGCGCATGGAGTACCTGCAGTTCTCCGTGATGCTGACCGGCGAGGTCACCTCCATGCTGCACACGCTCTCCCCCGGCGACCAGGTCGGCGTGCGCGCGCCGCTTGGCAACTGGTTCCCCTACGAGTCCATGAAGGGCAAGAACATCGTGTTCGTGGGCGGCGGCATCGGCATGGCCCCCCTGCGCACCCTGCTGCTGTTCATGCTGGACAACCGCAAGGACTACAAGAACATCTCCCTGCTCTACGGCGCGCGCAGCCCCGAGGACATGGCCTTCAAGTACGACCTGCCCGACTGGTCCACCCGCAAGGACATGACCACCGTGCTGACCATCGACCGCGAGGCCCCGGGCTGGGAGCACAAGGTGGGCCTGATCCCCAACGTGCTTTTGGAGATGAACCCCAGCCCCAAGAAGACCGTGGCCATCACCTGCGGCCCCCCGATCATGATCAAGTTCACCCTGCAGGCGCTCAAGAAGCTCGGCTTCGAGGACGACCAGATCGTCACCACCCTGGAAAAGCGCATGAAGTGCGGCGTGGGCATCTGCGGCCGCTGCAACATCGGCACGAAGTACGTCTGCGTGGACGGCCCGGTGTTCACCTACGCCCAGCTCAAGGAACTGCCCAACGAACTCTAGCCAACGCGGAAGGACAGGCACATGGCGACATTCTTCAAGGCGGCCGACGTGGCCAAGGCCGCGGTCGAGATCGAGAAAAAGGGCGAGGCCTTCTACCGCCACATGGCCGAACAGACCAAGGACGAGGATCTGCGGAACCTGTTCATCCACCTGGCCGGTGAGGAGCACAAGCACGAGCTGATTTTCAGCAACCTGCTCAACCGCCTGGGCTCCGTGGAGCTGCCCGCCTGGAGCACCACCGAGGAGTACGGCGAGTACATCGACGCGCTCATCAGCTCCCACACGCTGTTCGACTCCCACTCCGAGGCCCTGATGGCCGGGGCCGGGGACGCCGAATCCGGCGTGCGCGTGGCCCTCTCCTTCGAGAAGGACACCCTGCTCTTCTTTGTGGAGCTCAAGGAGCTGGTGCCCGACTCCGAAAAGGACGCCGTGCAGCGCTGCGTTGACGAGGAGCGCCTGCACATCCGCCAGTTGCGGGCCATGCTCTAGGCTCCCGCACCCAGATAGATCAGCTCTCCGGGGAGGCCACGCCTCCCCGGACTTCTCCCTTCCGCGTGATGCGCGGGTTCATCCCATTCAGATACTATGCTCCGCCGCAGGGTGTGATGCATCCCAGTTCATCCGTTTGCCGTTAATTCCTTCACATGGTTGAAAGCATTGAGCGAAACACGTATGGTTAGCCCGTTTCGCACAGTCGCCGCGCCGACTCCCCGGTACGGCTCGCCACCAGGCATGCCTGCCGGCCGCGTGGTCTTTGGCCTCCAAGGCGCCGCCTTGCGGCGTCCGCACGCATAACGCTTGAGGGAGTACCGCGCTATGAGGCTTTCGCTGAAGGCTGCGTTTCTGGCCCCCGTTCTTCTGGTCGTGACCGTCGGCATGGCGGGCCTGGTCTGGCAGGGCTCGGCCGCCACCAGGGATTCCGCCCTGACCATGCTCCGGGCGGATATGCCCATCCTGGCGGGCACCATCGTCAAGGACGTCTCCGACTCCATGCGCCTCAAAACCGAGGCCCTCAAGACCTGGACGGCCATCGCCGTGGTCCAGGCCGCAGCGCGCGGAGAGGACAAGGACGGCGCCTTCCAGGCCCGCATGCAGGCCACCGTGAAGGGCATGCCGAGCATCGGCATCGGCTACACCAACATGTATTCGCTCAAGGGCGACCTCGTGGCCTCCAGCCTGCCCGGCCCGCTGGCCAAGGCCAACGTGGCAGACCGCGACTACTTCAAGGCCATCGTGGGGGGCGGCAAGGACCACGCCATCTCCAAGGCGCTCCTGAGCCGGGTCTCCAACAAGGCCGTCATCATCGTGGCCCAGGCCGTCAAGTCGCCACAGGGCGAACTGCTGGGCGTGATGACAGCCGGGGTGGACCTGCACACCATCACCGGCGACGTCTCGGCCACGCGCATCGGCTCCACGGGCCACGTGGTTGTCTTCGAGCCCGACGGCATGGCCGTGGCCCACCCCGACGAGGCGCAACTGCTCAAGAACGAGGCCTCCAAGAGCCCGCTCTTCCAGGCCGCCCTGGCCGTAAAGGCCTCCGAAACCGTCACCCTGCCCGACGGCGCCATGGCCGTCGTGGTCCGCGACGCCTTCACCGGCTGGGTCTTTTGCATCATCCCCCCCCTGGAGGACATGCACGCCCTGGTGCGCTCCTCGCTGAACAGGCAGGCCCTGCTGGCCCTGGCCGTCACCCTGGTGCTCGCCGCGGCCATCTGGCTGCTCTCCGTGAAGGTGGTGGCCAGCCCGCTGACCCGCTGCCTGGCCTTCGCCAAGGCCGTGGCCGGCGGCGACCTCGAGCGCAGCCTGCGCAGGGAGACCAGCTGCATCGAGCTGACCGAGCTCTCGCAGAGCCTCGACGAGATGGTCGGGGAGCTCAAGGCGAGCCTCACCTCCGTTGCCGAGAAGGAGTGCCGCGCCAACGAGGAGGCCCTGCGCGCCCAGGACGCCCTGCGCCAGGCCGAGGAGGCTTCGGCCAAGGCGGCCACGTCCCGCCAGGAGGCCCTTGGCGAGGCAGCGAACATCCTCCAGGAGGTCATGGCCGGGTTCAACGCCTCGTCCGACGCGCTCACCTCGGAGATGGACGGCGCGCTGAACGACACCGGCTCCCAGCAGGACCGCACCGTGCAGACCGCCACGGCCATGGAGCAGATGACCGCCACCATCATGGAGGTCTCCCGGAGCGCCCAGGACGCCGCCAGCCAGACCGGGCTGGCCAGCGAGCGCGCCAACGACGGCAAGCGCATGGTGGAGCAGGCCGTGGACGCCATCTCCGGGGTTGACGCCCTGGCGAACCAGATCAGGCAGGCCATGCACGGCCTCGCCCAGCAGACCCGCGCGGTGGATCAGGTGATGACGGTCATCTCCGACATCGCGGACCAGACCAACCTCCTGGCCCTGAACGCCGCCATCGAGGCCGCCCGCGCGGGCGAGCACGGGCGCGGCTTCGCCGTGGTGGCCGACGAGGTGCGCAAGCTGGCGGAAAAGACCATGACCGCCACCCGCGAGGTGGGCCAGACCATCACCGCCATCCAGACCGGCACCCTGGACAACGCCGCCCAGGTGGAGCGCATGGCCGAGGCCGCCTCGCAGGCCAGCGCCCTGGCCAAGACCTCCGGCGGGTCGCTCGCGGAGATCGTCTCCCTGGTGGAGACCGCCTCGGACCAGGTGCGGGCCATTGCCACCGCCTCCGAGGAGCAGTCCGCCGCCAGCGAGGAGATCAACCGCTCCGTGGACGAGGTGCGCGAGCTTGCCGGGCGCATCGCCCAGGCCATGTCCCGCGCGGAACAGGCCCTGCGCGACCTGGCCGCCCAGGGCGACACGCTGGACCGGGTCATCGGGCAGCTTCGCGGCAGGGAGATCACCGCCTAGCAGCCTGCTGAAAACACCCCGCAGGCTTCGTTGCCTCGAAAAAGTCAAACCCTCTCGTATGCCGAATACGCGTCGGCCTTGACTTTTTCTTGCGCCTTGCCTGCGGGCGTTTTGAACAGGCTGCAACAATCGACCCTCTCACCGGACTACAAGACCCGCTCATGCTGCTGGAGCTCTGCGAATATCTGCTCACCCCCTGCCCGGCCCTGGCCCGGCGGGCGGGGCTCAAGCGCGAGGCCGTGGCCATCCGCGCCCGCCACGCGCGCAACCGCCTGGCCTGGCGGCCGCACCTGGAGGCCAGCAAGGCCTTCATGCTGGAGTGCGCGCGCCGTTGCCCCCGCCAAGACCTGGCGGTGGTCCTCGGCTCCGGGGCCTTGCTGGACGTGCCCCTGCACGAACTGGCCGGGATGTTCAAGCGCGTCATCCTGGCGGACGTGGTCCACCCCTTGTCGGCCCGCTGGCAGGCGCGCACCTTGCCTGGCGTGAGCCTCGCCCACCTTGACGCGAGCGGCGCGCTCGAAGACGCGCTGGCCGGGCGGGAGCCCGGTGACCGGGCCGGGCGGGCGCTGCCGGATTACCTGGATTCGCTGCGCCCCGATTTCATCGTCTCCGCCAACATCCTCTCGCAGATTCCCCTGGCCCCGCTGGCGCTGCTGCACGGCGCAGCCGCGCAAGGCCTGGGCGCGCGACTCGTGCGCGAACACCTTCGGGCGCTCGAAGGCGCTCCCGCTCCCGTCTGCCTGATCACGGACACGCTGCGCCTGGGCGGGGAAAAGCCGCTGGACCTGCTCCACGGCGTCCCCCTGCCCGGCACGCCTGAGCGCACCTGGACCTGGAACATCGCCCCGCGCCCGGAGATATCGCCGGATAGGGACTACTCTCATCAGGTGGCCGGGTTGTTTCTCCCTAACTGACGCTCGCGCCCTCCGAACCGCATATTTTTTCACCCCTCCACCGACTTTCTCCCCACATAGCCCTATGTGGGTATACTTTCCTTTCAAGCTGCGGATAATCGCTCCCTGCCCTGGCAAGGAGCACCCGTGGCCCACGCATCCACGAAACAAAGCAGCATCTTCTCGTCCGTCGTCGCCTTCGACGGCGGCCTCAACGTGGCCGACGACCCGGCCGGGCTGCCAGACAACCAACTGGCCGAAGCCCTGAACCTCTACTACGCCGAAGGCCGCAGCGTCCTCACCACGCGGCCCGGCCTCGTGCACGTGTCCGGCCCGCCGCCCGGCGGCCCGGACATCCTGGCTCTGCACTGGTACGCCAAGGACGTGGACACCGGCTTCCTGATCGCCGCCACCTCCGACGGCAAGCTCCACAGCCTGGACCTTTCCGCCCAGCCCCCGGCCTGGACCCACGTTGCCGACCTGGACCAGCCCGGCGTCACCCCGAGCCTGGTCACCTTCCACGGCAAGCTCGTCATCGCGGACGGCGGCCCGCACCTGCGCGCCTGGGACGGTTCGGCCCTCGAAACCGTGAGCTCCTCCCCCTCGGCTACGGCCCTGGTGGAGGTGGGCGGCCGCCTGGCCGCCAACTCCGCGCAGGACCTGGACGGCGTGGCCTTCAGCGGCCCCTTCGACGAGACCGACTGGGACATCGAGCAGGGGGCGGTGTTCCTGCGCGCCGGGTACGGCGACGGCCTGCGCGTCAACGCCTTCGGCGTCATCGGGAAGGACCTGGTGGTCTTCAAGTCCGGCGACTCGGCCAGGCGCATCCTGCGCCTGCAGACCGACGGCACCGTGGACCAGTGGTCCATCACGGAGCTCTCCCGCAACCAGAGCGCCTCGGGCCCGCGCGCCGTGGAGTTCGTGGGCAACAACCTGTTCTTCGCCGGGCACGGCGGCATCATGGACCTGGCCGGGGTGCAGCAATACGGCGACATCCAGGTGGGGGTGGCGGGGCGGCCCGTGAACCCGCTGCTGGGGGGCCGCAACGTCTCCTCATTGCGCTTCGTGCCCGCGTTGGGGGCCATGCTGGTCTTCATCGAGGGCGACCCCCAGGTGCTGGCCTTCCACCCGCACAACCAGGCCTGGACCCGCTTCGACTTCCAGGGCCGGATCATGGCCGATGCCTGCCAGGCGGGCGGCACGGTCTACCTGGCCGGGCGCGGGGGCTTGGTCTACCGCCTGGGGCCCGAGGAATCCCGAGACGAAATCCAGCCCGGCGACCACGCCGACATCGCCTCCACCGTGCGCTCCAAGGTGTTCACCACCCAGGGCGCGCTGGTGCTGCGCAACGCCCAGCTCGACTTCGAGGCCCTCTCCCCCGGCGCGGGCTCCCTCCAGGCTCTCGGCTCCGACCAGGTCAGCCCCGTGGAGCTCATCGCCTGGAGCGCCAACCCGGGCCTGGGCAAGCTGAGCGACGCCACCGGCATGCTGGCCCAGGCGGACGAGGTTCTCGGCGTCTCCTCGCAGACCAAGAGCATCTCGCGCACCCGCTTCCGGGATTGGGCAGTGTCCTTCCAGTTGACAACCACCGGAGGCCGCATCCGCCTCCGCCGTTGCCAGGCGGAATTCGCCCGCGTCAACGGATAAACCATCAAGGAGATCGAACCATGAGCTATGACGGACCCACCACCTTCGGCCTGACCCAGGCCCACCTCCTGGCCGAACAGAACGGCGTGGACCCCTACCGCCCCGCACCCTACCTGGACGACAGCCAGTGGTGGGGCAACAGCGCCGTGCGCCCCGCCCAGACCCAGTGGACGCCCCCGGCCTACCAGAACTTCCAGTACAGCGCGTACCAGGCTCCGGGAGGCGATCCCGCCTACCAAGCCTATGGCGTCCAGGCCCCGGTCTACGCCGGGCTCGAAGGCGGCGACTACGACCGCTACGAGAACGCCCTGCGCTCAAGCGGCGAAATCGCGGCCAAGACCGCCTACGACAACACCCGCCGGAACCTGGTGGACTCCTACTCCAACCGGGGGCTCTACGGCTCCAGCCAGTTCACCAGGCAGATGGACCAGCAGGCCGACAACACCTACCTGAACTCTCTGGTGAACAACGCGGCCCAGGCCACGGCCAAACGCTACGACCTGCAGCAGCAGGACCAGCAGTTCGCCAGCACCCAACAGATGCAGGCCTGGAACGCCCTCATGAACGAGAACCAGGCCGCCAACCAGGAGCGCTACAACGTCTGGCAGAACCGCATGGGCGAGAACCAGTACATGAACAACCTGGCCTACCAGGACAACGCCGCGGCCAACGCCTACAACTACCGCTCCAGCGAGGACCAGCGCGACTGGACCGACGCCCAGGCCCAGCGCCAGATCGACTTCGGCAACATGCTGGCCCAGAGCCGCCAGGACTGGGACACCCAGGGCATGTACTGGGACGCCCGCCAGAACGACGCGGCCTGGAACCGCATCTACGGCACCTGGAGCCAGGTGGACCCCGACGTGGAGCACTGGGAGAAGAAGATGCTCAAGAACGCGGCCAACCAGTCCTCCGGTTCGGGCCTTGGCTCAAGCCTGGGCTCGGTGCTGGGCGGCATCGGCGGCGGCATCATCGGCGGGCTGGCCACTGGAGGCGCGGGCATCGGCCTGGGCGCCTCGCTGGGCAGCTCGCTCGGCGGCGGCGTGGGCGGCCTGGTGGAGAGCGGCAACCCCGGCTCCCTGCTGCGCGCCGTGGGCGGCAACATGGGCACATTGGGCAGCCTGGCCCAAAACCTGTTCTAGCGAGCCCGGGATAGCCCAGTCCTGGCAATAAGCCGGGCCATTCGGGCCGGACAGACGGGCCGGACACGCGGGCCAGCGCCCCTTCCTAAACCGGGCGCGGCGGGTTATGCACGGGCATGATCCTCCGCGCCCTTTTCCTGCTGCTGGCCCTGGTTTCCGGAGCCGCGACCGCGCTCGCGGCCGCGCCCCTCGCCCACTCCATCGACGCCGTGCTGGACCTCCCCGGCAAGCGGCTCCTGGTTACGGACGCCATCACCCTGCCCGAGCCCCGGACCGCCGCTGAACTCACCCTGACCCTCGCGCCCTCGGCGGCGGGCCTCGCCGTGGAGGCGGGCGGCAACGTTCTGAAGCCCGCCCGCTCCGGGGAGACAGTGCGGGTGACTCCGCCCAAGGGAGCGATGGCCGTGACCCTGCGCTACACCATCGCCCTGGGCCAGCCGCCGCAGGCCGGGCCGGGAGGAACCGACAACCCCGGAGCCCTGGCCGACGAAGCCGTGGCCGGGCCGGACTGGGCCATGCTCATGCCCGGCAGCCTCTGGCACCCGGCGGGCCTGACGGGGCAGGACGCCTACCATCTGCGGGTGAGCGCCACGGGCGGCGTCAAGGCCGTGAGCCAGGGCGGGCTGGAGGGCTTCAGCCAGGAGGGCGAAAACACCGTCTCGACCTGGAACGTGCGCAAACCGGTTGGCAGGCTGGGGCTGTGCCTGGCCCGCTACGTGTTTGAGGAGCGCCGGGAGACCCTCCCCGGCGGGAGCGCCGTGGCCGTGCAGACATTCTTCCTGCCCGAATCCAAGGTCTCCCCGGACATCTACCTGGAGGCCGCAGCCCGCCACCTGCGCTTCTATTCCGAGCTGCACGGCCCCTACCCGCTGGAAAAGTTCGCCGTGGTGGAGAACCCGCTGCCCACGGGCTACGGCTTCCCCTCCTACACGCTGCTGGGCTCCCAGGTGCTGGCCCTGCCCTTCATCCCGGAGACCAGCCTGCGCCACGAAGTCGCCCACGGCTGGTGGGGCAACGGGGTGCTGGTCGCTGGCGAATCCGGCAACTGGTGCGAGGGGCTGACCACCTACGTGGCGGACTATCTCGCGCAGGAGCTGGCCGCCCCCGCCGAGGGCAAGGCCTACCGCCTGCGGACGCTGCGGGCCTTCTCCGCCCTGACGGCGCAGACCCCCGGGGCGGACATGCCTCTGGAGCGCTTCGGCTCGCGCTTCTCAGCCGCCAGCCAGGCCGTGGGCTACGGCAAGGCCATATTCGTGTTCCACATGCTGCGCGGCTTCACCGGGGACGAGGCTTTCTGGGCCGGGCTGCGCCACATCTACGCGGCGAAGCTGTTCCAGCCCGCCGCGTGGGAGGACTTCCGCGAAACATTCGCCGGGCAGGGCGAGTTCAGCCAGGAGCGCGGCCGCCGCTTCATGGAACAGTGGCTCACCCGCACGGGCGGCCCCGTGATGTCGCTGGACCAGGCCACGAGCGAGCCGGACCCCGCCGGGGGCTGGGTCGTGAAGGCCGAGGCCGTGCAGAAGGGCGCCCCCTATCTGCTCAGGCTCGCGGCCCAGGTGGACTACGAGGGAGGAACGCAACGCACGGAGTTCGTCATGGAGGGGGAACGGGCGGGCTTCGAGCTGCGCACGCCGGGCAAGCCCCTGCGCCTGCGCCTGGACCCGGACGCGGACTGCTTCCGCCTGCTGGACCCGTCCGAGGTGCCGCCCTCGGTGAACACGGTCAAGGGCGCGCGGGAACTGCGCGTGCTGGTGGCCGCCGACGCCCCGCAGGGCGTGCGCGCGGCCCTGCCCGTGCTGCTGGGCGGTCTGGGCCAGACGAAGGCGGCCGTACTGGAGGAGGAGAAGCTCACCCCGGAGCAGAAGCGCAGCCTGGAGAGCGGCAACGTGCTGGTGCTGGGCATGCCCCGCTTCCCGCTGCCGGGCCTGCGCGACGTGATGCCCGACGCCCCCGGCGCGGACACGGTGTTCGCGGCCCTGGAGCGCGAGGGCGGCTGCGTGGCCGTGTTCCAGGCATCAGCGAGGGGCGATGCGGGGGCCGATGCGCAGGCCGTGGTCCAGGCCGTGGTCCAGGCGGCGAACAAGGTCACGCACTACGGCTCGTTCGGGCTTTTGGGCTTCGCGGGCGGGCGCAACGTGCTCAAGGCCACGCTCGAGCCCAGGCGCACGCCCATGCTGAGGGAATTCGACTAGTTTCGCCGGGGGCGCACGGGCCGCGCGGCGAATTCGCGCAGGGCGTCCCGCCCTATCCAGCGGGCGCTTTGCGAGGCGGACCCGGCCAATTCACCGGCCACGGCCTCGGCCCGCAGCCTAAGGCCCTGGCTGCGCTTGCCTATCTGGCGCAAGGCCCAGTTCACGGCCTTCTTCACGAAATTGCGGCCATCGCCCGACATCAGGACGATCCGCTCCAGGCAGGGCTCGAAGGCCTCGTCCGCGGCCGTGCGGTCGTGCACGGCCAACTGGGCCATGAGCGAAAAACCGGCCCGGCGCACGAACTCCTCCTCCCGCAGGGACCACGAATCGGCCAGCTCCCAGGCCGGGGCGCACTTCACCGCCAGCTTGTTGCAGAACTGGTCCGTCACATCCCAGGAGTCGCAGTCCGCCGCCCAGGCGTCCAGCAGGGCCTTGTCCGCCCGGGCCGGGTCGGCGGTCATGCAGGCCAGGATGCGCGCCTCGTGCACGCCCGTCTCCCAGAGGGCCAGGGCCAGGGCGTGGTCGCGCCCCGTCTCGCGGGCCATGGCCCTCAGGGGGACCATGCCCACCCCCAGCGCCCGCGCCGTGTTGATGCCGAAGCGGGCCATGCCCTGCCGGTTGCGCTCACTGCCGAGCGGCCTCAGCCGGGCCAGGATGTCCGCCGCGTCCATCCCGCTATGCCAGCAGGGCGTAGGCCAGGCCCACAAGCACCAGGCTGGCGGCCCGGAAGGCCTGGTTGTGCACGATGAGCTTCATGGCCAGGGCCGGGCGGAAGATGCCAGCGTAGTACGGGAACTGGTGCCGGAAGGCCCGCATGGGCGTGGAGAGCAGGTTGCCCAGCAGCAGGGCCAGCACGATCTCCTTGGCGGGGAGGTCGCCAGCGTGGAGCAGCGCGCCCGCGGCGGCCAGCCCGGCGGTGAACTCGGCCGCCATGCCGAATACCACGATGGAGGCCGCCTTGGGCGAGAGCCACTGCACCGAGGCCATGTGTTCGCCCATGAAGCGCTCCGCCGCGCCGAAGAAACCCCAGGAGTTGAGCGCCACCATGCCCGCGTAGATGGGCGCGGTGATCAGGCAGATCTTCACGATGCGCTTCTTGAAGCGCCGCCAGCTCTTGTGCAGGGCCTCGCGCCAGGTGGGGCCCTTCTCGGGCAGCTGGCACTCCAGGCAGCCCTCCTCCTGCGGGGGCAGCACGGCGCGCCCCGCCAGCACGATGAGCAGCGAGCGCAACAGCGCCGCGCCCAGCGTCAGCCCGACGTAGACGGCGCCCGCCGAACCGAGGAAGGGCATGGCCACAAGCACCATGGTGGGCATGTGCAGGAAGTACGTGGGCAGGGAGTTGAACAGGTTGGCCAGGATCAGCTCCCGGTCGGAGAGCCTCCCCTGCTGGTGGGCCTCTGCCAGCATGGTGTTGGCCGCCATGCCCGAGAAGAAGGCCAGGGAGAAGCTGGCCCCAACCACGTCCTGCATGTTGCCCAGGCGCACCAGGGGCTTGGCGAAGCGCGCCAGGTAGCGCGTCCAGTTCAGGGTTTCGATGAGGTTGGCCACGAGCAGCGAGATGCTGAGCGTCAGCAGGAGCTTGCCCAGGGGCAGCACCACGCTGTGGAGGACGGCGGTGAAGGTCATAGGGTGCGCACCATAGCGCGGGCTCGGGCGGTTGCCAACGGAGATGTACGTGCGAAGCCTATGCGGGATTCCAAAGGGCGGAGCCCTTTGGCCGCCGGAGGCTTCCTCACCTAGCAGCGTTGCACCCGAAGAAAGAAGCCTCCGGCGGGGGGGGGGGGGGGGGGGGGGGGGGGGGGGGGGGGGGGGGGGGGGGGGGGGGGGGGGGGGGGGGGGGGGGGGGGGGGGGGGGGGGGGGGGGGGGGGGGGCGGGG
>NZ_JAKZKX010000008.1 GCF_022808715.1 Fundidesulfovibrio agrisoli
GGCCGGGCGGAATCGATGGGCGGCCCTTGTCGGAATAGAAGGGGTTGCACAGCTTCTCGGCGAAGACGTCGAAGCCGGACTTACGTAGGATCAGCTGGAGACGGTCGTAAAAGGCGTGTCCGCGTGACCTGGGAATTTCATCCCAGGCCAAATACATCTTCCCTTGCTGGTCGCCCTGACGGTCAAGACCCATCGCTTCACCTCCGCCCGCTCGATGGCCGGATTCTCGGTCACTTGGCAGTGTTTTTCAACACGCAGCTAAGCATGTCTAGGATCACAGACTGTTTTGCGGCCACATCCTCCGGTATGAGGTGAGCGTAACGCTGGGTCATCTCAATCCGCCTGTGGCGCATGAGCGTCTGAAGCTCGTAGAGGGTCACTTTCCCGCTCTGTGCGTGCCAGCTTGCGAAGCTGTGGCGCAGGGTGTGAAAAATGGCCCTCATTGTTTCGGGGGTGTCCTCTTTGTTGAGTCCAAAGGCCGTGCAGACGCGCTGGAAGGTGTCGGAGAGGGTGACGATCCGCTTCCCGTTCCGAGCCCTGAAGAGTAGGGCGCTGGGCCCGGTGACGTAGTTCTGGAGCATCCCGAACAGGGAGCCGTCAGGATCATGGACGCGAACCAGTTCCCGCCTGCCGCCCTTGCCCGTCAGGTGGATGACGCCATGCTCTGGCTGGAGGTCTGCCCCTGTCAGGCTGAACAGCTCTGTGGCCCTCAGCCCTGTCCGCAGGGAGAGCAAGGCCATGTCATGAAGTTGTTGAGAATGTCGCTCAAGTTCCTCAAGTAACGCCTGAGCTTCCTAGGGGCTGAAGAACCTGACGCGCTCGTTGTTGAGCTTGCCGACGCTAGTTCCGCGCTTCTCGTTAAACTCAAAGGGGTTCATGTCCCGCCAACGATTCTTGACCTCCAGGGCGTGCGTCACAACGCGACGAGCCAGGGCAAGAATGTGCTTCACCGACTGAGGAGAGAGGGCCTTGAGCTTGTCGGTCTTGAACGTGGCGACGTCGCTGGGGTCGATGTGAATGAGCTTGCGGCCACCAAACGGGGCTGCGAGGTGCAGGCGGTAACGGTTCTCTTCAGGGACGATGTGCTTACCCTGCAGTTTAGCCCAGGTCCGGTAGAGTTCCCAGCAGTCATCAAGGGTGGGAGAACCCGCCTTGAGCGACGGCACTTCCCCATTAGCAATGCTTGCTTTTCGCTGGGTCAGGATTTCGAAGGCCTTCCGGGCAGTCATTCCGGTGCTGGACCGGCCCACCTTCTCTGTGACGGTTTTGCCGTTCACGAAGTAGATGATCTCCCAGGCCCGATCCGGTTTCTTGCCATGAAAAGTGGCAAGCTCCCGAAAGTAGACGCCCCTGTAGCGGTCCCCGGCCTTCTCCCTCTGCGTGGTTCCCATGCTCGGGGTCATATCCAAGGCATTGCTACTAGGCAATGCCGCTTGCTTATGTCTTGCTTTTCAAAGAAGAAGGGGTCTAGGTGTGCAACCTAAACCCCTGTAATCTTTGGCGGGCAGTACAGGATTCGAACCTGTGGCCTTTGGCTCCGGAGGCCAACGCTCTATCCATCTGAGCTAACTGCCCGAAGAGCAGATTCAACTATGCCCAGCCTGTGTGAAAGTCAACCTTGGCGTACCAGGCCGACCACCTTTTTCTGGTCCTGCACGTTGGAGACGCAGACCATGTTGCGCCCGTTGGACTTGGCCAGGTAGAGCGCCTCGTCCGCCCTGCGGATCAGCTCTTCCTTGCGTGAGAGCGCGCCCGGCGTGAGCGTGGCCACGCCGATGGAGCAGGTCACCTGGAACTGCTTGTCCGCGTACTGGAAATTCTTGTGCTCGATCTTGCGGCGCAGGCGCTCGGCCAGCACCCAGGCCTGGTCCTCGTTGGTCTGCGGCATGATGACCACGAACTCCTCACCGCCGTAGCGGGCAGCGAAGTCCGTCTCCCGGCAGGATTCCTCCAGGATGGCCCCGATGTCCTTGAGCACCAAGTCGCCCGCCTGGTGCCCCAGGGTGTCGTTGATGGACTTGAAGTGGTCCAGGTCGAACAGCAGCAGGCTCAGGCTTTGCCGATAGCGCTGGTGGCGCTTGAGCTCGTCGGCGATCTTGTCGTCAAAGGATTGACGATTATGGATGAGGGTGAGCCCGTCGTGGTCCGCCTTGGTCTTGACCTCGCGAAACAGCATGGCGTTGCGCAGGGCCAACGCCAGGTGGTTGGCGGCGGCCGTGAGCGAGGTTACGTGGTCCTTGCCGAGGCGCAGATCCTTGTCCTTGCTGATGGCCAGGCAGCCGAAGGCGCTTCCCGCGACCTTGAGGGGCAGCAGCACCGTGGTCTGCGGGGAGGGCAGGGTGAGGCAGTCCTCCGGCAGGGCCTGGTTCAGATTCTCCACCGTGAAGCCGTCCACCGGGCCTCCGGCCAGTTTGACGGAGCTTGCCAGCAGGTAGTCGATCCAGGTCTGTCTGCTTTGCTGGTCATGGCAGGGGGCCAGGAACAGCTCGCCAACCAGCCTGCCGTCGTCGCCGGGCTGCCAGAACGCGCCCTGCAGGCCGTGCACGGGGAAGAGCAGGCTCAGGTCCTCCCTGGCGTTGGCCAGGATGATGCTCGGTTCGAGCGACTGGGAGGCCCTGGTGAGCACGGTGTTCAGAAAGATGATCTGGTCCGTCTTGCGGGCCAGGAGCTCGCGCTCGAGCATGATCTCGCGGGTCATGCTGAAGATGTCGTCGTAGAGGCCGCGCACTTCCTTGGCCCTGAACACCGCGTCGCGGATCTTGTTGGTCGAGACGGGCGGGGTGAGCGCGGTGAGGAAGCCGAGCTCCAGGATCTCCTCCACGTCCGGGCCTTCGTGGGGGCCGTCGAGAATGAGCACGCGCTGGGTGAGCTCCCAGTCGCGCAGGTGCCTGCGGGAGGAGGGCGGCAGGGCGTTCCACACGGACAGAGGCACCCAGACCGTCAGGGGGCTGGTCTTGTCCATGTCGCGCCTGGAGGGCAGCGCGTTCACGGGCCAGTTGCGCATCTGATAGCCGGGGCCGAGCGCCTGCTCCAGTTCCTTCATGAATTCGTCGCTCAGGCCCAGGCCCCAGATGAGCTCGGTACGGTTGCCGCGTCGCATGTCGATCCTCCGGTTGGTGCGTGGCTCCATTTCGCCGGACATCATGCAACATGCGGGCCAGCGCTGAAAAATTCACCGTTTCCGGGCGAAGGCTGGCATGTCGGCACGCCTTGTGCTTCATAGGAGGCATGGGAATAAAGCGCATATGGGCCAGCCTGGACCCCTTCTTCGAGCAGGGGCCCGTCATGGGCAGGACACAGGCCAACGCGGGCTTTCTCGACGGGCTGCTGCGCCTGGACCCTTACGACGCCTACCGCTTCTATCTTCCCTCGAAGGCGGCCTGCGAGGCCCTGAAAACGGAGCTCGCGCGGCGGCATCCCTCTCTCCTGGAACGGGGCGGGGTGGAGGTGGCCACCCGCCGGAGCCTGCCCGCCGCCCTGGCCGCCGACGACCATCACGCATTCCATCTCTCGGACTGCATCGTGATGCCGGGCTTTTTGGCCGCGCTGCGCAACGCCCGCTCCGGGCAAATTTTTCCCATCACATCGGTCACGCATTCCCTGAGCTACGCCCGCTACGGCCAGGATTTCCTCAAGCACCTGAGCCCCTGCACCAGCCCCCGCGACGCGGTGGTGGCCACTTCCCGGGCCGGGGCCGAGGTGGTGCGCGCCTACTACCGCAGCCTGCGCGAGGGCTACGGGCTGGACCCGGATCGATTCCCCGAACCCAGGGTGGAGCACATCCCCCTCGGTGTGGACCTGCAAGGCTACGCGCCTCCAGGAGAGGAGGCCCGCCGGGCCGCGCGCGCCGAGGCGGGCTACGGCGGGGAGACGGTGTTCCTGGTTCTGGCCAGGCTGTGCCACAGCTCCAAGATGGATTTCCTGCCCATCCTGCGGGCCTTCCAGCGCGTGCTCATGGGCTGCGCGCCCCAAGAGGGCGTTCG
This sequence comes from Fundidesulfovibrio agrisoli, assembly GCF_022808715.1. Classification (GTDB taxonomy): domain Bacteria; phylum Desulfobacterota; class Desulfovibrionia; order Desulfovibrionales; family Desulfovibrionaceae; genus Fundidesulfovibrio; species Fundidesulfovibrio agrisoli. Next base: position 3,984 of record NZ_JAKZKX010000008.1, read on the forward strand.
CCTCGTGCTGGCCGGATGGACCGACGAGGAGGACTGGGGGCGGCGCGCCCTGGAGGACATGGCCCGCAACATCGGCCTGCCCCTCAGCGTGGAGGAGCGCCCCAGCCACGAGCGCAAGCTGCTGCTCTACGCGGCGGCCGACGTGTTCCTGTCGCCCTCGGACAACCTGCAGGAGACCTTCGGCCTGACCCTGCTGGAGGCCCAGGCCATGGGCCTGCCCGTCATCGCCTCCGATTTCGACGGGTACCGCGACCTGGTGCGCCACGAAGCCACCGGCCTGCTCGTGCCCGCCACCGGGCTCGGTCTCACCACCGAGGTGGATCTGCTGGCCCCCCTGAGCTTCGACAACCACACGCATCTGTTGCTGGCCCAGCGCCTGGCCGTGGACGTGCCCTCCATGGCCGAGGCCATCGCCCGCCTGGCCGGAGACGCAAACCTCAGGCGGGAGATGGGTCAGCGGGCCAGGTCCGGGATGGCCGGATACTCCTGGGAGGCCATCGCCACGCGGCACGTGGAGCTCTGGGAACGGCTCCGGGAGCTGCCCGTCCCCCGGCCGGGAGCGGCAGCGCACCCCATGTCCGTGCCTTACTCCGCCGTATTCGGGGGCTACCCGTCGCACAGCCTGGAGACGTCGCCGCCGCTGGTGCTCAGCCGCCTGGGCAACGCCGTGTACAGGGGGCAGGATTTCCCGGTGGTCTATGAAGGGCTGGAGGGCGTGCTGCCCATGGAGGCCCTGCGCCCGCTGCTGGTGCTGGCGCGCAAACCCCTGCCCGCGCTCGCGCTGTGCGAGCGGCTGCGGGCGGCGGCACCGGAGATCGATGAGGAGCAGGCCCGGGCCATGCTGCTCTGGTGCCTCAAGCACGACCTCCTGGAGCGCGGCCGTGACTGACAAGCCCGCCATTCACCACCACATGCTCCTGGAGCGTCGCGGCGGCGCGGCCGCTGTTGCCCGCTCGTTGGCTGCGGCTCAGCGCGAATCCTCCTGGGAGGTGACGCTGAGTTGCGAAGCCCGTGAGCCCGCGCCTGAAGGGGGCGATGCCCTGGGCGGCAGCCCCGATACGGTTTTGGTGGAGCCCGGGCGCGTGGCCTTCGAGGCCCCGGCCGGGGCCGTGACGCATGTGCACGCCACCACGGACTGGGCGGCCCTGCTGGAGGGCTTCCTTGCCGCCGGGCGGAAACCGCTGCTCACGGTGCACGATTGTTCGCTGTTCACAGGCGGGTGCGTTTACCCGCTGGACTGCCCCAAGCGGGAGCGGGGCTGCCCCGACCCCTGCCCCAGGGGATTCGCGGATTCCGCCAGGGTTCTGGCCGTGAAGCTCGACCTGGTGCGCAGGCTCAAGCCCATGCTGGTCTCCCCGTCGGCCTGGCTGGCGCGCCAACTGCGTCAGGTGTGGCCGGACTGCCGGGTCAGGGTGGCGCCCAACGGCGTGCGCGTCCCCCTCGAACTGGAGGACAAGCTCGCAGCGAGGGCTGCGTTCGGCATCGCCCCACAGGCCAGGACGGCCCTCTTCCTGGCCCACGGCGGCGTGCGCGCGGCCTACAAGGGCGGCGGGCGCATCGAAGACATCTTTGCCAAGCTGCGGGAGCTGGCGCCCGGCACTCTCGGCGTGGTGGCCGGAGGGGACGAGAGCCGCATGGTCGAAGGCTTGGCCGTATTTCCCTATCTCGAAGGCGAGAGGCTGCGCTCGCTCATGCGCGCGGCAGACGTGCTGGTGTACCCAACCTTGGCGGACAACCACCCGCTGGTGGTGCTGGAGTCCATGGCCCAGGGCGTGCCGGTGGCCGCATACGGGGTGGGTGGGGTACCTGAGCAGATGACGGACGGCGTGGAAGGGTTCGTGGTCCCGCCGGGTGACGAGCCCTGGCTTGCCGGAGCGTGCGCCCGGCTGCTCTGCGACCAGGGCCTGGCCAGGGGAATGGGCCGGGAGGCCCGCGCCAGGGCGCTGCGCCACTTCACGGTGGAGCGCATGGCCCTGGATTACTGGCGCATCACCGAAAAAATGGCGGCGGAAGCCCTCCGATAAGGACAACCGCCGCACCAAACCGGGTGAAGTCCACCCGGAATCAGTTTTACAGGCGGCAAAGCGCCCGCGCGGTCAGGACTGGGCGGACCAGGCGATCTCGACCTTCAGCGACCCCTTGCAGCCGCCTTCCTTGGACTTGAGCTTGCCCTTGCATTCCACTTTGACTTCGTTGCCCACCGCGATGCATCCGCCCTCGGCGGGAAACCCGCCCTGGGCCAGGGAATCGGCCATTTGGCGCAGCAGCACCGCGGCGTCGTAACGAAGCATTTTATCCTCGATGTTCAAGAAAACGGTCTTTTCAGACATGGTGTCCTCCTGTGTGGCTAATTTCAAATTTCTAGACCATCCTGCCACAGCTTGCATGACATTTGGAAGAAATTAGCGCCGGGAGCGTCGCAAGATTCCTGGCCCCGGCCCAAGGGCGAGTCCTTCACTGCCTGCTTGCCCGAGAACGCCGGAGTTCTGACACCCGAAAGGGGTCATTCGCTGTCTGCCATCCAGGAACTGTTCCGGTAGGCTATTTTTTCCCGCCTGGGCCGGAGACGGCCTCGCGGTGCCTCGCTGGGAAGCCTCAGACCACCCTTTGTGCGGGCGTGGGCGGAATTTTTTTCATCTTCCCGCTTCAGCTGACCGTATTAGCAATTACTAATAATTCTTGATTGCTAGGTGGCCTGATAAAGCCGGAGGGGCCTCGTGGCTGCCGAGCGGGCCGGCGCCTGGCGTCAGATTTCCGAGCGCAAGCGCACGGCATTTGCAGGACCACCGCAAGCGCTCCCCGGCGGGACCGTTCCACCCTCCCCAGGCCGTCTCAGATGCCTGCGGAGCTGATAGCTCCGCAAGCAGCCCCATCCCTCGCAGCCTCATCCCGCCGGAACGGCGGACTTCGGCCGCATGGCCGTCTCGTCCGCCCGTATGGAAAATCCACAACGAGGGGTAGTTATGATTTCCAAGTGCACGCTGCTGCTGGTCGCCGCCGCCCTGGCCGTCGCCGGGCCGGGTTGCGTCAGGGACACCGCCATGAACGGCAGGTTCGCAAGCGCCAAAGCCGGAACCCCGTCCGAGTCTGAGATCAGCCTGACCCACAAGCCCGGGCAGTCCAGGAACCCGGCACAATTGGGCAGAACCTATGCAGAGCTTGAGGAGGACCTCCAGACCGGCATGTTCGCCGGAATCCTGCGCTTTGTGCGCAGGGCTGGCGGGTCCAGGCGTAGCCAGCAGGCCCCGGAGGATACGGCGCGGACCGACGCGGCTGGTTCGGGCCTGATGGAGGCATCCTCTGGGATGGGCCGTGCGGTGCGTCCCGCGAGTTACGAGCCGGGCTCAGGAGGGAATCAGGCGCGGGGCCTCCTCTTCAATGATGCGGACAGGGCGGGTTCGGGCCAGATCCCGGGCCAAATACCGGGCCGTGCGGCGCGAAATTATACCCCCGTGGATCCATTGGACATGAACTCGGGAACCGTGCAAAAAGAATTCGTCGCCCTCAACCAATAAGCATCAGCAAGGGAGAAATATGCGCAAGTTTGCTTCAGTTCTCGTCGCCGTGTTCCTGCTGTCCGGGCTTTGCGCCGCCACCGCCTCCGCCCAGGGCGCGGCCCCGGCGGACACCCGGAAGCACACCACCCTCGGCAAGTACTGCAACGCCATGGAAGCCTACATCATGTACCGTGGCAAGCCCAAGGAAGTGGCCATCCTGGATGTGCGCACCCCCGAGGAGTACGATTTCGTGGGTCACGCCGAGATGGCCGCGAACGTCCCCGTGAAGCTCTGCACCACCAAGTTCGACGCCGAGAAGAAGCACTACGGCATGGCCGACAACCCGGATTTCGTGGCCCAGGTCTCCAAGCGCTACGGCAAGGACGCCACCATCCTGGTGATGTGCCGCAGCGGTCAGCGCGCGGCCGTGGCCGTCAACCTGCTGGCCCAGGCCGGTTTCACCAATGTGTACAACGTAGTGGACGGTTTCGAGGGCGACGCCGTGAACGACCCCGAGAGCGTCTTCAACGGCAAGCGCATGCGCAACGGCTGGAAGAACTACGGCCTGCCCTGGACCAACGCGCTCAACCCCGAGCTGGTCTGGTCAAAGTAGGGAAGGCATTCCCCGGTGAGGCAAGGGCCGCCGCTCCCAGGGGAGCGGCGGCCCTTTTCGTTGCCAACCGCGGCGGGCTTTTCAGCCCTTGCGGGCGATCACCTCGATCTCCACGAGCACGTCTTTGGGCAGCCTGGCCACCTCCACGCCGGAGCGGGCGGGGAAGGGCGGTTTGAAGTAGCTGGCGTAGACCTCGTTAACGGCCTGGAAGTCCTCCATGTTCTTGAAGAACACCGTGGCCTTGACCACCGCGTCCAGGCCCAGTCCGGCCGCCTCCAGCACGGCGCAGATGTTGTCGAGCACCTGGCGGGCCTGGTCAGCGGCTCCGCCGACCACGATCTGGCCGGTGGCGGGGTCTATGGGTATCTGGCCGGAACAGAACAGCAGGTCGCCAGCCCAGACGGCCTGGGAGTAAGGGCCGATGGCGGCGGGGGCCTTGTCCGTGCTGACGCTTCGCTTCTCGCTCATGGCGGTCAACCTCCGTTTTTCTTCTTTTTGTAGCCCATTGCCGTGCCGAGGCCAAGCGCCCGGGCCGCCGCGTCACCCGGCGCATTTACGCCACGCCTGTTTTATGAAAAAAGAGCGCCTCGAACGCACAAGGAATCCCTCATGAAAGACATCCTCCTGGTACACATATTCGGCGCGGACAGGACGGGCATCGTCTCCAGCTTCTCCAACCTCCTGGCGGAGTACGGGGCGGACATCCTGGACGTGGGCCAGGCCGTCATCCACGACGACCTCTCCCTGGGCATGCTCATCCGCATCCCGGAGGACGCCCAGTCCGCCGCCGTGGTCAAGGATCTGCTCTACGCCGCCCACGAGATGGGCATCAGCTGCAAGTTCACCCCCGTGAGCGCGGAGGATTACAGCTCCTGGGTGGATTCCGCGGGCAAGCCGCGCTGGATCGTCTCCCTGCTGGGGCGCACCATCAGCGCGGAGCAGGTGGCGGCCGTGACCAGCGTGATCTCCCAGAACGGGCTGAACATCCAGTCCATCAACCGGCTCACCGGCCGCCCAACCCTCACGGAGACTGACCCGCAGCGCCCGGCCTGCATCGAGTTCTCGGTGCGCGGCGAGCCCGTGGACGTTGCGGCCATGCGCAAGGCCTTCCTGGCCATCGCGGCCCGCCTGGGTGTGGACATCGCCCTGCAGGAGGACAACGCCTTCCGCCGCAACCGGCGCCTGGTGGCCTTCGACATGGATTCCACGCTGATCCGCGTGGAGGTGATCGACGAGTTGGCCAAGGCCTGGGGCGTGGGCGAGCAGGTGGCGGCCATCACCGAGTCGGCCATGCGCGGCGAGTTGGACTTCAAGCAGAGCCTGCGCAGGCGGCTCAGCCTGCTCAAGGGCATGCCCGCCACCATGCTGGAGTCCGTCGCGGCGGGGATTCCCCTCAACGACGGGGCCGAGAAGCTGGTGAAGAACCTCAAGCGCTTCGGCTACAAGACCGCGATCATCTCCGGCGGGTTCACCTATTTCGGCGAGCTGCTGCAATCGCGCCTTGGAATCGACTACGTCCACGCCAACAAGCTGGAGATAGCGGACGGCCTGCTCACGGGCAACGTGGAGGGCGAAATCGTGGACGCCCAGCGCAAGGCGGCCTGCCTGCGCGAGATCGCGTCCAAGGAGAACATCTCCCTGCTGCAGACCATCGCCGTGGGCGACGGCGCCAACGACCTGCCCATGCTCAACCTGGCGGGCCTGGGCATCGCCTTCAGGGCCAAGCCCGTGGTCAAGGAGGGGGCGGGGCACGCCATCAGCACCCTGGGGCTCGATGCGGTGCTCTATCTGCTCGGCTTCCGCGACAGGGATATGGCCTGAGGCAAAAGAAGTCTGACTGTTCGTTCGCCGTGGGCCGGAGCTAGCTGGAAGCTCCGGCCCTATTGTTTTGCCATGCCTGGTTTCCCTCTGTTGTTTTTTACATTTATGTCTTGCTAATTTTTTCACAAGATGGCATAGGGCCGTCACCAATTTGATTCGACTCTGGTCGTGCTAGTGTATCTGCGCGGCTTCGTCGAAAATAACGCATATGCTCCTATGCGTTTACTGTATATTACAACAACAACCCAGTTTTTTGTCTGCTCTCTGTCTGTGTGACTGCATTTCGAATTGATTGTTTGCAGAGTGGAAATTAGCATACACTTTACATTGTCGAGGTGTATATGAATCGACTGGTTGTTGTTGTTTGGATCGTCTCTATATTCCTCGCGCCATCCTTCGCCTGTGCCCAGGCTGTCTATGTCGGCAGCAAGGCCTGTGGCGAATGTCATTCCGCCCAGTTCGATAGCTTCTCGAAGTATTCCAAGAAGGCCCATTCCTGGAATTCCATCGCCGTCATGATTCCCAAGCTCACGCAGGCCGAAATCGAAGGCTGTTATGAATGCCACACCACGGGCTACAAGAAGCCTGGCGGCTTCGTGAGCAAGGACAAGACCCCCGAACTTTCCGACGTGGGCTGCGAAACCTGCCACGGCCCCGGCTCCGCACATGCCGCCAGCAGCGACCCCAAGCTGATAAAACCCAAGCCTCGCCTTTCCGATTGCGTCGTCTGCCACAACTCGCAGCGCGTGTCGGACTTCAAGTTCAAGCCTCTCGTGGCGTCTGGGGCGCACTAGCTTTCCGGCCTCTCTGCGCGATGGATTTTCTCCATGCGCAGGGCGGTTCCGGGGCGCTTGTTCCACATCCAGCTCGTGGGCCGGCTCAGGCATCTGGGCAATGATCCCATGTGGAGTCCGTATGTTCCTCGCCAAATCGATTAACGCAAAGATCGCGATCCTCGTCGCTTCCATTTCCCTGGCCGTTTTCGGCGTCATCATCGTTTTCAACGCGGCCTCCCAGAAGAGCATGCTGCGACATTCCATCGAGTCCGCCTCCGAGGAGCTGGCCGATCTCGTCTACATGGATATCGCCAAGCCCATGGTAGTGGGCGACAACGCCTCCACAGCCGGGGAGTTCTCCGAAATACGGGAGAAATTCCCCCGGATAACGGCCTACATGACCAACTTCAAAGGCAACGTGACGTACGCCACCGACAATTCGGCGGTCCGCAAGGACATCGCCACCGTGCTCTCGGACTCGGCGCTGCTTACCGAGGTCAAGCGCGCCCTCGCGGCCCCGGTCAAAACCTCCATCATGGCGGAGGAGGGCGGCAAGCGCAGCAGCGCGCGGATCATCAGCATCCCCAACGCCGAACGCTGCCACCACTGCCATGGCTCGAGCCAGCCCATCCTGGGCCAGATCGTGCTGCTCAACGACGTCTCCGCCGAGTGGCGGGAAGCCGACTCCCACATCATGACCACCGCCCTGGTGGGCCTGGGCGGCCTGGTGCTGCTGGTGGGCACGTGCATATACGCCATCAGGCGGCTGCTGGTCTCCAAGGTGACCTCCATCGCGCACGGCTGTTCGCGCGTGGTGGATGGCGACTTCTCCGTGAACTTCGCGGTCACCGGGCAGGACGAACTGGCCACCCTGGCCCAGAGCCTGGGCATGATGGTGGCGGACCTCAAGAACAAGCTCGGCTTCTCGGGCGGCGTGCTCAAAGCCATCCCGACCCCGTGCGTGCTGGTGGGGCCTGACCACAAGGTTCTGTGGCTCAACACCCTGATCTGCGACCTGCTGGAAAAGGACGGCACCCCCGAGACCTACATCGGCCAGCGGCCCGGCGTCTTCTTCTGGAACGACGAGACCCGCTTCACCATAGCCGACCAGGCCATCGAGGAGCGCCGGGAGTTCCGTGGCAAGCGCGAGCGGGTCTGCCCGTCCGGCAAGGTGGTCCACGCCAACGTGGTGACCACCCCGTTCTTCGACATGGATGGCGAGATCCTCGGCTCCATCATGTTCTGGGAGGACATCACGGAGCTGCACGTGCAGCAGGAGCGCATCAAGCAGCAGCACGAGACCCTGGCCCACGCCGCCCAGCGCGCCGACCAGATCGCCATGGGTCTGGCCTCGTCCGCGCGGCTGCTCTCCGAACAGATCGAGGAGGCCAGCGCCGGTTCCGGCATGCAGCGCGAGCGCATCCAGGAGACGGCCACCGCCGTGGAGGAGATGAACGCCTCCATCCTGGAGGTGGCGCGCAATTCCGGCGACGCCTCGGGCAGCGCGGACAGCGCCCGGCAGAAGGCCGAACAGGGCCAGGCCATCGCCAGAAGCTCCATCGAGTCGATCATGGGGGTTCGGGAGCAGGCCGAAGCCATCAGGCACAGCCTGCATGCCCTGGGGGATCAGGTGGCCAGCGTGGGCAGCGTGATGAACATCATCAACGACATCGCCGACCAGACCAATTTGCTGGCCTTGAATGCCGCCATCGAGGCGGCCCGCGCGGGGGACGCCGGGCGCGGCTTCGCCGTGGTGGCGGACGAGGTGCGCAAGCTGGCGGAAAAGACCATGCACGCCACCGGCGAGGTCAACGCCGCCATCGTGGGCATCCAGAACGCCACCAGAGCGAACATCGACATGATGGAGGCGGCAGGCCGCGAGATCGAAACCGGGGCGGACATGGTGAACAAGGCGGGCGATGCCCTGGCGAGCATCGTGGCCGTTTCCGTGAGCACCGCCGACATGATCCGCTCCATCGCCACGGCTGCGGAGCAGCAATCGTCCGCATCGGAGGAGATCACCCGCTCCGTGGACGACGTGAACCGCATCGCCGACGAAAACAGCTCCATCATGCGGGAGTTGGCCAGGGCCACGGAGGACGTGGCGGAACTGGCCAGATCCATCGAATCCGTGATCCGCGAGATGCAGGGCTGACCCGGCCCCCGGGCCATCCAGCGGCGAACCGCGTTCAAGGGGCCGCCCGCCAGCTTGGGCGGGCGGCTCTTGCGTTTTGAGACGCAAAACCAGCCCTGGATGGCATGCTTGCTCCCCTTTGGGCGTTCGCGGGGGCGTGCCCGCCACCGTGCCCTAATCGAGAGGGGGGGCGTCTCACTCCGTTCCAAATTGGTAAGGGGTTGCCGGACGGATGATGGCCGAGCTGCTGCCCGGAGGGCTTCGGCGGAGGTTAGAGCAGCTCCTTCAAGGCCTCCCGGACGCGCATTTCGAGCCTGTCATAGTAATGGGCGCCGTACAGCGCCTCGTCGCGGCAGGCGGCCTCATCGCTCAGTCTGCTCGAAAGCAGGCCGTAGACCTCCCAGATGTCACGGGCCATGGACAGGAACACCTCCGGAGAACGGACCGCCGGATGCTCCTGCTGGCCCAGCAATTCGAGCAACTGGGCGACAGGCGCGAGTTTGCTCAGATACGATATGTCCCTGTACGTGATCATGTCCAACCTTGCCGTATGCGCATTGCTCAGGCCGCAATGCCCTATGCGGCGGTAGTAATATTAAATACTATATTCGTCAAGGGTATAAATATAACATTGCATGTCGTGGCCGGGTGAAATGGAAAAGGCCCGGTTGCCCGGGCCTTTGCTGTGCATCGGCGCGATTGTGGAAGCCTACATCCCCAGGGCCGCCGTGGCGCCGCCCCCGCGCATGCCCGCGATGACCCGCTGCAACTTGCCGGCCTGGTTGGCCAGGTCGGCCACGGCGTCGGCCGAGTGAGCCATGGTCTGGGCGGTCTCCTCGGAGATGCGGTTGATGTCCGCCACGGAGGAGTTGATCTCGCCGCTGGCGGCGGACTGCTGCTCGGCGGCCGTGGCGATGTTGTGGACTTCGAGCGACGTGGTGTCGGCCAGGTTCACGATCTCCTCGAGGGACTCGCCCGATGTCTCCGCCAGCCTGGTCACCTTGTCGATGAACTGGGCGGTTGCGTCCACGTTGGCCATGTTCTCCTTGGCTTCGTTCTGGATGCCCGAAATGGAGGACTCCACCTCGTGGGTGGCGGCCATGGTCTTCTCGGCCAGTTTGCGCACTTCGTCGGCCACAACGGCGAAGCCGCGCCCGGCGTCTCCCGCGCGGGCCGCCTCGATGGCGGCGTTCAGCGCCAGCAGGTTGGTCTGGTCCGCTATGTCGGTGATCACGTTCAGGATGCGCCCGATGCTCAGGGCGCGATCCTCCAGCGAGGCCATGCGGTCCTTGAGGGAAAGGGCCTGCGAGCGAACCTGCTCCATGGAGGCGATGACCTCCTTGACCACGCTCATACCCTCCTGGGCCTTGGTCCTGGCCGAGTCGGAGCGTTGGGCCGCGGCCTGGGCGTTGCGGGCCACCTCGGTGACGGTGGCGTTCATCTCCTCCATGGCGGTGGCCGTCTCCGCGGCGCGGCCTCGCTGCATGTCCGCTCCGCGGGAGGCCTGCTCCACCTGGGCGGAGAGCTCCTCGCTGGCGGAGGAGACGGCCTCGGCCACCAACTCCGCGTCGGAGGCGGTCTTGAGGAGCTGCTCCTGCTGGCTGGCGATCAGTTCTTCCTGCTCTTTGATGGCGGTGAGATCCATCCATACGGAGATGGTGCCCAGGATGTTGCCCTGTTCGTCGGAGAAGGGCGCCGAGGAGATGCGGGCGTGCCGCTTGGAACCCTTGTGGGTGGTGAAATCCATTTCCGTGGTCAGGGTGCGGCCTTCGCGCAGGGCTTTCGTGGAGAGCGTCTCGCGCTTGGAGTCGCCCCAGATGAAGCCGCCGGACGTCTGCCCGGTGTAATCCTCGGGCTTGCCCCCGCGTTCGATCAGGTCCACCATGAGCTGGTTGGTGAAGAGGGTGGTGTCTTCCTTGGAGAAAACGGAGCAGGGCACGGTGAAGCCCTTGAGCACGCCGGTGGCGAAGGACATCTCCTCCTTGATCTTGCAGAGCATGTCCAGAATGGACTTCTGGAGCTTGCCGAGCTCGTCCTCGCTGTCCACCTCCACGCAGGCGGCGAGGTTGCCCGCGGCGACGCTCTCGGCGAGGTGCTGGGTGGCCCTCAGCCGCCGAGTGATGCGCCGGGGCAGCAGCAGGGCCGCGCCCAGGCCCAGGATGACGACCGCGATGGAGAGGACGAGCACCTTGAACTCGCCCTTTTCGGCGTCCGACACCACCTTGGAGCTATTCTGCAGCCCGTGGGTCTGGGTAAGCTCAGTGAGCTTGTCCAGGCTGTCCATAGCCTCGTTAAAGCGCTTGGAGGAGTCGCCGGACATCAGCACTGAGGCCTCCTCCCGCTTGCCGGAGGTGGCGAGCTGCACCACCTTCTCGCTCACGGGCAGGAATTCCTTCCACTTGGCGGAGAACTGGCGCAGCAGATCAGTGCAGTCCTTGGTGAGGGCCAGCTTGACAAGCTTGGCCTCGGCGGCTTCCAGGGTCTGCTTGGCCTTGGCGATCCTGCCCATTGCCTTGGAGCGCTCAGCCTCGGTGTCGGATAGAATGTAGCGGAACTCGGCGCGCCTGAAGTCGTTGGCGGCTCTGCTCATGTCGGCGCTGACCGCCATTGCCGGGGACCACACGGCCGCCACTTCGGCGGAATCGTTGCTGATTCCGGAAAGAACGTAATGGTTGCTGACGACGATGACGAGCGTGAGGGCCACCAGACTGAGAAAGCCCGATACGAGTTTGATGAAAATGCTCACGTCGCGGAATAGATTCATAGCCCCCCCATTCTCATAGCCCAATAGATTAGAAGCAGCCCCCCCAGGCCGTGTGCTTCTCCTATCCATGGGAGTTGACGAAAACAAGTGAAATAATTCACTGGCAATGCGCCATATATCTGATTTTCTTAAATAGGTGAAGCACAACTGGTGCGAGGCTGTTTTCGCTGTGCAGAAGAAGATCACTCAGGATGAACACAACGTTACACGGATGTGTCAAATACAGCCTAGAATGCATCCAGGCCGCTTGGCGATACTGTGCCGGTGGACAGTGCGTATCGTTGTGGGATTGTGTACCGGGTAATGAAAAACCGGCCGGATTACTCCGGCCGGTTTCCAGTTCGAAATTGAACCCGGCGAGTCTGTTTTCAAGACAATGCGCTCGGCGGGCTACACCTCGAAGAGCATCTCCAGGTCGTTGCGGGTCAGGCTCTTCCAGGCGTCCTGCCCGGGGATGATGGCCTCGGCCACGCCTTTCTTCATCTCCTGAAGCTTCAATATCTTCTCTTCCACCGTATTGGAGCAGATGAGCTTGTAGGCGAACACCTGCCGCTTCTGGCCGATGCGGTGGGTCCGGTCGGTGGCCTGATTCTCCACGGCGGGGTTCCACCAGGGGTCGTAGTGGATCACGTAGTCCGCGCTGGTCAGGTTCAGGCCGGTGCCGCCCGCCTTCAGGGAGATCAGGAAGATGGGGATTTCCGGCGTGTTGTTGAAGCGGTCCACCTGCTCGAAGCGGTCCTTGCTGGAGCCGTCCAGGTAGGCGAAGGGGGTCTGGTTGATCTGCAGCCAACTGCGGATGATGTGCAGCATCTGCACGAACTGTGAGAACACCAGCACCTTGTGGCCTTCCTCCACGATGTCGGTGACGAGGTCCTTGAAGGTGTCGAACTTGCCGGAGGGCAGGTTGGTGTTCACGCCGGGCATGTCCAGCTTGAGGAGCCTGGGGTGGCAGCAGATCTGGCGCAGCTTGAGCAGGGCGTCCAGGATCGACATCTGGGACTTGGCCATGCCCTTTTCGTCCACGTCCTTGAGCACCTGGTCGCGCAGCTTCTTGGCCAGGGCGGAGTAGAGCTCGGCCTGCTCCTCGATGAGGGCGCAGTACTGGACGTTCTCCACCTTGGGCGGCAGGTCCTTGGCCACCTCGGACTTGGTCCTGCGCAGGATGAAGGGCTTCACGCGCCCGCGCAGGTAGTCCAGGGTTTCCTCGTCGCCATCCTTGATGGGCTTGACGATGCCGCGCTGGAAGGAGTTCTGGCTGCCCAGGAAGCCCGGCATCAGGAATTCGAAGAGGCTCCAGAGCTCGAAGAGGTTGTTCTCAATGGGCGTGCCCGAGAGGCACAGGCGCATCTTGCCGTTGAGGCGTCGCACCGAACGTGCGGTGATGGTGTTGGGATTCTTGATGTTCTGGGCTTCGTCCAGAATGATGGCGTTGAACTCGAAGTTGAGCAGCTCGTCCAGGTCGCGGCGGAGCAGGGCGTAGGTGGTTATCACCAGGTCCGACTCGGCGATCTTCTTGAACATGCCCTCGCGCTTGGCCCCGTACACGATGAGCCGCTTGAGCTGCGGCACGAACTTCTCCGCCTCGCGGTCCCAGTTGGGGAGCACCGAGGTGGGCACCACGATGAGGTTGGGAGCCTGGTGCCCGCGGGTGGCCATGTGCAGGACGAAGGTGAGAGTCTGCACGGTCTTGCCCAGGCCCATCTCGTCCGCCAGGATGCCGCCGAACCCGTAGTCCCGCAGGAAGTTGAGGTAGGAGAGGCCCTGGACCTGGTAGGGGCGCAGCTGGGCGTTGAGGCCCTTGGGCACGGTAACCGGCGTGATCTCCTGGAAGCTGTGGATCTTCTCGCGCAGGGAGTTCCAGAAGGAGTCCGTGTGGGCTTCGGGCAGATCCTCCAAGATCTTGTCCAGCACCGGGGCCTCGAACTGCTTGAAGCGCGTCTGGGGCGGCTTGTCCGGGTCGTAGCCCAGGGCCCTCAGCTTGTGGCCGATGCGCTTGAGCCAGCTTTCGGGCAGGCTGGTGTAGGAGCCGTCCTTGAGCTGGACGTAGCGCTTGCCCTGGGTCCAGGCCTTCCAGATCTTGTCGATGGGCACGCGCTGGTCGTCGTATTGGACGGCCAGCTCCAGGTCGAACCACTTCTCCTTCTCGTCGGACTCCACCTCGGCCACGATGACCGGCTGGGAGAGGCGCACCTTGTAGCGGGTCAGGTTCTTCTCGCCGAAGACGCGGTATTTTTCGATGAGCTTGGGGTAGGCGTCCAGCAGGAAGACGATGGCCTCTTCGGGCTCCAGGAACCAGTTGGCGTTGTTGCGCGGCTGGAAGTTCATCTCCTGCAGTTGCGAGATCAGGGCCGCCTCGGCGTCCTGGTCGCGGGCCATGAGGTAGCTCTTGCCCTCGAAGGTGTAGGAGCCGGTCTGCAGTTCGGGGTTTGGGCCTTCCTGGTAGATTTCGCCGTGCTCGGTCTCGTAGATGTTCTGCACCTGCATGGTGAGCAGGCTGCCTTCCTCGTCCAGGAACAGCTTGGGGCTGTAGTTGGCGGGCAGGAAGCTGGGCTGCATGCGCTCCAGGAATTCCTTCTGGCCGTGCAGGTCGGAGGCGGGGAACTTGGTCCAGACCCGGTCGAGGAATTCGGAGACGTCCGCGTTGGGGATGACGGGCTGGTTCTCAACCATGTCGCGGATGAACTGCGGGGGCAGGCCGGTCTGCACCGGGTAGAACCCCTTGTTCCAGCAGACCCACAGGGGCAGCTGCCCGTAGAAGAGCGCCTCCTGGCCCTGGATGGCGAAGGGCGCCTTGCCTGGGCGCGCCAGGTAGATGTCGAAGTGCAGGCCCTGCTCCTCGTCGAGGATGGGCCGCAGTTGCAGGCGCATGGTGGAGGACTCGATGCGCACGGGCTGGTCCGTGTCCTGCCAATAAAGATAGTATTCCTTGCCCACGGCCCACAGGAACCAGGAGATCAGGCCGGGGGGGATGTCCACCCGGTGGCCCCGGTAGTCGAGGTAGTGGCCGATCTGCTCCGCCACCAGGGGCAGGCTGGGGGCTGTTTCGCACCAATCCGGGTTCTGGATGATCTGTTCCAGGGTGATCTCGGTGTGCACCTGGGACAGGCCGGACTTGTTCTGGCGGCCCCGGAAGAACGCCACCTGCAGGCGGCCCAGCTCGGGGTAGAAGCGGTATATGATGTAGTGCTTGCCCGGTTCGGGCTCGAAGGCCGTCGCGAAGAAGCCGCGGAAGCTCTGCCGCCATTCGGTCTTGGGCTTGGCGTCGCCCGCGGCGACCTGTTGTTTGCTGCTTTCGAGGGACTTTATGTATTTGAGCGCAGTGGCGCCCACGTGGCGGCAGACGCCCGAGAAGGAGTCGGGACAATTGCAGAAGAATGTGACAGTCTCGTCTTCGAGGTTGAGGCCGAGTTCGGAAGTGTAGACTTGGAAGTCTTCCCCCTGGACTTGTCCCTCCACATCCCAGTATTGCTCTCTTTTCTTGACGTCGATTTTTTGGACGCCGTCCTGCGCGACGATTGAATGCGAACCGTCGATGATATATTCGGGAATCGTCTCCCGGACAAACTCCTGGAGGAGCCGCTTGGCTTTGCTCTCCTCGCTGGTAAGGGCCATGTCGCGCGTTACTCCGTTTCAGACCATTGCGTGATTGATCTCAACCCAAGTGCCATTGCCTAACACGATACTCTATGGATTTTTTTTCGCAAATCAAGCATTTCTCCCTCACGGGTGGGTTTTTGGGCCCACGGGGGCGCATCCGCGCGCTGATATTGGCCTTTGTCGCCTCACTGGCGGCCCCGGCATGGGCCCAGCAGGGGATATCAGGGCAGGAAAGCGAGGTTCCGACCCCCGGGGGACGCATCGTGATGGCCACCATCGGCGAACCAACCAACCTGATTCCGCCCCTGGCGACGGACTCGTCCTCCCACGCGGTCTCCTCGCTGCTCTACGTTTCGCCGCTGCGCTACGACAAGAACATCCACATAGAGCCCTACGCCGCGGAATCCTTCGAGGTGCTCGACGGGGGCAGGCATTTCCGCTTCAAGCTGCGCGAGAACATCCGCTGGACCGACGGCCAGCCCCTGACCGCCGAGGACGTGGAGTTCACCTACAAGCTCATGGTGGACCCCAACACCCCTACGGCCTACGCAGGGGACTTCCTGGCCATCAAGGAGTTCAGGCTCACCGGGCGCTACACCTTCGAGGTCTTCTACGAGAAGCCCTTCGCCAGGGCCGTCTCCACCTGGGCCTCGGACATCCTGCCCAAGCACCTGCTGGCCGGCGAGGATCTCTCCAACACCAAGTTCGCGCGCAACCCCGTGGGGGCCGGGCCGTACATCCTCAAACAGTGGGTGGAGAACCAGCGCGTGGTGCTGGAGGCCAACCCCGACTATTTCGAGGGGCCGCCCTATATCAAGGAAGTGGTCTACCGCTCCGTGCCTGACCAGACCACCCAGTTCCTGGAGCTCAAGGCCGGCAACCTGGACACCATCGACCTCACCCCGCCCCAGTACCTGTTCCAGACGGGCGGCCCCAAGTGGGAGGCGGGCTGGCGCAAGTACCGCTACCTGGCCTCTGCCTACACCTACCTGGGCTACAACCTCGCCCACCCCTTGTTCCGCGACAAGGCGGTGCGCCAGGCCCTGGCCCACGCCATCGACAAGCGCGAGATCATCAAGGGCGCGCTCATGGGCCTGGGCGAGCCCACCATCGGTCACTTCAAGCCCGACTCCTGGGCCTATGACCACGACATCAAGGACTACCCCTACGATCCCGGCCAGGCGCTCATGATGCTGGCCCAACTGGGCTGGAAGCGCGAGAGCCCCACAGGGCCGCTGATGAAGGATGGCCGCCCCTTCGCCTTCGCCATCTTCACCAACCAGGGCAACGAGCAGCGCATCAAGGCAAGCGCCATCATCCAGAACCAACTGGCGCGCATCGGCATCCAGGTGAAGGTGCGTACCATCGAGTGGGCCACCTTCATCAAGGAGTTCGTGGACCAGCGCCGCTTCGAGGCGGTGCTTCTGGGCTGGTCCATCCCGCAGGACCCGGACGCCTTCGACGTCTGGCACTCCTCCAAGACGGCCAAGCCCGGGCTCAACTTCGTGGGCTATTCCAACCCGGAGGCCGACTCCCTGCTGGAGGAAGGCCGCAACATGATCGACCCGGCCCTGCGCAAGCCCGTGTACGACCGCTTCCAGGAGATCCTCCACGAGGATCAACCCTACTGCTTCCTGTACACTCCCTACGCGCTGCCCATCATCTCCGCGCGGGTGCACGGCGTGGAGCCCGCCCCGGCGGGCATTACCTGGAACTTCATCCGCTGGTGGATACCCACCGCACAACAAGGCGTGGCATACTCGCAATGATCCGCATCAACGAAATCATGGACAAGGTCGCGCCGTACATGTCCCAGGCCGACCAGGACCTCATCACCAAGGCCTACGTGTATTCGGCCACGGCACACGCCGGTCAGGTGCGTCTCTCCGGCGAACCCTATCTCTCGCACCCCCTGGAGGTGGCCAACATCCTGGCGGAGATGCGCCTGGACGCCCCCAGCGTGGCCGCGGGACTGCTCCACGACACCGTGGAGGACACGATAGCCACCATCGACGAGATCGAGGAGCAGTTCGGCGAGGAAGTGGCCGACATCGTTGACGGTGTCACCAAGATCAGCCTGATGACCTTCGAGAGCAAGGAGGAGGCCCAGGCCGAGAACATCCGCAAGATGGTCCTGGCCATGGCCGAAGACATCCGGGTCATCCTGGTCAAGCTGGCGGACAGGCTGCACAACATGCGCACCCTGGACTTCCAGAAGCTCATGAAGCAGCAGCTCATCAGCCAGGAGACCATGGACATCTACGCCCCGCTGGCCAACAGGCTGGGCCTGCACAGGCTTAAAGTGGAACTTGAGGATCTCTCGTTCAAGTACCTCAAGCCCGACGTCTACGACCAGCTCTACCAGGGCGTCTTCCAGCACGAGGTGCTCAACGACGAGTACATCGCCAAGGTCATAGCCATCATCAACACGCTCATGGACGAGAACGCCATCAAGGCCCGCGTGCACGGCCGCAAGAAGCATCTCTGGTCCATCCACAACAAGATGAAGGCCCAGGGGCTCGACCTGGAGCAGGTGCACGACATCGTGGCCTTCCGCATCATCGTGGCCAGCCTCAAGGACTGCTACGCCGCCCTGGGCCTGGTGCACTCCCTGTGGAAGCCGGTGCACGGCCGCTTCAAGGACTACATCTCCATGCCCAAGGCCAACATGTACCAGAGCCTGCACACCACCGTGATCGGGCCGGACGGCGAGCGCATCGAGATACAGATCCGCACCGAGGAGATGAACCAGCTGGCCGAATACGGCGTGGCCGCCCACTGGGCCTACAAGGAGCGCAGCAAGGCGGGCAAGATGGCCGCCAAGGACGCCGAGCGCTTCACCTGGCTGCGCCAGATCATGGACTGGCAGCGCGAGGCCACGGACTCCAAGGAGTTCATGCACTCCCTGCGCTATGACCTCTTCCAGGAGGAGGTCTACGTTTTCACGCCCAAGGGCGAGGTCAAGGAGATGCCCGAGGGCGCCACCCCAGTGGACTTCGCCTACGCCATCCACACCGAGGTGGGCAGCCACTGCACCGGGGCCAAGGTCAACGGCAAGCTGGTCCCCCTTTCCTCCACGCTGCACAACGGCGACACCGTGGAGATCATCACCGACAAGCACCGCCACCCCAGCAAGGACTGGCTCAAGTTCGTCAAGACCGCCAAGGCCCGCACCCGCATCAAGCACTGGGTCAAGACCCAGGAGCGCTCCGAGGCCATCTCCCTGGGCAAGGAGCTTCTGGAGAAGGACGGGCGCAAGATGGGCGTGAACGTGCAGAAGGTGCTCAAGGAGAACGGCTTCGCCCCCATCTGCGCCGAATACAACTTCCCCAGCGTGGAGGAGCTGTTCGTGGCCATCGGCTACGCAAAGCTCACGCCGCGCAAGGTGTTGCGCGCCTTCCTGCCCAAACCGGACGCCACGGCCAAGCCCGAAGCCGCCGAGGAGCACGCCGCCCAGGAGGCCGCCAAGGCCAAGGGCGGGGGCGAGTCCATCAAGATCAAGGGCGTGGACAACCTGCTGGTAAGCTTCGCGGGCTGCTGCAACCCCCTGCCCGGCGATCCTGTTGTCGGCTACATCAGCCGGGGCAGGGGAGTCATCGTGCACACCCACGATTGCCCGAACCTCATGCGTCTGGAGCCGGAGCGCCTGATGCAGGTCTCCTGGGAGGGCCACGAAGAGAAGCCCTATCCGGCCAAGATCGTCATCCTGGCCCACAACAAGAAGGGCGTGCTGGCCAAGATAACCGCCATACTCACCGAACAGGGCGTGAACATCGACGCCGGCTCCTTCACCTCCATGGTGGACGGCCGCACGGAGATATCCCTGACCGTGGAGGTCAAAGACTCCTCCCACCTGTACCGCACCATCGACCAGTTGCGCAGGCTGCACGAGGTGGTGGAGGTCAAGCGCACCGTGGAGGACAGGGCCGGGAACATCCAGGATTGAGCGGAATCCCGCGTTCGTCCGCAACCAATTTCCGGAGCCGACCAGGCATGAACATCGACAGAAGGCGTAACAAGATGAACCTGCCGTGCCTCATGGCCTCGCCCGAACGGGCCAAGGAGCTCAAAACCCTATCCGTGGGCTTCCCGTCCGTCTCCCTTTCCGTCCAGGCCCTCGGCGACCTGGAAATGATCCTGAGCGGGGCCTATGCACCATTGGAGGGCTTTCTCTCCAAAGCGGATTACGAGAGCGTGCTGGACGGTATGCGCCTGGCCGACGGGCGCTTCTGGCCCATGCCCGTCTGCCTGGAGGCGGAGAGCGGGCAGGCGGCGAAATTCAAGCCCGGCGACAGCCTGGCCCTGCGCGACGGCGAAGGCTTCATGCTGGCCGTGATGCACCTCGAGGAGGCCTGGAAGCCTGACCTGGCCCGGGAGGCCCGCGCCGTCTACGGCACGGACGACCCGGCCGCGCACCCGGGCGTGCGCAGGCTTCTGGAGCGGCCGGACCTGACCTACCTCTCCGGCCGGATCGAAGGGCTGCACCTGCCCCAGCACGTTGATTTCGGCGGCCTGCGCCACCAGCCCGCCGACGTGCTGCGTTCGGCGGACGCCTCCGGCTGGGTGCGGGTGCTGGGCGTGACGCTGGACTGCGACCTTCACGGCGGCTTGCGGGAGAGCCTGATGCTCGCGGCCAGGCGCGTCGGTGGCAGCATCCTGGCGCTCTCCACCGTCAACCGCGACCTGCTGGGCTGGGACGACCACTTCACCTCGGTTCGCTGCATGAGCGCCTTCGCCGAGGCTTTCCCCCGCGACATGCTGCGCCTGACCCTCAGCCCCATGTGCGAACGCCTGGCCGGACCCAGGCAGGCCCTGCTGGAGGCCTGCGTGTTCGGCAACTTCGGCTGCACGCACATGCTGGTGCGCAACACCCACGCGGATCCGGCCCCCGCCGGTCAGACCCCGTTCTACCCCGGTGGGGAGGCGCAGCGGCTCGTCGCCCTGCACGCGGCGGAAACCGGAGTGGAATGCGTGGCGCCGGAGGAGATGGTCTATCTGGAGAGCCGCGCGCAGTTCGTGCCGGCCTCTTCGGTGCCCAGCGACGATGCGGGCGTGAGGTCCGTCGAGCCCTCGGAGTTGCGGCGCAGGCTGGAGTTCGGGCTGGAAATACCCACCTGGTGCTGCCCGCCGGGCGTCGTGCGGGAGCTGCGCCACGCCTTTCCGCCCAGGAGCGAGCAGGGCTTCACCATCTTCATCACCGGGTATTCCGGGGCGGGCAAGTCCACCCTGGCCAAGATCCTCCACGTGAAGCTCATGGAGCTGCGCCAGCGGCCCGTAACCCTGCTGGACGGCGACATCGTGCGCAAGATGCTCTCCAGCGAGCTCGGGTTCTCCCGCGAGCACCGGATGCTCAACATCCGGCGCATGGGCTACGTGGCCAGCGAGATCACCAAGAACAGGGGCGTGGCCATCTGTTCGCCCATCGCGCCCTACGCGGAAGCCCGCCGCGACGCCCGGGCCATGGTCGAAAAGTACGGTGGATTCATCGAGGTGCACCTGTGCACGCCCATCGAGGTCTGCATCCAGCGCGACCGCAAGGGCATCTACGCCAAGGCCAGGGCGGGGCTCATCAAGGGCGTCACCGGCATAGACGACCCCTACGAAACGCCCGCCGCGCCCGAACTGCGGCTGGACACCACCAGCATGAGCGCGGCGGAGACCGCACACGAGGTGCTGCTGTTCCTGGAACAGGGCGGCTACATAGGGTAGGGGGAACCGCCATTTCCCGCGGGGTTTTTCAGCAAAATGCCGCGGGCGGCTCCATCAGGCTCGGGGGGCGCGGGCTATTCGCTGATGCCCACGGCGAGGTTCATTTCCGCGTTGAGCGCGCCTTCACCCGTCTTGTTCAGGATCAGGCTGCGCACCCGCACGCCCGCGGGGTCGTCCTCGATGTCCTTGAGGAAGTCCAGCAGGTTCTTGAGGTCCACGCCGTTCATCTTCACATCCAGTTGCGACTCGCGCTTGTTGCCCGGCAACTGCTTGGTGCTGGGCTGCATGGAGGTGATGTTGCCCTTGAGTTCGTGGGTGGTGGCCAGGGAGTCCACCCGGCCGAAGAGTGAGAAATCCGCCGGAGGGGCCGGCTTCTGCTGGTATTCAGACGACTTGCCAAGCCTGGTCTGCAACGTCTTGGCCTGGGCGAGCTGCTGCGCTGCCTCGACAAGCTGCCTGTCCAGGCGGGTGGAACGCTCCGAAAATGGCTGGATCACCCAAGCCCAAAGCCCGATGATGACCGCCAATCCGCCCACGGCGTAGAGTCCGTGCTGTCTGGTGAGGTTCATTGCGCACCTGCCGCGCCGGGCCGATGGGCCACGTTCATGTCCATGCGGAATTCGACGCCAGTCCTGTCCTGAGTGGGTTTGACACCCTTGATGTCCACTTCCTTGAACACCTTGGAGGCGATGAGCTTGCGCTTGATCTCCTCCACGGCGTTGAAGTCCTTGGCCTGCGCGTCGATGGAGATGTGGCCGTCATCGAAGGACAGGCGCAGCAGCTTGACGCCCAGGTTGGGCGGGATGCTCCTGTGCAGGGCCGCCAGCACGGGCAGGGCCACGGAGGCCTTTCCGGCGGCGAAATCAAGTTCTTCCTGTTGGCGTTCGTTGACCATGCGGCGCATGATGGAGAGCTTCTGGTCCACGCCCAGGTTGGCCGGGGCCTCGGGGAGGGCGGCCGAAACGATGGCGTTGGTCTGGTCCCGCAGGGTCTTGAGCTCGTCGGACTTCCTCATCTGACCCAGCACTGTGGTCAGAATGGCGCTCAACGCCAGCACGGCGGCGGCGGCCCCCACGAGGGCGATCATCCGCTTGAGGGTCTTGCGTCCGATGGCGGGGGGCGAACCCGGATGCAGGAAATCCAGGCCGGGGCAGAGCCCCAGGGCCATGCGCGCCGCTCCGTAAAGCCCCAGCGCCGTACAGCCGAGCTCGCGCAACGCAGGGTTCTCGTGGAAGGCCTTGGGGAAGGTTATCCTGTGGGGCTCGATCCCCCCAAGCGCCAGCCTGACGGCGTTCAGACAGCACTCCGGGGGCTCCTCGCCGTGCGGGCGGCCCACGGCGGCCGTCTCCACAGAGTCGTAGCCGGTGGCGACCACGGTCAAGGCGCCAAGCCTGATCTCCTCGGCCAGGATGCGTACCGTCTCCTCGGAGGAGCAGTCCTCGATTGGCACGCGCCTCCAGAACAGGGGCTGGCCGTCGCAGCGCAGAAGGATGTCCACGTGCTTCGCGGCGGGCAGCAGCGTCAGTCCGGGGGGGTGGGCCTGCGGGGCGTCCTCCGCCAGGGCCGCGTCCTCCCCGGCGATGTCCAGGCTGGCCAGCGTGGTCTCGAAGCCCTCCTCCAGGAGGGCGGCCACGAGATCCTCAACGAAGTCGCGGTCGATGGCCGCCGCGATCACGGTCTTGCCGGGGCCGTGCAGGGGCGTCTCCGAGAAGGCGGTGAGCTGCGTGTCTGCCGGGTCGGGCAGCCCGGACTCCATCAGGTGCCCCAGCACCGAGCCGATCTTGGCCCGCTGCGTGAACGGCAGATAGAGCCTGCGGAACACCGCCCTGGAGGCGTCCAGCGCCAGGGCCAGGGTTTCCTGCAGCATGCCGTTGGCCTGCGCCAACTGGCGGATGGCCTGGGCTATTTCGCGCGGGCCCGCGTCGTCGGGCAGATCGCCCCGCGCATAGCCTCCGAACTCCAGGCCGCGCGGATGGCGCGAGAGCTTCAGCAGGGCGATATGGTCCTGGGCCACGAGGGCGACGAGGGCGGTGACGTGCATAGGGCCTATCTGTATCCTACTGTACCTGCAGGTACAACAGCGCGATGGGCTGCGGCCTGTTCGAATTGAGCTGCCGCTTGAACACTGCGTGGGCCCTGGAGGTGACGGAGCCGGACGAACATTCCAGGTCCGCCGAGAAATAGAGGCTGCGCGTGGTGAACATGCCCAGCTGCACCTCCTCCTTGCCCAGGCCCTGCACGATGGGGCCGAGCCAGTCCGTGCCTTCGAGCCGGGGCCGGTTGGAGGGCGTCCGCCTGAATGTGTCCACGGTTCTGGCGAAATCCTCCGCCTTGTCCTGGTCCAGCCCCACGGCCAGGGCCGCCAGCACGGGCAGGGGGGCGGTGTTCACGTTGACCAGCCCGCTGGACCAGATGGTCACCAGATCCTTGAGGCCCACTTCACCCGGGCGGCCGTAGTACAGCTCGTCGCTGACGCCCTTCACCAGCCGCAGCTCCGCCACTGTGTCCAGCGCGCCGCCCTTCACCCGGTAGGGCAGCCCGGCGTTCAGGTAGGGCTCGTCCGCCTGGACCAGGTCGGCGGTCTTGGCGGGGGAGGTCATCCAGGACTCCAGGGCCGAGGTGATGGCCTCCGCCCGGGCGGAATCCAGCAGGAAAGGCCGCCCGCGCAGCAGGCGCAGGAAGGCCTCGCGGTAGACCTGGTGCCCCTTCATGTCCGGGTGGATGGAGTTGATGGGCAGTTTGCCCGTCTCATCCACGATGCGGCCCTTGAGCTTGTCCCCGAAGAACCACGCTCCCGGGACGTTGTCCCCGGCCGGAAACACGTCCCAGCTTTCGCCGAGGTAGTCCGATCCGGTCAGGGAGGCGTCGCGCATGAGCACCTTGCCCGCGCTGAGCACCGCGGATTCCACCATGAGCCTGGCCTGGACGCGGCTGAGCGCGGCCTGGGCCCCGAACACCTCGGCCTCCGCGCTGGAGATGATGCGCACCGTCAGCGAGGCCAGCAGCCCCGTGAGGATGAGCACGTAGATCAGGGCCGCGCCCGATTGCCCGGCACCTGCCTGCACGGCGGCGGCCTTGCCGCGCGCGGGCATCATTTCTGCCCCCCCAGGGGGCCAGGAGGTATGGCGCGAACCGGCAGGTTTGCCACCAGCTCCAGGGGGAAGACCCGGTTCTCCTTGCCGTGCACCTGCCCTGTCAGCCGTACCTGGACCGGAATCTGCCACTCCCCGGAGAGCATGCGGGAGCGGTTCTCCCAGGTGGCGGTGGCTTCGCCCGTGCTGGAGAAGAACATGATCGCGGGGTCGGTGACGCGCCGTACTATCTCGACGTCGGTCACCGGGCGGTCCTTCCCTGCGCGCCAGGGCATCTCTGCGTAGGGCCATTCCCGCCGGCACAGCGTGTATTCGCCGGTGTGTTCCGGGTCGTCGCGCAGCACGTACTCCACCCGGACGATGGCCATGGAGGGGAAGCTGTCGCGGAAATCGAGGCTGGAGGCCGACGCAAAGGCCATAACCACGTCTTCGTCGGACGGGGTGTCCATGTCCTTGGGCCTGTTGCGCCCGCCCACGAAGGAGAGGAAGGTGGTGGCCGCGTTGCGGTTGGAGTCCGAGTAGAGCACGGAGCCCAGGTCGTTCTTGAAGAGCCAGGCGCTTATCCTGAGCTGTTGGCTCAGTTGCAGCCGCTCCTCCACGTCGGCGGCGGTGTCCGTGACGCGGGAGAGAACGGCGTAGCTGCCCATGAAGATCATGCCCGTAATCAGCAGGGCTATCATGACCTCCACCAGGGTGAAGCCGGCCTGGGCGCATCGCCTCGTCACGGGCGCACCAGCAGCCTGCTGAGGGTGACCTGGTTGATCTCACCGGTGCCCCAGGTGACCTTCACGGTGAGCAGGGGAAGGTCCGGGTCGGCGGGGCCGTTCTTCACCTCGAGCGACCATTGCATGTCCTGGTCCGGTTCGGGGAACTGGCCCGTGCCACCGGGCAGGTTGCCGGGGCCCTTGAGTTCCGCCTCGGCCACGATGCGCGCGGCCAGCACGGAGGCGCGCTCGATCTGGGCCGCGCGGATGCGCTGGTCCTGAAGTTTGGCCAGAGAAGCCAGGAGGGTGACCATGACGATGGAGATGATGGCCACCGCCACCAGGGATTCGATGATGGTCAGGCCGGACTGGCGGGAACCGGAGGATGGGGCCATGGCCTACTGGTCCTTTTGGTCCTTGGTGTCGGAGCTGGTGACACTGGCCCAGGGGGTCAGGAGCGGGCGGTAGCGCTTGCGGAAGGCCTCCAGCTCCTGCGATTCGCTGCGCGTGCCGAACCGCAGGGAGGAGCCCACGGCCTCCATCACGGCGACCTTCTTGCCGCCCGCCTCGGACTTCTCCGGGAACACGAGCAGGAAGGGCTCCACCAGCCCCACGGGGTACACGTCGATCCGCAACGGCTTGCCTTCCTCCTTGGACTGGCCCACGGGCGTCAGCCATGCTTCTGGGCGGAAAGCTGCGGGCAGGGGCAGGCGCTCGGCCTTGATGCTGCTCTTCATCGGCGCGCCCCTCTTGACCATCACCGCCAGGGACTTGCCCGGGTCGATGGTGAGCTGCCAGGCCTCGCCGGAGAGGATGGCGTCGGTCATGCCCCTGTGGACCAGCCCGGTGATGCGGCGCACGGTGGACCTGTCGCTCTCGCTGCCCATGACCGCGTTGATGGCGGGCAGGGCCAGGCCCACGGCCAGGCCCATGATGAGCATCACGAAGGCCAGCTCCAGGAGGGTGAACCCCGCCTGGCCCCCCGGGCGCGCCTGCCGGGGCGCGTCCGGGGCCGGGAGGCCGGTCCTGCCGTGAGGCGGGTTGAGGCGCATGCTGGCGGCCGGGGCTAGTTGATTTCCCAGCTCTTGATGTCCGCGTTGGGGCCTTCGCCGCCCGGCTGGCCGTCCGCTCCGAGGCTCACGATCTCGAAGTCGTTGTGCTCGCCGGGGGAGATGTAGATGAACTCGTTGTTCCAGGGGTCCTTGGGCAGGGGGCCGTCCAGGTAGCCGCGCGGCGGATAGTTCTGGGGCACGCGGCCCATTGTGGGCTTCTCCTTGAGGGCCTTCAGGCCCTGCTCGGTGGTGGGGTAGACCCCGTTGTCGAGCTTGTACTGTTTGATGGCCATGGAGAGGCTCTCGATCTGGGCCTTGGTCTTGACCACCTTGGCCTTGTCCGGCTGGTCGATGAAGCGCGGCACCACCAGCCCGGCGAGGACGCCGAGGATGACGATGACGACCATCATTTCGATGAGCGTGAAGCCGGACTGGGAACGGCGGAAACGCGCCGCGAAGCGGTTGCTGGTCGGGTTGGGATGCATGGATACTCCTTTGGCGATTGGGAGCTCAGCCAATGAGGCTGCTCATTTCGAAAATCGGAAGCATGACGGCCACCACCATGAAGGCCACCACCGCGCCCATGGCCAGAATCAGGGCGGGCTCCACCACGGAGCTGGCGGCGGTGACGCGGTTCTCCACTTCGGCCTCCAGCATCCTGGCCACGGTGAGCAGCATGGTGTCCAACTGGCCGCTCTGTTCGCCCGCTGAGGCCAACTGGAGCACGATGGGCGAGAACACGCCCGTGGCCCGCATGGGTTCCGTGATGCCCGCACCCTGCTGGGCCTTCTCGCGGACTGCGGCCATGGCCTCGGTGAACACGGTGTTGCCCGCCACGGCCGCGCCGATGTCCACGGCGTCCAGCAGGGTCACGCCCTGCTTGAGGCAGGTGCCCAGCGAGCGCGTCAGGCGGGCCATGGCCGCCTCGTGCACGATGGGGCCGATCACCGGCAGGTGGAGGATGATGCGGTCCAGCACGCG
Source organism: Fundidesulfovibrio agrisoli (assembly GCF_022808715.1). Classification (GTDB taxonomy): domain Bacteria; phylum Desulfobacterota; class Desulfovibrionia; order Desulfovibrionales; family Desulfovibrionaceae; genus Fundidesulfovibrio; species Fundidesulfovibrio agrisoli. The sequence continues at coordinate 30,724 of NZ_JAKZKX010000008.1, forward strand.
GCGCACCGCCGGGATGCGCATCACCCTGAGCATGGCCAGGAACAGGCCCACAAGGCCGCCCAGCATCAGCGGCCAGTAGGAGCGCATGAAATCCGTCACCGCTATCAGGATCACCGTGGGCACCGGCAGGTCGCGCTTGAGGTCGATGAAGATGCGCGTCACCTCGGGAATCACGTAGAGCAGCAGAATTGAGATGACCAGCGCCCCGAAGACCAGGATGAAGCATGGGTACATCATGGCCGCCTGGAGCTTGCGCTTCAGGGCGTACTGCCGCTCCAGGTACGTGGAGAGGTTGGACATGACGATCTGCAGCGTGCCCGAGGATTCGCCCGCCCGGACCATGTGGATGTACGTGTCCGGGAAGACGCGCGGATGCTCGGCCAGGGCCGCCGAGAGCTCCCAGCCTTCCTTCACGCGCTCCAGAATGTGGGAGAACACGCGCTGCGCGGGCGCCGTCGGCATGTTTTCGATAAGACCGGAAAGGGCCTTGTCCAGCGGCAGGCCCGCCTCCAGCAGCGTGGCCAGGACCTGCGTGGCCCCCGTGAGCTGCTGGCGCGTCACGCCGGAGAAAAGCACGGGCATCTGCCAGCCCGAACGGGTCGGGGTTTTCTCCACCACGGCGTCGGCCTGGGCGGCGCTCAGGCTCTTGACGAAGAGCTTGCGCTGCAACAGTGCATGCCGGGCGGAGGCGGCGCTGTCCGCCGCGAGGATGCCCTTGCAGTTCTTGCCCAGGGCGTCGATGGCCACGTATTCGAATACTGGCATGGTGTCGCCGTCTTACGGTTTTTTCTTGAGGACTTCCTGCTGCCCCTGGCGCAGCAGGACCATGTGGTCGTCCTCGATGGAGAGCACCACCGCCTCACCCAGGGCCTGGCCCACGGAGACGTTCTTGGGCGCCCTGGAGGACTTGTCCACCAGGAAGGCCATGCTCCACTGCGGGTCGGTGTGCACCGCGGTGCCGATGAGGTCGTAGGCCACGGAGGAGTCGGGCAGGGCGGCGTCATCGCTGGGGGCTTCGACGGCCTCCTTGCGGACTGCGCTGAAGAGGTTTCGGCTGACGATGGCCTCCACGTCCCCGCCGCCGGAAAGGTCTCCCTTGGCGGCACCGGGGCCGCCCTGGCCGGCCGGGGCCGGAGACTCGATGCCCGCCTTGCCCGCGGGAAGCGTGGGCGAAGTGAAGAGCCCCTTGGCCACGATCATGGCCGAGATGGCGCAAAGCAGCGCGGTGAGCGCGTAGCTCACGGCCTTGAGGGAGAACTCCGACATCACGGCCTCCTGCGGGCGGGCCGCCCGGCTGACGCCCGGCGGGGCCTCACGGCCTGGCTCCACATGCGATTGTCAGCGACGCCAGGCAGCCTCAATTGCAGAGACCCAGTTTCTTGGACTCGTCATACCGTTCGCACAGGCCGAGCATGCAGGCGACGCTCAAGTCCTCGCAGCCCTTGTTCGGGTTGTTGGTGCGCATCAGCAGCAAGCCCCGGTTGTAGTATGCCTCGGCGAAGTTGGACTTCAAGTACAGGGCCTGCGCGTAGTCCTGCAGGGCGCCTTGCACGTCGTTGAGCTGCTCGAGGATGATGGCCCTGTTGTAGTAGAGGTCGGGATCGCGCGGGGAGGCCTTCACGGCGGCGTCGAGGGCTTTGCGCGCATCGGGGAAGCGCTTGATGGTCCAGTAGATTTCGGCCTTGTTGGCCAGGGCCGGGGCGAAATCCACCTGGAGGGAGAGCAGCTTGTCGTAATCCGCCAGGGCCCGGTCGAAGTCCTTCAGGCGCTGATAGGCGATGGCCCTGTTGAACAGGCCCTCGAAGTTGCGGTTTTCGCTCAGGCGCAGGGCCATGTTGAAGTCGTTGAGGGCCTTCTCGTTCTGGCCCAGGCTGAGATAAGCCAGGCCCCTGTTGTTGTAGGCCTTGAGCATGGAGCCGTCCAGGGAGAGGGCCTGGGTGAAGTATTCGACGGCGCGGTCCGCCTTGTTGAGCTTGTAGGCGGCCGTGCCCAGGTTGAACCAGGCCGTGGCGGAGCGGGAGTTTCTCTGCGTCACCTGCTCGAAGTCCTTGTAGGCCAGGTCGTACTGGTAGAGCTGGAAATAGGCCTGCCCGCGCAACTGGTAATCGGCGGCGGACTGTTGCGAGCCGCTCAGGTGCATGGTCATTTGCTGGACGACCTTCTCAGGGTCGTCCATGCGCATGGCGTCCGCCTCGCGGGTGGCGGGAGGCTGCTTGACAGTCTGGTTGCAGCCGCCCAGCAGCGCAAGGCCCAGAAAGGCCAGCAGCAGGGGCCGCAGAAGACGTCGGACGGCATGGCGTTGAGCGGCATCGGAGGGGACGGCCTGGCGGAGCGGGTGGTGTATGGTGTGCAACACGTGGACCTTTTTTGATATGTTTTGTCTCACGGACGCTGTGATGTCAACGCGTGCTCCGCTCCAAACGCCCGGAATCAGGGGGCCGTACCGCGGAAACACCCTGAAGTCGGGCGGCCAGCGCCGCGCGCGCCTGGTTCACAGGGGCGCGTAGCTCAGGGGCAGGCTCAGGAAGAAGGGCCACTGCGATCCGAGCGCCGTCTGCACCGGGGCGAAACCGATAGTGGGCGAAACCGTGCTGGTCGTCTGCCCGGTGGTCGTTGTGGTCGTTGTCGTGGTCGTGGTGGTCGCCAGGGTTGTGGAGTTGACGACTGCGTTGCCCGCCACCGCCTGCAGGCTGGCGGCCTTGGCGCGGTCGTTGGCGGCGTCGGTGTTCAGGCTGCTCTGGAGCCCGAGGTCGGTGGTGGTGGCGGCCATGTCCGACTCGATGGCGGCGCGCAGGGTGTAGAGCCCGGCGTACTCGGGCGAAAGGTTGATGGCCTTGGTGGCCTGGGCCAGCGCGTTCTGCAGGAGCTGCTGGTTGCCGGGGTTGGTTGGCGAGGCCGTACCGGTCTGGATTTTCCACTGGGCGTAGTAGGTCAGGGAAATGTTGCCCACGATGTCGGCGTTGCCCGGCGCGATGCCCAGAGCCTGGTTCAGGTCGTTCAATGCGTTCTGGTAATTGAGGATCTGCAGCCAATAAATGCCGCGGGAAGTGAGCGCGAAGTCGGACCCGGGGGACTGGGCCACGGCCCCGTTGAGCTGCGAGAGCGCCAGCGAGGAGCCGCCCTGGCCCGCATAGGCCAGCCCCAGGCCCGCCTGGCCGACCACGTTCAGGGCGTCCAGCGTGAGAGCCTGGGAGAAGGTGGCGTCGGCCGCGGTGAACTGGGCGGTGTGCAGGTTGGTCAGGCCCTGCTCCAGCCAGGAAGGAAGGATCTTGGATTTGTTGCCCTGCTGGAGCGCGGTGCAGGTGGCCAGCGGCAGGATGGTCTGGGCGATCATCTGGTTCTGCTGCTGCTTGGCGGCGTTTTCAGCGGCTTCCTTCTGGTCGAGGTTTTCGGACACGGGCAGCTTGATGGAGCTCCCGGAGGACCCGAACGCGGACACGGTGCCGGAGGAGCTGCTGCTCGAGGTAGACGTGGTGCCTGTGGTCGTCGTGCCGGTTAGGGAGCTGCTGGACGTGGTGGTCCCGGTGGTTGTGCCAGTTGTGCCGGTGGTGGTGCCGGTGGTGCTGGTGGCGGTGGTCGTCCCGGGAACAAGGAACGACGAGCCGAGGGCCAGCGAGGAGTACAGGTAGGGCGAGATGAGGCCGTCGTTGTAGTAATAGTTGTTCGTGGTGTTGCCCAGTGCGTCCTGCAAGGTGTTGTTGATGAGGTACTGGTCGCAGAGGGTGGAATTGCGATAGAGCTCGCCAGCGCGGCGCGCGTCCGACCTGGCCTGGCTGTAGGAGCCCAGATAGAATTCGGCCATGGCGCGCAGCAGGAACGCGTCGGCGTTTTCGTTGTTGCTCAGGCGCAGGGCCTTGTTGCTGGCGATGAGGGAGTTTGAGTACTGCCCGCTGTTCAGGCTGTCGCGCGCGATGACCAGCAGGGTGTTCACATCGTTGGCGGCGATCACTGCGGAGGAGGCGTCCTGCGCCGGGGACGGAGCGGGAGCAGCAAGGCAAACCCACAGCAGAACCGGCAGGGAGTAAACGCAGGCCCGGACGATGCGGGCCAGGCGGTGACGGATGTCCGTGCGTATCGGCATGGCGGACCTCAATGAAGTCATGGTTGTCGGAAGCGTACCAAAGTTAAATCCCAGGCGGTGAATTGTCAATCTGACTGACCGTCCGCCAGGACCGCCTTGTCAGCCAGGGGGATAGTGTGTATCGCCCTTGCGTCGAAGCGCGTTTGCACGTGGCTTTGCCCTATTCTTCCGGAAAAAACCAGCGAATGAACAAGAATTCATCCTCACCCATCGGCATCTTCGACTCCGGCGTGGGGGGCCTCACCGTGGCCCGCGCCGTGATGGAGCGCCTGCCGCGCGAAAGCGTGCTCTATTTCGGAGACACCGCCCGCGTGCCCTACGGCGTGAAATCCAAGGACATCATTTCGCGCTACGCAGTGGAAATCGCCAAGTTTCTGCTGGAGAAGCGGGTGAAGATGCTGATCATCGCCTGCAACACCATGGCCGCGGTAGCCTACGACGCCGTCCGGGCGCTCTCCGGGGTACCCGTGCTGGAGGTCATCGACGCGGGGGCGCGCACCGCCGTGGCCCACACCCGCAACCATCGCATCGGGATCATCGCCACGCCCTCCACCACCTCCAGCGGGGCCTACCTGCAGGCCATCCAGCGCTACGAGCACGACGGCATGTTCATCACCACCCAGGCCTGTCCGCTGTTCGTGCCCCTGGTTGAGGAAGGCTGGACCGAGCACCCCGTCACCCGGCTCACGGCGTTCGAATACCTCACGCCGCTGCTGGCGCAGAACATCGACACGCTGGTGCTGGGGTGCACGCATTACCCGCTGCTCAAGCCCATGCTCCAGTCCGTGATGGGGCCGGGGGTGCAGCTTGTGGACTCGGCCGAGGCCATCTCCCTGCGCGCCGAGGCGCTGCTGCGGGAGATGGATATGGAGAACACCTCGGGCGAGCCGCCCAGCCACGTGTTCCACGTGACGGACGTGCCCCACCGGTTCCAGGAGGTCGGCGAGCGCTTCCTGGGAAGGCCGCTGGACCGGGTGGAACTGGTGAGCCTGTAGCCTGGGCCGGGCCCCTCAGCCGCCCGCCAGTTTGACCGTGTAGCCCAGCTTCTTCAGTTCCAGGGCCAGGGCCTCCCTGTGGTCGCCCTGGATCTCGATCACGCCTTCCTTGATGGCCCCGCCCGCGCCGCAGCGCTGCTTCAACTGCTTCGCCAGCTTCTCCAGGGCCTCGCCCTGCAGGGGCAGGCCTGTGATGAGGCTGACGCCCTTGCCCTTGCGCCCCTTGGTCTGGCGCATGATCCTCACGATGCCGTCTCCCGGAGCGGAGGCTTTGCGTGTCGCGCACACGCACCCCGACGCGGGCTTGCCGCAGGCCGGGCACATGCTGCCGTGTTCGGTGGAGTAGACCGGGCCGGAGTTGTTCCTGTCACGTTGGTTCATGCACTTCTCTTGGCTGTCGGGATTCGCAGGCGTGCGGGTGATGACACCCTGCCGCCCGGTGGTTTCGCGCTCCGCAATGACCGAGCTGCCGCGCCATGTCCAAACATAAATGTCCCCGGCGGGCTGGCGATGTTCAGCGGTGCCCGCCGCCCCTGCCGCCCCCGCCGTGTCCTCCGTCCGGGCCTCCGTAGCCTCCGGAAGAGGACGGCCCTGGCCCGACATACGGATTCTGGAAGTGTCCGCCCTGCGCGGGAGCCGGCGGAGGCCCGGGCGGCCTCCCCGGGTTGGCCGCCGGGAGGGAACCCTCGCGGCCGCCCCAGCCGTGCTGGGTCCCCTCGGGATGGGGTTGATGGGCGGGCGGCGGAGTCACGGCGGCGGGCGGCGTCTGGCCCCCAGGGTACCCCCTGAAGCCTGGCGGCGGCGCGGCCACAGCCGGGGGCTCCATATGGGGCTGCGGAACCGCCGCTGCGGGGGGAGCCACCCGGGCCGGGGGCGTGCCCACCGGGGGCGGAACGTGCGTGGGGGGCGCTGCCGGCGCGGGAGCCGGAAAGCGCCCGGGAGGCGCGGCCACACCCGGAGGGGGAGGCGCGGCCGGGCCGCGCGGTATCGGTGTGGCCGCCGTTCCGGGCTGGCCGTAGCGCTGCCGCGCCGGGCCGTAGGTGTAGCCGTATCCCCGACGGTGTGCGGTTTCGTACACCCAGGGCCTGTAGGCGGGCGCGCCAGTGACAACGCCCCGGTTGAACGGCGCCACGCGGTACGGGTTCACGACGATGCTGCGGCGGTGGAAATCGAAGCGGCTCCAGTCGGTAATTGCGATGCCTACGACCACCCCGGCCGCGAACACGACCCCGTAACGGGGATAGTAGCCAGGGAACCAGGCCAGGGGCTGATAGGCCGGATACCACCAGGAACCGTAGACCGTCAGCGGGTCGTAATAGGGGACGTACACCACCCCTGCGGCCGCCGGCTCCACCAGGATGTAGCCCCCCTGATCGGTCACGCTCTGCTGCGAGCCGGAGGCAAGCGACCCGGCGTCCTGGGCTCTGCGGCGCAACTCCTGGATGACGTCCGTCACCTCGGCCTGTTCCGTCAGAAACGCCTCACCCAGCCTGGCGGTGTTGTCCATGTTGCGGACCATCTCCGACAGCACGGCCGGATAGTGGCAGAGGGATTTGACGCTGGGGTCCCAGGGCTGGTCCAGCAGGGCTGCGTTGAGGCGGTCGGCGTCGAGGCCGGGGTACTGCCGCAGCCACTCGTCCGCTTCCTGGAGCTCGCCGGGATAGGTGGAAGCCATGAGGATCTGCGAGAGCAGAGGGTCGGGGTAAAGCGCGATGGGCGCGAGAAGCTGGGCCAGCTCCGCCCGGGAGAAGGAGCCTGAGCCGGGCTGTGCGCAGGCGGGACCTGGGATTGTCCAGGCCGCCAAGAGCACGGCGGAGAGCATCGCGATTCGAAATTTCATCATGGTGGCCTCCAGGCCCCCCTTGGCGGAAGGTCCGGTTACTTTGAGCCGTTACGGGCGCACAAGCCCGCCCGGCCCGATTCTGACAAGATAACGCCATCCCGGAGGGATGCCAATGGCGGCCATGAGGGAATCCCTGCCGTCATGCCTTGTGGGGTCCCGATTCGTTTTGTATAGGTTACGGGTTCGGGGTGCGCGCCACCAAAATGGGTCCAGATATCAGCACACTTCGTGCTGGGACGCGCACCGTAGCCTTATCAACTCAACGCGGTTTTCCATTTTGTCGGTCTTGAAAAGGAGATTCTCATGTTCAAGGGTGCGAATTATGTCACTGCAACTCTTCTGGCGGTTGGCCTTTGTCTTCTGCCGCAACTTGCGGTCGTTTCTTTCGGCATGGATATGACCTCTGGTGTGCCTCGCGTCGGCGATACGTCCAAAAGAGATGCAAAGGCGCAAGCTGATGCGAAAATGAAGTATGATTCCGTGAATAAGGGCGTTGATACGATGGTTGAAGGTTCAGACATGATGCTCAAGAAAGACAAACAGGCGATGTCTGAAGGGCAGAAGCTGATTGCCAAAGGGTACAAGATGGTCAGGTCATCCGCGCCGAAGGACAAGGGCGGCATGAAGATGATGAGCGGCGCGGACATGATGATGAAGGCCTCGGAGCTTATGATGGGAAGTTCCGACGCGGAGATGAAGCAGGGCGAGGGCATGATGAAGGAAGGCGTCTATACGCTTCTTGAAGGGAAAGGGATGCTGATGGATGGTGTGAAATAAGGAATTTTCCGCTTTTTGCCGGCGAGGTATGCGCCAAACCGCAGCGGACAACCCGGTTCCGGTGCATCTTGCCTTTGTTGCTTGTTCGAACACCTTCCGGCGACAGCGGATGGCACGCTCCGTAAGGGGGACGACCTTTCTTGGGGTCGTCCCTTTTCTTTTGGCCGCCCCACGGTGTCCGGTTGCATCGATCCGGCGGCTTGCCCACACACCTCTCCAAATATTCCCTGGCAGGTTCCAGCATTATGTTCCTAATGCATGCCCATGCTATGGGCATGACACGGACTTGTTCGAGAAATGGCTTGAACGGGTCATCCGGCTGGCCTAGAGGTGGTACACTCGGCGACCGGCCCTGGAGCGCAGGTGGCATACGCCGGCACCGGCCTAGCCATGACCTGACTTTCTGTTCGGTATCAAAGGAGAATGTCATGAAGACGGAGCTGCTCAACCCTCAAAACAGCGCGGTCATTTTCATCGACCATCAGCCGCAGATGACTTTCGGCGTGGAGAGCATCGACCGCCAGACGCTTTTCAACAACGTCCTGCTGCTGGCCAAGGCGGCCAGCATTTTCAAGGTGCCCACCATCCTCACAACCGTGGAAACCAAGAGTTTCTCGGGCAACATGTGGCCGCAATTGCTGGATGTCTTCCCAGGGCAGGAGCCCATCGAACGCACCAGCATGAATTCCTGGGAGAGTACGAGCTTCGTTGAGGCCGTAGCCGCCACAGGCCGCAAGAAACTGGTCATCGCGGCCCTCTGGACCGAGGTCTGCCTGGCCTTCCCCGCGCTGGAGGCCTTGGGCGCGGGCTACGAAGTCTACGCGGTGGAGGACGCCTCGGGCGGCACCAGCGTCACCGCCCACAACGCCGCCATGCGCCGGATGGAGCAGGCCGGGGCCGTGCCGGTCACGGCGCTGCAGGTGCTGCTGGAATACCAGCGCGACTGGGCTCGCAAGGAGACTTATGACGCAGTGCTGGCCGTGGTGAAGGAGCACGCGGGCGCGTACGGCCAGGGCGTGGAGTACGCCTACACCATGGTGCACGGTGCGCCCGCCAGCCGGGCCAAGGGCACATGAGAGCGGATTATGCGCCCCGGCCGCGATCACGAAGATAGCGGCCAGGATGTTCGAACCATCCGCGCCAGTGAGCGTAATTGAACGGGGCCGTCCGGTCAGCCGCGCGCCATAACGAAGAAACCCGGGCCATTGAGCCCGGGCTATCAGTGCGACTACAGGGTATCGTGGACGAATTGTGAAGGTAAGATGGCGAGGGTGTCCGTCGAATTGATGCTATAACTATCTGTAATTAAGTGATTTATTGAATGTGGTTCTTGTGGGTTACCCGCAAAGTTACCCGCAAATAATTTTTCTTCCACTTTTTTTCAAACTTCTTGATGCCCCTTCAGTCCTTGCGGATTGGTCCCGAAACCCCACATTTTAAGCAACGTCGACGATCACACTCGCGAAAGCCTGACCCAAGCTTTATAGCGACAGAATGGAAACATGTTCATCAATTTGCCCCCCTAGTTGAATCCGCAGTGAGACTTACCCCATGTAACGTGCCACACTGCTTCCCAGAATCGTCACGCGGTCCAGTCGAAAATGCATTGACAAGCCTTCCTGTTACAGTTCCGTTTCCATCAACTGTTTCAAGGAAAACCGTTCCAAGCTGATCAACGACAACACTCTGTCCATTACCATTGATTGTTTTTGTAAGTACGACAGTAACAACGCGGGGACTATTCGATGGGTCTCCAAACTTTGGATTGCTGCCAACAATAGATTTTGTCGCGGAATCCCATTTGGCATCAGAATCTTGATTAAATAAATAATCAAATCCTCTTTTATTATCTTGCTTCATCTTCCCTGGTTCAGTACGGATAACATCCCCTTGACTGTATGCCTCGTTTACACAAGTAATAATATTATTATAGTAGTCCTTCGCCCCACTTGAGGACCCAAGCCTAATCGAACCATGCCAATTACTAGTTATGCCTGCATCAGTGTACACAGTTACAGATGTACCAACATCTGCGTTTGTGAACGATGTGGGCCGATATACAGCCCAAGGCTTTAAGCAATTTGTACTTTTAATGCAGTAGATAGAAGCTCTTGCTGTCGCAGTGACATCTGCTTGGTTTTTGTTAACAATCTGAGCGAGGAAAAGACGGACGGGATTCCCTCTTTGAGCAGTAAGTCCTGCTGTAACCTCTACAAATCCAAGCCCATTTGTATCTATAACAACATCATTGATTTGCATTGCGGCCGCTGGGTTGTCTGCTGCCTTTATATTTTCATGTCCAAATTCCAGCGCTTCAGACGCAACGTCTGAGCGCACCTTATTCGTGACAGTGCCATAACCAACTAGCTTCACAGCGCCTGCCATAGCCGCAGCATCGACTGCAGCCTGTAATTGACCACGCTTTAATTTCAAGTAACCTAGATCAACCGCAAACGCACCAAATCCTGCAAGAACAATTAGTGATATGGCCACCAACACCGACACGGAACCGCTTTCATTTCGAAATTTCGCCTTCTGCATGTCAATTCCTAGTCGCAATGCTGTATAAGAGTTTATAATATATTAACCATTCCACGCACAGCAGAAATCAAGTGGTACTAACAAGCTACTCTATGTCCATCCGTCGAAAACTCACCAAACATAGTGCCACCTGGCACGTTGTGCGCAATACCATGCAAACCAAAATTGAAAAAAACAAACCAACAACAAGCATGCGGAAAACAATAATCATTGCATGTCGCCACACCTTTTAAACTTGATAACGCGCGACAGCAGGAACAACAGATGACCGCACTCTACCAATCTCTTAGCCCACCCCTGTGAACTATGTGGGCATCTTATTCTGTGACTTCAGCCACTTAACAACCGAACTACTTTAGTCGCGATATATAAATTAGAAGTACGAACAACACAACCCCCATGTAAACAGTCGATGAGTACGTGTATCCAACTCTCGCCCCCCCTTATACACATACTATTCTGCTTGGTCAGCACGCCAGGGCGAGGCATCGGGCCAAGCGCGCTCGTGAATCCGAATGACAGCCTCGATTCACGCATTTTAAACCTCGCCCATGAACGGCAAGCGCCCCGGCTACTTATCCTGGCAGTCGCGGGGCGTCTGTTTTGCATCCGTCAGCAAGACGGACATTACAGGCTGAATACCCACTCGCTCGCGGTGCCTGCCTGCTTCCCGGTGACGGTGCCATGCGCCGTGAGGCTCTGAATCGCGCGCGTAGTTGTGCATGATACGGGCTTACGGCATGTCATTTCAAATCATCCTGCTCGGCATGTCGCGCCAATCGCAAACCAAACAAAACGCCCCCGGATTTCTCCAGGGGCGCTCGCTGTCTCGGTGATCAGGAAGGGGCCTTTTTCACTTCATAAGGGGGCTTCTGCTTGACCCTGGCATGTATTCCCCCGTCAGAAGGCTTAGGATTCATCCTAGTGCCAGAATCGGGCTGTGGAGCACTGAAGTTCATCTGCCGTTTGCCCTGCTCGCTGCGCTTCCTGCGGACCTCTTTGCTGACGTTGGGGTTGCGGCCCAGTCGGTACGGCCAGAGGGGGCAGGGCGGGATATGGTCATACGGCGTGTTCGCGTCACAGTCCTTGGGGCCGTCTGGCATGCAGTCCCGGCAACGTGCCTTGATGGCCTTGAGCAGAGAGCGGGAAACCTTGGGCGGTATCTTCCCAAAGCGGTAATGCCAGAGGTCGCAGGGATGCCGCTTGTCTGGCCCGGAGACGCACAGGGCGACCTCACGGGATGACCCGCCAGAACACCAGACACAGAACGCCCGGATGGCATCCAGCGGAGAGCGGCGCTTACCCTGGAACACGTTCGCGGTGTCTTTAGGCTTCCGCATGTTCTACCTCCAGGGCTTCCGCGATCCTCGCGGCCTCTTCCCGTGTCAGCGCCTCGCGCCTAGCCCCATATGCTTTCGCCTGCTCTAGCGTTTTCAGTTCTTCCCGAAATGGTGATTTGCGGTGTGCGTTGCCTGGTCCTTCGGAGGTGCAATTGTCGCACTTCGGAAGTGCAACGGTTGCACTCAAACCATTAAAGAACCAGCGAGCCGAAGAATTCGTGCGCCTGTGAGTGACAACCCCCTTTTCTTCCAGGCCAGCTAAGGCAGTTCGCACCGTCCGCAGGCTGAGTCCAGTTTCAGAAGCAACTACCTTTCCCGAAGGATTGCATAGTCCTGTGACTGAATTCCTGTGCCAAATGAGACATGCGGCAACCCACTTTTCAGACGGTGTAAGGTCATTGTTAGCCATGATGGCTTGCATCAGACTGACGTTATTGTGCTTGACGCCTTGAGGGTGGTCCTGCATGGATGGGGTGCTTACTTCCCCTTTCCTGTTTTCAGCATTACCCCGGTTGCAGCCGGGGTTTTGCTGTTTCTGGGGGGCGCTATTCATGCGCTGCCCCCTGGCCCGAGGCCAGACGTTCCACCAGGGCGTCAATCTGACTCTCGGGCCATGCCACAGCACGGGCTCCGAGTTTCACCGGGCGGGGGAACACTCCCTGGCGCACGAGGTCGAGGAAACGGCTCCGCTTGTAGCCTACACGGTGAAGGACTTCAGGAAGACGGACAAGCCGGTCATGGGGAAAACGGGGAGGCTGCTGTTTCTGTTGAGCATCTGCTTGCATAAAGTCTCCTTTTTGCCCGCCATTGGCCGTATTCGACCCATGGAGGACTATGATGGAGACTGCCTAGCTCAGTACAGGGGAGGACAATCAATCAGGACAATGCGGTTGTCCTGGGGACAATTATTTGTCCTGGGGGAGGACACTGGATAATCCAGCAAGCGCTTCCTTTGCCTGCGCCACGTCCCGGCGTATATATCTGCCATGTCTGGCTTCAGAGTACTCTTGTTTAGGCCAAAGTATGGCCGCAATCTCACGATTTGTCTTGCCTAGCATTTTCAATCCATAAGCGGCGACACCCCTTTTAATGTTGGTTGACGAAATACTCATGTCAATGTCGGCCAAGTTTTCATCCACATCGCGAACTACTGCTTGCGGTATCGTTTTTTGCAGGGAATTTACCATGCTTTCTAGCATGTCAATCCGCGCTTCGGCGGATTCATATGCCTGGAAATTGTCAGCTATGAATTCAAACAGATCAATATTATCGGCAATATACTCGAGTTTCTTTTCCCGTTCGGCTTGTGCCTGTAATGCCCAATCGCTGACCATAGTAGCCCCCTGTAACTGTTCCCTTTGAAAGAACCCCGGCCAGCCCGTCAGGGTCACGGGTATTCAGGGCGGGTAGCTATTCCGCCCCTAGGCAGGGGAGGTTTATCGACTTATGGCATGTCAGCTTCCACAGGTCCACAGACCTATTTAGCCCTCAAAATTCTCTGAATAGCCTGGAGGCCGCGAGAGGTGGTTGCGAGTGATCCTAGAGCCTGAATCGGTCTGTGGAGCAGGGATTTGCCAAGCACTAAAGGTGCCGCTGCCTCGCCAGTTGGGCTACGCCTGCTGGCTGGCCTTGGGTGTGAACTTCGCGCCCAGGTATTCGCGGCGGTCCATGCCGACGAAGTGAAGCTTCCGATGATAGAGCCCTACAACCCCCAAGTGCTCCAGCACTCCCTTGTCGAAGGCTTCTAGGCGATCCTCGGCGGCACGAATGAGGCGTTCCAGTATCATGAGGCTCCCCACTACTTCTTGGTCGTCTTGATGGTGCCAATAGATTCTGTCCACGGCCTCCTTGAGCGGTGCAAGAGCCATGTAAATGGTTTCGTCCAGGGTTTCGGCGATCAAATCCTTGCCCTTGTCTTCTGCTGTCGTTACCAGTTCGTCAGCCATGATCGCACCTCCATGCGGTTACGGTGAGGCCGGGCCGGGGTGCGTCACCACCCCCGCCGGGCCGTTATACTGGCCGCCCCCTCCGGGCTGTTTCAGCTCACGCTTTCACGGTGGATCGGGACCACCTTCACGCCAGATTTTAAAACTGCCAAAAACTCAGCCCATGCCTGCATCATCTTGCGCCGCTCGGGGAGGTGCCCGGCCCGGTTGTATGCGGCCTTGACCTTGTTGCGCTCCGCATGGGCAAGCTGGCGCTCGATCACGTCCGAAGGCCAGCCTTGCTCATGGAGCAGTGTAGAGGCCATCGCCCGGAAGCCGTGCCCGGTCATCTCCTCTTTCGAGTAGCCCAGGCGGCGGAGTGCGGCGTTGATGGTGTTTTCACTCATGGGCCTGTCTTGCGTGCGCCCGGACGGGAAGCAGTAGCGCCCGCGCCCCGTCAGCGGCTGTAGCTCCCGCAGGATCGCCACGGCTTGCTTGGAGAGGGGCACGATATGCGCCTCGCGCATCTTCATCTTCTCGGCAGGGATGCGCCATTCCGCTGCCTCAAGGTCGAACTCCGACCACTCAGCCCGGCGCAGCTCGCCAGGACGCACGAAGGTCAGCGGGGCCAGCTTGAGCGCAGCCTGTGTCTCCGGGGTGCCGGAATAGCCGTCTATCGCCCTGAGCAGGGCGGCAACCTCGCGGGGGTCGGTGATGGAGGCGAAGTTCTTCGGCTTGCCCTTGGAGAGCGCGCCGCGAAGGTCTGAGGCGGGGTCACGTTCGCAACGGCCCGTGGCGACGGCATAGCGGAACACTTGGCCGCAGAGAGTGCGCAACCTCCGCGCCGTCTCCTCCGCTCCGCGCGACTCCACCCGGCGCAGCACGGCCAGCAGTTCCGAGGCGCTGATTTCCTTGATTTGCCTGCGGCCCAGGAAGGGGAATACGTCCAGCTCCAGGCGGGAAATGTTCGTCTTGGCGGTGCGTTCGGTCCATGAGGACGCTATGCGGGCGTGCCACTCGCGGGCCACGGCCTCGAAGGTGTCCGCCTGCTCCGCCTCCAGGGCCTTGCCATCCTTGCGCGCCTGGGAAGGGTCAACACCGTTCGCAAGGAGCTTCCGGGCTTCGTCGCGGCGCTCCCTGGCTTCCTTCAAGGCAACGTCCGGGTAGACGCCAAGGGAAAGCATCTTCTCCTTGCCCTCGAAACGGTAGCGCAGTCGCCACCACTTGCCGCCGTTGGGGCGAACTTCAAGGACAAGGCCGCGCTCGTCAGCCATCTTGTAAGGCTTGGGACCGGGTTTGGCGTTTTTGACCGCAATGTCAGTCAAATAGCTCTTCGTGGGCATGGCAGCCTCCAAACCTCGCACCAGGAATGGGTTACCCGTGCGGGTAAGTCTGTTACCCCGATTGTTACCCGCACGGTTACCCGGATGTCAACGGACCATAGCGGACTAGCCCGGACCGTTCGGCCCAGGCTTACGTTGTGATTTCAGGTGGTTTCTGACTTTGTCGGACTTGCTTGGAAGGTGATTTGGCGGAGAGGGTGGGATTCGAACCCACGTGCAGGTTATTAGCCCACAAACCGATTTCGAGTCGGTCCCGTTACGGCCACTTCGGTACCTCTCCGCGCCGTGAAGGAAAGGCACCTTAGTGAAAACGGGGCGCTCTGGCAAGCGTTCCGTGCGCTGAAAACGGGGCGTCCGGAGGTCTGTGTCTGGGGTCGCTGTGGCGGGCCGCTTGGATGTAAATATATCCGGCAGCGGAATGCGCGCTTAATTTTTTCGCGCCTTGCGCCGGGCCGCGAAAAAGCGCGAGAGCGTCGCTCCGCATTCGTGGGCCAGCACGCCCTCGAGCACTGCCGGGCGGTGGTTCGTGAAGGGCAGGGCGGCCCCGTCCAGGTTGGAGACCAGGGCCCCGGCCTTGGGGTCGCGCGCGCCGAAGACCACGCCGTCCAGTCGGGCGTGGATCACCGCTCCCACGCACATAAGGCAGGGCTCCAGGGTCACGGCAAGGATGCAGCCGCCCAGGCGGTAGTTGCCGAGCGCCTGCCCGGCCTGGCGGATGGCCAATATTTCAGCGTGGGCCGTGGGGTCGTTCAGTTCGATTGAGGCGTTGCGGGCCTGCGCCAGAATCCGGCCCGTGGCGGCCTCGATCACCAGCGCCCCCACCGGAGCCTCGCCCGCCTTGCCCGCAAGCCAGGCCTGGCGCAGGGCGCGGGCCATCACCGCCCTCCAGGACCGCCATCCGGCAGGGGGGGTGTTGGCGTCCAGCGCGAGGGTGCGTGGGGAATTCATCCGTTTCGAGGAGCGGGCGCATCCCGAAGAATGCGCCCGCGGACGTTGCGGCCTGGGATCAGGCGTTTTCCTTCAGGTGGCGCACGGCGTTCTCCAGGATGGAGATGCCGAGCTTCGGCGTCTCGCCGCGCATCCACCCCGGGTGGTTGGTGGGGTGGTTGAAGGCCTCGGGATGGGGCATGAGCCCCAGGATGCGCCCGGAGGGGTCCGTGAGGCCGGCGATGGCCATGGGCGACCCGTTGGGGTTGGCCGGGTACTCCATGGTGGGCTTGCCGGTTGCCGGGTCGGCGTACTGCAGGGCGATGAGGTTCTCGGTGACGATGCGCGAGAAGGTGGCGTTGTCCTCGGGGATGATCATGCCCTCGCCGTGGCGCACCGGAAGGTCCAACTGGTCCAGGCCCTTGGTGAACACGCAGGGGCTGGCCTGGTTGACGCGCACGGTGACCCAGCGGTCCTCGAAGCGGCCGGAGTCGTTGTTGGAGAGGGTGACCTGGCGCTCGAAATATTTTCCGTCCAGGGCGGGCAGCAGCCCGAGCTTCACCAGCAGTTGGAAGCCGTTGCAGATGCCCAGGATCAGGCCGCCGTCCTCGAAGAAGGTGCGAAGCTGGCCCAGCAGGGCCTCGCCCTCGGCTGTTTTTGCATATTTCCAGCGGATGGCTCCGGCCTGGCCCGCGCCAAGGTCGTCGCCGTCGAGGAACCCGCCGGGAAAGATGAGGAAGTTGTAGCCGGGCAGGCGCACCCGTCCGGCCGTGATGTCGGAAAAATAGACGATGTCGGTCTGGTCGGACCCCGACAAATTGGCCGCGTGGGCGGACTCCGCCTCGCAGTTGGTGCCGTATCCGGTGATGACCAGGGTTCTGACTCGGGCCATGAAAGTCGCTCCAGGGGTTTCTTGAAAAAATCGGACCGGTCGCTTAGACGTGTTCGGAGACATTACGTGCCCCCGAGCGAAGCGTCAACCGGGCGGGGGCTTTATACACTTTTGCCAGCGGCTAAGGAGGCCGGGCTTCATGAAAACCAAGTTTATTTTCGTCACAGGGGGCGTGTTGTCCTCCCTGGGCAAGGGGTTGTGCGCCGCCTCCATCGGCGCGCTATTGCAGGCGCGCGGCTTGAAGGTGACCATCCAGAAGCTCGATCCGTACATCAACGTGGACCCGGGCACTATGAACCCCTTCCAGCACGGCGAGGTCTACGTCACCGACGACGGCGCCGAGACCGACCTGGACCTGGGCCACTACGAGCGCTACCTCGGCGTGCCCATGAGCCAGAACAACAACTTCACCTCCGGGCGCGTCTACAACACCGTCATCCAGAAGGAGCGGCGCGGCGACTACCTGGGCGGAACCGTGCAGGTGATCCCGCACATCACCGACGAGATCAAGCGCTCCATCCTTGGCGTGGCCCGCGACGAGGACGTGGCCATCATCGAGATCGGCGGCACCGTCGGCGACATCGAAGGCCAGCCCTTTCTGGAGGCCATCCGCCAGCTCCGCTCCGACCTGGGCAAGGACAACGTCCTCTACATCCACCTGACGCTCATCCCCTACCTGCGCGTGGCGGGCGAGCTGAAGACCAAGCCCACCCAGCACAGCGTCAAGGAGCTTCGCTCCATCGGCATCCAGCCCGACATCATCATCTGCCGCTCCGAGATCGAGCTGGACTCCTCGCTGAAGTCCAAGATCGCCCAGTTCTGCAACGTGGACGCCGACGCCGTGTTCACCGCCGTGGATGTGAAGAACATCTACGAAGTGCCGCTGAAGCTCTACGCCGAAGGCGTGGACCAGAAGATCGCCATCCTGCTGCGCCTGCCCGCCAAGAACGCCGAGCTGCGCCCCTGGGAGGACCTGACCCACGCCCTGGCCAACCCCAAGGGCGAGGTGTCCATCGGCATCGTTGGCAAGTACGTGGACCTCAAGGAGGCCTACAAGAGCCTGCACGAGGCCCTGATCCACGGCGGCGTGGCCAACAACTGCCGCGTCAACCTCGTCTACGTGAACTCCGAGGAGATCACCCAGGACAACGTGGTGGAGCGCCTGGGCAGCCTGGACGCGGTGCTGGTGCCCGGCGGCTTCGGCTCGCGCGGGGTGGAGGGCAAGATCATCGCCATCCGGTACGCCCGCGAGAACAAGGTGCCCTTCTTCGGCATCTGCCTGGGCATGCAGCTGGCCTGCATCGAGTTCGCGCGCAACGTGCTGGGGCTGACGGAGGCCAACTCCGAGGAGTTCAACCGCTTGAACCCCGACCCCATCATCTACCTGATGCGCGAGTGGTACGACTTCCGCACCAAGAAGCTGGAGCGCCGCGACGCCGACTCCGAGATGGGCGGCACCATGCGCCTGGGCGCCTACCCCTGCGTAGTCAAGCCCGAGACCAAGGCCATGGAGGCCTACGGCAAGCCCCAGATCGAGGAGCGCCACCGCCACCGCTACGAGTTCAACAAGGCCTACTACTCCCGCATGGAGGAGAAGGGCATGGTCTTCTCCGGCCTGTCGCCCGACGAATCCCTGGTGGAGATGGTGGAGCTGCCCGAGCACCCGTGGTTCCTGGGGTGCCAGTTCCATCCCGAGTTCCATTCCAGCCCCATGAAGCCGCATCCGCTCTTCAGGGAGTTCATCCGCGCGGCCAAGGCCCGCCGCAAAGCTTGATGAGGAGGCGCGCCCGGCCCGGCTTGACGAGCCGGGCGCTCCGCCTTGCCAGGGATGTGCGCATCCTGGTCCTGGATGTGGACGGGGTGCTCACCGACAACCGGGTGCTCTACGACGCCGACGGCCTGGTGCTGAAGAGCTTCAGCGTGCTCGACGGCCTGGGCATCAAGCTCTTGCAGCGCGCGGGCTTCGAGGTGGCGGTCATCAGCGGCCTGGACAACGCCCAGGCCCGGCGCCGCCTCAATGAGCTCGGCGTGGCCGAATTCAACGGCGGCCACAGGCGCAAGCTCCCCATCCTGGAGGACATGCTGCGCGCCCGCGGCCTTGACATGAGCCATGTGGCCTACATGGGCGACGACCTGCTGGACCTGCCGGTCATGGCCGCCGTGGGCCTGCCCATGGCCCCGGCAGACGCCCAGCCCGAGGCCCTGCGCCTGGCGGCCTGGATATCGCGCAAGCCCGGCGGTTGTGGCGCGATCCGCGAGGCGGTGCGCCTGTTGCTGACCGCACGAGGGGCCGACATGGCCCAACAGGAGGTTTGAGCCCAGGGACACCTTGCGTGAACCTAGAAATTAGTGCATAAGCAGCCTTCGCGGCGGATATTCGGCATTTTTCTTGCTAGCCGTCATGTTCCGTACCGAGGAGGATACCCGGCCGATGGCCCTGGAGCTCAGACAGCAACTCAAACTCTCTCAGCAGCTGGTGATGACCCCCCAGTTGCAGCAGGCTATCAAGCTGTTGCAGCTGTCCCGTCTGGAACTGATGGAGACCGTGCAGCAGGAGCTGCTCGAGAACCCGCTGCTGGAAGAGGTGCTCGTCGAGGATGAGCGTCCCGCCCCGACCATCGCCGAGGATTCCCACTCCCCCGACGCCACCACGGATGAAGGCGCCATGCAGCGCGAGCTGCTCAAGACCGCCGAGTGGGACGACTACATCGGCGACTTCGCCTCCACCTCCCGCCAGGCCACCGTGCGCGAATACGAAGCCCCGGAAGAGGGCTTCTCCTTCGAGGCCAGGCTGACCTCCAAGACCTCCCTCGAGGGTCACCTCTCCTGGCAGATCAATCTTTCCGAATTCACCCAACAGGAACGGGCCGTGGCCGACGCCATCGTCGGCAACCTGGACCACATGGGCTATTTCCGCTCCTCCCTGGAGGAAATCGCCCAGGAGACGGGAGCGGACGAGCCCCTGGTGGAATCCGTGCTGTACAGGCTGCAGCGTTTCGACCCCGTGGGCGTGGCAGCCCGCAGCCCGCAGGAGTGCCTGCTGGTGCAGCTCGAGGTCTACGGCTATACGGACCCCATCCTGCTGGAGATCGTGCGCGAACACCTCGAAGACCTTGAGAAAAAGCGCTACAAGCCCCTGGCCAAGAAGTTCAAGCTGAGCCTGGAGGACATCAAGCAATACCTTGATATCATCCAGTCGCTGGACCCCATGCCGGGCTCGCACTTCAGCTCCTCCGAGCCGGTCTACGTGAACCCGGACGCCTTCGTGTACAAGTACGGGGACGACTTCGTCATCGTGCTCAACGAGGACGGGCTGCCCAAGCTCCAGCTTTCGCCCTATTACATGGAGGACATGAGCCGCTCCTCCACCGGCTCCGACAAGGACTACCTCCAGGACAAGATGCGCTCCGCCCAGTGGCTGATGAAGAGCCTCTACCAGCGCCAGCGCACGCTGTTCAAAGTGCTGGAGAGCATCGTCAAGTTCCAGCGCGGCTTCTTCGAGCACGGCGTGACCAAGCTCAAGCCACTGATCCTCAAGGACGTGGCCGACGACATCGGCATGCACGAGTCCACCGTGAGCCGCATCACCACGAGCAAATACGTGGCCACTCCGCACGGCATCTACGAACTCAAGTTCTTCTTCAACTCCTCGCTGGAACTCGACGACGGCACCTCCGTGGGCTCCGAGTCGGTCAAGGCGCTCATCAAGCAGCTCATCGCCACCGAGGACTCCAAAAAGACCATCAGCGACGAGCAAATCGCCGAGATTCTCAAACAGAAGTTGCAAGTCAACATCGCACGCCGTACTGTGGCAAAGTACAGAATGGCCATGGGGATCGAGTCGTCGTCCAAACGCAAGGAAATTCTCTAAAACCCCGCATCCCCATGCGGTAAGACCTTGGAGGCTCTATGAACATCGCATTCCACTTCAAGAATTTCGAACCTTCCCCCGGCCTGCGGGAATACGCCAGCAAGCGTTTCGAGAAGCTTTCAAAATACATGAGCAACGCCGACAACGCCGAGATGGTCGTCACCCTGCTGGTCGAGAAGACCCGCCAGATCATCGACGTGGTGCTGGACGCCGACGCCATGCACATTTCCGCCCATGAGCGCTCCGACGACATGTACTCCACCGTGGACCTCATCACCGACAAGCTCGAGGCGCAGATCCGCAAGATGCGCGAGAAGATGAAGGACCGCCGCAAGCAGCCCGAGGCCCCCGTGACCATGGGCGTTGTCAGCTTCGACGAGGCGGGCAAGGTCAACGCCATCGAGGAGTCCGACAAGTACAACCCCAAGCCCATGAGCGTGGACGAGGCCGCCGAGCAGGTCAACGCCATGAAGTACGAGTTCCTGGTGTTCCAGAACGCCGACACCGACCGCATCAACGTGATCTACAAGCGCAAGAACGGCGACTTCGGCCTGATCGACCCTGGAGTATCCAACTGATGCGCCTGGCCGAGTACCTCCGCAAGGACTTCGTGCTCGACAGCCTCGCGGCCGATGGCAAGCCCGAAGTGCTTGCCGAACTCGTGGCCCCGGTGGCGCGGGTCTTTCCGGATATCGACGCCCAGAAGGCGCTGCGCGTGCTGCTGGACCGCGAGAGCCTCGGCACCACGGGCATAGGCGACGGCGTCGCCATCCCGCACGGCAAGATGGACTCCCTCAAGGAGATCGTCATCGTGGCGGGGCGCAGCACCGGCGGGGTCGACTTCGAAGCCCTGGACCACAAGCCCTGCCGCATCTTCTTCCTGGTGCTCGCACCCGAACACGTTGCCGGCATGCACCTGCGCATCCTGGCGCAGATCTCGCGCCTGCTTTCGGACGAGAGCTTCCGGGGGGCCTTCCTGGACGCCCCGGACCAGGAGGGGCTCTGGCGGGTGCTCACGAGCCACGCCTGATAAGCGTCATGTACTTGCGCCGGTAATCTGCTACTGTCCGTCCCCGCCGCGCCCAGAGCGCGGCGGGGACTTCCATATTCACAAGGAGCGTGCCGCTATGGACTCCGGCGCGAACAGGCTTTCCGTGGTGGTCATCACCGGGCTTTCAGGCTCGGGAAAATCCACCGCCATCAACGTTTTCGAGGACATGGGCTACTTCTGCGTGGACGGCCTGCCCGCCATGCTCATGCCCAAGCTCGTCACCCTCTTCGACGAGCAGTCCGCGCACCGCTACCGGGGCCTGGCCCTGGGCATGGACGTGCGCCAGGCCGACTTCGACTCCGACTGGCTGGACGCCCTCGAAACCCTCAAATCCTCCGGCAACCCGCCGCAGATCATCTTCACCGAGGCCTCCACCCGGGAGATCATGCGCCGTTACGCCACCACCCGCCGCCCGCACCCCTTCGAGTCCGAAGGCTACGGGCTGGGCGAGGCCGTGGAGGAGGAGCGCCGCCGCATGGCCCCCCTGCGGGACGCCGCCGACCTGGTGATGGACACCACCGACTTTTCCATTCATGACCTGCGCCGCCAGCTCCACGAAAAATGGATGTTCCTCGAGGGCAAAGGCCCGGACATGAAGGTGCACATCATGAGCTTCGGGTTCAAATACGGGCTGCCCACGGAGTCCGACCTGCTCTTCGACCTGCGCTTCCTGCCCAACCCCTATTTCGAGCCCTCGCTCAAGGAGATGTCCGGCAAGGACGCCCTCGTGGCAGACTATGTGCTCAAGTCCGAGGAGGGCAGGCAATTCCTCCCGAAATTCCTGGATTTCCTCTCCGGCCTGATCCCCCTCTACGCCAAGGAGGGGCGCTACAGGCTGACCATCGCCCTGGGCTGCACCGGAGGCAGGCACCGCTCCGTGGCCACGGCCGAGGCCCTCTTTGACACATTGCGGAAGGCGGGATACACCGTCTCCCTGGAACACAGGCATATCGAAAAAGGCTGACAGACCAACGATGAGCGATACTTCTTCCGTTCCCGCCGCAGTCGGCGTGGTCATCGTGACCCACACCGACTACGGCCAGAAAATACTGGCCGCGGCGGAAATGATCCTAGGGCAACAGCGGAATGTGCGCACCGTCAGCGTGGAGGTCGGCGTCGACACCACGCAGACCGTGCAGATTCTCGACGCCTCCATCAAAGAGGTGGAGCAGGGCGGCGGCGTGATCATCCTCACGGACATGTTCGGAGGCACCCCCACCAACCTGTCCCTCTCCCTCATGGCGCAGCACACCATCGAGGTGGTCACGGGCGTGAACCTGCCCATGCTCATCAAGATTCTCTCCTCCCGCTTGAAACCGCTCGCGCAACTGGCCGCCGAGGCCAAGACCGCGGGGGTGCAGGGCATCGTGGTCGCCGGCGAGATCCTGCGGAAAAAGGTGGCCGGGGAATAACGCGTGGTCTGGGTCCGCATCGACAACAGGCTGGTGCACGGCCAGATCATCGAGGCGTGGCTGCCCTACACCGACGCCCGGACGCTGGTGGTGGGCAACGACGATCTGGCCAAGGACGAGCTGCGCCAGCAGATCATGTCCATCGCCATACCCCTGGGCGTGGAAATCGTTTTTCTGGAGGTCGCCCAGGTGGGCGCCTACCTTGAGGATAAGAAGCTCCGCGACAAAAACGTCCTGGTGCTCTTCGCCGACTGCCGCGACGCCACCAGGAGCCGCAAGGCCGGGCTTGGCTACGCCTGCCTGAACCTGGGCAACCTGCACTACGGGCCGGGCAAGCGGCAGGTCTGCCAGCATATCGCCCTGAGCAAGGACGACGAGCTCTGCCTTGAGGGCCTCCAGGCGGAGGGAGTGAGCATCGATTACCGCTGCATCCCCAGCGACCCAGCCGAACTCGGCTGACGGCCCCGCAAGACGGGGAGGGCGACGCTGAATGGGCTTTTCTTTTCCCGGCGGGGCGGGTATGGCTTGTGGGCTTGAAATCCTGAAGACCGGGATGAAACGATGGAAATAGACGCCACCCTTTTCCCCTACGTTCTCGCCAACGCTTTTTTTTTGCCCTCTTTTCCTGCTTCCGCTTCCTGATCAACCTTCCCTTGCTGGACAGGCCCCTGGCCGTGGGCTTCTTCTGGGGCGCGGTCACGGGCGACTTCACCGTGAGCCTGGGCGTCAGCCTCTTCTTCGAACTCGTCTGGCTTGACCTCTTTCCCGCCGGCACCATCATCCCGCCCCAGTCCCTGGCCCCCACGCTGGCCAGCCTGGCCGTGGTGCGCCACTTCGACATAACGCAGCCCGCCGTGGCCGCGCTGGTCATGGTGGCCTCCCTGCCGCTGGGTTTGCTCTTCGCCCAGTTGGAGCGCTACCATCGGCAGTACGAAAACCGCGCGCACTCGAGCCTGCTGGTCTGGGCGCGCTATCCCTCCAGGTCGTTCGGGCCAGTGAAGCTTACGCGCAACTCGATCCTTGTCATGGCCCCGCTGAACATCGTCGTGTTCGCCCTGTCGCTCACGCTGCTCACGGCCTTCACCGCGGTCATGCTGCCCATGGTTTCGCCCCTGCTGGGGCGCATCCCCATGACCTGGCCGCACCTATGGGTCATCGCCAGCATCGGCGCGGTGCTCTCGCTGCGGCACCGGCCCGCCTACGCGATCCTGCTGGGGGGCGTGGGCCTGGCTCTGGCCAGCCGCCTTGTGCATTGAGGATACGTTCCGCTGAGGATCGTACTTGGCAAGGACCAACCTTTGTGATATTTGGCGCAAGTTCATTTCGCATAATCACCTCAGGAGGGATTCGAACATGGCAGCCTACGTTGTTGGACACAAAAACCCGGACACCGACTCCATCACCGCGGCGATTGCCGTCGCCGACCTGATGACCAAGCGCGGCATCGAAGCCGTCGCCGCGGCCCAGGGCAAGACCAACCCTGAGACCGACTTCGTTCTCGGCAAGTTCGGCGTGAAGGCCCCCGAGATCGTCACCGACGCCACCGACAAGAAGATCATCCTTGTCGACCACTCCGACCTGGCTCAGAGCCTGGAGAACCTCTCCAAGGGCGAGATCCTGGGCGTCGTGGACCACCACAAGCTGGGCGACGTGACCACCCCCAACCCGCTGGAAATGTGGGTCTGGCCCGTGGGCTGCACCGGCACCATCATCAGCAGCATGTATGACTTCTACGGCATCGAGATGCCCAAGGCCATCGCCGGCATCGTGCTGTGCGCCATCCTGTCCGACACCGTCATGTTCAAGTCCCCCACTTGCACCCCCGAAGACAAGAAGGCCTGCGACAAGCTGGCCAAGATCGCGGGCGTGTCCGACATGATGGCTCTGGGCATGGAGATGTTCAAGGTGAAGTCCGCCGTGGACGGCACCCCCATCCGCGACCTGGTCTACCGCGACTACAAGGACTTCAACATGTCCGGCACCGGCGTTGGCATCGGCCAGCTGGAAGTCGTGGACCTGTCCATTCTGGACAAGTACAAGGCCGACCTGCAGGCCGACATCGTCAAGGTGAAGACCGAGAAGGGCCTGCACTCCGTGTTCCTGCTGCTCACCGACATCATGAAGGAAGGCTCCGAGATGCTGATCGCCTCCGACGACCCCTCCGTGGTCGAGAAGGCTTTCGGCCTGAAGCCCGCCGGCACCTCCGTGTGGATGCCCGGCGTCATGAGCCGCAAGAAGGACGTGGTTCCCAAGTTCGAGAAGGTGTTCGGCGCCTAGTCGCCCCCTGACCGGGCATAAGTCCGTCCGGCCCGGAGCGGGAAACCGCTCCGGGCCTTTTTGTTTTTTTCAGCGGGCTAGTGAGAGGCGGTGGCTTGCGCGGCGCGGACCTGGCGGATGAGCTCCAGGGCCTCGGGGGAGGGGCGGCGCTCGATTCTGCGGTATTCGCGGCAGTCCCGGCTGCGCTCCATCATGCGCAGGTCGCACAGTTGGCGGCGCAGCAGGGCGTGGTCCTCGAAGAGGTGCAGGGCGGCCAGGGCCTCGTTGATGCCCGCTTCATTCAGCACTGCGCCAGGGCTCAGGCGAGACCAGATCACCCACAGGCAGGGCTCGCGGTGGCTGAACTTGCCCGGCCAGCGGATCAGGCGGCCCTGGGCGTCGAAGTAGCGGCACATGCGCCGGATGCGCACGTAGTCGACCGCGGGTTCGGCCGCCTGGGGCACAGGCTGGGCCAGCTTCAGGCGCGCCACGCAGTCGGCCCGGTAGTGCTGGAAGTTGCGGAACCCGGCGGCGCGGGCCAGCATGTTCATCAGTTCCAGGTGGCTCGGGGTGGTTT
Source organism: Fundidesulfovibrio agrisoli (assembly GCF_022808715.1). GTDB lineage: Bacteria > Desulfobacterota > Desulfovibrionia > Desulfovibrionales > Desulfovibrionaceae > Fundidesulfovibrio > Fundidesulfovibrio agrisoli. The sequence goes on from NZ_JAKZKX010000008.1 coordinate 56,555, forward strand.
CGGCCTGCTGGAGCTGGCTGCGCAGGGAGCGCGCGCACGCGCCGATGTCCTCGGCGTGGAAGGGCATGGGGATACGAGACATCGCTTATCCTTTGAGCGTGCCTGTCCTGGAGAGGATTCCGGTGATCGCCGACTTCCGGACCGGCACGGGATAAGGTGTCGGTGGAATTGATGCGTGGCAGGTTTAGCTCCCCCGAAGGGGCGGCGATGCCTCGGTGAACTGCCGACCGAGGCCCTCGTAGCGCAAGGCCGAAGGTTTGGCAATCGGGGAGGCATGAATCGGGTGAGAGCTTCTTGGGGAGGCGCTGCCTCCCCAAACCCCACCGGCAGGGGAGTGACTCCCCTGCACCCCCAACGGCTTCGCTACGTTCTCAGGAGTCTGCCAGGGAAAGCGGCATAAATAATTGAGGCCGCCCCTAGGGGGCGGCCTCAAAGTATTGACGAGTTGGAAGCGAGCATGCCGGAAGGGCCGTCCCATATGGGATTCCAAAGGGAGGAACTCCCTTTGGCCGCCGGAGGCTTCTTCTCTCCCTCCCCTCTTCCTTCTACGCGGCGATCAGCCCAGCCTTGCGCAGAACCTCGGCCAGCTTGGCCTCGTTCTCGCCGGAAAGGCCCACCAGCGGCAGCCGTATCTCGGGGCTGATGCGGCCCATGAGCCCCAGCGCAGCCTTGACCGGGATGGGGTTGGTCTCAAGGAACATGGCCCGGTTGATGGGGGCCAGCTTGTAGTGCAGCCGCTTGGCCTTCTCGATGTCGCCCTTGCGCCAGGCCTTGCAGAGCTTGCGCATCAGGCCCGGGGCCACGTTGGAGCTCACCGAGATGACGCCGTGGCCGCCGACCGCCAGGGTGGGCAGCACGGTGAAGTCGTCCCCGGAGAGGATGATGAAATCATCGCCGCAGTATTCGATCAGGTCGGAGACCTGGCAGAGGTTGCCGGTGGCCTCCTTGATGCCCACCACCTCGGGGGCCTGCTTGCGCAGGGCGGCCACGGTCTGGGGCAGCAGGTTCACGGCGGTGCGGCCGGGCACGTTGTAGACGATGATGGGCATGGGCACTTCCTTGGCGATGGCCTTGAAGTGCTCGATGAGCCCAGCCTGCGTGGGCTTGTTGTAGTAGGGCGTGATGAGCAGGGCCCCGTCGGCTTTGGCGTTTTTGGCGCAGCGGGTCAGGTCGATGGCCTCGATGGTGTTGTTGGACCCGGCCCCGGCGAGCACCGGAACGCGGCCTTTCACCTGATCCACGCAGATGCGCACGACCTGCTCGTGCTCGGCGTGGGAGAGGGTGGGGGACTCGCCGGTGGTGCCGCAGGGGACCAAACCGTCGATGCCCTCTTCGATCTGCCATTCGATGTGCGCACGGTACGCTTCCTCGTCGACCTTGCCGTTCTTGAACGGGGTCACGAGCGCCGTGAAGGCTCCTGAAAACTGCATTCTGCCCTCCAAAAGGTTCGGGGTCGCAGGGTCGGCCCGGGGGCCGGGTTACTGCTTCGCGGTCTTGTCGCCGGGGTCGGGGACGTTCTGCAGCAGCTCCGTCATTTCCTGATCCGGCTGGATCTTCTCGTCCAGGATCAGGGCCTGGGTCGTATAATTGCTGCCCATCTCCCACTTGAAGTTCCTGTCGCCGGGCATGGCGAGCAGGTCAAGCGTGTAGATGGCCTTGCCCTTGCTGTAGCTGTGCATCCAGAGCAGGCGTCCGCTCACGTAAGGCTTGGCGGAGAAGCCCACACCGGGGCCGCTGCCGAGAAGCACGTCGAGGTCCGGCCGGGTCTTCTCCAGATAGTTCGACTCGGCCTGCACGCCCCAGGGGCTCACGCCGATGACCATCACGGACTGGGAGCGCAGCTCCTTGATCTTGCGGTTGATGGCCTGGGCCTGGTCATCCGTGGGGCCGTCGCCCAATTTCTTGCTCATGGGAAAGAACACGACGCCGATCTTGCCCTTGGGCGAGTCGATGAGCTGCGTCCTGGGCTCCTTGGGGTCGAGTGTCACCCAGCCCTTGGGGGCGGCGATGCCCATGGAGGCCAGTTTGGCGGCCTCGGCCGGGGTGAGCGCCCCCGCATCGTAATGCAGGGAGTCGTACGCCTTGACCAGGGGGGCGTAGGCCTCATCCACGGCGTGGTCCGCTCCGTCATCGGAGATGAATTCATAACCGCCCGCGATGAAGATCGCAGCCGGCGCGGAACCGGCGGCGGGACGGTACTGCTTGAAAGCGCTGGCCCTCCGGGTCAGCCCACCGATGGTGTGGTTGCCTCAGGTGGGGCAGGGCTTGAGGTAGCCCCAGCTGTTGCCCGAAAAGACGATAGTGAGCACCGGCTCGGCCAGGGCGTACCCGGCCAGGGCCGAAACGAGAAGCAAAGCGGCGAAAAACGCCGAAACGTAACGCATGAGGCAGAACCTACTTGTTGAGAAATTCCTTGAGTTCCTTGCCGGGCCTGAAGAAGGGCAGGCGCTTGGGGGCGACGTTGACCACTTCCCCGGACTTGGGGTTGCGGCCGGTGTAGCCCTTGTATCCTTTGACCTTGAAGCTGCCGAAGCCGCGAATCTCCACGCGGTCCCCGTCTACGAGGGCCTGTTTGATGGAATCGATGAACGAGTTGACCACGGCGGAGGCTTCGTCGGCGTGGATGTCGCGGCTTTCGGCCAGGGTGTTGATAAGCTCGCTTTTGTTCATTGCTTTCTCCGTATCGGCTTATCCGGTGTTCAGCCGGCTGCCAGGGTTGAAACGGAAATTGACGTTTTCGTTTCTATCGCGGATACGGCGCAAGCAGTCAAGTTAACCATGCGTTATTTTTTTCAAAATCGCTTTTTCCGCCAACTCGGGCCTGCACTCGGCCCTGTGACGGGCGATCTTGATGGCCAGGCTGAGGATGTCCTGCGAGGCCCTGCACTTCGGGGCGTGCTTGATCAGGGGGGTCTGCCTGCGCACGGCTTCAGGAACGTTCGGGTCACTGTGCACGCAACCCATGTAGCTGATATCGAGCCCCAGGAAGCGCTTGCAGGCTCCGGCAAGGCGCTCGAAGGTCAGCTGGCCCTCCTTTGGGTCGCTGACCTGGTTGACCACCACCTGGAAGTCCGAGATGCCGTGCTGGGAGTTGAGCACCTTGATGACGGCGTAGCTGTCCGTGAGGGAGGTGGGCTCCGGGGTGACCACCATGATGCGCATGCGCGTCATGGCCGCCAGGGAGAGCACGGTCTTGCCGATGCCCGCGCCCAGGTCGAAGACGATGTAGTCGTATTCCCCCAGCGCCGAATTCAGCTTGGAGAACACGGAGTCGCGCATGTCGTCGTCGAGCTCCAGAAGTTCGGGCACGCCGCTGGCGGCGGGCAGGAAGTCGAACCCCTCCGGCTCCACGCAGGCCACCACGTCCGCGGGGGTCACCCCGGGTTGGAGCAGGTCCTGCAGGTTCTTCTCCGGCGAGATGCCCAGGAGCACGTCCACGTTGGCCAGGCCCACGTCGAAGTCCATCATGAGCATGCGGTAGTTGGCGCGGTAGAGCGCGTAGGAAAGATTGAGCGCCAGGTTGCTCTTGCCCACCCCTCCCTTGCCGGAAAGGATGCACAGGCTCATGGTGCAGCGTGGGTTCGCGGATTGCTTGCTCATTTCTCTGGCCCCGTGAAAAGAAACTGTTTTTCCTGCGCATGCACGAGGGTTGCCTGAGGGGCCTGCAGGAGGTCGGGAATGGGAGCCTTGACGATGCGGTTCTTGCCCTGGGCCTTGGCCTCGTAGAGCGCCTTGTCCGCCATGGCCACGAACTGCTCCACCGAAAGCGGCAGCTTGCCTTTGGTGCAGACTACGCCGGCGGAACAGGTGACCTGCACGGGCGCTTCCGCACCGTCGCAGAGCACGGATTGTTCGCGCAAGGCGTCGAACATGCGCTCCAGGGAGGCTTCGGCCTGCACCAGGCCGGAGCCCGGCAGTATCAGGGCGAACTCCTCGCCGCCGATGCGCGCGGCCAGGTCGTAGCCGCGCTTGCCGCCCAGCATGATCCCCGAGAGCATTGTCAGCACGCGGTCGCCGCAGATGTGGCCGTAGGTGTCGTTTACCGCCTTGAAGTCGTCCAGGTCCAGGATGGCCAGGGAGAGGTTGTTCCCGGCCCGGTGGGCGCGCTCCAGCTCCATCTTGAGGGTCTTCTCGAAGGCCCGGCGGTTGGCCAGCCCGGTCAGGGGGTCGTGGCGGGTCTGGTGGGTGAGCTCCTCAAGGGTGCGCTGGATGCGCGAGAGGTGCCTGGTGGCGTCCCCTTTGGCGGGCAGGGCCAGCCACTGCTGGAATTGGCCCTCCTGGCAGATGTGCTCCCAGTCGTCGAAGTCCAGCCCCATGCAGAGCCGTACCAGGATCAGCCCGTCCTCGCCGTCGCCGACGGAGGCCAGACCCTGGTGTTCGAGGGCCCCGCGCAGGCGCGTGAGCTCCTCCAGAACCTCCCGGCTGCGCTGGGAGAGGGGGGCTGGGGCCTTATTTCCCGGCATGGAAGTGCAGGAGATAGTCCCGGATGAAGGGGTCGATGTCGCCGTCGAGCACCGCATCCACGTCTCCAGCCTCGCAGTAGGTTCGATGGTCCTTCACCAGCCGGTAGGGTTGCAGCGTGTAGGTGCGGATCTGGCTGCCGAACCCGATGGCGTCCTTGGATTCGTACTCCGCCTGCCGCAGGGCCTGCTGCTTCTTGATCTCCAGGTCGTACAGGCGCGCCTTGAGCACCTTGTAGGCCGATTCCTTGTTGCGATGCTGGGACTTCTCGTTCTGGCACTGCACCACGATGCCCGTGGGCAGATGGGTCAGGCGGATGGCGGAGCTGGTCTTGTTGACGTGCTGCCCGCCGGGGCCGCTGGCCCTGAACACGTCCACGCGCACGTCCTCCTCGCGGATGTCGATCTGGATGTCGGCGCCCGCGTCGGGGTAGACGTCCACCGAGGCGAAAGAGGTGTGGCGGCGGCCCGAGGAGTCGAAGGGCGAGATGCGGATGAGGCGGTGGATGCCCTTTTCCGCCTTGAGGAAGCCGTAGGCGTAAGCCCCGTTGATCTGCAGCGTCACGGACTTCACCCCGGCCTCGTCGCCGGGCAGGAAGTCCAGCATGTCCACGCCGAACTCGTGGCGTTCGCACCAGCGGCGGTACATGCGAAGGAGCATCTCGGCCCAGTCCTGCGCTTCGGTGCCGCCCGCGCCGGGGTGGATCTCCAGGATGGCCCCGGAGGCGTCCTCCGAGCCGGAGAGCAGCGTGGCCAGTTCGGCCGCGCGCACCTGCCCGGCGAGCACGACGAGTTGGTCCTGCAGGGCCTGGAGCACCTCCTGGCTGGCGTCGTCCTGGGCCATGGCGAGCCACTCGTCCAGGTCATCCCTGGAGGCGCGCAGGGCCTCGAACTGGGCGATCTTGCCGGTCAGGTCGCTTTTTTCGCGCAGGAAGGGGGTGAGGCGCTCGGGGTTCTGCCAAGCCTCGGGCTTGGAGAGCTCGGCTTCTATGGATTCGAGGCGCTTGGCCTTGCCTTCCAGGTCAAAGCCGCCCCCAGAGGGAGTCGAACTGGTCCTGGAGGTCTTTGGCCTGGCCTTTGAGATCGGGATACTGCAGCAGTGCCATATGTGTTACGTGTCGCGCTCGCGTTTGGTCGTGATTGCCGAACGGAGGAACAACGCCAGGGCCGCCAATGCCGCCCCGGCCTCGATCCAGCCGTGCAGGCGGTGGTAGGGGGATGTCTCCGAGACGAGCGTGACGCCGGACACGGCCATGGCCGTCTGCGTGAACAACGCCGTTTCGGAGAGGATGCGCCCCTTGGGATCGATCAGGGCCGTAATGCCCGTGTTGGTCGCCCGCAACATGGAGCGATTCTGCTCCACGCAGCGCAAGGTTGCAAGCTCCAGATGCTGCCTCGGGGCGGCCGAGCGGCCGAACCAGGCGTCGTTGGAGATGCTCACCAGGATGTTGGCCCCGTCCTCGACCCGCTGTTGGGCCAATTCCGGAAAGATCACCTCATAGCAAATCAGCATGCCCATGGCAAGGCGGCCGCTCCTGAGCGGCGCGACCCGCACCCCCGGGGTGAAGGCCCCCACGCCCTGGAGCAGAAACGACAGGATGGGAACGTCGCGCCCGAAGGGGGCGTATTCGCCGAAGGGCACGAGGTGCTGCTTCTCGTAGTGGCTTTCGCCGCCGTCCGGGGCGAAGAGGTAGGCGCGGTTGAAGATGTCCGCCTCCCGGCTCGTGCGCTCGTAGCCCGGCGCCCCGGCCAGCAGCGGCACCCCGGCCTTGCGCACGAAGGCCCGCACCATGTCGGACTCGCGGCTGGCGTCCTGCACGAAGAAGGTCAGGGAGGTCTCCGGCCAGATGACGATGTCGGGGGAGGCGGCCAGCAGGGGGGCGGTCAGATCGATGTAGGTCTGAACCGCGCGGGGCAGCAACTCCTCGTTCCATTTGGCGGCCTGGTCGATGTTGCCCTGGGCCAGCACCGCGGAGACGGTCCCGGTGGAGGGCACGGGACGCTCAACGGCCCAAAGCCCGTAGCCGAACACGCCCATGGCCAGCAGGCAGGCGGCCACCCTGGGGGCCGCGCCGGGCCCGGCGGACCATACGCCGCAGGCGGCCAGCAGGCCGGAAAGCCCGTAAGAACCCACCACGCCCGCCGCCTGGATGGCCGCAGGCCATGGCGCCAGGGCCACGGCCAGGGGCAGCCAGGGAAAGCCGGAGAACAACCAGCCGCGCAGGGCCTCGATGGCGGTCCAGGCCAGGCCAGCCATCACGCCCAGGGCCATCGGCCCGAGCCCGCCGCGCGCAGCGCGCAGCATCCAGCAGAACAGGGCGGTGTACAGGCCAAGCACCGCCCCCAGCAGCAGGGGGCAAGGCACCGCCAGAACCCACGGGAGGGAGCCGAAGTCGTGCCCTGGGATGGCCGTCCAGTAGAGGCTGGCCGCCGCACCCAGGGAACCGGCCAACCAGCCGGATTTGGCGGCCTTGCCCGGGGTTGGGGCCTGGCGCGCAATGCAGGCCAGACCCAGCGGCACCAGAAGCACCAGCGCCGGGAACCTGCCCCACGGGTTGGCGAAGGCGAAAAAGCCCGCCGCCGCGACGAGAAGCACCAGAGCCCAGCCAGCGTCAGGCCGGGAAATCGGTCTCATCCTGGTCCTGCTCCGGCAAGGGTTCCGCCAGGACCCAGCTCACGGCTCTCTTGTTGGCTTCGGTGACGGTGAATTTGTAGCCCGCGGCCTCGAAGGCGTCGCCCTGCCTGGGGACGCGCCCGCCCAGGTCGCTCAGGTAGCCGCCGAGGGTTTCCATCTGCTCGGATTCGAGGCTGATGCCGAAGCGCTCCTCCAGTTCCTCCAGGGGGAATCGCCCGCTCAGGCGCAGGCGGCCGTCGCCCAGTTCCTGAAATTCCGGGGGCCTGGTGGGGTCGTGCTCGTCCTCGATCTCGCCCACGATCTCTTCCAGCACGTCCTCCAGGGTCACCAGGCCGGAGGTGCCGCCGTATTCGTCCAGGGCGATGGCGATGTGGATGCGGCGCTTGCGGAACTCGGCAAGCATGTCCTTGAGATTCTTTGTTTCCGGGATGTAGAGGGGCGTGCGCATCACCTGGGAGAGGGGCGGCGTCTCCCCGTGGGGGCCGACGACGAATTTCATCAGGTCCTTGGCGTGCACCACGCCGATGATGTGGTCGCGGTTCTGGCGATAGATGGGGATGCGGGAGTGGCCGTGCTCGATGATGAGGCGGCAGACCTCCTGGATGCCGTCCTCCTCGTCGGCGCAGATCATGTCCGTGCGGGGGATCATGACGTCGGCAGCCAGCTTCTTGCCCAGGGAAAGCACCTTGAGCAGGACGGCGGCGTCCTCCGCGTTGATCTCGCCCTCCTCCTGGGCAGCCTGGATCAGCTCGTTCAGGGGATGCTCCTGGCGTCCCCTGAAGAATTTATTCACCAAATGCCAAAATCGTCCTTCCGATCCGTCGTCCAACTCGGTCCTCCGTTGCGAAATGTTAAACAATCAAGGCGCGGCGCATTATGCGATGCCCTTGTTACGATACAGTTCCAGATGCAGCCCGAAAACCCAGTCATCGATGGCGGCCACGCCGAAATCGCGGTTGACCAGGGTCCAGTTGAGCCCCGTGAGCGGTGCCTGCACCGGGGTTCCCAGGGCGACGAAGCCCAGCCCGAGGGAAAGCTCCAGGCGGGAGGCGCAATCGTCGTAGCACTTCACCAGGCGCGTCAGCAGATAGTGCGTTCTATGACCGCCGAAGTCCACATCCGCAAGGGTGATGCGCATGAAATATTGCTGCCCGAGCCTGATGGGGAGGTGACGCCTGCGCAGGGTCTCGGGCGTCATCTTCACCCGCGCTCCCCCGCCGGAGAGGTTCTCCAGCAGCAGGTCCTGCGAGCCGTCGTGGTCCAACGCGAAGCTCGGGTCGCCCCAGGTGTCCGGGTCGTTGGTGTCGCCCCGGTGGCGCACCTCGTCCTCGGTCCAGAGCTGAAGGCTCCTGACGTATTTTTCGGGCACCTCCACTCGCAGGTGCTGGCGGTTCTGGTTGAGCTCCAGGCGCTGCGGGCGGGCGATGGTCAGCCGCACCACGCCGTCGGCATCCTTCGAGACGTGCTCGATGCCGGAGGTGAAGGCGAAGGTGGACTGCACCTCTGGTTGTTCGGGCAGGCGCAGGCGGAAGGCCAGCTCCAGGGTGCGGCCCACCCAGTCCTGGTTGGCGTTGCGCACGGAGGAGAGCTCCAGCTTCAGGGTGCGCGGCCCGGCCTCCAGCAGGACGCCGTCGGTGGAGCGGGTGGGCTTTTCGTGATGGTGGAAGCTCACGCGCACCTTGCTGCGCTGGGACACTGCCGCGTCCAGCAGCTGCGCGATGCGTTTCGGGGTGGTGAGCCAGGTGGCGGGGTGCGAGGGCAGGAAACCGCCCGGCTTCTTGCCGAAGATGATGGAGAGGGCGGCCAACAGGAAGAACGCGCCGAAAAAGCCGCCCACCAGGAGCACCGACTCCAGGGTGACCCTGCCCGCGAGGATGTCCTGAAACATCCTGGAGAAAAAATCCTCCAGCGCCGCCTGGCCTTGCAGTGGTGACGGGAGAATGTCCATGGCGGTATCCTGCTCAGGTCCGGCCGGTTTTCTTGAGGTGTATTTCCAGGCAGGCTAGGGCCGCCGGCGTGACGCCGGAGATGCGCGACGCCTGCCCGACTGTCATCGGCCGCACCGAGGACAGCTTCTCCATGACCTCCCGGGAGAGCCCGGCAACCTCCGCATACGTCAAGTCGGGAGGAAGTTCCAGGGATTCCAGATGCTCCATGGATTCCACGAGCTCCATCTGGCGCTTGAGGTAGCCGTCGTACTTCACGCGGGTCTCGGCCTCCTGGAGCACTTCGTCGCAGTAGCCCTCAAGCCCGGGCCAGAGCGGGGCCAGGCTCCTGATCTCGAGCTGCGGCTGGCGCAGCAGGTCGGCCAGGCTCACGGCCTTGCCGGGCACGCTGGCCCCGATTGCGGCCAGGGTGTCGCGCGTGGGGGCGTCGGGGCGCACCCGCACGGACTCAAGCCCTTCCAGCACGGCCTCCAACTGCTCCCGCTTGGCGCTGAAGAGCCGCCACTGGGCGTCGTCCACCAGGCCCAGCTCGCGCCCGATGGGGGTCATGCGCTCGTCGGCGTTGCCTTCGCGCAGCAGCAGGCGGTGCTCCGCGCGGGAAGTGAACATCCTGTACGGTTCGGTGGTGCCCTTTGTCACCAGGTCGTCCACCAGCACGGCCATGTAGGCCTGGTCGCGCCGGGGCAGGAAGGGCGGCATGCCCCGCAGGGCGCAGGCGGCGTTCAGCGCGGCCCAGAGCCCCTGCGCCGCGGCTTCCTCGTAACCGGAAGTGCCGTTGACCTGCCCGGCCAGGTAGAGCCCGGGCAGGGCTTTTGTTTCAAGTGTCGCTTTAAGTTGTGTGGGGTTGGCGTAGTCGTATTCGATGGCGTAGCCGGGCCGCACGATCTGCGCCTTCTCCAGCCCGGGGATGGTGGCCAGCATGGCCTTCTGCACCGAGAGCGGCAGGCTGGTGGGGATGCCGTTGGGGTACATCTCCGGGCTCTCCAGGCCTTCGGGCTCCACGAAGATCTGGTGGCGCTCCTTCTCGGGGAAGCGGGCCACCTTGTCCTCGATGGAGGGGCAGTAGCGCGCCCCGGTGCCTTTGATGACCCCGGTGAACATGGGGGAGCGGTCGAACCCGGCCCGGATGGCCTCGTGGGTGCGTTCGTTGGTGTAGGTCAGCCAGCAGGGCAGTTGCGGCAGGGGCACTCCCGGAGAGCGGAAGCTGAAGGGCGTGGGCGGATCGTCGCCGGGCTGGATGGTCATCTGCTCGAAATCGACCGAGTCCTTGAGCAGGCGGGGGGTGGTGCCCGTCTTGAGCCTTCCCAGGGCGATGCCGTGGCTGGCGAGGCTCTCGGAAAGACCCTGCGCCGCCGGGTCGCCCAGGCGTCCGCCAGGGAAGTTGGTCAGGCCCACGTGGATGAGCCCGCGCAGGAAGGTGCCCGCCGTGATGAGCACGGCCCGTGCCGGGTGCGTCTCGCCCAGGCTGGTGGCCACGCCGGAGGCGCGCCCGTTCTCGGAGAGCACGGCCACGGCGGTGTCCTGGCGGACCCAGAGGTTCTCCTGGCTGAAGATGTCGCGCTTGACCACGCGCAGGTAGGCGTCGCGGTCGATCTGGGCGCGCGTGGCCCGCACGGCCGGGCCTTTGCGGGTGTTGAGCTGGCGGAACTGGATGCCCGCGGCGTCCGCCCAGAGGCCCATCATGCCGCCGAGCGCGTCGATCTCGCGGACCATGTGGCCCTTGGCCAGACCGCCGATGGCCGGATTGCAGGAGAGGTGCCCGATGCGGTCCGCGTTGATGGTCAGGAGCAGCGTGGCCATGCCAAGGCGCGCCGAAGCCATGGCGGCTTCGCACCCGGCGTGGCCCGCGCCCACAACGATCAGGTCGAAGCGGTCGGGGAAAGGCGGTTTGGGCATGGCGCGGTCAGGAGCCCCCGGCGAACAGCGCCCTGGCCATCACCTGGGCATCGCCGATGTTGTTCTTGATCTGGGAACGCTCGTTGGGCTGGTGGGCGTTGGGCACCCAGGTGGCCCAGACCACGGCGTCGAACCCGGCGCGGCGCAGGTAGGCGCCCACGGTGCCGCCGCCGACGCCCTTGGGGGTGGGGTTGCCGCCGTACACGGCGCGCACGGCGTCCACCATGCGGCCCACGATCTCGGCCTCCACCGGAGTGGCGGGAGCGGCCTGCTCCTTCTGAACCACGTCGTAGCGCATTTCCACGCCGTAGGTGGAGCAGATCTCGCGGCCCATCTCGTAGATGGCCTCCAGCACGTCGTCCAGCTCGTACTGGGGCAGCACGCGGCAGTCCACGTAGAAGACGTCGCGGCCCGGGATGGTGTTGACGTTCTCCACGTTGGCCTCTTTCTTGGTGGGCTGGAACGTGGAGTTGGAGGGCTTGAAAAGCGGGTTCACGGCCGGGAACCTGTCGTGCAGGCGGGTGAGCCGCAGGATCATGGCCGAGGATGCCACCAGGGTGTTCACGCCTTCCTCCGGGGAGGAGGCGTGGCACTGCTTGCCGATGACCGTGACCTTGAGCCAGAGCATGCTCTTCTCGGCGATCTCCACCATTTCGGAGGAGGGCACGCCGAAATCGGGGATGAGGAAGAGATCCTTCGGCCCGAACATGTCCTTGTGGTTCTTGAGCAGGTAGTCCAGCCCGTACTTGGAGCCGTTCTCCTCGTCGGCGACCAGCAGGATGCCGAAATTCACGGGGGGCTTTGCCCCGAGCTCCATGATGGCCTTGGCCACCAGCAGGGAGGAGACGACGCCTTGGTGGTTGTCCTCCACGCCGCGCCCGATGAGGGTCTCGTCCTCGATCTTGAGCTCGTAGGGGTTCGACGTCCAGAGCGCCAGGTCGCCGGGGGGCACCACGTCCAGGTGGGAGATGACCCAGAACGTGCGGGACTCGTCCTCGCCGGGGATGATGGCCGCAACGCTGGGCCTGTGGCCGCAAGGCACGCGGGTGTCGGGCGCGCGGTATTCGCGGATGCCGGTGATGCCGATGGACTCCATCCAGGCGATCATGGCGTCGGTCTTCACGCGTTCGCCCTGGCCGCCGTTGTCGGGGCCGATGGCCGGGATGGAGACGAGGGTGCGCTGCAGGTCTATGACGGTCTCGCGCTGCTTGGCGATATGTTCAAGGATGCCGGGTAGCATGTCGTGGGCTCCGGGGGCTGAGGCTTCGGCGCGTCGTTGCTGGTTCATGATGCGTCGGTGTAGCCCGGCGAAGGGGGCGATGGCAAGGCGGGCGCAAAGAAAAAGGGCGGGGATGCGCACATCCCCGCCCGCGATACGCGAATGGAGCCTAACGGCCGCGCGCGGCGCGCTTGGAGGCCTTCAGCGGGTTCACCTTGACCTTGCCGCCGGTGTCCTTCTCAGCCTTGACGTGGGTAGCGAAGTTGCAGACGTTCTTCGCCCACTTGCGCTCCGGCAGGGGGTAGCTGGTGCAGTACTTGACGCCCTCGACTTCCTTGGTGCGGTCGCAACCGTCGCACTTCTCGACAATGGGATGGCACTCGATGCCGTTCACCGCATAGCTCATTGACTTTATCCTCCGTTCACGCCCGCAGGCGATATGCGTTCATCCCGGCAGGGAGCACGCGTTCACGCCCGCAGGCGGAATGATACTTGCCGTTCGGAAACCAGACCTTTTTCACCATTAACCGGGCGATGTCAAGCGCCTGCAAGCCATTTTCGCACCGAATTCATCTCGCGCAGCAGGGCCGGGTAATCGAAGCTTGTGAACCGCCCATCCTCGTAGAGCACGCTTCCCGCCACCATGGTCAGCCGGACGTCGCCCCCGTTGGCCGCGTAGGCCAGGTGCGACACCGGGTTGTTGAGCGGCTGCAGGTGCGGCAGGCCGCCGCGCAGGGCGGTCAGGTCCGCCGGGGAGCCGGGAGCCAGCGAGCCAAGCTCCGGCCAGCCCACGGCACGGGCCGAATCAACCGTGGCCATGTCCAGCACGGCCTGGGCGGGCAGGACGGTGGGGTCCATCTCGCGCACCTTGCCCAGCAGCGCCGCCGCGCCCATCTCCGCGAACATGTTCAGGGCGTTGTTGCTGGCCGCGCCGTCGGTGCCCAGGCCCACGGTCACCCCGGCGGCGCGCTGGGCCTTGACCGGGGCCATGCCCGAGGCCAGCTTCATGTTGCTGCGCGGATTGTGGGCCACGGCCACGCCTCTGGCGGCCATGAGTTCTATCTCCTCTTGCGTCACGTCCACGGCGTGGGCCACCAGCAGGCCCGGGTGCGTCAGGTCCAGCTCCTCCAGCACGGCAATGGGCCGCTTGCCGAAGCGCTCCAGGCACAGGGCCGTTTCGGTGGCGGTCTCGGCCGCGTGCAGGGTCAGGGTCAGGCCGTTGTCCCTGGCGATGCGGTCCAGCCGCAGCAGGGCGGGGTGGTTGGTGGCGTACACCGAGTGGGCCACCAGGCAGGGCCGCAGCAGCGGGCGGGAGGCGCAGTAGGCGATGAGCTCGTCCACCTTCTCGAAGGCGCGCTCCTGGGTGGGGGTGGAGGGCGTGGGGGTGTCGAACACGCCCTCGCCCAGCACGGCCCGGATGCCGATGTCCGAGGCGGTGGAGGCCACGGTCCGCTCGAAGAGGTACATGTCGCAGAAGGCCGTGGTGCCGGAGGCCAGCATCTCGGCGCAGGCCAGGGCGGTGCCCACGGCCACGATCTCCTCGCTCAGGCGGCCTTCGGCGGGCCAGATGTGCTCGGTGAGCCACTCCATGAGGGGCAGATCGTCCTCCAGGCCCCGGAACACGGTCATGGGGGCATGGGTGTGGGCGTTGACCAGCCCCGGAAGCACGATGTCGGCCGAGAGGTCCAGCGTGCGTCCGGCGGGCGTTGCCGCCAGTTCGGCCCAGGGGCCAACGGCGGTGACGAGGCCGGCCTTCACGGCGAGCCCGGCGTCGGTGAGCACCCGCCTTTGCCCGTCCTGGGTGACGAGGGTTCCGGCGCGGATGAGCGTGTCGCAAGGGGAGAGGGGAGCGGCGTTCATGGACGGGGTGATGCCAGCATGAGCGGCGAAGTCAAGTCCCGGTTGTCCGGGTGTGATCGTAAGCGCTGCATTCAGCTAATGTTTTCAGGATGATGGCCTGACGCTCCGGCTTGACGCGCTGGGGGTTTGCGCGTAGTTGACTGAAGGATTTGACACCACTTCAGGAGAGTTCTCATGGATCTGCGCGCCTACATCCGCGATATCCCGGATTTCCCCAAACCGGGCATCCTCTTCTATGACATCACCCCCCTGCTGGGCCACCCCGCCGCGTTCAAGCACTCCATCGACCTGATGGCGGAACGCTTCCAGGACAGCGGCGCCACCAAGGTCGCCTGCGCCGAGGCGCGCGGCTTCATCTTCGGAGCGGCCCTGGCCTACAAGATGGATATCGGCTTCGTGCCCGTGCGCAAGCCCGGCAAGCTCCCCTGGAAGACCACCACCGTCACCTACGACCTGGAGTACGGCACGGACACCCTCTGCATGCACGAAGACGCCTTCCTGCGCGACGAGAAGATCCTGCTCATCGACGACGTGCTGGCCACCGGCGGCACGCTCCAGGGCATGCTCAAGCTCATGGCGGCCTGCAACGTGGACATCGTGGGCATCGGCGTGCTGGCGGAACTCGAGTTCCTGCAGGGCCGCGAGAAGCTTGGCAACATCCCCCTGGAAAGCCTGGTCAAGCTGGGGTAGCCATGAAAATTGCCATCATCGGCGGCAGCGGCCTGGACAACCCCGACATTCTGGAATCGCCCCGCGACGAGGAGCTGGACACCCCCTACGGCAAGCCCAACTCCACCCTGCGCCACGGCACCATCAAGGGCAGGGACGTGGTCTTGCTGGCCAGGCACGGCCGAGCCCACACCTGTCCGCCCACCTGGGTGAACTACCGGGCCAACGTCTGGGCGCTCAAGAACGCGGGATGCACACACATCCTCTCCACCACGGCCGTGGGCTCCCTCAAGGAGGAGATCAGGCGCGGCGACCTGGTGATCCTGGATCAGTTCATCGACTTCACCCGCCAGCGCGCCATCACCTTCCACGAGCGCTTCGAGCCCCACTGCCCGGTGCACACCCCCATGGCGGACCCCTTCGACGAGGGCCTGCGTCAGCGCCTGACGGCGGCATGCGCGCGCTTCGGCTACGCGCACCACCCCCGTGGGACGGTGGTCACCATCGAAGGCCCGCGCTTCTCCACCCGGGCGGAATCGCACATGTTCCGCGCCTGGGGCGCCGACGTCATCAACATGAGCGTGGCCACCGAGGCCATCCTGGCGGCCGAGGCGGGCGTGCCCTATGCGGCGGTGGCCATGTCCACCGATTACGACTGCTGGAAGACCGACGAGGCCCCGGTCACCTGGGAGGACATCCTGCACATCTTCCAGCAGAACGCGAAGAAGGTCACGGACGTGCTCATCGAGGTGATTTCCGGCCTGGATTCATGAGCGACACAGCCTGCCTGCTGGTCCACGGCTTCGCAGGCAGCCCTTTCGAGATGCGGCCCCTGGCCGACACTTTGGAGGCGGCCGGGGCGCGCGTGAGCACTCCGGCGCTCCCCGGCCACGCCGCCAGCGTGGCGCAATGGGCCGACACCCGCTGGAACGATTGGCTGGAATGCGTGGAGGCCGAATACCTGCGCCTGGCCGCCGAGCACGAGCGGGTGTTCGCGCTGGGTCTCTCCATGGGCGGCAGCCTCTGCCTGGCCCTGGCGCGCAGGCGCCGCCTGGCGGGCGTGGCCACCATCGCCTCTCCGGTCTACCTCTACCGCTTCCTGCCCCCTTCCAGCTCGGATTGGCGCCTGCCCTTCACCGGGCTGCTGCGCCGCCTGCGCCCCATCTGGCCCACCAGCCCGGCAAGGCCCGAATCCCGCGCCATCGCCCCGTGGCGGGGATACGAGGGGGCGGTGGCACTGGAGCCGCTCTACAGCTTGATCCATGGGCTCAAGGAACTGCGCCGCAACCTGGGGCAGATCACCGCGCCGCTGTTGGCCTTGCACGCCCCGGGCGACAGGCAGGTGCCCGTGGGGAATCTGTGGGAGATCATAAGGGGGGTGCGCTCGCCGCTCAGGCGCGCGGTGCTTCTGGAAATCGAGGAGCGTGTGACCAGCCACCACCTGCTGACAACCCACCGTGAGGCGGGGCCGGTGGTGAACAGGCTCTGCGCCCGGTTCGTTTCACCGGAGGGCTGAGGTCTATTGCTCGCGTCCGGACAGGGCCAGCTTGACCGCTTCCGCCAGCTTGTCCTTGTCCAGGGGTTTGGCCACGTAGCCGTCCATGCCCGCCTGCAGGCAGATGTCCTTGTCGCCGTCCATGGCGTGGGCGGTCATGGCCACGATGGGCGTCCTGCCTTTGGATGATGACACGGCCTCCAACTCACGCATGGCGCGGGTGGCCGCCAATCCGTCCATGACGGGCATCTGCACATCCATGAACACGATGTCGTAGGAGCCCGAGCGGAACATCTCCACGGCCTGGTGCCCGTTCAGGGCGCAGGTCACCTCCATGCCCATCTTCTCCAGCATGCGCGTGCCCGTGATCCTGCCGATGGTGTCGTCCTCGGCGAGCAGGGCTTTCATGGGGGACAGGGCCGGGGCGGGATGACGCTGCTCCCTGGAAGGGGCCTTTTTCAACGGCGTCGTGCGCACCGGAATGCTGACCACGAAGTCGGCGCCTTCGCCGGGCTCGCTGGAGACGCAAAGGCTGCCGCCCATGGCGGCCACCAGCTTGCACACGATGGAGAGCCCCAGGCCCACGCCGCCGTACTGCCGGGTCAGCCCGCCGTCCGCCTGCACGAACGGCTCGAAGATCTGGGGGAGCTTGTCCTGCGGGATGCCGATGCCCGTATCCGAGACCATGAACACCAGGCGCCTTTTGTTCTTGGCGCCGGCCAGCCATGCGGTGATCGAAACGGTCCCACCCGGCCGGGTGAACTTGACCGCGTTGCCCGTCAGGTTGAAGAGCAGTTGCCTGACGCGCACCTCGTCCAGCAACACCAGTTCGTTTTCCAGCTCTTCCCCGATGGAAGTCTCCAGCCGCAGTTCCAGGTTGGCGGCTTCCACCTCGTAGACGCCCATGCCCATGCGCAGCAGTTCGCCCAGGTGCAGCGGGGCCTCGTGCAGGTGCAGGTTGCCCGCCTCGATGCGGGCGGCGTCCAGAACGTCGTTGAGCACCCCGAGCAGCTGCCTTGCGGAATAGCCCGCAATGGAGAGCAGCTCGGCCTGCTCCTTGGTGATGGGGGTGTCCTCAAGGGCTGAGAGCATGCCCATGATCCCGTTGAGGGGGGTGCGGATCTCGTGGCTGATGTTGGCCAGGAATTCGGCCTTGGCCTTGATGGCCGCCTGCGAGGCGGCGTTGGCCCGGCGCAGCTCGACCTCCTGCCGGATGCTGCCGGTGATGTCGAAGCAACTGCCGATGAACCCCGCGAACCTGCCCTGTGCGTCGTGGTAGGGCCTCCCCCTGTCCGCCACCCAGCGCCACTGGCCCCGGCAATTCAGGCGGTACTGGGCCTCAAGCGGCTCCCTTCGAGCCAGGGCGCGTTCGAAGGCCTCCTGGTAGATGGCCCGGTCGTCTGGGTGAATGTTCGCCAACGGGCCAGCCGCAAGCTCCTCGCCCAGGACGCGGCCGGTGAACTCCTTCCAGGTGCGGTTGCAATAATCCAGGCGTCCGCTGGCGTCGGTGCGCCAGACCGGGGTCGGGAAATCCTCCAGGTAGAGGAGCTGGCCGGAGAAGAGCGCCTCGCAGCAGAGGTCGCCGGTGCTGGGGCATACGCTGTTGCAGGAGGGGCAGCGGTCCTTGAGGCCCATGCGCCGGGTACCTTTGTCCGGGCGCGCGTTGCGGGACCCCGCTGGAAGGCGGGATGGGCAAGGGCACGATGCGTCCTGGCCGCCCTCGCCGGAGGCGGAAGCCGGGTTCCCCGCGCACATGCGGGAGGGGGAGCCGGCAGCCGCGTTCGACTCCGGTGCGGCCTGGGCCATATTCGCGCCGGCCTTGTCCTGCTGCGGGTGAGCCTCGGGGAGATTCGTGCGTTTCGCCATGGACCGTTCCGTTGCGCCGTTGTTGGATGCATGTCAGGTCGCGAAGCCATGTTCGCCCCTTCCATGCTTGCCCGAATGAGGCAATTTACTCAACAATTATCCGGCGATCACCTTCCAGATGGGCAGGAATTGCGCATGCGGACGCGCCGCGAAGCAGTCGAACGGGCCCGGACATGAAAACGAAAGGGGCGGCAGCGCCGCCCCCGGATTCTATCGGATCAGCTTTTTTCGGTCTTCCAGCAGCAGCTTGTAGTTCACCGAATCCTCCAGGGCCTGCCAACTGGCCTGGATGATGTTGTGGGAAACACCCACCGTGGTCCAGGTGTCCTGCTGGTCGCCGGAGGTGATCAGGACGCGCACGTTGGAGGCCGTGCCCGTGTCGGTCTTGGACTTGGAGTTGAGCACGCGGACCTTGAAGTCCAGCAGCCTTATCTCGTTGATCCGTGGGTAGAAGCGGGCGAGGGATTTGCGCAGGGCGGTGTCCAGGGCGTTCACCGGGCCAAGCCCCGTGGCGGCGGTGTGCTCCACGTTGCCGCCCACCTGGACCATCACCGTGGCTTCGGCCAGGGGGTTCTCGCAGTCGGCCTGCTTCCAGTCCAGCATGCGGTACTTGACGAGGGTGAAGTAGCGGCGCGAGAGGCCCAGGGCCCGGCGCATGAGCAGCTCGAAGGATGCTTCGGCCGCGGAGTACTCGTAGCCGAGGGCCTCCTGGTCCTTGACCTGCTGGAGGATGTCCAGGACTTCGGGGGAGCCCTTCTCCAGCATGATGCCGTATTCCTTGGCCTTGAACAGGATGTTGGACTGGCCGGACATGTCCGAGAGGACCACGCGCTGGACGTTGCCCACCTTCTCGGGCTGGATGTGCTCGTAAAGCATGGAGTTCTTGGCCACGGCGGAAACGTGGATGCCGCCCTTGTGCGCGAAGGCGGCCTCCCCCACGTAGGGCTGGCGCGAGAAGGGCACCCTGTTGGCCACCTCGTCCACGAAGCGCGAAACAGCCGTGAGCAGGGCCAGGTTGCCTTTGGGCAGCACGGGCTTCTTCAGCTTGAGCTCCATGGTGGGGATGATGGAGCACAGGTTGGCGTTGCCGCAGCGTTCGCCGAAGCCGTTCATGGTGCCCTGAACCTGCACCACGCCCGCCTGCACGGCCATGAGCGAGTTGGCCACGGCCATGTCGGTGTCGTTGTGGGCGTGGATGCCGATCTTGGCCAGGGGCAGGGCCTTCATCACCGCATCGCAGATCTTGCGGATGTCGCAGGGCAGGGTGCCGCCGTTGGTGTCGCAGAGCACGAGCACCTCGGCCCCGCCCTGGTGGGCGCGCTTGAGGCACTCCAGAGCGTATTCGCGGTTGATGCGGAAGCCGTCGAAGAAATGTTCGGCGTCGAAGAACAGCTCCTGGCACTGGGGCTTGAGCCAGGCCAGGGAATTCTCGATGAGCTCCAGGTTGCGCGGCAGGTCCACGCGCAGGGCCTCGGTGACGTGCTGGTCCCACGTTTTGCCGAAGATGGTCAGCACCGGTGCGCGGCTGGCCACCAGCCCCTTGAGGTTGGGGTCGGTCTCGGCGGTGTTCTTGGGGTTGTGCGTGGAGCCGAAGGCCGCGATGCGGGCATGCTTCAGGCGGTGTCCCTGCACGTCCTCGAAGAAACGCTTGTCCGTGGGGTTGGAGCCGGGCCAGCCGCCCTCGATGTAGTCCACGCCAAGCTCGTCGAGCTTGAGCGCGATGCGCATCTTGTCTTCGGCGGTGAGGTTGATGTCTACGGCCTGGGCTCCGTCGCGCAGCGTGGTGTCGTATATCTGGACCTTGACCATTGGTGTGCCGTGGCCGAAGCGCCGGGCCGCTCCGGAATGTGTTAGGAAGGTTGACGGGCGGGGGGCAAGCGCCCCCCGTCCGAGAATCGGCGGTAGTGGGCGGGGGCTAGCAGGCCTGAACCGCCTTCTTGTCCAGGCCGAAGGCGGTGTGCAGCGCGCGCACGGCCAGTTCGATGTACTTCTCGTCGATCAGGCAGGTGATCTTGATCTCGGAGGTGGCGATCAGCTTGATGTTGATGTTCTCCGCCTGCAGGGCCTGGAACATGGTGGAGGCCACGCCGGAGTGGTTGCGCATGCCCACGCCCACCACGGAGACCTTGGCCACGTTGAGGTCGTGCTGGACGCCCTCCGCGCCGATCTCCTTCTGGACGCCTTCGAGTATGGCCAGGGTCTGGTCCAGGTCGGCGCGGGAGATGGTGAAGGTCATGTCGGTGTAGCCGTCGCTGCTGGTGTTCTGGATGATCATGTCCACCAGAATGCGCTGCTTGGCGATGGCTCCGAATATGGCTGCGGCAACGCCGGGCTTGTCCTTGACCTTGGCCACGGTGATCCGGCACTGGTCGCGGTCAAAGGCAATGCCGGAAATCACGAGATCTTCCATCATGGCGTCCTCCTGGGTGACCAATGTCCCCGGGTCGTCTGTAAAGGTGGAACGGACCCGGACGGGCACGTTGTATTTCTTGGCGAATTCCACGGAGCGGATCTGGAGCACCTTGGAGCCGGAACTGGCCAGCTCCAGCATCTCGTCGTAGGAGACCACGTCGAGCTTGCGCGCCGCGGAGCACACGCGGGGGTCCGTGGTGAACACGCCGTCCACGTCGGTGTAGATTTCGCACACGTCGGCCTTGAGGGCTGCGGCCAGGGCCACGCCCGTGGTGTCGGAGCCGCCCCGGCCCAGTGTGGTCACCCGGCCGTGGCAGTCAACGCCCTGGAAACCGGCCACCACGAGCACGTCGATGTCTTCGAGCATGGCCCGCATCTTCTGGGCGTCGATGCTGACGATGCGCGCCTTCTTGTAGGCGTCCGTGGTCAGGATGGGCACCTGCCAGCCTTGGAGGGACTTTGCCTTGAGGCCGTTATCCTTGGCCAGGATGGAGAACAGGGCGATGGAGACGTTCTCTCCGGTCGCCACCAGGGCGTCCATCTCCTCTGAGTCGGGCTCGGGGGAGAACTCCTTGGCCAGGCCGATGAGCTTGTTGGTCTCGCCGGACATGGCCGAGAGAACCACCACGACTTTGAAGCCTTCCGCAACGCCCTTGGACACCCGCGACAGCACCTTCTTCATCCGTTCGAGTCCCGCAACGGAGGTGCCGCCGTACTTTTGCACCATGATTTTCATGACATGTCGCTTTTTAAGTAGGTTCTAGTTGTCCTCTCGAGCCAGAGTGCGGCGTTGGGGCCGTGGGCTTCAAGCACCGCCCTGCGCCCTTCGCCTTCCTCGCTCAATCGGATGGAGAGCCAGTCGTGCGGCAGGCTCGCCTCGGGCATGAACTGCGCCCACTCGACCAGCAGGACGTGCCTGCCGTCAGCCGGGCCAGCCTCCAGCAGTTCCTCAAGCCCGCCGTCGGTAAGGCCTTCGCCAAGGCGGTAGAGGTCCAGGTGGAGCACCTGCGGCCGGGTGGGGTAGATGTTGGCCAGGTTGAAGCTGGGGCTGGCCACCTCGGCCTGCTCGCTGCCGGGCAGGGCGGCCACGAAGCCCCGGGCAAGGGTGGTTTTGCCCGATCCCAGCTCCGCCCGCAAGAGGGCGGCCGGGGCCTCCCACTCGTCGGGGAGGCTCAGGGCCAGCGCCCGGCCGAGGGCCAGGGTGGCCCGCTCGTCGGGCAGAAAGAGCTCCACCGTGTTATTTGCCGCTGAGCGTGCGCAGGATGTCCTCCATGCCGATCACGCCCACCACCTTGCCTTCGTCCACGACGGGCAGGGTGTGGAAGCCGCGCTCCACCATCAGGGAGGCCAGGTCTTCCAGGGGGGTCTCCGGCCCGACGAACTCCGGGTCTTCGCTCATGGCCTGCGAGACCTTGATGGCCGCGATCTTCTCCATCTCGCGGTCCAGTTCGGCCATGGAGGTCATGGGCACCAGGCCGTCGAGCAGCGTGAACACCGTGGGCAGGGCCAGCTTCTTCTGCTGGGCCACCAGGTCGGACTGGCAGAGGATGCCCACCAGGGCGCCCTCGGCGTCCACCACGGGGCAGCCGTTGATGTGCTTGTCCAGCAGGGTGGCGGCCGCCTCGCTGATGGGGGTGTCCGGCGAGAAGGTCATGACGCCGCGGGTCATTATGTCTTTAGCTTTCAGCATCGAGCCACTCCGTAAGGGCGCGGGGCAGGGCCTGGACGATCTCGGAGGCCAGGTTGCCCCGGTAGGGGAATTCGCCGGACACCAAGCGTCCCGCGAGTCCGTGCCAATACACTCCCAGGCAGGCGGCTAGCAAGGGGGAAAGTCCCCTGGCCAGCAGGCTGCCGGACACTCCCGCCAGCACGTCGCCGGAGCCGCCCACCGCCAGGTTGGGCTCAGCGAAGGGGGAGAGGAACACCCGCCCGTGCGGGTCGGCCCCGTCCGCGATGGCCGAGGCCGGGCCCTTGAGCACCACCGTGCCTCCCGTGAGCCGCGCCAGTTCGCGCACGGAGGCCTGCCTGTCGGCCTCCACCCTGGCGATGGAGCAGCCGAGCAGCCGGGCGGCCTCCCCGGGGTGGGGCGTGAACACCGAGCCGGGCAGTGCGCGCGGCGCACCGGCCAGCCAGAACAGGGCGTCGGCGTCCCAGACGGCCGGGGGGATATGCCCGGCGAGCTTTTCCAGGAAGCGGCCGGTCCGCTCCTCGCGGCCGATGCCAGGGCCGACCACGACCGCGTCGTAGGCGTCCATGCGCGCCAGGAGCTCCTCGGCCATGGCTTCGGTCCAGGCGTCGGAGTCGCCCAGGGGCAGGGTCATCACGTCCGGGTAGCCGGACTTGAGCGTGGGCTCGATGCCCC
Organism: Fundidesulfovibrio agrisoli; assembly: GCF_022808715.1. Classification (GTDB taxonomy): domain Bacteria; phylum Desulfobacterota; class Desulfovibrionia; order Desulfovibrionales; family Desulfovibrionaceae; genus Fundidesulfovibrio; species Fundidesulfovibrio agrisoli. The sequence continues at coordinate 79,375 of NZ_JAKZKX010000008.1, forward strand.
GGGGGCAGGCCACGGTGACCAGCCCGGCCCCGGCGCGCAGCGCGCCCATGGCCGCAAGCACGGGCGCGCCCGTAAGCCCAGGCGACCCGCCGATGATGAGCAGCCTGCCCGCCTGGCCCTTGTGCATGGCCGCGTCCAGGCCGGGCAACAGCAGGGCCAGCTCCGGCCCCAGCAGGTAGTGCGCGGGGGGATGGGCCTCCCGCACGGCGCGCGGCACGCCGATGGGGCGCACCTCCAGCTCGCCCACGTAGGGCGAGGCCTGGGGCAGGCACAGCCCGATCTTGGCTGCCTCGAAAGTGACGGTCAGGTCGGCGATGACGGTGGGCTTGGCCGGTTCGCCCGTGAGGCCAGAGAGCCCGGAGGGGATGTCCAGGGCCAGGGTGAAGGCCCGCTCGCCCATGCGGTTCACGGCCTCGATCCAGACGGCGTACTCTGGCCGCAAGGCGCCCGAGAGCCCGGTGCCCAGCAGCCCGTCCACCACGATGTCGGGCTGAGGAAAGGCGTTCAGGTCCGTCTGGCCCAGCTGGCGGATGCTCAGGCCGGCCTGCCGGGCGATGCGCAGGTGCAGCCCCGAGGGGCCCGAATATTGCCGCACGGGCTTGGCCAGCAGGAGGACGACCTCCGCCCCGGCGTCGTCCAGGTGGCGGGCCAGGGCGATGGCGTCGCCCCCGTTGTTGCCGGAGCCCGCGAAGCACACGGCTGTCTTGCCGCGCAGGTCGCCCAGCTTGGCGGTGAGGGCGTGCAGGGCCTCGCGGCTGGCGTTCTCCATGAGTATCTCGGTCTTGAGGCCCATGGAGGCCGAAGCCCGGTCCCAGGCGTTCATCTCCGGCGGAGTGAGCAGGGGGGAGCAGAACACGGTGTCGATCATGGTGCCTCCAGCACCACCACGGCGGCGGCCACGTCGCGGCCGTGGGTGATGCTCAGGTGGGCGCGGGTGACGCCCAACTGCATGGCGCGGTCCTCGGCCTTGCGGAAGAAGCGGATCAGGGGCTTGCCGCCGTCGTCCGAGGCCACGCCGAAATCCTTGATGGTTATGCCGCCGGAAAAGCCGGTGCCCAAAGCCTTGGACGCGGCCTCCTTGGCGGCGAAACGGGCGGCCACGTAAGGCGCTCGGTTGCGGGCCAGGGCGGGCAGGCCCCGGATCTCCTCCTCGGTGAGCACCTTGGCCAGGAAGCGCTCGCCGTGGCGGGCCAGGGCGCGCTCGATGCGGTCCAGCTCCGCAACGTCGATGCCCAGCCCGACGATCATGCCGGGTCCGGGAAGGAGCCGACGATGGCGGCCATGCGCGACACCGCCTCGTTCATGCCCGTGAGCACGGCCCGGGAGATGATGCTGTGGCCGATGGAGTACTCGCTCACGCCATCCACCTTGGCGAAGGCCCAGATGTTGTCGTAGTTCAAGCCGTGGCCCAGGTTGACCTTGAGCCCAAGCTCGCGCCCCTGGCGGATGCCCGCCAGCACTTTGGCCAACTCGGCCTGGCGGGCCTGGGGCGTGGGGGCGTCGGCGTAGGCCCCGGTGTGTATCTCTATATAGTGGGCTCCGGCGGCCTTGGCGGCCTCGATCTGGGCCGGGTCCGGGTCGATGAACAGGCTGGAGCCGATGCCCGCCGCGTGCAGCGGTTCAAGGAAGGAGGCGATCTCCTTCTCGCGGCCGGCCACGGCCAGCCCGCCCTCGGTGGTGAGCTCCTGGCGCTTCTCGGGCACCAGGCAGACCATGTCCGGCTTGATGCCCAGGGCCAGGCGGTGCATCTCGGAGGTGGCGGCCATCTCCAGGTGCAGGCGGGTCTTGATGAGCTGGCGCAGCAGGGCCACGTCGCGGTCCTGGATGTGGCGCCGGTCCTCACGCAGGTGCACGATGATGGCGCGCGCCCCGGCGATCTCCGCCAGATGGGCGGCGGTGACGGGGTCGGGCTCCTGGGCCAGGCGCGCCTGGCGCAGCGTGGCGATGTGGTCGACGTTAACGGCCAGTATGGGCATGGAATAACTCCTTGATCTCTCGATGAAACCTACATTATAGTGTAAATGTTTTCCAGTCTCAAGGTATCAGTTGACAAACCATCCCGTCGCTCGTATCGGAGTCTGCCCCTCGGGTGGGGCCTATCAACTTTACTACAATGGAGATGCGCGGAACATGAACCTGTGCATTGTCGGAACCGGTTATGTCGGCCTGGTGAGCGCCGCTTGCTTCGCCGAAATGGGCAACGATGTCTGCTGTGTGGATATCAATCCCACTGTCGTGGAGAACCTTCGCAAGGGCAAGGTTCACATTTACGAACCCGGTCTTGACGAGATCGTCAAGCGCAACACCGAGCAGGGCCGCCTGAAATTCACGACCTCCATCGCCGAAGGCATGGAGAACGCCCTGTTCGTCTTCGTCTGCGTGGGCACCCCTTCGCGCCCCGACGGCTCCTGCGACCTGAGCTACGTGCATCAGGTCGCCCGCGAAGTCGGCCAGAACATGAAAGATTACAAGATCGTGGTGGACAAGTCCACCGTGCCCGTGGGCACGGCCGACAAGGTCCGCAGCCTGATCTCCGAAGAGCTGGCCAAGCGCGGCCTGAACATCGAATTCGACGTGGTCTCCAACCCTGAGTTCCTCAAGGAAGGCGACGCCGTCAACGACTTCCTCAAGCCCGACCGCGTGGTCGTGGGCACCGAGAACGTGCGCACCGGCGAGCTGCTCAAGGCCCTTTACGGACCCTTCGCCCGCAGCCGCGACAAGGTCATCGTCATGGGCGTCCGCTCCGCCGAGATGACCAAGTACGCCGCCAACTGCATGCTGGCCACCAAGATCTCCTTCATCAACGAGATCTCCAACATCTGCGAGCGCGTCGGCGCCGACGTGCGCGACGTGCGCATGGGCATCGGCAGCGACAGCCGCATCGGCTACCAGTTCATCTACCCCGGCATGGGTTACGGCGGCTCCTGCTTCCCCAAGGACGTCAAGGCGCTGATCGACACCTCCCGCCAGTACGAGTTCGAGCCCCAACTGCTGGCCTCCGTTGACGAGGTCAACAACCGTCAGAAGCACGTGCTCTCGGGCAAGATACTCAAGTACTTCGAGCCGCAGGGCGGCGTGAAGGGCAAGACCCTGGCCCTCTGGGGCCTGGCCTTCAAGGCCAACACCGACGACGTGCGCGAAGCCGCCGCCTTCGAGCTGATCCGCGACCTCACCGCCAAGGGCATGAAGGTCCGCTGCTTCGACCCCGTGGCCGGCCCCAACACCAAGAAGGAGTTCGAGGGCAACAACCTCGTCGAGGTCGTCGACGAGCAGTACGCCGTGCTGGACGGCGCCTCGGCCCTGGCCATCGTCACGGAGTGGAACCAGTTCCGCAACCCGGACTTCGACCGCATCAAGAAGAGCCTGAAGGCCCCCCTGGTGTTCGACGGCCGCAACCTGTACTCCCCCTCGCTGCTGGGCGAAATGGGCTTCGCCTACTTCTGCATCGGCCGCAAGGACCCTGCCTAACCTGTAGGCGAACCGCCTCGATGACGAAGCGCCGTCCCCCCTCGCGGGTGGACGGCGCTTTTTTTTTCTTCGCGTGGTCCGGGCCTCAGCTCCAGGACTCGTAGACGATCCTGTCGGGCTTGAAGCGGTTCTCGCGGCCGCCGGGCTTCTCGGGCCAGCCCAGGCAGATGAAGGCGAAGGGCACGATCTTCTCCGGGATGTTGAACATCTTGCGGTACATGTCCAGGCGGGCCTGCACCGGGTAGGAGGCCGTCCACACCGCGCCCAGGCCCAGGGCGTTGGCGGCCAGCAGGATGTTCATGGTGGCGTTGGAGCAGTCCAGGGGCCACATGTCCTTCTCCTTGCCCAGGGAGGGGTCCGCGCAGACCAGGATGGCCGCGGCGGCGTTGCCCGCAGGGGCGGGTCCGGCGGAGCCCACGGCCTTGAGCTTCTCCTTGTCCTTGACCACCAGGAAGCGCCAGGGCTGTTCGTTGTAGGCCGAGGGGGCGGTCATGGCCGCCTCGAGCAGTTGCTTGATGACTTCGTCGGGGATGGGCTTGTCCAGGTATTTGCGGATGGAGCGGCGGGTGTGGATGCACTCCAGGGCGTCCATGCCTTTCTTCTGGTCCTGCGCCAGGGCCTTGCCGGCCGCCAGGACGGGCAGGGCGGCGGCCAGGCCGAGAACGTTTCTGCGTTTGAGCATGTGATGGTTCCTCCTGTTCGGTGGCCGCGGGGCACGGCCGATGAACACTCTATGCGAGCTTTCGCGGGCCGGATCAAGCCGCGATGTGCGGCGGAGGCCGCAGGTCCGGCAGGGATTCCTGTTGCCTGTTTCGCCCGCCGTGATCTATGTCGTGCTTTGAATCCACGGCGTTACCGAGAATTACGCGCCACGGGGGAAACATGCCCGACAAACGGAAGCGGACCAGGGTCCAGACGGCCATAGAGGCCTCGGTAGAGTGCGGGGTGCTGGATAAATACCGGGTGACTGTCCGCAACATCAGCCTCAAGGGCGTGCTGTGCGATCACGAGCCAGGTATGACCGGCAAGAGGGATTGTGATTTCGTGCTGCACCTGACCGATACCCTGCAGGTGCGCATAGAGGCGCGCATCATCCGCAACGATGCGGAGGGCTTGGCGCTCGATTTCGTGGGCATGGACGAGGAGGCCTTCTTCCACCTGCGCAACTTGGTGCGCTACCACGCCGACGATCCCGACGCCATCGACAGAGAGCTGGGCACGCCCGCCTTCACGTAGGGCAAGTGACGCGCAGGGCGGAGAGAAGCGACCCGGACTGCGTTCCGTAGGCGCTTGACCGCGTTCAGGCCGGACTGGCAAGCCGTCTTGGGGGCAGGTCAGTGAGTCTTGGTGTTTCCGGGCAGGCTTTCCTTCACGGTCTGCTGCGGGTGGAAGTGGAGCTTGATCTCCTGCCCGGGCATCTCCTCCATGTCGTAGGTGCCGGAGAGGCCCAGGTCCACGCCCATGTCCTCGGCCTTGGCGTAGAGCGACAGGGCCGCCAGCGCCGCCTTGTCCGGCGGGCACTCCCGGTTGAAGCAGAGCAGGAGGAGGTTGTCCTCCTTGGACTGTATGACCAGGAACAGGTTGTGTTCCACGAAATAGATGTCGTCGAAGGAATGGGTGACCTTGAGTCCGAGCGTGGAGAGCAGCTCGTTGACCGTTTCGAGGGCGTTGCTCATGATGTTCCCGTGATGCGAAGGCCCGGACGCGCCGGGCCTGTGATTCATATGGAAGGGTCTGGCGAGGGGCCTACCAGACCATGCGCGTCTTCACTCCCTCCCCGTGGAGGTAGTCCTTGAGCTGGCTCACCGTGTATTCGCCGTAGTGCACGATGGAGGCGATGAGCGCGGCGCTGGCCTTGCCCTCGGTGAGGGCGTCCAGCATGTGCCTGGGCGAACCCGCGCCGCCCGAGGCGATCACGGGGATGGACACGGCCTCGCTGATGAGCCTGGTCAGGTTCAGTTCGTAGCCTTCCTTGGTGCCGTCGGCGTCGATGGAGTTCACGCAGAGCTCGCCCGCGCCCAGGGCCTCGACGGTCTTGGCCCATTCGATGGCGTCCAGGCCCATCTTCTTGCGCCCGCCGTGGATCACGATCTCGTAGCCGGAGGGGATCTGCTCGCTCACGCCCACGCGCAGCACGTCCATGCCCACCACCACGCACTGCGACCCGAAGGCCGCCGCGCCCTGGCTGATGATGTCCGGGGTCTTCACCGCGGCCGAGTTCACCGAGACCTTCTCGGCGCCCGCCAGCAGCACCGCCCGCATGTCGTCCACGGTGGAGATGCCGCCGCCCACGGAGAAGGGGATGAAGATGCGCGAGGCCACCTTCTCCACAACCTTGAGCATGATGCCCCGGCCCTCGGAGGAGGCGGTGATGTCGTAGAAGACGATCTCGTCCGCGCCCTGCTCGTAGTAGGCCTGGGCGGTCTCCACGGGATCGCCGATGTCCACGTTGCCGAGGAACTTCACGCCCTTGGTCAGCTTGCCGTCGCGGACGTCCAGGCAGGGGATGACGCGCTTACTGAGCATTGGAAACCTCCCCGCAGTAGGCCGCGAAGTTGGAGAGCAGCTTGAGGCCCGGACGGCCGGACTTCTCCGGGTGGAACTGGACGGCCCACAACCCGGGGCGGCCGTGCAGGGAGCAGAACTCCATGCCGTAGAAGGTTGTGCCGAGCACGAACTCGGGGCTGGGCACCGGGTAGTAGCTGTGCACGAAATAGAATTCGGCGGAGGGGTCGATGCCGTCGAAGAGCACGCACTCCTTGACGAGCTTCACGCTGTTCCAGCCCATGTGCGGCACGCGGATGGGCTGCCCGTCCTCCTCGGTGAGGGCGCGGTTGAACATGGCGCATTCGCCGGGGACGATGCCCAGGGCCTGGGTGTCGTTTTCGGCCGAGTAGTCCAGCAGGATCTGGCAGCCCACGCAGATGCCCAGCATGGGCTTGCCCGAGCGGACGATATCGCGCAGCACCGCGTCAAGGCCGGTGCTGGTGAGCTCCTCCATGGCCTGGCCCGCGGCGCCCACGCCGGGGAAGATGACGCCCGCGGCGGCGCGCAGGGCTTCGGGGTCGGCGGTGATGGCGCAGGGTATGCCCAGGTTGTCGAGGGCGCGGCGCACGCTGGTCTGGTTGCCGGCCTTGTAGTCGAGAATGGCGAGCATGGTGTCCTCCGTGGGCGGTTGCTAGTAGAATTTCCGGCGGGAGGCAAGGCCCCCTCGCAGTTCCGCGCGGGCGGCCGGATTGTCCAGCCGGTTGATGCGCCGGGCAAAGAGCCGTATAGGCGGCTGTCCCGGCGTCGATCGGGCGCATCGGAACAATAAAGAGGCGGCCTCGCGCCGCATTTTGGAGACTGACAGCATGAAATTTCTTCGGATCACCTTTTTGACGGCTTTGCTCGCGGGCCTCATGTTTTCCAATTCCCTGGCCCAGGGCGGCGACTACATGGAATGCGTGGCCTGCCAGATGGTGCTGCGCCTGGTGGAGGCCTCGGCGGCCGACGCAAAGGACATCACCGTGGACGCAACGCGCCAGTGCTCCCTGCTTCCCGCGGCGGACCGCGAGGCCTGCGTGAAGTTCTACTCCGCCATGGGGCCCAAGTTCATAAACGCCCTCAAGAACAGGCGCGCCAAGGGCGAAAGCGTGGAGAGCATCTGCAGGAGTATGGGCTATTGCCAGTAATTCCAGTGGGCTGGGCTTGCATTTTCGGACGCCCGGCGATGAGTGTGGCACGTCCTGTTGTGGGCGCTGCCCGGCGTTTGACGAAGCGCCAACGCAGGGCAGCCGGATGAAACACCGCATGGGTTGCCGTAGCCGACGGCTTGAGGTTGAACGGGCCGGAACGGCGTGTTAGCCTGCGGCAGAACCGGAAACCGCCAGGAGGCGCGCATGGTCATTCTTATCGTCATCACTTCGCACGGCACGCTCGGAGAAACCGGCCACAAGACCGGCTACTGGCTGGAGGAACTGGCCGCGCCCTACATGGCATTCAAGGCTGCGGGCGCGGAGATCGTGCTGGCCTCGCCCATGGGCGGCAAGCCCCCCGTGGACCCCAGGAGCACCGAGGAAGCCTCCCTGACCCCGGCCTGCCGCAAATTCCTCAAGGACCGCGAGGCCCAGGCAGCCCTTGCCGACACCCTCCCGCTGGCTGCGGTGCGCGCCTCGGACTACGACGCCGTGTTCTACCCCGGCGGGCACGGCCCCCTGTGGGATCTGGCCGTCGACGACGATTCAATCGCCCTCATCGAGGAAATGTTCGACTCCGGCAGGGTGGTTGCCGCTGTGTGCCACGGCCCGGCCGTGCTGCGCGACGCCCGAAAGGCCGACGGCCAGCCGCTGGTGGCCGGTTTGAAGCTGACGGGCTTCACAAACGCCGAGGAGCAGGCCGTAGGCCTCACGGCTGTCGTCCCCTTCAGCCTTGAGGACGAACTCCGGGCCAAGGGGGGCCTGTTCGAGCAAGGAGATAACTTCCAGCCGCACGCCGTGGTCTCGGGAAAACTGGTCACGGGGCAGAACCCTGCGTCCTCCGAGGCGGTGGCCAAAGAGATCCTGAAACTTCTGCGCAGGTGAGCGCACATGCAGGGGAGCCCTCTCAACTGGTCGGATTCGGCGGGAGAGGGCGCCTGACAGGCAGCGGCGAAACAATGAAGCCGGGCAATGTCATATTGCCCGGCTGTTTCATTGGAAGCTGGAAATGGAATCCGGGATAATCCGGGTTTTCTGGGATTCGTGCGCCGAGAGCGCAGAAACGATCCCGAATCGCCCTCTAAGAGGCCAGCTTGAGCGTGGCGACTCCGGCGATTATCAGGGCCACGCCCAGGATGCGCAGGAACCCGGCGGGATCGCCGTAGAACATGAGCCCGACCAGAAAAGTCCCGGCCGCGCCGATCCCCGTCCACACCGCATAGGCCGTCCCCATGGGGATGGCCTTCTGGGCCTGGTAGAGCAGCCAGCCGCTCAGGCCCATGCAGATGACGGCCACCGCCACGCCGAGCGCGGCCCTTCCAGGCGTGTGGGTCATCTTCAGCCCCAGGGGCCAGCCGATCTCGAAGAGCCCGGCCAGTATCAGGAAAGTCCAGGCGGTTTGGGTGGTCAGCATCGGTCGGGATTCCTCCGGCTGTCTTAAGAAGAAAAAAAGACTCCAGACCGTTTGGGGAAGCGGCCCGGAGTCTGTTCCGGATCGAATGACATCAGCGTCTGATCGATTCCTAGGCGCGGCGCCCGGCGAAACTACTTGCGCTTGCCCGGGGTGAAGCGTTTGGGGTCGATGTTATGCTTTTTGACCTTGTAGTTGATGATGCGGTAGCTTTCCCGCAGGTCCTTGGCGGCCTGGAACATGTTGCCCTTGGCCTTCTTCAGGGCCTCGATGAGCAGCTCCTTCTCGAACTGGTCCACGGCCTCGCCGAAGGACAGCGTGGCCTCCGTGTTGGAGCTCTCGGCCGTCTGCAGGGTGGGGGGCAGGTGGTAGGCCCGGATGACCCCCTCCTCGGACTGGTCCAACGCACGCTCCATGCAGGAGCGAAGCTCCTGCACGTTGTCGGGCCAGTGGTACTGGCTGATGAGGTCGATGGCCGGGGTGGAGATGCGCTTGAAGGGCTTGCCGGAGGCCTGGGCGAACTCCTGCAGGAAGTATTCGGCCAGGGGCAGCACGTCGCCGGTGCGGTCGCGCAGGGGCGGCACGTAGATGGGCACCACGGAGAGCGCGTAGTAGAGGTCCTCCAGGAAACCGCCGGTGTTGACGATGTCCTCGAGGTTCACGCGGCTGGCCGCCACGATGCGCACGTCCAGGGGGATGGGCTGGTCGCTGCCGTAACGCAGGATGGTGCCCTCCTGGAGGTAGCGCAGCAGGCCCTGCTGGGCCTCTGGGGTCAGCTCCTCCACGTCCTCCATGAACAGGGTGCCGCCCTGGGCCAGCTCCAGCAGGCCGCGCTTGGACTGCGTGGACTTGGAGGCCTCGCCCTTCTGGATGCCGAAGAGCGTGCGGTCCATGCTTTCGCTGGATTCAGCCGAGCAGACGAAGCTGACGAAGGGCCGCTTGCGCCTGGGGCTGTGGGCGTGGAGCGAGCGGGCCAGGCACTCCTTGCCGGTGCCTTCCTCGCCCCGGAACAGCACCGGGGAGTCGTTGCCCGCGGCCTGGTCGATCTGGCGCAGCACGAGCCGCATCCCCTTGGAGACCGCGATGACCCGCTGGCGGGTGTTCACCGTCTCGGTGAGCGCTTCGGGCTCGGATTCGAGCTTGGGCTTGGCCTTGGCGCGGTTGAGCTCGTCCTGCAGGCGCAGGGCCGCGTTGGCCACCACGGAGGCGGCCACCAGCATGAAGTCGCGGTGGCGCTCCATGAACACGGGCGGGGCCTTGGGGATGTCGGCGCAGAGCACGCCCATGGCCAGGCGCTGCGAGGCCGGGGCCTGGCCGGGAACCAGCACGGGCACGCAGACGAAGGCCAGCTTCTCCAGGTCCTGCGCGGGGCGGCCGTAGAAGTCCGGGTGGTCGGCCATGTTGTCGATGATGAGCGACTGCCGCGTGGCCAGGGTCTGCCCGGTGGCGATGGGCCCGGGTCCGAGCGGCGTGCCGAACACGGCCTCGCGCCCGCGGGAGAGCGAGAGGCGCTGGTTCTTGAGCGGCAGGTCAAGCAGCTCCAGGTACGTCCTGTGGTAGCCCATGGCCTCCACAAGGCGGTTGAGCATGCCCTCCAGACAGTCGCGCGCGGGCCGGCCGGGGTAGGATTCGTTCAGCAGGGCCCGCAACGCGTTGAGGAACTTCTGGGAAAGGCTCTCGCTGGAGGCAAAGACGTCCATGTTCCGCTCCCGTTCAGGCCAGGGCGGCCTTGGCGCCGAGCTCAAGGGCCTTGAGGTTCACCTCGGCGAGGGCCGGTTTCAGGTATTTGCGCACGGAGCGCTCCAGGGCGTCCATGCCGAAGGGCAACGCCTTGACCGCGCAGGCCGCGCCGAGCAGCACGGTGTTGGCGCTCTGTGCCTTGCCCGCCTGCTCCGCCAGGGTGCGGCAGGGCAAGAACAGCGCCTGGGAGGCCACGGCCTGGGCCTTGGCCCGCACCGTCTCCAACGCGGGGTAGTCGGCCTTGCCCGTGGCCACGGAGAGCGGGGGCAGGGCTTCGGAGTTGGCGATGAACCGGCCGCCGGGCTTGAGGTAGCACAGGGCGCGCAGCCCTTCCAGCAGCTCGAATCCCAGGAGCACGTCGGCCTCGCCGAAGGTGATCTTGGGGCTCAGGTAGCCGATGAGGACGGTGGACTCCACCACGCCGCCGCGCTGGGCCATGCCGTGGATCTCGCCCGAGGTGACGGGCAGGCCCTCGTCCAGGGCGGTGAGGGAGACGAGCTTCGTGGCGGTCAGGGTGCCCTGGCCGCCGACGCCTGTGAGGAATATGCGTGTGCGCTGCATCTATGCGCCCCTTTTCTTTGCCTTGAACGACTTGTCCAACTGCAGGCAGAACATGCAGCCCGAGCACAGCTCCTCGTCAACGCGCATGGTCCCGCCTTCCTTGACGAAGGCCGGGCAGGCCAGGGAGTTGAGCACGTCCAGGCAGCCCGCGCCGGTGCCTTCGACCACGGCGACCTGGGGCTTGCCCTTGCCGGCGGTGCGGCGCTCGTGGATGACGCACGGGGCCTGGAAGATGATGACCCGGGGGCCCATCGCGTCCTTCATGGACTCCAGGGCTTTTTTCGAGGCCTTGTGGTTCAGCGGGTTCACGCTGACCACGTTGGACACGCCGCAGGCGCGCACCAGCGGTTCGATCTCGATGGGGCGCTCGTTGGGGCCCAGCACCGTGTGGTCCACGCCGGGGTGGGGCTGGTGGCCGGTCATGGCCGTGGTGCGGTTGTCCAGCACGACCACGAGGATGTTGTGGTTGTTGTAGACCGCGTTGACCAGCCCGGTGATGCCGGAGTGGAAGAAGGTGGAGTCGCCGATGAAGGCCACGGTGGGCTTGCCGCTGGCCGTGGCGAAGCCGGAGCCCGTGGAGATGCTCGAGCCCATGCAGACCAGGAAGTCCGCCGAGGAGAGCGGCGGCAGCAGGCCCAGGGTGTAGCAGCCGATGTCGGAGGAGTAATATGCCTCGGAGCCGAAGACCTCGCGCACGGTGGCGTAGGAGGCCCGGTGCGAGCACCCGGCGCAGAGGTTGGGCGGGCGGTTGGCCAGGCCGGTCTCCGGGGCGCAGTGCTCGGGGGCGCGTGCCTGGCGGCCCAGGGTCAGGCGCAGGGCCTGGCGGACCATCTCCGTGGAGTACTCGCCCCACAGCGGCAGGGTCTCGCCCTTGCCGAAGACTTCCAGCTCGATGCCGCCGCGCTGCAGAAGCTGGCGCAGATGGTTCTCCATCAGCGGCTCCAGCTCCTCGAGCACCAGCACCTTCTTGAGCCCCTGCACGAATTCGAGCAGCAGCTCGTCGGGCATGGGGTAGGTGAAGCCCAGCTCCAGCACCTTGACCGAGCCGTGCAGGCCTTCCTCCAGCAGGGCGTCGCTCAGGTAGCAGCGCGCGATGCCCGAGGCCAGCACGCCGACCTCGCCCGCGCCCGAGAGCTTGTTCCAGGTGGAGCGGGAGGCCTCCTGGGCGAACATGGCCAGCCTGTCCAGCAACTGGCGGTGCTGCACGCGGGAGTGCGCAGGGATGGGCACGTACTGCTGCAGCTTGCGCTCGAAAGGTTTGCTCGGCTTCTCTTTGGGAAGGCCGCCCAGCTTCACCGGCCCGCGCACATGGTTGACGCGGGTGGTGGTGCGCAGCAGCACGGGCTGTCCGGTGCGCGCGGCCAGGTGCAGCGCGTCGCGGGCCATGTCCTTGCATTCCTGCGCGGTGGCGGGCTCGAAGCAGGGCAGCCCGGCCAGGCGGGCGTAATAGCGGTTGTCCTGCTCGTTCTGGCTGGAGTGGCAGCCCGGGTCGTCCGCCGAAAGAAGCACCAGCCCGCCGGGGGCCGTGATGTAGGAGAGCGTGAGCAGCGGGTCGGCCGCCACGTTCACGCCCACGTGCTTCATGGTCACCAGGGTGGGCAGGCCCGCCAGGGCCGCGCCCGCGCCCACTTCGAGGGCCACCTTCTCATTGGTGGAGTACTCGAAGATGTAATCGCCCTGGGGGCTCAGGCGATAGAACGTGTCGGGCACCTCGGACGAAGGCGTGCCGGGGTAGCAGCTCACGAAGCCGATGCCGCCCTCGAGGGCGCCGCGCACGATGGCCTCGTTGCCCAGGAGCAGCAGGACCTCTCCGGGGGTATCGGCAAGAAGGGGATTGGCCATGAGGGTACTGATCCTTCCCTAAAGATATGCGAGCTTATTGCTTCTTGGCCTTGAGTTCGGCGATCTTGGCCTCGTAGAAGGCCTTGTTGCCGCCCATGCCCAGGTCCTTCATGCGCTCGTAGGCGCTGATGGCCTCGTCCCAGGCCTTGGCTTCCTCGGCGAGGGAGGCCAGCTGGCGGGCCACAACGGGCTGGAAGGGCTTGGGGGCCTTGGGCAGCATGTCCACCAGGAACTTCACGGCGGCCAGCTTGTCGCCCTTCTGGGCGATGGCGGTGGCGTAGCCCATGCCCGCGATCTCGCGCATGCCTTCGGGGGCGGACAGGTAGAGCTGGTTCCAGGCCTCGGCGGCCTTGTCGAACTGGCCCTGCTCCTGGGCGGTGTTGGCGATTTCCAGCAGGGTGGCGCCCTTGGTGGAGGCGGGGGCGCTCTTGAGGTAGGCTTCGAGGGCGGTGAGGCGCTCGGGCCCGGTCTTGGAGGCGATGATGGCGCCGAGCTCGTTCTCGGCCTTGATCTTCGACTGTTTGACGCTGGATGCGTACCAGGCGTAGCCGGCCGTGGCCACGACGACGGCGATGACCATCACCGCCATGATGCGCCAGTTGTTGAAGAAGAACTTTGCCAGGGGACTCATCTGCTGATCGGGGCGGTCGAAAGTGATGTCTGCCATGGTGTGTCGTTTTTCGTGGGGTGGTTAAGGTGTTGGCCCGAACGCTTTCACGGCGGGCCGCCGAAAGGAGGTTCATCTATACCCAAACAAGGGCTGTGTCAAAAGGCTCTCGTTGACGGGCCGCTTTCCCGGGGCTATCAGCTTCTACGAACAGAACCGGAGGAAGCATGAACATACAGGAACAGATGCAGCAGCTTGCCGCCAGGGCCCAGGCGGCCTCCCGCCTGATGGCCAAGGCCTCCCCGGCGGCCAAGAACGACGCCCTCGCGGCCCTGGCCGGGCTCCTGGAGACCCGCCAGGAAGCCATCGCCGTCGCCAACGCCCGCGACATCGCCAAGGCCGAGGCCGCCGGGATGGACACCGCCAAGCTGGACCGCCTGCGCCTGACCCCCAAGGTTCTGGCCTCCATGGCCCAGGCCTGCCGCCACGTGGCCGGCCTGAGCGACCCCATCGGCGAGATCGAATCCGTCAAGCAGCGCCCCAACGGGCTCATGGTCGGGCGCATGCGCGTGCCCCTGGGCGTGGTCTGCATGATCTACGAGTCCCGGCCCAACGTCACCGTGGATTCCGCCATCCTCTGCCTCAAGGCGGGCAACGCCGTGGTGCTGCGCGGCGGTTCCGAGGCGTTCGAGTCCAACATGGCCCTGGCCGGGCTTTTGAGCGAAGCGCTGGAGCTGGCCGGGCTGCCCGGGGCGGCCGTGCAGCTGGTGCCCACCACTGATCGCGCCGCCGTGCCCGCGCTGTGCAAGCTCGACGAATACATCGACGTGATGATCCCGCGCGGCGGCGAGGGCCTGATCCGCTCCGTGGTGGAGGCCGCCACCATGCCCGTGCTCAAGCACTACAAGGGCGTGTGCCACCTCTTCGTGGACAAGGGCGCGGACCTGGACAACGCCGTGGCGGTCGCGGACAACGGCAAGTGCCAACGCCCCGGCGTGTGCAACGCCCTGGAATGCCTGCTGGTGCACCGGGACGTGGCCAAGGAGTTTCTGCCCAAGGTGGCCAAGGCCCTGGGCGGCAAAGGCGTTGAGTTCCGGGCCTGCCCCGAATCCCTGCCGCTGCTCGGCCCCACAGCCAAGCCCGCCACCGAGGCCGACTGGGGCTTCGAATTCCTGGACTACATCCTGGCCGTGCGCGTGGTGGCGGACATGGACGAGGCCCTGGAGCACATCGCCGCCTACTCCTCGCACCACACGGAATGCATCCTGACCTCCGACCACGCCCGGGCCATGCGCTTCCTGCGCGAGGCCGACGCCTCCATGGTTGGCATCAACTGCTCCACCCGCTTCAACGACGGCGGCGAGCTGGGCCTGGGCGCGGAGATCGGCATCAGCACCTCCAAGCTGCACGCTTACGGCCCCATGGGCGTCACGGAGCTGACCAGCCAGAAGTTCGTGGTCTTCGGACAGGGGCAGGTCCGGGGCTGAGATGCGCCTGGGCGTCCTCGGCGGCACTTTCAACCCCGTCCACGCCGGGCACGTGCGCCTGGCCCTGGAAGTGGGCGAGGCCCTCGGCCTGGACGGTGTGGACATGATCCCCTCGGCCAGGCCGCCGCACAAGCCGGGGGAGGGCGTGCTGCCCTTCGAGCTGCGCGCCGCCCTGGTGGAGCTGGCCGTGGAAGGCCTGCCCGGGGTGAGGGTCAACCGCATGGAGGCCAGCCGCCCCGGGCCGTCCTACACCTGGGACACCCTCACGGAGCTGCGCCGCCTGAGCCCGGCCGGCAGCTTCCATTTCATCATGGGCGCCAGCGACCTGATGAACCTGCACCTCTGGAACCGGGGCGTGCGCCTGGGAGAACTGGCCAACCTGGTGGTGGCCACGCGCGACAGCCACGGGCGCGCCGAGGTGGAGGGATACCTGGCCCGGCACGGCGAGATGCGCTGCTCCCTGGAGGATGGCGGGTGCTGGCGGATGCCTTCGGGCAACGAGCTGCGGCTGGTGGACGTGCCCCGGCTGGACATCAGCGCCTCGTCCGTTCGTGAACGCTTCCTGGCGGGGCGCAGCCTGCGCTGCCTGGTGCCCCTGCCCGTTGAGCGCGAGCTCGCGCGGCGCAGGGCCGAGCTCACCGCGGCCTGGACCTGAAACGGCTCGTCCCGGCTCTTTACAACGTCGGGAAAAACCTTAGAATCAGACCAAGAAACGTGACGGACCACAACGTGCCCCCTCCCCGAACACCCGGGTTCCCCTCAGCCCCTCATCCCCATGTTTGAACTCATTCTTGCCATTGCCATCGCCGTGGCCATGAGCTTCTTTTGCTCGACGAGCGAAGCCGTGCTGTATTCCCTGCGCTGGAGCTGGATCGAAAAGATGCGCTCCGAAGGCAAGCCTTCGGGCGAAATCATGTACCAGATGCGCATGAACATCGAGAAGCCCATCACGGCCATTCTGACCGTGAACACCGTGGCCTGCTCCGCGGGCGCCACCGTGGCGGGCGCGCTGGCCGTGGGCGTGCTCGGCGAAGAGAAGCTGGTGTTCTTCACGGCGCTGTTCTCCTCGGTGATCCTGCTGGTGGGCGAGATCGTCCCCAAGACCCTGGGCGTGGTCTACGCCAAGCAGCTCGGGCCCTATATCGCCCGGCCCCTGCGGATGATGGTCTACCTGCTCACCCCGGTGATCTGGGCCAGCGGCCTGATCGTGAACCTCATCAAGCCCAAGAGCAGGGGCCCCGAGGCCTCGGAGGACGACATCCGCGCCGTGGTCAGCCTCTCCAGCCGGGCGGGCAAGATCAACGCCCTGGAGGAGAGCTCCATCGCCAACATCCTGGCCCTGGACACCAAGATCGTGCACGACGTCATGACCCCGCGCACCGTGGTGTTCTCCCTCTCCGCCGGGATGACCGTGGCCGAGGCCAAGGAGGAGGGCGGCATCTGGCCGCACAGCCGCGTGCCCGTCTACGAGGACGACGACCCCGAGAACGTGGTGGGCATCGTCTTCCGCAGGCAGGTGTTCGACGCCCTGGCCAACGACCAGCACGGGCTCAAGCTCTCCGAGGTCATGAAGCCCGTGCAGTTCGTGCTGGACACCATGTCCCTGGACAAGGTGCTGGGCAAATTCATCGAGTCGCGCATGCACCTGTTCGTGGTGTTGGACGAATACGGCGGAGTGGGCGGCGTCATCACCCTCGAAGACGTTTTCGAGGAAATTCTGGGCAAGGAAATCGTTGACGAGACCGACGAGGTGGCCGATATGAGACAGCTCGCCAGGGTCCAGCGGGAGAAGCTTCTCCGCAGCCACGGCCCCGCCAAGGAGTGATTATGGCCGGCAACAACAAGAAGTCCCTGTACGCGGTGGCGGCGGTGCTCTTCCTGGGAGGGCTCGGCTGGCTCATCGCCTCCGGGTTCGACGAAGGCGCGGTGTATTTCCTGAACGTGCGCGAGGCCCTGGCCATGAAGCCGGAGCAGCTCAAGCAGGCCCGCCTGTTCGGCACCGTGGCCGAGCAGGGCATCGCCCCGGCTCCGGGCGGCCTGGGCGTCAGCTTCACGCTCATCGACAAGGACGACGCGCAGAAGTCCATGCAGGTGGTCTACACCGGAGCCGTGCCGGACACTTTCAAGGCGGGTGTGGAGGTCATCGTGGAGGGCGGCCTGGCCCCCGGCGGCAACGGTTTTGCCGCCAACAGCCTGATGACCAAGTGCCCGTCGAAATATCAGAAGGAAAACCGCAAGGATAACCGGGGCTGATCCCAGCCGCCTAGCCCAACGCCCGGAGGAAGATAGCATGCATTTCGCCGCCCATTGGGCGCTTCTGTTGTCCCTTGTCGGTTCGCTCATTTTCGCGGGTATCGCCGCTTGGCAACTCTGGAACAAGGATCACGGCCGCCCCGCATGGTTTGAAACCGCCCAGGCCGTCCTGTTTTCGGTGATAACGGCCGTCTCCGTGGTCATGTTCGTGGCCCTGCTCAAGCGGGACTTCTCCTATGAATATGTGGCGGGCTACACCGATTCTGTGCTGCCCACCTTCTACGTGGTCACGGCCTTCTGGGCCGGGCAGGCCGGGTCGCTGCTGTTCTGGGCCTGGATGACGGCGCTTTTCGGCCTGATCTTCTCCATGACGCCTGGCTACCAGCGCTGCAGCAACACCACCAAGCTCTATTTCTGGCTGTTCCTGCTGGCCTCCGAGGCCTTCTTCCTGCTGCTGCTCACCGGGCCGAGCAACCCCTTCCTCAAACTCGTGCCCGCCCCGGCCGACGGCAAGGGGCTCAACCCCCTGCTGCAGAACCCCGGGATGATCTTCCATCCGCCCCTGCTGTTCCTGGGCTACGCCGGGTTCGCCATCCCCGGCTGCCTGGCCCTGGCCTCCTGGCTTTCGGGCGAGCCGACCTCCTGGCTGAAGAACACGCGGGCCATCACCATCCTCTCCTGGGTGTTCCTGACGTCGGGCATCATCCTGGGCTGCTGGTGGTCCTACATGGAGCTGGGCTGGGGCGGCTACTGGGCCTGGGACCCGGTGGAGAACGCCTCGCTCATCCCCTGGTTCTCGGCCACGGCCTTCATCCACACGGCCGTCATCGAGAACCGCAGGGGAGCGCTGCCGCGCACCAACGTGCTGCTGGCCGCGCTGACCATGCTGCTTTGCTACTTCGCCACCTACCTGGTGCGCAGCGGGGTGGTCGAGTCCTTGCACGCCTTCGGCGAGGGCGGGGTGGGGCGGCCGCTGCTGCTGTTCATCCTCACGGGGCTTGGCCTCTCGGTACTCATCACCTTCGCGGGCAAGTCCGCCCGGCCCGTGCGCCAGTTGGCCGGGCTGGCCAGCCTGCCCGGGCTGCTGGTGCTGCTGGCCTGGCTGCTGCTGGCCAGCGCCGCCGTGGTCTTCCTGGGCACGCTCTGGCCGGTGATCTCCGCCATGTGGAGCCAGAACACCGTGGGCCTGGACGCGTCCTTCTACAACAAGGTCTGCAACCCGCTGTTCGTGCTCATCGGCCTGCTCCTGGCCGTGTGCCCCTGGATGAGCTGGAAGGAGGGCGTGCGCGAACCCCGCTGGGCCATGGCCGCGGTGATCGCCATGGCCGCCTCGGCCGCCGCCTTCTTCGCCATGGGCTACCGCAAGCCCGTGCCCCTGGTGGGCATGGCCGCCGCCGTCTCCTCCCTGGTGAGCCTGGCGCTCCTGCTGGCCACCTCCAAGGCCGCGCGCAACCTGCGCGGCGGGCTCGGAGCCTGGCTGCTGCATGCGGGCGTGGCCCTGGTCTTCCTGGGCGTGGCCTTCTCCGGGCCGTACCAGTCGGTCAAGGAGGCCATCGTCAGCCCGGGCCAGTCCTTGGAGCTGGGCTCCTATTCCCTGACCTACAACGGGCTGGAGGAGTTCTCCACCCCGGGCTATTCCGGAGCCAGGGCGCGCATCGACGTGACCACCGGCGGCAAGGCCGTGGGCGTGCTGGAGCCTGAGCGCCGCCTCTACAAGAACTTCCCCCAGCCCTTCGCCGAGGTCTCGGTGATCCCCTCCCTGGGCGAGGAGCTCTACGCCACGCTGCTGGCCTTCACTCCTGACAAGAGCGCCAGCATCAAGGTCAGCGTCAACCCGCTGGTGAACTGGTTCTGGATAGGCGGCACGCTCATGTGCCTGGCGGGCTTCGCCTGCCTGCGCCGGGGCCAGGGCGGAGAGGAATAGGGGCGTGCTGCGGCTTACGTCCGTGGCCAAGTTCTACGGCGAGCGCCTGGTGTTCAAGGGCGTTGACCTGGAGCTGCGCCCGGGCCGCGTGCTCATGGTGGTCGGGGCCAACGGGGCGGGCAAGTCCACGCTGCTGCGGGTCATGGCCGGGCTCTCGCGCCCTTCCGCGGGCGAGCTGTCCTGCTCCCTGGACAAGGGCCAGATGGCCTACCTTGGTCACCAGACCTTCATCTACCCCGAGGACACCGCCCTGGAGAACCTGCGCTTCTGGACCGGGCTCTACGGCCTGGGCCTTGGCGACGAGGCCCTCGAAGCCGCACTGGAGCGCGTGGGCCTGAAGAAATTCTCCCAGGAGCGCGCGGGGCACTTCTCCCGCGGCATGGCCCAGCGCCTCAACCTGGCCCGGGTGTTCTGCATCGCCCCCCGGCTGCTCTTCCTGGACGAGCCGGACACCGGCCTGGACGAGGCCTCCCGCGCCATCCTCCACCAGGAGATCGAGCGCGCCGGGCAGGGCGAACGCTCCGTGGTCTGGGTCAGCCACCATCTGGAGCGCGACCTGGCCAAGGCGGACGAGGTGCTGCACCTGGATCGCGGGCGCGTGGCCTATCACGGCCCCGTGGCCGGGTTCGACGCCTCCGTCATGGCCGGAGCCTCCACATGCTGACCCCGGCCCTGCGCATCGCCTCCAAGGATCTGCGCCTGAGCCTGCGCGGAGCCCAGGGCCTGGCCCAGACGGCCCTGCTTGGCCTGCTGCTCATCTTCGTGTTCAGCCTGTCGCGCAAGCCGGGCGACCCGGTGCCCGCCCTGGCCGCCGCCGCCATCTTCTGGCTCTCATCGCTGTTCGCCCAGGTGCTGGTGTTCAACGGCCTCTATTCCCTCGAGGAGAACAACGGCGCCCGCCTGGGCCTGGCCATGGCCCCCATGCCTCCCCAGGCGGTCTGGCTGGGCAAGGCCCTGGCCGGGATCACCCTGCTGCTGGTCTGCCAGTGCGTGTTCGCCCTGGCCGTGGCCGCCTTCCTGGGCCAGTCGGTGGAGGGCTCGCCCCTGGTGGGCGTAGCGGCCGTGGTCACCGTGGATGTGGGCCTGGCCGCGCTGGGTTCGCTCATGGGGGCGCTGGCCTCGGGCAAGTCCTCCCGGGAGTCGCTCTTGACGGTGGTGTTCTTCCCGCTCATCATCCCCGTGCTCCTGGCCGGGATACGACTCCTGGAAGGAGTCCTGACGGCGGGGGAGGGCGCTTCCCTGGACTGGCTGGGCATGGCCGCCGCCTTTGCGGCGGTGTTTTCGGCGGCGGCCATCGTGCTGTTTCCGCATCTTTACACCGGGGAGGAGTGACATGATCTCCGTGCTGGCCGTCGCGGCCGCGCTGGCCCTGTCCGTGGCCCAGTGGTTCATCTGGGTGTACGCGCCCGTGGAGGAGACCATGGGCGTGGTGCAGAAGATCTTCTACATCCACCTGCCCCTGGCCTGGTGGGCCATGATGAGCTTCCTGCTGGTCTTCGCGGCCTCGGTGATGGTCATCTGGCGCAAGGACCAGCGCTGGGACAGGATCGCGGGCGCGGCCTGCGAGGCGGGGGTGCTCTTCTCCGGCCTGGCCCTGATAACGGGCTCGCTGTGGGGCAAGCCCATCTGGAACGTCTGGTGGACCTGGGACCCCAGGCTCACCACCACGCTCATCATGTGGTTCGTCTACGCCGCCTACCTCATCCTGCGCCAGGCAGGCATCGGCGGGGAGCGGGGGGCCGTGGTCCGGGCGGCGCTTGGCATCGTGGCCTTCCTGGATGTTCCCCTGGTGTTCTATTCGGCCAGGAAATGGCGCTCCATCCATCCCACGGTGTTCGGCCAGCCGGGAGGCGGGCTTGAGCCCGAAATGCTCTCGGCGCTGCTGGTGAGCATCTTCGCGGTGGGGCTGTTCTGGGCCGCGCTGGTGACGCTGCGCTCCCGCCAGTTGACGCAGACGGCGGCTTTGCGAAACATTTTCCTGCATCAGACGAGGTAGGGTGGACATATGGGCAAGGAAAACTATCTTTTGGCTGCCAACATCGTGGTCTGGCTTGGGCTGTGCGGCTATGTGGCCTTCGTGGCCTCCCGCCAGAAACGCCTGGAACGCCGCCTGAAACAACTGGAAACGCTACAAGATGACTAACAGCGCATCCCCTATGGCCTCCAAGGCCGTTCTCGCCGTCATGTTCGCGGCCTTGCTTGGCATGTTCGCATGGTCCTTTGCCTACAGGGCGGCCAATCCCTCGCTCATCGCAACGGTGCAGCAAAGCTCCGGCCCGCCGCCGGAGATGGGCATGCAGGGCGGCAACGCCATGAACACCGTGATGGCGGCCATGTCCAAGCTCCAGAAGAACCCGGACGACCTGGAGGCAGTGACCGAGGCCGCCGAGGCCTTCGCCGCCGCCGAAATCTGGGACAAGTCCCTCCAACTGCTGGAGAGGGCCGCCGCCAAGGCCCCGGACAACGCCGACATCCTCAACCTGCAGGGCGTGGCCCTGTTCAGGCTGGAGCGCCCCAAGGACGCCGCCGCCAAGTTCCAGCGGATGCTGGAGCTCGACCCGGGCAACTACCGCGCCCAGTACAACCTGGCGGCCGTGTACAAGCACGGGCTCAACGAACCGGCCAAGGCCAAGGAGCTCTTCGAGGCCGTGCTGGCCAACCCCGGCGCGGACCCGCAGACCCGCCACCAGGCCGGGGACGAACTGCGCCCCGGTTCCTGACGGCACACGAAATGTTTTGCGTGCAGGGCCCGCGCCAAAAGGCCCCGGGGCCGCGCCGCGCCAAGGTTTCAACCTGGCAGACGCGGCGTGCCCCTATCTGCGCATGGTTACGAAACCGTTGCATTTTTGGCAATCTCGGGTAGGAAATCCGGAGTTACATCACCGGATTGCGCGGTGTCGTGCGGTCCGGTCCTGGCAGGTGTCTTGGGCGACGCGCCCGTGTGCGCGGCATGGTTCAATTCATTTTCGGAGGATAACAGGCATGATGTTCAAACGTGCACTGGTTATGGCGTGCGCCATGGCCGCGGTTCTGGCAATGGGCAGCCTCGCCCTGGCGGCCGACGTGATCAAGATCGCCGTCCCCTCGCCCTTCACCGGCTCCGCCGCCGGTTACGGCGACAACGTGAAGGCCGGCGTGGTCATGAAGGTTGAAGAGGTCAACGCCAAGGGCGGCGTCAACGGCAAGAAGATCGAGGCCGTCTACTTCGACGAGCAGTGCGATCCCAAGGAAGCCGCCACCGTGGGCACCAAGATCGCCGGCGACAAGGACCTCGTGGCCATCGTTGGCCACCTGTGCTCCGGCGCCCACCTGGCCGCCCTGCCCAACTACGTGCGCGTCGGCGTTGCCGCTCTCTCCCCCACCGCCACCAACGTGACCATCTCCGACAAGGGCAAGGACGCCAAGGGCCAGCCCTGGAGCTTCCGCAACGTCTACCTCGACGACTTCCAGGGCACCTTCCTGGCCGACTACATGCTCAAGGAGCTGAACCTGAAGAAGGTCGCCGTGTTCTACGAGAACAACGACTACGGCATCGGCCTCAAGGACGCCTTCGTGAAGCAGGCCAAGGCCAACGGCCTGCAGGTCGTGGGCGAGGAAGCCTACATGAAGGGCGCCACCGACTTCACCCCCCAGCTGACCAAGCTCAAGGGCGCCGCCCCCGAGGCCCTGTTCATCGCCGGCTACTACGCCGAAGGCGCGCTGATCGCCGACCAGGCCAAAAAGCTGGGCATCAACGTGCCCAAGTTCGGCGCCGACGGCCTGGACAACGCCGACTACATCAAGCTGGCCGGTCCCGCCGCCGACGACACCTACCTGACCACCCCCTTCCTGGCCGAGACCGCCGGCCCGGACGCCAAGGCCTTCATCGACGCCTACAAGGCCAAGTTCAAGCGCGATGTTGACTGGATGAGCGCGAATGCGTATGACGCCGCCGGTATGATCATCGAAGCCATTTCCAAGGTCGGTCCGGACCGCGCCAAGATCCGCGAGTACCTGGCCGCCATCAACACCAAGGAAAAGGCCTTCAAGGGCATCACCGGCCTGACCTACTTCAACGACAAGGGTGACTGCGTGAAGCCCGCCTACGTGAAGATGGTCAAGGGCGGCCAGTTCGTGCCCGCCCCGAAGCAGATGTCCAACTAGCCGACACCGGCTTGAAATGAATCGAAACAGGCTGGATGACCGTCCAGCCTGTTTCTTTTCATAAGAAATCCGCATATAGCACGCGGATCGCGCGCAGGGGCGCGGTACACCCCTCTGAAGGGCCGGCGCAGCGCCGCCGGGGCCCGGCAGTCAACACCATCGGTTCGGAGAAGGCCGTGTTCGAACAACAACTTTTCAATGGCTTGACCCTGGGGCTCATCTACGCCCTGATCGCCGTGGGCTACACCATGGTCTACGGCGTCATCGAGCTCATCAACTTCGCCCACGGCGAAGTGTACATGCTCGGGGCGTTCCTCTGCATCACCTTCATCCAGGCCCTTGGCGTCCCGCTGTTCCCGGCCATGGTTCTGGCCATGGCCTGCTGCGCGGGCATAGGCGTGCTCATCGATCAGATAGCCTACAAGCCCCTGCGCAAGGCACCGCGCCTAGCCGCGCTCATCACGGCCATCGGCGTCTCCATCTTTCTGCAGAACATCGCCATGATCATCTGGGGCTCGCGCCCGGTGCCCTTCACCCGCTCCGCCGTGCCCGCCGCCTTCAGCGAGACCGCCTTCACCCTGGGCTCGGTGAACGTCTCCGGCCTGCAGGTGTTCATCTACGCGCTGACCATCGCCATGATGATCGGGCTCACGCTCATCATCAACAAGACCAGGATCGGAACGGCCATGCGCGCCCTGGCCCAGAACGCCACTGCGGCCGCGCTCATGGGCATCAACGTCAACAGGGTCATCTCCTTCACTTTCGCCCTGGGCTCCGGCCTGGGCGCGGTGGCGGGCATCCTGGTGGGCATGTACTACAACACCCTCTCCGCGACCATGGGCTACAACGCCGGCGTCAAGGCCTTCGCGGCCGCGGTGCTGGGCGGAATCGGCTCGGTGCCCGGAGCCATGCTCGGCGGGGTGGTGCTCGGAGTGGCCGAGACCCTGGGCGCCGGCTACGTTTCCTCACAGTACCGCGACGGCCTGGGCTACGCGGTCATGATCGCGGTCATCCTGCTGCGGCCCTCGGGCCTGCTCGGCAAGAGCGTCGGCCAGAAGGCATAGGGGGAAGCACATGACTGGCAACAAGACCGCTCTCAAACTGCTCGGGCTGGCCGCACTGCTGGCCTTCCCCGTCCTGCCCTTCAGCAGCGAATACGTGATGCACGTGGCCGTGCTCATCATGGTCTATGCCGTGCTGGCCATGGGCCTCAACGTCCTGCCCGGCTTCTGCAACCTGCTGGACCTGGGCTACGTGGGCTTCTACGGCATCGGCGCGTACACCGCGGGCATCCTGGCGCTCAACCACAACGTGAGCTTCTGGCTCATCGTCCCCGGGGCCATCGCCCTGGGCGCGCTCTGCGGCATGCTGCGCGGAGCGCCCACGCTGCGCCTTTCAGGCGACTACTTCGCCATCGTGACCTTCGGCTTCACCGAGCTGGTGGTGCTCTTCCTGACCAACGAGATCTGGCTCACGCGCGGCCCCCTGGGCCTGCCGGGCATCCCGCCCATCGCGCTGAGCCTGGAGTTCCTCGGTATCGACTGGCGCTACGACTTCCTGAGCGAGATCCCGTATTACTACCTGGGCCTGGCCATGGTGGGCGCGGTCTACGTGGTCATGTGCCGCATCGAGGACTCGCGCCTGGGCCGCGCCTGGCTCGCCATCAAGGAGGACCCCCTGGCCGCCGCCAGCTGCGGCATCAACCTGATGGCCTACAAGACCGTGGCCTTCGCCTTCTCCGCTGGAGTGGGCGCCCTGGCCGGCTGCTTCATGGCCCAGTGGTCCATGTTCCTGGCGCCGGACGTGTTCAAGTTCTGGGAGTCC
Source organism: Fundidesulfovibrio agrisoli (assembly GCF_022808715.1). Lineage (GTDB taxonomy): Bacteria > Desulfobacterota > Desulfovibrionia > Desulfovibrionales > Desulfovibrionaceae > Fundidesulfovibrio > Fundidesulfovibrio agrisoli. Next base: position 104,312 of record NZ_JAKZKX010000008.1, read on the forward strand.
TTCCTGGTGCTGTGCATGATCGTGCTGGGCGGCCTTGGCAACATCAACGGGGCCATCGTGGGCGCGGTGGTGCTCATCGCCCTGGGCGAGGTCCTGCGCGTGCTGCTGCCCAAGCTCGGGCTCCCGGCCGAGACGCGGTTCCTGGTCTACGGCCTCATCATGATTCTCATCATGCGCTTCAAGCCCGGCGGCTTCTTCCCGACCATCGCCGCCACCAGCAAGAAGAGCAGGCTCATTTTGGACCTCAAGGCCAGGCTCCAGGCCGAGAGGGCGGGGTAGGGCATGGACACCATTCTCAAGATCGACGGCGTGAGCAAGCGCTTCGGCGGCCTGATGGCCCTGGCCGACGTGAGCTTCGAGGTGAAGAAGGGCCGCATCCTGGGCCTCATCGGCCCCAACGGCGCGGGCAAAACCACCATGTTCAACTGCATCGCGGGCATCTACAAGCCCACGGAAGGCCGCATCGTTTTCGACAAGGAAACCGGCCCGGTGGACGTGGGCGGCTCCCGCCCCGAGCAGATGACCCAGATGGGCGTGGCCCGCACCTTCCAGAACATCCGGCTCTTCGGCTCGCTCCCCGTGCTGGACAACGTTCGCATCGGCCGCCACTGCCGCGCCGCCCAGGGCTTCTGGGGCGCGGTGCTGCGCACCAAGGGCCAGAAGGCCGAGGAGCGCATGCTGGTGGAGCAGAGCATGGAGTACCTCGATTTCGTGGGCCTCAAGAACAAGGCCCTGGACCTCTCAAGCTCCCTCTCCTACGGCGATCAGCGCCGCCTGGAGATCGCCCGGGCCCTGGCCAGCCAGCCCAAGCTCCTGCTGCTGGACGAGCCCGCGGCGGGCATGAACCCCCAGGAGACCGCCTCCCTGGTGGACCTCATCCACGCCATCATGCGGAAGGACATCACCGTGGTGCTCATCGAGCACGACATGAAGCTGGTCATGAGCATCTGCGAACACCTGGTGGTGCTGGACCACGGCGTGAAGATCGCGGAGGGCGGGCCGCGCGACATCAGGGAAAACCCGGAGGTCATCGAGGCCTACCTGGGCAGGGGAGCGGCCCATGCTTAGTCTTACCGGCGTCAACACCTATTACGGCTCCATCCACGCCCTCAAGGGCGTGACGCTGACCGTCAACCAGGGCGAGATCGTCACCCTGATCGGCGCCAACGGCGCGGGCAAGACCACCACGCTCATGAGCATCTCCGGCGTGACCGTGCCCCGGCAGGGCACGGTGGAGTTCCTCGGCGAGGACATCACCAAGCTCTCCACCGAGAAGATCGTGGCCCGGGGCATCACCCAGGTGCCCGAAGGCCGCATGATCTTCCCCCGGCTCACCGTGCGCGAGAACCTGCTCATGGGGGCCTACCTGCGCAACGACAAGGACAACGTCAAAGCCGACGAGGAGCACGTCTACGAGCTGTTCCCCAAGCTGCTGGAGCGCTCCAAGCAGCACGGCGGCACGCTCTCCGGCGGCGAGCAGCAGATGCTTGCTATCGGGCGCGCGCTCATGGCAAGACCCAAGGTGCTCCTGCTGGACGAGCCGAGCCTTGGGCTCGCCCCCATCGTCGTCGAAAACATCTTCGAGATCATCCAGCGCATCAACCGCGACGGGGTGACCATCCTCCTCGTGGAACAGAACGCGCAGATGGCTCTGCAAGTGGCCCATCGCGGCTACGTGCTGGAAACCGGACAGGTCACCCTGGAAGGACCGGCCAAGGATCTGCTGGAGGACCCCAAGGTCCGCTCGGCCTACCTCGGACTCGACTAACCGCCTGCGGAGGGCGATATGGAAAGAATCATCGGCCTGGGGCTCACGTTCGACGACGTGCTGCTTATCCCCGCCTACTCGGAAATACTGCCTGACAAGGCGGACGTCTCCACCTGGCTGACCCCCTCGATCCGCCTGAACATCCCCCTGCTGTCCGCCGCCATGGACACCGTGACCGAATCGCGCATGGCCATCTCCATGGCGCGCAACGGCGGCGCGGGCGTCATCCACAAGAACATGAGCGTGGCCCAGCAGAAGCTGGAGGTGGAGAAGGTCAAGAAGAGCGAATCCGGCATGATCATCGATCCGGTGACCGTGCATCCGGACATGACTGTTGCCGCCGCCCTGAAGGTCATGGCCGAGTTCTCCATCTCGGGCCTGCCCGTGGTTGAGAACGACGGCCTGGTGGGCATCGTCACCAACCGCGACGTGCGTTTCGTGGACGACGACGTGACCACCGTGCGCCAGGTGATGACCAGCAAGAACCTGGTCACCGTGCCCGTGGGCACCCCCCTGGAGATCGCCAAGGAGCACCTGCACGAGCACCGCATCGAGAAGCTCCTGGTGGTGGACGAGAACAAGAAGCTCAAAGGCCTCATCACCATCAAGGACATCGACAAGATCCAGAAATACCCCAACGCCTGCAAGGACGACCTGGGCCGCCTGCGCTGCGGCGGCGCCATCGGCGTGGGCGCCGGGCGCGACGAGCGCGTCGAGGCCCTGCTGGACGCCGGATGCGACTTCATCGTGTTGGACTCCGCCCACGGCCACACCAAGAACATCATCACCGCCGTTGAGGCCATCCGCTCTCAGTTCCCCAAATGCCAGCTGGTTGCGGGCAACGTGGGCACCTACGAGGGAGCCAAGGCCCTGCTCAAGGCCGGCGCGGACACCGTGAAGGTGGGCATCGGCCCCGGCTCCATCTGCACCACCCGCATCGTGGCCGGTGTGGGCGTGCCCCAGATCACCGCCATCATGGAGGCCGTGCGCGCCTGCCGCGAGGCCGGCAAGTGCTGCGTGGCCGACGGCGGCGTGAAGTTCTCCGGCGACGTGGTCAAGGCCCTGGCCGCCGGAGCCGACACCGTGATGATGGGCTCCATGTTCGCGGGCACCGAAGAGAGCCCCGGCGAGACCATCCTGTACCAGGGCCGCACCTACAAGATCTACCGCGGCATGGGCTCCATCGACGCCATGCGCGAGGGCAGCGCGGACCGCTACTCCCAGGACAAGACCTCCAAGCTGGTGCCGGAAGGCATCGTGGGCCGCGTGCCGTTCAAGGGCCTGGTCTCCGAGTCCATCTACCAGCTGGTGGGCGGCCTGCGCTCCGGCATGGGCTACGTGGGCGTAGACAACATCAAGGATCTTCAGGAAAAACCGCAGTTCACCCGCATTTCGCCCGCCGGCCTGCGCGAGTCCCACGTTCACGACGTCATCATCACCAAGGAATCCCCCAACTACAGGGTGGAGAGCTACTGATGCAACACGAAGAAACCGTCGTCATCCTGGACTACGGCTCCCAGTACACCCAGCTCATCGCGCGCCGGGTGCGCGAGGCGGGGGTCTATTCCGAAATCCATCCCTGCACGCTTTCCTCCGAGGCGCTCAAGGCCATCAAGCCCAAGGCCGTGATCCTCTCCGGCGGGCCTTGCAGCGTCAGCGACGAGGACGCCCCCCAGCTGGACAAGACCGTGCTGGAGCTGGGCGTGCCGGTGCTGGGCATCTGCTACGGCATGCAGCTGCTGGCGCATACCCTGGAGGGCGGCAAGGTCGCCTCCTCCAAGGAGCGCGAATACGGCCGCGCCGAGCTGACCCTCTCCGCCGGGAGCGCCCTGTGGGAAGGCGTCGACGCCGCCACCCCGCGCACGGTGTGGATGTCCCACGGCGACCACGTGGTGGCCATCCCCAAGGGGTTCAGCATCATCGCCAGGACCTCCAGCGTGGAGGCGGCGGCCATGGCCGACCCCTCGCGCAACATCTACGCCCTCCAGTTCCACCCCGAGGTGGCCCACACCGAGGACGGCGAGACCATCCTGCGCAACTTCCTGTTCAAGATCGCCAAGGTGAAGACCGGCTGGACCATGGCCAGCTTCGTTGAATCCGAGGTGGCGGCCCTGCGCGCGAAGCTCGGCGACGACCACGTGGTCTGCGCGCTCTCCGGCGGCGTGGACTCCACTGTGGTGGCGGTGCTCCTGCACAAGGCCATCGGCGACAGGCTGCACTGCATCTTCGTGAACAACGGCGTGCTGCGCCAGGGAGAAGGGGAGGAGGTCGTCGCCTTCCTCACTGAACACTTCAAGTTGAACTTGAAGTATGTGCAGGCGCAGGACCTCTTCCTGGACCGCCTCGAGGGCGTGGAAGACCCCGAAAAGAAACGCAAGATCATCGGCCACACCTTCATCGAGGTCTTCGAGCGCGAGGCCAAGGCCATCCCCGGCGTGAAGTGGCTGGCCCAGGGCACCCTCTACCCGGACGTCATCGAGTCGGTGAGCTTCCGGGGCGGACCCTCCGTGGTCATCAAGAGCCACCACAACGTGGGCGGCCTGCCCGAGAAGATGGACCTCAAGCTGGTGGAGCCGCTGCGCGAGCTCTTCAAGGACGAGGTCCGCAAGGTTGCCTACGAGCTGGGCATGCCCGACTCCATCATCTGGAGGCACCCCTTCCCGGGCCCGGGCCTGGCCATCCGCATCATCGGGGACATCACCCGCGAGCGCCTGGACATCCTGCGCAAGGCCGACAAGATCGTCCAGGCCGAGCTGCACGCCGCCGACTGGTACCGCAAGGTCTGGCAGGGCTTCGCCGTGCTCCTGCCGCTCAAGACGGTGGGCGTCATGGGCGACGACCGCACCTACGAGAACGTCTGCGCCCTGCGCATCGTTGATTCGCTGGACGCCATGACCGCGGACTGGTCCCGCGTGCCGACCGACATCCTGGCGCGCATCTCCAACCGCATCATCAACGAGGTCAAGGGCATCAACCGGGTCGTCCTGGATATCTCCTCCAAGCCGCCCGCGACCATCGAGTGGGAGTAGTAGCGCATGTTCTCCTCGGAGATGATCCTCATCCTGATCGTGGCGCTGGTGCTCATCGGGCCTTCCAAGCTGCCTGAGATCATGAAGATGGCGGCCAAGGGCCTGTCCGAAATCCGGCGGCTCAGCCTGGAGGTCAAGTCCACGCTGCAGCAGGAGGTCGACAGGATCGACGCGGCCAAGCGCATCGAGGAAGCCAAGAAGGAATACTTCGGGGACATCGAGAACATGGTCAACGAGACTCCTGCCCAACCCGAGCAGGCGCAGGCCCAGCTTGCCCAGCCCGAGGCCCAGCAGGAAACGGTTGCCCCGGAGGTAACGGCCGCCGAGCCCGAACCTGTCCCGGCAGAACAGGCCGCCCAGGCCGAGGCCCCCAAGGCTCCTGAAACCCAGGAGCAGGCCGGCGGCAAGGAGCCCAAGGAGAAGCCCCATGCGTAAGGCACAGGTGGTTCGCAGCACCAAGGAGACCTCCATCGAGCTGGAGATCGGCCTGGACGGCACCGGAGCGGCCGAAATCTCCACCGGCGTCGGCTTTGCGGACCACATGCTCACCCTGCTGAGCTTCTGGTCCGGTTTCGACCTGAAGATCTTCTGCAAGGGGGACCTGCACGTCGACGCCCACCACACCCTCGAGGATGTGGGGCTCTGCCTGGGCCAGGCCGTTGCCGAGGCTCTGGGCGACAAGGCCGGGATCAACCGGGTGGGCTTCAGCCGTTTCCCGCTGGACGAGGCCCTGTGCGAAGCCGTGGTGGACCTCTCCGGCAGGCCCTACCTGGTGTACGACGATACACCCCTCCCGGCGGTGGTCGCCGGAGAGGAGAAAGACGTCTGGCGTGAGTTCTTCAAGTCCTTCGCTAACAAATGCCAGATGAACCTGCATGTTCGCATGCTCTACGGCAAGAACGGACACCACCTGCTGGAAGCGGCCTTCAAGGCCCTCGGCGTGGCCCTCAAGCACGCGGTGCGCCGCGAGGGGGCCGGGGTGCCAAGTACCAAAGGGAGCCTTGGCTGATGAGAACCTATCGTTCGCTGACCGTTCTTCTGGCCTTGACGCTGTTCGTCAGTGTCGCCTGCCAGCGCAAGCCCGCCCAGGTGGACAACAAGATCAATCCCCAGTTCACCGTCGCCATTGCTCCCTTCACCGTGGCCAACGAGCCCTGGGAGCTGATCTCCGGCTATCTGCCCGAGCATTCCGTTCCCCCCAAGGCCGACGCCCTGGACGAATTGGACGCCATCCTGATCAAGGCGCTCAAGATCAGCCCTGAGCGCAATGTTCTGGCCGGCAACAAGGTCGTCGGCTGCATGCAGTCCGTGCGCAAGCCCGCCGACGCCACCCGCCTGAGCACCATCAAATACTGGCAGGAAGTGGGCAAGTGCATGGACGCCCAGTATCTGCTGGTGCCGGTGGCCGTGCACTGGAAGGAGCGCCAGGGCTCCGCCGCGGGCTCCACCAGCCCCGCCTGGGTCATCCTGGACCTGTACCTGGTCAACGTGAAGACCGGCGGCCTGGTCAACCATTTCCACTACGATTACCAACAGAAGGCCCTCACGGACAACATCCTGGAAGCCGACAAGTTCTTCAAGCGCAAGGGCCAGTGGGTCACCGCGGCCGACCTCTCCCAGGAAGGCATCGAGAAGGGGCTCAAGGAGCTCGGTCTGTGATTCTGTACCCGGCCATCGACATCAAGGACGGCAAGTGCGTCCGCCTCAAGCAGGGGCTGGCCGACCAGGTGACCGTGTTCGACCCCGACCCGGTGGCCGCCGCCGGGCACTGGCTGGGCCTAGGCGCCAAGGCTCTGCACGTGGTGGACCTTGACGGAGCCTTCGACGGCGAGCCCGTGAACATGAAGATCGTCGAGAAGATCTGCCGCTCATCCGGCGTGCCCGTGCAACTGGGCGGCGGCATCCGCGACATCGCCACGGCCAAGGCCTACGTGTCGGCGGGGGTCTCCCGCCTGCTCATCGGCACCCTGGCCCTGGCCGACCCGGACACCTTCGGGGCCATGTGCGCCGAGCTGCCCGGCAAGGTGGGCGTCTCCCTGGACGCCGACGGCGGCAGGCTCAAGACCAAGGGCTGGGTGGAGGACTCGGGCCTCACCGTGGACGACGTGATCCCGAGGCTCGAAGCCCAGGGCACGGCGTTCCTGGTCTATACCGATATCAGCCGCGACGGCATGCAGAGCGGGGTGAACCTCCAGGCCATGGAGTCCCTGCTTTCCAAGACCCGCCTGCCGGTGATCGCGGCCGGCGGCGTGGCCACCCTGGACGACCTCAAGGCCCTGGCTCCCCTGGCCTCGAAAGGCCTGGCCGGGGTCATCAGCGGGCGCGCCATCTACACCGGCACCCTGGATTTCGCCGAGGCCATGGCCTGGCTGGGCCAACAAGCCGCCTAGCCGCCGCGGTTCAATTGTCTGCCGGAAGGCCGGAGGGTTTCGCCCTCCGGCCTTTTTCTTTCCTGGGCGTGTGGCCTGCGGCGACCGGGCCCGATGTGCGTTTTCGCATACAATACCCGGGGAGGTGGAGCCGCAAGGGACCAACACTTCCGGCCGACATGTCGAACCACCACCATGATCTGGAATATCGGTACCATGCCTCATTGATTGACACGCGATATCGTGCACAGTACGGTTATTTCGAACGTTTTCACGCTTTTCAGGAGTACCGACATGCGCCAGTTGAAGTATTTCGCCTTCGCCGTGATCGCCTGTTGCCTCAGCGCCTGCGTCAGTTCTCAAACCGCATCCGTCAAGGATCATCCCGTCATCGAAGTGCCCGACGGCCGGGAGACCAAAACCATCGGCCTCGGCAGGGTGGTGGTCAAGCTGCCCCGGGGGCAGGTCTACGGCGACCTGAAATCCGGAGCGCTTTGCCTCCCCAATACCCAACTGGTGTGGGGGGCTGGCTCCAGGTCGCCCAAGGTGGAGGAATTCACCTCGATTTTCTATGAGGAGCTCCGCCGCAACAACTACAACGTCAAGGGCGATCCCACCGACCTCTTCAATCGTGAAGCCCCGGCCACAGAGATCACCGTGGGCGGGCTTATTACCGATCTGTACGTGGAAGCCTGTTTCCCGTGGTTCGGCTGGGGCAACGTGCGCAAGGGCACCTCAAAGGCCACCGTATCCGTTGAGTGGCAGGTCTACTCGAACTACCAGAAAAAAGTTCTGATGAAATCCACGGCTTCGGGCGAGGCCGAGTTCAAATTTGAGAACGGCAACTTCAACGAAGCCCTGTTCCTTGCTTTTTCCAGCGCGGTGCAAGGGCTGCTGGCCGACCCCAAGTTCAACAAGTTGCTTCTTGAACCAGAGAAGAACGCGGAGGCTCCCGACCCTGCGGTCCAAGCCGCGCCGCCGGCCGGCATCAAGGTCTCGGCCAATCCAAAGCAGACCTATTCCCTGGAGGAGGTCAAGAAGCGCGTGGTGGTGCTCCAGATGGGCGGCATGCACGGCTCCGGCGTCCTCGTGGGCGACGAGGGCTACATCCTCACCAACGACCACGTTGTCAAAGGCCTCAAGCGCATGAAGGTCATCTTCGAGAACGGAACGGCGACGGAGGGAATCGTCATTCGTTCCGACCCGGTCCAGGACGTGGGGCTGGTAAAAATCGAGAATCCACCTGTCAAAGGTCTAGCAGTGCGGCCTGAACGGGTCGCCACGGGCACGGAGGTGTTCGCCGTGGGCGCGCCCCTTGACGTCACCTTCCACGGGACGGTCACAAAGGGCATCATCAGCGCCTATCGCCCTAGGGAGGATGGCAGCCAGTGGATACAAAGCGATGCGATGATCAACGGAGGCAACAGCGGAGGCCCCTTGGTGGACGGGCAGGGCAGGGTTGTCGGGCTGACGTCCTGGAAGAGGATTGACACGAACAGCAACAACAGGAGCACAGGGCTCAACTTCTTTGTACCGATTGCGGAGGGCATGCGGGTCGTGGGCGTGGAGGCGAAATAAGGTTTGGGCTGTTCCAGTGCGGCAGGGCTAGGCTTTCCGCCCAAGCTGGAGTAGGGTGGCAGGGCTTCTCGCCGACACCGCACAGGAGGATTCCATGAGCACCAAGACCATAGAAGTCAAAGGCATGAGCTGCGGCAATTGCGTCAACTCCGTCACCAAGGCCCTTTCAAGCATTGAGGGCCTGGCCGACGTGAAGGTGGACCTTGCCTTCGGCACCGCGACCTTCGAGGAAAAGAAGCCCGTACCCGAGGATGAGATCAAGGCCGCCATCGAACGCATCGGCTTCACAGCGGGTGATTTCAAGTAGACGGCGACGACATCGCCGTGTTCGCGGGGCCTTGGCCCCGCCAGAACCATTCGCGTGGAATCGTCCGGGCAGGGAAACCTGTCCGGACGCTTTGTTTGAATCGGCCTGAATCCTGGCTTGAAAAGTATCGCCCTGGCAACGAGATACAAGCCCTCAGACTGGCCATCAGAACTCTGTACAGCAAATCGAAACCGTGCCCCCCACAAAATCAAGACCATGCCTTGCTCCGCCCGTGGAGCGGGGAGGGGCCTTGTAGTAGTGGGGCGTGCCAGATACCTGCGGAGCCAGCATGCGGGCGGAATGCTTGCCCGCTGGGCTCATCCCGCTTTGACGTGGGCTATGCTTTCGTGCGCTCCCGGGTGCAGCGCGGCACCAGGGCCTCGAAGGTGCCGGTTTCGGGCAGGTAGCTATGCAACTCGCCGGAATCCATGTCGAAATACCAGCCGTGCAGGTGGAGCTTGCCTTGCACCACCCGCTGCCAGACCCAGGGGAAGGTGAGCAGGTTGTCCAGCGAGACCAGCACCGAAGCCTGCTCGCAGGCTCTGCGCCGCAGATGATCTGGTTTCCCGGGCAGTTCCCTGTCCACTTCCATGAGCGCGGGCTCCGCGATCTTGACCCAGGGGGCGATGAACTCGCCCAGGTCCTCCCGATTGGGGGCGAGCAGCGCCTGGATGCCTCCGCAGCAGGAGTGCCCCAGGATGATGACGTGCTCGACCTCGAGGTTCTTGACCGCGTATTCCAGGGCCGCGGACACACCGTGGCGGCCTTCGGCGTTCTCGTAGGGCGGCACCAGGTTGGCCACGTTGCGCACCACGAACATGTCGCCGGGCTCGCAGCCCGTGAGGATGGCCGGGTCCACCCGGGAGTCGGAGCAGGCGATGACCAGCACCTTGGGGCTCTGCTCCTTCTGGAGGTTGTTGTAGAAGTCGCTCTCGGAGCAGAAGTAAGTGCGCTGGAATTCCTTGAATCCTGAAAGGAAACGAGCGATATCTTTCATTTATTTGTCTCCGCCGGATTCTCGCCGCCTGAGAACTGCGCCTCCCTCCGCCGGATTTCCTCCGCACCGATGAAGTGGAAGTACTCCTCGAAGGTCAGCATTGTCTCCGGCCCGGCGAAGCCTTGGCTGGTTCCATTATTTTTCAGGTGGTTCGCCCAGCGCTGCAAGGCCCGGACGGCCGTGAACACCGAGGCGCAGGGGTAGGCGGCCAGGGCGTAGCCCACGTCCTGGAGCTCGGCGGCGCTCAGGAAGGGCGATTTGCCGCCCTCGATCATGTTGGCCATGCTGGGCACGCTCAGGGCGCTGTTCACTGTGCGCATGTCCTCCACGGAGGTCACGGCCTCCACGAAGACCATGTCCGCACCGGCCTCGGCGTAGATCCTGGCCCGGCGGATGCCTTCGTCCAGGCCGTGCAGGGCCACGGCGTCGGTCCTGGCCATGATTACGAATTCCGGGTTGCGCCTGGCCCAGAGCGCGGCTTTGAGCTTGGGCAGGTATTCGTCGACGGACACCACGGCCTTGCCCGCCATGTGGCCGCAGCGCTTGGGGAAGGTCTGGTCCTCGATGAAGAGCGCGGCCGCGCCCATGGCCTCCACCTGGCGCACGGTGCGGATGACGTTGTTCACGTCGCCGAAGCCGGTGTCGATGTCCACCATGACGGGTATGTCCACACGCTCGATAATGCGCGCGTAGTGCGTGAGCATCTCCGTGAAGCTCATCAGCCCGAAGTCGGGCAGCCCGAGCACGCTGCCGGAGCTGCCGAACCCGGCTACGGCCATGGCCTGAAACCCGGCCTGGGCGATGGCCAGTGCGGAAAGGCCGTCGTGGGCCACGGGGAGCATGAGCAGCTCCGGGGCGTTGACCAGGGAACGGAAGGCTGCGCCGGGGTTCATAGAGGTAAGTTCCTTGAAGGCGGCCGAAGGCTCGCCACGGTTGGTTTGACCGGGGCAGTATCCGGTGTTTCGGGATGGAATGCAATGGGTGAAGGGCGCTACCCAGGCCCGCCAATGGAGCGTGAGTGGCTTAACCCGAACCTACCGAAATCATTCAAAAGCCCCCTCTTTCGCGCCCGTGCTATTGTCTCATAATGTAAATTATGTAAACTTTAAAAACTGGTCTGACCCAGGTAGCCCCCCAAAGCAAAAAGCGCCCGCGACCGGCATTCCGGTCACGGGCGCTTTGTCATCTCTTCTCCTGGGCAGCGACCCACCCACTTTCCCTTGTCAGGCTTTCTCGGGTCACCGAGGCGGCGTCGCGATGTCACACGTCGGTTGAATATGCCTTTGGCCGCACCGGGTCCTGCCTTGGCATAACTGACCCAGAATCGGGCTGCAAAATGACGCTCTGAGATCGATCCTGAGTAAAAATCCGGCCCAAGGGTCGGGCCTGTCCTCATTGTCGGCCTAGAGCCAGAGCCCGACCTTCTCGAACAGCGTGACGTCCACGAGCCCCTGATCGGTCAGTTTCAACTCCGGTATCACCGCCAGCGACATGAAGGACAAGGCCATGAACGGCCGTGCCCCTGCGGCGGGATCGACCGCGATGGATTCATAGGCGGCATGCAGCGCCTTCTGAGCCGCGACAACCTCCTCAAACGGCCTGAGGCTCATGAGCCCCGCAAAGTGCAGCTCCAGCTTGGCCAGCACCTTGCCGCCCGCCACCACCACATACCCGCCGCCGCATTCCGCTAGCACGTTGCCCGCCAGGGCCATGTCGGCGTCGTCCATCCCGGCCACGATCAGATTGTGCGCGTCGTGGGCAACTGTCCCGGCCACTGCGCCGCGCGCCAAGGAAAGGCCGTTCACGAACGCGAGTCCGATATTCCCGTTGCGACCGTGGCGTTCGACAACCGCAACCTTGGCGATGTCGCGCGACGGATCGGCCACGGCGAAGCCGTCCACGACTTTGGGCGTCACCTTCAGGGCCTTGCTGATGATCTGGCCCGGAATGGCCCCGATGCAACGAACCTCATGTGAAACTTGAGGTATTGCGAAGTCCTCCGCCCGCAATTTTCCGCCGGAACAGCTCAAATGAACAGTGTTTTCTTGAGGCACCTGCCCACTGGGGCCGAACGTCGTCTCCGCGACGTCGCGCCCTTTCAGGAAGGCCTTCCAGACCTTGAAGCCCTGGAGGTCGTCCAGCACGAGCAGATCCGCCCGGTAGCCCGGGGCCACCGCCCCCCGCCCGCGCAGGCCGTAGTGGCGCGCGGTGTTGATGCTGGCCATCTGGATGGCGCGCATGGGGTCGAGCCCGAGGCCGATGGCCATACGCACATTGTGGTCCATGTGGCCGTTGGTGGTCAGGTCGATGGGCTCGCGGTCGTCGCAGACCAGTGAGATGTTGGCAGCGTTGTGCTCGTTGACCACGCCCACCAGATCCGTGAGGTTGCGCTCGTCGCTGCCTTCGCGCATCAGCAGGTGCATGCCGGCGCGCAGCTTCTCCACGGCCTCCCGCGGGTCGGTGCATTCGTGGTCCGAGCTTGGGCCCGCCGCGATGTAGGCGTTGAGCTGCTTGCCGGAGAGCAAGGGCGCGTGGCCGTCGATGATCTTGCACTGGCAGGCCGCGATCTTGGCCATTATGGCCGGGTCCTTTGCCAGCACTCCGGGATAGTTCATCAATTCCGCCAAGCCCAGCACGCGCTCCGGGTAGCGCCCGGCGAGGTAGGCCACGTCCTCGGCGTTCAGCACCGCGCCGGAGGTCTCCATGTTGGTGGCTGGCACGCAACTTGGGATCATGACGTAGAAATCAAGCGGACAGTCCCGGGTGAGCTCCAGCAGGGTCTCGATGCCCGCCCTGCCCAGCACGTTGCCGATTTCGTGCGGGTCCCAGACCACGGCGCAGGTGCCTCGTGGGGCGGCTGCCCGGGCGAATTCCCAGGGCGTGAGCAGCGTGGATTCTATGTGGATGTGGCCGTCGATGAGCCCGGGGCAGACATAGCGCCCCTGGCAATCGACCACTTTTTTGGCCTGGTAGTCGCCGAAACCGACGATCATACCGTCAGCCACCGCGATGTCCGCCGGGTGGATGTCACCCGAAAGCACGTTGACCAGACGCGCGTTCTTGAGCAAAAGGTCGGCCGGGGCGTTGCCCAGGGCCAAGTCTATCCTGTGTTCGATCCCGTCGTGGACCTCGAAAACCATGCTGCCCTCCGTCATCGACGGCTGCGCGTCCTGCAGCCGCCATGTATAGGCGTATACTATTTGACCCATCCGCCCGTGTCTATGCTAATAGCTGGCGGAAGGAAGGCGAAAATGAACGTAAAGACTCTCGATTGCAAGGGCATGACATGCCCGCAGCCCCTCATGGAATGCAGGAAATGCCTCGAGGCCGAGGCCCCGGAGGCCCTCGACGTGCTTGTGGACGACGAAGCCGCCCTTGAGAACGTGAGCCGTTACCTGAAATCCAGCGGTTTCGGCGTGACCTCGAGCAAGGAAGGCGCTCGCTGGGCCATCCGCGCCAGGCGCGAGGGCGGACAGGCCGCACCGGCCGACCCGGCGGACTTCCCCTGCCCCGTGCCGGGCTCGGGTCAGGGGCAGCGCATCGTGGTGTTCCTGACCTCCGACGTGGTGGGGCGCGGCGACGACGGACTCGGGGCCAAGCTGATGCTCAACTTCATCAAGACCCTCCCCGAATTGGGTTCGGAGCTGTGGCGCATCGTCATGGTCAACGCCGCGGTGAAGCTGGCCGCCGAGGGCAGCCCGCACATCGAAACCCTGCGCGCCCTGGAGGCCGCCGGGGTGAGCATCCTAGTCTGCGGCACCTGCCTCGAATTCTACGGGTTGATGCAGCAACGGGCCGTGGGACAGACCACCAACATGCTCGATGTGGTCACCAGCCTGCAACTGGCCTCGAAAGTCATCGACATCTGATCCATTTCACCCGATAATCTTTCGGCGGCTTCCGGGATCACGCCCGGGAGCCGCCCTTTCCATTTCATCCACAGGAAGCCCCATGCCCCGCAGTCAGCCCCCCTCCCCTCCCGTGGCGGCAGAGCCCATCCGCCTGAACAAAGCCCTGGCCCAGGCGGGCGTCTGCTCCCGCCGCGCCGCCGACGAGCTGATTCGCTCCGGCAAGGTCACGGTCAACGGCCAGCCAGCCGACCTCGGCACGCCGGTTCGACCCGGTGTGGACGACGTGCGCGTGGAGGGCAAACCCGTGGCTTTCGCCCCCGGTGAGGAGCACCTCTATTTCATGCTCAACAAACCCGTGGAGGTGGTGACCACCGCCAAGGACCCCGAGGGCAGGCGCACCGTGATCGAGCTCATGGGCCGGGCCGCCGGGGGGCGCAGGCTGTTTCCCGTGGGCAGGCTGGACTATTTTTCGGAGGGCTTGCTGCTGCTGACGACCGACGGCGAGTTGGCCAACCGGCTCATGCACCCCAGGTGGCACCAGCCCAAGCTCTACCACGTCACCGTGCGGGGCGACGCCCCGGCCCAGGCGCTGGATGCCATGCGCTCCGGCATGCGCCTGGCCGAGGGCGAACGCCTGGCCCCGGTGAAGGTCCGCACGATGGAGGGGGCGCAACCCGGCCGCAGCATCCTGGAGATGGAGCTGATACAGGGGATCAACCGCCAGATCAGGCGCATGTGCCGCGACCTGAACCTGACCATCCTGCGCCTGGTGCGCGTGGCCCAGGGGCCGCTCAAACTGGGGGAGCTTGCTTCGGGTGCGCACAGGGCGCTCACCGGGCCCGAGGTGGCCGCGCTCAAGGCCAGCGTGGGCCTGTAGACCGCTTCCCGCGTCACATGGACGAAAAAAGGCCCGGCCGCCCATTCAGGGCGGCCGGGCCTTCTGTTATCCTGTCGTGCGCTGCTACATGGGCAGCTTGAGCACCTCGCGCGCGAGCCCGGCCATGCGCCGGGAGCGGGCGGCGCTCTTTTCCACGGCGTTGCGGGCCTGTTCCTCGCGGATGTTGAGCTGGATGGTTTCCAGGTCGGTGGCCGCGCCGTCCAGGCGGTCAGCCAGATGCTGCAGGGCGGCCTTGGCCTCGCCGGTGCGGGGTTTGGCGACGGTCTCGGCCAACTCCAGGCAGGCTTCCAGGGCTTTGTTGGTGGTCCGCACGTAGGCCCCGGAGAGGAAGCCCTTCTCCTGCACGGAAATCCCGTTGTCGGCCGTCACCAGGGCGGCCGTCTCGGACATGAGCCTGCGCAGCCCCTCCTGTTCGCGGGCCAGCGCGGCGCTGTAGGTCCTCTGCAGGTAGGCGGCCGTGTCCCCGGCCTGGGCCGGGTTGAAGCGCGCCTTGGACTCGACGTCCAGCGAGGTGAACATGGCGTTGAAGTCCTTCATGTACTTGGGGACTGTGCCGGCCTGGGCCACGCCGATCATCTCGATGCGCCCGAAGCCCGTGAGCACCACGGCGGCGTAGTACTCCACGCCCTGCCCGTCCACCGGGGCCAGCCAGTAGGAGAGCATCCTGCTCGATCCGTCGAGCAGGGCTTGCTTCTGCTGGTATTTGTCCTTGCTGACGTTCCAAAGCTCGGCGAAGTCCAGGTTGCGGTCCCTTGCCATGAGTTCGAGCACGCCCGGCGGGGTCGGCTCGTGGACCTCGCGCACGATCACGGTGGGGTAGCCCTTGCCCGAATCCACCGCGTCCTTGTGGGCCAGCACGGCGATGCGCCTGCCGTGTTCGGCGCCTTTTTCCTTTATAGTCCAATCGGGAGCGAGTTTGATGGAATAGGAGCCGTCCTGGGCGGTCAACGTGTTGCTTGATCCTGAGCCGGGCATCAGGGGAATTCCGGAGCAGCCCGCAAGGAACAGGCACAGCAGAGACGCTAGAAGTATGCGCATGATATCATCTCCTCGGGATAGGGGAAATGCTCCCCGGCGCGGGCATTTGTCAAGTGCGTGCATTCCGGCCCAGGCCGTGCGCCCCCTGTTGCAATAGCGGGCAAAGCTGCTATGAGTTTAAATATATGATCCTGAAGTACCCGCCAAGCCCATACCTCAGATTGCTGATTATCGACCCGTCTCCTGATTTTGTCATGTCCCTGCGCAACAGGCTCCAGGGGCTGCAACGGTTCGATGCGATCTGCCACACCGCGGCCACAGTCGCCGAGGCCTGGGAAGTGCTCGCTCTGCAACGTTTCGATGTGATCCTGGCGGGTTTGCCGCTGCCCTCCCCCGCCGACACCCCTCCGGCGGACCTGGCCACCGTGTTTTCCTCCATGCCCGTGATCGGGTTCAGCGATTCGGGCTCCTCGCTTTTCCTGCACGCCTCCCTGACGGAGAACGTGGTCATGGTTCTGCCGCGCACCCAGTTGGACAACCGCCTGCTGGAGCAGAGCATCGTCTGCGCGGTGAACAGGGCCAAGGTCTGCCGCCAGTTGGAAATCGCCCAGTCGGCCCTGCTCTCATCCGGGAAACGCTTCCAGAACATCATCGTGAACCACGCCGACGGCATCGTCGTGGTGGACATGGAGGGCCGCATCCGTTTCGTCAACCCGTGCGCGGAGCGCATGTTCGGAGCCAGCGCGGAGCAGCTCATCGGCGATCCCTTCGGCTACAACCTCATCCCCGACGGGAGCATGGAGATAGCGCTGCGCTCCCGCGACGGCAGGCAGACCACCGTGGAGATGCGCGTGGTGCGCTCCCGCTGGGACGGCGGCGAGCTGGTCTACCTGGCCTCCCTGCGCGACATCAGCGCGCGCAAGCGCCTGGAGCGGGATCTGACCACCATGAAGGAGGCCGCCGAGGCCGCCAACAGGGCCAAAAGCCAGTTCCTGGCCAACATGAGCCACGAGATCCGCACGCCCATGAACGGCATCCTGGGCATGAGCGAGCTGCTGCTGGCCACGGAGCTCACCCAGAAGCAGCGCGACTACCTGGACATGGTGCGCCAGTCCGCCGCGTCGCTCATGGACATCCTCAACGACATCCTGGATTTCTCCAAGATCGAGGCGGGCAAGCTCGAACTGGAGGAGGTGACATTCGACCTGCCCGAAACCCTCCGCAGCGCCATCGGCATCTTTACCGCCCTGGCCCAGAACAAGGGCCTGGCACTGAACTGCTCCCTAGCGCAGGACCTGCCCCGGCTGGTCAAAGGCGACCCGGGCAGGCTCCGCCAGATCGTGGTCAACCTGGTGGGCAACGCGGTGAAATTCACCAGCGCCGGGTCCGTGACGGTCCTGGCCGAGGCGGGCGGTCTTACGCCCGACGGACGCTTCCGGCTGCGCGTCAGCGTGCGGGACACGGGGCCAGGCATCCCCCGGCAGAAGCTGGACACCATCTTCGAGAGCTTCACCCAGGCGGACAACTCCTCCACGCGAAAATACTACGGCACCGGCCTGGGCCTGGCCATCTGCAGGCATCTGGTGGAACGCATGGGCGGCGTTATCGGCGTCGAAAGCGAGGAGCGCAAGGGCAGCCTCTTCCAGTTCGAGGTGGACCTCAAGCCCGAAGCGCGGCCCGGCGGGGGGGAAGCCCCGCAGAAGCCGGCAGGCAGGCCCGCCCTACCGCCCCTGGTCATCCTGCTCGCGGAAGACAACATGATCAACCAGCTCTTCGCCACGGAGATCCTGGAGCAGGACGGGCACAAGGTGCTGGCCGTGGGCAACGGGCGCGAGGCCCTGGAGGTGTTGGCCGAGAACCGGGTGGACGCGGTGCTCATGGACATCCAGATGCCCGAGATGGACGGCCTGGAGGCCACGCGGCGCATCCGCGCCGGGGAAGTGCCCAACACCCCCCGCGACCTGCCCATCATCGCCATGACCGCCCACGCCCTGAAAGGCGACCGGGAGCGATTCCTGGCCGAGGGCATGGACGTCTATCTCTCCAAACCGGTGGGCTCGGAGGAGATCCACGCCGCCCTGCACGAGGTTCTGCATGCCAGGAGCACCCCCACCTCGCCCCAGCCGGAACAGCCGCCGGCCGGTACCGAGATCCTCAACATCGCCTGGCTGCTGGAGAAGGCGCGCGGCAACCGGGAGTTTTTGAAGAAGCTCTTCGGCGTCTTCGTGGACCAGCAGCCCCAGAAGTACGAACAGATGCGCGAGGCGCTGGATGCGGGCGACATGGCCCAACTGGCCTTCATGGCCCACACGCTCAAGGGCGGGGCCGCGACCATGGGGGCGGAGGTGCTCAAGGACAGGGCTTTCGAAGTGGAAAAGGCGGCCAAGGCCGCCGACAAGGCCCTGGCCGCCCAAGAGATCGGGGCGATGGAATTCGAACTCGAACAGACCATGCTGGCCATGAAGCACTTCATGGACCAGTAAGCCTACACCCTACAGCTCAATACTCCATGCGGCAGGCCACGGGCATCCTCCAGCCCGTGCCGAAGGCCCTGTCCGTGATCTTGAGGCCCGGAGCGGCCTGGCGGCGTTTGAACTCAGCGTTCTTGACCAGCCTGCACACCTTGCCCACCACCACCCTGTCGAACCCGGCCGCGGCGATCTCGTCCACCGAGGCCTGCAGCTCCACGCGCAGGCGCAGGATGGCGTCCAGCTCGTCGTAGGGGGGCAGGCTGTCCTGATCCTTCTGGTCGGGGCGCAGCTCCGCCGAGGGGGCCTTGTCGATGATGCTCTGGGGGATCAGGTCGGCCCGGTTGGCGTTGCACCACTCGGCCAGGCGGTAGACCATGGTCTTGGGCACGTCCGAGATGACGGCCAGGCCGCCGGACATGTCGCCGTAGATGGTGCAGTAGCCCACGGCCAGCTCGGACTTGTTGCCCGTGGTCAGCAGCAGCTTGCCGAACTTGTTGGAGATGGCCATGAGCAGGTTGCCCCGGATGCGCGACTGGATGTTCTCCTCCGTGATGTCCGGGTCGCGCCCGGCGAAGGCCTCGGCCAAGGTGCTCTCGAAGCTGCCCATGATGCCCTCGATGGGCAGGGTCATGGTCTCGATGCCCAGGCGCGCGGCCAGCTCGATGGAGTCGTCCACGCTGCCCTGGCTGGAGTAGGGGCTTGGCATGAGCACCCCGAGCACCTTCTGCGGCCCCAGGGCCTCGGCGGCGATGGCCGCGGTCAGGGCGGAGTCGATGCCGCCGGAGAGCCCCAGCAGCGCCCCCTGGAACCCGCACTTGGCGGCGTAGTCCCGCACGCCCAGCACCAGGGCGCGCCAGGCCTCGGCCTCGGGCGAGAAGTCGTCCTGGGCCAGGGCCGGTTCGCAGTCCGGGGAGCAGGCGTCCAGTGCGTCAAGATCCACAACCAGAACGTCCTCCCCGAAACCCTTGGCGCGCATGGTCAGGCTGCCCTGGGCGTCGGCCGCCATGGAGCGGCCGTCGAACACCAGGTCGTCGTTGCCGCCCACCTGGTTGCAGTAGAGCACGGGCATGCCGTACTTGCGCGCCGCGCTGGCGATGAGTTTCTCGCGCATGGCCTGCTTGCCCAGGGTGAAGGGCGAGGCGGAGAGGTTGAGGATGGCCTGCGCCCCCTCGGCCACGAGGCGCTCCACGGGGTCTTCGCGGTAGCGGCGGCTCTGCCAGAAGTCCTTGTCGTTCCAGATGTCCTCGCAGATGGTCACGCCCAGCCTTTTGCCGCCGATCTCCACGAAGCCGAGGCTGTCGCCGGGCTCGAAGTAGCGGTCCTCGTCGAAGACGTCGTAGGTGGGCAGGAGCATCTTGGGGATGAACGCCTCCACGACACCGCCGCGCAACAGCGCCGCGCAGTTGTACAGGGGCTTGGCGTCGCCGCGCCCCGTGGGGACGGCCGTGCCCACCAGGACCGCCGGGCCTTTGGCCAGGCGTTCGGCCAGCCTGTTCAGCTCGTGGCGGGCCTTCTCGATGAAGGCCGAGGAGAGCAGCAGGTCGCGGGGGGGATAGCCCGTGAGGGCCAGTTCCGGGGTGACGCACAGCTCCGCGCCCTGCTCGGCCGCAGCCTCCGCGTTGCGGGCGATTCTGGCGGCGTTGCCGCAGAGGTCGCCCGCAACGGTGTTTATCTGGAGCAGCCCGATCTTCATGCCAGCATGTCGGCCATAGTATAGAGCTTGCCCGGCTTCCGGGAGCCGATCCAGCGCGCGGCGCGCAGCGCCCCCCGGGCGAAGTTCTCGCGGGAGTGGGCGCGGTGCGTCACCTCGATGCGCTCGCCTGGGCCGAAGAAGTAGACCGTGTGGTCGCCCACCACGTCGCCGCCGCGCACGGCCAGCACGCCGACCTCCTCCTTGGTGCGCGCGCCCACGATGCCCTCGCGCCCGCACTTCTTCACGTCGTCCAGGTTCAGGCCCCGTGCGGCGGCGATCACCTGGCCCAGCTTGATCGCGGTGCCGCTGGGGGAGTCCACCTTCTTGTTGTGGTGGATTTCGGTGATTTCAAGGTCGTAGTCGGGGCCCAGGGCCTCCACCAGCATGGGCAGGAGCTTCATGAGGGTGTTCACGCCCACGCTCATGTTGGGGGACCAGAACATGGGCGCCTTGGCCGCCGAGGCCTCCAGTTCGAGCAGCTGTTCCGGCTTGAAGCCGGTGGTGCCGAAGACCACGGGGTTGCCCAGCTCCGCCGCGGCCTTGGACACGGCCACGCTGGCCTCCGGGGCGGTGAAGTCCACCACCACGGCGCCGGGCAGCTTGGCGAAGACTTCCTTGGCGTCGGTGCCGCGCACGCAGGTGAATTTCTCGAGCGAGGCCTCGTGCTGGGGCCGCTCCACCACGCCCGCCAGGTTGAGTTCAGGGTCGGCCTGGGCCAACGCCGCCAGGGTGCCGCCCATGCGGCCGCCCGCGCCCATGATGATCACATCGCACACGCTCATGCTCGTCCTCGCTGGTATCAAAGGGTTTCGCCCCGGGTGAGGCGTTCGAATTCGTCCTGTGAGAGAATCTGTACACCAAGTGCTCTGGCTTTATCCAGCTTGGAGCCGGGGTCCGCGCCCGCGACCAGGTAATCGAGCTTCTTGGAGACGGAGCCCAGCACCACGCCGCCCAGCCCCTCCACTATGGCCTGGGCCTGGCTGCGGCCCATGCCGGAAAGCGTCCCCGTGAACAGGAAGCGCTTCCCGGAAAGCGGCCTGGAGGCGGCGTCCGCCGCGTTATCCTCTGCCTTGCGCGGCCACAGCCCGCATTCCTTGAAGCTCTGAAGCAGGTGGTGGTTGGCGGGGTTGTCGAAAAAGGCGCGGATGGCCCCGGCCACCTCCGGCCCGATGTCCGGCAGATCCTTAAGGGTTTCCGCGTCGGCTGCGGCCAGGGCGTCCAGATCGTCGAAGCGGGCGGCCAGGGTGCGCGCGGTCTGCGTGCCCACATGCCGGATGCCCAGCCCGGCGATCAGCCTGGCCAGGGGAGCCTGCGCGCGGGTTTTCTCGATGGAGGCCAGCATGTTCTCGGCCAGCTTCTCGCCCATGCGCTCCAGGGGCATCAGGTCATCCATGCTCAGGCGGAAGATGTCCGCCGGGGACTTCACCAGCCCCTTGTTGACCAGCACCTCGATCCAGCGCTTGCCCAGGCCCTCGATGTCCAGCCCGGACTTGGAGACGAAGAAGATGATGGACTGCACCAGCACCGCCGGGCAGGAGAGGTTCAGGCAGCGCCAGGCCGCCTCGCCCTCCAGGCGCTTCACGGGCGAGCCGCAGGCCGGGCAGGTGGGCGGGAAGCTGAATTCCTCCGCGCCTTGGGGGCGTTTCTCTAGCACGGGGCGCACCACCTCGGGGATCACGTCCCCCGCGCGCTGCACCACCACGATGTCGCCCGCGCGCAAATCCTTGGCGCGGATCTCGTCCTCGTTGTGCAGCGTGGCCCGAGAGACCGTGACTCCGGCCACCTGCACGGGTTCAAGGATCGCAACGGGAGTGAGCACGCCCGTGCGCCCCACCTGCACCTCGATGCTCTTGAGCTCCGTTTCGGCCTGCCGGGGCGGGAACTTCCACGCGATGGCCCAGCGGGGGGCACGGGCCGTGAACCCGGCCTCGCGCTGCCACTCCAGGCTGTCCAGCTTGACCACCATGCCGTCGATCTCGAAGGGCAGTTCGTCCCGGGTGGCCTCAAGCTCCTTGTAGAAGGCCTCGACCCCGGCGGCGTCCACCACCCTGCCCTGCTCCGCCACGGTGAAGCCCAGGGCGGACAAGCCGCGCATGGCTGCGGAATGGGTGCTCCAGGGCGGCACCAGCAGGGGCCAGCTCGTCTCGCCCAGGCCATAGGCGAAGAAGCGCAAGGGCCTGGAGGCCGTGATCCGCGAGTCGAGCTGGCGCACGGACCCGGCGGCCGCGTTTCGAGGATTGGCGAAAACCTTGGCCCCGGCCTCGTCCTGGGCGGTGTTGAGGGCGTGGAAGTCCGCCTTGGTGATGACCACCTCGCCGCGCACCTCCAGCAGGCTGGGCACCGGAAGCCCGGCCTTCCGGGCGGCCTCGCGGATGTCCAGCGGCAGGGAGCGCACGGTGCGCATGTTGTCCGTGACGTCCTCGCCCACTTCCCCGTCGCCGCGCGTCAGGGCGCTCGCGAGCCTGCCGTCCTCGTAGATGGCCTCCAGGGCCAGGCCGTCGAACTTGGGGTCGGCCCAGAAGCTGAACTCCCGGTCCGGCAGCACGCGGGCCAGGCGCTCCACGAAGGCGCGCCAGTCCTCCTCGGTCAGGGCGTTGTCCAGGCTGTACATGCGCTGGCGGTGCGGCCTGGAGGCGAACTCCTTGGCCACGGCCCCGCCCACGCGCCGCGTGGGGGAGTTGGGGTCGTCCAGCTCGGGGTGCGCGGCCTCGATGGCCTGGAGCTCGCGGAAGAGCGCGTCGTACTCGGCGTCGCTGATCTCCGGGGCGTCGAGCACGTAGTAGAGGCGGCTGTGGCGCTCCAGAAGCGCCCGGAGCTCCAGCGCGCGGGCGCGGGCGTCGGATGCGGTGTCGGTCATGCGTAGGACTCTTTGTTCAAGCCGGTCTTGCCGTTGAATATGATCTGCCACAGCCGCTCGAAGGCGTGGCCTGTGTTGCGTTCGTCCTCGGGGTCGGCCTCCACGAGGCTCAGGGCGAAGGCGTAGAAAGCCAGGGGCCGTGCCAGGATGCGCTCCCGTGAGACGAAGAACAGCCCGGCCGGGGCCGGGGCCAGAAACGACTCGGGAACATCCCCCCCGAAGAGCGCGGCGTGGACCTCCCCCACGGGGATGTCCTTCCCCCAGCCCTTCCAGCGGTCCTTGCCTTCGGTGTCGCGCATGGCGTGGGGCCTGCCCAGCCTGTCGCACTTGAGCTTGTACCAGGCGAAGCCGGTGAATTGCACCCCCAGACGGACGTTCCGGGCGATGCGTTCGCGCAGGGCGTTCACGTCCGCGCCCTCGCCCATGTGCCGGAACGGGTCGGCTTGCAGGAAAACGGTGAAATCCGCAAGCCTGCCGTAATTCCTGACGATGTGCGTCAGGTAGGTGTGGGTCTCGCGGCCGATGTTGGGCAGGGCCAGTGGCCCTGGCTGGCCGGATTTGTCGTAGACCAGCGCCTCCAGGCCCAGTTGCTCCACCCAGGCGGCGTCCTCCCGCCAGCGGGCCACCACCACCTGCACGGAGGGCGCGGCGGGATGGGCCGCGCTCATGCCAGGTCTTTCTGCATGGCGGTCAGGCTGTGCCTGTTGCCCACCAGGATGAGCGTGTCCCCGGCCTCCAGCACGGACTGGGGCTGCGGGTTGAACAGCAGCTTGCCATCGGGCTTCTTGATGCCGATGACGATGATGTTGTAGCGCTGCCTGAGCTGCGAGGAGATGAGGTCCTTCCCGGCCACCTGCGATTCGGGGGCGATGGTCAGCTGCTCCATCTGCAGGTCTTCGATGTCGCCGCGCATGGCCAGGTCCATGAAGCCCAGCACCGTGGGCCGCAGCACGGACTGCGCCATGCGCATGCCGCCGTAGAGGTGCGGGAAGAGCACCTGGTTGGCTCCGGCGCGGGTGAGGCGCTGGGAGTGGTCCGGGGCGTCGCTGCGGGCCACGATGAATATCTCCGGGTTGATCTGGCGCGCGGTGAGCGTCACGTAGACGTTGGCCGCCTCCTCGCTGAGCGCGGAAACCAGGGCCTTGGCGCGCTTGAGCCCGGCGGAAAGGAGCATCTCGTCCTTGGTGGCGTCTCCGGCCACGTAGGGGATGTCCTTGCGCTGGAGCTCCTCGATGAGGGCGGGGGTGCGCTCCACAACCACAACGTCCTGGCCCTCGGCCATGATCTCCTGGGCCACGATGGAGCCGATGCGGCCGTAGCCGCAGACGATGGTGTGCCCCTGCATCTTGTCTATGGCGCGTCGCATCCACCGCCTCCCGAAAATGTTTTGCAGATGCCCCTCGATGACCAATTGCACGATGGCGCCCGCGAGATAGAAGAACGTGCCCACGCCCGTGAGGATCACCATGGAGGCGATCACCCTGCCCGCCTTGCTCAGGGGGTGGACCTCGCCGTAGCCCACCGTGGAGAGGGTGATGATCATCATGTACACGCTGTCGAAGAGGTCCCAGCCCTCCACCTGCATGAAGGCGACTGTGCCGCAGGTGAAGATGGCGGCCACCGAGGCCAGGCCCGCCAGCACCGGCCAGAGCACGCCGAGCCTGCGGCGCATGCCCCAGAAGCGGTCGCGGATGCGTCTTATGCGGCGCCCCTTCATTTCCTGCCGCCTTGCAGTGCCGCGATGGCGTCGCGCAGCTCGGCGGCGCGCTCGAAGGCCAGCTCCTTGGCTGCGGCGCGCATGTCGCGCTCCAGGCGTTTCAGGAGCTTCTCCACGGTTTCCTCGTCCCTGGCCTGTTCCATGATCTCGTCCACGAAGCTTTCGCCCTTGCGTTTCGGGGCCTTCTCGGCCTTGCCCTGCGTGTAGATGGCGTCGAGCACGTTGTCGAGGTCCTTGACGACCGTTTTGGGGGTGATGCCGTGCTCCAGGTTGTGGGCCTGCTGCTTGGCGCGCCTGCGCTCGGTCTCGTCCATGGCTTCGCGCATGGAGCGCGTCACCTGGTCGGCGTAGAGGATGACCCGGCCCTGGAGGTTGCGGGCCGCGCGGCCGAAGGTCTGGATCAGGGAGCGGGTGGAGCGCAGGAAACCCTCCTTGTCGGCGTCCAGGATGGCCACCATGGACACCTCGGGGATGTCGAGCCCCTCGCGCAGCAGGTTGATGCCCACCAGCACGTCGAACTCGCCCGCGCGCAGGGCCTGGATGATTGCCACGCGCTCCAGGGTGTCCACGTCGGAGTGCAGGTAGCGGGTGTTCACGCCGTAGGTGTTCAGGTAGTCCGTGAGCTCCTCGGCCATGCGCTTGGTCAGGGTGGTCACCAGCACGCGCTCCCCGGCGGCGGCGCGCTTTTTACACTCCGAGAGCAGGTCGTCGATCTGGCCCTGGGTTTTGCGCACCTCCACCTGGGGGTCCAGCAGGCCAGTGGGGCGGATGATCTGCTCCACGATGAGGCCCTGGGCGCGCTCCAGCTCCCAGGGGCCGGGCGTGGCCGAGACGAACACTGCCTGGCCGATGCGGCTCTGGAACTCGTCGAAATTGAGCGGCCTGTTGTCCAGGGCCGAGGGCAGGCGGAAGCCGTAATCCACCAGGGTGGATTTTCGGGAGCGGTCGCCGTTGTACATGCCGGCGACCTGGGGCACCGAGATGTGGGATTCGTCCATGAACAGGATGAAATCCTTGGGGAAATAGTCGATCAGCGTGGCCGGGGGCTCGCCCGCCTTGCGCCCGTCCAGGTGGCGGGAGTAGTTCTCGATGCCGTTGCAGTAGCCCAGCTCCTCGATCATCTCCAGGTCGTAGAGGGTGCGCTGCTCCAGGCGCTGGGCCTCCACCAGGCGGTTGTCGCGCTTGTACTCGATCAGGCGCTCGCGCAGCTCGTCGCGGATGTCGCTCATGGCCCGGGTGAGGTTGTCGCGGTCCGAGACGTAGTGCGAGTTGGGGAAGATCACGGTCTTGGGCAGGTTGCGGATCACCTCGCCGGTGAGGTGGTCGGTCTCCAGCACGCGCTCCAGCTCGTCGCCGAAGAACTCCAGGCGCAGCGCACGCTCCCGGGCGTAGGCCGGGATGATCTCCAGCACGTCGCCGCGAACGCGGAAGGCGCCACGGTGCAGGTCGTAGTCGTTGCGCTCGTACTGCACCTCAACCAGCTTGCCGATGACCTCCTCCATGGAGATGTTCTGGCCCTCCTCCAGGGGGAGCACCATCTTGGCGTAGTATTCGGGCGAGCCCAGGCCGTAGATGCAGCTCACCGAGGCCACGATCACCACGTCGCGCCGGGTGAGCAGCGCGTGGGTGGCGGCGTGCCGGAGCTTGTCGATATCCTCGTTGATGGAGGAGTCCTTTTCGATGTAGGTGTCCGTACGCGGGAGGTAGGCTTCCGGCTGGTAGTAGTCGTAGTAGCTGACGAAGTATTCGACGGCGTTGTTGGGAAACAAGCCTTTGAATTCGTTGAAGAGCTGCGCCGCGAGAGTCTTGTTGGGGGCCATAATCAGCGCGGGCCGCCCCGTGCGGGCGATCACCTGCGCCATGGTGAAGGTCTTGCCGGTGCCCGTGGCCCCCAGCAGCACCTGGGCGGGCAGGCCGGAATCCAGGTTGGCGGTCAGCTCGTCGATGGCCTGGGGCTGGTCCCCCTGGGGCGAATATGGGCTGACAAGCGTGAACTCGGATTGACTTTTGTCCTGTTTTCTCAAATCTATCCCCTCGCGACGGCGCGAACATCTTTCTAAGGCCTCGCGGGCCATAAAACAAGCGCGGAGGGCAACCATGCTGATCGACATAGTCCCTGCACAGGAAAGGATCCCGGTGGACCGGGCCTGGTCCGTCTCCA
The DNA here is from genome assembly GCF_022808715.1 of Fundidesulfovibrio agrisoli. Classification (GTDB taxonomy): domain Bacteria; phylum Desulfobacterota; class Desulfovibrionia; order Desulfovibrionales; family Desulfovibrionaceae; genus Fundidesulfovibrio; species Fundidesulfovibrio agrisoli. The sequence goes on from NZ_JAKZKX010000008.1 coordinate 130,986, forward strand.
TCGTGATCAAGAGCTTCAAGGGCCGCAAGGACGTGGAGGTCCACCTGTTCCGCCCAGAATGGGACGAACTGGAAGAGGATGCCTACGACTGGAACGAAGTGCTGGGCGACCCCATGCACCCCGACATGGACGCGGACATGGCCTCCGGGCGCAAGCTTGTGCTTGAGTCCTTCACGGCGGAGGAGCGCGACATGATGGTGGCCTACTTCCAGGAGCGCTACGCGGACAAGCTGGACGCCATCCGCTCCTGCACCATCGACTTCCCCGTGCCCCTGGGCATCCCCGCCCTGTCCGACCTGCCCGAAGGCAAGGACGTGGGCTTCGTGCTCTTCGACAAGATCCCCAACTACACCCTGCCCTTCCCCGTGCGCGGCTTCTTCGACCTGAGCCAGCACGCGCCCATCGTCGAGGTTGACCAGAAATGAGGAACGTCTGCGTCTTCCTGGGCTCCAACCCCGGCAAGTCCCCCGCTTACGCCGAGGCCGTGGCCGAAGCCGGGCGCACCCTGGCCGAGCGCGGCATCGGGCTGGTGTACGGCGGGGCCAAGAACGGGCTCATGGGCGTGCTGGCCAACGCCGTGGCCGACGGCGGCGGTCGCGTGGTGGGCGTGCTGCCCGGATTCCTGAAAGCCAAGGAACTGGCCTTCGACCGGCTCACCGAGATGCACGAGGTGGAGACCATGCACGAGCGCAAGGCCAAGATGGCCGAGCTCTCGGACGGCTTCGTGGCCATGCCCGGCGGCCTGGGCACCCTGGAGGAGTTCTTCGAGGTGGCCACCTGGGGGCAGCTCGGCCTGCACGCCAAACCGGCCGGGCTGTGCAACGTGATGGGATATTACGACAAATTGTCGGGATTCCTGGACAACATGGTGCAGGAGGGCTTCGTGAAGCCCGTGCACCGGGAGAACCTGCTCCAGGCGGACAGCTTCCCCGCCCTGCTGGACATCATGAAGGGGTTCAAGCCGGTGGTCGCCGGAAAGTGGTTCGGGATCGAGAAGAGTTGACGGTTTTTTGAACCACGCAGCTAAAGGCATAAAGAAGAGGCCGCCGGGAACTGGATTCCCGGCGGCCTCTTTTTTATTCTGTACGATTGCTACTGCTTCTGCGCCTTGCTCTGCTCCAGCGCCTGGTCGATCAGGTGCTTGAACCCATCCAGGGTAGGCACGCCGGGCAGGTGCTCCCCATTGAGGAAGAACGTGGGCGTGCGATCCACGCGGGCGTTGTCCGCATCCTGGATGCTGGCCTCCACCGCGGCCTTGTACTTGTCCGTGCTCAGGCACTGACCGAAAGCCTGGGCATCCAGCCCGAGCTGCTGGGCGAACTGCTTGAGCAGGTCGTCCGGCAGGTCGCCCTGGGCCGCGTAGAGCAGATCCTGGTAGTCCCAGAACTTGCCCTGGTCACCGGCGCAGCGTGCGGCCTGCGCGGCGCGCGCGGCGTAGGGGTGCATCTGGAGCGGGAAATCCTTGAAGATCCAGCGGATTTTTCCTTCGTACAGGGGGCGCACCACCTTGATGCTCTCGTGAACCCTCTTGCAGCCGGGGCACTGGTAGTCGGAAAACTCCACGACGGTCACGGGGGCGTCATCAGGCCCCATGACGTAGCGGCGGTCGATGGGCAGCATGGTGATGTCCGGCTTGGGCTCGGGCGCGGCCTGGGCCGCCTGGCCCGTCACGACCGGGGCCTTGGGCACGGGGCGCGTCAGCCCCTGCTGCACCAGGATGAAGGACAGCAGCGCCAGGGCCAGCATCTGCCAGAAATGGCGGCTTCGGAACACGAAGGCCGCGCTCAGCACCACGAATACGCCGTTGGCGATGCAGAACACGCACGGGGCCTTCATGGCGATGAGCGTGCGTGCCAGTTCGGCTTCGAAGCCGAGCCCCGCGCCCACGATCCATACGGCTGCCGGAGGAAAAAAGTACACCGACGCGCACAGCAGCGCGAAATAGGCCGCGCCGAGCACCCACAACGGGTAGCCCAGCAGCGTAAAGCCCAGGGTCTGCTTGCAGCCGTCCGAAAACGCGGCGCAGAGCTGGGCGAACATGCCGTAGCTCTCGTACATGCCCGAGAGCACGGCCACGGCCGCGCCTGCAAGGCACAGGAGCGCCACCGCGCGCGTATTCACATCCTCTCCCCTACGAGCAGGATCTCTCCCTATCAGCAGCGCCGACATGCACACACTCCTCAGGTTTTTCTCGTGAAACGGAACACCACGTCAGCGCCGTTCTCCACTATCTCCAGACCCCATTGGCCATACATGGACGCGAGCTCCCAGAAGATGGGCGCCTGCGAGGGTTTGCCCCACACCTCCACGACGCTGGCCTGAACGAACCGGAGGTGCCACCCGACCTCCGCGCCTACGCCTCAACACGTGCGGCGAACATCAAGAGCGATCGTCACGGCTTCCATACAAACGCTCCTTCACGCATTGCGGATCGCTCCACCAGGCGGGCGCGGCCCAGGGGCCGGGCTCGGATGGCTGGGCGCAGGCAGTGCGCGCAAGGCGGGTGAACTCCACCCGGGGTATCTCCCGCGCGCCCAGGCGCATCACATGCGGGGTGGCCTGCTGGCAATCCATAAAGTAAAACCTTAAGTCTTTCAGGAGCCACATCAGGTGCACGAAGGCCACCTTGGAGGCCTGCCCCACGGTGTGGAACATGGATTCCCCGAAAAACGCCCTGCCGACGCCCACCCCGTATATGGCACCCACCAGCCGGCCGTCCAGCCTGCATTCCACGCTGTGCGCGTGTCCCTCGCGATGCAGGCGCGCGTAGGCCCGGATCATTTCGTCGGTGAGCCAGGTTCCGGCCTGTCCGGGCCGGTCGATTGTGGCGCAGGCGCTGATGACGGCCTGGAAGTCGGTGTCCACCGTGACGTCGAAGGGGTGGTTGCGCAGGTAGCGCTGGAAGCGCTTGTCCAGCGTGAGCCAGCGCGGGGTGATGATGGGGCGGGGGTCGGGCGACCACCACAGGATGGGGTGGTCCTCGTTGTACCAGGGAAAAATGCCGTTGCTGTAGGCCGCGATCAGCCGCCTGGGGCTCAGGTCGCCCCCCACGGCCAGCAGGCCGCCCGGATCGGCGTTCTCTGGGTCCGGGAAGACCGTGGAGGAAGACAGCAGCGTGATCACCGTGCACCCCCGGCCGGGTAAGCGCCGCCCACGAATCCGCATCCGCCGGACATGGACCCTATTTGGCCGGCGTGGCGGCCAGGACCTCCAGGACGTTGCCGGGCCTGACCACGGCCGTGACCTGCAGGCGCACGTTGACGAGATCCTTGGTATGGAAGCAGAGGTCGTCCATGCAGCCGAAAACCCTGCCGTCGTCGGCACGGAAGCGGGAGCAGTAGTACAGCGGGTCCTCCGATCCCTCCCAACTGGAGCTTGAGCGCGAGCGCACGCAGCCCTCGAAGCGCCCGGTCAGCTTCACCTGCTGCAGTTCCGGATCGAACCCCTCGAAGAACACCCCGGAAAGATAGGGAACCTCGGAGGAGCCGCCGCCGTAGACCTCGGTGACGGTCATGCGCACGCTGGAGGTGGTGGCCTTGAGCGCGAAGCTCTGGGGCTTGGGTGAATCCTTGAGGGTGATGGTCTGCTTGCCGCCGTTCGAGAACTGCAGGGTCATGGTCCTGACGCGGCCCATGCGCTTGAACTCGCCGGTGTCCGCCCAGCCGTTGACCACGGTCAGGCGCGTCACCACGTTGGGCTTGCCGAACTCGAACTCCATCCACTGGCCGATGGCCACGCCGGTGGTGTTCTCCTTGCGGGTCAGCGCGGAGAGCTTCTCGGCGGATTCACCCGTGGCCGAGGCGTTGATCTGGTAGGCCAGAGGCAGGGAGACGTTGCCCTGGGCCCAGGCGGCCGGAGCGGAGAGAGCGAGGAGCAGGAGCAGGACGAATGTGCGCATGGTATCCCGTGGCTAGTAGAGGTTGGCCATCTCCGGCGAATGGTACAGGAACTCCACCCGGCGGTTGATGGCGCGGTTCTGGTCGGAGGTGTTGGGCGCGATGGGCTGGCTGTCGGCGTAGGCCGCCGCCTTCACACGGGTGGACGGTATGCCGCCCTTCTCCACGATGTAGCGCACGCAGGCCGCCGCGCGCATGGCCGAAAGCTCGAACTTGGACATGCCGTTGCCGGACTCGGCGTCGTCGGTGTGGCCGCGCACCACCAGGTCCACCTTGATCTTCTTGAGCACGCCCACCACGTCGTCCAGCAGCTTGTAGGCCTCCGGCTTGAGCTGCGGGGAGCCGGGCTGGAACATGACCGCGTTGTTGACGTGCAGCAGCACCCCCACCTTGTCCGAGCTGATGCCGGAGTTCTGCTTCAGGTTGGGGTTGTTGTCCATGAGCTGCTTGATCATCAGGGCCACTTCGTACTTGTACTTCTCCTCCTGGGAGAGCTTGAACTGTGGGGTGCCCTGGGTGCTGTCCTTGGCCACGTAAGTGGGCAGGACCACCGTTTCCTGCGGTTTATCGCGCTTGGGCAGATCCTGGTCCTGGAAGAACATGGCGATCTGCTCCTTCACCTGGGGCTTGAGCGCCATGGTCAGCCACAGGAGCAGGAACAGGGCCATCATGGCCGTGACGAAGTCCGCGTAGGCGACCTTCCAGCTGCCCCCGTGGGGGGCGGCGTGGCCTTCTTCCTCGCGCTTGACGATTATGGGAGCCGGTTTGTTCTTGGACATCAGACACCTGGGGGGCGCTCGGCGCGTCTAAACGGCGCCGCCTTACGCCCGCCTTGAACGGCGGATAAACGGTTTCCGGTTTCGGGGGCGAACATATGCAGCCGCTGTGAAAAACGCAACGTCAGCCTTTGACCACCTTGCCCCAATCCTTCAGGAAGGTTTCAAGGCCGCTCTCCGTCAGGGGGTGCTTGGCCAGCTCCTTGAGCACGGCGAAGGGCACGGTGACCACGTCCGCACCCATCAGGGCGGCGCGCACCACGTGCAGGGGGTTGCGCACGCTGGCCACCAGCACCTGGGTATCCAGGTCGTAGTTGCGGAAGATGGAGATCACCTCCTCCACCATGCCCATGCCGTCGCCGCCGATGGCGTCGATGCGGCCCACGAAGGGGCTCACGTAGGTGGCGCCGGCCTTGGCGGCCATGAGCGCCTGCAGGGGCTGGAACACCAGGGTCACGTTGACGGCCACGTCCGCCGCCTTGAGCTGGCGCACGGCCTTGAGCCCTTCCAGGATCATGGGGATCTTCACCACCACGTTGGGCCCGAAGGAGATGAGGTCCCTGGCTTCGGCCAGCATGGCCTCGGCCGTGGTGCCCACCACCTCCAGGCTGACGGGGCCGGGGCATTCCTTGCAGATCGCCTGTGCCACTTCGCGCCAGTCGCCCTTCTCCTTGGAGAACAGGGTGGGGTTGGTGGTCACGCCGTCGAGCAGGCCCATGTCGGCCGCGGCCTTGATTTCGTCCAGATTGGCGCTGTCCAGAAAGAATTTCATGGAATCACCCCTTGTTGCCGTTGGAGCCGGAACGCAACTGCTTGATGTAGGCGTCGCGGCACTCGTAGCTGCAGAAATGCATGGTCCTGCCTTCGATGCTGGCGTGCACGGAGTCCTCGGGAGAAACGTAGGCCCCGCAGGCCGGGTCCTTGACCATCTCTCCCCTGACGATAAGGGTCTCTCGTTCCTGCTTGGCTTCTTCCTTGCGACGTTTCGTGTCGCCCATGAACATTTTCCAGAGCATGTAGGCCGCAGCGGCGGCTATGATGAACTTCCACATGGATGAGGAATCCTTTGAATCAGGCGTTCAGAAGATGATAGTGCCTGATTGGGAAAATGACAAACCCTCAAGCCTTTCATCCGGCACCAATTCCGGGGCGACCTCCCGCAGGGGCAGCAACACGAAGGCGCGCTCCCACATGCGGGGGTGCGGCAGGGTCATGGCGGGGTCGCCGCTGCGCTCACTCCCGAAGAGGAGCAGGTCCACGTCGAGGATGCGCGGCCCCCAGCGGCGCTCCATGACGCGGTTGCGCCCGAGCCGGGCCTCCAGCCCCATCAGCGCGGCGAACAGCGCTCTCGCCGTGACCTCCGGGGCGCACTCCAGGCGCACCACCATGTTGGCGTACCAGGGCTGGCCCGGCGGACCCAGCGGGGCCGTCTGCCACAACCTGGACCGGGCGGCCACGCGCACGCCGGGCAGCAGGCCGTCGAGTGCGGTGGCGCAGCGTTCGAGGGTTCTGGCGGGTTCGCCCAGGTTGGAGCCCAGAGCGACGAAAGCCGGCCTCCAGCCGCGCCGGGTCGCGGCGTGCGGCTGAAGGCCGGCAACATGTGCGGGCTCCCCTTGCGGCGGGGAGCCCGGATCGTTCGGATGGTGCAAAGCCAGTTTTGCGGCCCTACATTTTGGCCAGGCGCGACAGGGCCTCTTCGATGCGGTCCTTGCCCACGGTCATGGCGATGCGGAAGTAGCCATCGCCAGCCTGGGGCATGCCGAAGCCGTTGCCCGGGGTGACGACCACGCCCGTCTCCTGCAGGACCTTGGTCACGAAGGCCTTGGTCTCGTAGCCCTGTGGCACCTTGCACCAGGCGTAGAAGGTGGCTTCCGGCTCCCGGCAGGAGATGCCGATCTTCTTCAGGCCCGCCATGAGAATGTCGCGGCGCTCCTTGTAGATGGCGCGGAACTTCTCGGCGTAGGGGTCGCCATGCTGGAGCGCGGCGATGCCCGCCTCCTGCACGGCCTGGAAGATGCCGGAGTCCACGTTCTCCTTGATCTTGCCCAGGCCCTTGACCAGCCCGGCGTTGCCCACGGCCATGCCGATGCGCCAGCCGGTCATGTTGTAGGTCTTGGAGAGGGAGTGGAACTCGATGGCCACGTCCTTGGCGCCGGGGATCTCGAACACGGAGATGGGCTTGTTGGCCGGGTTGTAGTACATCTCCGTGTAGGCGGCGTCGGCCACCACGATGGTGTTGGTGGCCTTGGCCTTGGCGATCAGCTTCTCATAGAAGCTCTTGGGCACGCAGGCCGAGGTGGGGTTGTTGGGGAAGTTGGTGAAGATCATCTTCGCCTGCTCCCACTCCTCGTCGGTCACGGAGTCGAGGTCGGGCAGGAAGTCGTTGTCCTCGCTCATGGGCAGGTACTTCACGCGCCCGCCGGCGAAGTTGGTGGCGATGCCGTACACGGGGTAGTTGGGCGTGCAGACCAGCACCAGGTCGCCGGGGTTCACGTAGGCCAGCGGGAAGTGGGCGATGCCCTCCTTGGAGCCGATGAGGGAGACGACCTCCTCGTCGGGGTCCAGGTCCACGCCGAAGCGGCCCTTGTACCAGTCCGCCACGGCGGCGCGGAAGGTGCGCAGGCCCACGTAGTCGGGGTACTGGTGGTTCTCGGGCTTCTTGGCCGAGGCGTAGAGGGCCTCGATGATGAAGTCCGGAGTGGGCAGGTCGGGGTCGCCGATGCCCAGGCTGATGATGTCGACGCCGCGAGCCTTGACCTCTTTCTTGACGCGGTCGATCTCGGCGAAAAGGTACGGGGGCAGGGCCGCGATGCGGTCAGCCATCTTGAACTGGGACATGAGGAGACTCCTTGGAGCGATTGCGCGCTGGCGCAAGAAATGTAAGAAACGAGCCCAGGTCATAAAAAGAGGGCCTGTCCGGTGTCAATAAAAACCAATGCGTTGCGCGGCGCGCCACATCCCTGGGTGGACGCCTGGCTCGAACATCTGCTGGTGGTCAAGGGCCTCTCCGAGAACAGCCTGACCGCATACTCGCAGGATATCGTACATTTCCAGATATTCCTGGAGGAGCGCACGGCCAGCGTGGAGGCCGTGAGCGACCAGACCATTTTCCTCTACCTCATGTTCCTGCGCCAGAAGGGGCTGACCAGCCGCTCCCTGGCGCGCCACCTTTCCAGCCTGCGCAGCTTCTTCGCCCACGCCGTGAGCGAGGGCTGGCTGGCGGCGAGCCCCGTGGCCCTGGTGGAGGCCCCCAAGCTGCCCCGCACCCTGCCCGGCGTGCTCACCCGGGAGGAGGTGGAGGCCCTGCTCGCCCGCCCGGACGCAAGCACCAGCCTGGGCTTCCGCGACCGGGCCATGCTGGAGCTTCTCTACGCCGCCGGGCTGCGCGTGAGCGAGCTCATCACCCTGCGGCCGCTTGATTTCGACGCCCAGGCCGGGGTGCTCCGGGTGATCGGCAAAGGCGACAAGGAACGCCTGGTGCCAATCCACTCGCTGGCGCAGGATCTGCTCTCCCGCTACGCCCAGAACGTGCGCCCCGGGTTCAAGCCCGTGACGGACCTGCTGTTCCTGAACCGCTCCGGCAAAGGCCTCACCCGCCAGGGAGTCTGGAAGCTCATCAAGCGCTACGCGCTGGATGCCGGCATCCGCAAGGAGATATCCCCCCACAGCCTGCGCCACTGCTTCGCCACACACCTGTTGGAGGGCGGGGCCGACCTGCGCACCGTGCAGATGCTCCTGGGCCACGCCGACATCTCGGCCACCGAAATATACACCCACGTCCAGGCCGACAGGCTCACGGCCGTGCACCGCAGCCACCACCCCCGCTCCAGGCCTTCAGCCCCCAAAAGCCCCAGAGAGGATTCATGACATCCAAGCCCCAGCACGGCTTGGCCGCCCCCACGGTCATCACGTCCCACATCAACGCCGATTTCGACGCCCTGGCCGCCATCATCGCCGCCGGGAAGCTCTACCCCGGCGCGGTGCTCATCTTCCCCGGCAGCCAGGAGAAGAACCTGCGCAACTTCTTCATCCAGAGCGCCACCTACGTCTTCAACTTCAAGGCCTTCAAGGAGATAGACCCCGCGACGGTGCGCACCCTCGTGGTGGTGGACACCAGGCAGCGCTCCCGCGTCTCCCACGTGGAGGCCCTGTTCTCCCAGCCCGGGCTGGACATCCACCTCTACGACCACCACCCCGACACCGAGGAGGACCTCCAGGGCAGCGTGAGCGTGGTCAAGCCGTGGGGCTCCACCACCACCATCCTCACGCACATGATCTTGGAAAAGGGCATGAGCCTCACGCCCGACGAGGCCACCTTCCTGGCCCTGGGCATCTATGAGGACACGGGCTCCTTCACCTTCAACTCCACCACGGAGAAGGACTTCACCGCCGCCGCCTGGCTCAAGGGCCAGGGCATGGACATGTCCACCCTCTCCGAGCTGCTCACGCGGGAGCTTTCCGCCGAGCAGATCACGCTCATGAGCACCCTGCTGGAGAACTGCACCACCTTCGACGTCAACGGCGTGGAGGTGGTGCTCACAGAGGCCGTGCTGGACAACTACGTGGGCGACTTCGCCCTGCTGGCCCACAAGCTCATGGACATGCAGAACGTGCGCGTGCTCTTCGCAATGGCGCTGATGAAGGACCGCGTGCACCTTGTGGCCCGCTCCCGCACCCGCGACGTGGACGTTGGCCGCATCTGCGCATCCCTGGGCGGGGGCGGCCACGCCTTCGCCGCCTCGGCCTCCCTCAAGGACAAGACCCTTCCCCAGGCCAAGCAGGAACTGCTGGCCCTGCTCTCCTCCCAGGTGAACCCGCAGATACTGGCAAGCGCGCTCATGAGCCGCCCGGCCATCGTCATCGCGGACGACCGCCCCCTCACCGAGGCCGCCGAGACCATGACCCACTACGGGCTCAAGGCCATGCCCGTGGTGGACGCCGAGGACCGGCGCTGCGTGGGCATCCTGGAGCACGACATCGTGGACAAGGCCGTGAAACACGGCCTGGGCGCTTCCGCCGCCGGGGATTACATGATGCAGGGCGCGCACACCATCACCCCGCAGACCGACCTCTATCACATTACTGAAATCATCCTGGAGCAGCGCCAGCGCCTGATCCCCGTGGTGGAAGGCGGCGAGGTGGCGGGCGTCATCACCCGCACGGACCTCATCAACGTGCTGGTGCGCGAACCCGCGCGCATACCCGAAAGCGTGGGGCCGGAGCGCAAGAGCGAGCGCAACATGGCCGGGGTGCTGCGCGAGCGGTTGCCCGGCAGGCTCTTCGCCCTGGTCAAGCGCGCCGGGGCTCTGGCGCAGGAAATGGGCTACGAGGCCTACGTTGTGGGCGGCTTCGTGCGCGACCTCATCCTGGGCCGCCCCAACCTGGACCTGGACCTGGTGGTGGAGGGCGACGGCATCCGCTTCGCCGAGGCCCTCTCGGCGGAGATGGGCGGCAGGATCAAGTCCCACCACAAGTTCAAGACGGCCGTGCTCATCCTGCCCGACGGCAACCGGGTGGACGTGGCAACCGCGCGCCTGGAGTACTACGAATATCCCGCTGCCCTGCCCACGGTGGAGCTGTCGTCGATCAAGATGGACCTCTACCGGCGCGACTTCACCATCAACGCCCTGGCCGTGCACCTCTCGCCGGGAAGTTTCGGCAAGCTGGTGGACTTCTTCGGGGCCCAGCGCGACATCAAGGAGCGCGTGATCCGGGTGCTGCACTCCCTCTCCTTCGTGGAGGACCCCACCCGCATCCTGCGCGCCATCCGCTTCGAGCAGCGCTTCCAGTTCCGCATCGGGGCGCAGACCGAGCGGCTCATAAAGAACGCCATCGTGAACAACTTCGTGCACAAGCTCTCGGGCTCGCGCGTGTTCCACGAGATCATCCACATCTTCGAGGACGGCAACGCCCTGGCCTGCATCCGGCGCATGGACGAGTTCAAGCTGCTTGCCGCCATCCACCCCCTGCTGGCCCTGGACCCGCGCAAGGACGAGGTGCTGGCCGAATCCGAGCGGGTCATCACCTGGTACCAGCTGCTCTACATGGAGCCCTCGCCCGAGGTCTGGCGCATCTACTTCCTGGGGTTGTGCGCCGGCATGGAGGACGATCAGGTCTCAAGCGTGGCCGAGCGCCTCGGTTTCAACCGGCAGCGCGTAGAGGGGTTCCTTTCCCTGCGCCACTGCATCCGCAACATCGCCCAGTCCATCTACGAGTGGGATTATAGGCACGGCCTGCACAGCGAGTTGTATTTCATGCTCAGGGACCTGCCGCTGGAAGGGGTGCTCTACCTCATGGCCCGCCACCCCAAGGAGACGGTGCGCAAGGCCATCTCGCTGTTCCTGACCACATTGCGCCCGCAGCGCGTGGACATCACCGGGCAGGACATCAAGAAGCTGGGCGTGGAGCCCGGCCCCCTGTACGGCGAGATTCTGCGCCGGGTCACGGCGGCCATGCTGGATGGAAGGGCCAGTTGCCGGGCGGATCAGTTGGAGATGGCCAGGAAGCTGGCCGGTGGCAGCGAGGGGATGGGGGACCTGCGGGGGCTGGCGTGACGGTGGGATGCTCGCTGTCGGGATTTGGCCTGTGAGACTGTCCACACAGCTGACGACGACAACACGCGCGGACGTAACCCGGCCACGGGGTGGGCATGGCTGAAGCCGCTCAATTTCTCGGTATTCTAAGCGCCTGGGCGCTCCTGCACAGCCTGAGCATGTGCCAGACCTTCAAGCGCGCACTCATGCGCGCGCTGGGGGAGCGCTACGCCTTCTACCGGCTCGGCTTCACGGCGTTCTCCCTGGTCAGCTTCGGGGTCGCGCTGCTCCTGCTGCCGAGGCTGGAGAACGAGATCTACCATGTGCGCGGCCTGTTCGCCGCCCTGCTCTGGCTGGTGCGCCTGGCGGCCGCCGCGTTCTTCGTCTGGACCTTCAAAGCCTTCGACATCCGGGAGTTCATCGGCCTGAGCCAGGCCAAAGCCTTCCCCAACGCCCGCCTGGGCCAGGACGGCGAGTTCAAGGGCTCTCATGGATTGGCTATCTCAGGCGCCTACCGCTATGTGAGGCACCCCATGTACTCCGCCTCGGTGGTGTATCTTTTCGCTGAACCGCACATGACGCTGGAAACGCTGCTCTTCGCGGTGTTCGTGACGGGCTACAGCCTGATAGGCTCCGTATTCGAGGAACGGCGGCTGGTGGAGAAGTTCGGGGAGGTTTACAGGCGGTATCAGAAAGAAGTGCCGAGGCTCATTCCGCGTATTTCACATCGGTAAGCGGACATCACGGGGCAACCGTTTCAGTTACCCCCGTGTCGTTCTTTGCATCCGCCTTTTCGAGCCGCACTTTGCAGCATTTTCCATACGTCAAGCCGCTTGCGCACGGGCAAGGATCGTCGTCCAGCAGTTCCTTGTCGGGGTCGTAAATGTCAAATTCGATCATGATGCCCCGCTGGCCCAAGGCCAACAAGATGACTGGAGACAGCGAGACTCCCTCATTCCCTTTTTCCATGAAGAGGCCGACAGACAAAAAGATTTCATGCTCCTTATGGAGAGCTTCCCAGACGCTCAAATCCTGCGTGAGCTTGCCGAGCAGTTCCGTCACCTGCGCATCAAGATCGGCAGGCTTGCGGTCCTCCGCCGAAAGAGTCCAAATGCTGTGCCTCCTGATCCACGTGCTCCCTGAAGCTTTACTTCGCCCCGTTTCACCCTTGGAGTGGGTATAGGTCGGCTCGCAACCCAACATATGGGTGATGTACTGGGGACAAAAGAAATCCCCATGGACTCTCAGCGCGGCAACGGACTGATTTAGTGCAGGCATTTTCATGCTCCCTCTTGACGATGTGTGGGAGATGTCATGATCCAGGCAATCGAGAACTAACCTTCCTCGCTTTCGTCCCCGCCCTCCCCCCCCTTCCCTGCCCGGGGGTGCGCGTGATCGTAAGCCTTGGTCAGCTGCGCCAGGTTCAGGTGTGTATACCGCTGCGTGGTGGAGAGCCGCTCATGCCCCAGCAGTTCCTGCACGGCCCGCATGTCCGCCCCGGATTGCAGCATGTGGCTGGCGAAGCTGTGCCGCAGCACGTGGGGGCTGATGGCCGTGGGCAGCCCGGCCTTGGCCGAGAGCGCCTCGATGATCCTGTTGGCCTGCCTGCGCTGGAGCGGCTTGCCCCGCGCCCCCAGAAACACCGCCTGCTCCGCCGGTTCGGGCGAGAAGGCGTGGCGCACGGCCATGTAGCCCCGCAACGCCTCCGCCGCAGTGTCCGAAAGCGGGGCCAGGCGCTGCTTGCTGCCCTTGCCCATGACCCTGGCGATGCGCGCGTTCAGGTCCAGGTCGTTCAGCTTCATCCCCAACGCTTCCGAGATGCGCAGCCCCGAGCCGTAGAGCAGCTCGGCCAGGGCCGCGTCCCGCACGGACTCCGGGTCCGCCCGGCTGGGCTGCGGGGCGTCCAGCAGGGCGAAGGCCTGGTCCACGTTGAGGCTTTTGGGGTGCGGCTTGGAGAGCTTGGGGTTGGCCAGCCCCTCCACCGGGCTCTTGGCGATCAGGCCCCGGCGGATCAGGTGCTTGAAGAAGCCGCGCAGGCTGGAAAGCCGCCGAGACATGGAGGTTTTAGCCTGCCTGGCGCGATGCTGCTCCGCCAGGAAGCCCTGGATATCCCTGCGGGAAATGGCCTTGGGCTCCGCAACCGTGAGGCTGCGGTTGTTCAAGTATCGCTCGAAGTATTGCAGGTCGTTGCGGTAGGCGGCCAGGGTGGCCGGGGAGTAGCCCTTCTCCACCGAGAGCCAGGCCAGAAAGCCCAGCGCCGCCTCGGGCAACGGCGTTTCAGGAGAGTCGCTTGTCGAGGACATAGCAGCTCTTGGGGTTCTCCTTGGCCTTCTTCTTGAGGGTCATGGCGATCTGGGAGGCCTCGCCGTAGTGCTGGAGCCGCCCGCCCACGTTGAGCACCACCGCGATGGAGATGGCCATGAGCGGGAAGGTGCGCATGTTGCCCTCCCGGTCCGTGGACTGGATGAAGCCCCTGGCCCGGTCCTCCTCGTCGTAGAAGTGGGGCACGATGGAGTCGAAATTCTCCACGATGCGCTGGCAGGCCAGCTCGATCTTGTCCGGCGGCAGGATGAACACGAAGTCGTCCCCGCCCACGTGGCCCACGAAGGAGCGTACGCCCGTAAAACCCCGGATGGTGTTCACGATGATGCGCGCGCTCATCATCAGCACCTCGTCCCCGCGCGAGAAGCCGTACTTGTCGTTGAAGCTCTTGAAGTAGTCCAGGTCGGCGTAGGCCAGGGCGAAGTCCTCCCGGCGGTCGATCATCTCCTGGATGCGCTGGATGATGGAGGTGTTGCCCGGCAGCTTGGAGAGCGGGTTGGCGTCGAAGGCGCGCGAGGCCCGGGTGATGGTCAGGAAGATGCGCACCTTCATGCGCGCGGCGGAGCTGGGCAGGATGAGGATGTCGTCCACCTCGGCGGAGCACCAGTCCGCGCCCTGGTCCAGGCTTTCTTCCCGGATGGCCAGGATCACGGGCAATTGGCGGTAGACGTTCTCGCTCTTGACCAGATTGACCACGTCCAGGCCGGGCATGTCAGGCAGGTCGTGGTCCACGATGAGCAGGTCGGGCAGCTCGTTGAAGAGCACCTCGATGGCTCCCCTGCCCCGCTCGAAGTGGGTGATCTCAAGGTGGCCGTCGCCCCAGAGGGCGCTCAGTGCGTCCTTGAGCCCGGCGTCGGCGGAGAGCAGGTAGACCCGCTGGGGGCGTTGCAGGCGGCAGGCGTCGGCGTTCATGCTCAGGTGAAGCTCAGATCGGCGATGTCGAGGAACTTCTCGCTCAGCTCGTCAAGCACCGCTTCGAGGTCGGCGGGCTTGAGCTTGAGCTTCTTGAGCGCCTCGGGCTCCAGATAGGGCACGTTGTCGTCCCCGCCGGAGCCGTACTCGTACACGCGCACCAGAAAGTCGCCCAGGTGCACGCAGCAGGCCACCTCGGGGTAGAGCCGCGCCAGTTGGGGCTTGTGGTGGTAGCTCATGCCCTCCTTGATGGGGGGCGGCAGCTTCCAGTGGTCGGACAGCCAGGCGTTCACGCGGTCGTGCCCGAAGCCCATGACGGCCTTTTCGGCCTCCAGGTAGCTCTTGTCCTGGGTCTTCACCAGGGCTTCCACGCCGGTTTTCAGCTCGGGAAGCTGCACGGAGGTGACCACCTTGCCCAGGTCGTGCAGGAGCCCGGCCACGGAGATGTCCTCCACGTCCTTGAGCCCGCACTGGCGCGCCACGGTGGAGCTGGCCAGGGCGCAGCCCACGGAGTGCTCCCAGAGCCCCACCATGGTCTGGTTCATGACGTCCATGACCGATGTGCTCACGATCACCCCGCGCAGCACGTTGAAGCCCAGCAGCACCAGGGCGTGGTGGATGGAGCCGATTCGCCCGGGAAAGCCGTAGATGGGCGAGTTGACCATCTTGAGCACCTTGGCGGAGAGCACCTGGTCCATGGCGATGAGCTTGGCGATCTGTTCGGTGGAGGAGTCCGGGTCCTTCACGAGGCGGGAGACCTCGTCGAGCACCTTGGGCAGGGTGGGCAGGTCCTTGGCGGCCAGGATCTGGTCCTTGCGCTCAAGCTTCAAGTCCTCGGCCATGCGAAACTCCTCGTGAGGGGGCGGTACATCCTGGGGCGGGCATCAGCCCTCTGCGGGCCCGGCCTTGGAGGCCACTTTCATCTTGAAATAGTGTTGCAGCAGCGCCTTGACCTGGTTCATCCAGGGGTCCTGGGCGTGCTTGCGGAAGAGGTGATCCAGGCGCTCAAGCCGCTGGTCGTAGTTGGTGCCGGAACTGACTCCATCGGTCTGCACCGGTTCGCCCTCCACCACCACCTGGTCCACGCCCATCATGTCGAACTTGTCCAGCAGGGCCTCGGTGAGCTCCGTGCCCTGGGCGGCCACGACCATGCCGTCGGCGCGGGCCACGGGCTTGGCCAGCATGTAGCCGGGCTTTGCCAGGTTCAGGGGTATCTTCTGCATCGGGCGGGGCTCCTTGCTGCGATCAGGCGCTGAGATAATATCCGCCGGGCAGTCTGCGCACAACCCCTTTTAGTTCCAGCAACACCAGCGTCCGGCTCATCTCGGCGGCGTCGCGCCCGAAGGCGCGGCAGAGCGCGTCGATGTGGGTCGCTCCCATGGCGGCAAGATGGCCCTGGAGGTCGCGCTCGAAGGGCGTGCCCGGCTCCGGCGGCGGTGTTTGGGCTGGCGAGGGCAGCGGCGTAGGCGCGGTGCGGGCGCCTTTTTTAGCTTTTGGGGCTGCGGGGGGCTCCTTGGTGAGCAGGCTCAGGCGCTCCTGTCCGGGCTTGGGCCCCGGCCTGGTCATCGGCGCGCCCGGGGGCCGTTTGCGCTCCTCCAGGTGGGCCTCGAGCTGGGGCTTGAGCTCCAGCAGGATGTCCTGGGCGTCGTGCACCAGCTTTGCGCCCTTGTTGATGATCTCGTGGCAGCCCCGGTAGCTCTTGAGGGAGACAGGCCCGGGCACGGCGAAGACCTCCCTGCCCTGCTCCATGGCCAGGCGCGCCGTTATCAGGCTGCCGGACTTGGAATGCGCCTCCACCACCAGCACCCCAAGGGAGAGCCCGCTGATGATCCTGTTGCGCAGGGGGAAGTTGGCCGCCAGCGGCTTGGTGCCAGGCGGGAACTCGGAGAGGATCAAGCCCCTGGAGGCCAGATCCTTCCAGACGTCGCGGTTGGAGGCCGGATAGATGAGGTCCGGCCCGGTGCCCATGACCGCGATGGAGCTGCCCGCTCCGGAGAGCCCCGACATGTGGGCCTGGCGGTCGATGCCCAGGGCCAGCCCGGAGACGATGGTCACGCCGGATTCGGCCAGGTCGAGCGATATGCGCTGGGCCAGTTCCAGCCCGTAGCGGGAGCAATCGCGCGAGCCGACCACGGCCACGCAGGGGTTGTCCAGCAGGGACGTATCGCCCAGGCAGTACAGGAACACGGGGGGATCGGGAATCTCGCGCAGGCGGCGGGGGTAGCGCGGGTCGCTCCAGAGCAGCGTGGGGACGCCCTTCTCCTCGGCGTTGCGCAGTTCGGCTTCGGCCGCGCCCCGCCACGATTCAGCAAGAAAGCCCTGGCACTGGGAGCTGTTGGCCAGGCCGCGCTCATGCCAGCCGCGGCAGCGGCGGACGGCCTCCGAGGCGCAGCCGTAGGCGTCCAGCAGCTTTCTGGCCGTGCGCGGCCCCAACCCCGGCGCGTGCTTGAGGCTGATGCTGGCCCAGAGCTCCTCTCGGGCGTCTGCGTTCAATCCGGTACTACTGGCCAAGCTGTTTGAGCTTCTGTTTGGCCTTGGCCGCGAATTCGGATTTGGGGTGTTCGTCCACCAGCAGCTTGAGGTGGAAGACGGCGTTGGATTTATCCCCCAGGCGCTCGTAGGCGTCCGCGATGCGGTACAGGGCCTCTTCCGCCTTGGGGTCGTTCGGGTAGCGGACGGTCACTTCCTTCAGCGAGAGGATGGCCTGGTTGTAGCTCTTGTCCGCCACGTAGCTCTCGCCGATCCAGTACATGGCTTCGGGAGCCTTGGCGGAGTTGGGATACTTGGCCAGGAAGTCGTTGAATTTGCGGCGGCCCTCCTCGCTCCGGTTGGCCGAGACGGCGCGAAGGGCGTCGGTGTAGAGCATCTGCTCATCCATTCCGGGCGCCGCGGAAGGCTTGGCGCCGGCGGAAGGCGCTGCCGCGGGGGCCGTGCTCGCGGGCGCGGGCGCGGGAGCCCCGGTTTTGGCCTTGGCGGAGGACTGGTCCATGGGCACGGGCTGGCGCGGCTGTCCCGAGGCCGGGGCGGCGGGGGCCCCGTAGGCGGACGCGGGGCGGGACGCGGATCCGTCGTCCAGGGTAACCACGGGCGGCTTGAGCGGCAGGGGCTGCGGCTGAGGTGTTGCCTGGGCCGAGGGTGCCGGAGGCGGGGCCAACGGCTGGGGCTGGCTCATGGCGGAAGGCGCGGGCATCGACACCGGTGCAGGGGGTTGCGCGGACATCGGGGCCGGAGCCTGTTGGGGCGCTCCCTGCGCCAGGGAGGCATAAGGGATGACCTGCCCGGCCACCAGGGGCTGCCTGCCGGAAACGGTGCGCACCGTGGCCTGGGGGGCGGCGGCCTCCTGGGCCTTGGCTGGCCTGTGGGCCGGGGCCTTGCCGGAGGAAAGGCGGTCGAGCCGGTCGGCGATGTCGCGCAGGCGCATGTCGATTTCCGAGTCGCGCAGGCGCTGCTGCTCCTGGAAGCGGGTCATGGTGGCTTCCAGTTCGCCCAGCCGCGCAGACGCGGGAGCTTCCTGCGCTTTTCGCCCGCCGCTCTGGGCGCATCCGGCGCAGACGAGCGCCAGCATCGTAACGGCCAGGACTCTTTGCATTCCGATCCTCCGATGTTTCAGCGTCGATAACCGATGCAGCCCTGTAAAGGCAAGCGCCGCAGGACAATCCGGCTGTCTTTTCGGCTGTTTCCTCCGTTTTCGCCCGCGGAGTCCATGTCCGCTTCCGCGCCGTCCATATCCGGATTGCGCGGAAACGATTTTTGAGGCAAAAAGACGCCGCGCATCGGTGCGCCACCAGCCAAAGGAGTATCATCCCGCGTGAGTGAGCTTACCCTTTTCGCAGCCCTTACGGCACTCGTCTGCCTCCCCTTGTGCTTTGCGCTGGCGGCGGCCGCGCTCCCGCTGACCAGCGCCGCGCTTCTTTTCAATCCACCCAAGCGGGTCAAGGTATTCCGCGACAAGTACGGCCAGCAGACCTCCACCAGCTGTCTGCTCTGCGGCCTTGTCGCCGTGCTTGGCCTGGTCGGCGGCGCGCTGGCCCTGCAATCGCTCGCCCCCGCCTCCGCCGCGTTCTGGCTGGGCTGGCCCCTGCCACTGCTGCCCCTGTGCGCGGGCCTGGCGGTCAGCGCCGCGCTGGCCGTGGTCTACCGGGCCGTGTGGCAGAACCTCAAGGACAACAGGCCGCTTCACTCGGCCATCGGCGTGGCCGCCACGCTCGCGGCCTGGGCTCTGGGCTACCTGTTCGTGAGCTTTTTCCGGCACTACGTGCTGAGCCCCCTGCAGCCCTCGGAAGACCCTTTTCTGTTCATTCCCCCGCTGGATTCTGTTGCCTGGCTGCTGCTTCCCGCCGCGCTGGGCATGTCGCTGGCCCTGGCCGGGTCCGTGGGCACCCTGTATCTGATCCACCGGCGCGACAAGGACGACTTCGGGCGCGACTACTACAACTACGGGCTGAAGATGGGCAGCCGCTGGTCAATTGCCGGTGCGGCCCTGGCCGTGGCCAGCGCCGCCGTGGCGGCCGTGCGGCTGTGGCCCTCCGTGAGGGACCTGCCCGTGCGCCCCGTCTTCTTCTGGGGCGAGGCCGTTTTCCTCTGCGCCCTGGCCATGGCCGCCATCCTCTGGGGGCTGGTGCTGCGCAACCAGAACGCCCTGCGCCTGAAGGTGCACCTGGTGGCTGCGTTCGCCCTCTCCTGGCTGGCGCTCAGCGCGCAGGCCCTGGTGAACCTGAGGTTCTTCCTGGGCTGATCCCCAGTCGCAACGCGAGCAAAAAGGCGGCGCCCCCTTCCGGGAGCGCCGCCTTCTTCATTTGTCGCTTTTGCCGCCTCAGATGGAGGATGCCCCGCGCTGCGAGGTGGCCATCAGGTAGATCTCGTGCGGGTCCAGGATGAGCACCACGGAGCCGTCGCCCATGATGGTCGCGCCGGAGAGGCCGCGCATGTCGAAATCCGAGAGGTAGGCGCCCAGGGGCTTGATGACCACTTCCTGCCGCTCCAGCAGCCTGTCCACGATCACGCCGAGCCTGCGGTCGTTGTCCTGGAGGATGACCATGGAGACTATCTCCTTCTCGTCGTCCCCGTCGGGGGGAATCTCCAGCACCTCGCGCAGTTCGATGATGCCCAGCACTTCCCCGCGCAGGGTCACGGCCTTGCGCTTGTTGACCTCTGTCATGCGCCGGACCTCGATCTTGGTGGTCTCGGAGACGGCGTCCAGGGGGATGGCGTAGGTCTGGTTGCCCACCATGACCATCAGGGCGTCGATGATGGCCAGGGTCAGCGGCAGGGTCATGGTGAACTTGGTGCCCTTGCCGATCTCGCTGCTGACGCTCACCGCGCCCTTGAGGTTCTTGATGTTGGTGCGCACCACGTCCATGCCCACGCCTCGCCCGGAGATGTCCGTGATGGTCTCCGCGGAGGAGAAGCCGGGCATGAAGATGAGCTCCAGGGCGTCGCGGTCGTCCAGGTTCTTGGCCTCGTCGGGGGAGATGAGGTTCTTGCGCACCGCCACTTCGCGCATCTTGGCCGGGTCGATGCCCTTGCCGTCGTCCTCCACCTCGATGGCCACGGAGTTGCCCCGGTGGTAGGCGCGTAGCCAGACCTTGCCCGCGGGGGACTTGCCAGTAGCGCGGCGCGTCTCCTCGGTTTCGAGGCCGTGGTCCACGCTGTTGCGGATCAGGTGCACCAGCGGGTCGCCGATGACCTCCACCACGGACTTGTCCAGCTCCGTCTCCTCGCCTTCCATGATGAGCTCCACTTCCTTGCCCGACTTGCGGGAAAGGTCGCGCACCAAACGCGGGAAGCGGGCGAACACGGAGGATACGGGCACCATGCGCACCTTCATGATGGTGTCCTGGAGGTCGTCGGAGAGGCGCGCCATGGCGTAGGTGGTCTCGGTGAGCTGCTGGGCGATGGCCTGGACGTCCAGCTTACCCTCCTCAAGGGAGCGGGCCAGCAGGGCGTAGCGGTTGCGGTTGATGATGAGCTCGCCGATGAGGTTCATGAGGTGGTCGAGCTTCTCGTGGTCCACGCGGATGGTGGAGGACACCTTCGCGCCGCCCTGGGCCTGCGCCTGGGCTTGGGCGGCAGGAGCCTGCGAAGCGGGAGCGGGCGCTGCTTTGGGAGCAGGTTCCGCGGCCTTCGCGGGGGCCGGCTTGGGCTCCTGCTTGGGCTTGGGCGCGGGTTCCTCGGCCTTCGTGGCCGCGGGTTCGGGAGCTTTCTTGGCCGCAGGCTTGGGGGCGGCCGTTTCGGCAACCGGTTTCGGGGCTTCTTTCAAAGGCTCAGGCGCGGCGGGTTTGGCTTCCGGTTTCGGCTCCTCAGCCTTGACCTTGACCTCGGGCACCGGCTCGGCAGCGGGCCCGGATTTCGGCGCGGATTCGGGCTCCGCGGCGGCGGGAGCCTTCACCAGCGAGCTGATGGTCTTCTTGAGCATGTCCTCAAGTATCGAGCACTCCTGGCGGAGGATGTCCACCATCATCTCAAAGTCCAGCCCGGCCTTGCGGGCCTGATCAACCATTCCCGCCGTGCGTTCGGCGTAAACCTTGATGTCGGCGAAATCCATGTAGCTGGCGGAATTGCGCAGCGTGTCCAGGGAGCGGTACAGGCCGTCGATGTATTCCTTGTTGGTGCCGTCCTTGGCCAGCTCGTCCAGGGCCATGTGGATGTTGGCCAGTTGCTGGGTGACGGTCTCCTCGAAGATTTCGCTGTCCTCGTCGTCGAAGCCTGAAGCCTGGCCGCCCTCCCCGCCGGAAGGAGCCGCCGGTTCCACGGCTGCGGGCTCGGGCGCGGCGGCTTCCGCAGCGGCCTCTGGGGCCGGAGCGGGCCCCAGGTCCACGTCGCCGGTGGCCACGGCCTCCTGGAGCTTCTCCACCAGGAAGTCGATGTCCACGGGTATGGCCTGGTTGTGCTTGGCGTCGATGCGCGTCACCAGGGACTCCATCATGTCGACGGAGCCAAGCAGCAGGTCGATCATGCCCCTGGTGGGGACCATCTCGCCCTTGCGCACCTTGTTCAGCAGGGTTTCGGCCTCGTGGGTCAGGGCGTTGAGCTCCTTGTGGCCGATGATGCCGGAGTTGCCCTTGAGGTTGTGGAAGAAGCGGAAGATGTCGTTGACGAGCTCGCCCCCGGCGGTGGGGTCTTTCTCGAGTTCCAGCAGCGAGTCGTTGAGGCTGGCGATGATCTCCTGGGCTTCCTCCAGGAAGTCGTTGAGGTGGCCCTCGCCGATGGCCTGCAGGCTGTACGGCGGGCCTGTCTCCACCAGTTCGGGCATGATGAAGCCGCGGCCCTGGCCCCCGGCTTCGCCGTCGTCCGGAGCGGGCGTGCTTTCGGGGGCGTCCTCTGCCACGGCGGCTTCCTCCTGTTGGGGGGCGTCCTCCACCTGGGTTCCGTCTCCGGGGGCCGCCGGGGATTCGGGCTCCGCCTCCCCGGCAAGGATGGAGTCGATGCGGGCGATGATGTGCGCGGTCTCAACCTCGCCCTCGTAGCCAACGGTCTCCAGGTTGTCGATCATGGTGCGCAGTGCGTCGGTGGCCGCGAGGATCACGTCCATGATGCCGGAGGTCACCGCGATCTTGCCCTTGCGGAGTTCGTCGAGGATGTTTTCGGCGCGGTGGGCCAGGCCGTTGATGTGGTTCAGGCCCAGAAAGCCCGATGCGCCCTTGAGCGAATGCATCGGACGGAAGATCTCGTTGAGCAGGCCGAGGTTGTCCGGATTCTTTTCGAGCTCCAGGAGGTTGGGCTCGATGGTTTCCAGGTGCTCTTTGGCTTCGACGATAAAATCCGCGAATAGTTCCGGATCCATGAAATCCTGACTCATGATGACCCCTGTAAGGCGTATTTCCGGTAACTATCCAAGAAGCATCTTGATGTTCTTGACCATCTTCTCGGGCTGGGCCGGTTTGACCATGTACATATTGGCCCCGATGGACAATCCCGCCTGGATGTCCTTCTCCTGGCCTTCGGTGGAGAGCACCACGATGGGTATGTCCCTGTAGGCGTCCTGCTCGCGAACGCTTTTGATGAACGTGAAGCCGTCCATGCGCGGCATATTGATATCTGATATTATCAGATTTATCTCGCCGGAGGAATAGAGTTTTTCCAGACCGTCCAGGCCGTCTTCCGCAGTGACGACCTTGAAGCCTTCCTTTTTCATGATGAAGGCGACCAGGTTGCGAACTGTCTTGGAATCATCAACGATTAGAATCGTCTTGGACATGTTCGGCTCCTAACTCTTGAGCACTTTCTGGAAAAGCCGGCTGACGGAAAGTATCTTGATCAGCCTCTCCTGGGCTTTGAGCAGCCCGGCCATCAGGTCGGCGTTCACCCCGACCTTCGCCTCGATGCCCCATTCGATGTCCTCTCGCGGGGCCTTGTACATCGTATCGATCGCCCGCACCAGCATGCCGATCTGCATATCGCCGATGCGGCAGACGATGAGGAAGTTGTCCGGCTCCTGATCCTTGCGCTCGATGTCCAGGAGCACGCTCAGATCCACCAGGGGCGTCACCCTGCCGCGCAGGTTGGTCACCCCGGCAAGGAAGGCCGGCGCGGCGGGCAGCTTGGTGGCGGGAACGGCCCGGAGCACCTCCTGCACGAGCATGATGGGCACCGCGAAAAGCTGCCCGGCCACATGAAAGCTCACCAGGCGCAGCTCCGGCTCGGCCATGAGCCCGGCCTCCAAATCCTCCCCGGGCTGGAGGGCGGGCTGCTCCTGCGGGGCGGCCTGTATCGGAGACTGCCCGGCGGGCATCAGCACGCGTTCTGGCTCCACCGGCCGCGAGAGCTGCCCGGCGGCCTCGGAGCCTTCCCACCCGGCGCCGACGTATTTCTCCAGGAAGGCCTTCTCGGAGTTGGTCAGGCCCGGCATGCCCCCCGGCGCTTCGGGCAGGTTCACGTCCTGGGCGAAATAGTTCTCGAGGGTCTTCATAACGTCAGAATTTCCTTTGCCAGGGTCATGTATTCCCGGGCCCCGCGCGAATCCGGGGCGATGTCGAAGATGACCTTGCCGGAGGCGCTGGCCTCGCGGAACTTGGTGTCCAGGTCGACGACGGTTTCGAACAGCTTGTCGCCGAGCTTCTTCCGCAACAAGAGCATCACGCGCCTGCATGCGCCCGCGCGGCGGTCGTACATGGTGGCCAGGGCCCGCCAGGCCACCGGCCTGGGCAGGACCTTGTTGAGCAGCCGGATGGAGTCGAAGATCAGCCGCAGACCGTGCAGCGCCAGGAAATCGGTCTGGATCGGGATGATCAGCAGGTTCGACGCCACCATGGCATTCACCAGAAGCACTCCCATGTTGGGCGGGCAGTCGAGGATCACGTAGTCGTAGCCCCCGGAGGCCTCGCCGAGCAGGTTCTTGAGCAGAACGCCCTTGTTGTCGCGGCCCCGGAGGTCCAGGTCCAGCTCGGTGAGCTTCACGTTGCTGGCGATGACGTCCATGGCGCCATCCTCACCCCGCAGCAGGCTGCGCCCCCAAAGCTCCTGGTCGTAGGTTTCCGCCAGGAGCAGGTCGTAAGCCGAAAACGGGACGTTCTCGGGGTAATGCCCGAGATGCACCGAGGCGCAGCCGTGCGGGTCCAGGTCCATGAGCAGGACCCGCTTGCCAAGCCGCACGAGCGCCGCCGCCAGCGAAAGCGCCGTCGTGGTCTTGCCCACACCGCCCTTCTGGTTGGCGATCGCCACAACGAAAGCGCTCACGTTCCCCACCCTCTGGCGCGGTCCGGCAAGTGCCGTCCCCGCGAGTTCACATTCGGCCAACAACCGGAAATCTTTATCCTTCCTTCAGATAAACAATCGCCCCCGGGAAGTGCTTTGGCTTGAACGCCCGGGAGATGTTGTGCAGCGACTCCGAGTGGCCGATGAGCAGGAAGCCGCCGGGCTGCAGGTTGTCGTAGAAGGAGCCGATGACGTTCTTCTTCATCTCGTCGTCGAAGTAGATGATGACGTTGCGGCAGAACACGATCTGGGAGCGGTCGACCCGCTTGAGCATGACCCGGTCGCTCAGGTTGATGGGCCCGAACTGGACCAGGCGCTTGACCTCGGGCTTCACCTTGAACTTGCCCGCGTCCGCGGTGAAGTACTTCGCCACGATCTCCTTGGGGGTGGTGCGCAGGGTGTAGTCGTTGTAGACGCCGTTGCGCGCCGCCGCCAGGACGGCCTCCGAGAGGTCGTTGGCGGTGATGCGGATGTCCCAGGAGTTGATCTCGCTCCTCAGCACCTCATGCAGGATGATGGCGATGGTGTAGGGTTCCTCGCCGGTGGAGCACCCGGCGGACCAGATGCGGAGCTTCCTGGCGCCCAGCTTGCGCTGCTTCTCCAGCACCTCGGGCAGCACGTTGTTCTGGAACACGGCCAACTGCGGCGGGTTGCGGTAGAAGCTGGTCTCGTTGGTGGTGACCACCTCGAAGAGTTTGGAGAGCTCCTGCTTCTTGGACGGGTCGTACTGCAGAAAATGGTAGTACTCGGCGAAGCTGCGGAGGTTGAGCTCCTTCAAGCGGTTGGCCAGGCGGTTTTCCAGCAGGTATTTGCGGTTGTCCGCGATGTAGATGCCGGCCTGCTGGTAGATGAAATCCCGCAGCTGCACGAACTCGGAGTCGGATATCTTGAGTTCCGTGCGCAGGGAGATCGTTTTTGAGAAAAGCGAGGACATCAGCGATCCTCTCCATGTTCGGACTGGATTCTGGAAATGGCCGTCTCCGCTGCCTCTACGAGTTCCTGGTCTTCAGAGTTGAGGATTTCCAACAGTTCACGGAAGGCCGCCTTGCCCCCGATCTCCCCGAGGGTCTCGATCACCCGCAGTGCCAGGAGCTTGTTGGGGCTGTCCAGCAGGCTCACGAGCTTGGGGACCGCATCGGCGGACATGCGCATGCCAAGCGCCTCCATGGCCCGGATGCGCACCCAGTCGTCCGGATCATCCAGGGCCTGGATAAGGTAGGCATTGCCTTCGGTGAGCGAGCAATGGCCGATCTGCTCGACGGCGGCCAGCCGGACCTCGCGTGATTCGTCGGACAGGCGCGAGACCAGAAGCTCAAGCCCGTCCAGGTCCGTGCTGCACATCGAGGCCACGGCCTCCAAGGCGATCTTGCGGATGTCGGGGATTTCGTCCTCAAGGGCGTTCTTGAGCGTGTCCAGGTTGGCTTCGGGGTCCATGCGGCCCAGGGCGAAGATCGCCATAAGCCTGTCCAGGGGGTCGTCCGATCCGGCCATGACCCTGAAGCGCTCCACCATTTCCTGCCCGCCCAGGGCCACACAGGCGTCCAGAGCGGTTTCCTTCACGTCGTCGTAGGGGTGGTGGAGCAGGCCGAAGAGAAGGTCGGCCGCGCGGGGCTCGCGCATCTTCTGCCCCAGGAAGGTCAGGGCCGCCTTGAGCACGTTGCCGTCCTCGTGGCGTTCGAGCACGTCCAGGAAGAAGTCGACCGCTTCCGCCCCGCCCATAGTGAGCAGGGCCGTGACGATGGCGCGTTGCACGTCGCGGTCGCGCTCCCAGAAGGCGCCCATCAGCACGCCGGAGACGCTCTCGCCGCCGATGTGCTCCGCGGCCTCGACAGCCACCAGGGCCTGCGGCTGCGGCCCGGTGAGGATGGCCTCCTCCAGGGCGGGGGTCAGGCCGATGCCCGCGAGGGTGTTCACGGCCAGGGCGATGCGGTCCTGGTCGCGGTCGGGGTCCCACGAACCGGCCAGGCCCAGGACAACGCCCGAGGCCTTTTCGCCACCGACGTAGCCCAGGCCGAGGATGGCGGCGTCCTGGATCTCCTGATCCTCGTCGGAGGTGGCGGCCAGCAGGTATTCCTGGAACTTGGTCCGGTCGTTCTCGGAGAGCAGGTTGAGCGACTTGCCGCCCAGAATCTTCACCACGGCCTTGCAGATCTTGTTGCGCAGGGCCGCGGGGGATTCGTCCAGGCGCTTGATGAGCATGGCCACGGCCTTGACGTTGCCGATCTCGCCCAAGGCGTCCACGATCATGGAGGCCACCAGGTCCGTGGATTTGGACAGGGCGCCCACCAGCGCGCTCACGGAGGAGTCGTCGCGTATCTTGGCCAGGGCCTCGATGACGGCGAACTGAACCCACTCCTCGTCGTTCATGGCCTTGTTCAGGCACTTGGCCGCCTCGGACTTGCCCAACTCGCCCAGGCTGACGGCCGCCTGGTAGCGGACGTTCACTTCGGGGTCCTTGAGCAGGGCCTCGCAGAGCGGATCGACGGCCATGAGGCTGTCGGTGGAGCCGAGAATGTCGGAGGCGAAAATGCGCATGTCGGCGTCGTCGTCGTGCAGCAGCGCCACCAGCGTGGGGAAATCCTGCCCGCCCACCTCGCGCATGACGTCCATGGCGATGTTGCGGGCCGGCGGGTCGTCCGAGCGCAGGAGCGGCGCCACGGCGCGGACCACGACCGGCCCTCCGATCCTGCGCAGGGCGCGGTCGGCCGCCTCCTGAACGCCGAGGTTCTGGCTCTGCACCAGCCTGGCCAGGTGAGGGACGGCCTCCTCCACCTTCTTGTCGCCAGCGGCGAAGGCGGCCTCACGCTCCAGTTCGACATCTCCGGAACCGAGTTGCCTCAGCAGTTCGTCGTGATCACCCATAAGCTCCCCGGCTTTCGTCCAGATACTGAACGAGGTTCACGCTTATTTGTAGAGGTTCGTCATGATGGCCTGGGCCATGTCGTCGATGTCGATGATCTCGTCGGCGAGCCCGGCGTCCACGATGGCCTTGGGCATGCCGTAGACCACGCAGGTGGCGTCGGACTGGGCCAGCGCCCGCCCGCCCTTCTGCTTGAGCACCTTCACGCCTTCGAGGCCGTCCGAGCCCATGCCCGTGAGGATCACGCCCAGGGCCCGCTTGCCCACGGCCTCGGCGGCGGAGGCCACCAACACGTTGGCGGAGGGTTTGTAGAGGGCGTCGGCGGGCTCCGTGGTGATCTCGATCTCCACGCGGCTCACCTTCTGGTGCAGCTTCAGGTGCTTGCCGCCGGGGGCGATGAACACCTTCCCGGGCGCGAGCCTGTCGCCGGTCTCGGCTTCCTTCACGCTCACCTGGCAGACGCTGTCGAGCCTCTTGGCGAACGGGCCGGTGAAGGCGGCGGGCATATGCTGGGCGATGATGATGGAGGCGGGAAAATCCGCCGGAAGCGCGGAGAGCACCTTCTGCACAGCCGGGGGCCCGCCGGTGGAGACGCCGATGGCCACCACGTCGTGCAGGAGGCTGCCCGAGGGCCTGTGGAACTCCTTGCGGGGCTCGGCCTCGTGCGTGTGCGACGAGGCCGTCTGGGCCGGGGCGGCCGGGACGTGGGCGGGCCTGCGGACATGGGAAGGCGGCAGAAACCTGCGCCGGGCGATCTGCTTGACCTTGGCCCGCAGGTCGTCCTCGATCTTCACGATGTCGAGAGACACCTTGGAAAGCTGCTTGGGAATGAAGTCCACCGCGCCCAGCTCCATGGCCTTGAGCGTCGCCTCAGCACCCTCCACCGTGAGGGAGCTGACCATGAGCACGGGCTTGGGCATCTCCATCATGATGTGCTTGAGGGCGGTGAGCCCGTCCATGCGGGGCATCTCGATATCGAGGGTGATCACGTCGGGGTTGTGTTTGCGGATGAGCTCGAGGCCTTCCTGACCGTCACGGGCCGTGGCCACCACGCTGATATCGGGGTCTTTCTCCAGCATGGAGGCGAGGGCCTTGCGCATGAAGGCGGAGTCGTCGACAACAACAACACTTATCACGATAGCGTTCCTTTGAGTTGATCGGGCCAGGGCCCGTCCTGGAGCTGACGCCTCGGTATGCGCGTCAAATAACCGAAAAAAGGCATTTCCTTTTCTACGTGAAAAGGAGGCGCACGACAACCCGAAATCATGCTTGCCAAATCCCGGACAAGTGTATAGTTACCGTCCTCTCGCATCGGGATGTAGCTCAGCATGGCTAGAGCGCTGCGTTCGGGACGCAGAGGCCGGAGGTTCGAATCCTCTCATCCCGACCATGAAAACCAAGGGGTTACAGCACAAAAGCTGTAACCCCTTTGTATTTCAGGCCCTATCCCCGGCCCGCTTGCCTCGCGGCGGCAGTAAAGCTTCGGCCTGCCAGCTCAACCGGCGTACCCTTCACTAACAATTCCAGTTAGTAACGGCTCAAGGCTGACCGCCAACGGAGCCCATGGCACTTCTGCCCATCCCCAATCACGCGCCCTCGATGCCGAAATGCCCGTCGCATTTCAGGCCTGGGTACCCAGCGTGGGGCGCCCCCCTCTGCCCAACGAAGGTTGCCCGCCATGAAATGCTCAGTCGCCAAAGGATCGCCGGCACGGCCCCGGTCGCTTCGACCGCAATGAAGGAGGGTTGCCGTCACCGCCATGGGCTGACTGGCAAGGTTCGGCAAGACGGCTCGAATCGAGAAGCAATTCACGCTGGAAACCCTCGACGGCAACAGGAACGCACAATCCGAAGCCATGTTGCATCATCCGGATGATTCCATTGCGCAGGAATATTCAATGCTGCATTTAATTCTGGACTGCAACGTCTTCTTTGACCTACAAAGCCCGAAAATAGTATGGGCAATCACGGCGGACCACGCCGGGGCTCGTCCGGTGAATTCGATTGGCTTCCGCAGCTATTAAAGGATGCAAGATGAATAAGACAGCCTGGGTCCATTCCTGCCAAGAAGAGGACGACGCTGAACAGGAAAAGAAAGAACTCGTCGGAAATGTGTTGGAGTTAAGAAAATCTTATCCTGATGCACGTGTCGTCAACATGTACCACACCTTTCGAGGTGAAACGCTCCCCTTTGAACACACCTACTACAAAGACTTGATCCCATACCAGGACGAAATAGCGCTCTACGCAAAAGCATACGATACCGCAGACATCATAATAAGCCAGGCTGCCTTGACACAGAATCC
The DNA here is from genome assembly GCF_022808715.1 of Fundidesulfovibrio agrisoli. Lineage (GTDB taxonomy): Bacteria > Desulfobacterota > Desulfovibrionia > Desulfovibrionales > Desulfovibrionaceae > Fundidesulfovibrio > Fundidesulfovibrio agrisoli. The sequence goes on from NZ_JAKZKX010000008.1 coordinate 160,283, forward strand.
TTTGGTGGAGGCTTCATTCTCGGCCTTATACCACAGCATCGCCTCGCAATTCTTCTACTATTTCTCCTACGAATATTTGCTCGACAAATTCAAAGAAGACGGCATCATACTCATTTCGAGCTACAATTGCGGCTCGACAGATGAATTACTTGAAACAAAAAAACTTCTCGACAAGATGAAACTCCTTATACTTGAAACTCAGGGCGATGAAGTTGATGCACTCGACCGTCCGAAAGATCACATTGTATCTCCGGATAAAACCATTTTGCTGTCATGCGAAGACTCTGGCTCAGGGATCAACCGCAAGACATACATGTCTATTGGCAAGCAGTTGATCGACATGGGATTTGATGTCTATTTTTACTGCCTGACCGAGGAAACTGAAACGCAGCTGAAAAATTTTGCTGCGCATGTCATAAGGCATTCAGAAAAGGACGGCGATAATCCATTGGCATGCACTCTTGCCCTAAGCAATTGCATGGACACGTTGATAACAGGCTTCCTTGCCGCCCGGACACGCGGCCTTCTTCCTCGAATATCATATCGTGCACCACTGATGGCTGGACCTGATGCGTTGAACAGCTTCCTTGTAACTACCCTATTTTCTATTTATGAAAAATTTGCCCACTACATGGCTTCATTCGAGTTTGCTTTCGCTTCGGTGAAAAACATCGCTGCGCAAGGTGTGCGAAAAGTCGTGGCCGTCAATGAGGGCGACACCTCCAGCAGCTTTCTTCTCAACGCCGCATCACATTTTGACCTGGACTCCATAGGAGTGAGCCCTATCCTCTATTCTGACCACCCGGCGAGCAGATTTTTTCCAGCCAAGAAACACCTGGTGTACGGCTCCCAACTCGCCGATCTGATGGTCAAATCCGGTATCGAGGCGGATTCCATTATCCCGGTGGGTTCCGTTCATTATGATCAAGCCTATGGCCGGGACAAGTCAGTCGACGTGGCGTACACGCAGAGAATAATCCCCGAATGGGACGGCAGGCCGCTTATCGTCGTCGCAACGGAGAATCGCTCAAACCAGTTGACGGAAATACGACCCACTCTGGAAGCCCTGCGGCATCGCACTGATCTTTTTGTCGTCATCAAACTTCACCCGGGCGACCCGATTGACCTGTTCGAGAGCCTGTTGGCCGACCTAGGCAACCCAGGCCACTTCAAGCTCATCGAAAAATGTGACGTCCTGGCGGTTATCCATGCTTCATCGTTGCTTATCACAATGAGCAGCAACCTTGTCATCGAGGCTGCGGTGATGGGCAACATTTCGCTTTCCTACAATTATTCCTCGTCCATACCGATATTTGATTTTGTCGCTGAAGGGCTCTGCCTTGGCGCGCGCTCACCAGATGAATGTATTTCCAAGATTGACATGCTCGTATCAGACACTCCGATGAGGCGCGATGCATTCGCCATGCTAAAAAATGTGGAAAAATTTTGCACAGCTGTCGATGGCGCAAGTGCAGACAGGATACTGAAACATATTCTTAACTCCGACTCCTGACAACATTCTGTGTCAGCAATTTCATTCACCATTTTTGCGAATCGTGTTTGCATTCATTTTCGCATTTTATTGCTTAGCCATGTGGCGATACAATGTCGATCTCCCAATTCGGCCACTGATCCAAATCATCGGTGAGTTTTTCGACTTGAAGCGGCGGGCGAGCCCTCTGAACGATTTCTGCGCGGGTTTCAACGGGCCGGAGATTCCACAAGGCATCCTGTGACCCTTTCATTCCGCCCCACTGACTCCAAGGGGCTGCCGTAACTCCGGCCCCCCTGTTCTTTTGTCGTCCTCGGCAGGCAACACCCTGCAAAGCCGCATTTTCCGGCCACCCGGCGTTCACTTCCGGGCGCTGTGCTCCAGGTGCGCCCGGAAGTTCTCAAGATAGATGGCGGCCAGTTCCGGGCTGTGCAGGATGAGTATGTTCTCGGCAAAGTCCTTCTCCGCAGAGACGGTGAAGTTGAAGCTCCCTGTCAGCACGGTGCGGCCGTCCACGAGCATCAGCTTGTTGTGGGCGATGGCGTGCTGGTCGTCCACCAGCACCTCCACCCCGGCCTCGCGCAGGGCGGGCGCGATGGACCGGGGGTTCTCCCGGTTGGACTTGTCCACCAGCGCCAGCACCTGGACGCCCCGCTTCTGAGCCCGAATGAGCGCGTCCCGGATTGGGGGAGAGGTGAAGCCGAAGGCCTGCACGTAGACGGAGGAGGCGGCCTTGTCGATGAGCTCGACGATGGCTTCGGTGCAGCCGCCCTTGGGCGAGAAGAACACCTGCGCCGGGCAGTCGAGCCTCAAGTCCCTGGCCTGGGCCGCGCTGGCGGCCAGCAGGACGGCGAGAAGAGCGGTCAGCACGTGGTGGATGCGCATGGAACCTCCAAACGGGCGGAGTCCCCGCCCGGCCTGAATCAGCCAACGATACGGCCAATCCCCCCGGAACCGCAAGGCTGGCTTCCCATCACATCATGCGATTGACCGCAATCGCGGGCGCGGAGTATTGGACAGGCCGACTAGCCGGGATCCGCCCCGCTCCGTACGGCCCGCATCGCATCGGCCGCCGCGGGGAAAACCACCTCCTCCGGCTGGGAGGTCATATGAAAGTCCACCGCGCTGTCCGCATGGAGCGCTGTATCGGCTGCCACTGCTGCTCCCTGGCGTGCGCGAGGCTGGTGTACAAGTCGGTCTCATGGAACACTGCGGGCATCCGCATCAAATCCTCGGGCGGCCTGACCAGCGGCTTCCAGGCCCAGCTCTGCGTGGCCTGCGACCCGGCCCCCTGCGCGGCGGCCTGCCCCACCGGGGCCATCTCGCAGCGCAAATCCGGCGGCGGGGTGCTGCTCAAGCGTGCGATATGCATCCAGTGCGGCCAGTGCGCGGCGGCCTGCCCCGTGGACGCCATCGCCCTGGACCAGGACACCAACCCCTATGTCTGCATCCACTGCGGGCAGTGCGTCAGCTTCTGCCCGCACGACTGCCTGGCGCTGCTGGACGCTGAAACACGCCCCGCACCGTGCACGGAGGGCTGCCATGTTCCAGAATAACCCGGATACCTTCCGCGTGCTGGTCTATGACCTGGCCGCCGCCAAGGGCGACATCCAGATGCTGCCCGGCCGCTCGGTATGGTGCGGTGGGTCCGGCCTGGCCGCCATGCTCTTCGCCAAGTACGGCGACGTTGCGGCCCCTGCTTTCGACCCGCGCCAGCCGCTGATCTTCGCAATCGGCCCCCTCAACGGCTATTTCCCGCTGATGAGCAAGACCGTGTGCGGCTTCAAGTCGCCTTACAACGAGAACTACGCCGAGAGCCATGCGGGCGGGCGCAGCTCCCTGGCGCTGCGCTTCGCGGGGCTGGACGCCCTGGTGCTGGTGGGGCGCGCCGACGCGCCCTCCTGCCTTGTTGTGGGCTCGCGGCAGTTGCGCCTGGTGGACGTGCACTACCTCTGGGGCGCGGACGTGGCCACCACGGGCAAGCTGCTGCGCAAGGTGGTGCCGGGCAACTCGGGGCACCGCAGCATCCTGCGCATCGGCCCAGCGGGCGAGAACCTCAGCTCCTACGCCTGCATCAACGCTGACACCTTCCGCCACTTCGGGCGGCTGGGCTCGGGCGCGGTCATGGGGGCGAAGAACCTCAAGGGCATCGTGATCCACGGCGACGGGGACATGCGCCTGCCCGAGGACAAGAACTACCCCAAGCTCTACAAGGCCATCCACGAGCAGATGACCGCCACCGAGATGATGGAGAAGTACCACAACCTCGGCACCCCGGTGAACGCCCTGCCCCTGAACGAGATCAAGTCCCTGCCGTGGCGCAACATGACCGCCACCGCCGACCCGGACGTGGCCAAATGCTCCGGCGAAGCCTTCGCGGACAAGGTGCTCATGCGCAACGCCGCCTGCTCGGGCTGCCCTGTGGGCTGCATCCACGTGGGCATGCTGCGCGAACAGTTCTCCGACCAGCACCGCTTCGCCATCCACCAGGTCTCCTACGACCACGAGCCCAACTTCGCCGTTGGCACCATGCTGGGCGTGGTGGACCCTGCGAGCATCCTGTCGCTCATCGACATGTCCGACCGCCAGGGGCTCGACGTCATCTCGGCGGGCGTGGCCCTGGCCTGGGCTACCGAAGCCTTCCAGAAGGGGCTCGTCACCCAGGAGCAGACCCTGGTGCCGCTCGCCTTCGGGGATCTGGAGGCCTATCGCAAGGCCATGTGGCACATCGGCCACAAGAGCAACGACTTCTACGGCGCCCTGGGCAAGGGCACCCTGGAGGCCGCCAAGAGCTACGGCGGGGAGGACTTCGCCTGCGTCATCGGGCAGGAGATGGCCGGGTACGCCACGGGGGAGACGTACTTCGTCTCGCAGACAGTGGGTTTCCGGCACTCGCACCTGGACACCTCCGGCTACTCCTACGACCAGAAGCACGCCGAGAAGGACGTGGAAAAGACCGTGAAGTTCCTGCTGGACGACGAGACCGAGCGCGTGATGCTCACCAACATGGTGGCCTGCCTGTTCGCGCGCGGGGTCTACAAGCCAGAGAGGGTTGCCGAGGCCCTGGACTGCCTGGGCTACAAGGAACTGGCGCAAGGGCTCATGCCCGCCTCCGAAGGCGTGCGGCGGGAGCGCTGGCGGCTCAAGATAGCAACCGGGTTCGACCCCATGGCCACCAAGATTCCCAAGCGATTCAGCGAGATCACCACCTGGAAGGGCCCGGTGGACGCCGAATACATGGAGGCGTTGCGCAAGGGCTATGCCGCGAGCATCGCGGAGTTCGGCGGGGAGAAGGCGACCACATCCTGAGGACGCGACGTCAATAGTGAGCGGGAGCAGGCACAGCCTGCTCCCGCTTTTCAATGATCTTCGCCGCGATTAGGGCTCGATCTTCGTGCCCAAGAGCTCCAAAAACTTGCGGATCAGCTCCGGGTGCGCGGGCCAGGCCGGGGCGCTGACCAGCTTGCCCGAAACCTGGGCGTCGCTGAAGGTGGCGTTGAAGTCCAGCCAGACACCACCGGCGGCCACGATGTCCGGCTTCACCGCCGGGTAGGCCGTGCAGCCCTTGCCGCCAGCCAGCACCCCTGCGGCCACCAGCACCTGCGGGCCGTGGGGTAATCCTCCCCTTTTTAGGCTGTCTGAAAAGTAGGGCTATGCAGCCGTTCTCAGTTTCTGCCTCGGAGTGATGCCGCCGATGCCCATGTTGGGCCGTTCGTTGTTGTAAGTCCAGAGCCACTTGG
>NZ_JAKZKX010000009.1 GCF_022808715.1 Fundidesulfovibrio agrisoli
GTGCGCTGCCGCCCGCAGCCCGGCAGGGGAGACAATTTCGTTCACGGCGATGAACTGGACATGCGGGGCAGGGGAACGTGAAGCTGATGGCGTCTCGGGGTGTGGGCCGCGCAGGCCATGCCAGGAATTATGCGTGGTTACGGGATAAGAATGCGGGTGCCGCGGACTGCGCGAAGCTAGATGGGAGTCCAGAGGGACGAAGTCCCTTTGGCCGCCGGAGGCGTCTTCAGCGTCAACTCGGCAAATACAGGAAAGGCCGCGACGGGTGCCCGTCGCGGCCTTTTTCATGTCCGATTTCGGGGTGAGGCTACTGAAGCAGCAGCTTGAGCGCCCCGGGCAAGCGCCCGCCCGTCTGGAGGGGGTAGGTCAGGTAGGCCACCGAGCAGGAGACGCGGGCCGAGCCGTACTTGATGCGCATGTAGCCCTGCTCTCCCCAGCCTGTGCCCCAGCTGTTGCGCAGGATCCAGTAGCCGTTGTTGGCGGCGTCGCCGTTGTCGTTCCAACCCACCAGGGCGATGGCGTGGTTCGTGACGGTGTAGGCGCAGTCGGAGCCGGGGCAGCCGGCCTGGTCGTCCTGGTAGACGCCGCCGGTGTAGGCGTCGAAGGCCGAGGTGACGTTCACGGCCGCGTCCACCGGCCCATTGGCCATGATGGTGGCCTTGATGGCGTCGGTGTCGGAGCAGGCCACCCGGCCCCAGCTCTTGAAGCGGATCACGGGATAGGCCGAGCTGTTGCACCCGGAGGGCGTGACGCCCGTGTAGGGCAGGGCGGTTTCGTTGGCGGCTCCCACCTGGGTCAGGGCCAGCAGCTCGGCGTAGTCGTAGTCGGCGCCGTCGCATCCGTTGAAATGGCTGGAGTAGGGGCCGTAGGTGCCCAGGCAGAAGGCGATGAACTGCTCGGAGAAGTCGGCGCAGGCGGCCCCTGTCCTGCCGGTGGCCACGTTGTAGGCCCCCTCGGCCGTGGCGGCGGCGGCGAAGGCGTAGCAGGCGCCGCAATCGCCCTGGTTCTTGACGGGGCCTATGTAGCTCTTGCCGCCCTTGTCGCGCCAGTCGAAGGAGGCCGGCAGCGCCAGGGGCGCGGCCGCATCCAGGGAGGTCAGGCGTGGGGACGCGGCCTTGGGCGGCGATGAAGGGATGGCACCCCTGGTGTAAAGGCTCTTTTTCTTTGATTCCGGAAGGTTGTAGACCCAGGTTTCGCCCACGGTGAAGTCGTAGCCGTTGAGGCGGATTTTCTCACGCAGGGTCTCGATGCTGTCGCCGGGCTCGAAGGAGAGCGCATCGGCGGCGAGGGAAAGCCGGGGCGCGGCAAGGATCGTCAGGGTCAGGAGAAGTACGGCGAAGAGGCAGCGTCCGGGCCTGGGCATAAGGCCTCCTTCGGGGCGGGTGAAGATTGGGCGGGGAGCCGGGGCCCCCCGCCCGGAGCTTTACAGCACCCGAAGGTGCACGGGTTCGGCCTTGACGAAAGGCATGGCCCGGATGTTCTCCAGGGCCTTCTCCACGTCGCGCTGCTTGGCCTGATGGGTCATGAACACGATGGGCACGATGTTGCTGTCGGGGGCCGAGGGGTCCACCTTCTGCACCACCTGGTAGATGGAGATGCCCACGTCGCCCAGGGCCTGGGCCAGGGCGGCCAGCACGCCGGGCTTGTCCTCCACGTTGAAGCGGAAGTAGCGGCGGCTGCACTCCTCCTCGGGCGGCAGGATGTCCGCCGGGGGGAGCATCTTCTCGGGGAAGCCGGTGTTGTTGGGGGCCGCGCCGTCGCGGGCCAGGTCCATGATGTCGGCCAGCACGGCGCTGCCGGTGGGCAGCCCGCCCGCGCCCTGGCCGTAGAGCATCACCGCGCCCACGGCGTCGCCCACCACGCGCACGGCGTTGAACGCGCCGTGCACCTGGGCCAGCAGGTAGGATTGGCTGAGCATCATGGGGTGCACGCCGGCCATGATCCTGCCGTCCACCATCTTGGCCTGACCGATGAGCTTGACCTGGCAGCCGAACTCCTTGGCGTAGGCGATGTCCAGCGGGGTCACGCCGGTGATGCCGGTCACCGGGAGCTTGTTGAGCGGGTAGTCGTGCCCGTAGGCCAGCCGGATGAGCAGCACCAGCTTGTGCGCGGCGTCGAAGCCCTCCACGTCCAGGGTGGGGTCGGCTTCCGCGTAGCCTTTCTTCTGGGCCTTCTTGAGGGCGGCCTGGTAGGTCAGCCCCTTGGAGGACATGCGCGAGAGGATGAAGTTGGAGGTGCCATTCAGGATGCCGGTCACCGCCAGGATGCGGTTGCCCGCCAGGGACTCCTTGAGGGTCTGCACGATGGGGATGCCGCCGCAGACGCTGGCCTCGTAGTAGAGGCCCACGCCCTTCTGCGCGGCCAGGGCGAAGAGCTCCTCCCCGCGTTCGGCCAGCAGGTGCTTGTTGGCGGTGACCACGTGCTTGCCCGAGGCCAGGGCCAGGCGGATGAGGTCGTAGGCCATGCCCAGGCCGCCCATGAGCTCGACCACGATGTCGATGTCCGGGTCCTGCGCGAGCTCCAAGGGATTGGAGACCACGCGCGCCCCATCGGGGATGGGCACGGCGCGCTGCTTGTGCGGGTCGCGCAGGGCCACGGCGTGCACGGCCACGGGGCGGCCCAGGCGGCGCTCGATCCACTGGGCGCTGCCGGTGAGGATGGAGGTCAACCCCTGGCCCACGATGCCGAACCCGGCCAGGCCGATGCGCACCTGGGATGACATCACGATTCTCCCGACAGGGCCTTTTTGATGCCGCGCACGGCCTGGTTGATGCGGTGGCGGTTCTCCACCAGGGCGAAGCGGACGTGGTCGTCGCCGAAGTGGCCGAAGCCAAGGCCCGGCGACACGGCCACGTGGCCTTCCTTGAGGAGCATCTTGGAGAACTCCACCGAACCCATGTGCCTGAACTCCTCGGGAATCTGGGCCCAGACGAACATGGTGGCCTTGGGCGGCGGCACGATCCACCCGGCGCGCTCCAGACCTTCGATCAGGGCGTCGCGGCGGTCGCGGTAGATGTCGCAGATCTCCTGCACGCAGTCCTGCGGGCCGTTGAGGGCCACGGCGGCCGCGATCTGGATGGGCTGGAAGATGCCGTAGTCCAGGTAGCTCTTGATGCGGGTCAGGGCCTGGACGATCTCGCGGTTGCCGCAGCAGAAGCCCACGCGCCAGCCGGCCATGGAGTAGCTCTTGGACATGGAGAAGAACTCCACTCCCACGTCCTTGGCGCCCTTGGCCTGGAGGAATGAGGGGGCCTTGTAGCCGTCGAAGCAGAGGTCGGCGTAGGCGAAGTCGTGGATGCAGAGCATGTTGTGGTCTTTGCAGAAGGCCACGATCTTGTCGAAGAACTCCAGCTCAACCACTTCGGCGGTGGGGTTCTGCGGGTAGCTGATGATGAGCAGCTTGGGCTGGGGCCAGGTCTGCCTGGTCGCGGCGAGCAGATCCTCGAAGAAGTCGCGGCCCTTGCCGAAGGGAATGCGCCGCACGTCCGCGCCGGAAATGATGGAGGCGTACGGGTGGATGGGGTAGGCCGGGTCCGTTGCGAAGACGACGTCGCCGGGCTGGAGCATGGCCAGGGCCAGGTGGGCCAGGCCTTCCTTGGCGCCCATGGTCACCACCACCTCGGAGTCGGCGTCGAGCTCCACGCCGAAGCGGCGCAGGTACCAGTTGGCCATTGCCAGGCGCAGGCCCGGGATGCCCTTGGATGCCGAGTAGCGGTGGTTCACACCCTTCTGGGAAGCCTCGGTGAGCTTGTCCACGATGTGCTTGGGGGTGGGAATGTCCGGGTTGCCCATGCCGAGGTCGACTATGTCCACGCCCTGACGGCGCATCTGCATCTTCAGTTCGTTGACGACGGCGAAGACATAGGGAGGCAGGCGCTCCATGCGCGCGAATTTATGCATCGCGAACGGCTCCTTCTATGGTGAGTGAATGTGAAAATGTAGCCGGGGCGGGCCGTGGTGTCAAAGGCGCAAATGCCCTCTTGACGAGGCCGCGCGGGATATGTATCAACCCGCTTTGCGCGGAGAGGTGGCCGAGCTGGCCGAAGGCGCTCCCCTGCTAAGGGAGTATACGGGCTAAAACCTGTATCGAGGGTTCAAATCCCTCCCTCTCCGCCAGAAAAGACCGTTCAAACCCCGTCAGGACGCACTCCTGGCGGGGTTTTTCGTTGCAGGCGGGGCGGGTGGTTCAGGCCTCTGCGAAGCGCTTCGGGAATTTGGATCACCGGAGCCGTCGCCGCGCTCCCCCCAAGATTTTTGCCGCCTTTTCCCGGAACGGTGCCGGACGCGCCTCGTTCCAGGAGTTCTCCCTCCATAGGTAAACACGGCCAGCCCCGAATAGTGCCGCTTCCCAGGCGCACGGCGCGGCATCGGCACATCTCCAGAAACTCTTGGCCGGTATCTGCCGGGGGGCTTCTTGCACGTTGACCGACTAATTACTATCGGAGGAGAATGAAAATTGTATCCGTCGCGTTGTTAATTCTTCTACAGACAGTATTGTATTCAGGCCAGGCCCTGGCCGAGAAGCTTTCGATTTATGTTCAGTCGGACCAGCATCTCGCCTTCGCCAGGGAGATTTGCATCGAAGCCTTGAATAAAGCCGGGTTGGACGCGACGTTCGAGATGTTCCCGGTGGCTGCCGAAAACCGCCTCGACGCCGAGATGGCCTCGGGCAAGCTCCATCTGTCCTTCATCCCCCCCAACGCCAACCGCCTGGCGCTCGAGGGCAGGCAATTGATCGCAGCCATCAGGGTCCCCCTGGAAAGGGGGCTCCTTGGGTGGCGGGTCTGCCTCGTACGGGGCAACGACAAGGACATCCTCAAGGGCGTCACATCCGTGGAGGCACTCAGGCGGTTCCGCGTTGGCCAGGGCTACGGCTGGGGGGACATCGACGTGTACGCGGGCGCGGGCATCACGGTGGTGGAGGCCCCGTTCAGTTCGCAGTCCGCCCCGTTGCGTGCGCTGGCCTCCGGGCATTTCGACCTGTTGCCCATGGGAACCAGCGAATTCGAGGCCTTCCTGGAGCGGGCAAAGGAGGAAGGCCTGGGCATCGTGGCGGACAGCCACATCGTCATCCACTATCCCTGGTTCCGCTTCATCTGGGTTTCCAGGACGGCCCCCAATGCGGCGATCCTGCTGGAGAGCCTGGAAAGAGGGCTGGACATCATGGTCCGCGACGGCTCGTTCATCCGGATTTTCGAGCAATACAAAGGAAAGATCGACACCGCCTGGGTTCGCCGCAGAACCATGATCGAACTCGCCAGCCCGTATGCGCAGGCATCGGACATTCCCGCCAAATACAGGCATCTGCTCATAGACCCCCGCTGAGCGCCGGTGCGGGCCGGGCCATTCAGGCCCCGGCGGTGTCGGCGAAGGCCTTCGGCCCCAGGGCCGGATGGGGCCAGTAATCACTCCGGCACCTTGGGCAGTCCCCTGGGGAGCAGCGCCGATATTCCCGTAGAACGGCCGCGCGGTGGCGGACCAGCTACCCGAAAGGCCGGGGATCCAGGTGCAACGCATCTTCCGGGCAGTCACCTCTTTCCGCCAGTGTGCGCAGCGTGGCCGCGTGCAGCGTTCCGGCCAGTTCCTCCACGTCGCAGAGCGCCATGGCCGCGAAACCGGGAGACGCCAGCTCCCTCAGGGCCGCCTGTTCCAGCCCGGGCCTGGCGTGGGCGAGGGCGTGGCGCAGCTCGCGCAGGGCGACGATGGTCTTCAGGGGCCTTTCGTGCTCGCTGAACGGCTTGAGGCCCGCCAGCCTGGCGGCGTAATTGATCTTCTTGATGGTGCCCCGGGCGTTGAGCCGGCCGAAGTACTTCTTCTCGGCCTTGAAGTCGGGGGGCCAGAGAGGGTCCAGGCGGGGGCCGATGACGTTGACGTAGGCCTCCAGGGCCATGAACGAGAAAACGACCGCGATCACGGCGTCCTTCGGGGAGCATGCTCCCTGAGATTCGATCCTGGCCTGAGACTGCGATGCGATGCCCCACAGGAACGCATGCGCCTGGACCCCCGGGGGGCAGGGCGGCGTCATGTTCCGTGAATCCGGTGCGGGCTGTTCAGGCATGGCGGGGCCGCCTTGGACGTGTTTGGGACATTGTCCCGATGGTACGCCCCCTTGCTGACCGGTACAAGCGGCCTTCAGCGTAGGGCCGTCAGCCGGGAAGCCCGTGCGGGCCGACGGGAGTGAGATTTCGCGTCCGGGGGGCAGGGCAGCGTGGGGAGGCCCCAGGCAGGTGATTCACGCGCGCCTCGCGGGGCCTCGACGCTCACGGCCGCACGGGCGCGAAGCGCGGCGCACGGATGAACCGCCTCGAAAAGAGGCCGCCCCCCGGCCGGGGGGGAGGACCGGGGGGCGGACGCGAGGAGTTTCGGGCGCGCCCCGCTCTCTTGGGCGCTCCCAAAGGCTTGATGCCTTCTCTGTCGGGTTCGTCCGCCGGCCGCCCGGGGGGGCCGGGCGGCCTGGATCCGGCCGGGGGGCGGCCGGGGCGGAACGAAGTTTGCCGTATCGGTGCCGGCCCCCCCGACACTACGGGGGGCCGGTGTTGCGATTGTTGCCGTGCGGTTTCTTTTCGGTTCCCGCGCCTCGCCGGTGACCGGCGGCTAGGCGGCCTTCCTCTCCCAGTTGCGCAGGGCGATCTTGAGCGCCCCGACGGTGAACACGTCGCAGTAGAGGCTGCCGGGGAGCTTGGGCAGGTGCTTGCGCAGGTCCTCGTGGGTCAGGTAGGCGCACTCGTCCACGCTCTTGCCTTCCACCAGGGAGGAGAGGGCCGTGAGGCACTGCTTGCTGTACTCGCAGCCTTCGGAAGTGCCGCCCGCGGCCTCCACCGTGCCGTCCTTGATGCGCAGATCCATGCGGATGGGCAGGTTGCAGCTGGTGCAGCCGTAGGTGCCGGTGGCGTTGGCCCCGTCCACGGCGATGGTCAGCGGGGTTTCGGGCATCATGGGCATGATGGCCGCGCTGGTGTTGGCGGGCACGTGCTCGGGCGCCTGCATGGCCAGCTCGGGCACGCTCTCCACGGCCACTTCGCGGCGCACGGCGTCCAGGTCGATGACGGTGGGGTCGACCAGGCTGAAACCGCAGCTTCCGCCCCAGTCCTGCTCGTCGGCGAAGCGGCCGTTGTAGCGCACGTCGTCGAGGATCAGGAAGTCGGTCGCGCCCAGGATGCGGTCCCAGCGGTGAACGAAGAAGTGGAAGCGCTCCGGGTCGAAGGAGTCCACATCCTTCCAGGTCCAGTTCATGTGGCAGTATTCGTCGTCGTAGCCGAGCAGGGCCAGGTAGCGGGCCTTGCTGTCCAGGTAGTGGCGGCGGCGCAGCAGCACGGCGCTGTCCGCGATGCCGGTGGAGTCCATGGGGGCGGGCTGGCCGTCCAGGTCCACCTTGATGACGCATTCGTCGTCGATCTTCATGCCGCAGGTGCTGGTGTTGCCGTTGCGCCACCAGTGAATGTACTTCTTGGTGTAGAACTTGCGGCCGAGCTCCTTGATGCGGTCGACGGTCTTGGCGGAAACGGGGTGCAGGGCGAGGTCGCAGCGCCGTCCGGTGATGGTGAGTGTGAGATTCATAAGGAGCCTCCTATGGTATTCGGCGCGCTTCGCGGGGAGGTCGCGCCGGCTGGCTTTGTGAAAAAAAGAGCATAATCCGGGCCAAAGTTGAATGCGTCGAAATTACGCCATGTTGCAAAAAGTTGCGGCTTTTGCCGCTTCAAGGTAGACGTATTTTTAGTCCGGTGGCCTGGGGGGCAGGTCTCGGAAGGTGGGAAAGCGCGCGGCAGAAACGCGGGGGGAACCTACGGTATGGAAGCAATCGGGGAGCCGTTTGCCTGCACGTCCATGTGCTCGTTCATCATGGACAGCGTGGCGGACGGCGTGTTCACCATCGATCTGAACTGGAAGATCACCTATTTCAACCGTTCGGCCGAGCTCATCACGGGCGTGACGGCCGAATTCGCGTTGGGGCGCACCTGCGCCGAGGTGTTCCGCACGCGCGACTGCGAAGGGGCCTGCGTGCTCAAGGCCTGCATCGAGCGGGACCAGCGCATCCTGCACCGCACCATGACCATCCTGCACAAGGACGGCACCCCCATGCAGGTCACCATCAGCGCCGCCCCCCTGAAAGACGACGCCGGGCGCATCATCGGCGGGGTGGAGACCTTCCGCGAGCTCACCGGCTTCGAGCGCCCCGGCCGCGCCAAGGACGACAGGACCACCCAGGAGTTCTGCACCCGGGACCCCTACCTTTCCGACGTGGTGCGCATCCTGCCCCAGATCGCCGAGAGCGACGCCACCGTTCTGCTGCTGGGCGAGTCCGGCACCGGCAAGGAGCTGTTCGCCCGTGCGGTGCACCGGCTCTCGGGGCGCTCCAAGGGGCCGTTCGTGGCCGTGAACTGCGGGGCCCTGCCCGAGCAGCTCATGGAATCCGAGCTGTTCGGTTACAAGGCCGGGGCCTTCACCGACGCCCGCAAGGACAAGCCCGGCCGCTTCGAGCTGGCCGAGGGCGGCACCCTGCTGCTCGACGAGATCGGCGACCTGCCCTATTCCCTGCAGGCCAAGATCCTGCGCGTGCTGCAGGAGCGCGTCTACGAGCCCCTGGGCGGGGTGCGCAGCATCAAGGCCAACGTGCGCGTGGTGGCCTCCACCAACCGCGATCTGGCCAGGATGGTGGAGGAAGGCTTGTTCCGGGGCGACCTCTACTACCGGCTCAACGTGGTGCAGTTCAAGCTGCCGCCCCTGCGCGAGCGCAACCAGGACGTCCCCCTGCTGGTGGAGCACTTCCTGCGCCTGCGGCGGGGCTCCACGCCGGGCAAGCAGATCAGCGGGGTGACCCCCGAGGTCATGCGCATCCTGAGCCGCTACGACTACCCGGGCAACATCCGGGAGCTTGAGAACATCATCGAATATGCCTGCATCCTCTGTCCGGGCGGGCTCATAGAAGCCGGGCACCTGCCAAGGCACCTGCGCCCGGCGGCCCCCGCCAACAACGGCTGGGACATGCCCATGAGCATGGTGGAGATCCGGCTGCAGGCCGCGCAACGGGCCGTGCGCCGCAACCAGGGCAACCGCAACGCGGCCTGCCGGGAGCTCGGAATCACCAAGGACACACTGCGCAGGATTCTCCGCAATAACGGAGAAGGCGAAGAATAAGTCCACAAAGGGCTGTTGGACGAAAAATTCGTCCGCTCGGGCTGGAGAGTGCCGCCTCTTGCCATCCCGGCGTGGTGATTGCGCCGAAAACGGCCCGGCCTTCCCGGTTTCGCCATTTTTTGCGGAATGGGCATCCCCCGATGCTCCAGGGCGTGGCGGCGGACCCCGGCGATGGCCATAGCCGCACGGGCATATCTGGGTCAGCGTGCGGCACTCCAGAGGGCTCCCCGCCAACACGGAGGTTCGCCCTCCGGCGGAGCGGGCGCCCCCCAAAATGACTCCAGCCATTGCAGGGAAGTTCCCGGCGTTTACAGGCTCTGCCGCGATGCCTCCATCCGGCCGCTCAGCCTGCACGAGCATGCTGCCTGAACAGTGATCCCGCATGTCATCCGGCCACTGTAAAGCCCATGGCCGCTTCATCCGGAAGAGTGCCGCGCCGGGCATGACAACGCGCCGCGGTTGTCATGTTTTCAGTTGCATTTGGGGTGAATTGCTTTACAGTGGTGCAGCGTTTAGGACGATGGGGCGCACTGCGACGGCGGGTTCCCCGCGTATTCCTTTTGAGTATTTACTTGTGATATAAATTTCTTTAGGAATGCAGGAAAGGAAGAACGCCATGAATCTTGTTGAAAAGGTCAGGCAGGGCATCTCCCGAATGGCGCGTGAGCACGGGGGGCCTTCCAGCCTTGCAGAAAAGTCCGGGGTGGGGCAGCCCAACATCTCCAAATTCCTTTCCGGCAAGGCCGTCCCCCGTTTCGATACGGTCGCGCGCATCCTCGAAACCCTTGGGGCGCGCATCCTTTTCCCCGACGAGGAGCGCGACACCACCAAGCCCGTGGTCTTCGTGGGCGCAAGGCGCTCCGGCGGGGCCGCCGAAGGCGCGGGCCAGCCCGACCCCGAGAACTACATGGCCATCCCCCTGGCCCAGGGGCAGGTGGCGGCGGGCCCCGGCCTCATCCCCGAAGACGCCGTGCGCGGCTGGGTGCTGGCCATGAAGGACCAGTCCTCCATCCGCTACCGCACCAACCTGGTGGCCCTCGAGATCGGGCGCGGGCAGGAATCCATGGTGCCCACCCTGCACCCGCTGGACATCGTCCTGGTGGACCGCGACGACTTCCGCCCCGAGCCCGACGGCTCCATCTTCCTGGTGCGCGAGCCCGGGCCGGACGCCGAGGTCTCGGTCAAGCGCGTCTACACCAGCCGCCGGGACGGGCAGACGCTGGTGACCTTCATCTCCGACAATCCCGACAAGCGCTCCTTCCCCCCCAGGGTCTACAACCTTGAGGCCGACTACCAGGGCGACCTGCGCCGCGCCATCATCGGGCGGGTGGTCTGGGCCTGGTCGGACATGACGCGCAAGTAACTCCCCTCGCTTTCGCACGCATCCCTCTCCGGCGCTTTCGTTCCTCGGGGCGCTCCTGATCGGCGGCTGTCTGGGGGGGGGCTTCCGGGTTCGCCGCCCGGGCCATGTTTGGCCCGCCCTTGGCTGACCCTTTGCCGTGCCGGGTCTGGCCTGGAGCCGCCGGTGGCCGCCCGGAAGGCGTCGCCGATCCGGCCAACGGCACGGGCGTTGAACCGGCCCTGCCCGTCTCTGTCCACTCCGTTCGCTGTCGGCCGAGCGAGCCTTGATCCTCAAAGATGCTCCGTGTCCAGGGGGGGGCGTGCGCCCGAACCGTGGCGCGCGCATTCCGCCGCGATTCTCCGGGCTTGCCTCCTCTGTGTTTCCGCCACGCAGCAGGCCTGCTCAAATCCCCTTGCTCAGGGCTCCTCCTCGTCACAGCCCGCCATGGGAGCGGCTGCGCTAGCGGCATCCCCCTTCAGGCGTGGCCTCATTTGGGGGCAAGGCGAGCCGCATGGGCCTAATTCGCATAATTGCGCCAATTCCGGGCCTGTTCTGGGTCACTCATACCCTTCATGAAAATTCCGGCCAGTGGTTCGGAATTGCAAAAGGCATGCTGTTTTGCCTGACGATATTTGATTGCATAATAGGGCGATTAAAAATTCTTTTCATGAGATAATTTATCCATGTGAGGGATAATTTTGCAAGTATTACCTCTCAATCACACAGTATTCCCAAAAGTTGCCACGCCTTGACAAAAATACGTTTACGAATAGATTCGGTGTCGCGTCGTGCGTGAAGGAATGCGGCAGACGCGGCGAGGCAAGTACCGGAAGACCCGAAACGCCATGCGTTCCGAGGCCCAATAACGGGGGCCAGGCAGGGGGGAGGGAAGTCCGCAAGCTGGCGGCCGCACGTTCGCAAATGACGTATAGCGTCCTACACTACAGGACTGCCCGAAGCCGGTGAGGGCTTACCCATCCGGCCCCCCGCCCTCCACGGGGGCAGCAGGCGACACGCTTCATAACCCAGGCCGGGACGGAAATGTGCCAGGGTCCGTCCCGGCCTTCCCAGGAAGGCCAGGCACGCATTCCGGCCGCTGTGCCGCAGTATTCGAGAGGTGGCCGTGATGGAGCGCCGTTGCGCGAATTGTTCGAACTGGGACACCCGGGACAGCCTGGTGGGTTTCTGCCAGGAGATCACGGAGCACCTGCGCCTGGACGCGGCGCTGCTGGTGCACGGGCTGGCGACGTGCAGGACCTCTTCGACTGGCTGGTGCCTGCGCTTCGAACTCTCGGGCGAAGCGCGGGAGGAGGCCGAGGCGGAAGCCCGCCACCAGCAAGGCCTCCGCCGGGCTGCGGGCGAGGATTACCCGGCCAGCCTGGGAGGGCAGCAAGGCCGCCGCGACCTGTAAGCGCGGGCGGCAGCCGGATTGTCGGGAGCGTGAGGCATGGCGGTTGCCACTGTTGCGAGAGTTGTGCGGCATCAGGGAGTGACGGCAGGGAAACAGTGCGGCGTCTGTTGCGCCGGGGAGTAAAGCGCATGTGGTGCCCAAAGTGCGGCATGGATACGCGTGTGGTGGAGACGGAAAAGCTCAACAAGACAGTGTGCAGGGTGCGTTGGTGCCGAAACGGGGCCTGCCGGCATCTGTTCCAGACCCACGAGGTCATCGCCTCGGGCCGCCCGCGCGGGGAGACGGCCAAGCCGGGCGTGGTCACGGTGGTGGTGGCCGAAGGCAACGCGGCCTGAGGCGTGTTTCCCGCGCAGGGCATGCGCCGCGCGTGGCGGGATTGCCTGGCCGCATCATTGCAAACAGCCGGGATGGATCACGGCACATCCCACGCAGGAATGTTGTTCCGGCTGAGACGGCAGTGTATCGTCGGGCAACAATGCGGAACGGGGTTCGACGGAGCAGGTCCGTCAAACATGCGGGCGGCGATCCGCCAGGAATGCCGGGGGCCCGGAAACAACAGCGCCCCCGGAACCGTCGGTTCGGGGGGCGATGCTGCGGGTGGTGGTGTAAATGCGGGTTAAACGGCTTTCTTGCGCTTTTCCCAGAGCTTCATGTCCTTCATCTTGGTGCGGCGCTCGCGCTGCAAGGACTTGCTCACCAGGGGGGTGCCCTTCTTGTAGCCGTACTTGGCCCTGTAGTCGTCGGCGGTCAGGCCGTGGGTGCCAAGATGCTTCTTGGTGAGGATCTTGAAGGTCTTTCCGCATTCCAGGCAGGTGACGGATTTTTCCTTGATGGCCTTTTTGGGGTCGGTGACAGGTGCTGCGCCTTCTTCAACAACGACGACGCCCTCACTGATGCCGCGGATGCCTTCGGAAACCTTCTTGACCATGGAGGTGATTTCCTCCTCGGTCATGTTGCGGACGCTCGCCTGCGCTTTGACGATTTCAAGCGCTTCCTTAAGATAATCATCCATAGTGTGGCTCCTCACAATCACGGGTGGTGTCCTCGACCAGTATACGAAACTGCAGCTTGATGTAAATATCGGAAATGCACTTTTTCTTGTGATCGAAAAAAATGCACCCTGGTGGACAGCGTGTTGCAACGCCCGCAGGAAAAGGGTCTGGATGGTCCCGAAGGGTTGGAGCCGAGCGCCCGGGAATTGGAGGCCAACCCCGGCCGAACTGAGGGGCGGCCCGGAACGCTGAACGCAACGCCCCGGGCCGATGCGTCCCGGATGCGCCTTATTGCGTCCGCCCGCCCGGCTTTGACAAAGACGCCCCGCCCGGGCAAATGTAGCGCCGATATATCGCGGAGGAGAGCATGTTCACCGGCTTGGTTCAAGGTATGGGGAAGGTGGAGTCGCTTCAGGCGCGCGGCGGGCAGATGCGGCTGACCATCAGGGCGTTGTTCGAACTTGCGGACATCGTGCTTGGCGAGTCCATCGCGGTCAACGGCGCGTGCCTCACCGTGGAGAGCGGAGGCAGCAACGCCTTCACCGCATACGCCTCCGCCGAGACCCTGGACAAGACCAGCCTGGGCGCCCTGGGCGCGGGGTCGCTGGTGAACCTGGAGCGGGCCCTGGCCGTGGGCGACCGTCTGGGCGGGCATCTGGTCAGCGGCCACGTGGACTGCCTGGCCACCGTGCGCGCAGTTGAACCGGCGGGCGAATCCCGGCGCATCACCATGGACTTCCCCGAGGAGTTCGGCCCCCTGGTGGTGGAGAAGGGCTCCGTCGCCCTGGACGGCGTGAGCCTCACCGTGAACGGCTGCGGCAAGAACTGGCTCAGCGTGAACATCATCCCCGCCACCCAGGGCGAGACCACCATCAACTCCTGGACTCCCGGGCGCGCCGTGAACATGGAGACCGACATCATCGGCAAGTACGTGGCCAGGATGCTCGGCCCTTACCAGGGCGCCGCCAAGCCCTCGCGCATAACCGAGGATTTCCTGAAGCAGCACGGTTTTTAGCCCAGGCCGGGTCCGGCCTCCCGGGCGTCTTGCCCTTTTAGCCGCTCTGCACTACGAGGACGTGTTCCGGCGACGCTCACCAGCCCGCCGTCAGGAGGACTCCCATGCCCCTTTGCACCACCGAAGAAGCCATCGAGGAGATCCGCCAGGGTAAGATGATCATCCTGGTGGACGACGAGGACCGCGAGAACGAAGGCGACCTGACCATCGCCGCCGAGAAGGTCACTCCCGAGATAATCAATTTCATGGCCGTGCACGGCCGCGGGCTCATCTGTCTGCCCATGTCGCCCGAGTGGACCGACAAGCTGAAGCTCCCCATGATGACCAACCAGAACCAGTCCCAGTTCGGCACAGGGTTCACGGTCTCCATCGAGGCGCGCAAGGGCGTCACCACCGGCATCTCCGCCTTCGACCGCGCCACCACCATCCTCACCGCCGTGTCCGACGACGTGGTCGCGGAGGACGTGGTCTCCCCCGGCCACATCTTCCCCCTGCGCTCCAAGGCCGGGGGCGTGCTCGTGCGCGCCGGGCAGACCGAGGGCAGCGTGGACCTGGCCAAGCTGGCCGGGCTCAAGCCCTGCGCGGTCATCTGCGAGATCATGCGCGAGGACGGCAACATGGCCCGCATGCCGGACTTGATCGAGTTCGCCAAGACGCACGGCCTCAAGATCGCCTCCATCGCCGACCTCATCCGCTACCGCATGCGCTTCGGCAACCTCTCCGTGAACAAGGTGGCCGAGGCCGACCTGCCCACCTGCTACGGCACGGGCTTCAAGGTCGTGGCCTTCGAGACCGACGACAAGGAGAACCCCAAGACCCACGTGGCCGTGGTCAAGGGCGACATCAAGCCCGGCGAGCCCACCCTGGTGCGCGTGCACTCCGAGTGCCTCACCGGCGACGTGCTGGGCTCCATGCGCTGCGACTGCGG
The DNA here is from genome assembly GCF_022808715.1 of Fundidesulfovibrio agrisoli. Lineage (GTDB taxonomy): Bacteria > Desulfobacterota > Desulfovibrionia > Desulfovibrionales > Desulfovibrionaceae > Fundidesulfovibrio > Fundidesulfovibrio agrisoli. The sequence continues at coordinate 14,824 of NZ_JAKZKX010000009.1, forward strand.
CGGCCAGCTGCACCAGGCCCTGCGCATGATCGAGCGCGAGGGCAAGGGCGTGCTGCTCTACATGCGCCAGGAAGGCCGGGGCATCGGCCTGGCCAACAAGATCAAGGCCTACGCCCTGCAGGACAAGGGCTACGACACCGTGGAGGCCAACCAGAAGCTGGGTTTCAAGGCCGACCTCCGCGATTACGGCATCGGCGCGCAGATGCTGGTGGCCCTGGGCGTCACCAAGATGCGCCTGATGACCAACAACCCCAAGAAGATCATCGGGCTTCAGGGCTACGGGCTCGAAGTGGTGGACCGCGTGCCCATCGAGATGGACGCCTGCGAGCAGAACCTGGACTACCTGCTCACCAAGAAAGAAAAAATGGGCCACATGCTCAACCTCTCCCCCGAGAACAAGTAAGGAGCCGCAGCCATGCCGCACATCCGCACCATTGAAGGCCAGATGAACGCCTCGGGCCTTTCCTTCGCCATCCTGGCCGCCCGTTTCAACGACACCATCGTGGACCGCCTGGTTGGCGGCGCCATCGACTACCTCACCCGCCACGGTGCCTCCCGCGAGGAGATCACCCTGGTGCGCGTTCCCGGCGCCTTCGAGATGCCCCTGGCCGCCAAGAAGCTGGCCGCCTCCGGCAAATACAGCGCCGTGATCTGCCTGGGCGCGGTGATCCGCGGCCACACCCCCCACTTCGACTTCGTGGCCGGGGAGTGCACCAAGGGCCTGGCCATGATCTCCCTGGAGACCGGCGTGCCCGTGGGCTTCGGCCTGCTGACCACCGACAACCTGGAGCAGGCCATCGAGCGCGCGGGCACCAAGGCCGGCAACAAGGGCGTCGAGGCCGCTTCCGCCGCGCTGGAGCTGGTCCGCGTCCTGGAGCAGTGCTAGTGTCCGGACCGCAGACCCCCAGGCGCAAGGCCAGGCGCCGCGCCTTCCAGATCCTTTACGGTTTCGCCTTCGAGCCCCCGGTCAACGAGCGCGCCCTGGTCAAGGCCGTCAAGGAGGCCCCCAGGGACGAGAACGTGCCCGAGTCCGGCGACGACTACGTGCTGGAGCTCTGCCGCGGCGTCTGGACCCGCCACGAGGAGCTGGACCGCGTCGTCGGGCAGCACTCCCAGAACTGGAAGCTGGAGCGCATCGGCAAGGTGGAGCTCACCGTGCTGCGACTGGCCCTTTACGAGATCATGAACGTGGAGGACATCCCCCTGCGGGTTGCCCTCAACGAGGCCGTGGAGCTCTCCAAGGAGTTCGGGGACGACAACTCCCCGGGCTTCGTCAACGGCATCCTGGACGCCGTGGCCAAGGCCGTGGACCAGGGCCGCTTCAGCGTGAAAAAAGACCTCTCACGAAGCAGGGAAGACAGCTGAGATGAAACGCTACGAACCCCTTTCCATCGAAGCCAAGTGGCAACAGCGCTGGACCGAAGGCCGCCACTTCCACGTGGAGGCGGACCCCTCCAAGCCCAAGTACTACGTGCTGGAGATGTTCCCCTACCCGTCCGGGCGCATCCACATGGGCCACGTGCGCGTCTACACCATCGGCGACGTGGTGGCGCGCATCAAGCGCATGGCGGGGTTCAACGTGCTCCATCCCATGGGCTGGGACGCCTTCGGCCTGCCCGCCGAGAACGCGGCCATCAAGAACAACCTCCACCCCGCCAAGTGGACCTACGAGAACATCGCCAACATGCGCGCCCAGCTCCAGAAGATGGGCTACTCCCTGGACTGGGAGCGCGAACTGGCCACCTGCGACCCCAGCTACTACCGCTGGGAGCAGCTCATGTTCCTCAAGTTCCTGGAAAAGGGGCTCGTCTACCGCAAGAACTCCCCCCAGAACTGGTGCCCGGATTGCCACACCGTGCTGGCCAACGAGCAGGTGGAGGAGGGCAAGTGCTGGCGCTGCGACTCCGAGGTCGAACAGAAGGACCTGGAGCAGTGGTTCCTGCGCATCACGGACTACGCCGAGGAGTTGCTGACCGACCTGGACACCCTGTCCGGGGCCTGGCCCGAGCGCGTGCTGACCATGCAGCGCAACTGGATCGGCAAATCCGTGGGCTGCGAGATCGACTTCCCCCTGGAGGACGGCTCCGGCAGCGTGCGCGTGTTCACCACCCGGCAGGACACCCTCTGGGGCGCGACCTTCATGTCGCTGGCCGCCGAGCACCCGCTGGCCCAGAAGCTGATCGCGGGCAAGCCCCAGCAGGCCCAGGCCGAGGCCTTCATCGAGAAGATCCGCAACCTGGACCGTATCAAGCGCCAGGCCGACGACCTCGAGAAGGAAGGCGTGTTCACCGGCAGCTACTGCCTGAACCCGGTCACCGGCGTGAAAATGCCCATCTACCTGGCCAACTTCGTGCTCATGGGCTACGGCACCGGCGCGGTCATGGCCGTGCCCGCCCACGACCAGCGCGACTTCGAGTTCGCCAAGAAGTACGATCTGCCCCTCAAGGTGGTCATCACCCCGCCGGGCGAGACCCTGGACGCCGCCGCCCTCACCGAGGCCTACACCGCCCCCGGCGTGCTGACGGAGTCCGGCGAGTTCAGCGGCAAGCGCAGCGACGAGGCCAAGATTGCCATCGCCGACTGGCTGGAGTCCAAGGGCCTGGGCACCCGCGCCGTGAACTACCGCCTGCGCGACTGGAACATCTCCCGCCAGCGCTACTGGGGCGCGCCCATCCCCGTGGTCTACTGCGAGAAGTGCGGCATGACCCCGGTGAATGAGTCCGATCTGCCGGTGCTGCTGCCCCTGGACGCCCAGGTGCGCCCCGACGGCCGCTCCCCCCTGGCGGACACCCCGGGCTTCGTCAACGCCGTGTGCCCCACCTGCGGCGGCCCGGCCCGGCGCGAAACCGACACCCTCGACACCTTCGTGGAGTCGAGCTGGTACTTCCTGCGCTACTGCTGCCCCAAGCTGGACACCGAGCCCTTCGACAAGGCCGCCGTGTCCTACTGGTCCCCGGTGGACCAGTACGTGGGCGGCATCGAGCACGCCATCCTGCACCTGCTCTACGCGCGCTTCTGGGTGAAGGCCCTGCGCGACCTGGGCTTCATCGAGCACTCCGAGCCCTTCGCCAACCTGCTCACCCAGGGCATGGTCATCAAGGACGGGGCCAAGATGTCCAAGTCCAAGGGCAACGTGGTGGACCCGGACGTTATGGTGGCCAAGTACGGCGCGGACACCGTGCGCGTGTTCATGCTCTTCGCCGCCCCGCCCGAGAAGGATCTGGAGTGGTCCGACACGGGCATCGAGGGCGCGGCCCGCTTCCTTTCGCGCACCTGGCGCCTGGTCACCGAGGAGTTCGCCGGCATGGTCGCCCCCACCGGCCCCTGCCTGGCCCTGGACCCCGCCGCGCTCTCGCCCCTGGCCAAGGACATGCGCCGCCGCGAGCACGCCATGATCGCCAAGGTGGTCAAGGACGTGGAGGGACAGTTCCAGTTCAACACGGCCATCGCCTCCATCATGGAGTTCGTGAACTTCCTGTTCGCCAACGCCGAGGAGCTGCGCCTCGAGGGCGGCGAGGCCCTGTCCTCGGCGGTGAACTCGCTGGTCACCGCGCTCTCGCCCATGGCCCCGCACATCTGCGAGGAGCTGTGGGAGATGCTCGGCCACAAGACCCTCCTGGCCCAGACCCCCTGGCCCGCCCACGACCCCGCCGCCCTGGCCACCGACACCGTGACCGTGGTGGTGCAGGTCTGCGGCAAGCTGCGCGGCAAGATCGACGTTGCCACCGACGCGGACGAGGAGTCCGTGAAGGCCCAGGCCCTTGCCGAGGAGAACGTGGCCCGCCACATCGAAGGCAAGACGGTGCGCAAGATCATCGTGGTGCCCGGCAAGCTGGTGAACATCGTCGCCAATTAGGGCAACGTGAGATTGCCGGGGAGGCCAGCCTCCCCGGACCCCTCCGCCAGGGGGATGATCCCCCTGGACCCCGCAATAGCTGCGCGTGCATGCGCGAATGGATTGCGGTCTTACTCAACACTTAAAGCCCGGGAAGGCGTAGCCTTCCCGGGCTTTGTTTTACGAAGCGGCCCAAGACCTGAATTATCATCCCCATGAACGCGAAGCCGATGCGGGGTCCGGGGGGATCATCCCCCCGGCGGGGTGGGGGGGGGGGGCCCCCCCGTTGGGCAAAAACCACCAAGCCCCATACAACCCCCCCCCCCCCCCCCCCCCCCCCACCCCACCACTAACCCCCGGGCCCCCCCCCCCCCCCCCCCCCCCCCCCCGCAGGGAGATTGCATCATGCCCAAGGCGATATTCGTAGACACCTCGCGCTGCACCGCCTGCAGGGGCTGCCAGATCGCCTGCAAGGAGTGGAAGGGCTTCCCCGCCGTTCCCACCAAGCAGCGCGGCAGCCACCAGAACCCCCCGGACCTCACCCACTACAACTACAAGCTCGTGCGCTTCAACGAGCACAAGATCGACGGCAGGGTCCACTGGCTCTTCTTCCCCGACCAGTGCAGGCACTGCGTCCAGCCCCCGTGCAAGGCCGTCTCGGACGCCTACGTCCCCGACGCGATCCTGCAGGACCAGGCCACCGGCATCGTGGTCTACACCGAGGCCACCAAGAAGCTCAGCGCCGGCCAGTGCAAGGAGATCACCGAGGCCTGCCCCTACAACATTCCCCGGCGCAACCCGGAGAACAGCATGCTCACCAAGTGCGACATGTGCATCGACCGCGTGCAGGCGGGCATGATTCCCTCCTGCGTCAAGGTCTGCTGCACGGGCACCATGAACTTCGGCGAGCGCGCCGACATGCTGGCCCTGGCCAAGCAACGCCTCGAAACCGTGAGGAGGGCCCACCCCGGCGCCCTGCTCGTCGACCCCGACGACGTGGGCGTGGTGTTCCTCATCACCCAGCCCAAGAAAATGTACCACAAGTACGTCGAACGCGAGCTCAGCCCGCTGACCAGGGCGCTGTTCGCGCGCCTCGCCCGGCCCGCAAGGACCGTCGCGGGTTAGAGGCCTCTGGAATCTCGTAGGCGCGGCCCCGGGCCGTGGCGTACGGACCACCCGGCCGGGCCGTCACCCCAAGGCGGCCCGGCCTCCATCGCTTCAAGCAGGGAGACGTCAGCATGAACACCCCCCACGCCAACTCCGGCCCGGCCTATGAGAGGGCCCTGGAAGCCCTGCGCGCGGAGCTGCCGGAAATGGCAGGCGTGGCCGAGGCCTTCGCAGCCCTGGGCAGGGCGTCCGAGGAGATAACCGGGGAGGCATCCCCCTGGCCGCCATTCACCGAACTGGACTCGGAGGCCTTCAGCGAAGGCAGCCCCCTGATCGCCGGGCTCGTGGACAACGCCTTCGTGCAGCTCTTCCAGGACTCGGCCCTGGCCGTCCTGCCCGCCGTGGCCCGGCTGTTCCCGGCCGCAGCCGCGCAGGCCAGGACGCTCGGCGCGGCCCTGGAGGAAATCCCCGACCTGGCCGCCAAGGGCCTCAAGGCCGTCATGGCTTCGGACCCGGAAGCCCTGGCCGCCCTGGCCGAGCAGTTGGGCATGGACGCCCCCACGCTCAGCTTCCTGCTCCAGGAGTGCCTCAGGCCCTGCCTGCGCCGGGCCGCCGCGGTCCTGGGCAAACTCGCCGACGGCGACCTCTGGTTCAAGGGCCACTGCCCCGTGTGCGGCTCCCGGCCGGACCTGGGCACCCTCAAGCCCAAGGACAACACGTCGGAATATCTGGTCACCAAGTCGGGCAGGCTCTTGCTGCACTGCTCCATGTGCTCCCACGAGTGGCGCTTCGTGCGCCTGGTCTGCCCGGCCTGCGGCCAGGAGGATCACGAGCGCCTCACGGTGCTCACCGCCGAAGGCCGCCCCGAGCGGCGCATCCACGTCTGCCAGGATTGCGGGCGCTACCTGCCCGTGGTCGACCTGAGCGGCGAGGAGCTCCCCTTCCACATCGATCTCGCGCCCTTCGGCATGATCCCCCTGGAGGTGCTGGCCCAGGAGCAGGGCTACAAGCCGCTGGCCTGGAGGCCCTGGAACAGCTTCGGCTAGCAGCCTGTCGAACAGTTCCCGCCGGCTGGAAGAACCGGCATTCACAACAATCGGCCAGACCTCCCCGCAACTGCCGCGTGAAAACGAAAAGGCTCCGGGAAATCCCGGAGCCTTCTTCATTGTCGGCACCAGCGCGCCCGGGCAGGGGCTCATTTCTCGCGGGCGTAAGGCCAGGCCATGAGACCGCCCTCCATGACCACCACGTTGCGGTAGCCCTTGCCCTCCAGGATGCGCCGGGCCTCGTAGCCGCGCATGGAGACCTTGCAGAAGGCCACGATGCGGGCGTCCTTGTCCTTGGGCAGCTCGTCGAACCGGCTGCGGAGCTGCCCCAGGGGGATGAGCGTCTCCCCCCGGCCCAGGCGCATCTCCTCGAATTCCTTGGGGCCGCGCACGTCCAGCAGGAACTGCTCCCGGCCTTCGTCCATGGCGCGGCGCACCTCGATGCAGCTTTCGCCTTCGAACAGGCCCTTCATCTTGTTGTCCAGGATGTGCGCCGTGGCGATGAAATGGTCGATGGCCAGGGAGAACGGCGGGGCATAGGGCAGGTCCGCCATGCCGGCCTCCTCCACGGTCATGCCCGCCATGACGGCCACGGCCGCCTCGGCCACCTGGCGGTTCACCTCGCCGGCGCCCACGCACTGGAAGCCCAGGATCCTGCCGGTGCCCTTATCCGCGACCATCTTTGAAACAAGAAGCTTGGCCCCCATGAAGCCGGGCTTGTCCGGGCTGGCGTTCACGGCGGTCACCACGTCGTAGCCCGCGTTCCTGGCCCGGCGCTCCGAAAGCCCGGTGGCGCCCGCCGCGAAGTCGAAAACCTTGCAGATGCCGCTGCCGATGGTGCCCGGGAAGGCGGCCCGGTCGCCCACGGCTGCGTTCTCGCCCGCCACGCGGCCTTCCAGGTTGGCCAGGTCGCCGTAGGGGGCCAGGGTCTTGGCCCCGGTGAGGCGGCAGGTAACTTCAACACAATCTCCGGCGGCGTAGATGTCCGGGTCGGAGGTGCGCATGTGCTCGTTGACGGCGATGCCGCCGAGCGAACCGATGGCCAGGCCCGCCGCGCGCGCCAGCTCCACGTTGGGGGCCACGCCCAGGGCCACCACGGCCAGATGGCAGGGCAGGCTGCGGCCGTCCTCCAGGCGCACCGCGCTCACCCGCCCGTTCGCGCCCTCGAAACCGGCCACGCCCATGCCGGTGATGACCTCGACCCCCTTGGCCCGGGCGTGGTTCTGAACCAGCAGGGAGAGGTCCGGGTCCAGGAAGCCGAGGATGTTGGGCAGCTTCTCCACCACGGTGACCTTCATGCCGCTGGCGGCCAGGGCCTCGCAGGTCTCCATGCCGATGAGCCCGCCGCCCGCCACCACCGCGGGCTTCCCGGCGGAGGCGGCGGCCACCGCGCGCAGGACGTCGGCGTCGGCCAAGGAATGGAGCGTGAATATCCCCTCCAGCCCTGCCCCGGGGAAGGGCGGAACGCGCGGCACGGAGCCGGTGCAGAGGATGAGCTTGTCGTATTCGAGGGTCGACCGCTTCCCGGCCGCGTCGCGGATGGTGACGGATTTGGCCTTGGGGTCCACGGCGGTGGCCTCGGTGTTCACCAGGGCCTTGACGCCCTTGGCCCCGGCGAAAAACAGGGGATCGCGGACAACCCCGGCGGGCGTGCTCAGCAGTTGGTCACGGCTGGCCACCCCGCCCGAGACGTAATAGGGGTAGCCGCAGGAGGCCATGGAAAGCTCCGGGGCCTTCTGGATCAGGACCACCTCGGCTTCCTGGTTGAGCCGCTTGGCCCTGGCTGCGGCTTTGGGGCCAGCCGCGGTGCCTCCCACCACGATGATGCGCTTCCTCGCCTTGTCGGCCTTCCATGTCATACGTGCTCCTGTCGCTTGTGGCCGCGCCCGGCTTGGCGCGGTTGATGGCTGTACCGAAATGTACCGTCGGGGCCGGATGCCCGGTTATTGGTCCCCCGGCCGGTTGGGCCCCCGGGCTTCGGGCACCTGCCCGGCCTTGAACCGTTCCACGGCCTGCCCCACGCTCATGCCTCCGAGCTCCAGGCCGATGGCGACCCCGGCCTCCTTGAGCGCTCGGAAGGCCTTGGCTCCCACCACGCCCGTGAGCAGCGCCCCCGCTCCGGCTTCGGCCACGCGCTCGGCGGTCTGGATGCCCGCCCCGTGCGCCATGGCCAGGGAGGGGCCGTTGTCCAGCCAGGTGGCGGCCATTGTGCCGAGCTCCACCAGCACGAACCCCGGCGCGCGCCCGAAGCGCGCCTCCACCAGGGCGTCCAGGCCCGGCCCGGCGGCGCTCACGGCCACAAGGCCCGGGTCCGGCCGTATTGCGGCTTCCGGGGTCGCGCCCGGCTCCTGCTCCACCACGGAGTATTCCCCGCCCTCGATGCGCAAGGCCAGGGCGTTCACCAGGGAGTTGGCCACGGCCCGGCGCGCCTGGGCCAGGATGCGCCCGAACGTATGCCGGGAGACGCCCATGAGCCGGGCCGCCTCGGAAGTGGTCAGGCTCTCCAGGTCGGCCAGCCTGAGGGCTTCCAGCCCCTCCACCGTGAGGCGGGCCTCCCCGAGCTCGGCCAGGGGCACCCCGCTGGGCTTGAAATAGGCGGCCTTCGGTGTTGCGGACACCTTCCGGCTGAGTCTTGGGCGGGGCATCGGGGCTCCTTGTTTTGCTCAATTGAGCACTACGATTGCGGAGCGCGGAAGTCAACGAAAGTCGGAATCACGGACGGGATTTCAGGATGGGGGAGTCTGGGCGGGCAGGGCGACGCCGCCAAAGGACGCACGGGTTTCGCGCCGTCCCCGGTCATCATGGGCGTGCGGCAAAAGTCAGGCTCCCGTTGTTCTCCGGGGGCTTTCCGGTTTCCGCACCCCTGACAGGGGCTTCGCCGACAGACCCAAGCGGCTGCGGGGTGCCGTCAGAAGCTGACGCTCGCGCCGACCTCGCAGCCGTAGCCCACGGTCTGGGGGTTGAAGGAGGTGGCCGAACCGGAGACGCGAAGCATCAGGCTGTCGTTGACCTTGAAGGACGTGCCAAGCGTTGCGGAGGCCCAGTCCAGCGCCGCCGGGGCCGCCTGCATGGAATAGGGCGGGGCCGCCGCCGAGGTGAGCGCGGCCTGGACCTGCCTGCTCTTGGTGTCGGCCAGTTCGTGGTTCCACTTGGCCTCGGCGAAGGGTCGCCAGCGGCCCAGCTCCGCCGATGCGCGCCAGCCGAGCTGGAGCAAGGCCGAATCCCGCACCTGCTCGCCGAAGGCCAGGGCTGTGACGCCGCTGTCGCCGGATTCCGTGAAGTGGTTGATGCGTATGCGCTGCAGCACCATGCCCGCCACCGGGCCGGTGGCCAGCGGGCCGAGCCTGATATCGCCGCCCGCGCGCAGGGCAAGGCCGAGGGAATCGCCGCCCGGTGTGGCGGTGTTCTGGTCCGTGTAGAGGCCCAGGGGAACCTGTCGTGTGGTTTTGCCCTGGTACAGCCCGTAGGAGCCGATCACGTCGCCCCAGACCGGTCCGGCTTGGTACGCCCCGTACAGGCTGAAGACCTGCTCGTTGCGGTCGAACCGCCCGCCGCCCATGGAGAACCGCTGAGCCTGGGTCCCGGCTGTGAAGGCCGCGCCCAGGACGAGCCCGCAGCCCATGCGGTAGTCCGCGCCCACGGAGCCCGTGAAGGGCGTGCCGCTGACGCCGGCCAGGCCCGAGAAGCTCTGCATGGTCTGGGTCCCCACCCCGCCGCCGATCCAGACGTTCACCCCGTTCTGCCCGCGCTGCTGGCCCTGTAACCCTCCCCTAGAATAGGACCAGCCAAAAGTTGAGATTTCTAGCAAAGCAGCCCCGGAGGGAACGATGCGGAAATCTCGGTTTTCAGAAAGCCAGATCGTCAAGATGCTCAAAGAGGCCGAAGCTGGTCGCCCAGTCTCGGACATTTGCCGTGAGAACGGCGTTAGCTCGACGACATTCTACAAGTGGAAGACCAAGTTCGGCGGCATGGAGGCGTCTGACGTGCGCCGTTTGAAGGAGCTTGAGGCCGAGCATAGTCGCCTGAAGCAGATGTACGCCTGACCTTACCCCTCCGGGTATACCGCGCTTAAGTTCGGACTCTGGTTGTTTAGGTTTTCCCCTGTCGCGGCTTTTCTGTATTCATCCGGGCTCATTCCGCCAAGAGAACCATGGGGGCGCAGGGTATTGTAGTCCTGCCGCCACTCCTCGATGACCCTCTTAGCCTCCGCGAGATTCGTGAACAGGTTTGCATCCAGGCATTCGTCCCGAAATCGCCCGTTGAAGCTTTCGATGAAGCAGTTGTCCGTCGGCTTGCCCGGGCGGATGAACTCCAGGCGTACGCCATGTTCGTGCGCCCACCGATCCAGCGCCTTGCTCGTGAACTCCGGCCCGTTATCCACCCGGATGACCTGAGGACACTGCCCTTGAAGGCGCAGTGCGTCCAACCGCCTGGCGACACGTTCCCCGGTGATGGAACGATCCGTCTCCAGGCAGGGGCTTCGTCGGTCCCACAGGTCCATCACGGTGAGAATCCGCATACGCCGCCCGTCGGCCAAGCTGTCGCTCACAAAATCCATGGCCCAATGCTGGTTTGCTTCAGTCGGACCTGGCCTCACGAGACGCAGGTGACTCGGACGTTTTCTGCGTCGCCTTTGACGCAACGACAGCCCTTCCTGGCGATAGACGCGCTCAACGTGGTGTGGTGTTGGAATTCATCCAGCCCGGCAAGCCAACGCAGAACTCGTACATCGAAAGGTTCAACCGGACCTTTCGCCACGAGGTGCTGGATTTCTATGTGTTCAGCAGACCGAGCGAAGTCAGGGAAATCGTGGAAGTCTGGCTGAAGCAATACAATGAGCAGAGGCCCCATGAGTCGCTCGGAGATCTCACCCCCTCCGAGTACCTCGCCATCAACTCGCCCGAGGTCTCAACTTTCGACTGGCACTAACGATGGGAGGTTTACACGATCGCTTAACCGGTTCCGACAACATGCTGTTGAGCGACAGGTTCGACGAAAAAGCGAAGGCTGCTGGCCGGTGATGACGAAGCGGCTCCGTGGATTACCTTCGTCGTTTTTTGCTTTTGGGCTGAGCTCCAACAGCAATACCTTTCACCACGCCTTGCGATTTCACCGCAGATGAATATCACATTTAACTACGACAACTCCAATTCTACCATAGAGCGGTAGCATACCATTGCCGAGATTCATGCTGGACAAAGCCAAATTATTATAATATAATTTTAATTGTTAGCTTTGCAAATCTGGAGCCATGCGCTCAGTTCTGCATACCGACATGTTGCATGTTATTGTTCGGTTTCAGGGTGGCAACCCACCGAAAGGATGAACCAAACGAGGTGGACCATGCAAAGGAGCGGCTTCTCGCGCGTCGGCTTGTTTCTTCTTGCTTTCCTGGCCTTGACTTTACCCGTCAGGGGCGAAACCACCCTGCAGTTCAGCCAGTTAGCCCCCAAGAATAGCGGCGATTTCACGTACGTATCTCTTACTCCCCAGAATACGGCAAATGACGGACAAGGCAACGTCTACGTATCGGACACTAATAACAGCCGCATCGTGAAGCTGTCTCCATCTGGCGTCGTCCTGGCCACTTGGGGCAGCCAGGGTTCCGGCAGCGGGCAATTTAATTTCCCTTCGGGAGTGTTTGTGGACGCCTCAGGCTACGTCTACGTGGCGGATTCGGGCAACAATCGTATCGTGAAGCTCTCTCCGTCCGGCGTCGTCCTGGCCACGTGGGGAAGTTTCGGTTCCGGCGGTGGGAATTTTAATGCCCCCCAGGGCGTGTCCGTAGATGCCTCGGGCTACGTCTACGTGGCGGATTCAGCCAACCATCGCATTGTGAAGTTGTCTCAATCCGGTGTTTTCCAGTCCATTTGGGGCAGCCAGGGTTCCGGCAGCGGGCAATTTCATTTCCCCCAGGGTGTGTCCGTGGACGTCTCAGGTAACTGCTACGTGGCAGATACGTATAACAACCGCATCGTGAAGCTGTCTCCATCCGGCGTCGTCCTGGCCACTTGGGGACAGGATTCCAGCAGTGGGCAATTTTATTTCCCTTTTGGAGTGGTTGTGGACGCCTCGGGCTACGTCTACGTGGCGGATTCGGGCAACAGTCGTATCGTGAAACTATCTCCGTCCGGCGTCGTCCTGGCCACTTGGGGAAGTTACGGTTCCAGCAATGGACAGTTCTATGGCCCCCGTGGAGTGTCAGTGGACCCTTCGGGCAACCTCTACGTCGCTGATTCAGGCAATTTCCGCATGGTGAAACTGTCCTCAGCCGGAGTTTTTTTAAACGTCTGGGGCAGCCAGTTACATCTCCCCCGGGGGCTAGCCTTGGACGCTTCTAGCAACGTCTACTTAGCGGATACTAATTACAATCGTATCATTAAGCTCTCACCGTCCGGCGTCGTCCTGGACGCATGGGGAAGTTACGGTTCCGGCAGCGGGCAATTTTATTCCCCTTCGGGAGTGTTTGTGGACGTCTCAGGCTACGTCTACGTGGCGGATTCGGGCAACAATCGTATCGTGAAGCTGTCTCCGTCCGGCGTCGTCCTGGCCACGTGGGGAAGTTACGATTCCAGTGAGCAATTCAATTACCCTTCAGGAGTGGTTGTGGACGCCTCGGGCTACGTCTACGTGGCAGATACGTATAACCACCGCATCGTGAAGCTGTCTCCATCCGGCGTCGTCCTGGCCAAATGGGATTATCTATCATTTCATTTCCCTTCGGGAGTGTTTGTGGACGCCTCAGGCTACGTCTACGTGGCGGATTCGGGCAACAATCGTATCGTGAAGCTCTCTCCGTCCGGCGGTTACATGGACACTTGGGATAGCCTGAGTTCCAGAATTGGGCGGTTCAACGGCCCTTCAGGTGTGTCCGTAGACGCGTCAGGTAGTGTTTATGTTGTGGACACAGGCAACCATCGTATCGTGAAGCTGTCTCCGTCCGGCGTCGTTCTTGCCGCCTGGGGCACCCAGGGTTCAGGCAGCGGGCAATTTAATTATCCCTATGGTATGTCCTTAGACGCATCGGGAAACGTCTACGTGGCGGATACGAATAACAACCGTATCCAGGTTGGAACGGCCATGACCGTTGCCGCCTCACTCACCTGTCAACCTGCTTCACCCACTAACCAGACAAACTATTCCCTGACGGTGGACAGCACGAATATCACTTGGTATAGATATAGGCTGGATGGAAGCTCCTGGAGTAGCGCTGCGGGCATAAACACTCCCATCATTTTCACCGTCCAGGGAGGATCCCACACGCTTGATATCGTAGGGTGTGATCAGTGGTATATATGGCAATCCTATTCCACCCCCACCACATACACCTGGTTTGTGGACCCCAACATGCCCACGATCCCGGAGGCGGGTAACCCAAACAAGGTGACAAACAAGCGCCCGACCCTGACCTGGACAACTGCGGGAGACTTCACTGCCTACCTTGTGGAGGTTGCGGACAACTCAGACTTCAACCAGCCGCTCGTGCAAGTGAGCGTCAACGGGCAGACCAAGTACCAATTGGCCGCGAATGAAGCCCTCAACAAGTACGGCAAATGGTATTGGCGCGTGCGCAGCAAAGATCAAGCCGGGAACGTAAGCACTTGGGCTTCGACATCGTTTACCTATGCAAGGCCCTTATTCCTGCCACTGACGATCTTGCTCTCGGCCCCCTGAACAGGAAGACATAGCGAAAAATTCAAGTGGGCCAGAACCCAAGTCCAATTTTTGAATTTCCTGCGCCACACCGGTTTCCTCCAGCCTGTCAACTTCGTCCCGCAAACACACAAAGGTTGGCCATCCCCCCTTAAAAACATTCCTACATAACAGGGCCGCTCTGACATTTTTCCCTTGTGTTGGGAGGTAATTGTGGGAGGTCATTTGCTGCGCTTAGAAGGGCAGACGCAAGCAGAAGTCTGCCAAGTGATCTGAAGGCGTATAGGCATAATTCGAAAGCGAAGAGCGACGAAGGTAGAGCAACTATTCTCGACAAACCGTTTCCGTAACCGTTTCCGCAAAGAAAAACGGGTTAGGATTTTCATCCTAACCCGTTGATTTCTTTGGCGTCCCCAAGGGGATTTGAACCCCTGTTAACGGCGTGAGAGTGGCCGAGCCGACTCAAACACTTACTCAAACACCTTCAAATACTTTGATTTTTGAATGAGCGCCACGAGCAAGAGAGGGGCTGTGGTCGCCCCAGGGTGTGGACCGCGTGTGGACTTCTCACAGGGGAGGAGTGGCCGAGTACGGACACGAGAAATCAATGACGTCGCTTATACGATGAAATTATTGACAATAATAGATTGATCTTCACCGACGAACTAATCTCAAATGGTTCTGATTTCTCGATGAAGGCAAACCATTTGGTTTTGGCTCAATGATCCAGCTGAACCGCCTGACGAAGTGGAAGAAGGCCAAGGAGCGCTCGAGGTAATCAACCCTAAGGAGGGAGGAACTGCTGAAGATTCGCCCTGAGGCTGAACCTCACATCCAGTTCACTCCCTGCCTTGCTTACCTTGCCACCTCGGAGTCGGGACAGGCCCGACTGATCTGCTGGACCCGAAGTGGTTGAGCGTGATTTGGGAGAGCCAGTTGGCAGGGTGCTTGCTCCACCGACCAACAAGTAGCGCACCATACCGACTCGGAAAGACTACCGTTTCTCCTCAAATACAGAAGCTGCTGTTTTAACTGCTTCAAGTGCAGCAGGAAAACCTGCGTAAACAGCCATCTGAAGAATTATCTCCAAAATTTCCTCTCGGGTACAGCCAACGTTCAGGGCTCCCTGGATGTGTTCCTTTAACTCCGCTTGAGCATAGCCTATGACGGTAAGGGCAGCCACAGTGAGCATCTCTCTAGTCTTTAAATCAAGACCAGGGCGCGGATAGATGTCTGCAAACGGAAACTCGACGAGACAGCGTGCAAGGTCAGGACTCGTTGCAGCAAGGCCTTTAAGCGCAGATTCAATCCCCGTTCCGAAGATTGATCGCATAGTCTCCAGCCCACGATCGTATCGGGAGTCGTCCTGGGACATCATTGTCTCCGTTCTTATAGTCAATGTTTTGTTATTCGTGATAAGGCTTTAACTGTTCACGGACCGGCCATCGGCTCGGCAACAGCTTGCCAGCTGGCTTGCCAAAGCTGCATTTCAGTGTTCCGAGTCGCTCAATAGTGATCTGAACTTCGGCACCGGGGTCAAGGAAGTCGTCAAAGTCGCAACCCGTGCATCCGGGAATGGTTCCGAAGCCCATGACTGATCCGGGCTTGGGGGGGGCGATGAACGTCAGCCAAGCAAAAATATCCTCTGCTTTATGGCTAATTTCCGAAGTCGACCCTCTGTATTTGACTTGCCCATCCACGAGAACGGTCACTTCAAGGTTGTACGGGTCGCCAACCTCATCAAGAGTCACCAAATAAGGTCCAAGTTGATTCCCTTTAGCCATGTCCTTGGTTAGGCAGAATCCACCGATGAACTCTGTAGCCTGGACGTCACGGGCCGAGATATCATTGAATATGCAAAACCCTGCAACAGGCTGTCTTTCATTTCCGTATACAACAGCCAGCTCTGGCTCAATGTCCAGCCGCGAAGTGTAAGCAGGCCAAGGAACAACTATGTCGTTACCAACGATAGTGTTCATATTGCATTTATAATAAGACAGAGGGACTGGTCGACCTGGTGCGGGCGTTGGTTTAGGGGCTAAGATTGCTTTCGCAAACGCTTGCAGTAGTGGCGCTGTCTGGGGGTTGTCCTTCTCATACTTCATGAGAGTTTCAGCTGAGTTCTTAAGATGTTGTGGCGTAAGTCCAAAGTCGAAAAGAGCTGTAACATCCACCGGTTCCCAAAGATGAACCTCATCAAGAGGATGGCATTCACTCTTGGCAAAATTTTCAAGGTGTGTTTCAGCCCATGAGAGCAGTTCCTTTGCTACCTGCTCACTATCCGGAAGGTTGGATAGATAGGACCGACTGTCTGCCAAAAAGGCAGAGGAGTTCCCTGCTTTGTTTTGAAGCACAGCAAACGAGATAGCCTTCTCCCGAACAACGACACCAAATTGGGGCGTGGTGGATTCTGCCGAAGAAAAACGAATTAGTTTCATAGCAATGCTCCTATAGGTTAAGTTTATGTTTAGTACTCAACCTTGAGCCCTCGAGCATTTGCCACTTCGTAGAGAGCATCGAATACCTCTGGTGCGTTCCAAGGCGCGTTCATCGGCTCATCGCGAAATTCACGGTAAGCCCGCTCGACGTTCATATATAACCGACAAGGAGCACGCCATTCAACGTATGGCCCCAGCTCAATGCGCTTTGAAGCCTCTAGCGACGTGATGCCTGCATCAAAACATTTCTTTGATTCATTCCGAACGTATTGGAGGTATTCCTTCATTGCGACAGCCCCTTCAACGCCACAGCATGGACCATGCCCTGGAACGATAACTTTAGGGGATAAATGAATGATCAGATCAAGAGCCTTAAACCATTTTTCATACGAGCCAATCCATCCCATAGGTGTGCATTGCTGAAAAATTACATCGCCAGCAAATAATACTCCTTCATCTGGCATAAACACTATCGCATCTCCTGCAGAGTGACATGGTCCAACGTAAATCACTTGGACGTCCATGCCATCCAGGTCAACACTGTAACGCTCGTCAAACAGCGTTGTCGGCATGACAAGTTCAATGCCGTCGAGGTTGTAGTCTTCTAACAATTGCTGTCCAAGGGCCACTACACCCGGATGGGCTTGCTGGATCGCCATCCTAGTGGTTTCATTCGCGACACCGTGCAACAGGTGCTGGGTTTCTGCCGGGTTGGCAACGTGCTTCATTCTCTCAGGAACTGATTGATGGGCTATGAACTCCGCCCCTGGGAAGAGTTGGTTGCCCCAGACGTGGTCACCATCTTCATGTGTGATGAGCACGCGTTTCGGACTTCCTGACCACACTTTGCTCAGCATATTGATCATTTGCTGGGCATGGGCCAAGTCTGACTGAGTATCAACGACAACGCCGCCGCCCCTGTTGATAAATCCGGAGTTAGCGTCACATACGCGATTTTTCTCATTCATAATCGCATAGCAGCTTGCGCTAATCTGCTTCATTTCCATCGGACGTTCTCCTTTGGGATTTTGCTGCTGTAGTATGTTTTCTGAAAAAACATCTACAGTCTTTCGGCATAACAAATATGCCATGATTGCATTTACTGATATTTTGCAGTTGAAAATCTCAAATGCAACGAAGCGCAAAAACATAGTCTCCGAAGATGCGGAGGTTCGGCTTAGCAAATCCAGTCGTCACTTTTATCATTTGTTACGACCTGGATTTGACGAGCGAAAAGTTGGCCAAGCCACAGGGTCAACAACTGCTTGGCGAGTGACTATGGCATCTTTCGTGATATTGAAGACAGTCAGATCTTGCGCAATAGTTACTGGCCCATCATGTTGGCTGCAGACTTCTTGGTAGGCTGGTCCAACCGTATCATGATCAACCACGAGATGCCACATCACAGACATACGAGCATTGGCGCTCTTGAAAATTTTTCCCGCCATTACAGGAGTAGTGTGCCCCTTGTTTGCAATTATTTCTGCGTGCTCGACAGAGACGTTAGCTTTTTTTGCGAAAACAGGGGCTGAAGGAAAGGACTCGTGGATAAGAAGGTCTACGCCCCCTTTGCATGCCTCTACAATCGTCTCACAAGGAAGCGTGTCACCAGAGAACACGACCGATATTCCCCGGTAGTCGAGCCGATAGCCGATCGCGCCTTTTATGCTGTGAACAACAGGAAACGACGATATCTTTACTCCATTGCGTTCATAAACGACTGTCGGCTTGTCGTACGGAATTTCAGTAGTTATCGTACGCGCTCCCGCCTCTCCGGGATGCCCTTTCATGGTTTCCGTGTCCCACGCATGGGCAGCTTCTAGATGCTTCGTGTACGCGAGAGTCCCAAGCCTTTCAGTTTCACCTGCAGGTCCCCAGACTTCAACGGGAGCTGACCTTCCGGACTTAGCGAGGCTCCATATTAAAGTTGGCATATCCCCAACATGATCGGCATGGAGGTGCGTCAGAAACACTTTCGTTGTCGCGGTGACCGGAAGCTTCAGCCCATTGAAGTGTGCCAATGCTCCTGAGCCAAGATCGAAAAAAAAGAAATCACGTTCATCATTTCCCACCTCCATAAGCACAGAGGCTGACGCCTGGCTTGGCTTAACGAAAGGATCACCACTGCCGAGGATGGTTACACGGACCTCGTCAGGAGCCAAAGACTCGGTTCCAGGTACAAACGTGGCATTATATTTGAGACGTGGCGTTCCAACGACAGGCGTAGTCGTCAGTGGCTGAGTAGATCCTTCATATGCAAGTTTTGTATTACTATTAATAGTCCTGGCTTGCTCTTTCTTTTTTGATTTTCCCGAAATTTCTTGTAGACTTTTATCATCGAAAGATCCTGTTTCGGCAAATGGCGAGCACGGAATAAGCAAGAACACTAAGATAACAAAGAGATGCTTGACCATATAGTCTCCCGGTGAAATGCTATGATTCTTCAGTTTGTTTGCACTGTATGCAATCCGCACCACACAAGCGGCATGATGCGAATAGCCCATTGAAAGTACCCAAAAAGCATACCTGGGGCGGACAGGTTACAGGACAATCCCAGCAAAATTAGAATAGGGAAGATGTTGGTCGGAAGAGCGAGGCATCCGCAGCCCGGAGTACCCTCTAAAATGGCAGGCTATAGGATTGATTCCCTCTGTGGGCATTCTGATCCCTTGGGCAGAGTATAGAAGAATATCCCGCCAACATTTCCCTGTACCTATACCGACAGTTCCCGCTATTTAACTTTGTAGAACCGACTTTACAAGGGCTGGGTGGGCATCCTCTGGAGGTTTGTCGTGCGCTGCTTCTTCCTGGGCACGTGTGGCCCTCCTTCTGCCCATCTCCCCCCCGAACTCCATGCGCAGGATCCTGCGCTTCCGGTTTCACCATAATTTGAAGCCGATCCCAGACAGCTCCTGTGACCTGTTCCTGGCAGGGTTAGGGTGATCTTAACAAGTTAAATTTTTTAGCGTCACTCGGGTGATTTGAACCCCTGTTAGCGGCGTGAGAGTGGCCGAGCCGACTTAAACACTTTATCAAACACCTTCAAATACTTTGATTTTTACCCGAGCACCACGATCAAGAGAGGTGCTGTGTTCGCCCCAGGGTGTGGACCGCGTGTGGACTTCTCACAGGGGAGAAGTGAGAAAGTACGGAACCGAGAAAGCTGTGATGCGATCAAGCATTTGAAGTTATTGACAATAACAGTCTATTCCTCGCCGCTGACCCCATCCCAGTTAGTTCCGAACCCTCGATGAAGGCAAACCATTTGGTTTTGGCTCAGCGAGCAAGCTGAACCGCATGCGCAGGATCCTGCGCACAAAAGTGTTATTCAACTAAAGCCCTCCCATTGACAGGGCGAGGACACTGTGGGCCTAGCTCAGAAATGAAATTAGAAGTTATCGCTCGCCCTTCACTTTGGTATTGAATAGGCACAACCTGAGCTTGTATTCTGTGCGCATCGTGCAATGAAATCCTGTTTACACTCGATAATACCAGTATGTTCCGCGTTCTAGTTATGGCAACATAAAACAGACGTCGTTGCTCTTCGTCGAATTCCGATTGGGACAAGTCAGTTTTATCAGGATTATATCTACGCGGGATTAGCCCCTGCACACAGCCAGCAACTACAACAAGGTCAGAAGTCAATCCTTTTGACTTGTGCAAACTCATGATTCTTACATAGTCAACTTTTGTCGGCAATTCTGGTTGGGTGACCGCAGTTTGTAAATGATCAAGGACGCTTTCTGGGGTAACATTGTCAGTGGCAATGTCGCGTAATAAGTATCTAAAAGGGTCAGCCCATTCGTTTCCAGACGGGAATAACCATTCAATAAAATCAGCTCCGGTCTGCCTAGAGGAATCTTCAATAGCAGACAAAAGCAAACGATATCTTTCAATAACAGGAGAAGTGTAAGAAATCTGTATCTGCCCAGACGCAAGGCGATCTAGGGCGACCCTAGGAGAACAACTGTTGTCTTTCGAATAAGTTATCAAATTGTCCCATGCTCTGCTATTAAGCGTTGGGCTACCAAAGCCACACCAGCACCGCAGTGCAACTCTATCATCAGGGTTAACGATAAGCTTTAACAAGCACATAGACTGTTGAGAATATGATTCTGCGACTTTAGACGGATTGCCATCAAGTAGTTCTTCCTGAAAAAAACTCAAAGATGGAATCCCTTCTAGTGACAGACTTTCTCGTATTGCCTGTGCTATTTGACGTATCGGGGAAAGGACTAGAATGCGCCCAGGGTCGACTTCTCCTGATTCAATCTTCGTCTTGATGAACCGTGCTATGCCAGTCGCTTCTTCTTCAATGCTGCCCCATTGAACGACGAGAACTTGACCTAACGAGTTGCCGTCAAAAGGTACAAGTTGCCTCTGCGCGCGAGATCGGTTGTGGCTGATCAGTGAGTTAGCAAGGTTTACAACTAAATGCGGACATCTACGGCAATCAGTAAGAGTTTCTGTTGTAGTTTCAGCATGATAATCCTCAAAATGAGATATCCCCATGGGATGTGCGCACTTAAATGAGTAAATTGACTGATCTTCATCGCCAATAACGGTTAGAGAACCATTGCTGGAGATGTGGTCAAGCAAGACTTGTTCCGCTCTGTTTAAATCTTGATATTCGTCTACGAGAACATGGCTAAATTGACTAAGCTCTTCGGCAAGGGGATTGAGTCTAAAGTAACGTAGGGTCTCTGGGATAATTTCACCAATCAACATTGCCTGGTGAAACGCGAGCCAATCGATTATTGCCTCATGAAACAGCCTGTCGTTGACTTCGACAGGCCAGCCTGGTTCTTCATGTTGCAACCTTGCCCAAGAAGCATTGAACGCCTGGATAGCTTTCTTCATTTGGTTTATGGTTCCAAAATTTCCTCTTTTTAAATCTTCTAGCAAGAATCTCTTTTCAAATTCGAGCAATGCCCTTGGAATTCTCCCAATAAGTTCATACACCCCGGCCCTATTTAATGCACGATAGCAGAATGAATGCAATGTTCCAGCTATAACAGACGAGCATCCAGCGGCACCTAGGCGTCTCAACTCTGACTGCAAATCCTTTGCTGCTGTCCTGGTGAATGTACAAACAAGGATTCTTTCTGGTGATGTGCCTTCATCAATAATACGAGCAATGCGCCTCATGAGTGAAAAAGTTTTTCCAGTCCCTGGGCCTGCCAGAACGCGAAGTGGACTTTCTTCAGCTCGTGCGATCCTTAGTGCTTGTCCATTTAGGCCATGGGACCAGTGAAAACACTCTGAGTTTGGCATTGAAATTACCATTCACTTGTAAAAAGTTCTTATAAAAAACAATTGCTACCCAAAGAAACAGTTCCAGGCATCCTCTTTGACCACCCTCAAGAACTCCTCGGCAGTCTGAACCTCAGGACAAGGCTCATAACGGGTCCATTTCATATTTCCCCGCATCCAGTAAACTTTCCAGACCTTTGCCTTCTTCACGTATGCAGCCTTGGCGACCATGCCCTCGATCAATTTTCCCTTGTGCATGAAATGAGGGCGGATTTCGAAAAGTTCAATGGTTTGCTTCTCCTGGTCCACCCGGAAGCCCCAGCGGAGTTGATCGCGGATATGGGCAGGTGGTCCTTGTTCTTCGCAGAACTTCTGTAGAAGTTTCTCCAGGCGAGCATGTTCGAATTCGCTGATTGGCATAGCATTGATATTAACCGTTCAAAGGTTGTGCGAAGAAGATGCTTCAGACCCTGCACCAGGACCAACCATTTCAAATACTCAGGTCGTCAACAAACTCAGACTCTGGACTCACACTGGTTACAAGTAAATGGTCTCTGGCACGGGTGCAGGCGACATAGAGCAAGTGTCGCTCCGTGTTGTAGACCTCTTCAAGGTCGGAATCATCGACCACGGTATCAATGCGAGCCTGTAGAGGGATAATCTCATCATCGCACGCCATGACAGCTACAGCCCGGAACTCCAGACCCTTGGCGAGGTGCATCGAGCAGATGGATACCTTCTCCGAAGAAGGAAGGAGCTTTTCGTCAAGGATTACAAAGGGGGCGCCTGATTCCTGGACAGCGTTTTGTGCTCTTGATATTTCACTGTCTGAGCGGACAAAAACTCCGATTTCATCCGGCTTGTAACCATCGTTCAAAAGCTCTTTTATCCAAGTGGCGACAACAGCTTTTTCCTCATCCTGACTGTCAGTGACTTCTATGGTGGGCTTAGGGCCATTAAACACGGACTGTGTGGCGCGGCGTTCCTCTACAATGCCGTCCACGTCCGCCAACTCCGGGGCAAGAAGTCTGTCCGCCTGCTGCCGAATCTGGTGGGATGTCCTGTAGTTGATTCGAAGCGTAAAGGATCGACCACGTATATCCACGCCAAGCGACTTCCAAGAAAATGGCTGCTGGAAAATTCTCTGCCCGAGATCTCCTGAAAAGAACAAGCTGTCTGGCCTGGACGATAATGCAGCCAGAAACCGAATTTGGGCAATGCTGATGTCTTGGGCTTCGTCTAAGATGGCATAATCGAATGGAGGGTTTGTTTTTCCTTCGAGATGAACGGCAAGTTCACTGAACATCTGCGAGAGCGTCTTCATCCCTTTGTTATCCAAGCCGGAACGGACAATCTCAAACATCTCCCAAAGGACCTTTCGCTGCTGCTCTGGAAGTTTCGTTTTTCGTCCAAGACGAACTACGTCACGATACTTTTCCCATGTGTCGAGCTGCCATGCGTCAACGACTTCCTCCCATTCCGTGCGCAGGAAATAAGAGCTAAACTTGTGGTTCTGGACTTGAGCCGAGGCGTCCTCCAAGAACTGCTTGATCACCTCTTTGGGAGCAATGGTGAGACTGCCCAGGTTCGCCTTGTATAGACGCATACCCACGGCATTCATGGATGCGACTTCAAGCCGTTCTCCCAGCCGAGGTTCTTTGCCAAGAAGCCGGGACAACTTGTTTTGAAGAGAGTACGCTAAGGGATCGGAAAAAGTGGTGAGCAACACCCGAGCGTTCGTATTGGTCCGAGCCAGATGGGCCGCCCTGTGTAGGGCAACGATGGTCTTGCCAGTCCCAGCCGATCCAGAAACACGGGCAGGACCAGAGTAATCCCTTTCAACAAGCTTCCTCTGAGCTGGATGCAGGAAGACTGTCCACTTCTCCCACGGATAGTCTAAAGCCCGCTCCAGCTCTTCCACGTCGGTCATCAGACGGAAACGCCGTTGAGCATCAGGATGGGCGAAGGGGTCGCTTCCCTCGGGCATGGTGTGGACCTGCGGAGTGACGCCAGTGGCAAGATCAAGCAGCGCTTCCGAAGCTTCACTCGGAAGGTGGCCAGCTATCTCAAGGAGTGAATCCTCAGTCGCCTGCTTCACGTCCTCCAACCAGCTGGATGGAACACCATACGCGAGCAATTCTTCATCGGTGAGATGTTCAAAGATGAGGGGCTTGCCTGCTGGCTGCTCCGATTTCACATAGACCGGAACGGTGACTTCCTTCACCGTCTCACGAATCTCGACGATCTGCGCCGCCCCTGTCTTCGGGTGCGTTTCCAGCTTTCTCCTCTCAGCCCAGCTATACGCCTTATCATGGTGATCCACGTAGCAGAGCAGGATGCTGTTCTCAGTCCGGTGGACGATGATTCGAATATCCATGCTGACGGTGGCGGACCAAAAATTTGAGTCTTTCGCCTTGTCCAGCTTATGAAATCGTATCCCTGGACTCGCCGGGTTAATTTGCAGGTCAAAGGCAGTGGTTTTGACCGCCTTTTGTTCCTGTGGCGTGAGCTTGCCCAGGCTATCAGTGAAGGTGTCGGCTATGCGGAATTCCATCTACCTATCCTCAACTGGATGTTGAATCGCAGCTACAACAGCTTGATTGTCAACTAATACAGCATCAATCAAAGCCTTAAAACCAGCTGTTGTTTCAGCGTAAGCACCGATGTATCCGGAACCAACCAAGTCCATAAACGCACCTGGACGTAAATACCGACCACTAAGGCTCTTATAGCTAATTCGGATGCCTCCTCTGGGCCCTTTGCATTCAGGGGATTGGACTATCTGTTCATAGTGGTCAAGCGGTGTTATCATGCTGCCCCCTTGACTGTATGCATCTCTTTTAACAAATTTTAAAAAGAACACGGCAGGATTTATACGGTATTCTTGGGGCAGCGGGGTATTTGTCTGAGAGAAGACCTTCATCCGTCTGATCTCCTTGTCAAGTTGGGCATCAGGTCGGTATATCCAGTCGTCATCGTCTTTGCCACTGTACTCAAGCATCTTGTACTGAAGCATTACAATATTTTTCTTTGTAATATTCAAGTATATTAAATCAACACCAAGACAATGCTCTAATTCTCGCCTATTGGCAGTATACACCTCAAGTTTTCCATCGTTACCTAAAAATACAGCACGCCCAGTGACATCACTGCCGATTAAATCATACCCATCAACAAATCTTGCCTCATGCTCAATTACTGCGTCCTCGAGAATGCTAACTCTTGACAGAGCAGACTCGGATTGATTTGCGATATCCAGTTTATACGCCTCACTGTTGGCTGGCAGTCCAAATATCTTTAGCGCGGTTGAGATTGCATTCTTCTGAAAACCATAATTCGGTGGTCTATTATCAGGAGGAGCAATTGACAGGTAAGCCCCGTTTAAGGGTGAGGCATTCCTGTCAATATTGGCAAGCACTTCAATAATATGCCGACCAAGCTTTGGTGTTAGCGTCCTGCATCCAGCACCCAGATCTGCAATTATTCCTTTGAATTTGGCAATGTGAATAGTCTTCGTCAAAAGCCCTTCAATCTCTCTGAGGCTATTAGGCCAAAGCCGTGCATGATTTGTAATTTTAATACGTGTTTGAATAGTAGTGATAGCTTTCTTGGAATGCACTTGCCCAATGTAAAGTCGAGATTCTCCATCTTCAGATGCACCCATTAGCAAGCACAGAGATTGAGGCTTGAGCAATTCAAATTCAACATGTTCCCGTGCAAAAGTAAATTCGCTACGACCTCTTCGAGATGAAGTTAGGGCAAGCCATTCACCTTGGGTAAACCCCAAAATGGTAAGTGGCTTCTTCTCGACATACCTTCCAAGCCCATCAACCCAATCAGCAGTCATCTTACTCCACCCGGTAAACCTTCATGACTTCATCTCCAAGGTGATTGATGACTTTGACGGCGATGCGTCCAGACTTGGGTTTGTCGAAGGGACGAGAAATGTCGCTATTCAGGGAGTCCCAGCATTCTTGGTTGATTTCCGCTTTGAGGGTTGTCTTCAGCGCTTGATAAGGATCGTTCGCACCGAGGAAGTAGGCGTGTCGGACAAAGAAACTCTCCTCGTTGTAGTCTGTGTCGATGAACCAGCAGGCGATGCCTTCTGCACCGTCGCTGCGGACCTCGCCGGTGTTGGGGTGGAATACATCCACGCCGTTGATCTTGACCTGAACCTGGTTGTTTTTGGCTTCCAGGATGTCGATGTCCGGTTCGCCGAAGATGACGAAGAGGTTGCCCTTGCCGGTGTTCTTGAGGTCGTCCGCCATATGCAAGTCGGCGTTCATTCGGGCCTTGAGCACGGGAATCCGCCCCAGGCTGTTGAACTCCGAAGAATGCGCATCGTAGTTGAAGGCGCAGGCAATGAGTGCGTCAAATCCCGCGTCGCCAGCCTCCCTGGCTGCCGCTACGAGGTCTGGACGTGAGACAGTGCCGAACTCGGGACCGATGAAAATGGCTGCTCGTTTCTCAATTCCGGAGTCATCCTCACCTTCGTAGTACACCCCTTCGGCGCAGACGTAATGCCCTGGCCAGGGTTTGAGGGTGGAGAAGACGATCTTGTCTTCCTTGTGGGCCTGCTGGACGCCTGCGGTCTTGAGGTTCTCCAGAATCATTTGCGCAAAGTCCTGCGCCTCTGTTTGCTGGTCGGGCTTGGCAAGCTCATCCACAAGCTCGTCGTTTTCATCCACGGTCAAGACGCGGTGGGGGGAGAGGCTTTCGACGGTGAAAGGGCCAGCTACACGGACTTTTTTATTGTCTTCATATGGAACATCATAAAGTTGTTCAGAGATTGCATTTACAGAGATAGACTTTTCCATTCTGTTTTGACGTTCAACAAAAAGCTTCCGCCACGTCTCGTGAAGTTGCCTGACCTTGGCGGGCCACTCGCTGTCAGCCTTTTGCGGCATTTGCCTTTCATTCCAACTTTCTCCAAGTAGAAGATTGATTTCATTTAATAATGATCCAATTTCATTTCTGTATTCTTCATAAATTACGTCTATTTCTGCATTGTTTGCTATGGATCGTAAGGTGACATGCGGGATTTGTTTGTTAACAAACCCGTGCGAAACTTTAAGGTGTGTGACTGCTTGTGAGACATCCTTTTGACTCAATTGTGCCTGCTTGGCTTTACCGTCTTTGCTGTCAGACAATAAGTAGTAGGGATATCTTGCTCCCATTATGCGTGCACGAGCAAGGGCAAGGGCAACTCTTGACGTGTCTATAGTGATCCATCTACGTCCCCATTGCTCTGCGATGAATGCAGTCGTTCCTGAACCGCAAGTTGGATCAATGACAAGATCGCCAGGGTCGCTCGCCATAAGGATGC
This sequence comes from Fundidesulfovibrio agrisoli, assembly GCF_022808715.1. Taxonomy (GTDB): domain Bacteria; phylum Desulfobacterota; class Desulfovibrionia; order Desulfovibrionales; family Desulfovibrionaceae; genus Fundidesulfovibrio; species Fundidesulfovibrio agrisoli. The sequence goes on from NZ_JAKZKX010000009.1 coordinate 41,482, forward strand.
ACCGTTGAATCACTTCTGGTTGTGTTTGGACAACATATAATTTCTCTGAGCCAAATCCGCTGGAGCGGATATCATCCCAAAGTGACACTCTAGGTTTGTAAGGATAATCTGAGTGGTAATTCTTCCACATCAGTGTGCTGCCAACTGCCCACATTCGGCCAGATTTTTCAACCCGAGAAAGCCCATCCTCCCCAGTAGACCACCCTCTTGCTCCAGGTGGACGATATTGTTTGCCACTAAAAAGGTATGGGAAGCGTGAAGATTCCGATCCTGTTTGAGAAGTAAGAGTTACCATTCTAAGGAATACACCCTCTGGCAGTGGTTCCTCTCCCATTTTCTGCTTTAAACTTAAATCGTGGATAGTTCCTTCGCTGTCCTCGACACAAATATAACGGTGAGTTGGGTTCTCGATAGGGGGTCTTTCTTGAAATAATTGTCTATATTTAGTGCTCTCCTTGTTTCTCCCATACCACAGGATGTAGTCATTCACATTGGCCAGCAAAGATGAACTCTGGGACGCAGCTTTCGTGAGTGTTATCATTGAAATAAAGTTCTTCTCGCCAAAAACCTCATCCATTAAAGTGCGAGCTCGATGAACGTTGTCGTCTCCAATTTGAACAAATATTGATCCGCTATCCTTTAGCAGATCTCTGGCCACTGTAAGCCTATCCCTCAAATACGACAAATATGAGTGAACGCCGTCTCTCCATGTGTCTCTAAATGCTTTTACTTGTTCTGGCTCTCTGGTTATGTGCTCTTTCTTCCCATCTGATACAGTTCGTGTAGTTGTCGACCACTGAAAGTTCGAGTTGAATTTTATGCCATAAGGCGGATCAAAATAAATGCACTGCACCTTTCCCCGTAGGCCCTCCCTTTCAGCAAGCGAAGCCATGACCTGAAGGCTGTCACCAAGAATCATCCTGTTCGACCAGTTGGCGTCGTGCTGGTAGAATTCCGTCTTGGCGTCTTCATTTGGGAGGCCATTGAAGTCATCAAAAAGACTCATCTGCTGGGGAACCTTGGCCCCCTCCTGCTTTCTGGTCCGCTCAGTCAGGTCATCTATGAGCACCTTTGGGTGAACTTTTTCCTGGATAAACAACGGCGGCGCATGAACCACCAAGTCCGACCAGTCCTGTTCATCTTTGCCGCGCCAGACTAGTTGGGGATCAAGGTCGCGGTTGCGCCGTTCATATGCCACACGGATGGGGTTCTGGTGCTCCTTGCGCAAGATGGACTGGCATTCTGCGGTCGGGATATGCTTCCGCGAAGCATCCTCGTGCGTGATGGTTTCAACAGTCTTGAGAATCTTGTTGCTTGCCATGTATCTATTCCTTGAAATGCCAGTCGCTATTTTGAAGTGTTTTTAAGAAATTGAGTACTGCGCCGATAGCATCATGATTTTCTGCCCAGCGAAGATGCTCATGAAATCGCTCTTGCTTTTGAGAGTCGCTGGTTTCCCACCAAGCAGCAAGAATAAGTGGCAGAGGAGGAGTCCAACCAGCACCTTTCCTTTCCCTATTTGGTAGTAACCCCCATAGCTCATTCCAGCGTTGTGGCTGAGGGCATATTCTACCATCCTTAGTGCCGATAGCGATGGCTTCTTCAATGGCAAGCATCAGTCTTCACCTTGAGGGGCAGTGGCACCAAGGATCATTTCATTGAAGGATGATTCCACCTTGGCAGCGAAATCGGATTCTATTTTGAAGACTTCCCTCAGTTCGACGAATGCCCATCGCCCAAATTGCTTGTGGTTGTTCACGCCTGGAATCCAGTAGTTCTCCATGGTCGATTTCTTTTCCTTGGCGTCCTCACCCCGGTAGCCCTTGATCTCCACGATCAGGTTCAGCGGGTCTTCGTGCCCGTCATCGACCTGGACAATGAAGTCCGGGATGTAGGTGCGCATAATCGAGCCATAGCGGTAGGGGACGAAGAGCCCCAGGTTATGGTTCTTGACGTATGCTTTGACCTTGGGATGAGACTCCACAACGCGGCAGAACTCGCCTTCCCAGTCACTGTCCAGGATGGCCCAGTTTACATGGCACTTGCGCGAGTCCGTTTGCCAGCGATCCCGTTTTGAAGTGTTGAAATTGACATGTATGGTCGAGCCCACTGGGTTAAACGAATCTAGCACCGCCTTTACCGGGCATATCCCCACCAGCTTGCGGGTGATCCCTGCGGTGATCCGTTCGCAGGCCATGTCCGCCAACTCCTGGTACATCAACTGAGCGGGGTAGGTGCCACCCTTGCATACGAGGCAGTTGTCCAGCCATTGTTTGGTAATGCGCTTGAGCTGACCAAACAGGTGCATCTTGGGTTCTTCCCCAGGATCACGCCACTTTGTGTAAAGCAACCGCTTGGTCACATGGAAAAGCAGCGTGGACCTGCGCATGTCTCCAAGATGTTCAAGGCTGAGGTCAACATCCTCGCCGATGATGCCTTGGTTCTTGGTGACGGAAGGCCCCACCAGCAGCGGCGTCAATTCCAGGATGGAATCGTCATTGAATTCAGCTTCGAGGCGCTCTTCCGGTAGCTCAACACGGTATCCCTCAACACGTGGGAATCGGATTTCCAGGTTGTCACGCTCAGGGCGGACAGCTTTGACCTGGATCGTTTCTCTCGGAGGCTGCGGAGGTGCCACCACAGGCTTGGCTGTGAAGTCAAAGGGAATGCCCAGGACATCGGCATACTCGACATTGAACAGCCCTTCCTCGTTCAGATCATAGGACTGCCTGCGCAATGCTCGACCAATGACCTGTTCGCACAGAAGCTGTGTTCCGAAAGCCCGAACGCCGAGGACATGGGTCACGGTGTTGGCATCCCAGCCTTCCGTCAGCATGGAGACAGAGACCACACACCGGATAGATTCCCCGAGACGGTCCTTCTTTCCCACCGTGTTCATGACCTCACGGAGCAAATCCTGGTCGGTGAGGTTGTCCGCCTGTTCCTTGCTCCCGGTCCGTTCGATAATCTCCCGACGGAAGTGTTCTATTTCAACGTCGTACACATCCCTGAATGTGTCGTTCAGCGCTTCTCCAGACTCAAGCTGCTCGCTATCAATCAGAAGGGTTCTTGGCCTGGGGAGTGCGTTACCGTGTTCATCAGTATTTCTGAATAATTCCAACCGACCCGGAACTGGAGTTTTTGAGCCATCATCATTTTCCCTAGTGAATCCGGAAATATACTCGTAAACGAGCTTGGACGTGGAGGTATTGTTGCACACTACGATGAAGCAAGGCGGTACAGTGATGCCGCTCTCCTTCCATAGCTCAAAGGTTTTGGCATAATGACCATACAGCGCTTCCAGCGCCGTCTGGAGCTCAGTCGGAATTGCGAGCGGGTCAAGGTTCTTAGCTTTTCTCGCCCCTTTCTTGGGCATCTTCTTACCGATGTGCTCCCAGAGGTTCCGGAACTTGGGCATCTCCGCGCCAGGGATGTTGTCCGCCACCGGGACGCGAGGCAGCTTGACGATGCCGCATTCAATGGCATCCATCAAAGAAAAGTCGCTCATTGTCCATGGAAACAGGGTTCCCTCAGCATAGCCTGAGCCTCTCAAGAAGAAAGGCGTTGCCGAAAGGTCAATGACACGCGTGAGACCAAGCTTTCGATTCACCGCCTCAAGTCCTGAAATCCAGAGCCGTGCGGCTTCGTTGTTCTTTTTTGCTTCGTCCTTCTCATCACCGGAGGCATCATCAACATCCGTGCTGCCGGGGCGCTCTCGGTAGCAATGGTGAGCTTCGTCGTTGATCACCAGAATATTCTTCAAGCCCATCAGGTCTGGCATGACGCGTTGGATCATCTGCCCTTCAGTTTCAAGGGTGTTCAGTTCCTCCCCTCGTCCCTGGAGCAAGGAGCGACTCCCCTTGGACAGCTCCATGCGTTCACGGAGTTTGAAGGCGTGGTAGTTGGTGATGACGATCTTGGCCCGCTCAAGGTCAACCATCATGTCATTAGGGACCAGTTCACGACTGGCATAATAGCTGTCGGGATCATTGGGCTGGAGCACCCGCAGCCGATCCTTGATGGTCAGTCCTGGAGCTACGATGAGAAATCCTCGAGTGAATTTGTTGCTGGTTGGGTGACGGACGGCGTTGATGGTCTGCCAGATGATGAGCATCGCCATGACCGTAGTCTTGCCCGCGCCAGTAGCCAGCTTGAGGGCCAATCGCATCAATTCGGGATTCGCGTCGTTATTGGCGTTTTCGAGCACTTCCAGGAAGGACTTGCCCGTCTTGCCCATCTTAGGGGCGACCTCGGTCAACCAGATGGCGACTTCAATTGCTTCGACCTGACAGAAGAAAGGGCGAATGCCGCTGAACTTGTGGTGTCTCCAGTGCTGAAGGAGGCGGGCAGTTTCAGGCGTTACTTTCCACTCGCCTGGGTCAGGAATCTTCCTCCATGCATCCACGTGTTCACGAAGGGCGTTAATGGTTCGAGCGGTTTTGGAATACTGCTGCTCTTGAGTGGAAAGCCCTTTGCCTTCGTCAAAGACCATCTTGACTTGTTCGGCTTTGGCCTTCTGCTTCTTGGGCTTTGGAATAGGGGTTATGAAGTCAGCTTGGCGGCGGTAAGGATTGATTTTCTGTGTTGGCTGTCCCTGCCCATCGAGTTCCCAGTGTTGTGCAGGATACTCATATGGTGAGTTAAGGATAGGTTTTTCAAAAAACAAATTATTCATGCGATTCCATCCTTCTCCTGTGCGCAGGCGAAGCCGCTCTGGAACTTACTCTTTATCTCAACGAAGAATCCACCGATCTTGTACTCGATGGTGTCCGGGGAGGAGGCCCACTGCTTGAAGTCTCTGAGGCAGGGGAATAGCTTGTCATTGACGTCGGTGAATAGGTCGTCACCCGCCAGAGAGGTCTCGTGGTCCGGGCTGCAACCCGCTCTCTCGGGGGCTGCCCACTTGGACCAGCGGCGAAGGTCTTCTATAACGTAGGAATGGCTCTGGCTTGGAATCTGATTGGCTCGTTCGGCTTCCAGGTCATCAAGACATTTCAAGAAAAGCATCCACGAGGACTGCCCGTTATGATCCAGGTCTGACGAGGCCCCGGCTTCTTTCCAGAGAAAGTCATCAATATTCTTGAACGCCTGCTCGAACATGTCACCCTTGGCTGGGTTGGCTCGCTATTCCGCGTGGCTCCCCAAGCTGCATTGAAAAGTGCGCAATTACGACTTTTTGTGTCGTGATCTCTAAGGCTTAAGCAGTTCTTGAATACCTCGCCCCCGGCTCACTTACAAGGGCTGTCAGGGTCCCTTGATGGATTTTGTTGCCACGGACTCCTTGGCAACCTTGACCCGCCTCATACCCATCTCTGCCCGAACCCCATGCGCAGGATCCTGCGCTTCCGGTTTCACTGAATCAGGTGATGGTCCCAGGCCCTCCCTGTTACCCGCCACCCACCAGAATCCTCGCGTCACTTGCCTCAGCGATGGACCTTCTCGCGCCAGAACGCAAACAGTCAGCAATGCTAATTCAATGAATTCAAGTCGCGCTCAACTCTTTGACACGCCTCCAGGTAGTCACGCTTTTTTTCGAATGAGACTGTGTCTGGTCCTTCGTGAACAAGTTGATTCCTGATTGACGCTATAAATCTTATGGATTTAACAGAGCCCTCAGGGAGATCGCTTTCTATGCTTGAAACTTTTTCATGAAGACCTTTTCCGACGGCACCTTTTTCTTCAAGCAAATTTTCAATGTTTGAAGAAGATCTTATAAGGTTGTCCAGTGATATATCTTGACTGTTAAAGCTCGCAACGCCTGCAGCGAATCCGCCAAACAATGCACCTATAGCGCCAGCAACTTCTTTTGCTTTTGAAGGCTGGCTGCCGTTATTGCCCTGATTGTTTGACGTGGCAGGCGCTGGTTTGATTTTATTCTTGTGGGCTTCATAATAAGCTTGCTGAGGCGAGAGATTCCCTGGCAGCTTTGGATTTTGACCACCATTTGAACTGGAAGAGATTGCGTCATATCCTTTCTTTGCGGCAACTACAGCGACAACAGTGCCTGCAACAGCTCCTGCTGTTTTAACCCATTCCTTAACTCTTCTAGTCTTTATCTGCTTGCCGTTCGGGCCAGATTCATATTCAATGACTTCTTCAGAGACAAAATTGACAGCTTTGTCTTTGGCTGCACTTGCCACTTCCTTCAGCTTCTTGAGATTGTCTTTGAATCCCATGTCGATCTCCACCGGCTTGAAGTTCTGACTTTTCAAGGCAAGAGACGTCGTCGATTGAATGTACTGTCTGAACGAGTAATGTCCCAGGTGCAGTGTCAATTGATATAGCTACTGTCGTCGCTGTCTATGATTCTCTGTCAAATAATTTCAATTTTAAGCAAACATTATTTGGATTATATTCTTTGAAAAATTCTTTGATAACGTTTTTATAGCTACTTTGTCTTGTGTCGTCTTCATTTGCAGCGTCGTCGTCACTATTGTGATAGGGGGTGGGGTGCAAAGGCACCCACCCCTAAATATATAAGCGATTTTGCCTTTGCTTTTAAAATAAAATCAATATGTTACCACCGTCAGAGCGATTTTGCTTTTGCCTTTGAAATCTCAAGTTAACCATATGAAATCTTTAGAGGATTTAAGGCACAATAAGTTTTGACGTCAATTGCCGATGTTGCCTTTGACGGAAATTCCCCAAGGGTCCGTCTCTTTGCTGGATTAAAATGAGTATCCTTTGCTTTTGCTACCTTGAATGGGATTCTCCTTGATCAATCCCGCTGCGACTGCTTCATCAATACGCTTGCCAGCAGTGTTTGAGGAAATGGTCTCTCCTTTGTTCTGGTTGCGGTAGACGTCCTGAACTTCTTTCTTGAGCTGGTCTTTAGAAGTAGCAGTTCCGCCAAGGTTTTTAAGAGCTTCTACAGCTATCTGTCCTGCTCCTGAAGCTGATGAAGACGTCAAGGGACGGAACCTCAGGTGGTGAAGCTCAAGGTCAAGGCTCCCCTGAAGGGCAAGGTTCCTGGCTTTCTTGTGGGTCAGGGTAAAACGCTTCTGGTTCTTATTATATGTCAGTTCCCAGGTGTTCGGGGACCAGTCGCCAATGGCGCTGGCTCCTCTTCCTCCTCCAGGTCCCGACTCGCTGGTGAACTTCCCGTGGTGATGAATCAGGAGCGGTGAAGCTCCAAGGCTCTCGGTGAAAACCGCTACCTGATCGAGCAAGCGGCGCATCTGGTCGTTTGAGTTCTCGTCTTGCCCATGGAAGCTGATCAGCGGGTCAAGGATGATGATGTCCGTCTGATGCGTTTCGACAGCCTTTTGGATCGCATCCAAGAACGACTGGCTCATCATGTCACCAATCGACCGGATGTCGTTGTTTACACCCAGGAAGAATATCCCGTCCTGGAGGAGTTGGTCAGCGATTTGATAACCAGACTTTGGCGAACGAACTTCCACAAATCGTTGTTTCATTCCGACGAATGTATTCTCCGACTGGACGAAAAGAACCTTATGCGGTGTTGGCTTCACATTAAATGTACCCAGGAAGCCCTGCGCAGGAGGAAAAATCAAATCCATGGCAATTTGAAGTGTCATGATTGACTTCCCAGAACCACCAGGACCAGTAATCAACAAAGGCTCGCCCTTAGGCCAGAAGTTGTCGATGAAATAATCAAATTGGATGTTCTTATTTACTACGTCCATGGCATTGAAGACGCAGTAACTGACCTTGGGTGCTTGATTCCCAGATGGAGCAAAAGGATTAGTAGGAACAGGGGCGCTAGTTTTTACCTTAGCGATGTGCTCCTTCGCTTTTTCTATTTCACGTTCAAGCCACTGGTTGCCAACTTCTTTTGCTTTTTCGCCTATGGGATAGGAATGATAAATGCTGAGAATGGTCTTTTCATCGACGTTCGCACTTAACAACCCGACAAGGACAGCCATGGAATGTTCCGATCTTTGCCCCTTTGGGAACGGCGTCAGGATCATTTGCTTGATCTCGTCTGATACCGGGAGATTTGCAACAAACTGAACGCTGGGCTGGGGAGTCGCTGAACTCTGAGTCATAATCGGAACCTCGGTCGCTTCATTCGTCAGGGAAGGAGCGGCATTATCTGCCTGAACGGACTTGTGGAGGGTATAGTTCAGAAGCCATGAGGGCGCTTCGGCAATTTCAGCAAGATTGGATATGACGTAGGGCATCCGCGTCTCAGGGTGAAGTGAGCCGGGGCAAAGGACCTGTCCTCCCTGGCCTCTGATGTCGAACACGCCTCTGACGGAGCGATTCCCGTAGCTTTTACCATCCTGAGGATACTGGAAGTAGTAGTGGTATCGCTCGCCGGTGCCGCCAGTCTTGATCGTCAACGTCGCTGGAAGCTCATGCAGCTTATGGGCGGCAAGCCATTCCTGGAATTTGCACATGTCGTCGATGTCCAGGACAAGGACGCCGCTGGCTGGGCCACAGGCGATGCCAGCTCGTTCTGGGAAGAAGTCGGAATTGGCGAATGGTCTTTTCTGGGAGCACCACTGGCTCCAGTTGTTCTCGACAGGAGCCTTGAACTCTCGGGGAGATTGGCCTGGAGCTGGAAATCCACCCTTTACGGGGATCAGTGAGAACCGTTGGGATAGGAACTCGAAAATTTTCATGCGTGTCGCGTCGTCAACCGGCTCCGACTGCTGCATGAATCCGATAAGTTGGTCCGCCGAGTAATCCATCCACAGCTCCAAGGGCACGCTACGACTGAAATTGACGAGACATAGCCAACATTATTCCTGCCTTAGATAGCCCGTGCCCGCGCCCGTGGTCAAACCAAGTTTTGATCACTGGCTCAAACCGCATGCGCAGGATCCTGCGCTTCCAGTTTTCATACTCCTCCCGTGACCAACCCGCCTGTCCCAGGCTACCCTTTCTTCCTCCCCTAACGCCCTTCAATAAGAGGAGGGAAGGATGACTACGGACTATGTAGCCTCAGGCGACGTTCGTATTTACGATGTTAGAGCGATTCTCGCTGACGCATTTTCAGCGAAGACGCTGAACAGAGTCATCGTGGTAATAAAGTCACATCGTCCGAGCATTAGCTTCATCGCTCTTCCACACTTGCGCAGCCTCTTGGCTGAGGACTTCTCTGCGAAGAATATTGACCGGGCCATGATGGCTCTCAAATGCTTTTGCGTAAAAGCCCACCTGTAGCCCTTGTAGGCTGAAGAATCGAAGGAGTTGCCATGTCTGACGAATCCTGGCCCATCATATTCAGTTACTCACGCGCCCAGGCCATTGAGGACGGGGTTTTAATCGACGTCACAGCCGAGGCGAAATTCTACGGGTTCAAGCTGCCATTTGTCATCGGCGACAAATTGTTCAACCGCTACGTCACTCCGCCGCCGGGGCTGGAAGGGGAGGGGCAGTCGCTGGCGGGACGCCTGCACGATTTGATGAGCCTTGCTGCGGTGTCGGCGCGAACGGGACTTCAACAGGATCGAGTCGAATTTGAGGTGCTGTTTCTGATGGAGCTGGGGAAGCACGAAAAGGTCCGGTGCGTTCTCCATGTTGGCCCTGGCGATCATGGCGAACCTGTTCTGACCTGTTGTCTGCCGGAGGACTTGTGAACACTCTGGAGGGAGAGACGGGGCAGGAGAAGCCGGACCACCTGGATCAGTTGGATGTCCTCATTGAACACTTCCGACCGATCGAAAAGCTCTTTCAGTTGATGGGGGCTGTTGCCCCGGATGCCTTCGGAGGAGCTTCACTGGTCAGGGGCTGTTCGGAAATCGGGCTGAACCTGTCGGCGCAGTTCCGGGAAACCCTGGAACGTGTTCACCGAAGGGTTGAAGACGAATGAGGGCTGATGTGATGGAGGCTTCACTTCGTCACTTCTGGATCAAGACCCTGGCCATCGTCAGGACTGCCCGCACCTGCTCTTCGGACGCCCCGGCGAGAAGCTGTTCCAGCTCTTTCTGGACCTGCTCCTTGGTCAACCCCACGTCACCCACGTCGAAGAGGACGGTCAGGTCTTCTTCCAGCGCAGCAGATAGCCGCTCAATGTTCACCAAGGTAGGATTCCCCCTGCCGCGCTCAATTTCTCCTACGCTTTGTAGGGACAATCCTGCCCGTTCGGCAAGTTGCTCCTGGGTCATGTCCTTCGCCCTGCGAAGGGACCGCATGCGCTTGCCAAAAACCTTAAGAATCTCGCCCATGGGACCGTCCTTTTCGGACAGTCTAGGACCATCAATCCAGCTGAATAAGCAAGCAAGGCATGTATCTTGCTGTTAATTGTAAAGTAAACTTTATATAGCGCAAATTTTGCCGTGTTTATTGGCGGTTTTTCCCATGGGGAGAGCCACTTGGGAAAGTGGATACGTGAGAATTGGGCTTGATGCCCCGGCGAACCAGGAAGGAGTTGCCGGACCATGGCGTTGACCATCAACCAGAACCTAATGGCGATGAACACCGCCAGAAATCTGAACACCGCGTACGGGGGGATTGCGACCTCTACGCGGCGGCTGTCGTCTGGCTTGAGGATCGGGACCGCCGCTGACGATGCCGCTGGGCTGGCGATTCGCGAGATGATGCGTTCGGATATTAGCACCATCAACCAAGGGGTCAGGAACGCCAATGACGCCATTTCGATGATCCAGACCGCTGATGGAGCGCTCCAGGTTATCGACGAGAAGTTGATCAGGATGAAGGAGCTTGCGGAACAAGCGGCGACAGGAACATATACTCAAGAACAACGATTAATTATTCATTCCGAATATCAAGCCATGGCTATGGAGATTCAAAGAATTTCAAATGCAACGGATTTTAATGGAGTCAAGCTGTTAGATGGATCTCTGTCTGGTAGCCATGACGGGAGTGGACTTGAGTCAACAGGCCAAATGAAAGTGCATTTTGGCACCGGGAATTCATCTGCGGAGGATTATTACTATGTAAATATCAACAGCTCAAAGATTGAGTCTTTGTTTGATCCTGATGGAATGGCAATCGGCAAGTTCGACGAAGGAAAGCCAATGTTCCTTGAGGCAACTTCGCAGGATTTGCGATTAAACACTACGACTGCTAACGATCAAACGGAACCAAAGATTGCAGGGCTAGAAAATGGCAATATGGTTTCCGTTTGGGTTTCTTCGAGCCAAGACGGATCAGGTGATGGAATTTTTGGACAAATAATCGACCAAGACGGGAATAAGGTCGGAAATGAGTTTCAGGTTAATACATTTACAAATGGCAACCAAAGCGAACCCAGTGTTGCAGCTCGCGACGATGGTGGGTTTGTAGTTTCATGGACATCGGCCAATCAAGATGGGTCAGGGACAGGGATTTACGCTCAATTGTACGATATGAATGGACGCAAAATCAATTCTGAGTTTCAAGTCAACTCAACTACAGCGAACAATCAGTATAGATCGAACACCGTTGGAGCAGATGGCGGTGGTTTTTTTACCACGTGGACATCGACTGGGCAGGATGGGTCTTTAGACGGGATATACGGCAAGATGTTTGATGCTGAAGGGAATTCACACACGTCGGAGTTCAGAATCAATACCACAACAAATCTTGATCAAAGATATCCTGCGACTGCCAGGCTAGAAGATGGTAACTATGCTGTATCTTGGTTTTCTCCAGACGGTTCAAACTGGGGTATATATGGACAGATTGTAGATAGAAATGGTAATTTGATTGAGTCTGAGTACAGAATAAATACGACAACCACATGGTTGCAGAATTTTCAGTCAACAACGTCCCTAGGTGATGGCAAGTTTGTTGTTGCCTGGAACAACCAGCCCTCGTCTGCGTCGCCAGAGTTTCATCCGACTGCACAGATTTTCAATGCAGATGGAACAAAATTTGGAGCAGAGTTTACCGTCAATACTACATACATGTCTAATCAAATGTGGCCAAGGCTCGCAAGGGTAAATGATACTGGATTTGTAGTGACATGGGGCGCTGTCGGGCAAGACGGATCAGGCTGGGGGACATTTGGCCAAATGTATGACAACAACGGGGCAAAGGTCGGAGGCGAGTTTCAAGTCAACAAAGTTGTTGCCAATGATCAATATGTAACTGATGTAACTTCATTAAAAGGCGGAGGGTTTGCCGTAGCATATCAGTCTGATGATGGATCCATTGATCCGTCCGCAGCAGGAGCTTTGGCAACAATATATACACCAGTTGTCGATATTCAGACGCAGGGAAGGGCTCAGAAAAGCCTTGACGTGCTCAATAGTGTGATTGTGCAGAAAGATAAAATCCGTGCATCATTGGGCGCTACACAGAATCGCTTGTCCAACACGATCCAGAACCTAGAAATTCAGGCTGAAAATCTCCAGGCTGCCGAGTCGCAGATATCTGACGTGGACGTTGCCCAGGAGATGACAGCCATGGTCACGAACCAAATCCTTGCGCAATCTGCGACAGCCATGTTGGCCCAGGCAAACTCCCTGCCCAAGATGGCGCTTCAGTTGATCCAGGGATAGTTCCAGCACATGACGGATTCGCCGCCCCTGGTCCGTGGGCATCTTGCCTGACACCAGCCCAAGGAAAGACGTAGACCCTGCCTGTAAGAGAACAAAGGGGGCGGGAATCAACCCTTCCCCCTTCGCCGACTTGGGCTTCCTACCCCGGCCCCCCGTCCCCCTTGTCCCCCTGGCCCCGGATTTGCGCGGGACAACCCCTTCCTGGGATTGGGGGCTGGTCCTGGGGTTTGGGTATCCCCCCTTGAGCAAAACCGCAGGAAATCGCAGGTATGGCCCAACGTCCGTTTTCAGTGTCCCCCGTCTGGGCAGCGATTCGATAGAGGCTATGACCGTATGCGCAGTATCCTGCGCTTCTGGATTCAGTCGGCGGCGACTCCCCTGAGCCAGCCTGGGTTGTCGCTCAGAGGCGCTTTTGCTACGTCTGGACCATGCCCAAGAAGTCTGACGAGAAAAAAGTTCTTCGCTTTGACTCCCACAGGATCAGGAGCGTCGCCTTTTGGTTTTGGGAGTATCAAAGGAGGAACCCTGCCTATCGCCATTTCTCCCATGTCATTGAAAATTATAGGGCTTACTTCGATGCGCTTGGCGAGTTGGAGGTCATCGAGTCAGAGGAGGGTTGCAAGGGGTTCAATTCAGACTCGATTGACATGGAGGACCCCAATCCGAAGAACCATCCTTATGCTCTGTACCTTGAGGAACAATATGAAGTGAAAGCTCGCATCGCTTTTTTCAGATTGTCTTGTCTGGAAGAAGCAGTGCGACGGCGCTTTCATAGGCTTTATCGCAACGCCTACATTGGTTTGAATACTGAAGAGGCCCTTGATGCCATCCTCAATGGGAAATCTGTTAAATTTGAAAGCAAAGACCACGCCGACATCAATGCCTTGCTTCGTTCGTATTACAAGTGGGCAATGAGCATAGATGATGACGCACCAAATCATTACATGTCAGACCTGGACAAGACGTCTGGCATCCTGCTGGACCACAAGCAAGCACTCAAAGACCCTGAACAGGTTATGCTCGAACTTCATGCCGTTAAAATATTCAATGCCACAATCGACAGCATTTTTTCGAACAAGCGCATAAGCGATGAAACCCTGGAAGCTGTTTACAAACTCTGCCTTTCTGGTGATCACATCGTAAGCGCTGATATGACTCGATTGATTCTTTTGTGGATGTGGGACAAGGCCCATGAAGACGATGAAGATAATCCTTTAGATTTTAATGAAGTTCATGAGCTGCTCAAAAAAGCAATTCCTTTGAAACACAGACATAATGACAAGATAGCCACTCTCCTTCAGAAGAGGCAGAGACTTTTCGAATACTATGAAAATCTCTGCATCAAGATTGATACCATGAACCCCCTTTGCACTAAGCAAAACGGGAAGCAACTCCCCCCGATAAAAGACGTCCTCAGCCTTTGAGGCTTCTCCTCCCGCTCCAAGCCCCGCCTTCGAACTGTCTGAAAACTTCTCCCCAATTTTTTCAGATATCTATCTGATCTCTTTGGTTTTCTGAGAGACAAAAGGTGTCTGAACCTCTTGTCCCCAACACAAAGTGGGTCTCGCTTAGACCGTTCTTCAAGAGCAACGGCGCAATGGGGTCCGGTCACAGGGACCGCCTCCCCAAAGAGCCACCTCCCCCGACAGGGGGCATTCTTGGAGGACACCATGAGCAACGACAACAAGCCGAACATCTCCGTCACCGGCGGTCCTGGCAAACCCCACAATTCGGATGACACCAGCTCCACCAGCTCTACCGGCGGCACTGGTGGCACGGGTTACACTGGCGGCAGTGGCGCTTCCGGCTTCGGCGGCGGGCTTGGCGGAAAAATCAGCTCGATTCTGGATATTGAAGAAGGGGTTGACACCTTTGCCAGGAATGTCGCCGGCACCGGGCTCTACGGGGCCACTGGCGGGCAGGGGCAGCCCGGATCAATCGGCAACATCCCGAAGGACAAACAATCGCTTGCAGCTCTGGGCCAGCGGTTCTCGGACCAAGTCAATAAGATCAATAGCATCGACAAAATCGTGGAGGAATTAAACACCTGCCAGACCACTCTGGATCTTGTCCTGGAGAAAACCAACGCGGTCAATGCGTTCTACGCATTCATGCAGGGCAAGCGCCTTCTCAGGCTCAAGGCGCTTAGGACCGAGAAACAACGTAGTGACTGGCAAACCTGGATTCACGCTAAGCTTCCAAACATCAAGAAGCGAAGCCGCGAGAAGTACATGAATTTGGCCAACGTTCCCATGGTGGAAACACACCTTGAATATGGAGTCGAGCGTTTGGCGGAGTTCGGCTCTTTGTATGCCTCCAAGAGCGACACGGAACAGAAAAAGATGGGTCTTGATCCCCTGAAGTCCTACTTGGAGGGCGAGGATTTTGACTTGGAGGAGGCCTCGTATGATGAGCGCGTCCTTCGGTTCAATGCCATTCTTGAAGTCAAGGCGCTGAACCGCCTGAACCTTGAGTTCCCCTTGGACGTGATGGTTTCATTCCTGCGAAAGCAGGCTTCCTTGACTCCCAAGGAACGCAAGCACCTAGTGAAGCTGGGCAAGGAAGAGGCGGTCAAGCTCCTTGAATGGATTATCGTGGGCGATTTGGAGCGCAAAAACTTCATAGGGGCCTCTGACAATTCCGAAACAAGCAGCCAGGGCTCCTCTGCCGATGCCAGTTCTGGCAATGCTTCTTCAGGTCCGAACATCGAGCAACAGGTTCTCACACTCTACAACTCGCTGGAATCAATAGCCACTCAGGGCATCAAGCTGGATACCACGGTCGACCGCGATCATCTGATCAAGCTCAGAGATTACATCGACCGCCTGCTGACGGTGGGCCATGATGTCCAGGATGCTCAGAGCGTCCAGGAAGTTGCTGCCTAGCCCCCAAGTACTGACAAGGCCCCTCTGGAATCTGCCGGAGGGGCCATAAGGAGCGCTCAATGAAACTTGTTCCGCACCTCCGCTTCAGAGAAGATGACCATGAAGAGCCAAGTCTGTTCTCGTTTTTAGACGAGGCGAAATTGATGCCCCTTCGTCATGAGTACAACAGGCGTGTCAATGAGGCGATGCAGTTTCACAACTTGAAGAAGGTCGGCATTCATGTGCCATTCGAAGTAGTCCGCGCATTCCTGCAGGTTGAAGGGAATCTTACGGACGAGGAAATGCGCTACCTGGAAAGTCTTTCTCTCGCGGCCCCGGATGCGCCAGCCAAACTTCTCCAGCGTGTCATCTCAGGAGAAGTCACAAGGGAATGTATGCGTGGCGTCTTAGAAGAAGGCGAGCCCTACTCCTCGGAATAGTGCCATTAACAACAAGCCAAGGTTCCTCCTGGATTACCAGGAGGAGCCATCCCCCAGGAGAACACCCCATGAAGATATTCCTTTCTTCTTTAAGTATCCCCGTAATTAAGCGGCTGCACAAGATCAACCCGAACTTGAAGCCCAACGTTCTCGTCACCTTCTACGGACTCCAGCGTCCTAGGGACTACACCATTACCTACAGGAGCATGATCAATGAGTTAATCCTTGACTGTGGCGCTTTCAGTATCAACAACGACAAGAAACTCAGCGTTCAGTCTCGCTTGATCGAAAGCGACAAGCTATTCTTCAAATATCGAGACTATACGAAGATTGCGCAAGGCAGATACGACTTTTTGTTCAGTTTCGACGACGACTTTACTCCGAATGGCTTCACTCACAACCTTACACGGTTAATGAGGCTTGAGGCTGACAACATCAAGGCGGTCCCTGTTATACATAATTTGCACAATAATGAGATCGAGTTCTTCATCAAATCAAGGCCCAAGTATCAGCTCGTTGCGATTGGCCAGTGCCAGGGTGACAATCGAAATGACCTCAGGGTGCTCTTCAATGCGGTGGACTCGCTCTACCGCAATGGCATCAGGGTTCACCTGTTTGGCATGACGACCCCCAGCCTGATCAGCCACGTCCCGGCTTACTCTAGTGACTCGAAGGCTTGGGTGGATTACGCGACTCGGGGACGGGCGCTGTATCACAACACTGAAAGTGGCTTTCTCGACAAGGAGGAGCTGATTTACTTTCCCAACAAGCAGAACTTCGGTGACCCTGGGAATGCTGTCTACTACAAGGAATACAGACACATGGAAGCCTTTCTGGCACATATCAAATCCAAGCTGGACCTGGAGCTCGAAGACCTCATCGCAGCACAGACTCAGGCCATGTCTCTGAGCTTGGTCAACGTTCTCTACTTCATGGAGTTGGAGGAGCGGATTACGGAGGAAAATAGGTTGTTGGGCATTACTTTCCCGTAGAAGCTACGGACCAATCCACCATGGAAGGACCGGTGACGAGCCGGTCCTTTTCTTTTGCCCATGAAAACCGCGTGCGCAGGATCCTGCGCAAAGAGTTTCGGCGGAATTGGCTTCCGAGATTTTTGACCCCTTCATAGAGATATTACCTCTTAAACCACAGGAGGTTATCTCAATGTCAAAGAAAACTGCCGACCCCACCAAGAGGAAGCATTTCGAATCAAAGTTCGACGAAAAGACCCTCCGGGAGATGATCAACGCCGGAAGGACCGCTGACGAAATTCAGCAAGCCCTCGGCGTGGTCAGCAAGCAGAGCCTCAGGCAGCACGTCCTGAAGCTCATCACACGGGACCGCAAGGTCTACGAGGTGCCGGGACTCTATGTCCGAAACCTGAAAAGGCCCATGGTCAATTTCAAGGGCGAAGTCCGCCTCACAAGGAACATGCTGGACTTCCCTGGATCGACTTACGAGCCCAACGACCAGTTCGAGATCGAGATCGACAACGAGAAGATCGTTCTCACCAGGATCGTCGAGCAGGCGGATCAGCCCCTGGACTCACCCGAGCCCATCGAAAAGATGTGAGGAGCCCGGTCACACCTGTCTTCACAGGTAGGTGTGACCACTCTTCTTGCGACATCGGCGTCCTCCAGCTTCTCTTTTATTTTGTGGGATGCGGGGAATTTACCCTGGTCCCTGTCGAACCCCATCACTCATGAGCAAACGCCATGCGCCATCGTCGCTGTCCTTGGCCCTAGCTCCGTCACCTTATCACCTGGGATGGAATGGACCTCTTGCTGGCTCCCTGTCCTGAAACACCCAAGTCAATATAGATATACTTTGGGCAGAGGAGGGCTTTATGACCAATAGAGAGCCTGCGAGGCGATTCATCAGTCATTTTGGCAAATGGATTATGAACTCGAAGAACAAGCATGAGAAGTACGCATATGCCATCAATGATGTCGATACATGGAGTGAAGCTCAATTCATACATCTACCCAAGAATGAACTGCGATACATTGGCATTGACTTGGATTGGGAAGGTTCGGCAAGCATCTGGATTGATGAAGGCTTCCCTGAGCCAACCATCACCATCATTTCGCCCGAGACCTCTCACTCGAAGCTCTTTTACGAGTTGGCGACGCCGGTGACGCTGCCGTTCGGGAACTTCGCTGGCAGAGCCAATCTGAAACCCTACCAATACTTTAAGTCCGTCAAGGCGGGGTTGACGTTGGCGATGGGAGGCGACCCTGGATACTCCGGCGGGACCATGAACAATCCGTTCTACAAAAATCCTCGGAAGGAAATCCTCGTCACTGAGGACGGCATCGTCGAGCGGAAATGGAAAGTCCATTGGGCAGACAGGACCTACGACTTGGACTACCTCGCCGAGTTTGCCAAGCCTGTCCCCAGGGACTTCAAGCATGATGGGCTCTTTGATGGCGCTGGCAGGGCGATGACCATGTTCCACCTGACCCGCACGGATGCCTACCGCGCCGTTCATGGCTGTGTGACTCAGGAGCAGTTTACCGAAAAGGTCCTGTCCATCGCCATGGACCACTGGCAAGTCCTTCGTCAAATTGTGAAGGATCATCCCCTGGAGGAGCGCGAAGCAGTAAACGTCGCCAACTCCGTCACCAAGTATGTTTGGCTTCACCGAAATGATGAATGGTTGAAAAGATTCAAATGGAATGTCGGAGCTTTACAGTACTATCCCATCGACAAGGACGACGTTCCTGTCGACGACATCAAGCAAGAAATAGCTCGTCGCCAGTCGGCTGGAGCAAAGCATACGCATAGTATCAGGACTGAGAAGACGGAAGAGCGTATCCGAATCGCCTGTGAAGAATTGAAGTCAGCGAATACGAAGGTAACTCGAAAGAATATTGCTTTGAAGGCAGGACTTGGAGTTTCTTCAATGTCGAAATACAAGGATATTATCAAAGAATATAAGCAATGATTCGTATATAATAATATTAATAGAGAAATCATCTCTTTGTCCCCTGGAGACTGCGAGAAGCCAATGCCCATAATTTCTAATATAGCATACGAGCATTTTTTGTGGGTCCTTGGTCCGTACGAGCCTAATGGATAATTCTTGTTTGTTTCTGCAACATCAATATCATCGTCATGGATTTTATATCTTTTGTTTATTGGTTCATAATTGGTGTCGAATAAAGAGGGCCAGGGATGACGACTGGCGACACAGGATAGAGCAAGAAGACAATGGCGGAGGGCTCCATATAGGGGCTCTCCGTCTTTTTAGGTTTTAGGATAGTTCTTGTGCTGAGCAATATACGTTCAAAATGAATTCATGAGTTGTTTTTTGTCTGCAATTCTCTCTGATGTTTTGGGTTTCTTCATAAAGATATTACCTGTCAATGAAGATCAACCTTAACAAAGGAGAGTAGTATGGTTCCAGCTTTACCTGTTCCGATAGGAATAATAATTGTTCAAATCATACGAAACGAGATTTTCAGAGAGGTGCTAAAAGCAGCGATCATCGTGATAATACGAAAGAAGCTGTGAGGAGTATTTCGCGTGAAGAAGGTGCTCTTTATGGGGGCCTTCTTCTTGTTTTTAACTGCTATAGATAACGGCAAAATCCTTCGTCTCCTTCCGAGATTTTCGCCGCCTTCACAGAGATATTAAATCGTATCCTGCCCAATGTCCGTTTCTCCCGTAAAACGGACATTCAGGCCCATACCCTGAAAACGTCAAAGTATTTTGTCTGGTTACATGGGATTGCCCCTTGGGCATCCCCCGTCGTGCCATTTCAAAAGGATGATTCTACCATCCTGGAACTGAAAACGGACATTCAAGGAGGGACCATGCGAGTTGAACCTATTCGAGAGGAACAGCACGTGAAGGCAATCAAGAAATTGCTCAACGACAACCCAAGGGACAAGTTGCTTTTCATCCTTGGGATCAACTCAGGATTAAGAGTTCAAACGATCCTCACTGAGCTTTGTGTAAAGCACCTGCTTTATGCAAAGCTTGGCGACAGCATCACCGTCAAGGAAAGAAAGACGGGGAAGACCAACGTCTTCGTTGTCAACAAGGAGATTAAAAAGGCGTTTGATGAATACTACAAAGACGCCAGCCCCGACGAGAACCACTTCCTCTTCCGTAGCCGGAAGGGAAAGAACTATCCCCTGACGACTTTCCGAGTCACCCGGCTCGTGAAGGAATGGGGAGCGATGATCGGTCTGAAGCAGAACCTCGGAGCGCACTCGCTTCGAAAGACCTTCTGCTGGTTCCAGCGCATGAAATACGGAACCAGCTGGGAAGTCCTGAGTCGACGTCTCAACCACAGCTCGCCCAGTATCACTCGGTGCTACCTCGGCATTACGGACGAATGCGTGGAAGAGATTCTGCATCACACTATATAAACTAGGTGGGCCTCGAAAGAGGCCCATTGAAAACCATTTAGTTTTTGTAGATTGATCATGCAAAACTACAACTAGAAAAATTCAAGTTGCATGTTGAAATATAATTTTCGGTGTGCTACAAAAGAAGTTGATCTTTAATTTGTGCACGGACTCGAAAAGTAAAAAGGAGGAGTCGTGTTTGATGCCATTGATGCGTTGGACAGCGAGCTCGGCCGAGCAATAACCCCTCAAGAACTCGCGAAAATGTTCGGGTTAAGCGTCAACACCGTTCGCAAATACCGCGAGCGGTGGGGCGGTGTGGAAGTAGCCCCAGGAAAATTAAGGTTTTTTGAACGGAAGGTGCGGGAGGCTCTCAATGCCAGCATTGATAACCAAGTTCAATCCGCCGCGATGGCGGGGTGTCGTCACATTCAACGGGAAGCGAAAAGAAAAGTTGTTCCCGGACGGGTCCGAGAAAAGCAAGCGGGCAGCCGAAAAGTGGGAGGACAGGCAGCGCCGCATTATGAAGAAACCGACCCCGACCGCCACGGGCTCGCCGAAGCTGATTGACCTGGCAAACTCCTATCTGGACTTCGTAAAAACCCGCCAAAGCAGGAAGACTTACGTTGAAAAGCAGGGGGTGTTGAAGCGGGCTCTCGGCCGTTTCGGGAGTGCCGCCGAATTGGACGACATCACCGTCCCTGAAGCCCTGAAGTTCCTGACCGACCAGTACAGGAAGCGCTCGGGATACGCGGCGAACAAGGAGCGCAAGGTTCTGATAAGTGCCTGGAATTGGGGGAGGAGGTACCTGCCGAACTTCCCCGAAGGCCAGTGTCCGTTTCAAACAATCGACCGCTTCCCCGAGAAGCGCCAACCCAGATATGTGCCCTCGGAGGAGGACTTCTGGAAAGTGTATGAAGTGGCCACGGGGCAGGACCGGGTCATGCTGCTGGTATTTCTCTTCCTGGCTGCTCGGCGGAGCGAAGTTTTCCGCCTCAAATGGACGGACATCGACTTCGCCGGGAACACTGTCACCCTTTGGACGCGGAAGCGCGCAGGAGGCGATTTAGAGGCCGATCCGGTGCCCATGGTGCAGCGGCTGAAGAAGGTCCTCATGGCGTGGTGGGAGCACAGGCCCATCGTCTCCGAGTACGTGTTCGTGAACGTGGAGGAGCACGCGTTCTGCAAGGAATACCTCGGCCAGCCCTTCACCAACCGACAGCACTTGATGGAGCGCCTGTGCAAGAAAGCCGGCGTGAGGGAGTTCGGGTTTCATTCCATCCGCCACCTCACCGCGAGCATTCTTTATCAAGAGGGTCAGCCGGTTGCAGTGGCCCAAGCTGTTCTCAGGCATAAATCTCCGCAAACGACGACGAGGTACTTGCAAACCCTTGGATTTAAACAAACTCACGAAGCGATGGAGGCGGTGATGGGGCAGCGAGGTCCGGGGAAGGTGATCAGCATACAGAAAGCAGCCACCGAGTGAACCGCAATACACGACTAGGGAAGTCGTAAATGTGGACTTCGTGTGGACAAAAGAAAAAGCGGGTTAGGAAATTGTCCTAACCCGCTGAATTTCTTGGCGTCCCCAAGGGGATTTGAACCCCTGTTAGCGGCGTGAGAGGCCGTCGTCCTAGGCCACTAGACGATGGGGACGCGCTATGGTGGGCCGTGCAGGATTCGAACCTGCGGCTCTCTGCTTAAAAGGCAGGTACTCTACCGACTGAGTTAACGGCCCTTCCGCCCAAGCGGAGAAACCGTTTATCCGCACGGCCTCGCGCTGTCAAGGAAAAGTCCTCTACGTGTTCAACCTTCCGCCGTCAACAGAAATTTGAAATGTCGCCCAGGTTTATGCCCCACCCCCACCGCGCCCTTGCCGAAGTAGAGCACCCAGGCCCAGGCCGGGTCGTAGCCGCTGGAAGTGGAGGACCACACTCCGTCCAGCCCCTGGCCCAACGGGTGCCCGGGCGGGAGCGCGGCCCAGGCCCGCGAGGCGTCCACAAGGCTCTCCAGCTCCCAGATGGAAGGCATGCGCCAGCCTGGAGTTTCACGGGCCGCCTCCAGGGCCTCGGCCCAGGCGGCCTCGCCGTTCTCCGGCTGCGCCGCTCCACGCCAGACGAGCCCGGTCAGGCGGTCCAGCACGCCCTCCCCCGCCGTTTCGAAGCGGGGCTCGGGCCAGGGCCGCCCGGCTGCGGCGGCCAGTTCCGGCGTTTCCGGCGGGAGCCAACCGCGCCCGCGCACGGGCAAAACCATGTGCCGGGCGTCGCCCGGGCCGGGGAACATGCGCCCCCCCTCCAGGTGCACGCGCCAGAAGTGCCCCGGCGCATTGGCCGCAGGGGTCGATGTCCAGTGCCAGTGCTGGAAGATGCCGGTGAAGGGGTGCCCCGGAGGCAGGGCCGGGCGGGCGTGGGCAAGGCTGACCAGGGCCAGCAGCTCGCGCCGGGTGGGAAGCCGCCAGTCCGCGTGGCCCAGCCAGGACTGCGCGTTGCGCTCCGCGACCCAGGCCAGTGCCTCCGCAAGGGTCATGGGCCAGGGCGCGGCCGAAGCGTCGCGGGGCCAGGTCAGCCCAATGAGTCTGTCAAGGACGAGCCGGTCGAGGGCGAGGGCGTCATCCACCATCCCGAAACGCGGCGCGGGCCAGGGGCGGCCCGGCCTGTACTCGCCGTCCTGCCCCGTGCCCGCGCAGGGGACCGCCCCCCCGGCGGAATCGAAGCACTCTTCCTGGCCGGACCAGGGGTAGATGGGCGGTTCGCCGGTCGCGGCGGCCATGCCTTCAGCGCCCCGGATTCATGCGGCTTCGCGCAAGGTTCATGGTCTTCCCCCCGGGCCGCCCTCGGCGGGCCTAGCCCTCGGCCAACTGTTCGCGGATCAGGCTGGTGAGCAGGTGCACCAGCATCATGTGCACGTCCTCGATGAACTGGTAGTTGCCCGAGGGCACGATGAAGCACTCCTCGGCCACATCCTTGAGCCTGCCGCCCGAGAAGCCCGTGAGCCCGATGGTGTGCGCGCCGCGCTCGCGCGCCAGCTCCATGGCCTTGATCACGTTGGGGCTCATGCCGCCCCCCGAGATGCCGATGACCACGTCGCCCTCGTTGAGCAGGTTGCGCAGCTGGCCGGAGAAGATGTCCTCGAAGCCCACGTCGTTGCCCCAGGCGGTCATCAGGGGGATGTTGTCCGTGAGGGGGATGGCCCTGAAGCCGCGCCGCCCGTTAACGGCCACGGTCTTGGCCAGGTCGGAGCAGAAGTGCGAGGCCGTGGCGGCCGAACCGCCGTTGCCCATAATGAACACCTGCTTGTCCGCCATGTAGGCCGTGTGCAGGGTGTCGGCCATGCGCCCGATCTGGGCCTTGTCCAGCCGGTTGACCACGGCGCGCATGCCCAGCAGGTAGCCCTCCGGGGTGATGGTGGACTTGAAGCGCCCGGCCTGGTCCAGCGTGATCTGGGAGCCGCCGTACTCGAAGTCGAAAACCAGCTGCTGCAGGCCCAGCGCGGTGAGCTCCTCGCTGACGGCGGCCTGCTTTCCGGGTTCGCAGAACACCAGCAGGAAGCCGCCGCCGCCCGCGCCCGTGATCTTGCCGCCCAAAGCCCCGTTGCGCATGGCCGTATCGTAATAGAGGTCGATCTCCGGGTTGGAGACGGACTTGGCGAAGCGCTTCTTGTGCTGCCAGGACTCGTGCAGCAGGGTGCCGATCTCGCGGATGTCGCCGCCTTCCAGGATCTCGCGCATGCGGTAGGCCGTGCGCTTGACCTGGTGCAGGGCCTCCAGCACGGACTGGTCGCGCTCCTGGGTGGCCTGGCGCTGCCCCTCCAGGATGCGGGCCGAGTCGCGGGAGGAGCCGGTGTGGAAGAGCATCAGGTGGCGGCGCAGCTCCTGCTGGCGGGAGCGGCTGATCTCGATGGGCTCCACCCGGGTGCCGGAGGCGTCGAAGGTCAGGAAGTTCAGGCCGCCGTGGGCCGAGGCGTACTGGTCCTGCATGCCGATGGGGCGGCCCAGCACGTTGAGCTCGATGTGCGTGGCCAGTTCGCCCACCTTGGCCTTGTCCAGATCCTGCCCGGCGAAGGCCCCCACGCAGCGCACCAGGCTGGTGGCCACCGCGCCCGAGAGGCCCAGGCCCGAACCCGGCGGAATGTCGGACTTGAGCGAGAGCATCACCCCGCCCTTGATGCCGAAGTGGCGCAGCACGGCCTTGGGGATGCGCAGGGCATCCTTGAGGTTGGCCTTGTCCAGGTCTGCGATGCGCTGGTGCAGCTGGTAGTCGGAGGAGGAAATCTCCACGCCGGGGCCCGGGATCTCCTCCAGCACGGAATAGAAATACTTGTCGATGGTCACGGAGAGCACGGCCCCGCCGTGGGCCTCGTAATAGGCGGGCAGGTCCGTGCCACCGCCTCCGAAGCTCAGGCGCACCGGAGACTTGGCGATGATCATTCTTCTACACCTCTTCGCATGTGGAAAGCCGCGGCGGCCCCGGACAGTCGGTAGCCGTTCTTTTCGTAGAACAGGCAGGCGGTCAGGTTCTCGGCCTCGGTGGTCACGTCGATGCGCTTGAAGCCCTGGCCCGCGGCCCAGCCCGCAAGGCGGCCCAGCAGCAGGGAGCCGCGCCCCCGGGCCCTGGGCAGCACGGAGACTAGGTCGATGGCCACGGCCTCGCCGCGCTTGCGGAAGCTGACGAAGCCGCCGGGCTCCATGAATTTGAGCACCTCGGCGGAGCGCATGGTGTTGGCGATCCACTTGCGCTGGT
The DNA here is from genome assembly GCF_022808715.1 of Fundidesulfovibrio agrisoli. Taxonomy (GTDB): domain Bacteria; phylum Desulfobacterota; class Desulfovibrionia; order Desulfovibrionales; family Desulfovibrionaceae; genus Fundidesulfovibrio; species Fundidesulfovibrio agrisoli. Next base: position 66,302 of record NZ_JAKZKX010000009.1, read on the forward strand.
GGCGCACGCGCTCCTCGAGGGTGACATTGGGGTCCAGCCCGAAGCGGCTGAAGGGAAAGTTGGCGGCGTGGGCGTCCAGCTCATCCTCGGGCAACTCCGACGCGCCCGCGGGCTCGCCCGAGGCCACTGCGGCCACGCCGGTCAGGTCGCGCGAGAAGGTCACCTGCGCGCAGACCTTGAGGAACCCCAGGCGCATGAGCGCCTTGGCGCCCTCGATGTCGGCGGCGGGCAGCTTGGCGTCGGCCAGGAAGGGCTTCCCGCCCTCGCGCAGGCGGGCCAGCTGGCGGGCCAGGGCCGGATAGTCCTGCCGGGTGACGCGGTAGTAGTCCTGCCGGAAGGCCTCGCTGTCGAACTCCTGGAGGGCCAGGCAGGCGGGCGCGGGGTCGGGCGCCTTGGCCAGCATGGCGTTGGCCCGGGCCAGCTTCTCGGGGGAGCCGATGTCGATGAGCGGGGCCTCGATGGCGTAGCCGTACAGGGGCGCTCCGGCCGCGAGCATGGCCGGGAACACGTCGTGCCCGAAGTCGCTGAAGCCGGTTGCGGGGACGAAGCCCAGCACCTCGGGCTCGCAGATGTACACGCCCGCGTTGGCCAGGTCCGTGAAGGCCACGGGGGGCTTCTCCACGAAGCGGCCGATGCGCCCGGTGGCGTCCATGTCCACCAGGCCGCACTGGGTGGGGTTGTCCACCCGGTAGAGGCCCACGGTGGCCATGCCGCGCGAGCGCTGGTGGAAGGCCTTCATGGCGGTGACGTCGAAATCGGAGAGCACGTCCCCGTACCAGACCAGGAAGGGGTCATGCAGGTGGACCCTGAAGGCGTTCAATGCCCCGGCGGTGCCCAGCAGCTCGGGCTCCTCGCTGTAGGCCATCCGCACACCAAGGGCCGAGCCGTCGCCGAAGGCCTCGCGCACCACGTGGGAGAGGTGGTGCAGGTTCACGCAGATCCGCGTGAAGCCGTGGGCCGCCAGGTGGCGCACGGTGCGCTCCAGCAGGGGCACCCCCGCCACCGGGACCATGGGCTTGGGGCAGGTGTCGGTCAGGGGGCGCAGCCTGGTGCCCAGGCCCGCGCTCAGGACGACGGCGGTCTTCACGCCGTCTCCTCCGCCAGGCCAGCGTCGGGCTGCGGTTTGGTGCCGGGCAGGGTGGTGTCCACCTGGATGAACGCGGCGCGGTCGTTGACGTTCATCTCCTTGTACTGGGGGCACTTGGCGCAGGTGGACATGGCGCTGGGCGTATTGATGGTGGCGCGCACCCTCTGGAACATCTCGTTGTTCCAGATGTCCTCCACGGACTCGGCGTTGAGGTCGCCCATGACGTCCTTGGAGAGCATGCACAGCCGCACCTTGCCGTCGGACTGCACGAAGATCTCCTCCCAGGGGCGGGGGCACTTCTTGTGCAGGGATTCAACGGTCTCAAGCGCCGGCTTGCCGGAGAGGTCGAAGCGGTCGGGGATGGTCAGCTTGATGCCGTGGGCCTTGGCGCGGCGCTCGGCCTCGTCCAGCACGGAGTTGGTGAGCTCCTTGTGGTCGAAGAGGATCTCGTCCACCATCTCCTGGCCGTAGGCGATCATGTGCACCATCTTGGCCTCGTCCATGCCCAAATTGGCGGCCAGGTCCACGAAGTCGGGGAACTCCTCCACGTTGGAGCGCATGCCCACGAAGACCATGCGCAGATAGGGGTGCTTCACCCCGAGTTTGCGCTTGCTGGCCACCACCTTGGCGATGTTGCCGATGACGGTGTCGAAGTCCGCGCCGCGCCGGATGCGGTTGTAGGTGGCGGCCTTGGCCCCATCCACCGAGAAGTTCAGGTAGGCCAGCCCCCCGGCCAGGAAGCGGTCGATCATCTCCTGCTTGAGGAGCATGGCGTTGGTGAGCACGAAGATGTCCGGCCCGCGCCGGGCCAGCTTGTCGAAGTAGCTGCCCAGGTGCTTGTTCATCAGGGGCTCGCCCCAGCCGAACAGCGAGGCGTCGTGCACGGTGTCCCAGTAGGGCTCGGTCCTGTCGAAGACTTCGGGTTGCAGGTCGCGGCCCACGAAGTCCCGGTGGGACTGGCCGCACATGGCGCAGCGCAGGTTGCAGCGGTTGGTGGTCTCAAAGACAAGGCGCTGCGGCTTGGAGGCCAGAATCGTGCGCTCCTGGGCGAGTTCGAGGTCGTTTAACGCCTTGTTGTCTATGGCGGATTGGCTCGGCATGGAAGATCCCTCCTGGCGGGAGGGGGATAGAAGCATCTTTTGCCCCTCAAGGCAAGACCGGGGAGCCCGGGCGGCTCCGGCGCTCCCCGGCCTGTGCGGGCCTGCTAATAGATGGGATCGCCGGGCATCTCCGGCGCGTCCTCGGTGAGCTCCTCGCCGAGGCCCTCGGCGCTCTCCACGGGCGCGGGCTGTTCGGGGGCCGCCGGGGCGGGCATGGAGACGATCCTGGCGCTGGGGGCGTAGGGCCGCTCCGGCGCGGGCAGGTTGAACTCCACCACGCCGTCGGAGTTGTCGCGCAGCTTGTCCGAAAGATAGTAGCCGAACTTGGCCACGAAGACCAACATGCCGTGCTCGCGGGCGAAATTCATGGCCGGGATCATGTCCGCGTCGCCGGTGAGCAGCACGATCTTCTCCACCATGCGGCTGGCCGCGATCCAGGCGATGTCCAGGCCCATGAGCATGTCCACCTCCTTCTGCACCAGGTTGATGGACACGTCCTGGGGCTGAAGCGGGCGGTTGTGGCTCAGGGACTCCATGATGACGCGCATGTTCTTCTTGTTGAGCTTCCAGCCCTGCATGGCCAGGGAGCCCAGGCGCAGGGCCATGCGCGGCATGCGCCAGAGCTGGTCGAGGTAGTCGTTCTTGATGCGGTACTGTTCGGTGGCGCTGAACTCGATCTCCCTCTGGGAGATGGGGTGCACCGCCTTGCCGCCGTAGGGCGGCGAATCATAGTAGTATGCCCTGAAAAACCTGTCCGATTCGAATTCCTTGTCCTGCATGATGAGTTCGCAAGCCGTCTTGACCGAATCCGCGCTGGGCGGCTGGCCCAGGCGGGCCTCCAGGTGCTTCATCCAGAAAAAGCTTCCATCGATGAGTATCGCCACGTTCATTTGTCAATCTCCATCAAAGGTATTGGGAATTACCGTTTAGTACCTCTCCCGACCCCCGTCAAAGGGATCGCATGAAAATTCATCACGCGTTCACTTTTTCCCCACATAGCCCCATGTGGGATGCGCGAATCTCGAAATCGGGTATGGTTGCGCTTCCCTGGCAGGGAGAATCAATGACCATCGCAGACCTGATCGACAACACCCGGCTTGAACTCGGCGACGAACTCAAAACCCGCTGGAGCGACGCGCAGCTCCTGCGCGTGGTGGGCAAGGCCTACCGCAGGCTCTCCCACGTGCTCTACCGCAACGACATCGAGCTGGGGCGCAGCCTGTACCGCTTCACCACGGAGCCCGGCCGCGACGACTACCCCCTCCCGGCGGACTTCATGGCCGACTACGGCCTCTACCGCGAGGACACCACCACCCGCCTGACCAAGCAGAGCGACGACTCCTGGCAGCAGCAGGGCACGCCCGCCGAGTGCTCCACCTGGCTGATCCGGGGCGAGACGCTGCTGGTGGGCGGCGCGCCCACGGGCTCGGTGCCGCTGACCCTGATCTACTGGCCGCTCTTCGACACCGCCACCCTGGACATGGACTCCCCCACGCCCTTCGGCGGCAAGCTCGACGACCTGGTCAGCGAGTACGCGGCCCTGCGGCTCAAGAACATCGACGAAATGGACATCGGCGCGGACACCCAACTCCTGGCCGACCTGGAGAACAACCTGCTGAACACCTACTCCGCCATATCGCCCGTCACCGTGCAGCGGCGCGGCTGGCTGGTCTGATGTAGGGGGCATGGAAAAGGCTGGCCCCGGGACGTTTCCGGGGCCGGCCGCATCCCCCGGCCTGTCCGCTTTTCCAGACAAGCGGACCTCTTCGGTCCACAAGGTGCATAGCAATAACAATTTTGCCAAAACAAGCACATCCGTTGTCCAGCGGGCCGGCTGAACAGAAACGCTACGTCTTGTTTTCCGTACCGGACTTGGCTGCGGGTTCTGCGCGCCGCGGCCCGATTCGCTTGCTATAGCATGGAAATGACGGATTATTTCCCTTCGTAACGGCTCTGGCACATGGGTTGCTACTTGCCCGGGCCACCGGCCCAGGCGTCGCGCCCGTCCGCTCTCGCGGACTGCGCCCGCCGGACGGAGACGACATGCCGGGAGCGCCCCACGGGCTCCAAAACCTCTGGTCCCTCCCCCGACATGCCCTGACGCAGGCACGGAGTTCCTTGTCACCATGCCGCAACCCGGCCCCGCGCCACGCTCTCCCGCGGATTTTTCCACGGGGCGCGCAGGGCCGCGCATGCGGCATAAATCATAATAGAGAAGGGAAACGTTGTGAGTTTGAAGTCAATCGCCTTTGGCCTTTTCCCGCTCCGCAAGGGGCTCCCCCGCACAACAGGAAATAATCGGCCCGCTCAGGGCGCGCGCGCCTTCCTCGCTTTGGCCGCCGCCCTGCTCGTGGCTGTTTCCCTCGGCCTGGCCGCTCCCGCCGGCGCCGCCGAAGAAGGCGCCCCCGGCGACCCCTCCGCCCTGCCCGACAAGGGCGGCAACTGCGTGGCCCTGGTGGACAAGGCCCTGGCCTACCTCAAGGCCAACGGCCGGGAGAAGGCCCTGGCCGCCTTCAACAGCCCCGGCGGCGAGTTCGTGAAGGACGGCCTCTACGTGTTCGCCTACGACTTCTACGGCGTGAACAAGGCCCTGGCCACAAACCCCGCCCTGGTGGGCACCAACCTCATCGACGCCAAGGACGCCGAGGGCCGCGAGTTCATCAAGGACATGATCGGCCTCGTGCGCAAGGGCGGCGGCTGGTACGACTACATCTGGGAGGGCCACGAGAAGACCTCCTACGTGGTCAAGGCCGACGACAACCTCTGGATCGGCTGCGGCGAGTACAAGAACGAGGCCGTGACCCTGGTGGAGAAGGCCCTGGCCTACATCAAGGCCGTGGGCAAGGAGAAGGCCCTGGCCGAGTTCAACAAGCCCACCGGCGCGTTCGTGGACCGCGGGCTCTACATCTTCGCCTACGACTACAACGGCGTGAACAAGTCCCTGGCCACCCACCACGAGCTGGTCGGCAAGGAGCTCCTGGACATGAAGGACCCCGACGGCAAGCCCTTCATCCGGGAGATGATCGCCACCGTGAGCAAGGGCGGCGGCTGGGTGGACTACAAGTGGGACGGCTACGAGAAGTCCTCCTACGTGGTGCGGGTCGATGACGACCTCTGGATCGGTTGCGGCGAGTTCCGCCACTCGGCGGCCAAGATGTACGGCCTGTTCGGGCTGGCCATCATCCCCATCGTCTGGCTGATGATCTCGCTGGGCGTGCTCAAGATGCCCGCCCACGTGGCCACCCTGCTCTCGCTGGGCATCACCGTGGCGCTGGCGCTGGCCGCCTTCCACATGCCCCTGCTCTGGGCGCTCACGGCCACGCTCGAAGGCGCGGCGCTGGGCGTATGGCCCATAGTGCTGGTCATCGTGGCGGCGATCTTCACGTACAACATGGCCCTGCACACCAAGAGCATGGACACCATCAAGACCATGCTGGCCAACATCACCACAGACCGCCGCATCCAGGTGCTCATCCTGGCCTGGGGCTTCGGCGGCTTCCTGGAGGCCGTGGCGGGCTACGGCACGGCGGTGGCCATCCCGGCCTCCATCCTGGCGGCCCTTGGCTGCGACCCGCTGTTCGCCGCGCTCATCTGCCTGACCGCCAACACCGTGCCCACCGCCTTCGGGGCCATCGGCATCCCGGTGCTGACCCTGGCCCAGCTCACCAACCTGGACGTGAACATCCTGAGCTACCAGATCGCCCTGCAGCTCACCCTGTTCATCGTCATCATCCCCATGCTGCTGGTGGTGCTCACCACGCGCAGCCTCAAGGGCTTGAAGGGCGTGGTCGGCATCTCCCTGGCCTCGGGCGCGGCCTTCGCCATCCCCGAGATGCTCGCCGCCAGGTTCCTGGGCGCGGAGCTCCCGGCCCTGGCGGGCAGCGTGTGCAGCATGGCCGTGACCATCTTCATCGCCAAGAAGTTCTACAAGCAGGAGGGCGCCGAGGCGCAGGCCGGGCCATCCATCACCCTCAAGCAGGGCATCCTGGCCTGGCTGCCCTACATCCTGGTGCTGGCCTTCATCGTGGGCAGCAGCCCCGTGGTGGAGCCTGTGTACAAGGCCCTGGCCGCCGTGAAGACCTCGGTGACCATCTACCAGGGCAAGGGCGCCGCGCCCTTCGTGTTCAAGTGGATCGCCACCCCGGGCACGCTCATCATCATCGCCACGGTGATCGCCGGGCTGATCCAGGGCGCGAGGATTGCCGAGATCGTCTCGGTGTTCTTCATGACCGTGAAGAAGCTCTCCAAGTCGGCCTTCACGGTGCTGTGCATCGTGTCCATGTCCAAGGTGATGGCCTACAGCGGCATGATCTCGGCCATCGCCGTGGTGCTGGTGAAGGTGACGGGGCAGTTCTTCCCGATCATCTCCCCCATGATCGGCGCGCTGGGCACCTTCGTCACCGGCAGCGACACCTCGGCCAACGTGCTCTTCGGCAAGCTGCAGGTGGAGGTCGCCTCCAAGACCGGCGTGGACCCCTACTGGCTGGCTGCCGCCAACACCGCTGGCGCAACTGGCGGCAAGATGATCTCGCCCCAGAGCATCGCCGTGGCCACCGCCGCCACCGGCCTGGTGGGCTCGGAAGGCAAGATCCTGAACCAGACGCTCAAGTACTGCATCGTGTACGTGGCGTTCCTGGGCGTGTTCGTCTACCTGGGAAGCCTGTTCCTCAAGGGCTAGCAGCCCGTAACGACAATAACCGGCCGCGAAGCCCCGCTCGATGAGCGGACTCACTTCCGGAAGCCTCATCGGGGCCGCGTCCATCCGGGCGCGGCCCCTTTGCTTTTCTTCCGGTGCGCGTGGCTCCGGTGCCCCGACTGTTTTCGCAAATCCAGCAACTTCCAACGAACAGTCTGGCGGCACGATGCGGTTCGCAGCACCCAACCCGACAAATCCGGTCCGTATCTGCCGTAATGCCGTTTGGAGCATGGCCATCCGATACCGGGCCATCCGCGTTGACCTTCGCACGCATCCGTGTGAAAGGGTGGGCGAACCTTTTGTACAGGAGTCCGCTCATGAAATTTCTTGTGATGCTGCTGTTTGCGCCCCTGCTCGCCCTGGCCTTCCTGTCCCAGCCAGTGAGCGTAAGCGCCTATGGCGACGATGATTACTACCGGAACGGGAACAATTACTACAACGACCAGAACAGGTACGAACAGGAGCGCAGGCGCGAAGAGAGAGAGATGCGCCGCGAGGAGCGCAGGCTCGAGCGCGAGCGCGAGCGCGACGCCCGCAACTGGTACGACGAGCAGTGGCGTTGGCGCACGCAGCGCTATTTCGGGGGCTCCATCGCGCCCTACCCCGGCGAGAGCTACGAGTCCTTCTCCAGGCGCGCCCGTCAGCAGTGCAACGCCCAGTGGAACCGCTGCGCCAACTACTGCAACACCATACGCGACCCCTACCAGCGCGCGGCCTGCGTGGCCAACTGCAACAACGACCTCTACGAGTGCAGCGCCCAGTTCCCGCGCTAGCGTGCCCGCCCGAAACGGGCGACGCCGGATGATCCGGCGATAGCATTCCCCCTTCAGCCCCTCCCGGGGGCGAGCGCATCCAGGCGGAGGCCCCAGCGGCCTCCGCCAAGCCGCCCTCTCCGAACACCGCGCATAGACTCGCCGATACAGCCCCCTCTGGAGCGGGTTTCTGCCTCCGTCTCCTCCCGCAGGCCGACAATTTTCAACTTTCTCCCCACATAGCCCTATGTGGGGTGACGACGGCGCTTTCCTGAGTACACTGCCCGGTTCATGGAAACCGACATCACCGTGCACACGGGCTACGCGCCGCACCGCTTCCAGCGCGAGATCCACGCCGGGCTCCGGCGTTTCTCCGTGCTGGTCTGCCACCGGCGCTTCGGCAAGACCGTGCTCTGCGTCAACGCGCTCATCGACGCCGCGCACCGCGACGGCCAGCCCGCCCAGCGCCTGGCCTACGTGGCCCCCACCCTGGTGCAGGCCAAGCGCGTGGCCTGGGACTACCTCAAGCGCTACGCCCTGGCCGTGCCCGGGGCCAAGGCCAGCGAGGCGGGCCTCTGCGTGGACTTCGAGAACGGCGCGCGCATCAGCCTCTACGGGGCGGACCAGCCCGACAGCCTGCGCGGAATCTACCTCGACGGCGCGGTCCTGGACGAATACGCCGACTTCCGGCCCGAGGCCTACTCCATGGTCATCCGGCCCGCCCTCTCGGACAGGCGCGGCTTCGCCGTGTTCATCGGCACCCCGCGCGGCCACAACCACTTCCACCAGCTCTACCATAACGCCCTGCGCGACCCGGCCTGGTACGCGGCCCGCTTCCCGGCCAGCGCCACGGGCCTGATCCCAGAGGAGGAGCTGGATTCCGCCCGCTCCCAGATGAGCCAGGCCCAGTTCCGCCAGGAGTACGAGTGCGACTTCGACGTCACCGGGGAGGATTGCCTCATCCCCCTGGCCTGCGTGCTGGACGCCGTGGGCCGCAACGTGGGCTACCGGCAGAGCGGGCTGGTCATGGGCCTGGACGTGGGGCTGTCGCTGGGCGGCGACCCCTCGGCCATCGTGGTGCGCCAGGGCGGCAAGGTCCTGCACATCGACGAGTTCCGACTGGACGACTCCCTGGCCGTGGCCGGGCGCGCCCGCGAATGCTTCGAGCTGATGCGCCCCGAGGCCCTCTACGTGGACAGCGTGGGCTGGGGCGCGGGCGCGGCGCACATCCTCTCCGGCTGGGGCCTGCCCGCCGTGGCCGTGAACGTGGCCGAGGCCGCGGCCTCCTCCGAGCGCTTCAACCGCCGCCGCGACGAGCTGTGGTGGAAGGCCCGCGAATTCTTCGCCAGCCGCGCCGCCGCCATCGACGACACCGTTCCCCTGGCCCACAAGCTGGCCGCCGAACTCTCGGCCCCGCGCTACGCCTACCTGCCCAACGGCAGGATCAAGGTGGAGGGCAAGGACGAGCTGAAGCGGCGCGGCGTGCCCTCCCCCAACCTGGCCGACGCCTTCGTGCTGACCATGGCCCACGCCGACCGCTTCCAGGCGGCGGAAGAAACCTGCAACCACGCGGAAGGCCCGGAGCCTTCCCGCTTCATCTAGGAGACCCCATGCCCATGACCGACAACGATCTGCTGGCCCTGATCCAGCCCGACATGGACGCGGCCCGCGCCTACCAGGCCGAGCTTTCGGCCGAGCGCGAGAAGCACTACCGCTGGTACCGCGCCGAACCCTACGGCAACGAACGCCCCGGCTGGTCCCAGACCGTGCACCCCACCATCTTCTCGGTGGTGGAGTGGATGAAGCCCGGCCTGGTGGACGTGTTCACCGGCGAGTTCTTCACCTTCAACCCCGTGGTGCGCGGCGACAACCCCGAGGAGGCCAAACAGGCCCGCGACCGGGCCGACCGCCTGCGCCGCTACGTGCGCCACAAGCTCTTCGGACCCCTGGAAGGGGAGCAGCTCATCGAGGACTTCATCCACGACTGCCTGGTGAACCACTACGGCGTGATGAAGGTCACCCAGCGCGACGACTACGACCTGACCACCGAGCTGCTGCCCGAGATGGGCCTGGAGGAGCTGGAGGCCCTGGCCCAACAAGACACGAGCATCGTGGACATCCGGGGCGGCAAGTCCGTCACCCTGCGCGACCCGGCCACCGGCGGGGAGAGGCCCGGCCTGCGCGGGGCCAAGGCCGTGCGCCGCAAGAGCCTCTACCAGGGCTTCCACCTGGAGGTGGTGCCCCCGCGCGAGCTGTACATGCTGCCCGGCTACGCCGACCTGGCCAAGAACCCCTTCGTGGCCCACGTGGTCAGGCGCGACCTTGACTCCATCCGCCGCCAGGAGCTGGCCGGGGTCTACCGCAAGGGCAGCGCCGAGGCCCTGCGCGCCCGGGCGGACCAGCGCCGCAGCATGACCGAGACCGCCGGGGAGTACGCCACCCTGCACGAGGCGGACGGCATGACGGCCCAGGGCGGCCCGGACGCGGCGACGCGCCTGGGGACGCCCGAGGTGTTCGTCTGGGAGTGCTACCTGCGCCTGCCCGTGGATGAGACCGGGCTGCTCAAGCCCTGCATCGTCACCGTCTGCGAGGACGTGATCCTGCGCGGACCAGTGGAGAACCCCTACGGAGGCCCGCCCTTCGAGCTGGGCTACGTCTACAAGGAGCCGCACAAGCTGCTGGGGCGGCCCGTTGCCGCCGTGCTGGACCACCGCCAGCGGGTGCTCTCCAACCTGCTGCGCAACATCCAGGACCAGGCCGCCATGAGCACCTACCGGGGCTTCCTGACCACGGACGCCCGCGCCCGCAAGATCCTCTCCGGCATGGGGCCGGGCGACGTCTCCCTGGTGCCCTCCCTGGGCACCGTGCAGGAGCTGGCCCCCTCGCCCACGGACAAGTTCATCCTGGACGCCTTCCAGCTCACCCTGGAGGAGGTGGCCAAGGAGTCCGGGGTCAGCGCGGACATGCAGGGCCTGGACAGCAACTCCCTGAACCACACCGCCCTGGGCATGCAGATGCGCTTAAGCGCCGGCATGCAGCGCCAGAAGCTCTACGCCAGGCGCATCGCCCGGTCCTTCCGGCGCATCCTTGCGCGCGTGCTGGACGTGATCCGGCTCTACCCGCCCGAGGACGACCGGCGCGTGGTGGGCGCGGACGTGTTCGTCGAGCCCGGGGACCTGACCGGGGAGTACAGCGTGGCCATCGACGTGGGCGTGGGCCCGCAGGAGCGGCAGGACAGCGCCCGGCTCATGGACGAGCTGGTGCAGATGATGCTCAAGGCCGGGCTGCAACTGGGCGTGTGCGACGCCAGGGGGCTCATCAAGGCCATCAAGGCCAAGTACGAGTACCTGGACATCGACGTTTCGGAGTACCTGCGCGACGAGGCCTCCATGGACATGGTGGAGGGCCTCAAGCGCCGGGCCGACGGGCTGCTGCGCGACAACCAGGTCATGGCCAGGGCTCTGGGCAAGGGCGGCCCCGCTCCCGGGTCGCCCCTCGGAGCCGGGCCTGCTCCCGGCCCCGTTTCCGGCCCCGGAGTCGGCCCCATGCCCGGTTCCTTCCCCAGCCCCGGCCTGACGCCTCCCGGCGCCCCCCTGCCCCCCGACATGCCCTCCGGCCCCATGGGAGGCCCCCAGTGAACCGGGAGGACCTGGAGCGCCAGGCCCTCCAAGGCGAGGAGGTGGCCCGCCTGCTGGAATGCGACGCCGTGCGCGTGCTGCTGGAAGGGCAGCTCTCGGCCCGCCGGGAGGCCATCCTGGCCCTGGACCCCGGCGACGCCCCGGGCTTCACCCGGCTCAAAGCCGGGCTGGCCGCCCTGGAGGAGTTCCTGGCCGGGCTGCACAGCCTGGCCGCCGCCGGGGAGCAGGCCAGGGAACGGCTCGCTTCGGAGGCCAACGCCGGGAGAGGGAGGGTGCTGTAGGGGGGGCACGGATTGCCCAGGCAATGGCCGGGGGCCGCCCCGGCCATTGCGCGGCTTCTCCATCCGGACGCCGTCCGGCCCTCGGCGCTGACGGGCCTGGCGGCAAACCCCGCCCGGACATTCCCCCAATTCGCCGATGACTAAACACACATAACCCGTTAGGATAGCTCCGTGTACATCACAGCGCTTTGACAACCGGTTCTCCTCTTCAGAACACGAACGAGAGGACGCATGAGCGATCAGGACGAAATCCGCACTCCCCTCTCCTCGCCCCACACTCCAGCCGGGGATCCCGCGGCGCATGAATCGGCTCTCGCCGGAATCGCCTGTCCTGACCCGGCCGAACTCCTCGCCGCTGAAAGAGACCGTCTGGACGGGCTCCTGCGTCGCTCGAACAGGGCAGTTCGCGCCTACAGCGCCTGCTCCCGCCTGATCGTCAAGGCCTCGGACGAGACCCGGCTGCTGCGCGACATCTGCCGTCTCATGGTCGAGACCGCAGGATACCGGATGGCCTGGGTTGGAGTCCCTCTCAACGATCAACAGCGGAGCTTGGTCCCCATCGCCCAGGTCGGCATCGAGGACGGCTATCTGCAAAAGGCCAGAATCTCCTGGGGCGACAACGAATTCGGGCGCGGCCCCACCGGCACGGCCGCACGTACGGGCAAGCCCATCGTCTGCCAAGACATCCAGACGGACCCCAACCTGCTCCCTTGGAGGGACGAGGCCGCCCGGCGCGGGTATGCGTCCTCCATCGCGCTGCCCCTGCTGCTCAAGGACGGGCTTGTCGGAGTGCTCACAGTCTATGCGGACGAACCCGACGCGTTCGAGCACGACGAATTCGACCTGCTGGTGGAGTTGGCCGGCACCCTGGCCTTCGGCATCGACTCCCTGCGCGCCCGCGTCGCCCGCAGGAACGCCGAACAGGCCCTGCTCGACAACGAGCGCAAGCTGCGGGCCCTGTACGAGTCGCTGGAGGAAGGCTTGTGCCTGCACGAGATCGTCTACGACGATGCAGGCCGCCCGTGCGACTACACCATCATCGACGTCAATCCCAAGTACGAGAAGATTCTCGGAATCACCCGCAAGGCTGCGGCGGGGGCTTCGGCCAAGGCCCTGTACGGCGCGGGGGAGCCCCCGTACCTCGACATCTACGCCCGGGTGGCCGAAACCGGTGAACCCGTTTACTTCGAGACCTATTTCCCCCCGCTGGACCAGCACTTCAGAATATCGGCCTTCTCCCCCCAAAGGGGCCAGGTGGCCGTGCTCTTCAACGACATCTCCAAACGAAAAATGGCCGAGGAGGAGCTGAAGAGCTTGAACGAAACCCTGGAACTGCGTGTCCAGGAGCAGACCAGGGAGCTCAGGGCCGCCATGGAGGCCGCAACAGCCGCCAACAGGGCCAAGAGCGCGTTCCTGGCCAACATGAGCCACGAGATACGCACGCCCATGAACGGCATCCTCGGCATGACCCAACTGGCCCTGAAGCAGGAGCTGCCGGAGGAAGTGCGGGAGTTCCTGCTCCTGGTCCAGCGCTCGGGCCGGTCCCTGCTGGAAATCATCAACGACATCTTGGACATCTCAAGGATCGAGGCGGGCAAGGTCATCCTCGAGAACCGCCCCTTCAGCCTGCGCGAGTTGGTCGAAGCCACGCTCAAGCCCCTGGAGATCGCGGCGAGGGAGAAAGGGCTCGAGTTCCGGTGCACCGTCGATCCAGCCTTGCCGGACCTGCAGATGGGGGACGGGGGTCGGCTCCGGCAGGTACTGACCAACGTTGCGGGCAACGCCGTGAAGTTCACCGAGCGCGGATGCGTGGCCGTTTCGGTCGCCCCCGGCAAGGCCATGAACCCGCAGAGGACCGGGCTGCTGTTCGCCGTCCGGGACGACGGCATCGGCATCCCCCAGGACTGCCTCTGCTCCATCTTCGAAAATTTCGAGCAAATCGACTCCCCGCTTCACGTCAAATACGGGGGCACCGGGCTCGGGCTGGCCATCTCCAAGGGCCTCGTGGAGATGATGGGCGGCGTCATCTGGGTCGAGAGCGAGTTGGGCAAGGGCAGCACGTTCTCCTTCCTGATCGAGCTGGACCGGATCGAGGAAGCCGCGGCCGTCGGCGGCAAGGCTGCGCAGGCCAGGGGGCCCAAACCCGGCCTGAGGGTGCTTCTGGCCGAAGACGACCCCATAAACCGCCTCTACGCGACGAAAACCCTGCAGCTCTGGGGGCACCATGTCGAGGCGGTAGAGAACGGACAACAGGCCCTCGAGGCGCTGCGGGCCGCGAGCTTCGACCTGGTGCTCATGGACGCGCTCATGCCCGAGCTGGACGGCGAACAGGCCACGCGGCTCATCCGCTCCGGGCACGCGGGCGACCGGGACGTCTTCATCGTCGCCGTCACCGCCTACGCCCTTCAGGGGGACAGGGAGCGGTTCCTGGGCGCGGGCATGAACGACTACATGTCCAAACCTTTCACCCACGAGGAATTGCAGGGCGTACTGCACAGGGCCACGGCCTGGACCCGGCGGCGCTGAACGGCCCGCTCGGGGTGCCAGCCGCGTCCCCCCTCGCCAGCGTGACGCGTGCCGCCCGGCCGTGAATCGCCGCCCCACGGTTGACTTGATGTAAGAGATATGCACACATGCGACCACGGTGTTGGTCAGGAGTGCCTCTTCAGGCAATGTCCGTACAGGAAAACGGCTTGAAGGGAGAGTCTCATGCTGCGCACCGGCACAACCCCTCGCTTTGCAATCCGAGCTATCGCACTTCTTGGCCTCCTGCTCTGCTTCTGCAGCACTTCCAATGCGTCCGGCGCTCCCCTGGCGTCGGCTTACAAACGCTTCATCGCCGCCGAGAACGCCTTCTCCCTGGCCTGCGACACCACCGGCGCCGCCTGGACCTGGGGCTGGAACAACTCCGGACAGATCGGCAGAGGCGTGAATCCCGACCAGCTCGTCCCCTACAAGATTCCGGGCCTCTCCGGCGTTGTCGCCGTCGCGGCCGGTTACAGCGCCTCCATGGCAGTCACCTCCGGCGGCTCGGTCTTCGGCTGGGGCCTCAACGGCAGCGGTCAGCTCGGCACCGGCGAGACCGGCAGCCACTGGTCGCCCGTGCCCACCGGGTTCACCAACATCAAAGCCGTTTCCATGTACACCCACACCCTGGCCCTGGCCAAAGACGGCACGGTCTGGGTCAGCGGGGCCAACGGCAACGGGCAGTTGGGCCTCGGCACCACGGATAGCCGCAGCACCCCCGCGCAGATCCCCGGCCTCTCGGGCGTGCAGGCCGTGGAGGCGGGGATAGGCTTCTCCCTGGCGCTCAAGACCGACGGCACGGTCTGGGCCTGGGGCTACAACTTCGCGGGCCAGCTGGGCCTGGGCGATACAGGCGACCGCTGGTCCCCGATCCAGATTCCCGGCCTTTCGGGCGTCGTGGCCATCAGCGCCATCGGTTCGCACTGCCTGGCCCTGGACAACCAGGGCGCGGTCTGGGCCTGGGGCCTGAACGACAACGGACAACTCGGCACGGGCGACACGTCGCCCCGGTATTCGCCGGTCAAGCTGAACGGCCTGCCCCCCATGCAGGCCGTGGCCACGGGCAACTACCACTCCATGGCCCTGGCGGCCGGGGGCGTGCCCTGGGCCTGGGGCGGCAACAGCGGGGGCCAGTTGGGCACGGGCGACTACAACAACCGGACGGTGCCGGTGCAGTCGCCCCCGGGCAAGTCCGGGTATGCCACTCTGACGGCCGGGGTGGGCCACTCCTTGGCCGTGGACAACGCGGGAGGCGTGTGGGCCTGGGGCACGAACGCCCACGGCTGCTTCGGCGACGGTGGCACAAATTCGAGCCCGTCGCCCGTGCGCACACTCTCGACGCTTCGCCTGCCCTCGCCCGGCTCGACGGCGGCGTCCATGCTGCTTCTGGGCAACTGAGGCGCGTGCGTCACGCAAGCCCACATGATACGTGATCTTTACCCCGCAGCCTGGACACAGTGCGGCTTTGCGGGCATGTAACCAGCATGGCCCCACCGGATACGCCAGCCTGCCGCGCGGACAACCTGAAGCGCTGCTTCGAGCTTTGCGCGCTCATCACCTCCTCCCTGGACGTGGACGAGGTGCTTACGCGCATCATGACCACCTCGCGCCAGGCCTTGGCCGCCGAAACATGCAGCCTGCTGCTCACCGACGCCGACACCGGCGACCTGGTGTTCACCGTGGCCCAGGGCCCCGTGGCGGACAAGCTGCCCAGGGGGCACGTACTCAAGCGCGGGCAGGGCGTGGCCGGGTGGGTGCAGGTGAACGGCGTCCCCGCCCTGGTGCCGGACGCCTACGCCGACGCCCGCTTCAACCCCGAGGTGGACCGCCGCACCGGCTACCACACCCGCTCCATCCTGGCCGTGCCCCTGGCCGTGAAGGAGCGCGTCATCGGCGTGGCCGCCCTCATCAACAGGACCGACGGCCAGCCCTTCGACCTTGACGACCAGGAGGTCTTCCAGCTCATCGCGGCCCAGGCCGCCATAGCCATCGAGAACGCCCGGCTGCACCACCACCTGCTGGAGAAGCAGCGCCTGGAGTTCGACATGGCCATCGCGGCCAGCGTGCACAACGACCTCATGCCCCACGCCCCGCCCCCCACCCCCGGGTTCGACCTGGCCGGGGCGTCCATCTCCTGCGACTCCACCGGCGGCGACTACTACGACTACCTGCCGCACCCCGACCCGGGCTCGACGGGCTTCTCCCTGGCCGTGGGCGACGTGACCGGCCACGGCATCGGCGCGGCCCTGCTCATGGCCAGCGCCCGGGCCTTCATCCGGGGCCGGGCCGAGCGGGGGGAAGGCGGGCTGGCCTCCATGCTGGAGAACGTCAACGACCTGCTCTGCCGCGACACGGGCGACTCCGGCCGCTTCATGACCCTGTTCTGGCTGGCCGTGGAGCCCGCCGGAGGCGATGGGGACAACAGGGGCGGCGCGCTCAGCTACGCCAAGGCCGGGCACGACCCGGCCCTGCTCTATAATCCGGCCGATCAAAGCTTCGAGGAGCTGAACGCGCGGGGCGTGCCCCTGGGCGTGGCCCCGGGCTGGCGCTACGAGGCTGCCGCCCGCGCGGGCATGGCCCCCGGCGAGGTGCTGGTGCTGGCCACCGACGGCATCTGGGAGTGCCGAGGCGAAAACGACGACATGTACGGCAAGCAGAGGCTGCGCCAGGCCATAGCGGCGAGCGCGAGCCTGGGCGCGAAAGCAATTCTGGAAGCCGTGCTGGCTTCCGTGGCCGAATTCCGGGGCAAGCGCCCCCCCAACGACGACATGACATTAGTGGTGCTCAAGGCCCTGGCCTGAACCAAATCACTACATAATTGTCGTCATTCCTCCCTGTCGTACAATTTTGAAAGCACCCATGGCACGCCATCCAGCAAACGACCCAATGTTTCCGGCATGTTGCGCTCATCCCGCATCTGGCACGCCGGTTGCTACCTCCCTGGCGAGACCGGCGACGGTCCACATCTCCACAAGGAGGTACGCATCATGATCGACTGGATTCTCATCGGAACCCTCACGGCCGCAGTGGCCCTGCATTGGCTGTTCGAACTTCTTCCCGGCAAGGACCACGCCATGTGGTGCTCCGAACTCTCACTCGACCCGGTCCACGCGCAACGGCCCGGACGAACCCGCCACAGATGACCGCAAGCCTTGTGTTCACTCCCCTCCTTCTGACCCTCAAGGTGGCCGTGCTGGCCACCTTGGGGGCCCTCGTGCTGGGGGTGACCACGGCATACCTGGTGGGGCGGGAGCGCTTCCCCGCCCGCCCCTTGGCCGACGCCCTGGCCACCCTGCCCATGGTGCTGCCGCCCACCGTGCTGGGCTATTACATGCTGGTGCTCTTCGGCCGGCAGGGGATTCTGGGCAGGCTGCTCATCGACGTGTTCGGCCTCACCCTGCTCTTCACCTGGCAGGGGGCGGTGGTGGCCTCCTGCATTGTGGCCTTCCCCCTGGTGTTCACCACGGCGCGGGCCGCCTTCGACTCCGTGGACCCCAACCTGGTCAACGCCGCGCGCACCCTGGGGGCCACGCGCCTCTCGCTGTTCTGCCGCGTGGTGCTGCCCCTGGCCTGGCGGGGCATCCTGGCAGGGGCCATGCTGGCCTTCGCCCGGGCCATGGGCGAGTTCGGGGCCACGCTCATGATCGCGGGCAACATCCCCGGCAAGACGCAGACCCTCTCCCTGGCCGTGTACGACGCCGTGATGGCCGGGCGCGACGAACAGGCCGCCATCCTGGTGGCGGTGGTCTCCGCGGCCAGCCTCTCCATCCTCATGTTTTCGGGAACGCTGCTCAGGCCCGCCCGATGAACGTCCGGGTGGACATCGAGGCCGTCATGCGGGCCAAGGGCCGCAGCTTCCACCTGCGGGCCAGCTTCGAGTCCGAGGCCAACGCCGTGGTGCTGTTCGGCCCCTCCGGCTCGGGCAAGACGCTCACCCTGCAAGCCATCGCCGGGCTGATGCGCCCCACGGGCGGGCGCATTCAACTTGGCGGGCGCACCCTTTTCGACAGCCGCGCCGGGGCGGACCTCTCCCCCCGCGAGCGCGGCCTGGGCTACCTCTTTCAGGATTACGCGCTCTTCCCGCACATGACCGTGGCCGAGAACGTGGGCTTCGCCCTGAACCCGGGCTGGCCCGGGAGGCTGGACGCCGCCAGCAGGCAGGGCGTGCGCGACATGCTGGAGAATTTCGGCATCGGCCACCTGGCGGACGAGCGCCCAGCCCGGCTCTCCGGCGGGCAGCGCCAGCGCGCGGCCCTGGCCAGGGCCATGATGGCCCGGCCCCAGGCCCTGCTGCTGGACGAACCCTTCTCCGCCCTGGACCCGCTGCTGCGCGTGCGTATGCGCCGCGAGCTGGCGGACACGTTGGAGCGTTTCGGCATCCCTGCCCTGCTCATCACCCACGACCCCGACGACGTGGCCGCCTTCGCCAAGACGCTGGTGGTCTACCACCAGGGTCAGGTGGTGGAACAACTGGAGCTGGGCGACGAGGATGAGCGCAAGCGCCGCCTGCCCGAAGTCATCGCCCTGCTGGAATCGCTCGACGGCTGCTAGCCTCGGCCCCCACTCCCCTCACGACAGACGCGAAGCAAGAAGGGATTCCAAAGGGAGGAACTCCCTTTGGCCGCCGGAGGCTTTTTCTCCTCCTGGCCTGCCGGGTTTGAAGATGCCTCCGGCGGGCAAAGAGGGCTCCGCCCTCTCCGCACTCTCCCGCCAAAGGGCCTTCGGCCCTCTGGACTCCCTTTCCGCTTCGCGCCCCGGACGCAAGCATCCGCAAGCCGCGAAACGTCGGCAGGGTCCGAGCCCTCCCGGGCGGGAAGCCGGAGGATGTTCTTCAAATACATCCCCGGTTTCCCGCCCGGGAGGGCTCGGACCCTGCGTGAAGAGAGCGATCTTCCGGCAGAGACGGACTATTTCCCGGCCAGCTCCCGCAGGGCGTCCAGCACTTCCTTGGCGTGCCCCTTGCTGGAGGCCTTGGGCCAGCGCCGGGCCACCTTTCCGTCCGGCCCGACGAGCACCGTGGAGCGGATCACCCCCTCGCACTCCTTGCCGCAGACCTTCTTGGCGCCCCAGCCGCCCAGGGCCTTGATGGCCTCAAGCGACGGGTCGGAGAGCAGGGGCACGCCCAGCCCGTTCTTGCCCATGAAGTTGCGGTGGGCCTTGATGGAATCGCGCGAGATGCCCCAGACCACGGCGCCGAGCTTTTCGAACTCGCCCGCCAGGGCCGTGAACTCCTGAGCCTCCACGGTGCAACCGGGGGTGGAGTCCTTGGGGTAGATGTAGGCCACCACCCACTTCCCGGCCATGTCGGCCAGGCTCAGGCGCATCTCGTCCTGGGTGGGCAGCAGCGCGTCCAGCTCGATCTTCGGCGCAGGCGCGCCCGCTTCCAGACTGCTCATGACGTTTTCTCCTCGTGGTTGCGCGGCCGCGCCGGCTGGGTCTTCCATTCCGCGCGGCCTGACGCTATGATGGCTGAGATGTTTGAGAGTCTCCAAAATTTCGGCGACCAGTACAAGGTCGTATTCGGGCTCATCCTGGCTACGTCGCTGGCGATGTCCGCCCTGCTGTACCTGCTGCGCGGCAGGACCCTGGCCCGCTCCCCGCGCAAGGACCACCGTTTCGCCCCGGAAATCTTCTCCCTCTTCGCCTCCATGTACGCGTTCTTCCTCGGTTTCTCCATCGTGACGCTCTGGTCGAACTACACCGCGACCAAAAGCTGCGTGGTGCAGGAGGCCGGGGCCCTGCTCACCACCTACCGCCTCTCCCAGACGCTGGACGGCTCCGGCGCGTTCCAGTCCCGGCTGATGGCCTACGCCAGGAGCGTGGTGGACGACGAATGGAAGACCATGAACGCCACCGACAACATGAGCCTGCACGCATCCGAACAGCTTTCCGAGTCCTGGAGGGAGTTCATCGCCATGAAACCCGCGGACAAGGGGGACATGTCCCTCTACACCTCCGTGGGCACCTCCCTGACCGAGGTCAGCCGCAACCGGCAGCTGCGCGAACAGGCCCTGCAGGGCAACCTGTACGCGCCCATCTGGGTGATCCTGATTTTCGGGGCGCTGGCCGTGCTCCTGGGCCTGTTCCTGAGCAACCCGGAACAGACCAAGTCCCAGGTGTGCATGGAGGTGATCGTGGTCTTCCTGATCCTCTCCTGCCTGTTTTTCATTCAGGATATCGACACGCCCTTCTCCGGGATCATCACCATCTCCTCCAGATCCTTCACGGATGCCCACGCCGCCATGCTCACCCTCGCGGGGGCCGCGCCGTGAGGAGCCTCGACCGCAGTTTCCTGCGCCACGCCGGAGCCATGCCAGCGTACGACATGTTCAAGATGCAGCGCCTGGCCAGACACCAGGACATCCCCACCGAAAAACAGGCCGAAATGCCGGACAACATGCTTACGTCCATGCGAACAAGCGATATGTCAGGAGTATTGGGGACGGACCTGCCCGACGCCGTCCTGGAGAGAGGCAGACAGGCCGCCGCCGCAGGCACGGACGCTCCCGACGCCGTACTGGAGCGGGGCAGGCAGGCGGCCGCCAGCGGCGCGGACAACCCCGACGCCATCCTGGCCCGGGGCCGACAGGCCGCCCCTGAGCAGAACGGCGGGCGCGTGGTCTCGGAAAGGGCCTGACGGAGGTCTAGCCCGCTGAAGGCGTGAACAGCCCGCCCTCGGGCATGGGCTTTCCGGCCTGGCGCATGGCCTCGGCGGCCAGGGCCTCGATGGCCTTGCGGCCCTCCTGCCCCACATCCATGCTGAAGGGCGTGACGAAGGTGGCGATGTGCGCCGCGGTGACCTCCGGCGAGAGCTCCTGCGCGTTCTCGGCCACGAAGGCCGCGCAGTCCTTCGGATTCTCCCAGGCGTGGGCCAGGCTGGCCTTGATGGCGGCCTCCACCAGGGCCACGGCCTGTGGCTCCAGGTCGCGCCGCACGGCGATGACGCCCAGGGGCAGCGGCAGGCCGTAAGCCTTCTCCCACCACTCGCCGAAATCCATCACCAGCTTGAGCCCCAGGTCCGCGTAGGTGAAGCGGCCCTCGTGGATTACCACGCCCGCGTCCACCTCGCCCCGGGCCACGGCGGGCATCACCTCGTCGTAGCGCAGCTGCGCGCGCCGGCCCGGCACCCCGGCCAGCGAGGCCAAGAGCGCCGCCGTGGTCCGCGCCCCGGGCAGGGCCAGCGTCGTGAACGGCTGGTCAGGATCGCGGTCCGCGCGCGCCACCAGCAGGGGGCCGCAGCCGCGCCCCAGCGCGCCGCCGCAGGGCAGCAGCCGGTAGTGCGGGGCCGCGTCAGGGATGGCCGCCAGCGAGATCTTCACCACGTCCAGCTCGCCGCGCGCGGCCAGGCCGTTCAATTCCTCCACGTCGGCCATGACCAGCCGCGAGAGGCGAAACCCCGGCTCTCTGGGTGCGAGGCCGTGGATGAGCGCATGGAAGATGAACGTGTCGTTGGGGCACGGCGAGATGCCCAGACTCAGTTGACGAAGGGGGGCTTGGGGGGTATCGGTGACCACCTGGTCATCATAGATCGGAACACCCATGGACGCAAGCGACACCTTCCGCAACATCCCCCCCGACAAACAGCGGCGCGTGCTGGAGGAGGCCTCCAGCGAGTTCGCCCGCCACGGCTTCCTGGGGGCCAGCATGAACCGCCTGGCGGCCCGGCTGGGCATCGCCAAGGGCTCAATATTCAAGTATTTCGGCAACAAGGAAGGGCTGTTCGCCCAGGTGTTCACCGGCTCGGTGGATCTGCTCTCCGGCTCCCTGCGCCAAGCCCGCGACGAGACCGCCGGGCTCCCCCTGGCCGAACGGCTGGAGCGCGTGCTGCTGGTGGGCGCGCAATTTGCCCGAAGCCACCCCAATATCTACCGCATCTACCTGAAAATGCTCTTCAATGAGGACTTCCCCCTGCGCGAGCGCCTGCTGGCGCAGGTGCGCGCCCTCTCGGCGCGCTTCCTCACCCCCATCATCGAGCAGGCCAAGGCCTCGGGCGAGCTGCCCCAAAGCCTGGACGTGCCCCTGGCCGTGTTCATGGCCGACGCCGTGCTGGAGCGCTTCGTGCAGCTCCAGGCCGCGCCCGCCATGGACGCCGGACCGCAGATCGGCCCGACCTTCGGGCTGGACGACCCTGAAACGTCGCGCCTGACAGCCGCGAGGCTGGCCAGGATGCTGGCTGGAGGTTTCACCGTTGGATAGACGCCACATCGAATCGCTCGGGCTCGGCCCGGTGCTTGACAAGGTGCTCGCCGCGAAGCGCCTGAGCCTGGACGAGGGCCAGGCCCTCTACGACTGCCCCGACCCGCATGTATTGGCCGCCCTGGCCATGCACGTGCGCACCCGCCTGCACGGCGACACGGCGCGCTACGTGATAAACCGCCACGTGAACCCCACCAACGTCTGCGTGAACCGCTGCCGTTTCTGCGCCTACCGGCGCGACCCCGGGCAGGAGGGTGCCTACGTGCTCACGGCGGACGACGCCCTGGCCAAGCTGGCCGCGGCCGGCCCGCTGGACGAGATCCACATCGTGGGCGGCTGCCACCCGGAGCTGGGCCTGCCCTACTACGAGGACCTTGCGGCCCGCGTGCGCGCCGCTTATCCGAAAGCTTCCATCAAGGCCCTCACCGCCGTGGAGATCGACCACATCGCCACCATGGCCGGGCTTGACGCCTCCGAGGTGCTCGTGCGCCTGAAAGCCGCGGGGGTGGACATGCTCCCCGGCGGCGGCGCGGAGATTTTCGCCAGCGGCCCGCGCAAGGCGCTCTGCCCCGAGAAGATCGGGGGCGAGCGCTGGCTTGCGGTCATGGGCCTGGCCCACAAGGCCGGGCTGCGCTCCAACGCCACCATGCTCTTCGGGCACCTGGAGTCCACCCGGGACCGCCTCGAGCACATGGACGCCCTGCGCCGCCAGCAGGACGCCTCTGGCGGCTTCGTCTGCTTCATCCCCCTGCCCTACCTGCCCGGCAACAACCCCCTGGGCGCCGAAGCCAGCGGCCCCTCGGCCATGGACGTGCTGCGCACCATGGCCGTAGCCCGGCTCATGCTGGACAACTTCGCCCACATCAAGGCCTACTGGGTCATGCTCGGGCTCAAGCTCTCGCAGCTGTGCCTCTCCTGGGGCGCGGACGACCTGGACGGCACCGTGGTGGAGGAACGCATCGGCCACGACGCGGGCAGCGACTCCGCCCAGGCCCTGACCACCGCCGAACTGGAGGAGGCCATCCGCCAAAGCGGCTTCACACCCATGCGCCGCGACGGCCTCTTCAGGGAGCAGAGCAATGTCTGAGATGTTTGATTCCGAGAATGTCCTGGCCGTTGCCGAGGCCGTGCGCGCAGGCGAGCGCCTGAGCGCCGACCAGGCCCTGCTTCTGGCCCGGGAGGCCACCCTGCCCACACTCGGCAGCCTGGCCCACGCCGTGCGCCTGCGCCTGCACCCCGAGCCCGTGGTGACCTACGTGGTGGACCGCAACATCAACTCCACCAACATCTGCCAGTGCGGCTGCCGCTTCTGCGCCTTCTTCAAGGCCCCGGGCGTGCCCGGCGGCTACGTGCTGACCCGCGACGAGCTGTCCGAGAAGATCGAGCAGACCCTGGCCCTGGGCGGCAGGCAGATCCTCCTGCAGGGCGGCCACAACCCGGAGATGGGCCTGGTCTACTACGAATCCCTGCTGCGCTTCATCCGCGCCAAGTACCCGCAGATCCACATCCACGCCTTCTCGCCCCCGGAGATCGTCTACTTCGCCTACATGTCCGACATCTCCGCGGCCGAGGTCATCTCCCGGCTGCGCGAGGCCGGGCTGGCCTCCATCCCCGGCGGCGGCGCGGAGATCCTCTCGGACCGCGTGCGCTCCCTGGTGGCCCCGGCCAAGTGCTCCACGGCCCAGTGGCTCGACGTCATGCGCCAGGCCCACCTGCAGGGGCTGCGCACCACGGCCACCATGATGTTCGGCCACGTGGAGACCTGGGAGGAGCGCATCGGCCACATGACCGCCCTGCGCGAACTGCAGGACGAGACGCGCGGCTTCACGGCCTTCATCCCCTGGGGCTTCCAGCCCGACAACACGGCCCTGGGCGGCAGGAAGTGCTCCCCGCAGGAATACCTGCGCGTGCTGACCATCTCGCGCCTGGTGCTGGACAACATCCCGAACCTCCAGGCCTCCTGGGTGACCATGGGCCGCGAGATCGCCCAGGCCTCGCTCTGGCACGGCGCCAACGACTTCGGCTCCACCATGATCGAAGAGAACGTGGTGGCCGCCGCCGGGGTGCGCTTCCGCATGGACGAGGCCGGGGTGCGCGAGGCCATCGCGGCCGCCGGGTTCGCGCCGCTGCGCCGGTCCATGGACTACTCCCCCTTCGAGGATCAAGCATCGTGCGCGTAGGCCGCATCAGCTACCTGAACGTGCTGCCCATCTACCTGCCCCTGGAGGCGGGCTGGATGGAGCACGGCTTCGAGTTCGTGCAAGGCCCCCCCGCCACGCTGAACGAGCTGGCCCGGGCGGGCGGGCTGGACATCTCCTCCTGCTCCTCGGTGGAGTACGCCCGCAACCCGGAGCGCTACCTGCTCCTGCCGGACCTGGCCATCGGCAGCAAGGGGCCGGTGAAGAGCGTGCTGCTGCTCTCCCGCGTGGCCCCGGAGGCCCTGGGGGACACATCCGTGCTGGTCACGGCGGAGACGCACACCTCGGCGGTGCTCCTGCGCATCGCGCTCAGCGACGTGTACGGCATCCGCCCGGAGTTCGTGGCCGCGCCCGGCTCCATCCGGGAGTCGCTGGACGCGGGCGCGACGCCGCAGGCGGTGCTGGCCATCGGGGACGAGGCGCTCAGCCTGCGCTCCGACGAGCGCTTCCCCCACCAGATCGACCTGGGCGAGCTCTGGCGCGACTGGACCGGCCTGCCCTTCGTGTTCGGGGTCTGGGTGGCCAGGCGCGAATCCTGGAATGCGGACCGCGCCGGGATGCTGGCCGCCGCCGGCCTGCTGCGCCGCTCCAAGGAGGCCGGGGTGGCCGCCATCGACAAGGTGGTGGAGCTGGCCGGGCTGGCCCACACCCGCATGACCCGGCCCCAGCTGCGCAACTACTTCGACCACCTGAGCTACGAGCTGGGCGCGCCCGAGCAGGAGGGCCTGAGCCGTTTCTTCGCCAGCATGGCCGAGCATGGGGTCATTCCCAAGGCTCCCAGGCTGGAAATCCTGGGCTGACGGCGACCTGCGGGCTTGCTTCGTCCGGCGAAGGAACGTACACCGAAGGCCATCCGAATTCCCAGGAGCCCCCGGAAATGCACCGCTTCCTCCGCAGCCTCGCCCTGGCCCTCTGCCTCGTTCCCGCACTGGCGTCCGCCGCCCTGGCCACTGAAGTGGTCATGAGCGGCGACGTGCGCACCTACGGCGCGTTCTGGAGCCACCCCCAGTACACCGGCTGGAACTACAACGGCACCCGCACCCAGGACCCCTTCACCGTGTTCGAGCGCGTGCGCGTGCGCACGGACTTCATCGCCAACGAGGGCCTGAAGTTCCGCCTCTCCTGGAAGAGCGGCGACATCCCCTGGGGCGCGAGCACCTTCACGGTGGACAACCCCACCAGCGTCTTCAAGATCTACCAGGCCTACCTGCAGTTCCGCTGGCCCGGCTCCAACGTCGAGTTCACCATCGGCCAGCAGGACATGGAGCTGCCCACCTCGGCGGGCTGGCTGGACGCCAACCCCGTGTTCGGCGGCACCCGCACCACGGCGGCCATGGTCAGGATCCCCGTATCGGAGCAGTTCTCCGTGGTTGGCGGCTTCACCCGGCTGCTGGACGCCAACAAGGATTTCGACCTCACCACCACCCAGGTGCCCGACGAGCTTGACGGCTACATCCTGACCCTGCCCGTCACCCTGGAGGGCTTCCAGACCACGCCCTGGGCCATGCTGGCCGTGGCCGGGCGCAACGCGGGCTACGGCTCCGTGCAAGTGGGCAACGGCGGCTACTCCAACGAGACCCTGGCCACCAACCTGCTCTCAGCCGCGTCCATGGGCACGGCGGCCACCTGGCGCAACTCGCAAAACGCCTACTGGTGGGTGGGCTCCACCTTCGCGCTCACCGCGCTGGACCCGTTCAAGTTCTACGCCGACGTGATCTACGGCTCCGGCAACGACACCGACCGCGCCCGGTTCAAGCGCCACGGGTGGTTCGTGGACGTGGCCGCCGAGTACACCGGGTTCGAGAGCCTGACCCCGCAGCTCACCCTCTGGTACTCCCCTGGCGAAGACTCTTCCGCGCGCAACGGCTCGGAAAGGCTGCCCTCCATCGTGGACTACTGGTGCCCGTCCAACTCCTTCCTGTTCGACGGCGACCAGCCCTTCAACAACGAGTTCATGAACATCAACCCGGTGGGGGCGTACGGCTTCGTGGCCGCCCTGGACAAGATCTCCTTCATGCAGAGCCTCACCCACAGGATCACCGTGAGCTACGCCCACGGCACAAACAGCCCGGCAGCCCTGCGCGCCGCCAACGCCACCCAGGGCACGGGCAACTACGTGCAGATGGGCCGCGACCTGAGCGACAAAGAGTACGCGGTGGGCGTGAGTTTGGACAACCAGTACGACATCTACCAGAACCTGGCCCTGATCCTGGACATGGGCTGGTCCCACGGGAGCTTCCAGACCTCGGTCTGGGGCCACCGCTTCACCGAGGCGGCCCGGCAAGGCGACGCTTTTAAGCTCATGACCGGGCTCAAATACAAGTTCTAGCGGCAGCGCCGCGAGCCGCACATCAGAAAGGGCCTCCGGAGCGATCCGGAGGCCCTTTTTGCGTTGTCATCCGACCGCAAGGGGGTCAGCGCGCAATGCCCACCTTCTTGGCCGCTTCGAGCATGTTGGCCTTGGGGTGTGCGGTGCAGTAGTTCAGGAACTTGTCCGTGAATATGTCCAAATTCTTCCAGTTGAGCACGTTGTCCCCGCTGACGCCGCTCAGGTAGCCGTCCAACCACATGAGGATGAAGCCGGCCGTCTCGGCGTCGGATGTGGAGACCTCCTGCAGAAACTCCGAGCAGGTGTAGCTCCCGAAGTCGATATTCTGCGGCTGCGCGCCCTTCTTGGCCATGACCGGCACGGCCATCAGACAGATCACAACGGCACCGAACAAAAATGACCTCATGACCACCTTCCCTTTGGTTTCCGGTTGTTCCATGCAGACGAAGGGCATGTGAGCCCCGCGGCAAACAATTGGCGAGCCGCCCTACCCAATATCCGCTACGGCATTACCACGGGGCCGTCCACATGCGCCCCCCGGGGCGTGAAACTTCCTTGCACACCTTGGCCAACGCCAGCCCGTATCCGGCGATCCCTCGGGACGAGGCGCGGCCGCGCCCAGGGCCGCCGCCCAGCCTCGGCCTGGCGGGGCGGGGGCGGCCCCCCCCCCCCCCCCCCCCCCCCCGGGGGGGGGGGGGGGGCGGGCCCCCCCCCCGCCGCCAGAAATCCCGGCCAGATATTTTTTCACGCCCGCAGCTTGACATTTGTTATACCTGTGACATTTTACGTCACATGAGCTACGTAAACTTCCGCTGGTACTTTTTCTCCTTCACGCTCTCGGCCCGCAGCCAGACCGCCCGAATGCGCGTCTGGCGGCGTCTCAACTCAATGGGGGCGGTTCTGGTCAAGAACGCCTTCTACGCCCTGCCCGCCAGCCCCAGGCACCACGAGCAGCTGACCTGGCTGGTCAAGGAGGTGGAGGGCCTGGGCGGCGAAGCCCTCTTCCTGGAAACGGCCCCGCCCTCCAACATGACGGGTGCGCAGCTTGCCCGGCTGTTCACCCAGGCCCGCGACGCGGACTGGGCCGCCCTGGAGCGCGAACTGACGGCCCTGCTGGACTCGGCCCGCGACGACACGCCCGACGCCGAGCCGGGATCTGGCAGGGAGGCCTGCAAGGCCGGGCTCAAGCGCATCGAGAAACGCATCGAGGCCCTCGCGGGCATCGACTTCTTCCCGGGCGGGCGCGGGGAGCGCGTGCGCGCTCTGGCCGCCGAAGGCGAAGCCCTGTGCTCGGGCAAGCGCTCGGGAGGCGAGGCGTGCATCATTCCCGTTCTCGACCCTGCCGACTGGGGCGGCAAGACCTGGCTGACCCGGGAGGACCCCTACATCGACCGCCTGGCCTCCTTCTGGCTGGTCCGCCGCTTCGTCGACCCCGAGGCCGCCATCGAGTTCGCGCCTGCCGATTCGGCCCCCGAGGCCAAGCCCGGCGTGGTCCGCTTCGACATGGCCGAGGCCGAGTTCACCCACGTGGGCCGCATGACGACTTTCGAAGTGCTCTGCGCCTCCTTCCGGCTGGAGCGCGCGCTGCCCTTGCGGCTGCGCGACATCATCCACGCCATCGACATGGACGAAACAGACGCGGGACCGCCCGAGGCCCCCGGAGTGAAGCTCGCCCTGGACGGCATCGTGAGCCTCCACCCGGACAGCCTGCGACGCACGGAACAGGCCATGCTGTTCTTCGACGCCCTGCTGGCGGCCTGCAAAACCCCAAATGGAGAAACATCATGAAAGATACCGCCATCCAAGTCGCCAACCTGATGGCCGCCTCGGCCCGCACCGCCCCCAAGGCGGGCGGCAAGGACTTCCTGGAGATCGCCGTGATAAGCCGCGAGGAGGACCTGCAGCGCATCGCCCAGGCCATGCGCGACTACGCCCCCAAGAGCAGCAACGAGGCCTACTGGCTGCGCGACGCCGGGAACATCGCCAACTGCCAGGCCCTGGTGCTGGTGGGGCTGGCGGGCTCCCCCACCGCCGGATACGACTGCGGGGCCTGCGGCCACGCCACCTGCAAGGATTTCGCCCAGACCCGCGCCACCTCGGAGACGCCCATGGGCTACTCCGGCCCGCACTGCGTCATGCGCATGATGGACATCGGCTGCGCCCTGGCCTCCGCCGCCAAGACCGCCTCCCTGCTCAACCTGGACAACCGCGTGCAGCAGCGCGTGGGCGCGGCGGCCCGGGCCCTGGGCTTCATCGAGGCCAGCGTCGTCATGGGCATCCCCGTTGGCTTCCACGGCAAGTCCATCTACTTCGACCGCTCCGCGCCCAAACACTAGGAGCGGCCACAAGGCACACCCATGAATACCTTCCGCAACCTCTGCGCCGTGGGCTTCCTGGCGCGCTTCTCCTACGCGCTGGCGCGCAACCCCGTGCTGCCGCTCTTCGCCCTGTTCCTGGGCGCGGGGCCGGAGGCCATCGGCCTGGCCGTGGGCGTCTCCACCGTGACGGGGATCTTCTTCAAGCTGCCCTCGGGCGCGCTCTCCGACGTTGTGGGCCGCAGGCGCACCATGCTGGCCGGGCTGGCCGTGTTCGGGGTGATGCCCTTCAGCTACCTGTTCATCGACAGCTACGGCGCGCTTCTCATCGTGCGCTTCCTGCACGGTCTGGCCACGGCGGTCTACGGCCCCGTGGCCATGGCCGTGGTGGCCGACGCGGCCGGGGCCCGCAAGGGCGAGATGCTCTCCTGGTTCAGCTCCGTGGGCATCGTGGGCGGGCTGCTGGGCGCACCCATCGGCGGCCTGCTCCTGGACGTGGGCCACTCCGGCGGCCCCGTGCTCTGGCAGTTCCGGGCCGTGTTCGCCCTGAGCGCGCTCACGGGCATGGCCGCGCTGATCCTGGGCCTGCGCGCCCTGGGCATCCATGAAAACGTGGAGCAGGGCCTGGGCTTCCGCGAGCGCCTGGGCCGCTTCGCCGAAGGCATACGGGAAGTGCTCTCGGACGGGCGCATCGTCACCACCTCCTGCGTGGAGGCCGCGCAGAACATGGCCATGGGCGCGCTGGAGGCCTTCCTGCCGGTGTACGCCGTCACCGTGGCCGGGCTCTCCGAGTTCCAGGCGGGCCTGCTCTGGGGCGTGCAGATCGTCACCACCATGCTCTCCAAGCCGCTCATGGGCCGCTTCTCGGACTCGCGCGGCCGCAGGCCGCTCATCGCCACCGGGCTCGGCCTGTGCGCGCTCTCCTTCGCGGCGATCCCCTTCCAGGGCGGATTCTGGGGCCTGGCCTGCGCCTGCATGGCCTTCGGCCTGGGCGAGGCTCTGGTGGCCTCCTCCTCGGCGGCCCTGGTGGCGGACATGTGCCGCCAACGCCATTTCGGCTCGGCCATGGGCGCCTTCGGCACCATCTTCGACGTGGGCCACGCCGCAGGCCCCATCCTCTCCGGCCTGCTGGTGGCCTGGCTGGGTTACAAGGCCACATTCCCGCTGATGGCCTGCGTGCTGCTGGCCGCCATCCCCCTGTTTCTGGCAAGGGTGCCGGAGGAGGCCCCGCAATGAAACTCTCGCCCTTCAGGATGCTCTGCGCCGCCGGGCTGCTGGCCATTCTCTCCAGCACCATGTCCAAGAACCCGGTGCTGCCCCTTTTCGCGGCTCACCTGGGGGCCGGGCCGCAGGGCATAGGGCTGGTGGGGGCCGTGTCCCCGCTGGCCGGGGTGCTCATCAGCATCCCGGGCGGGCTGCTCTCCGACGCCTTCGGGCGGCGGCGCATGCTGGCGGCCTCGGCCCTGGTGTTCGCAAGCGCGCCCTTCGCCTACCTGCTGGTGGACGGCGTGTGGGGCCTGGCCCTGGCCCGCTTCTACCACGGGCTGGCCACCGGCATCTTCCTGCCCGTGGCCATGGCCGCCGTGGCCGACGCCCATCAGTCGGACCGGGGCGAGAAGATGGGCGCGTTCTCCTCGGCCACGCTGGCGGGGCGCTTCGTCGCTCCGCTGCTGGGCGGCCTGGCCCTGGGCCTGGGCTTCGACGCGGTGTACGTGCTCTGCGGGCTGGCCGGCGTCGGCGTGTTCCTGATCTCCTGGCGGCTGCCCGCCCTGGAGGAGAAAACCCCGCACAAGGAGCGCCCGCCCCTGCTCCAGAGCCTGCGCGAGACCCTGGCCAGCCGCTCCATCCTGGCCGGGTGCGCGCTGGAGGCGGGCATCCTCTTCGCCTACGGCATTTTCGAGACCTTCCTGCCCCTGGTCAGCCTGGAGCGGGGCAACCCGGCCTGGGTCACGGGGGCGCTGTTCTCGGCCCAGGTGCTGGCCGTGGCCCTGACCAAGCCCTTCTTCGGCCGCCTCTCCGACCGCGCGGGACGCACCGGGCAGATGCTCACCGGGGCCGCGCTGTTGGCCGCGTGCTGCGCCGCCGTGCCCTGGGTCAAAGGACTTACCGGGCTGGCGGTGCTGGCCGTGGGCCTGGGCCTGGCCCTCTCGGTGGCCACCGCAGCCAGCCAGGCCTTCGTGGCCGACGCCAGCAAGCGCGAGCACCGGGGCGCGGCCATGGGCCTTCTGGGCTCCATAATGGACATCGGGCACAGCACCGGCCCCCTGCTGGGCGGCATGGCCGCCGCCCTGGCCGGGAGCGCCGGGGCCTTCGCCCTGGGCGGGGCCGTGCTGGCGGCCTGCGCCGCCGGGGTCTTCCGGGCCACGCGCAATCCGCGGCCCGCACCGTAGGCCTTCATGACGCCGAAAGTTTCCTGCCTGTGCGCGGGCGGCCCGGCCTGGGTGTCTTCCTGGCCGGGCCGCCCGCCTGAACGTTGCCCCGGCAATCTCCGATTCATTCCTGCCGCAGTGAAACCGAAGCAGATCCACCGGCGTCTCTATCGGTGCGTATACAGCTTGCATTCCTCAAACATTTTTCATACCCCCTGCCCATGACCGAAATGACTTCCTGTAGTTCGAATCAAGTACCCCAACGTGTATTGTATCTCGACACGCTGCGCTGCGTCAGCATCGTGGGCGTCGTCCTGCTGCACAGCGCCATGCCTTTGCTCGGGTCCGCCGATATGACCGAACTCCTGCCTGGGCTGGTCTATTCGGCCCTGTGCATGTTCTGCGTGCCGACCCTGATCATGATCAGCGGAGCGTTGATCCTGGGCGACCCGCGCCCGCTGCGCCTGGGAAAGTTCTTCGGCAAGCGCTTCGCCAAGATCGCCTGGCCCCTGGTGCTCTGGTCCGCGGTCTACTATCTGGCCTACTGCCTCGCCGAGCCCAGCGCGCCCAACCTGATATCCTTCGGCAAGCGCCTGCTCACCGGGCTCTGGGCCGGGCCGCTGTGGTTTCTGTACATGATCGCCGGAGTGTACTTGATGGTCCCCTTCATCAAGCCCGCCTTCTCGGACCCGCGCACACCCCTGGGGCCGCTGTTCATAGGCATCACCTTCGCGATCATGACACTGAACCTGGCCACCCGCCTGCTCTGGCAGCACGAACTGAACACCTTCCTGACCAGCGCCGTGCTGCCCCACTACCTGGGCTATTTCGTGCTCGGGCACGTGCTGCACCAGCGCACGGTGCGGGTGCCGGGCGGCCGCGTCACCCTGGTCCTGGCCTTCCTGCTCTGCACGGGGGTGAACGCCCTGGGCGAATACGCCTGCGACCACAGCCCGGACATGCTGCCCAACAGCTTCTTCAACTACCATCAGCCCTTCTCCATGCTGGCGGCCGTGGCGGCCTTCCTGCTCTTCAAGCAGGACGGCTGCGCCGGGCTGGGCTTCGCCAGCAAGACCATCCAGACAGTGAGCAGGCTCTCCTTCGGCATTTTCCTGGCCCATACCCTGATCCTGTTCCTGGTTACGGGCCAGCTGCCCCTGCTGGTGCAGCCCGGCCAAGGGCTGATTGTCTCCGGCATGAACCCCTGGGTTGGGCCGCCGCTCACGGCCCTGGTGGTGTTCACCCTCTCCGCGCTGCTGACCTGGGGCCTGCAGCGCACGCCCTGGCTGCGCCGCGCCGTTCCCTGAGCCGCCTTCACCCCTGACGACGCCACAAAAAAGCCCCCGCGCCGTATACCGGCGCGGGGGCTTCGCATTCATGCGGCCGCAATGCGCTCAGGCGTTGCGGTCCAGCTTGCGCTTGAGCTCCATGAGCACGCCGTGGGCGGTCTCCAGCCTGTCCTGGGCGATGCCGTCCAGCACGTAGTCGCTGAAGCCGTGGGCCACCTCGCCGAACTCCTCCAGCACGGGCTCCGCCTTCTCGGTGAGCACCACGCGCTTCACGCGCCTGTCCGCCGCGTCGCTCACGCGGCGCACCCAGCCGTCCTTCTCCAGCCGGTCCAGCAGCCGCACCAGGGAGGAGCACTCCACGAACACGGCCTGGGCCAGCTCGCGCTGGGTCATGGCCTCCTCGTTGAGGGCCAGGGCCCAGATCACGGTCCAGGTGGCGCTGGAGAGGCCCAGGGGCTTGAACAGCTCGTCCAGGCGCGCCTTCCAGGCCCGCGACACCTCGTAGATGGTCAGGCCGATGTGCCTGGGGTCGCGGTGCTCGTCACGCCAGCGGCAGCTAGTGACCATTGCTTCCCTCCGTGGCCCGGGAGCGCAGGCGCGCGCCCAGGTTGACGATGATCTTGTAGAACACCGGGATGAAGAACGGCGCGATGATGGTGGCCCCGAGCATGCCGCCCACCACGCCGGTGCCGATGGCGTGGCGGCTGGCCGCGCCCGCGCCCGAGCTTATGGCCAGGGGCAGGCAGCCCAGCACGAAGGCCAGGGAGGTCATGATGATGGGGCGGAAGCGCAGCTTGGAGGCCTCCAGGGCGGCCTGGGCCGCGTCCATGCCCTTCTTCTGGCGGGCCGTGGCGAACTCCACGATGAGGATGGCGTTCTTGGCCGCCAGGCCCACCAGGGTCACCAGGGCGATCTGGAAGTAGAGGTCGTTCATGAGGCCGCGCCCCCAGGTGGCCAGGATGGCCCCGAACATGGCGAAGGGCACCGCCAGGACCACCGCCACCGGCAGGGACCACCGCTCGTACTGGGCCGCCAGGATCAGGAAGACCATGACGATGGCCAGCACGAACACCAGGCTGGAGGTGCCGCCCGTGAGCTTCTCCTGATAGGCGGAGCCGGTCCAGGCCAGGGTGTATTCCGGGGGCAGCACGTCGGCTGCCGCCTTCTCCATGGCCGCGATGGCCTGGCCCGAGCTGTAGCCCGGGGCCGGGCCGCCCATGATCTTGGCCGCCGGGAACACGTTGAAGCGCTCCACCACCTCGGGGCCGCTGGTGAGCTGCACGTCCACCAGGGCGGTCAGGGGGATCATCTCCCCGCGCTGGGAGCGCACGTACACGTCGCGCAGGCCCTCGGGGCGGTCGCGGAAGTTGGCCTCGGACTGGAGCATGACCCGGAAGGTGCGCCCGTACTTGTTGAAGTCGTTGATGTAGTAGGCCCCGAAGGTGGCCTGCATGGCCTCGAACACCGCGTTCACCGGCACGCCCAGGGCCTTGGCCTTGTTGCGGTCCAGGTTGACGCGCAGCTGCGGCACGTTGGCCCCGAAGGTGGTGGAGAGCCTGCCCAGCTCGGGGTGCTTGGCGCCCTCGGCCATGACCTTGTCCAGCATGGCGGCCAGGGCCTTGCTGTCGCCCTCGCCGCGGCTCTGGATGTACACCTCGAAGCCGCCGGTGTTGCTCATGCCCTGGATGGGCGGCGGGTTGAAGGCCAGGGTCAGGCCGCGCGGCAGGGCCATGCCGCGCCCGAAGATGCGGCCCACCAGGTCGAAGGAGCTCTCGCCCGGCTTGGTGCGCTCGTCCCAGGGTTTGAGGTCCAGGAACGAGGTGGAGTAGTTGGAACGCGAAGCCCCGGTGAGGAAGTCGTAGCCGGAGAAGGTGATGTTGCTGCGCACGATGGGGTCCTGCAGGTTCATCTTGTCCAGCTGGGAGCTCAGCTCCAGGGTGTGGTGCAGGGCCGCGCCGTCGGGCAGGATGTTCACGGCCAGGGCGTAGCCCTGGTCCTCGTCGGGGAGCATGCCCGAGGGCGTCATGCGGAACAGGGCCAGGGCCCCGGCGCACAGCACCGCGAACAGCACCACCGCGACCCCGGCCCGCTTGAGCAGGAAGGCCACCCCGGAGGAGTAGCCGGCGGTGATCCTGTCGAACCAGGCGTTGAAGGCGCTGAAGAATCGCCCCGGCTCCTTGTGCACGGGCCGCAGCAGCAGGGCGCAGAGGCTCGGCGTGAGCGTGAGCGCCACCAGGCCGGAGATGACCACCGACACCGCGATGGTGATGGCGAACTGCTTGTACATCTGGCCGGTGAGCCCGCCCAGGAAGGCCACGGGCACGAACACGGCGCAGAGCACCAGCACGATGGCGATGACCGGGCCGGTCACCTCCTCCATGGCCTTGGCCGTGGCCTCCTTGGGCCCGAGGCCCTGCGTTCGCATGATGCGCTCCACGTTCTCCAGCACCACGATGGCGTCGTCCACCACGATGCCGATGGCCAGCACCATGCCGAAGAGCGTGAGCGTGTTGATGGTGAAGCCCAGGGCGTACATGCCCGCGAACGTGCCGATGATGGACACCGGCACGGCCAGGCAGGGGATGAGCGTGGCCCGGAAGCTCTGCAGGAACAGGTAGACCACCAGGAACACCAGGACCATGGCCTCGCCCAGGGTCTTGACCACCTCCTGGATGGAGACGCGCACGAAGGTGGTGGTGTCGTAGGGGATGGCGTAGCCCACGCCCTCGGGGAAGCGCTTGGAGAGCTCATCCATCTTGGCCTTCACCCGGTCGGCCGTGTCCAGGGCGTTGGCGCCCGAAGCCAGGAAGATGCCCATGGGCACCGTGGGGTGGCCCATGCGCGTGCCCACGAAGCTGTAGTCCTTGGAGCCGAGCTCCACGCGGGCCACGTCCTTGAGGCGCAGGGTGGAGCCGTCGGGGTCGGCCCGCAGGATGATGTTCTCGAACTCCTCGGCCGTGGCCAGGCGGCCCTGGGTGATGACCATGTAGTTGACGTCCACGGGCGTGGGCTGCGGCTCCTCGCCGATGCGCCCCGCCGCGTACTGGGAGTTCTGCTCCCGCACGGCGGCGGCCACGTCGGCCGGGGTCAGCTTGAGCTGGGCCAGCTTGTCCGGGCGCAGCCAGATGCGCATGGAGTAGTCCTTGGCGCCGAAGATCATGGCGTCGCCCACGCCGGGCACGCGCTTGAGCTCGTCGATGACGTTCACCAGGGCGTAGTTGCTGACGAAGATGGTGTCGTAGCGGCCCTCCGGCGAGTCCATGGAGAGCACCAGGAGCATGTTGGAGGACTTCTTGGTCACCGTGACGCCCTGGCGGCGCACGTCGTCGGGCAGGAAGGGCTGGGCCGCCTGCACGCGGTTGTTGACGTTGATGGTGGCCTGGTTCGGATCGGTGCCCACGGTGAAGACCACGGAGATGGAGACGGAGCCGTCGCCCGCGCTGGTGGAGCGCATGTAGAGCATGTTCTCCACGCCGTTGATCTGCTGCTCCAGGGGCGCGGCCACCGTCTGCGCGATGACCTCGGGGCTTGCGCCCGGATAGGCCGTGGCCACCAGGACCTCGGGCGGGATGATGTCCGGGTATTGGGCGATGGGCAGCACCCTCAGGGACACCAAGCCGGCCAATATGATGACCAGGGAGATGACCGTAGAGAATACCGGGCGCGAAAGGAAGAAACGCGAGATCATTTGGCCCCCTGCGGCGCGGCCCCCTGAGCGGCGGCGGCCTCGCCGCGCACGGCCACCTGCGCGCCGGGGCGCACCTTGATGACGCCCTCGGTGATGATGCGCTCGCCGGGCTCCAGCCCGCTCTCCACCAGGTAGGAATTGCCCATCAGCTCGCCCAGGGCCACGGGCCTGGGCTGCACCACGTTGTCCTGGCCAACGACCCACGCCAGCGCGCCCTGCTGCGTCTGGAGCACGGCGGCCTGCGGGATGGCGATCACGTCCTTGAGGCGGGCGCCGTTTAAGCGCACGCGCACGAACTGGCCGGGCAGCACCTCGGCCTCGGGGTTGGCGAACTCGGCGCGCAGCTTGACCACGCCGGTGTTGGTGTCCACGCTGGTGTCGGTGAAGTTGATGCGCCCGGAGCGGGAGTACTGCCCGCCGTCGGGCAGGGCGATGGTCACCAGGAAGTCGCCGTTGTCGAAGGCGATCCTGTTCTCGGCGCGCAGCTTGCGCATGCGGGAGAACTCGGAGCCCGGGATGGAGAAGTTCACGTAGAGGGGGTCGAGCCGCGTCATGGTGGTGAGCAGGCTGGTCTCGGAGTTGGCCACCACCAGGCTGCCCTCGGAGCGGGTCTCCTTGCTGGTGATGCCGGTGATGGGCGCGGTGACCTTGGTGTATTCGAGGTTCAGCGCGGCCTCGCGCAGCTTGCCCTTGGCGGCGTCCACCTCGGCGGCGGAGGTCTGCAGGTCGGTCTGGGCGTCGTCGCGGTCCTTCTGGCTGACCACGCCCTCCTTGAAGAGCTTGGCCATGCGCTCCTGGTCGCGCCGGGCCTTGGCCAGCTTGGCCTCGGCCTGGGCCAGCGCGCCCTTGGCCTGGGTCAGCGCGGCCTGGAAGGGCGCGGGGTCTATGACGAACATCAGGTCGCCCTCCTTGACGCGCTTGCCCTCCTCATAGGCGCGCTTGAGCAGGATGCCGCCCACGCGGGCGCGCACCTGCACCTCGCGGGAGCCCGCGGTCTGGGCCATGTACTCGATGTGCAGGGGCAGGTCCGCCCGGGTCACGGTTGCCACCACGACTTCCGGCGGAGGCATGCCGCCCGGGGCCTGGGCGGGGGAATCCTTGCCGCAGCCAGCCAGGGACAGGACGGAAACCAGGGCCAGCAGCACCCACATGGCGGATGCGGGCTGCCTGTAAACATTCGGGAACATATGCCCTCCGGGAATGCCGGGCGGCTTCGGCCCGGCCGGCTTTGTTAGAACGCTAACTATTAGCACTACACGCACCGAGTCAATCTCCGAAGAACACGCGCATGTCAATATTTTGGTGCACGAGCGATCGAACGGGGGGTTGTGGGGAGGGCTGCGCGTGGTTATTGGGGGGCATGCCGAAAGCAATCGTGGACGTGGCCATCAACGTGCTGGGCAAGCCAGCCCAGACCGCCCTGGCGCTGTTTTCCCTGCTGCGCCACAGCGGCGGCCACATCGGGACCATCTATTTCATCGAGGAGCCCGGCCCCCTCAACAGCAACTACAGCCAGGCGGAGCTGCTGGCCGCGCTCGGCGGGCGCGTCAGGCGCTTCCGGCCCGAGGCCACCAACTGGCGCTACGCCGTTGACCCCGCGCGCCTCGCCGACCCGGCCTACCGCCACATGCTGCGCTACCAGTACGCCTTCGAAGCCACGGACAAGCCCTACCTGCTCCTGATCCACAACGACTGTGAGTTCGTGGGCGACGCCGTGGGCCTCCTGCTTGAGAACATCGGGGAGGCCACCGGCGCGGGGGAGATAGGGCAGTGCTGGCTGTGCCCGGCGGCGATGCGCGGGCTGTGCGGCCCCGGGCGCTATCTGGAGTACCGGCCGGATTACCCGGAGTTGGAGGCGCTCTACGCCTCCATCGACCCTGCCGTGTACCGCCGCAAGTACACCGAGGCCCCCACGGAGGAGCTCAAGCGCCGCCCCTGGCCCCTGCCGGAGTGCCGCGTAAACGAGTTCTGCTGCCTGATAGACATGGGGAAGGCCCGCCCGGCCACCTGCCCCCAGGGACCGGCCAGGCCCTTCGGGGCCTACGTGGACGTGGGCGACCCCTACACGGGCAACGGCATTCTGGATATCGGGGTGGCCTGGTTCGGCGACCTGGTGCACATGGGCCACGCCTTCAGGCACGTGGAGCTGAAGGAGTGCGTGCTGCACGAGGGCGTGGGGCACAAGGCCCTCTTCGACGAGGAGCGTTACGTGGCCTGCGAGGAGCGCGCCGTGGACATCCTGACCGAGAAATTCACCCGCTGATGCCCAACCCCTCCACGGCCCCGCGACCCTCCAGCACTTTGGCAACCACCCGGCGCAGCTCCTCCATCCGCACGGGCTTGCTCAGGTAGGCGTCCATGCCCGCGTCCAGGAACTTCTCCCTGTCGCCGGTCATGGCGTAGGCCGTGAGCGCCACGATGGGCACCCTGGCCTGGGTCTTGAAGGTTTCGCCCCCCCGGATGGCCCGCGTGGCCTCCAGGCCGTCCATAACGGGCATCTGGATGTCCATGAGCACCAGTTGGCACCCCCCGGCTGTGAGGGCCGAGAGCGCCTCGGCCCCGTTCCGCGCCTCGAGCACCAGGCAGCCTTCCTTCTCAAGCATCCGCCGCATGGCCACGCGGTTGACCCGCTCGTCCTCCACCAGCAGCACGCGCAGCCCCTCTGGCAGACGGGGCGCGGCGTCGTGGATGGATGTGAGCCGGGCCTCCCCGGCCTGGGGGACTCCCGCCCTGAGCGGCAGGCTGACGTGCACCGCCGTGCCCCGGCCCTGCTCGCTTTCTATGGCGACGTTGCCGCTCATCATGGAAACCAGCCGCTTGACGATGGCCAACCCCAGGCCCGCGCCCTGGTGGGCGCGCACGTAGGACTGGCTGACCTGGGTGAAAGGCTGGAACAGGGAGGAAATCTTCTCCTCCGGCATGCCGATGCCCGTATCGCGCACGGTGAACACCACCCGCGAGCTTTCATGGCCGCAACCGTCGCGCCAGGAGGCCCCGGGGTAGACCTCCACCACCACGTGGCCGCTCTCCGTAAACTTCAGGGCGTTGCCCACCAGGTTGAAGAGCACCTGCCGCAGCCGGTGCTCGTCGCCCGTGAGCCACGCGGGCAGATTCTCGGACACCTCGATGCGCAGCTCCAGCCCCTTGCGCCGGGCCTCGTGACGGAAGAGGTCGCGGATGGGCTCGGTCACGCCCCCCATGCGGAAGTTGGTCATCTCCAGGTTCAACCGGTTGGATTCGATTCGCGACAGGTCCAGGATGTCCGTGAGCAGCCGGGCCAGCCTCTCGGACGCCGCGATGCCCGTGCGCACGTAATCGGCCTGTTCGCCGTCCAGCGCGGTGGTCTGGAGCAACTGGAGCATGCCCAGGATGCCGTTGAGCGGGGTGCGCACCTCGTGGCTCATGTTGGCCAGGAACTCCGACTTGCTCCTGCTGGCGGCTTCGGCCTGCTCCTTGGCCTCCTTGAGCTCCAGGTTCATGCGATGGATCTCCGAGAGGTCCACGTCGATGCAGTACATCTCCTTGGAGCCTTCCGGGCCCCGCTGCATAACGTGGGAGGAGTAGACGGGCACGGCGTGGCCGTCCTTGTGCCTGAGCACCAGCTCGCCCGGCGGTATGGGCACGCCCCGCTCCACCCAGTCCGTGACGGCCTGGACCACGCCCTCCCGCATGGGCCCGGGTATTATCAGGTCCTCCAGGCGGCGGCCCAGGGCCTCATCCTTGGTGTAGCCGTAGATCTCCTCGCTGGCCTCGTTCCAGAGGATGACGCGCCGCTGCTCGTCGTAACCCTGGATGGCGATACGGCGCACGCTCTCCACGATGTTGCGGAAGCGGGTCTCGCTGACGCGCAGGGCCTCCTGGGCCAGGCGGGCCGCCGTGACGTCGATGTTGAGCCCCATGATGCCGAGCATCCTGCCCTGGTCCACGATGGGGGTGGCCACCTCGTGGAAGGTGCGCCGCCCTCCCAGGGGGAGCGCGTATTCCTTCCTCGACGTGACCGTCTCCCCGGCGAAGACCCTGCGGTTGTTATCCCGCCAGGCCTCCCTCACGGCGGGATCGACCCTCAGGTCCGCGGGAGAGGCTTCGCTGAGGTCGCCCCAGAGCCGCAGGGACTCCTGGCTCTGCATGATGATGCGCTGGCTCAGGTCGCGCGCCCAGAAATCGACCGGGAGATTGCGCAGCATGGCCCGGTACAGGGCCTCCCTGCTTTCGGGCGTACCGGAGGGGGAGTGGTTCGCGGAGGTGCCGAGGGGGGGTGGCCCGCAGGAGCGGATTGAACGCAGCTCGCTTTCCAGCCGGGCGTTGCTCGCGCGCAAGGCCTCGATTTCAGCGAGCAGTTCTTCTCGTTCGGGGTCGGCATGTGGCATCGTCTTCCTCGCTGGGCACGACTGGTTGACGCCTCCAGCCAACGGGCCAGCTGTGGGTGCTGTCCGTTGGCCGGTCTACGGGGGATACGCCGCCGGAATAAATGACTGCCGCTTCGGATGCCGCATCACGGCATCCCCGCGTTGAAAGCTCTGCGCCAATAAGACACAACTTCCGCTGCGTGTCCATAGGCTTGCAGGAAAGATCATCGATTTGCGCCTCATGGGGAAGCCCCATGCCGCCTGGCGGGCCATGGGCCGCCGCGGTCACGCGCGCGGGGGAGGGACGGCGGAGGGAGGGCCGCCGTGTGCGGCGCAGCGCCTTGCCCCCCGCAGGAGCCGAAGGGCAGCACAAGGTAGACGCGCGTGCCCCGGCCCTCTTCGCTTTCCACATCCAGCGACCCGCCCATGAGGCCCACCAGGCGGCGCACGATGGAAAGGCCCAACCCCGCCCCCTGGTACTGGCGGATGTAGCTGCCCTCGCCCTGGACGAACGGCTCGAAGATCTGCTTGAGCTGGGCGTCGGATATGCCCGGGCCCGTGTCCTCCACCAGGAACAGCAGGCGTTGGGCCTCCGGCCCGGCCCCCGGCAGGCGGCTGATCTCCACCCGCACGCGCCCTCGCGCCGTGAACTTCACCGCGTTGCCCACGAGGTTGAACAGGATCTGGCGCATGCGGGGTTCGTCGCCCGCCAGCATCGGGGGAACATCCGGGGCCACCGCGCACTCCAGGGTGATGCCTCCCTCGCGCGCGGCCGGGGCGAACAGTTCTTCCAGGGCGGCCGCCAGCGACGCGGGGGCGAAGGGCGCAGGGGCCAGCCCCAGCCGCCCTTCCTCCAGGCTGGAGAGGTCCAGGATGTCGCCGAGCAGGTTCGCCAGCCTCCGGGACGACTTGAGGACCACGGTCAGGTGCCGCCGCCGTTCCGGGTCGAGCGTGCCGGATTCCAGAATCTCCAGCATGCCGATGATGCCGTTGAGGGGCGTGCGCAGCTCGTGGCTCATGTTGGCCAGGAACACCGACTTGGCCTCGCTGGAGGCTTCGGCGGCGCGGCGGGCCGCCCGCAGCTCCGCCTCCTGCCGCCTGCGGAGGGTGTCGTCGCTGAAGGTGATGGAGACGGCGCGCAGGGTCCGCTCGCCCTCCATCAGTATGGGCGTGGTGTTCACCGTGATCCAGCGCAACTCGCCCGAAAGGAAGCGGACGCCCAGCACGGCGTCGACCACCGGCTTGCCCGTGCGCAGGGTGCGCATGGAGGGGAAGTCCTCCACCGCCATGGGTTTGCCGTCCTCCCAGGTGACCTTCCAGTCCCTCTCCTGGATGGGGTGACCCAGCGCCGCGTCCGCCGTGACGCCGAGGATCTCCTCCGCCTTGGGATTCCAGGTGCGGACCACGCCCGAGGCGTCCATGAGCACGATGCCGACCCCGGCCTGATCCACCACGGCGCGGTACCTGGCCTCGCTCTCGCGCAGGGCGTCCTGGGCCAGGATGCGCTCGGTGACGTCGTGAACCAGCGAGAACAGCACGGCGCGGCCGTCCACCCGCGCGGGCGAGCAGAAGACCTCCACGAAGCGCAGTTCGCCGCTCCTGAGCCTTTGCGGGGCCAAGAACCCGCCGTCCCCCGCGTCCAACGCCACCTTGAGGCCCGTGACGAAGTCGCCCCGGGGCAGGGCGCTCATCAGGCCGAAGTCCATCCCGCGCAACTCGGCCGGGCGGAAACCGTAGACTCGCGCCGCGCCATCGTTGGCGTCCAGTATCTCCAGGGTTCCGGCGTCGAGCAGCAGGATGGGCGCCGCCTGAGAGCGGAACAGGCTGTGGAAGCGGTCCTTTTCGACGTCCAGGTCATGCGTGACCCGCTCGAAATAGGCCAGGATGAGCCCCAGGGCCGTGAGCAGCCCCAGGACCCCGCCGATGATGAAGCCCCAGGGGGCGAAGATGCCGAGGGGCCGCAGGAAGGGGTAGTCGAGGGTGTGCAGCCCCCAAAGGATGAGCAGCCAGCCGGACAGCCGCCCCCCCACGCCGCCGGGGGGCGCGTTCTTGAGCATCATGCGCCCGACGATGATCTTCGCGGCCCCGAATATGCCGTAGGTCGGCACATAGAACCAGGGAACGGGGATGTGGACCACCGCCCCCGCGCACACCCAGGCCGCCGCGGCCGCGAAGAGGCCGTGAAACCAGCGCCCGGCCCTCTTACCCATGAGCTCGTGGACACCCAGCAGCAACATGGCCGACGTGCCGAGGACCAGCATCTGCTCCAGCAGAAGCAGTCCACCGCTCTTGCCCCAGTACACCCCGCACAGGACGGTGATGTTGCGCAGCACGAGGGCGCTCCAGGCGAAAGCCCAAAACAGCAGCGCCTTGTCGCGGTGCTTGAAATAGAGGAACGCGTTGACCAGAACGAACAGGGAGAAGGAGATGATTCCTGCGAGCAGGGAGAAGACAAGCGGGTTGTTCATTTTCGCCCATGAATACGCCTGGACTGTTGCCGAAATGGCGCAGCCGCCCGTCCCGGTGTGCGGCGGTCGCGGTCAAACGAAAAATGCATATACCCGAACCCGCTATGAAGACAAGAAATTAATAAGAAATCGGGTGCGCACGCTTCAATCCGCCAGCTTGTCCTCCAGCTCGGCCCAGCGGGCGTAGAGCCTGTCCACCTCGGCCTGGGCTGCCTCCTGCCGGGCCATGCGCGCCTGCAACTCCGTGGGGTCGTGGGCAACCGCCGGGTCGGCCAGTTCGGCTTCGCGCGTGGCCAGGGCCTCTTCGGCCTCGGCGATGGCCTGCTCCATGCCGTCGAATTCCTTCTGCTCCTTGTAGGTGAGCTTCTTGGCGGGCTGTTTGGCCTGGCGGGCCTTGGGCTGGGCCGGGGCCTGACCTCGGGCTTCGGCCCGCTCCGCCTCATCCCGCACGCGCTCCCACTGCTCCAGGTCGGCCAGGGGCACGGCCCCGCCGCGTCCGTCCAGGCCCAACATGCCCGTGGAAACGGTGTCCAGCAGGTAGCGGTCGTGGGAAATCAGCACCACGGCGCCGGGGAAGTCCTGGAGGCTCTCCTCCAGTATCTCCAGGGTGGGGATGTCCAGGTCGTTGGTGGGCTCGTCCAGCAGGAGCACGTCCGCCGGGCGCAGCATGAGCTGCGCGATGAGCAGCCGGGCCTGCTCCCCGCCGGAGAGCAGGCTCACGGGCAGGTCCAATTGTTCGGGCCGGAACAGGAAGCGCTTGGCCCAGGTGACCACATGCACGGAGCGCCCCAGGTAGACCACGGCGTCCCCGTGGGGGGCCAGGGTGGCCTTGAGGCTCAAGCTCTGGTCCAGCCGGGCGCGGTTCTGGTCGAAGTAGGCCACCTCCAGGGCCGGAGCGCGGCGCACCTCGCCCTGGTCCGGAACGTCCTCCCCGGCCAGGATGCGCAGCAGCGTGGACTTGCCGCTGCCGTTGGCACCCACCAGGCCCAGGCGCACGCCGGGGGAGAGCACGATGTCCAGCCCGCTGAACAGCTCGCGCCCGCCCAGCGTCTTGGAGACGCCCTCGGCCACCATGAGCCGCCTGGTCTGGCGGGAGGTGCCCCCGAACTCTATGCCCGCCCGCCCGGCCTGGGTGTTGCGCTCGCGCGTCTCGGCCAGCTCGCCCATGAGCCTGCCCGCCTCGTCTATCCGGGCCTTGGCCTTGGTGGTGCGGGCCTTGGGGCCGCGCCGCAGCCAC
The DNA here is from genome assembly GCF_022808715.1 of Fundidesulfovibrio agrisoli. Classification (GTDB taxonomy): domain Bacteria; phylum Desulfobacterota; class Desulfovibrionia; order Desulfovibrionales; family Desulfovibrionaceae; genus Fundidesulfovibrio; species Fundidesulfovibrio agrisoli. The sequence goes on from NZ_JAKZKX010000009.1 coordinate 110,817, forward strand.
TCCACCTCGCGGCGCACCTTGTTGGCCAGGGTTTCTTCCAGCCCGGCCTGGGCCGCCAGGAAATCGGCGCGCTTTTCCAGGAAGGTGCTGTAGGGGCCGTCCACGCTCAAAAAGCCTTCGGGGTAGGAGCGGGCCAGCTCGATGGTGCGGGTGGTGGTGTTCTCCAGGAAGCAGCGGTCGTGGCTGATGACCACGTAGGCGAAGCGCGCCCCGCGCAGCATCTTCTCCAGCCAGATGACGGACTCCAGGTCCAGGTGGTTGGTGGGCTCGTCCAGCAGGAGCAGGTCCGGCTCCTGGGCCAAGGCCCGGGCCAGGGCCAGGCGCTTGCGCCAGCCGCCGGAGAGGCTCCCGGCGCTTACGGCGTGGTCAGTGAACCCCGTGCGCGAGAGCGCCGCCCCCACCCTCGCGTGCAGCTCGGCCTCGGCCAGGCCCTCCCCTGCCAGAGGCGCGGCCACAACCTCGGCGACGGTGGCGTCCTCCGGGAATTCGTCCTTCTGGGCCAGGTGGGCCAGCCGCACCTGCCTGCGCGGGATGCGCTCGCCGGAGTCGGGCTTTTCCAGCCCGGCCAGGATGCGCAGCAGCGTGGACTTGCCCGAGCCGTTGGCCCCGATGAGGCCCACGCGCTCGCCCTGGTGCAGGGTCAGGGTGATGTTGGAGAACAGGGTGCGCGCCCCGTAGGCCTTGGCGATGTCGCGGATGGAGATCAGGGTGCTCATGGAGCTCTGGCAATAGTGCATCCCGGGGGCCGCGTCAAAGCGGGAGGGGGAGCCGCCAATGGGGACGGGCGTGGCATTCCCGCCAATGCAATGAGCCGAACCTGGCGCTGGACTCGCTCGTAATTCAGATATAAATTTATTGAACTGGAGTGTTGTAAATAACCGTCTCACATCCACCGGAGGCGTCCATGACTTACTTCTTGCGAAAAATTTTCGTTGCTTTTCTGTTGCTTACAGTGCCTGCCCTGGCCCAGGCCGGCGACAAGAGCCTGCGTTGGGTCGACATCCCTCAAGCCAGCGTCACGTCGTCCGGCCAGGCCCGGGTGATCGTCACGCTGGATGTGCCGGGCATCTCCGAACTAACCGGGGCCTCCCGCGCAGCCACCCTGGACCCCTCCAAGGACCCCGGCGCGAAGGCCGACGCGGCCCTGGCCGAGGCCGCCCGCACCGCGGACGCCGCCCTGGAGCGGGGCATAGCCTCCGTGGCCCAGGCCGTGGCCCAGAGCGCCGACCCGTCCTCCCTGGCCAAGGGGGCCGCCGCCGGAGGCCCGCGCGTGTTCAAGACCGTGCCCGGCATGGCCCTGGCCGTCAGCCAAAGCGGCCTGGAAGCCCTCAAGGCGGACCCGCGCGTGCTGAACATCCAGGTGGACGAGGCAGTCCCCCTGATCCAGCCCGCCAAGGGCGGCGGCAGCAAGGCCGGGGCCATGGACGCCCCCGCCGCCGACCTGCCGCCCGACACGACGCAACTGGCCCAGTCCGCGCCCATGATCGGCGCGGACAAGGTCTGGGCCAAGGGCTGGCGGGGCCAGGGCTGGTACGTGGCCATCCTGGATACGGGCATCCGCCGCACCCACGAGATGTTCACCGGCAAGACCATCCGGGAGGGTTGCTACTCCGCCTCGGCCAACTGCCCCAACGGCCAGACCTCCATGTTCGGCACAGGGGCGGCCGCCCACTACAGCAACGCCTACGCCGGCTGGGACCACGGCACCCACGTCGCGGGCATCGCGGCGGGCAAGAAGCCCGACGGCACGCTCTCCGGCATCGCCAAGGGCGCCAACATCATCGCGGTGAACGTGTTCTCGATCTTCACGGCCACGTCGGACGTCCGGTCCTACACTTCCGACCAGATCCTGGGCCTGGAATACGTCTACTCCTTGCGCAACACCTACAAGATCGGAGCGGTGAACATGAGCCTGGGCGGCGGGCAGTACTTCGCGGCCTGCGACACCGACACGCGCAAGGCCGCCATCGACAACCTGGCCTCCGTGAACATCGCCACCTGCATCGCCTCGGGCAACAATGGCTATTGCGACAGCGTGGGGGCGCCGGGCTGCGTCTCCACGGCCGTCACCGTGGGCGCCGTGACCAAAAGCGACGAGGAGGCCTACTACAACAACTGGGCCCCCAACATGGTGGATTTCTGGGCGCCCGGCAGCTCCATCACCTCCTCGACGGGTGACACGGACACCAGCTACGAGGCCTGGGACGGCACCTCCATGGCCACCCCCCACGTGACCGGCACCTGGACGCTCATGCGCCAGCGCGCCCCCTCCGAGAGCGTATCCACCATCCAGACGCGGCTGACCAATGGGGGCGTCTCCGTGCAGACCGCCTGTTCCGATGGGGGCTACCGCCCGCGCATCAGCATTTTCACCTCCCAGACGTGGCCCCTGCGCATGTCCAACGCGGCGAGCCAGCTGCTGCTCCTGCAAGGCAACTGACGCCGGCCGCGCTGTTTCCGGGAAGCCCCCCTGCCCCAAAGCGGAGGGGGCTTCCGCCGTTTTCCGGCCCCTGTTGACATGGCCCCGGCCCGGCCGTAAGCCTGATACTGGTGATAAACCCCGCCACCCCAACGGGCGTGGCGGCAACAAACTCCAGGAGGGGCCATGAACAAACAGATGTCCTTCACTTCTCTCGAACACGCCTTCCGCCACGAACTGCGGGACAAGCTGGAGAAATGCGAAGACACCTACGATCTGGAGTTGCGGTTCTCACGGGTGGTGGCGGAGTTCATGCGCCAGGCCATGGGCGGCCTTGTGGAGGTGGAAGACGAGGACATCCTCCTGACGCACCAGGAGGAGCCCTACTTCGTACTGAGCCCCAGGCTGCTGGGCGACCCGGGCTTCATTGACGTCAACTCCAGCTCGGACCTCTCCAGCATCCTTGGGCGCTTCGCGCAGAAGGCCCACAACGACTACCTGCACATGCTCAAGAAGGATTCCGGCGCGGACCAGAAGATCCGCAACCCGCAGCGGGGCTGAACCGGGCGGACAGCACGATGACGGCACGCAAATGGGCCGGGCCGATGGGTCCGGCCCTTTTTTGCGCCCTGCGGGGCGGACGCCGCGCCGGGTTGTGCGGGGAGAGAGTGACTTCCCGAGGGGATAAGCCCCGGCCAGCCTGTTATTGCGGCCGCAGCGGGAGCACGATGTCGTCGGCGTTGCCGGGTATGCCGTCAGGCCCGGCCGAGCGCAGGGTCCAGGCGTTCTCGTCCAGCAGGTAGGGGCCGCCCCAGGCGTCGCGTTTCCAGGCGCTCGGGATCAGGTCCTGCCCGTTCGGCCCGGCGGGCTCGCCGCCGTGCACTGCGCGATAGGCCGCGCGCAGGGCCTTGTCCCAGTTGGCGCGGCAGACGTCGCCCCGGGGCATGGCCCCGACCGGGCCCCGGTCGCGGCAGGGGCACTCGCTGCAGCCGTTGGCGGTGAGCTGCTCCAGGCTGCCCATGCCCTGCCCCGCCTTGACGAGGAAGGCCGCCAAGCCGTCCATGTCCGCGCGGGTGTACGCGATGCGCCTCGGTTCGTAGAACCGGGAGAACAAGAGCACGGAGCCCCCGAGCACCAGCGCGCACAACACCCCCAGCAGCAGGCGCACGGCCGCGCCGCGCGCCCGGGCCTCGTCCCGGCCCGAGTCTTCGTCCCCGGCGGAATCCAGGCCCGCCACGGCCTCGATCAGCCGCGCCGAGGCCTCCACGGCCCGCCCGGGCTCCTCCAGAAGCTCCTCGGCCAGGGCGCGCGCCCTGCGCACCGGCGGCGTCTGCGGGCCGCCCGCCAGCAGGTCCCTGGCGGCCAGGGCCAGGCACCTCCAGGCCTCGGCGGCCGCGTCCGCCCGCCCCGCCCGCTCCAGGCTCCCGGCGCGCAGCCACAGCCGCACCAGATGGTCCGCGTTCCTGGCGAAGGCCTCCGTCATTTGGCCGCTCCGGTTGCATAGAGGCAGAAGGCGTTGTCCCGGCCTTGTCGCAGGTCCAGGTGGGCGGTGAAATCGTGGTTGCCGATGGAGAACACCCGCACAGGCCGCACCACGGGCTCCCCGTCACGCTCGGATTCCCCCTGGCAGTACGCGGGCACGATTCCCCGTGAGCGCAGGTAGCCCCGGAGCCAGCGGGCCTGGGCCTCCATCCGGCTGCGGAATTCGGGCTGCTCCCACTCGGTGGCCGGGGCCTGGCCCTCGCTGGAGGTGATGACGATGTAGACCACGGGCGAGAACAGGATCAGGCCCACGCGCTTCTCCCGGATGAAGGCGTCCAACTCGGCGTATCCGGCCTCGTCCAGGGTCGAGGGTTTGAAGGTCAGAACGTCGGAGCGCGTGAACTGGCGATCAACGGAGATGGGGCTCACGCCCCGGTCCGGGAAGACGAGCAGGCGGCTGGCGTCGTCCACGCGCAGGTTCTGCGCCCGCAGGGCGTCCCGGAGCGAATCGTAGAAGGGGGGCGTTCCGTAGAGGGAGGCCGGGAACAGGGTGAAGAAGGTGGCCACGGCCACAGACGCGGCTCCCGCGCCCGCCAGACCGCCAAGCCAGGGGGAGAGCACGCGGGCGGAGCCCTCCAGGGCAGCGACGCCCAGCAGGGCGGCGAAGGGCATCAGGGGCAGGAAGAACCTGTCGCCCATGAACCACTGCTCGAAGCCGTTGATGCGCGCCACCAGCCCCGTGAACACCAGCGCCATGAGCAGCGCGGCGCCCAAGAGCGCCGCCGGGCGGCGGAACATCACGGCGGGCACCGCCCGCCAGCGCAGGCCCCTGGACCGCAGCAAGAGCGCCGCCAGCGCGCCCAGCGCCAGCATTCCGCCCAGGGCCCAGGCCACATGCGGGGTGAGCACGTGGGCGTAGACCATGTCCCGCCCGTAGTGGGCCAGCTTGTCCCAGCTGAGGCTCACGGTCTGCTTGATGTAGACCTGCTCGTCGCCGTGGCCGAAGATGCTGTGCCACAAGGAAATCATCCTGGGCACGAAATCCGTCTCGTCCTTGACCAGGGCCGAAAAACCGAGGAACGGCAGCGCCGCGCCCAGGCCGTAGAGCGCGCCGCTCTCCAGGGCCGCCAGGACACGGCGGCCGCGCAGCAGGTGCCAGGCCATGGGCGCCACGGGCAGGAACACCGTCCAGAGCAGCACCGTGGGGTGGCACAGCCCGGCGTAGCCGCCCGCGACGCCAGCAAGCAGCAGGGCAAGATATCTGGCGGCAACGCGGCCCGGGGCCAGCAACGCGCCGCGCAGCAGCAGGCAGTAGGAGGTCAGTACGAACGTGATGGAGCTGATGTGCGGCAGGCCGTCGCGGGCCTCCAGCACCATGGCCGGGCAGCAGGCGTAGAACAGCATGGCCAGGCACGCGGGCAGGCAGGACAGGCCCGCCAGCCGGGCCGCCAGGAAGACCAGGGCCACATTGAGGGTGTCCAGCGCGGCGGAGAGCATGGGCAGGGTGGCCTCGCCGCAGCCCAGCAGCTTGGAGGCGGCGGCCCCCAGGAGCATGTACCCCGGCTTGGACCAGGTGCCCTCGGGCGCGATGAGCCCCTGGGCCCATTCGCAGGAGATGCGCGCGTAGGTCCAGACGTCGAAGCCGTCCATGACCGACTGCGGCAGGAGCTTCCAGCGCAGGTACGCGCCCAGGCCCAGCACCAGGCCGAACAGACCCCACGCCCAGGCGGGGGCCTTGGTCACCGGCTCTCCCCGGTGTTGCCCGGGCGGGCGGCGCGGGCGCGCCAGCCGGCGCCGAGTTCGGACATGTCGAAGAACTTGGAGGTGGGGGAGTAGCGCGCGCCGGGCTCCATGTTTTTCACGTAGCGCCAGACCAGGGCCTTGCGCAGAAGGCGCGTGCAGACCTCGAAACGGCCCAGGGTGATGTTGTAGAGCCGCAGGGCGACGAGCTTGGGCGTGCTCATGAGCATGGGCGCAACTCCGTGGCGGCGAGCAGGTAGTCCACGGCGAAGGCCGTGGTGTAGCGGTCGTCCAGCCAGCAGGGGGTGGGCAGGGTCCGGGCGCGCAGGCCGTCGGCCAGCCGGGCCAGGGCCGGGCTTTGGTGCGCGGCCAGGGCGCGCGGGTACACGTACTGGGTCCGGCGGCTGTTGCCCCGCCAGTCCACGTGGCCCAGTTCCCCGATGCGCGGCTCCACGGCGGCCAGGCCCTTGGCCACGGCCTCGGGCAGCCAGGCCTCGTCGGCGGTGAGCGCCATGACCGAGGTCAGGCTGCTGAGCGTGATGGTTTGGTAGCCCACGTCCAGCCCGCCGTACTCGACGAAGGTTCCCGAGGCGTCCGTGAGGCGGCGCAGGGCCTCGCCCCGCTCCCGGGCCAGCCTGCGGATGCGCCCGTCCCCGGTGAGGGCGGCGTAACCGTGCAGGGCGTGCAGGGAGGCGGCCATCTGGTTGGCCACGTCCGGGTTGGCGTTGGAGCCCAGCCAGAGGAAGGTCGATTCGGCTTGGCGCAGCTCCCGCTCGAAGCCGTCGGCGCCCAGCAGGCGCGCGCATTCCACGAAGGCCGCCGAGGAGAACGACGTGGCGCAGAAGGAGCGCTCGAAGGGGTAGATCTCGCGGGTGGAGCCGTCGGCGTTGCGGCTGGCCAGCCAGTGGCTCCAGACGCCCCGCACCCACTGGGGCAGCGCGTCCTGGCCGTAAAAGAGGTTGTCCTCCCCGGATTTGGGCCCGGGGTAGGCCCAGGCCAGGGCCAGGAGCAGCCCGGCCTCCTGGGCGCGGCTGTTGGGCAGGTCCGTGAGGCGGTAATGCCAGTAGGCCCGGTCGCAGCAGCCGAAGGTGGGAGAACCGGGGTCGCGGTCCATGAAGCCCAGCACCCTGGGCAGCGTGGCCAGGGCCGGGGCCGCGAACAGGGCCTCAAGCCCGGCGGGGGCGAAGGCATGGGCCTCAGGCATGGGGGCCTCCGGCCTCCTGCGTGGGTTCCTGAGCGCTCGCCCCACCCTGCCCGGCCACATGCCCGGCCAAATGCCCGGGCTGATTGAGCAGGCTCAGGCGAATCTGGGATATCTGCTCCGCCAGGAGCCCGTTGATAAAGAACAGCAGCCCGCCCAGCAACAGGACAACGGCGATGCTGTGCACCCCGGAGGTCATGACGAGCTGGTAGAGCCCCAGGCCCACGCCCAGCACGAACATGCACAGCGCCAGGGGGAAGAATATCTTGAAGGGCCGAAAGAGCATGAACAGGCGGAAGATGATCTTCAAAAAGCGCAGGCCGTCGCGCACGGGCTGGATGTTGCTGGTGCCCTGCTCCCGGCGCACGATGGTGTCGAGCGGCAGGAACTTCACGAAATAGCCCGAGTTGATGAAGGCCAGGGTGATGGTCGACGGGTAGGAGTAGCGCATGGGGTAAAGCGGCGCGAACAGGAAGTAGAGCTCGCGCTTCACGGCCCTGAACCCGGAGGTCAGGTCCATGATGGGGGCGCCCCCGATGATCTCGGCCACCTTGCGCAGCATGACGTTGCCGATGTCGCGCACGGGGTCGGTGCGGCATTGCTTGGTGCGCGAGCCGATGACCATGTCGTAGTCCGGCAGGTGCTCCAGCAGTTTGGGGATGTCCTCGGGCTGGTGCTGGCCGTCGCAGTCCATGACCACCATGTAGGGCCGGGTGGCGCGCTTGGCCCCGCTCTTCACGGTGGCCCCGTTGCCCAGGTTGTAGCGGTGCTCCACCACCACGGCCCCGGCCTCGCGCGCCAGGCGGGCGGTGTCGTCCGTGGAGCCGTCGGAGCAGACCACGATCTCGAAATCCTCGGAAACGGCGCGGATGCGCGCGATGATCCCGGCGATGGACTCCTGCTCGTTGTAGGCCGGAATGACGACCGAGACTTCCTTGAATGGCACCATCAGTCTTTCCCCCGGAATATGAACTCGAACAGGCGCGTGGAGGACAGGGCCACCCGCTTGAGGTCGTCGGTGTTGCGCAGCAGCTCCCGCGCGGTCTGCAGCCAGTAGCCCGGTCGCAGGTAGAAGCGGCGGTAGGCCTTGCGGACAAGCTTGGGCAGCTCGTCCTGGTCCACATGGCAGTAGTGCTTGTTGAACATGCCCTCGGTGTGCAGGCGGGCCAGGTCCGTGGCGCTGCCGTCGGCGATCTCGGGGGCCAGCTCGCGCACGCGCTCGAACAGGGGCGTGCCCGGGTAGGGCGTGCAGATGCCGAAGGTGGCCGTGGTGGGGTCCAGCGCCAGCACGTAGTCGATGGTCTGCTCGATGGTCTGCGCGGTGTCGCCGGGGTTGCCGATCATCACGTGGGCGTGGGTGGAGAGGCCGATCTTGCGGGCGGCCTTGAACATGCGCAGCCCCTGCTCCAGCTTGTAGCCCTTCTTGATCCCGTCCAGGATCTCCTGCGAGCCCGACTCCACGCCGAACTTGAGCGTGTGGCACCCGGCCTTTTTGGCCAGGGCCATGGTCTCCTCGTCGATCATGTTCACGCGGGCATTGGCGATCCAGGTGAGGTCCAGCTTCTCGTCGATGATGGCGCGGCAGATGGCGTGGTCGCGCTGGCGGTCCACGAAGAAGGTGTCGTCGCGGAAGTAGACCTCCTTGACGCCCTTGGCCGCGAAGGTGCGCAGCTGGTCCATCACGTGCTCGAAGCTCTGGCGGCGGAAGACCTTGCCGTCGAAGGTGGGGGCCGTGCAGAAGATGCACTTGCCCGGACAGCCCTTGCTGGTGGTGGTGGTCATGTACGGCATCCGCCGCACCAGCGGGTTGAAATAGTGGATGCCCTTGGGCAGCAGGTCAACGTCGGGGTGGGGCAGCCAGTCCAGATCCTCAAGGAAAGGGCGCTTGTCGTTGAGCAGGGGCCGCCCGTCCGCCCCGCGCGAACCAAGGCCCAGGATGGCGTCCGTGGGCTGGCCGTCGCTTAAGGCCCGGGCCAGCTCCAGCACGGTCTCTTCGGGCTCGAACATGACCACGTGGTCGATGCCGGGGTGCTCCAGGCAGGGCCTGGGCATGAACGTGGGGTGGGAGCCGAACACGGCCGTGACCAGCGCGGGGTTGAGCTTCTTGAGCTGCGCCAGGTAGGCGGCGTCCTCCAGGAAGCTCATGGTGGAGGTGGTCATGAGCACCAGGCCGTAGGCGTTGATGCGCGCGCCCACCTCCTCGGGCTTCATCTGCAGGGCCTGGGCGTCCAGGAAGTCGGCCTCGAGGCCCTCGCGGCGCAACAGCGCTGTCATCACCAGCAGGTTGAAGGGCGGCACTGTGCCGCCGCCGATGCGGTTGCCCTTGCACCAGCAGCCGTAGAGCACGTCGCGAACGACGTTGCCGGCCTGGCTGGTCATGGGGTTGAGCAGCAGGGTTTTCATTCGGATGGGTCCCGCTTACGCCGGGCTAGTCCCAGCGGATTCCGAAGCGCTCCTGCCACATCTGGAACCCAAGCAGGGTGAACACCTGCTTGAACCCGAGCAGCGGCGAGGCGCCGGCCCGGGCGACGACCCTCCCGACGGCGCGGGGGTCGAGGATGTGTGGATTGATCGCGCCTGGAGACAGATATTTAGCGACCAGATTGTTCAAGGCGTCTTGATACGCGCCCTGCAATGGAAAGTAAAACGCCTTTTTCCCGCCCTCGGGCCGCCCGGGGATGACCACGTTGCGCTGGAAATGGGTGCGCAGCGGCAATTTGCCGCGCCCGCCCCTGATCTTGAGGGCCTTGGGCAGCGAAACGGCGAAGCTGGCCAGCCTGTCGCCCAGGTAGGGCACGCGGCCCTCGATGCCCACGGCCATGGTCATCCTGTCGAGCTTGGTCAGGATGTTGTCGGGCAGCCAGTGGCGCAGGTCGTGGCGGTAGGCTTCCTCCAGCGGGTCCGGGGCCTGGTCGATGCGCCGGCGCAGCGGCTCCAGGAACTCCCGGCGCGCGTCGGCCTCGCCCCCGGCCAGTGCCGGGCCAAGAAGCGCCTCGCGCTCATCCCCCCCGAACACCGAGGCGAACAGCAGGTAGACCGCGCCCGGTGAGCCCGCCCGCGCCAGCAGCCGCGCCAGGCGCTCGCGCCCGAGCACGCCCATGGAGTCGGGGTAGTTGAAGGCCCTGTCCAGTAGGGAGACGGGCAACATGTTCACCAGGGGCGCGGCCAGGCCCATGAACGGGGCCAGCGCCCGCATCCTCGGGCGCGCGAGCTTGGCCAGGGCCTCGTGGTGGATGTAGCCCAGCATGGTCTCGTCGGCCCCGTCGCCGCTCATGACCACCTTCACCCGCTTGGAGGCCTCCAGGCAGACCAGGTACAGCGGCAGCAGGATGGCGTCCCCGAAGGGGGCGTCCAGGTGGTAGAGCAGTTCGGGAAACATCTCCAGGCTCGCGGGGTCCACCAGCACGGTGTGCTGTTCGCAGCCCAGGTGGCGCGCGGTGCGCTCGGCCTCCACGGACTCGGAGGGCGCGCCCCGGAAGTCCACGGTGAAGGTCTCCAGGGGCCTGTGCCCGCAGGCGGCCATGGCGGCCGTGACGGCCGTGGAGTCCACCCCGCCGGAGAGGAACGCGCCCAGGGGCACGTCGCTCATCAGGTGCGAGGCCACGGCCTCGCGCAGGAGCCCCGAGAAGCACTCGAAGGCGTCCTCCTCGTCGGACCTGGGCTCCACCTCGGGCAGGTCCCAGTAGCGCTCGATTACGGGGGCGCGGCCGCCCTCCTGCCGGAAGAAGGTTCCGGGCGGCAGGCTCAGGGCGTCGGCGAAGGCCGTCTCCGGCCCGGGGATGAAGCGGAAGGTCAAAAACAGCGCGGCGGATTTGGGGTTGCCCACCGGGCGGCAGGCCCCGCAGGCCAGCAGGGCCTTTATCTCGGAGGCGAAGGCGAAGCGGCCCTGGTCCCAGGTGTAATAGAGGGGCTTGATGCCGAAGCGGTCGCGCGCGCCGAAGAGCAGGTCGCGCCGGGCGTCGTAAAGCACGAAGGCGAACATGCCCTCCAGGCGCGGGAGCATTTTCTCGCCGTGCGCCTCGTACATGCGCAGCAGGACCTCGGTGTCCGAGGAGGTGTCGAAGCTCTGGCCCGCCGCCTCGAGCTCGCGGCGCAGCTGCCGATAGTTGTAGATCTCCCCGTTGAAGACCAGGCTCACCGCCCCGTCGCGCCCGTGCATGGGCTGCGCGCCCCCGGCCAGGTCGATGATGGCCAGCCGGGCGTGGCCCAGGGCCACGCCGCCCGAGCGCCAGGCCCCGCGCCCGTCCGGCCCGCGGTGGGCGATGGACGCGAGCATCGCGTCCAGGTCGTAGCCGGGGTCAGCCCGGAAGCCGCAGATACCGCACATGGTTCACACCAGCAGCGCCCGGCACGGGCGCTAGCGCGCCGCGCTCTCCTGGCCCTGGACGTGCTTCTTGCGGGCGTAGCCCTTGATGCCGAGCAGCGTCATGGCCCCGCGCGCGAAGAGCATGAGCTCCGAGAGACGGCGCACACGCATGACCTTGCGCAGGATGGACATGGGCCGGAAGTAGAAGCGACGGTAGCACTGCTTGAGCAGCTCCGAGAGTTCCCTGCGGGAGAGGTGCTCCTCCCAGATGGGCTCCACGAAGTTGGGGATGGGGTTCAGGGCGTGCTTGCGCCAGATGTCGGGGTCGAAGAGCTTCTTCTCCACGGCAAGGTCGAACATGGCCGTGCCCTGGTACACGATGCAGATGTTGAACTGGGCGAAGTCCGAGTCGATGGCCACGGCGTTGTCGATCAGCTTCACGATGTCTTCGCGGGTCTTGTGGTGGGGGAAGCCGATGATCCAGTTGGTGGAGGTCATGATGCCCACCTTGCGGCAGAGCCGCATGGCCTGGAACACCTGCTTCACGCTGATCTTCTTGTTGATGGCCTTGAGGCCCTCGTCGCTGGCGTCCTCCACGCCGAAGAGGATCTGGCGGCAGCCGGCCTTCTTAACCAGGCGCAGCATGTCCTCGTCCACGGCGTCCACCCGCCCACGGAAGGACCAGACCACGTCCTTCCAGTTCTTGGCCAGGATGGACTCGGCGATGGCCTTGACCCGCTTGGCCGAGGCGTTGAACAGGTCGTCGAAGAAGAAGAACTCGCGGATGCCCTGGGCGTGGTACAGCTCCATCTCCGCCAGGATGTTCTCCACGCTGCGGGAACGGTAGGTGGAGTACGGCTTGCAGCAGAAGGTGCAGTGGAAGGGGCAGCCGCGGGAGCTGCAGATGGTGCCCACGGGCAGGCCCGTGCCGATGGCGCTGAAATAGCGCTTGAAGTCCACCAGGTCGAAGGCCGGGAAGGGCAGCTTGTCGATGTCCTCCACGTAGCCGGGGGCGCCGGTGTTGACCACTTCAGCGCCCTTGCGCATCCAGACGCCGGGGATGAAGTCCAGGGGCTTGCCGTCCTCCAGGGCGTCCAGGAAGGCGGGGAAGGTCTCCTCGGCCTCGCCGGTGATGAGGTAGTCCACCTCGGGCTGGGCCATGGATTCCGCCGGGAAGAGCATGGTGTGCGGCCCGCCCCAGACGATGGTCGCCTTGGGGAGCGCGGCGCGCAGGCTGCGGGTGAGCATCAGGGCGTCGTAGAGGTTGGGCGTGTAGACCGTGAGGCCGATCACGTCCGGCGCGTAGTCCTTGGCGCGCTGGGCGGCCTGCTCGGGGGTGAGCCTGTCCAGGATGCAGTCGACGAGCTTCACCTCGTGGCGGCCCAGGGCCCGGATGGCCCCGGCCAGGTAGAGGATGCCCATGGGCGGGAACACGCCGATGTCGGTGGCTTCTATGTCCCAGTCGTCGGTGGTCTTGCCGACGTTGGCGTCGGGGACGTTCATGAGCAGAACGCGCATCACTTGCTCTCTGTTGCTATGGTTTTGATGACTCTGGCCGGAACGCCGCCCACCACCGTGCCCGGGGCCACCTCGGAGTGGACCACCGCGCCGGCGGCCACCACCGCGTTGTCGCCGATGCGGGCCCCGCCCAGGATCATGGCGCCCGCCCCGATCCAGACGTTGGAGCCCACCGTGATGGGGGTGCCGGTGTAGGCCCGGCTGGTGGCCGGGATGTCGCAGCGTGAAAAATCGTGGTCCCCGGTGACCAGCACGGCCCCCGGCCCGATGAGCACGTCGTCCCCCAGGGTCAGGCCGCCCTGCCCCGAGGCCAGCACGGCGTTGACCCCGACCCAGCAGCGTTCGCCCGTGACGATGCCCTCGCCCTCGCGCGCGTTGGACACGTAGGCGCAGAGGTAGGCCCCGCGCATCACGCGGGTGCAGTCGCCCAGGGTGATCCCCGCGCGGGAGCCGTGGATGCGGCAGAGCCTGTCCACGTAGACGCTTGTGCCGAAGCGCAGCGAGTCCATGTGCAGAAGCTCGGAGCCGCCCTCCATCACCGGGGCGTGCGAGCCCTTGGCCAAAAGCGGCCGGTAGAGCAGCTGGCGCAGGGCCATGCCCGGCAGGCCGGGCACCCAGCCCGCCAGATATTGGGCCAGCTGTTCCGCCGCGTAGCGCAGGGGCGTGCGGGCGCGGCTTTCAAGATATTTGCCCAGGGCTCCGGCCGAGGACTCGGCCATGTAGTTGCCGAGCACGTCCTGGCGGGCGGCGTCGCCCGGGCCGCGCGGATCAGGCACCGGCCCCTCCGCCCCACTCCAGGCAGGCCGCCACCACGCGCTCGGCCTCCACCTGGTGCATGGCCGGGTGGCAGGGCAGGCTCACCACGCTGGCCGCGGCGGCCTCGGCGTTGGGGCAGTCCACGGAGAGGGAGTTGGCCGCCAGGTAGGCGTGCCTGTTCAGCGCCAGGGGGTAGTGCACGCCCGTGTCGATGCCCTTGGCCTTGAGGTGATCCCGGAAGCCCTGGCGGTCGGCGGGGCGCACCACGAAGAGGTGCGCGGCGCGGCCGCGCACCATGGGCACGGGGTTGAGCGGCTCGAGGCGCTCGGCGTAGAACGCGGCGATACGGTTCCTGGCGGCGTTGTCCTTGTCCAGCACGCGCAGGCGCTCGCAGAGCAGCGCGGCCTGCATCTCGTCCAGGCGGGAGTTGAAGCCGATCATCACGCACTCGCCCGAGGCGTCCTGCCCGTAGAAGCGCATGCGGCGCAGGCGCTCGGCCATGTCGCCGTCCTCGGTGACCACCGCGCCGCCGTCGCCGTAGCAGCCCAGGTTCTTGGTGGGGTAGAAGCTGAAGGCGGCGGCCTTGCCGAACAGCCCGCAGGACACCCCGTTGATGACGGAGCCGGTGGACTGGGCGCAGTCCTCCACGATGGTCAGGCCCAGGTCCGAGGCGGCGCCCAGGATGGGGCCCATGGCGCAGGGCACGCCGTAGAGGTGCACCGGCAGCACGGCCGTGGCCCCTAGGGCCGCGGCGCGGCGCAGGGAGTCGGGGTCCAGCGTGAGGGTCCGGGGTTCCACGTCGGCGAACACGGGCACGCACCCGGCGCGCAGCACGGCAACGGCGCTGGGCGGGGCCGTGAGCGCGGGGACCACCACCTTGTCGCCGGGCTTCACCCCGGCGGCCCACAGGGCCAGGGTGATGGCGTCGGTGCCGTTGGCCACGCCCACGCAGTGCCGCGCGCCCAGCCAGGCCGCGAACTCGCGCTCGAAGCGGGCCACGTTGGGGCCGAGGATTATCTGGGTGCTCGAGAGCACGTCCGTGGCGGCCTTGGCCAGCTGCGGGGCGATGGGCTCGGACACGGCGGCCATGTCGAAGAAGGCCACCCTGCCCTCGCCCAGCGCGGGGCGGGCCGTGCGGCCCACGGTCTTGTCGATGATGAACAGGGGGCGCTTGCGGGTCTGTTCCAGGTTGATCCAGAGGTAGCCGCCGATGGTGGCGAAGCCCACGAATAGCAGCGTGATGACAGCCAGTTGCGAGAGCATGATGGAGGGCCAGCCCGGCGTGGTGATGATCCCGGCCATGGAGCCCAGCACGATGTAGACCATGGCCGCCAGGCACAGCCCGGTGAGCCCCAGGCCCATGAGCCCGAAGAGCTTGATGGGGAAGCTGGAGAAGGCCACGATGGACTGCAGCGCGTAGGAGATCTTGCGCCCCAGGCTCCACATGCTCCTGCCGTGCTTGCGCTGCGCCCTGTGGTAGGAGATCACGGCCCGGTCGAAGCCCGCCCAGACGATGAGCCCCACCAGGGAGGTCTTCTTCTCCTCCGATTGCAGCAGCACCTCCACCACGGCCCGGTCCAGCAGGCAGAAGTCGAAGCCGCCGGGGGGCATGTCCTTGAGGGCGATGCGCCTGAAGAGCCACTGGAAGGTCTGCGCGAACAGGCGGGAGGCGAACGGGTCGTCGCGCCCGGCCCGGGAGCAGAGCACCACCTTCTTGCCCTCGCGCCAGTGGGCCACCATGTCCTCGATGAGCTCGGGCGGATCCTGCAGGTCGGCGGAGAGGATCACGGCGGCGTCGTGCCCGGCCACCTGGGCCAGCCCGGCGGAGATGGCCACGAAGGAGCCGTGGTTGCGCGAGAGCAGGATGCCGCAGACGCGCGGGTCGCGCCGGGCCAGCTCCTCGATGACGGACTGGGAGTCGTCCGGGGAGCGGTCGTTGACGAACTGGAGCGTGAGCTCCACGTTGGCCTTGTCGCAGGCGGCCACGATGCGCTCGTACAGCTCGGGCAGGCTCTGCTCGTTGCCGTACACCGGCACGACGACGGCGATACGCGGGCGAAGGTTCAGCATTGGGAGCACTTCATGTCCAGGTTGGGGGCGGACCCGCGCCAGTCGCCCGCTGTGCAGAAATATCCGCCCTGCTCCTCCTTGAGGGGGGCGCCGCAGACGCACACCAGCCCGGCCGCCCTGGCCGGGTTGCCCTTGACCAGGGTGAAGGGGGGCACGTCCCGGGTGACCACGGCCCCGGCGCCCACCAGGGCGTACTGGCCCACGGTGACGCCGGGCAGGATGATGGAGCCCGCGCCAAGGGAGCAGCCGTGCAGGAGGCGCGTCAGGGGGTGCTCCACGAAGCGCTTGGAGCGGGGATAGGTGTCGTTGGCGAAGCTCACGCCGGGGCCGATGAACACCTGGTCCTCGGCGCGCAGGCCGTCGTAGAGGGCCACGTGGTTCTTCACCGTAACGTTGTCGCCGAGCACCACGTCGTTCTCGATGAACACCCCGTCGCAGATGTTGGCGAAGCGCCCGATGCGCGCCCCGGGCAGCACGTGGGCGAAGGCCCAGATGCGCGAGCCCTCCCCGACGTGGGGGCTCTCGCAGATGCCTTGGGGATGCACGAAGTAGTCCTGGGCGGTGCTCACAAAAAATGTCCTTGGAGAGTGGCGATGGGTTCCCGGGCGGCGGCGGCGCCCCGGCCAGGCAGCGGGCGGGCGGGGCGCCCATGCTGGCCTGCGGTTTTATGCCATTCGCGGCGCGGTTGGCAACCTCCGCGCGGGGCCGGTATGCACTCCGGTTCCGGGTTTGTCCAGCGGCGCGGGGCCTAACGTTCCCGGCGTTCCGCCCCGGCCAGGCGCAAAAATGAGCCGTCCAGCCCCAGGGCCCGCATGGAGAGCACGCCCAGCGCCGAGTTGAAGAGCATCTGCGCCAGTTGCAGCACCAGCGACATCGGCACGGCGGGCTCCAGGGGCAGCCCGAGCATGGTGAAGGCGAAAACCACGCTGGCCTGGTACACCCCGATGTTGCCCGGCGCGGCGGGCAGCAGGGCGCTGAAATTCACCAGCGCGAACACCAGCAGGGCCTCCATCACCCCGCCGGGCACCTGGAACGCCTTGAAGCCCACCCAGAAGGCCAGGCCCTCCGCCAGCCAGACCGCAAGGCCCAGGCCCGTGAACCAGGCGAAGCCCGCGTCCAGCCGGACGAAGGCCAGCGAATCCCGCAGGGAGCCGATCAGGCCCGTAAGCTTCGCGCCCGGCCCGGCGGGCAGCTTCCCGGCCAGGGAGAGCAGCAGGCCAGTGACGCCGGGCACGGTCTTGATGGCCAACAGCACGGCCAGCGCGCCCAGGAATACGGCCGAGGCGGTCAGCAGGATGCTCAAGGCGACGCCCTGGTAGCCCGGAGCCACCCGCACCGAGAGCACGGCCAGCAGGAAGATGAGCAGCAGGGCCAGCACGTCGAAGATGCGCTCGATGAGCACGGACATGATCCCGGCGGAGAGGGCCACCCCGCGCAGCCGCTTCAAGAGCAGGGCCCGGGCCACGTCCCCGGCCTTGGCCGGGAGGATGTTGTTGGCCAGGTTGCCCACCAGGATGATGTGGGCGGAGGCCACCACCGGCACGGACAGCACCGGCTGCAAAAGGCGGGACCAGCGCACGGCCCGCAGGCCCAGGCCCAGCGCGTAGACGCCCAGGAGCGCGGCGGACCAACCGGGGCTCAGGCTCTTGAAGCCCGCGACGATGGCCTCCAGCCCCACGATGTGGAGCACCCAGGCCAGCAGGGCCAGGCTGACGATCAGGCCCAAGTGACGCTTCAGGAGGGGGAAGAGGGAGGCGAACTTCATGCCGGTTCCGCGCCTTGAGGGGAGGTCGCGCGGGGCCGGGCTACTGCGCGCCGCCGGCCGGGCCGCACCCGGCCGCGGCGTTGCGGAACAGCGACCAGGCCCCCTGCTCGCCCACGAACTCCAGGCCGGGAATCCGCTCCAGGATCTTCCTGGCCCCGGGCACCCTGGTCAGCACCCAGCCGGATTTCAGCGGCCCGGCGAAGTTTTTGTCCTCGGGGAAGCGCATGTCGTTGATGCCCATTTCGGGGGGGATGAACATGAAGGCCTGGCCCGTGGAGTAGCTGCCGAACACCAGGGCGGTGTTGCACCAGGGCGAGGGCGCGCCCTTGCGGTAGGCCATCTTGCTGAAGAGTTCCTGGAATTCGTGGGCTCCGGACCGTGCCGTGACCCCGCTGTACTCCGTGCCGCCCACCATGCGCATGTCCGTCATGAGCGCGGGGGCCAGAACCAGCTGCAGGGCCAGCACGGGCATGAGCCAGCGCAGGCGCACGGTGCGCGCCAGGATCAGCAGGGAGCACACGAAATGGGGCATGCCCAGGCGCAGGCCCGTCATGCCCACGGCGGCGTAGTAGTAGAAGAACGACGCCGCCAGGATGCTCCCCATGTTCACCACGTGGAACATGGCCAGACCGGCGAGCCTCCCGCCTTCGGGGGCGGGGGCGTTTCTCTCCTTGAGGGTGAGCAGGGGCGCGGCGAAGGCGTAGGCGATGACCATCCAGAAGAGCATGAGCTGGGCGCTCATCTGCTCGGGCTCGAACACGCCCAGGAAGTTGGTCTTGACCAGGGCAGCCAGCGGCCCGGCGTCGCCGCGCAGCAGGCTCGCGTACACGGCCATGCCGAAGTGGCTGCCCGGGAAAGGCTCGTAGGGGTACGGGGCCGCGAAGAGCAGGTAGGCAACGAAGCACAGCGCGAAGCCGGCCAGGGCCTTGGCCATGGCCAGTGCCCAGGCTTTGGGGCTGCGCATCCGCTCGAAAGGCATGTGGTAGGCGAAAAACAGCAGGGCCCAGCTGTAGCGCGTGGCCCCTGCGCAGGCGATCAGAACCCAGAGCGCCTTGCTGAACGCCCCGGCGCCCCCGCCCGCCTCGATATGCCTGAAGAAGAGCCCGGCCAGCGCGATGGCCACGGAGAACTGGAAGGCCTCCGACATCATGATCGGCGTGAACATCTGCATGTAGAGGCAGGAGGCGAAGAAGGCCAGGCAGAACAGGATGTAGCGCGCGCCCGCCCGCATGAGCCAGGGCAGCAGGGCCAGGGCCGCGGTCAGGAAGCCTATGTTGACCCAGACCGGGGTCTGGGGCTTCCACCCAACCACCTTGCCGATGCCCGCGTAGATCATCTGGAACCACATGCTGTGCGCGGCGAAGGTGCCCACGCCGTACTTGGCCGCCGGGGCCGCCAGCTCCTCGTAGCCGTAGTGCCCGCCCCCCAGGCCCACGCTCACCAGGGTGGCGATCTCGTGCCAGAACACGCAGGGGTCCCCGTTGGAGGGGAAGTGGTCGGCGATGGAGGCCCGCAGCACGTAGTGGACGAACCCGTACACGCACAGGAAGGGCAGCGCGGCCAGCGCGGCCCACAGCGCATACGCGCCGAGCCTTTCGTACAGGCGGCGCATCAGAAGAACACCTTGCCCTGTTTGGACCACACCTGGGCCCATCTGCCGTACATCTGGATGCGGATAAGCTCCACCACGTCGTCATGGTCCACGTCGCCGTAGCGCAGGCAGCGCAGGTTCAGCCAGCGCCTGGCCCCGATGGGCGACCACTGCGCCGTGCCGCGCAGGCGGTCCACCGGGCGGTTGCCCTCGGTGAGCACGGTTATGGCGCACTCCTCGCCGGACATGCGCGGGAACCACACCGCCTGGTCCCTGTCGCGCGAGACTTCGACGGCCAGCACGGCGGGGAGGTTCGGGTCGGTGGGGGTGAGCACGTCCCAGCCCTCCACGTCGCCCTTGGCCAGGGTGACGTTGGAAGACCTCTCCCAGCTGATGGTCTGCGTGATGTTGGAGCAGCCGAGCAGCTGCCCCTTGGCCAGCGGCGCGGACTTGAACGGCTCCACGCAGGAGCAGCGCACCGTGAGGAAGAAGTCGGGATAGAGCGAAAGCCCCGCGGCCACGGCCGCCACGCACAGCAGCATGGGGAGCCAGACGCGCGGGGAGGTGAGGTTCTTCATAAATGGTGTGAAGGCAGTGCCCTATATCGGCGCGCTGCGCAACATCCACGCATCTTGCGGCCTGTTCAAAAAGCCCGATGGCAAGGCGCACGAAAAAGGCAAGGCCGACGCGTATCTGTCATACGCGAGGGTTTGGCTTTTTCGAGGCAACGCAGCCAGCGGGAATTTTTCAACGGGCTGCTAGAGATACTTGGGCAGGTGCTCCCTGTAGAAATCCAAAGTCCTGGCCACGCCCTCGCGCAGCTCCGTCACCGGGGACCAGCCCGTGACGCTGTGGATCTTGGTGATGTCGGAGAAGAAGTCCCCCGGCTCCTGGGTCTTGCGTTCGGCGCTGAAGGGCGTGAACTCCCAGGCGGTGTTGGTCATGGAGGTGATGACCTCGGCCAGCTCCAGGAAGGAGGACGGCCTGGAGTGCCCCACGTTGAAGGTCTGCCCCTCGGCCTCGGGCACGATGGAGAGGTACAGCAGGGCGTCCACGCAGTCGTCGATGTAGAGGAAGTCGCGCATGATGCGGCCGTCGCCGTAGACCGGGATGGACTTGCCCTCCAGGGCCAGGCGGATGAACCAGTTGGCCACGCCGAACTTGTTGTGGCGCATCTGGGCGCGGGGGCCGTAGATGTTGGTCAGCCGGGCCAGCACGCAGGGGATGCCGTGGTTGCGCTGGTAGGAGCCGATGATGTGCTCGGCCGCCAGCAGCGATATCTCGTAGATGCCCTTGGGCTGGCAGAGGTTCTCCTCGGTGGCGGGGAGCTTGAGCACCGGGCCGTACTGCCCGCGCGAGCCCAGCTTGATGACCTTGGCCCTGGGGTTGTGCTTGCGCAGGGCCTCCATGAGCACGGCCGTGCCCGTGATGTTGATGTCGATGTCCGGGAAGGGGTCGCACAGGCTCTTCAAATGGCAGACCTGCGCGGCGGAGTGGAACACGTAGTCCTGGCCGCGCACCAGCCACTCGATGGCGGTGCGGTCGCGGATGTCGCAGTAGTTGACGGCGCAGGCCTCGCCCAGCTCGGCCACGTTGAAGGGGTTGCCGCCGTACTCCTCGATCATGGCGTCCACCAGGGTCAGCTTCGCGCCCAGCCGGTGCAGGCGCACCGCCAGGCTGGAGCCGAGGAAGCCGAGCCCGCCCAGGATCAGGACGCGCTTGCCGGACAACGCTGCTTTGAGGTCCTGCTCGGAGAGGGACCGGGGTGCGGATGTATTCATAAGTCCTTACGGTCTCGGTGTGGTGTTGGCGGGGCGCGCACCGCCCGGGCGGGTGCGGCGCCAGGGCGAGACATATCATCTCCCCCCGGGGCGTCAATCCCACACCCTAGGCCCGCGCTATTGGGGCTTCTTCCGCCCGTCCACGATGCGCTTGAAGGCCTCGGTGCCCGCGAGCCCCTCCAGGAAGCGCCTCGTGTAGGCCTCGGAGCTGGCCTTGTCCAGGTGCGAGCCGTCGTAGGTGCGCAGGTCGTCCGTCTCCACCCCCACGGCCTCCCCGCCGATCTGGCGGGCCAGGGCCTGCTCCTGGCCGGGGCACCAGCCGCCGCTGGGGATGTTGCCCACGACCACCGAGGTCCCCCACTGCCTGAAGGCTTCCGTCAGCTCCCCGGGCATGGCGTACTGCTGCACGCAGGGCTCGTCGGCCTTCTTGATGGGCATGTGGGGGGTGTCCAGCCAGTCGTCGCGGAACCAGCAGCCGTTGATGGTGGAGCGGTACGTGGCGTTGAAGGACTGGCGCGGGTAGAGCCAGGAGTACATCGGCTGCGAGACCAGGGCCGCCGCGTTCTTGACCCGCCAGAGGGTCTCGCCGGAGAGCACGTACTTGAAGCTGGTGAGCCAGCTGGTCTCCATGGCCTCCTTGGCGGCCTGGAACATGGCGTTGGCCACGAAGGAGGGCACCGTGAACACCACGGCCTTGGGGTGGATGCCGTGCTTCTTCATGATGGCCAGGGGGAACTCCCAGCCGGTGGCCCCGTCGATGGCCAGGTTGAAGATGCGCACGCCGTGGGCCTTGGAGAAGGCCTCCACCTGCCGCCAGTCGAAGCCCAGCAGGGAGCGCGAATCGCCCAGGAGCACGATGTCTGCCTGACGGGCGCTGTCAACGGAGGGCCCGATGCCGTGGTAGAGCACGTAGTAGTGCGTCTCGGTCAGGCCCCACTGCAGGTCGATGTACCAGTCCGCGCCGGGAGGGGTGGGCTTGATCGAGAGGTAGGGCGTGCGCCCCCCGCCGAAGTTGAACGCCCCCGTGAAGAAGAGGACCGCGGCGGCGAACACCAGCAGCACGACGGTCATGTATACTTGGTAGCGGCGGAGCTTCATGGCTGTCCTAGAACTGGAAATACAGGAATTCGAGGCTCTTGAAGGAAGTGAACACCGTAAGCACGCTCGCGGTGAGCAGCACCGCCGCCACCAGGGCCCACCCCAACGTGGGCTTCCAGACCAGCCCCCGAAGCAGGAAGTGGCGCTCGCCCCTGTACAGCCCGATGCCGGGCGAATACCGGCGCAGCACCTGCTGGGTGTTGGGCAGGATGAACACCGCCGCCAGCAGCAGGCCGAGCACGGCCATCTCGCGGATGTCCATGGCGTTCAGTTGGGCGTAGTCCCGCCACTTGCCCAAGTCGAGCATGGAGCGCAGCACCGTGGCCCCGCTCTGCAGGCTCTCGGCCCGGAACATGACCCAGGCGAAGTTCACGGCCAAAAACGTCACCAGGCAGGAGAGCGCGTTGGCGACAATATCGCCAAGCCCTCCCCCCACCCTGGGGCCGAACCCCAGGAGCTTCTTGAGGTCGCGCCAGAGGTGGTTGACCATCAGGTAGGCCGCGTGCATCAGGCCCCAGACGATGAAGGTCCAGCCCGCGCCGTGCCAGACACCGGCCAGGAACATGGAGACGCCCAGGTTCACGTACTTGCGCACCGCTCCTTTGCGGCTGCCGCCCAGGGGGATGTAGAGGTAGTCGCGGATGAAGCGCGAGAGGGTGCGGTGCCAGCGCTGCCAGAAGTCCACGGCGCTGCGGGCCTTGTAGGGCGAATGGAAGTTCACGGGCAGCTTGATGCCCACCATGCGCGAGAGCCCCAGGGCCATGTCGGAATAGCCGGAGAAGTCGAAATAGAGCTGCAGGGTGTAGGCCAGGGAGCCCTTCCAGGCCATGTAGAGGGGGATGAGCTCCTTCCCGGCGCTCTCCTTGAAGGCGAGGTTGGCCATGTAGGCGATGTTGTCCGCCACCACCACCTTCTTGAACAGGCCCATGGCGAAGAGCGTGAGCCCCACGCCCAGGTCCATCACGTTGAAATAGTGCCGTTTCCTGGTGTTGAACTGCGGCATCATCTCGTTGTGATGCAGGATCGGCCCCGCGATCAGGTACGGGAAGTAGGAGACGAACAGCACGTAGTTCAGCAGGCCGTAGCGGTGCACCTGACGGGCGTAGCAGTCCACCAGGTAGGCGGTCTGGGTGAAGGTGAAGAAGCTGATGCCCAGGGGCAGCTCGATGGGCGGGTTGGGCAGATGCGCGCCCAACAGGCTGTTGGCCGCGCCCACAAGGAAGTTGGTGTACTTGTAGTAGAGCAGCAGGGCCAGGTTTAGGCCCACGCCCAGGGTGAGGATGCGCTTGGCCTGGCGCTGGCTCCCGGCGGCCTTCCGATCCAGGATGGACTCGCCCACGAAGTAGTTCATCAGGATGGAGGCGCCCAAAAGCACCAGATAGCCCGCCTTCCACCAGCCGTAGAAGCAGATGGAGGCCGCGGCCATCCAGGCGATGCCCCACTTGTGGGACCACCGGCTCAGAACGAAATACAGCCCCAGCGTGATGGGCAGATAGAAGAAGATGAACTCGATGGAGGAGAAAAGCATCGCGATCCTTCATCACAGGGCGTGCCGCCGGCCGGGATCGACGGGCGGCCGGAAGGCCAGGGGGGAACGGGCCGCCTGGCCACGTCCCCGAAGAAAAACTGGCGCGCCAGGGAGGACTCGAACCCCCGGCCGGCTGCTTAGAAGGCAGCTGCTCTATCCGCCTGAGCTACTGGCGCGCAGGGCCACTCTCCTACCCGCAGGGCTGGGCTTGGTCAAGGCGCGCCGCCTTGACACTTGTGCCTCCAGGCAGCACAACGGCCCGACCAACTTCCCTCACGGAGGCCCCATGAAGCTGCGCGTCCTTGGATGTTCGGGCTCCGACCTGCCGGGCCATCACCTGACGTCCTTCCTGGTGAACGGGCACATCCTGCTGGATGCGGGCTCCGTCACCTCCAGCCTCTCCCTGGAGGAGCAGGTGCGCATCACCGACATCTTCGTCACCCATCCGCACCTGGATCACATCAAGGACATCCTCTTCCTGGCCGACAACCTCATCGAATTCGTGGCCCAGCACAACCACCCCCCGGTGAACCTGCGCGCCATGCCCGAGGTGCTGGACGCCATCTCCACGCACCTGCTCAACGACACCATCTGGCCCGACTTCACCGTGATCCCGGCCAATTCCCCGGTGCTCAGCTACGCGCCCATGCCCGCGGGCACGCCCGTGGAGGTGGGCGGCCTCACCGTGACCGCCTGCCCGGTGAACCACGCCAAGCACGCCAGCGGCTTCATCATCCACGGCCCCGGCGAGGACGAGGCCTTCGCCTACACCGGCGACACCGGCCCCTCGGACGGCTGGTGGGCCTGCCTAGCCGCCCTGGACCGGCCGGTGAAGAACATCGTCACCGAGGCCTCCTTCCCCAACCACCTGGAGGAGCTGGCGCGCATCTCCAAGCACCTGACCCCCAAGATGCTGCGCGCCGAGCTGGCCAAGCTGCCCTACAAGCCCAAGGTCTTCATCTACCACATGAAGGCCCCCTTCTCCGAACAGATCCAGGAGGAGCTGCACCTGGCCATGGACGGCTACTCCTACCACCTCATGCGCGAGGAAGACTCCTTCGAGTTCTAGCCGCCCAAGGAGCTTCCCCTGACCACCCGACGTTTTTCCTCCTTCCCGGAGTTCGAGGCCTATCTCGACTCCCTGGGCCTCTTCCACATGGACATGGGGCTTAGCCGCATGGAGCGCGCCCTGGCCGCCCTCGGCCTCACGCGGCCCGCCTGCCCCGGCGTGCAGGTGGTGGGCACCAACGGCAAGGGCTCCACCTCCACCATGCTGGCCGCCATGCTCGCGGCCCACGGGTTGCGCGCCGGGCTCTACACCTCGCCGCACTTCGTCAGCCCCAGGGAGCGCATCCGGATCGACGGCTCGCCCGCGCCGGACGAGCTTTGGCTGGAGGCCGCCGAGGCCGTGCTGCGCGTCTCGGCGGACGTCTCGCCGGAGCTGCGCCTGACCTACTTCGAATTGCTCACCGTGATGGCCGCCTGGATCTTCCGGGCGGCGGGCTGCCACGCCGCCGTGTTCGAGGCCGGACTGGGCGGCTGGCACGACGCCACCTCCGCCATCGCCCACGACCTGCTGCTCGTCACGCCCATCGGGCTGGACCACGAGCACGTCATCGGCCCCTCCCTGGCCCACATCGCGCGGGACAAGGCCCGGGCCATGCGTCCGGGCGTGCCCGTGATCGCCGGGGAGCAGCTTCCCGAAGTGGCGGACATTCTTGAGGCCCACGCCGCCGCCACGGGCGCGCCCCTGAGCTGGGCGGCCGAGGCGGCCTTCCCGCCCGACTGGCCGGACGCGCCCGCCCTGCCCGGCCCGCACCAGCGCGGCAACCTGCGCCTGGCCCTGGCCGCCGTGCGCGCGCTGGCGGGCCTCGGCCTGCTGGAGCCGGACGCCCAGGCCCTGCGCCGGGCCGCGCGGGAGGCCTTCATCCCCGGCAGGCTGCAAATGGTGACAACGGACTCGGGGCCGGACTTCCTGCTGGACGGGGCCCACAACCTGCCCGGTCTGGAGTGCCTGCGCGCCGCGATCGAGAGTCTGGGCGTCAGGCCCTCGGCCATGATCTTCGCCTGCCTGGCCGACAAGGACCTGGAGGCCATGCTGCCCCTGGCCGCCGCCCTGACTCCCGGCCCCATCCTGGTGCCAGCCCTGGCCGCCCACGGCCGCGCCATGCCGCCGGAGGAGCTGGCCGCGCGTATGGGGCCGCGCGCCGAGGCCGTGGCTGACGCCGGCGAGGCCCTGGAGCGGGTTCGGGGGATGGGGGGAACGGTGCTTGTCTGCGGATCGTTGTATCTGCTGGCGGAGGTGTATGCAGTCCGCCCGGAGTGGCTGGAGCCAGCCGGGAGGTAGAGCGGGAATCTGAGGGGGGAGGAGCCCCCGGCGGGCAAAGGGCTGCGCCCTCCGCACTCCCATTCCGCTTCGCGCCCTCAACGAACCATTCTCCTATTCAACCGATCTCAACCGAGCAGGCTCCAGGGTGGCCCTCCGCGAGGCGACTGCACTGATATTCTTCAAATATATCAGTGCAGTCGCC